>NZ_AXBA01000006.1:0-190000 GCF_000473085.1 Azorhizobium doebereinerae UFLA1-100
AGGAACGCGCAGGCGGTCATCCCGTCCAATCCATCCCGCGCCAGGAAGCATAGCCTCGACAGGCACCTCTACGCTCAGCGCCACCTGATCGAATGCTGCTTCTCCAAGCTCAAGCAGTTCAGGCGTGTCGCGACCCGCTTCGAGAAGACCGCGCGAAACTACCTCGCCATCGTCACAATCGCTGCCATCGTCCTGTGGATCAGGTAACTGTCCACACCACCTAGAGCACGTTCCGTTCAAATGGCATCGCCATTTGAACGGTAAAACGTTCTCTATCAAAGTGTTAGAGGGTGATTCACCGATCAGATTGAGTCAATCTGATCGGATCACGCTCTAAGCGGGGACGGGCGCGAGGTGATCCTCGCGCCGAGCCCGGTCAGATCAGCAGGTCGCGCTTCTCGGTCACGGTCGCGTCCGGGCCGAGCCGGTAGACGATGGGCGCGCCGGTGGCGAGTTCGCGCTTCATGATGCCGGCCGGGCTGAGCTTCTCCAGCACCATCACCAGGGCGCGCAGCGAGTTGCCGTGCGCGGCCACCAGCGTGCGCTCGCCGCGCAGCACGCCCGGCAGGATCTCCTGCACGAAATAGGGCAGGGTGCGGGCCACAGTGTCCCGCAGGCTCTCGCCGCCGGGCGGCGGCACGTCATAGGAGCGGCGCCACACGTGCACCTGCTCCTCGCCGAATTTCGAGCGGGCATCGTCCTTGTTCAGGCCGGAGAGCTCGCCGTAGTCGCGCTCGTTCAGGGCGGGGTCGGCGATGGTCTTCAGGCCGGTCAGGCCCATCTCGCCCAGCACGAGGGCGCAGGTGCGCTGCGCGCGGGTGAGGGCCGACGTATAGGCGATGTCGAAGGACAATCCCTCCGCCGCCAACAGGGCGCCCGCGCGGCGCGCCTCGGCGACACCCTGCTCCGTCAGGTCGGGATCGCGCCAGCCGGTGAAGAGATTCTTGAGGTTCCACTCGCTCTGTCCGTGCCGGACGAGGACGAGAAGCCGGTCCATGGGCGTGATCCTTGCGTGACGCGAGGGCGCCGGCGGCCCGGCCGGGCGCGGCGTCCCTCAAACAGGAAGCCGGCGACACATATCCGAGCGCCGGCGAAAACTCAAAGGCGGCCCAGGATCGCAGGTGCCGGCGGGCTCATGCCACGGGCCTGGTCCTTGATCGCTCCGGGCGGGCCTCGCTCAGTCCGTGATGCCGAGCACGTCGGCCATGGAATAGAGACCCGGCTCGCGGCCCTTGGCCCACTTGGCAGCGGCCAGCGCGCCATTGGCGAAGATGCTGCGGTCCTCAGCCTTGTGCACCAGTTCGATGCGCTCGGACGGGCCGGCGAAGATCACCGCATGCTCTCCCACCACGGAGCCGCCGCGCAGGCTGGCGAAGCCGATGTCGCCGGGCCGCCGGGCGCCGGTGTGGCCGTCCCGCGCCTTCACCGTCCAGTCGGCAAGGCTCACCCCGCGACCGGCGGCCGCAGCCTCGCCCAGCAGCAGGGCGGTGCCGGAGGGCGCGTCTACCTTGCGGGCGTGGTGCATCTCGACGATCTCGATGTCGAACTCAAGGCCGAGCGCCGCCGCCGCGCGACGGGTCAGGGCGGCGAGCACGTTGACGCCGAGACTCATGTTGCCGGACTTCACCACGGCGGTGCGGCGGGCGGCGGCCTCGATGGCCGCATTCTCCGCCGCCGAGAAGCCGGTGGTGCCGATGACGACGGGAATGCCCGCCTCGGCCAGCCGCTCGGCGAGGCGCACGGAGGCGGCCGGGGAGCTGAAGTCCACCACCGCGTCGGTGCCGTTCAGCGTGCCGGCGGCATCGCTCTCCACCGTGATGCCGGTGGGCTTCAGCCCGGCGAGGACGCCGGCGTCCTCGCCCAGATGGCTGCTGGCGGAATGTTCCAGCGCGCCGACCAGGGCGAAGCCGTCGCCCTTGATGACCGCGCGCAGCAATTCCTGGCCCATGCGGCCGCCGGCTCCGTTGATGACCACGCGCAGATCGGACACGTGAACCTTCTCCCTAGGTGTTGGCGACGGGCCGGATGGCTCCGGCGGGGTCAGCCTGGTTGCGGGCCGTCATAGCCGGGGATGACGAGAAGGTCCGCTTCCGATACCGCCTGGCGAATGGCCAGGGCCTTCTGGTAGAGCGGCGAGCGATAGCATGCGAGCGCCGTCTCCACATCGGGAAAGCGCATCACGACGTTTCGGCCGCGCGCCGTCCCCTCGACGATCTCGATCCGCCCGCCGCGGGCGAGGGGGCTGCCGCCGTAGGCGGCCGTGGCTTCGGTGGCGAGGGCGGCATAGGCCTTGTAGCGTTCCGGGTCGCGCACTGCGACGCGCACGACCCAGTAGCCGGGCGCTGTCGCATCAGTGGGGGGCGGCGGCACCGGGGCGCCTTCGAGCACGATCACGTCGGCGGTGGAAAAAGGGCGGCGCAGGGCGATGGCCGCCTGATAGGCGGGGTCGCGGTAGGCGGCGAGCGCCGCATCGAAGCTGGGGAATTCCACCACCACGTTGTGGGATCGCGTCCGCCCTTCCATGGCGGTGAAGGGGCCGCCCCGCACGACGAAACGTCCGCCATGGGCGGCGATCGGCGGGCCGTTGGCGCGCCGATAAGGCGCGCAGGCTTCCATGTCCGGCACGTCGATGGCGGCCACCCAATAGCCTTTCGGCGTCGGTTCCTGAGCCATGGTCTCCCCCCTTGCTTCCGGTTCCGTCCGGCTCTCTGTCTGGGCGCACCCCGTCAGCCGAGGGCCAGCGCCAGTTCTTCCAGGATCGCCTGCGCCGCAGCCGAAGGATCGGCGGCTTCCGTGATCGGCCGGCCGACGACAATGCGGTTGGCCCCGGCGGCGATGGCGGCGCGGGGCGTGGCGATGCGCTTCTGGTCGCCCACGTCGGCCCCGGCGGGCCTTACGCCGGGCGTGACGATCTGGAAGCCGCTCCCCGTGGCCGCCCGGACCATGGCGGCGTCGGTCGGCGCGCAGATGACGCCGGCGATGCCGGCCTCCTGCGCCTGGAGCGCCCGGCGGCGCACCGTTTCCTCGACGCCCTGGGCATAGCCTGCGGCGGCGAGGTCCGCCGCGTCATAGGAGGTGAGGACCGTGACGCCGAGTACCTGGAGGGCGCTGCCCTGGGCGCCCCGGGCGGCGGCGGCCATCGTCTGAGGATAGGCATGGACCGTGAGCAGCGCGACGCCGCGCTCGGCGGCGGCCGCGACGGCCCGCTCCACGGTGTTGCCGATGTCGTGCATCTTGAGGTCGAGAAAGATCTTCTTGCCGGCCTCGATCAGGTCGGCGGCCAGGTCGAGGCCGCCGCCGACGGTGAGCTCAAGGCCGATCTTGTAGAAGCTTACCGCGTCGCCCAACTGCCAGACCATGGCCTCGGCCGCTGCGACATTGGGGAAATCGAGGGCGACGATCAGGCGGTCGCGGATGTCGGCGGAAATGTCGGTCACGGGAGCGGAGCCTCTTCCAGGGAGCGCCAGCGGTCCGGCGCGTCTGTGGCGGTCTGACGGAACCAGCATCCGCCACCCACCGGCGGCTGGTCATGGGCACGGGAAATGGTCTGGCCGGCGAGATGGCAGAGCAGCAGCGTGCCCACCCCGCCATGCCCGACGAAGAGGGTCGGAGTGCCCGGGGCCTCGGCCAGGGCGAGCCGCACGCCGCGGACGATGCGGTCCTGGGCATCCACCGCCCGCTCCCAGCCGCGCGCACTGTGCTCCGGATCGGCGAAGAAGGCGTTGGCCACCTGCTGGAATTCCGCCTCCGGCAGATAGCCGGTGGCGGAGCGGTCGTTCTCGTGCAGGCCGGGCCGTACCTCCTCCACCAGGCTCAGGGCGGCGGCGAGGATGGCGGCGGTCTCCCGCGCCTTGGCCTCGGTGGAGGACACCACGCGGCCGTAGGCCATCAGCGCCGGCTCCCGGGCGAAGGCCTCGGCGCGGGCGCGCCCCTGCTCGGACAGGCCCCAGTCGGGAACCGGCACCGCCGGGTCGATCCGGACCTGGGGATGGCTCACATAAAGGAAGGGGGTCATGGCCGGGCCCCGCGACCACTGCGCGCCGGGCCTCGGCCCGGTGGCTTCAGGGGTGGAATGCAGCGCCTCAGGCGGTCGGGCGGCGATAGGCCCACACGCGCGCGGGCGGCAGGTTCCACCACACGCGCGGCGAACGCTCGCCATGGATCTCGCCGGGCTTCAGCGGCACCGGGGAAACCACCGCATAGGTGAACTGCACGAAGGGCGCGCCGGGGCGCGACAGATCGAAGGCCTCGTTCACCATGCGGTCGCGTTCCTGCGGCGACTTGGTGAAGAGCGGCAGCGACGAAATGGTGCCCACCGCCGGCACGTCCAGGCGGCCGTGCAGCGTGTCATAGAGCGCGTAGGCGTCGCCGTGGATCACGGTCACGCCGGGATAGCGCTTGCGCAGCAGCCCGCAGAACTCGCGATTGTATTCGATGAGCACTAGGCGCTCGGGCGCGAAGCCGCGGGCCAGGAGCGCCCGGGTCACGGGTCCGGTGCCGGGGCCGAGTTCGATGACCGGCCCTTCCAGGCGCGGATCGAGATAGCTCGCCATCATCTTGGCGAGCGCTCGCCCGGACGGCGACACGGCGCCCGTCTTGAGCGGGCTCTGGAACCAGGATTGCAGGAAGCGCATCTCGTCATTGAGATGGGGCTTCACGGACACGCCGCGACGATGCGGGGATTGGAGCATTCGGTCGGCTCCGGCCAGGGACAAGCAAACGGTCACTGGCGATTAGACGGGAACGGACACCGGGTCAAGGCGCCCCTGACGGAAGCCGTCGGGGCGCCGCACGTCTGCCTTTAAGTCAGGCGTTCAGGAAGTTGCCCAGCTCGGCGCGGAATTCCGGTGCGATGTCCGGCCGCGAGAGGGCATAGGCCACGTTGGCCATGAGGAAGCCGATCTTCGAGCCGCAGTCATAGACCGCGCCATCAAAGCGCACCGAGAAGAAGCGCTCGCGTTCCATCAGCTTCAGCATGGAATCGGTGAGCTGGATCTCGTTGCCCGCGCCCTGCTCCTGCTTCGCCAGCAGGTCGAAGATGGTCGGCTGGAGGATGTAGCGGCCGGAAATGGCGAGGTTGGTGGGCGCCGTGCCCAGGGCCGGCTTCTCCACCATCTGGGTGATCTCGTTGCCGCAGGCGCCGACTTCCTTGCCAACGCCGACGATGCCGTACTGGTTGGTCTGGTCGTCCGGCACCTCATAGACCGAGACGACGTTGCCGCCGGTGCGGTTGAAGGTCTCCACCATGCTGGTGAGGCAGCCCTTGCCGTTGCCGTTGGGCAGATGGAGCATGTCCGGCAGCAGCAAAGCGAAGGGCTCGTCGCCGATCAGGTCGCGGGCGCACCACACCGCATGGCCAAGGCCGAGGGGGAGCTGCTGGCGGGTGAAGGATGTGGTGCCGGCCTTGGGCGTGTCGCGGTCGAGCTGCGCCAGTTCCTTGGTCTTGCCGCGGTCGGCCAGGGTCTTCTCCAGCTCAAACTGGCGGTCGAAATGGTCCTCGATGACCGCCTTGTTGCGGCCGGTCACGAAGACGATGTGCTCAATGCCGGCGGCCACCGCCTCGTCCACCACGTGCTGAACCACCGGGCGGTCCACCACGGTCAGCATCTCCTTCGGCACCGCCTTGGTGGCGGGCAGGAAGCGCGTACCAAGGCCGGCGACCGGCAGGATGGCTTTGCGGAGCGGCTTGGGCATGGGCAAACACCGTAGGTTTCGGAAGGTCAGGACGGGGTTGGTAACACAGGTCAGATGTCAGCGGCAAAACAACGGCGAAGCTCGAAAATAGTTGCAAAACAAATGCGTTTTGCCGGTGCGCCGCATGGATTGACGGGCTGTTCCCGCTGCCGCAGTTTCTCCGGCGACAGCCAAGGAGGACGGTACATGGCGGTGCTGGTTACGGGCGGGGCAGGCTATATCGGCAGCCACATGGTGCTCGCCCTCGTCGATGCCGGCGAGCCGGTGGTGGTGCTGGACAATCTGTCCACGGGCTTCCGCTGGGCGGTGCATCCGAACGCCACCTTCATCGAGGGCGACGTGGCCGACGGCGCCTTGGTGGCCCGCATCGTCGCCGAGCACGAGATCACGGCGGTGGTGCATTTTGCCGCGCGCATCGTGGTGCCGGATTCGGTCGCCGATCCGCTCGGCTATTATTACGCCAACACCGTGAAGACCCGCGCCTTGCTGGAGGCGGTGGTGGCCGCGGGCGTGCCGCACCTGATCTTCTCCTCCACCGCCGCGGTCTACGGCATGGTGGGCAACGAGCCGGTGGCCGAGGATGCGCTGCTCTCGCCCATCTCGCCCTACGGCCGCTCCAAGCTGATGAGCGAATGGATGCTGGAGGACACCGCGGTGGCCTTCCCGCTGCGCTATGTGGCGCTGCGCTATTTCAACGTCGCTGGGGCGGATCCCGCCGGGCGGTCGGGCCAGTCCACCGCCGGCGCCACCCACCTCATCAAGGTCGCCTGCGAGACCGCGCTCGGCAAGCGGTCGGGCATGTCGGTCTACGGCACCGATTATCCGACCCCGGACGGCACCTGCCTGCGCGACTACATCCATGTCAGCGACCTGGTGGCGGCCCATCTCGATTCGCTGATCTACCTCAGGCAGGGCGGCGCCAGCGCGGTGTTCAACTGCGGCTACGGGCGCGGCTATTCCGTGCTGGAGGTGATCGACACGGTGAAGTCCGTGTCGGGGGTGGATTTCTCCGTCACCTATGCGCCGCGCCGTCCGGGCGATCCTGCCGCCATCGTCGCCAAGGCGGAGAAGATCCGCGGCACGGTGGGCTGGACGCCCCACCTCGACGATCTTCCCACCATCGTGCGCAACGCGCTCGACTGGGAGCGCGGCCTCGACCGGCGGCGCAACTGAGCCCGCCGCCTCCGGTCCCGCAGTTGTGAGCGGATGCCGGAGGCGACCGTGGCACAAACTTGCCTTACGTTAACCCTGGCGCAACCATATTCGCTGCCCATTAGCCTGGAGGACCACCGGGCCGCGGCATGCCGCGGCAAAAAGGGCGGAGCGATTGCGGTGACCAAGACCGATACGACCACGACGACGACGGGGAACTGCGGGCCGACCGCCAAGGGCGGATGGGCGGCGGCCTTCGCGGTGGCTGCCTCGGTGTTCGCCATCGTTCCGGCCGGCGCGCAGGCGCAGACCACGGGCTCCATCTTCCAAGGTTTCCAACCCTTCCAGGCGCCGCAGCCGGCCGCCCCCGAGCGCGCCGGCCATCCGCTGATGCAGCCCGAGGCGATCGCCCAGGCGCAGGCCAACTTCCCGAACTGCATCGCCGCCATGCAGCCCCTGGCCCAGGCCAAAGGCGTCTCGCCGGCGAGCTACGCGCGCCTGACCGCCGGGCTGGAACCCGACATGAAGATCATGGACTTCATGGACAGCCAGCCGGAATTCTCCAAGGCCCTCGGCGACTACGTCACCATGCTGGTGAGCGAGAACCGCGTCACCAAGGGCAAGGAGATGCTGGCCAAGTACAAGCCCATCTTCGATCGCGTTGAGAAGGCCTTCGGCGTCGACCGCTACGTGGTGGCGGCCATCTGGGGCATCGAGACCAGCTACGGCGACCCCAAGGGCATCGGCGGACGCTCGGTGCTGCGGTCCACGGCGACGCTGGCCTGCATCGGCCGCCGGCAGGATTATTTCCGCGACGAATACCTCGCCACGTTGCAGATCATCGACAAGGGCGACGTTCCCGCCGACCACATGAAGGGCTCCTGGGCCGGCGCCTTCGGTCCGACCCAGTTCATGCCCACCTCGTTCCAGCGCTATGCGGTGGATTTCGACGGCGACGGCCACCGCAACGTGGTGGATTCCATCCCGGATGTGATCGCCTCCACCGCCAACAACCTCAAGCTCGACGGCTGGCAGTTCGGCCAGACCTGGGGCTATGAGGTCGAGTTGCCGGCGAACTTCGATTATCGCTACGTGGACCGCACCAAGCGCTATTCGCTCGGCCAGTGGGCTTCGCTCGGCGTCCGCCGGGCCAACGGGCAGGCCTTCCCGCGCTCCACTGACACGGCTTTCCTCCTGCTGCCCGCCGGGGCCAAGGGGCCGGCCTTCCTGATGCTGCCGAACTTCGGCGCCATCCTGAAGTACAATCCGGCGGATGCTTATGCGCTGGCCATCGGCCATCTGTCCGACCGGCTGCGCGGCGGTGGCAATTTCGTCCAGGCCTGGCCGGCGGAGGAGCGGGCGCTGAGCCGCACCGAGCGCATGGAGTTGCAGACCCGCCTGGTCCAGATGGGTTACGACATCGGCACGGTGGACGGCGTCCTCGGCCAGAAGACGCGCGTGGCGGTGCAGAACTTCCAGGTGCGCGCCGGCCTGGTGCCGGACGGCTACCCCAATGTCGAGGTGCTCCAGCGGCTGCGGCAATAGGCGCGACGCCGGAGCCGGCGCGCGCCGGCGGCTTCGGCCTCAGCCCGCGGCGCGGGGCAGGCTGACCCTGAGGCGTGCTCCCCCGCCCGGCCGGCCCTCGATGCCGACGTTGCCGCCGAGGTTTTCCACGATCTGCTTCACGATGGTGAGGCCGAGCCCGGCGCCGCCGGTGTCGCGGCTGCGCGAGGCATCGAGGCGGTAGAAGGGTTCGAACACCTTCTGCCGTTCCGCCTCCGGAATGCCCGGCCCGTCGTCCTCCACCACCAGTTCCACGCTCTGCCCCCGCGTAGCCACCCGGATATCGGCGCCGCCGGCATATTTGAGCGCATTGCCCATGAGATTGGCGACCACGCGCCGCAACGCCGGTGCGGCGCCGGCCACCGGGCAGGGCCCGTCCGGCGCAGCCATCTCCACCGCAGCTCCCTCCGCGCGGCGCGCCGCGCATTCCTCCACCGCGATGGCCGCCAGATCCGTCGAGGCGCCGGCCGGCGCGGAGAAGGAGCCGCGCGCGAACGACAGCGCGTCGTCCAGCAGGTTCTGCATCTCTTCCAGATCCGCCTGCGCCCGGGCGGTCTGCGGCCCTTCGGGGAGCAGTTCGACCCGCAGCCGCAGCCGGGTCACATAGGTCTTGAGGTCGTGGCTGAGCGCGCCGAGCACGAGGCTGCGGTTGCGGACCAGGTCGACGATGCGCTGCTGCATGGCGTCGAAGGTGGCGATCAGGCGCCGCACGTCCGGCGCGCCGCGCGGGGTGATGGCCTGCGCTTCGAGGCGCGTGCCGAAGCGCTCCAGCGCGGCGGACAGGTCGGACAAGGGCCTGGTCTCGCGGCGGATCGCCAGGACCGCCGCCAGCGCCACCGCCACGCCGAGCAGCCCGGCGAACAGCCCCACCGGCACGCCGAACAGGCGGGCGGTCAGGTCGCCGGTGGCCTCCACCTCAAGATAATCGCCGTCGGCGAGGCCGATGACCAGATTGAGGTGCGCGCCGCGCCATTGCGCCAGCAAGGGCAGCAGCTTGGCCCCGTACTGTCCCCGCGTGTCGATGGTGGCGGAAACGAACCGGGACGGGGGCGCACCGATCTGGGCCCGCAGGCGGCGCTCCACCACGGGCATGGTGTCGGAGGCCGGCCGGGGCGCGGGCGGCTCGGTGACGAGGCGGGCGAAGAAGCCGGGGGCGGTTGCCGCGCGCAGCACCAGGGGGCGGTCGGCCGCCGGCACACGGTCCAGCAACTCCACGAGCGCGCTCACCTGGCCCATCATTGGGCCGAGCGTGGCGCCGGCTGCCGCGCCCCGGCGATCCACGAAATAGGCCATAGTCATGAGGATCTGCCCCAGCACCAGCGCCCCCGCGACGATGAGGGCAAGGCGGGCGGCGAGGCCGAGACGGGCCATGGGTCAGCGCCCGGTGGTCACGGTGGCGGAGAACAGATAGCCGCCGTTGCGCACGGTCTTGATGAGCTGGGCGGCGTCGGCATCCACCGTCGCGAGCTTGCGCCGGAGCCGGCTGACCGAGACGTCAATGGTCCGGTCGAACGGATCGGCATTGCGGCCTCGCGTCCAGTCGAGAAGCTGCTCGCGCGAGAGCACGCGGCGCGGCCGCTCCAGGAAACAGGCCAGCAGCTCGAACTCGGCCGAGGTCAGGTCCACCTCCGTGCCGTTCGCGGTCTGCACGCTGCGGGCATCGAGATCGGCCACCAGCCCGGCGAATCCCACCGTGCGGCGCGGTGCGGGCACGGCCATGTCGGAGGCGGCGGGCACCGAGCGCCGCAGCACGGCCCGGATGCGGGCCAGCAGTTCGCGGGGATTGAACGGCTTGGGCAGGTAATCGTCGGCGCCCACCTCCAGGCCGACGATGCGGTCCACGTCGTCGCCCTTGGCGGTGAGCATCAGGATCGGCAGGTCGCCGCGTGCCCTGAGGCGACGGCAGATGGAAAGCCCGTCCTCGCCCGGCAGCATGATGTCGAGAATGACGAGATGCGGCCGCTCCTCGGCCAGCGCCGCGTCCATGGCCCGGCCGTCCTCGGCCATGCGCGGGACATAGCCTTCCCGCGCCAGGAAATCTGCCAACAAGGAGCGGATCTCGCGGTCGTCCTCGACGATGAGGATGGTCTTGGCGGCGGGGGCGGGAGCGGACATGGGGCCAATCTAGAGCCGGCCTGCGGCAAGGCAAACGGATCCGCGCGGACGTTACAAATCGTTACGTTCTGCCGCTCGCCTGACATCCGCCTGCGATCTCGACCGCGCATGGTCGCCGTCATGGAAGCGGTGCCGCCGATGACTGGAGGGGCCGATGGCCGGAATGACGAAGGCTGCGCCGACCGGGCGCCTGCGTCCCATCCTGCTCGCCGGAGCACTGCTGGCGATCTGGGGCGCGGATGCCTCGCAAGCCGCCACGTGGAGCCGGAGCGGCAGCGTGACGACGGCCCGCGGCACCTCTTCGGGCAGCGTCTCCGGCGCCTGCGCAGCGGGCACCTGCACGCGCGCCGCCACGGTGTCCGGGCCCTATGGCGGGACGGCGAGCCGGTCCGGCAGCATCACCCGGACGGGGCCGCACGCCTATTCGTATGCACGCACCACCACAGGTCCCTATGGCGGCAGCGTGTCCCGCAGCGGCTGGGTCGGCTGGTACTGACCCCCGCCGCCGGACCGGAGTGGATCGCCCCCCGCTTCGGTCCGGCGTCTCTTCTTCCAGGAGGAAACGACGATGACCTTGCGTTCGCACACTTTGCGTCCCCGCGACCTGCTGCTGCCGGCCATGGTGGCGGTGCCCGCGCTGTTCGCCGCCCTTGCCGGCCCGGCCAATGCCCAGGCGAATTCCCAGGCCGCGCAGATGATCCAGAAGGCCTGCGGCGCCGATATCAAGAAGCTCTGCGCCGACGTGCAGCCGGGCGGCGGCCGCATCATGCAGTGCATGAAGGCGAACGAGGCCGAGCTGTCGAGCACCTGCAAGTCGGCGCTGGCGACGGCCAAGACCAGCGCCGGCCGATAGGCGCAACCGCCATTCGCCCGCGCATCGAGGCGCGGGCGAATGGCGAGGGTTCGGTGCTCAGCCCTTGCCGCGCAGGGCCGGGTCGCCATAGCCGCCGCCGGTGGGCGTGACGATGATGACCGCTTCCCCGGCGTCCAGCTTGGTCTGGTCGCAGCCTTCCAGCTTCTCCATCGTGCCGTCGTTCCGGCGCACATAGCCCTCGCCCAACGCGCCCGGCTCGCCGCCGTGCAGGCCGAACGGTCGTACCCGACGGTGGGACGAGAGCAGGGCGCACTCCATCGGTTCGAGGAAGCGGATGCGGCGATAGGTGCCGCCGCCCGCGTTCCACCGGCCCTTGCCGCCGGAGCCCTCGCGCACGTGGAAATCCTCCAGCAGCACCGGGAAGCGCGTCTCCAGCACTTCCGGATCGGTGAGGCGCGAGTTGGTCATGTGCACGTGCACGCCGTCGGTGCCGTCGAAGCCGGGACCGGCGGGCGAGCCGGAGCAGATAGTCTCGTAATATTGGTAGATGTCGTTGCCGAAGGTCAGGTTGTTCATGGTGCCCTCGGAGGCGCCCATGGCGTCGAGCGCCCCGAACAGGCAGTTGGTGACCGCCTGCGAGGTCTCCACATTGCCCGCCACCACCGCCGCCGGATAGCGCGGCGACAGCATGGAGGCTTCCGGCACGATGATGCGGATCGGCCTGAGGCAGCCGGCGTTCATCGGGATCTCGTCCTCCACCATGACGCGGAAGACATAGAGCACCGCCGCGCGGGTGACGGGCTCGGGCGCGTTGAAATTGGTGGGCTGCTGGGGCGAGGTGCCGGTGAAATCCACCGTCGCCTCGCGCTTCTCCCTGTCCACGGAGATCTTCACCTTGATGACCGTGCCCTGGTCCATCTCATAGGTGAATTCGCTGTCGGAGAGCCGGTCCAGCACGCGCCGCACGCTCTCGGCGGCATTGTCCTGCACGTGGCCCATATAGGCCTTCACCACATCGAGGCCGAAGGTGGCGATCATCTTGTTGAGCTCGCGCACGCCCTTCTCGTTGGCCGCGATCTGGGCCTTGAGATCGGCGACGTTCTGCACCGGGTTGCGGGCCGGGTATTTCGCGCCGGTCAGCAGGCCCACCAGTTCCGCCTCGCGGAAATGGCCTTGGTCCACCAGCTTGAAATTGTCGATATAGACGCCTTCTTCCTCGATATTGGTGGCCAGCGGGCTCATGGAGCCCGGCGCGACGCCGCCCACGTCCGCATGGTGGCCGCGCGAGGCGGCCCAGAACAGCAGCTCCGAGCCGTCCGCATTGAACACCGGCGTCACCACCGTGATGTCGGGCAGATGGGTGCCGCCATTATAGGGCGCGTTGAGCGCGAACACGTCGCCGGGCCGCACGTTGCCGGCATTCTCGCGGATCACGGTTTCCACCGAGCGGTCCATGGAGCCGAGATGCACGGGCATGTGCGGCGCGTTCGCCACCAGTTCGCCGGCGCCGGAGAAGACCGCGCAGGAGAAGTCCAGGCGCTCCTTGATGTTCACCGAATAGGCGGTGTTCTGGAGCGTCACGCCCATCTGCTCGGCGATGGACATGAAGAGATTGTTGAACACCTCCAGCATCACCGGATCGGCCTTGGTGCCCACCGCGCCCTGACGCACCAGCACTTCCGTGCGGGCGAGCAGGAGGTGGTCCTTGGCCGTCACTTCGGCGCGCCAGCCGGGCTCCACCACCACGGTCTGGTTGGGCTCGATGAGAATCGCCGGCCCCTGCACCGCCATGCCGGGCCGGAAATCGGCGCGCAGCACCACGGGAGCCTCATGCCAGGCGCCGCGCGAGAAGAAGCGGGAATGGCGCGTCGCGCGCGGGGCGGAGGTGTCGAGCGGCCGGTCCGGCTCGTCGATGCCGGCCCCGCCACCGGAGGATTGCACCTCGATGGCCTCCACCACCACTGGCTTCTCCGGCGAGATGAAGCCGAACTGGGCGCGGTGCTTGTCCTCGAACTCGGCCATCATCGCCGTCACCTCGGCGAGGGTGACGGGCAGGGCCGTGTCCGTGCCCTCGTAACGCAGATGCAGCTTGGCCTCGTTGGTCACGGCGGCGCCGGTGACGCCCTGGCCGGCGAGTTCCGCCACGGTCTCGGCGGTGAGCGTGTCACGCAGGGCCGCGATGGTGGGCAGGGCTGCCGCCTCCAGTCGCGCGCCCACCGCCTTGGTGCGCAGGGCGCGGATGTCGGCGAGGCCCATGCCATAGGCCGACAGCAGGCCGGAGAAGGGGTGGATCAGCACCTTGGTCATGCCGAGCGCATCCGCCACCAGGCAGGCGTGCTGGCCGCCCGCGCCGCCGAAGCAGTTCAGCGCGTAGCGCGTCACGTCATAGCCGCGCTCCACCGAGATCTTCTTGATGGCATTGGCCATGTTCTCCACCGCGATGGTGACGAAGCCGTCCGCCACTGCCTCCGGCGCGCGACCGTCGCCGATCTCGGCGGCCATCGCTTCGAACTTCGTCCGCACCGCGTCGGCGTCCAGCGGCTCGTTCTGCGCGGGGCCGAAGATGCGCGGGAAGAAGTCGGGGATCAGCTTGCCCAGCATCACGTTGGCGTCGGTGACGGCGAGCGGGCCGCCGCGCCGATAGCAGGCGGGGCCGGGGTTGGCGCCGGCGCTGTCCGGGCCGACGCGGAATCTTGCGCCGTCATAGTGCAGGATGGAGCCGCCGCCCGCCGCCACGGTGTGGATGCGCATCATGGGCGCGCGGATGCGCACGCCGGCCACTTCGGTATCGAAGGCCCGCTCCAGCTCGCCGTCGAAATGGCACACGTCGGTGGAGGTGCCGCCCATGTCGAAGCCGATGATGCGCGGCAGGCCGGCGAGTTCGCCGGTCTTGGCCGCACCCACCACGCCGCCGGCGGGACCGGAGAGCAGGGCATCCTTGCCCTGGAACAGGTCCGCCGCGGTGAGGCCGCCGGAGGACATCATGAACATGAGGCGGATGGCCGCGCCGGTTTCCTCGGTGCCGGCGCCCAGCTCGTCCGCCACCTGGCGCACATAGCGGCGCAGGATGGGGGAGAGATAGGCATCCACCACCGTGGTGTCGCCGCGGCCCACCAGCTTGATGAGCGGCGAGACCTCGTGGGAGACGGAAACCTGGGCGAAGCCGATCTCGCGGGCCAGCGCCGCCACGGCCGCCTCGTGCGCGGGGAAGCGGTAGCCGTGCATGAGGACGATGGCCACGGCCTCGATGCCGTCCGCCTTGGCGGCCAGGAGCCCGGCGCGCACTGCCGACAGGTCGGGCGTCTGCTCCACCGTGCCGTCGGCGCGCACGCGCTCGTCCACCTCCAGCACGCGCTCGAACAGCATGTCCGGCTTGACGATCTTCTTGGCGAAGATCTTCGGCCGGGCCTGGTAGCCGATCTTCAGCGCATCCTTGAAGCCGGAGGTGGTGACCAGCAGCGTGCGGTCGCCCTTGCGCTCCAGAAGGGCATTGGTGGCGACCGTGGTGCCCATCTTGACGGCAGAAACCAGACCTTGGGGAATGGGCACGCCCGCCGGCAGGCCGAGCAACTCGCGGATGCCGTGCACGGCGGCGTCGCGATAGGCCTCGGGATTTTCGGAAAGGACTTTGTGAGCAAGCAATGTTCCGTCAGGCTTACGGCCGACGATATCGGTGAAGGTGCCGCCGCGATCGATCCAGAATTCCCAGTTTGCGGGGGCTTCCGCCGCGCGGATCGTCATGGCCTGCTCCTCATGGCATGCTCTTTGCTGTTACGTAACGTCCGGATAGGCTGGCCGGCGCATGCCATGCCGGCGAGGGCCGACAAAGCCATGGCGCCATAGCTTCGTCAACGATTTGTTGACAAAACATATAAAAGACATAAATATGCCGCTATTGCGCCAAGAACTCTTCCCCAGAGGATCTGCATGACCAGCGAAGTTCTTCGATGGCCGGTCGCCGATACGGTCCGTTTCAAGTCGGAACCACACCAGGGGCAGGGTTGCCTCCGAAAGGTCGGGGATCGATGATCCGGCGCTTTCTCGACGCGCTCTACCTGGGCGCTGGATGGTTGGCCGGGCTCTTCCTGCTGGCGATCTTCATTCTCATGATGCTGCTGTCCGTGGGGCGGCTCGTCAGCGTCAATATCCCGGCCGGCGATGATTTCGTTGCCTGGTGCATGGCCGCGAGCGCCTTCCTCGGGCTCGCGCACACGTTCAAGTCCGGCGAGCTGATTCGCGTCGGCTTGCTGACGGAAAAATTGCAGGGCACGACGAAGCGGGTCTTCGAACTCATCAGCCTTGTCATCGGTACCGGCTTCACCGGCTTTTTTGCCTGGCACGCCAGCGTGATGACCTACCAGTCCTGGCTGTTCAACGACATGGCCCAGGGCGTGCTGGCCGTGCCGCTGTGGATTCCTCAGCTCGGCTATTGCGGCGGTCTCATCATCCTCACCATCGCCTTCGTGGACGAACTGATCCACGTGCTGTTGGGCGGCGAGCCCCGCTATGAGAAACCGCCTGCCACCACCGCTGAGGAAGTGGTGGAGCGTGCCGTGCAGAGTGGGATCTGAGCCATGGAAATGATCGAGATTTCCGCGCTCCTCCTGGTGCTGCTCGCGGTGCTGCTGGGCGCCGGCGTATGGATTGCCATCTCGCTGCTCGCGGTGGGCTATGTGGGGATGCATTTCGTCGGCGGGGGCATTCCCACCGGCTCTGTGCTCGCCACCACCATCTGGGGCAACTCGGCCTCGTGGACGCTGGCGGCCCTGCCGCTCTTCGTCTGGATGGGCGAGATTCTTTATCGCACCCGCATCTCGGAGGAGATGTTCCGCGGACTGGCGCCGTGGCTCAACCGCATCCCCGGCCGCCTGCTGCATGTGAACGTGCTCGCCTGCGGCATTTTCGGCTCGGTGTCCGGCTCCTCGGCCGCCACCTGCGCCACGGTGGCCAAGATTGCGTTGCCGGAGCTGAAGAAGCGCGGCTATGACGACATGGTGAGCCTCGGCTCGCTGGCCGGCGCTGGTACGCTCGGCATTCTCATTCCGCCGTCCATCACCATGGTGGTCTATGCGGTGGCGGCCAACGTCTCCATCATCCAGGTGTTCCTGGCCGGCTTCCTGCCCGGGTTTCTGGTGATGGCGCTGTACTCCGGCTACATCGTGGTGTGGTCGCTGCTCCATCCGGACCGCAATCCGCCGGGCGAGCCGCCGATGCCGCTTCGCGAAAAGCTGAGGGAATCGGCCAACCTCATCCCGGTGGCATTGCTCATCTTCCTGGTGTTCGCCTCGCTGATGTTCGGCTGGGCCACCGCCACCGAATGCGCCGCATGGGGCGTGCTGGGCTCGCTGGCCATCGCCTGGTGGCAGGGCGCCCTGTCCTGGCCGGCCTTCTGGACCAGCATCATGGGGGCGACGCGGCTCACCTGCATGATCATGTTCATCCTGGCGGGGGCGTCCTTCATGTCGACGTCCATGGCGTACACGGGCATCCCGCTCGCGCTCGCCAGCTGGGTAGACAGCCTGCACCTGTCGCCTTACGCGCTGATTGCCGCTCTTACGGTGATGTACATCATCCTCGGCGCGGCGCTCGACGGGCTGTCGATGATCGTGCTGACCACCACCGTGGTCATCCCCATGATCAAGACCGCCGGCTTCGATCCGGTGTGGTTCGGCATCTTCCTGGTGCTGGTGGTGGAGATGGCGGAGGTCTCGCCGCCGGTGGGCTTCAACCTCTTCGTCCTGCAGACCATGTCGGGGCGGGATTCCAATACGGTGGCGCTGGCCTCGCTGCCGTTCTTCTTCCTTCTGGTGGCGGCCGTCGCCATCATCACCGTGTTTCCGCAGATCGTCATGGTCCTGCCGGAGATGGCCTTCGGAAAATAGCGGCGGCGGGCGCCAACCCGCCGCCATCACATGCTCGACGACAACCAGGGGACAACAAGACATGACAGCCTTGATCCGCTCGCTCGGTTCCGTGCTCGCACTCGGAGCCCTGGTGGCCGCCGGCCCCGTGGCCGCACAGACCAAGTGGAATCTGCCCAGCGCCTATCCGCTGGACAATTTCCACACCGAGAACCTGATGCAATTCTCCAAGGACGTGGAGGCTGCGACCGGCGGCAAGCTGGTCATCACCGTCCATGCCGGCGCCTCCCTGTTCAAGGCGCCCGAGATCAAGCGCGCGGTCATGACCGGCCAGGCCCAGGCGGGCGAGGTCATCATGTCGCTGCATGAGAACGAGGATCCGATCTTCGGCATCGACGTGGTGCCCTTCCTTGCCACCTCCTACCCGGCGGCGATGAAGTTGTGGCTGGCATCCAAGCCCGCCGTCGAGAAGAAGCTGGCCTCCCAGGGTCTCAAGCTGCTCTACACGGTGGCCTGGCCGCCGCAGGGCCTGTTCTCGAAGACCCCCATCACCAAGGTCGAGGACCTGAAGGGGGCCAAGTGGCGCGCCTACAATGTCGGCACCTCGCGCATCGGCGAGATGGTCGGCGCCCAGGCGGTGACCGTGCAGCAGGCTGAGCTTGCCCAGGCGCTCGCCACCGGCGTCGTGACGGCGCTGATCACTTCGGGCGCCACCGGCTATGACGTGAAGATCTGGGAGAGCATCAGCTATTTCTACGACACCCAGGCCTGGTTGCCGAAGAACATGATCTTCGTGAACCAGGCGGCGTTCGACGCCCTCGACAAGCCCTCCCAGGAAGCCGTGCTCAAGGCCGCCGCCGCCGAGGTCCGGGGCTGGAAGACCTCCGAGGAGAAGAGCACATGGTTCCTCCAGCAGCTCACCGCCAAGGGCATGACGGTTGCCCCGCCGAGCCCTGAACTGAAGGCGGGCTTCGAGAAGATCGGCAAGCAGCTCACCGCCGATTGGGAGAAGAAGGCGGGCGAGAACGGCGTTGCCATCATCAAGGCATACGAAGCCATGAAGTGAGCGGACGGTATCGACCATCCGCACCGTCTTTAAGCCAGGGCCGGCCGCCAGCGGCCGGCCCTGCGGAAACGTCCGCCGTTCCGCATTCGATCGGCGGCGGTGCTATCTTTCCGCGGCCGGCATGAACCGGTGGACGCCGGGAGCCCGTCATGACCAAGCGTTCGCACGAGGACATCGCCAAGCCCCTGTCGGGGTTGGGTTCCATCGTCTCCTCCGCGCATCTGGCCGAAGGCGCCCTGCCGGCGCTCTCCGAGGTGGAGTTCGGCCTCAACATGATCTCCCATGCCTACGGGCGGTGGATGGTCCGCTGCATGGCCGCCGCCGGCATTCCCGATCTGTCGGCTCTGGACGTCCAGGTGCTGCATCATGTGGTGCATCGCGACCGGCCGAAGACCATCGCCGATCTGTGCCTCGTGCTTGATGTGGAGGACACCCATCTCGTCACCTATGCCGCCAAGAAGCTCCAGGCGCTGGGCCTGGTGTCCGGCGGGCGGCGGGGCAAGGAGAAGACGCTGAGCGCCACCGTCACCGGCAAGAAGGCGTGCGCCCGCTATCGCGAGGTGCGCGAGGCGCTCCTGTCCACGGCAGTGGCGGCGACCGGAATCGCGCCGGACAAGCTGTCCGAGATCGCCGCCGTCCTGCGCGCCCTGTCGGGCCATTACGATCAGGCGGCCCGTTCCGCCGCCAGCCTCTAGGGACGGCCTGAGGCGGAAGGCGCCGTCGCCAAACCGCCGCTTTCGTGGGACGTTATGGCCCGATGGCAACGGGACCCCTGGGCATGGCGCCCCTGCACTCGACGTCCGGCATGATGGCGTTGCTCCGGAAGGCCGCCCGGCTTCCGGCGCTGCTGGCGCTTGTCCTGCTGGTGGCCGTCGGTACGCGTCCCGCCCCGGCCATGACGTGCGGCGACGTTCCGGTTGCCGCCCATATGATGGCTTCCGCCGTTCCTCATCCCCATGCCGCGCCGGATGTGCCGTCCGCGCATGAGACCCACCTGCATGGCGATGCGGCCCGCGCGGCGGATGCGGGCCATGGGTCCGCCGGGCATGACCATGCCCAGCCCTGCTGCCATACGGGCTGCCCCGCCTGCCTCGCGCAGGTGCCGGCCGCGCCCCTGGCCGTCCGCATGGTGGCGGATCCCGCCGCCATCGCCCTCGGCGCCACGCCGCTTCCGGCGGGCATCGTCCTGGCCCCGCCGCGCGCGCCACCCAAAGCCGCCTGATCATTCGATCCCGCTCTCCCGCGGCGCCGTCCGGCGCGCGGGAGGCTTCGGCTCATGCCCGGCAGGCTCCAGAGAGCGCCGGGCGCTTTGGTCAAGAGGACATTCCATGAACCGCCGTGAACTGATCCTGGGCGCGCTCGCCGCTGGCGTGGCCTTGCCGTCGCTCGAATCCGCATGGGCACAGGCCGTGCCGCCGGCCGCCCCGTCGCCCATGCCGCTCGCCGTCACCCGCCGCACCCTCGAGGTGAACGGCAAGGCGGCTTCCGTCTTCGGCCTCGCCCGGCCCGACGGCACGCCCGGCCTGACGCTGAATGCCGGCGAGGCCTTCCGTGTCGCGCTGTCCAACGCCGCCGACGCGCCGACCCTGGTGCACTGGCACGGCCTGACCCCGCCCTGGGCGCAGGATGGCGTGCCGGACATGCCCGCGCCGCTGCTCGCCCCGGGGGAAACCCGCCAGTATGACTTTCCGGCCGGTCCCGGCGGCACCCATTGGATGCACGCCCACACCTTGCAGGAGCAGGCGCTGCTCGCCGCCCCGCTGATCGTGCGCACGGCGCAGGACCAGGCGGCCGACGAGCAGGAGGTGGTGGTGCTGCTGCACGACTTCTCCTTCACCCCCGCCGAGGAACTGCTGGCGCGCCTGCGCGGCGGCGGACAGGGCGCCGTGAGCCCCGGCGCCATGAACCACGGCGCCATGGGCCAGGCTTCCATGGATCTGGCGTCGAAGAACCACGGCTCCATGGGCGGCATGTCCATGCCCATGTCGTCCATGCCCATGGCGGGCATGTCGCACGGGGCGATGGGGCATGGCGCGGGGGGCGGCATGGATCTCAACGACATCGCGTTCGATGCCTATCTCGCCAACGACCGCACGCTGGACGACCCGCAGGTGGTGCGGGTGGAGCGGGGCGGGCGGGTGCGGCTGCGCCTCATCAACGGGGCGACCGCCACCGCCTTCACGCTGGACAGCGCCGGGCTCGAGGGCGAGCTGATCGCCGTGGACGGCCAGCCGGTGGCGCCGGTGCGGGGACGGCGCTTTCCCATCGCCATGGGGCAGCGGCTGGATGTGCGCTTCGCCCTGCCGCAGGCGGGCGGGGCCTTTCCCCTGCTCGCTTTGCGGGAGGGCGCGCCGGAGCGCACGGGCGTCATCCTGGCGACGCCCGGGGCGGCGGTCGCCCGGCTTCCGGCCGCGGGCGAGGCGGCTGGGCCGGTGATCGACCTGGCGCTCGAGCAGGCGCTGCGGCCCCTCGCGCCGCTGCCGGCCCGGACGGCGGACCAGCGCTTCCAGGTCGCGCTGTCGGGCAATATGGCGGGCTATGACTGGAGCATCGGGGATGGCGCGCCGCTGGCCGTGCGGCGGGGCCAGCGGGTGGAGATCGCCATGCGCAACGCCTCGATGATGATGCACCCTATGCACTTGCACGGGCATCATTTTCAGGTGGTCGAGATCAATGGGCGGCGGCTGTCCGGGGCGGTGCGGGACACCGTGGCGATGCCGCCCATGAGCGCCGTGACCATCGCCTTCGACACCGACAACCCGGGCCGCTGGGCCTTCCATTGCCACCACCTCTACCACATGGCGGCGGGCATGATGTCGTTCGTGGCCTATGAGGGCGTCGGCTGAGGCGCCGGGTCGGGACCCGGCTTTGGACGCGGACTTACCCGAACGCGACACCGTGTCTCGCGACACCGGCCCGGCCCCGCCAAGGGCCGGTGCCGGCGGGATTTTCCGGCGCGGGGCGCGGCGGAACGGCCGCCGCGCCGATGCGATGAACGCGCCACTTCCCCCGCCGCCGCGAACCGTTCGACACATGTCGCGCGGCGGTGGTTTCCAGTTACCTTGACGGATGATCTCCCCCTCCCGCCGCCCGGCCGGCGACCGGCGGACGGACGACGGGAGGGGGGCTCAGCCGGCGGCGGGCTGGCGGGTGGTGGCGGCGAGGCCCCCGTCCACCAGCAGCTCGGTGCCGGTGATGTAGGCGGCGCGGTCGGAGGCCAGGAACAGGGCCGCCTCGGCGACATCGAAGGCGGTGCCCATCCGCCCCAGCGGGCATTGGCCGGCGCGCAGCGCCTTCATCCGGTCGAGATCCGCCGCGCCATAGGCGCCGGCCACCGTCTTCTCGATGCGCGGCGTGTCGATGAGGCCGGGGATGATGGTGTTGGCGCGGATGCCGTAGGGCGCGTTCTCCACCGCCAGCAGCCGCAGGTACTGGATGACGGCCGCCTTGGTGGTGCCGTAGGCGAGGTGGGGATAGCCCACGTCCCGCAGCCCGGCGATGGAGGAGGTGGCGAGGATGACGCCGCGCCCCCGCGCCCGCATGGCCGGCAGCACGGTGGCGGCGGCCAGGTGCAAGGCGGTGAGGTTGGCGTCGCAGATGCGGCGCCAGTCGGCCGGCGAGGTCGCCTCGGAGGGCCCCGCCTTGCCGATGCCGACGTTGAAATAGAGCACGTCGATCCGCCCATGCCGGGCGAGCACCCCGTCGAGCGCCCCGGCCAGGGCGGCGTCGTCGGTCACGTCGAGGGCGACCGCCGTGGCGGCGGCCCCGGTCTCTTGGCCGGTCTCCTGGGCGCCCGTCTCCTCGCCGCCCGTCTCCTGGGCGAGGAGGCGGCAGGTCTCCTGCGCCGAGGCGAGGTCGCGGTCGGCCACCACCACGGTGGCGCCGGCCTGGGCGAACAGCAGCGACACCGCCTTGCCGATGCCCCAGCCCGGCCCGATGGAGCCGCCGCCCAGCACGACGGCGACGCGGCCGTCCAGATCCCGCGCCCGGCCGCCCGCATGGGCGGCGCCGGGCGCTTCATATGTGCGCGGATGCATCAGCTTTCCTCCTCCGCGAAGGCGACGTCGCGCTTGCGGCGCAGGGAGGGCAGGGCCAGCATCACCAGGGTGACGGCCAGCGCGATGAGGATGGTCAGGCTGATCGGCCGCTCGACAAAGGTGAGCAGGCTGCCGCGCGAGAGCATCAGCGCCCGGCGCAGGTTCTCCTCCAGCATCGGCCCCAGCACGAAGCCCAGCAGCAGCGGCGCCGGCTCGCAGCCCAGCTTGATCAGCAGGTAGCCGATGGCGCCGAACGCCACCATCACCAGCACGTCGAAGCCGGAGTTGTTGAGGCTGTAGGCGCCGATGGCGCAGAACAGCAGCACCGCCGGGAACAGGTATTCGTAGCGCACCCGCAAGAGCTTCACCCACAGGCCGATGAGCGGCAGGTTGATGATCACCAGCATCAGGTTGCCGATCCACATGGAGGAGATCAGCCCCCAGAACAGCGCCGGCTGCTGCTTCAGCATCATCGGGCCGGGCTGGACGCCCTGGATGATGAAGGCGCCCACCAGCAGCGCCATCACCGCGTTGGTGGGCAGGCCGAGGGTGAGCAGCGGCACGAAGGAGGTCTGCGCCGCCGCGTTGTTCGCGGTCTCCGGCCCCGCCACGCCCTCGATGGCGCCCTTGCCGAAGCGGCTCGGATTGGCCGCCACCTTCTTCTCCAGGCTGTAGGAGGCGAAGGAGGCGAGCGTCGCGCCGCCACCGGGCAGCACGCCCAGCAGGCTGCCGACGGCGGTGCCGCGCAGGACGGCGGGCCAGGAGCGCCGCATGTCGTCGCGGGTCGGCCACAGGCTGGAGAGCGGCCGCACGGTGCCCACGTCCGCGCCCCGGTTCTCCAGGTTGCGCAGGATCTCCGCCACGCCGAACAGGCCCATGGCGAGGGGCACGAAATTGATGCCCTCCGCCAGCTGCATCAGGCCGAAGGTGAAGCGGAACTGCCCGGTGTTGATGTCCACGCCGATGGTGCCGAGGGCGATGCCCGCCGCCACCATGGTCACCGATTTGAGCACCGAGCCGTGGGCCAGCACGATGGACACCAGCAGGCCGAACAGGATCAGCGAGAAATAGTCCGCCGCCTCGAACGACAGCGCGGCCCGCGTCATGATCGGGCCGAAGGCGGCGAGCACCAGGGTCGCCACGCTGCCGCCGAACAGCGAGCCGATGGCGGCGATGGCGAGCGCGGCGCCGGCGCGGCCCTGCTTGGCCATCTGGTGGCCGTCCAGCGTGGTGACCACGCTGGAGGTCTCGCCCGGCAGGTTCAGCAGGATGGCGGTGGTGGAGCCGCCGTACTGGGCGCCGTAATAGATGCCCGCCAGCATGATGATGGAGGCTTCCGTGGGTAGCCCGAAGGTGAGCGGCAGCAGCAGCGCCATGGTGGCGGTGGGGCCGACGCCGGGCAGCACCCCGATCAGCGTGCCGAGCAGCGCGCCGATGAAGCAGAAGGCCAGATTCATGGGCTGCACGGCGACGCCGAGCCCCATGGCGATGTTTCCGAACAGATCGATCATGGCGTGAGGTCCGGCCATGTGGGGATGAGGATGCCGAGCCCGAGCAGGAACACCACCCAGCAGAAGCCGGCGAGGACGAGCGCGAGGACAAGGCGCGAGCGAAGCGTCAGGCCGGGCACGGCGGCGGTGGCGACCAGCACCAGGGCCATGCACGACAGGATGAAGCCGAGCGTCTGGGCGACCAGGGCGAACAGGACGAGGCCGCCGAGCACCAGCGCGAACGGGCGCCACGCCCAGCCGGTGATGCCCGGCCCGGCGACCAGCAGGCCCTTCAGCAGGATGGCGGCGCCGAGCGCGGCCAGCACGCCGAACACCACGGCGGGGAAATAGCCCGGCCCCATCTGGAGCGCCGTGCCCATGGGATAGGAAAAGCTGCCGAACACCCCGGCGAGGCCGGAGGCGAGGAAGATGGCGCCGGCGATGATGTCCTGGCTTGAGTGCTTGATGCCGAATGGCGTCATGATGAGGCTTCCGGTCTGAGGAGGCGGGCCGGTGGGTCCGCGCGGGTGCGGGCGCCGCGCGGACGGGAGGTGCCGGCGATGAGCCGGGGACGGGACCAGCCGGGGACGGCGCTACTGCTTGGGCACGCCCGCCTGGTCGATCACGCCCTTCCACTTCGCCAGCTCGGCGTCCACGTGGCGGGCGAGCTCCTCCGGCGTGCCGCCGCCGACCACGGCGCCGCTGTCGTGCAGGAACTTGATCATCTCCGGCTTCTTCAGCAGCTCGTTGGTGGCGGCGTTGACGCGCGCGACCACCTCCTTCGGCGTCCCGGCGGGCGCGAACAGGCCGAACCAGGAGGTGGCCTCGAACGTCGACAGGTCGACGCTCTTGGCCGCCTCCGCCACGGTGGGGATGTTCGGCGCCAAGGGCGAGCGCTGGAGCGTGGTGATGGCGAGCGCCTTGAGGTCGCCGCTCAGCACGTACTGGTAGGCCGAAGGCATGTTGTCGAACATCAGCTGGGTCTGGCCGCCGATGACGGAGGTGATGGCCTGCGCGCTGCCCGGGAAGGGGATGTGCGTCATCTGGATGCCGGTCTTGGCCTTGAACATCTCGCCCGACAAATGGGTGGAGGCGCCAATGCCCGAGGAGGCGTAGTTCAGCTTGTCGGGATTGGCCTTGGCATAGGCGATCAGCTCATCCACCGTGTTGACCGGCAGGTTCTTGTTGACCACCAGAATATTGGGAATGGCGTCCAGATAGACGATCGGGACGAAGCTCTTGACCGGGTCGTACTTCAGCGTGGTGTAGAGGTTGGGCGCGATGCCGTGGGAGGAGACCTGGCCGAGGAACAGCGTGTAGCCGTCCGGCTTGGCATTGGCCGCCAGCGTGGTGCCCAGCGTCGCGCCGGCGCCGGGCCGGTTGTCGACGATCACCGTCTTGCCGAGGATCGTGGTCAGCCCTTCGGCCACCTTGCGGGCGAGGATGTCGGTGGCGCCGCCGGCCGAATAGGGCACGATGATAGTGATGTTGCGCAGGGGCCAGGCGGTCTCGGCGGCGGCGCCACCGGCGCCGAGCGTGAGGCCGGAACCGAGCGTGAGGCCGGCGGCGAGCGCCGCGGCGAAGGCGGTCTTGATGCGTCGGAACATGGTTTCCTCCCGTGGGTCGATCTTGTTTTTTGCGTTGGTTGGTCAGGCGGCGCCGATGGTCATGCCCCCGCACACGTAGAGCACTTGGCCGGTGACGAAGCCGGCGCGGTCCGAGGCGAAGAAGGCGACCGCCTCGGCCACGTCCTCGGGGGTGCCGAGGCGGCCGACGGGCACCTTGTCGATGATGGCCCGGGTGCGCGGGGAGCCGGCCGGGTTCACCGCCTCGAACAGGCTGGTGCGGATCGGGCCGGGGCCGACCGCGTTGACGGTGATGCCGTGGGCGCCCAGTTCCAGCGCCCAGGTGCGGGTCATGCCGTGCAGGCCGGCCTTCGTCGCGGCGTAGGCGGTGCGCAGCTCCTTGCCCAGCGCGGCGCGGCTGGAGATGTTGACGATGCGGCCGCGCCCGGCCGCCTTCATCGCCGGCAGCACCGCCTGCGCGCACAGGATCGGCGCCTTGAGGTTGATCGCCGCCACCTGGTCCAGGCTGCCGGGCGTGGTGTCCTCCAGGCTCGCCGGCTGCACGATGCCGGCATTGTTGACGAGGCGCGTGACCGCGCGCCCGCCCGCCGCCTGCGCCAGCGCCCCGGCGGTGGCCGTGGCGTCGGACAGGTCCACCTGGAGGAACAGCTCCAGGTCGTCGTGCTCGGGCGGGACGATGTCCAGCACGATGACGCGGAAGCCGTCCTCGGAGAGGCGGCGGGAGATGGCGCCGCCGATGTTGCGGCTGCCCCCGGTCACCAGCGCGAAGTCGCCCACGGCTCAGGCCTCGTAGGGGATGGTCGTATCGACCAGATCCCAGATGAAGCGGCCGGCGGGGCGCTGCTGCTCCTCGGCGATGTGGGCCACCAGCCCGGCGGTGCGGCCGAGCACGGAGAAGCCGCGCATCAGCTCCACCGGAATGCCCATCTCGCCCAGCAGCGCCGAGACCGCGCCGGTGGCGTTGATGGTGATGTGCTTGCCGGCCTTTTCGTCCACCACCTGCGCCAGCAGGCGGAGCGCGGCCACATGGCGCCCGGCCAGGCCGTTCTCGGCGCCGATCTCCAACAGGCGGATGGCGCGCGGATCGTCCGGCCGGTGCAAATGGTGGCCGAAGCCGGGCAGGTGGGCGCGGCGGGCCTTGTGGTCGGCGACGATCTCCTCGGCCAGTGCCCGCTGCCCGGCCTCCGGCGCGGCGGCGATCTTGTCGAGCAGGCGGGCGTTGTTCTCCACCGTGCCGACGAACTGGCTGCCCACCGCCATCAGGCCGGCGGCGACCGCGCCCTGGAGGTTCTCCGGCGCGCTCATGTAGATGGAGCGGGTGGCGATGGCGCTGGGGGTGAGGCCGTGCTCCATCATGGTGATGAGGATGGCGTTCATCACCCGCCGCTCGCCGTCCGAGATTTCCCGGCCGAGGATGTGGGCCATGGCCTCGCTGACGAAATCCGGCGATGAGCCGGGTTTCAATATGTCCGCCACCAGATCCTTCTCGCGGTAGAAGATGGCGTCCGTGGTGTGGTGGCTGAGCGCCGTGGTGGGCGTCTTCATGCCGGATGTCTTGGGGGTGTTGGCGTTCATGAGCGGGCGTCCTCCTTGGCGGATGCGTGGGCGATATGGTCGTCCACCAGCACCTGCTTCTGCAGCTTTCCGTAGTTGTTGCGCGGCAGGCGCTCGTAGAATGCGACCGACTTGGGCGCCTTCACCGAGCCCAGCTTGTCCTTGACGAAGCGGATGATCTCGTCCGGGTCGGCCTGCGCGCCGTCGCGCAGCTCCACCGCCGCGTGCACCGACTCGCCCCATTTGTCGTCGGGCACGCCGAACACGGCGCAATCGGCCACCGCCGCGTGCTGGGCGATCACCGGCTCGACATCGATGGGATAGACGTTGAAGCCGCCGGTGATGATCAGGTCCTTGGCCCGGCCCTTGATGTAGAGGAAGCCGTCGGCGTCGAACTGGCCGAGGTCGCCGGTGTGCAGCCAGCCGTCGATCAGGGTCTCGGCGGTCTTGTCCGGCTGGCGCCAGTAGCCGCTCATCACCAGGTCGCCGCGGATGACGATCTCGCCATATTCGCCCTGCGGCAGCACTTGGCCCGCCTGATCCATGATGGCGACGCGGGTGAGGATGGTCTCGCGGCCGACCGAGGCGCGCAGCTCCGGCCGGGTCATCTCCTGGGCCGAGATCATGGTGGCGATCTGCGGCGCCTCGGTCTGGCCGTAGGTGGAGGCGATGCGCGGGCCGAACACCGACTGGGCCTCGGCGATGGCGTCCGGGCGCATGGGGGCGGAGCCGTAGACCAGGTTGCGCAGGTGGTCGTAATTGGCGGCGCGGGCGGCGGGCAGCTGCATCATCATGTAGATGACGGTGGGCGGCAGGAAGGTGGTGGCGATGCGCTCCTCGGCGAGGCAGCGCAGGGTGTCCTCCGGGCGCGGCTGGTCCAGCAGCACCAGCGTGCCGCCGGTGCCCAGCGTCGGCAGGATGTAGGTGGAGGTGCCGTGGGTGATGGGCGCGGCCGCCAGCATGCGGTCGCCTTCCTTGAGCCCCCAGGCCAGCACCTGGGTGGCGATGTTGGTGTTCCAGGCGCGGTAGGGCTGCATCACGCCCTTCGGCTTGCCGGTGGTCCCGCCGGTGAACTTGATGGCCTGGGTGTCGGAGAGCGGCAGCAGGTGCGGGCGGGGGGCCGCGCCCGCATGGGCGCGGGCGAGCGCGCCGGTGGTGCCGGCGCCGCCGTCAGGGTCGGCGACGAGGACCTGCGCCCCGGCGCCCTCCACGAGATGGCGGGAATGGGCATCCACGATCACCAGGCTCATCTGGGTGAAGTCGATGCCCTGGCCGATCTCGGCCGCCTTGTTCTTGGGATAGAGCGGCACCCAGACCTTGCCGGCGGCGATCACCGCCAGCCACGCCACCAGGTGCTCCACATGGTTGAAGCAGCAGATGCCGACGCGCGAGCCCGGTGCGGGATCGAGCGATTGCAGGCCGGCGGCGAGGGCGCAGGTGCGGGCCAGCAGCTCGCCATAGGTGCAGCGCTCGGCGCCGAACTCCACGGCGATGCGCTCCGGGGCGCGGGCGGCTTGGCGGTAGAACAGGTCGATAGGATACATCAGGCCACATCCAGGGTTTGAAAGCCGGCCGCGCGGACCGCTTGCGTCAGCACCCGCGCGATCTCCCGCCGCCGCTCGGGATACAGGCGCGAGATGGTGTTGGTGACCGAGACGGCGCAGACGACGGCGCCCTGCGCGAACACGGGAACGGCGACGGCGCCGATGTCGGGAATGATCACCGCGTCATTGAGCACGAAGCCGTCCCGCGCGAGGCTGGCGCAGGCGGCGCGGACGATGTCGGCGGTGAGGCGGCCGTATTTCAGGTAGCGCTCGCTCTCCTTGCGGATGATCGCCTCGCGCTCGGCCTCGCCGCGCACCGCCAGCAAGGCGAGGCTGGCGGCGCCGGCGCCGAGCGGACGGCGGGCGCCCACCTTCAGCGTGTTGACCAAGATGTCCGACTGGCCCTCCACCAGGTCGACGCACAGGGCCTCGCCGCGCGATTCCACCGACATGCAGACGATGCCGCTGACCTCCGCCTGCGCCCGCTCCAGGATCGGATGCAGCGTCTTGCGCAGCACCAGGAACTCCAGATCGTGGCCGGCGCGGGTGACGATCTCGTAGGGCATCAACCCCAGGCAATAGCGCTTGGTGTAAGGATCGAAATTGAGAAAGTCTTCCTCGACCAAAGATGTCAGAAGACGATGCGCGGTCGCCACATGAATATCCGCCCGCTTCGCGGCGGCGCTCAAGGTCATTCCGTTTTGTCCCCGCTCGGCGATAATCACCATGAGCGAGAGGGCCTTGGAGAGTGAGGATCTATTGCCGTCGGCGGACGGCTTTTCTGCCCTTGTCGGCAAAGGGCGCTCCCTGGTGCTTCATTATCGTTGCCGTCGAAAATAAAAAAGATGGCGCGACTGTCCATCGTTTTTTCCGCCCGCCGAAATTATGTTTCTCGCCTGACGAGAAGCCGCCCGCGCGGCGATACAAATCGCAACATGGCTGCATCACCCCCGCAAACCCCCTGTCGTTGAGTGAGCCCGGTCCCGCGCGGTCGCGCCCGCCGAGGCGCGCGCCGGGAGACAGAAAGGGTGTTCATCATGTGGAAGACGAGCGTTGCCGCCGCGATCCTGGCCGCCTGCGCGAGCACGGCCGGCGCCGGCGCGGCCGCCGCCGCCACCGGCGCCGTGGCGGTGAGCAATGTGAATCTCAGGGCCGGCCCGTCCACCGCCTATCCGGCGGTCACCGTGGTGCCGGCGGCGGCGCCCATCGTCACCTATGGCTGCGTCGCCGGATACAGCTGGTGCGACATCAGCTACGGCCCCTACCGGGGCTGGGTCGCCGCCGCCTACATCCAGGTGGTCTACCAGGGCGCACCGGTGGTGCTCAGCGCCCCGGTGGCGCCCCGGGTGGGCGTGGTGGTGGTGGGCTTCGACCGCACCTATTGGGACCGCTACTACACCGCCTATCCCTGGTACGGCCGCTGGGGCGCCTATCCGCCCTACGGCGCACCGCGCGCCACCGCGCACGGGGCAGCGGTGAGCTGCGGCGGCGGCACCTGCACCGGCGTGCGCGCCACCACCGGCTATTATGGCGGCTCGACCGCCCAGGTGCGCCAGTGCGGCGGCGGCGAGTGCTCCTCCACCCGGACCACGGTCGGCCCCAACGGCGGGGTCGCCACCCGCACCCGCAGCTTCGAGCGCTGAGGCGCCGCCTCTGACACGGAAACGCCCGGCGCTCCACAGGGAGCGCCGGGCGTCTTGGTTCGCGCGGTTCGGTGATGCGATGCTCAGTAGGTGCCGCAGCCGGGAGGCGGCGCGGCCATGGCCGACTGGCGGGCGGCGATCAGGTCGCCAAGGTGGCCCATCAGCCGCTCCTGCGGCAGCTCGGCCAGCTTGAGCTGTTCCGGGGTGAGGGCGGCGCGCAGCGCGGTCACCGCCTCCTTCAGCTTGCGGGCGCGGTCGGCCTTGGCAAGGATGGCGTCGGCGATAGCCTCGGGCACGGCGAAGGGCTTGCGCGGCTCCTTGGCCTGCTGCTCCTGCCACTGCGCCAGCCGCTCGCCGGTGGGCAGCAGGCCGATGACCGCCACCGTATAGGCCCGCCACGCGGGCAGCTGCGCCGGGGTGATGCCGATGGCGGTCTCCTGCGCCGCCAGCAGGGCGCCGACGATCAGCCGCGCCCGCGCCGGATCGAACGAACCGAGCGCGGAGGCGTCCATGGCCGGGCCCATGGCGCAGGCGTCGAGCGGGGCCGCGCCCTGCTGGGGCGGGGCGGCCGGGGTCTCGCCGCGGGCCGGAAGGGCGGCGGCGAGACCCGCCACGGCGGCGCAGACCAGGGAAGCGGCGACGAGGTTTTTCTTCATGATGTCGTCCTTGTTGAGATGGGACGACCGCACGCTAGCGGCGCGACTTTGCGCCGGTTGGTCAAAACATGACGGTTTGTATCAGCCCCGGCCCGGCGCCCGCCGGGGCGCCGGGCCGGCCGCCGGTCACCGGCCGGTCAGCAGGTCGTCGAGGCGGATGGGAAAGCGCCGGCACCGCCGGCCGGTGGCGTGCCAGACGGCGTTGGCCACCGCCCCGGCGGTGCCGGTGACGCCGATCTCGCCCACGCCCTTGATGCCCAGCGCGTTGACGTGGGGATCGTGCTCCTCGACGATCAGCGCCTCCAGCGCGGGCACGTCCGCATTCACCGGGATATGGTACTCGCCGAGGTTGGCGTTCAGGATGCGGCCGGAGCGGGGATCGGCCACGGCCTGCTCGTGGAGGGCGAAGGAGACGCCCCAGATCATGCCGCCGTAATACTGGCTGCGCACCAGGCGCGAATTGATCACCCGCCCGGCCGCGAACGCGCCGACGAGGCGGGTGGCGCGGATCTGGCCGAGATCGGGATCGACCTTCACCTCCGCGAACACCGCGCCATGGGCGTGCATGGCATAGGACGCCTGCGCATCCGGATCGGCGGCGCTGGTGCCGCGGGCGTCGATCTCGCCGAGGCCGGCGCGGGCGAGGATGTCGCCATAGCTCTCGCTGCGGCTCTCGTCGCCGCGGCGGAACAGCCGCCCGTCGCGCGCCACCACGCCGGCATTGCCGGCGCCGAACAGGGGCGAGCGCGCGTCCCCGGTGGCGAGATCCGCGAGCCTGGCGATGACGGCGGCGCCCGCATGGTGGATGGCCATGCCGGCGGTGGCGGTATGGGCCGAGCCGCCGGCGATGCCGGCGTCGGGCAGGTCCGAGGTGCCGGCGCGGAATTCGGTCCGCGCCATGTCGAGGCCCAAGGCGTCGGCGGCGATCTGGGCGAAGGCGGTCCAGGCGCCCTGGCCCATGTCGTGGGTGCCGCTTTCCATCACGCCGGTGCCGTCGCGCTTCAGCACCGCGCGCGCCTCGGCCTGGAACATCAGCGCCGGGAAGGTGGCGGTGCCCATGCCCCAGCCGACGAGGAGGCCGTCCTCATCGCGCATCTGCCGCGGCGCGAACGGGCGCCGCGACCAGCCGAAGCGCTCCGCCCCCTGCGCGTAGCATTCCCGCAGCGCCTTGGAGGAGAACGGCTTGCCGGAGATCGGCTCGACCTCGGCATAGTTCTTCAGGCGAAAGGCCAGCGGGTCCATGCCGCAGGCCCAGGCGGTCTCGTCGATGGCGCTTTCCAGCGCGATCGAGCCGGTGGCCTCGCCCGGCGCGCGCATGAACAGCGGCGTGCCGGTGTCGATCCGCACCGCCTCGTGCGAGGTGGCGATGGCCGGGCTGGCATAGAGCGTATGCGCGACGTCGGCGGCGGGCTCGAAGAAGTCGTCATAGGTGCTGGAGGTGGTCTTGGCGTGATGGCCGAGGGCGGTCAGCGTCCCATCCCGACCGACGCCGAGCCGCAGCCGCTGGCGCGTCGGCGCGCGATGGCCCACCGGCCCGTACATCTGCTCGCGGCGGAGTACCAGCTTCACGGGCCGGCCCACCATGCGGGCGGCCAGGATGCCGAGCGCCTGCGGGCCGGTGATGAAGCCCTTGGAGCCGAAGCCGCCGCCGAGGAAGGGGCTGCGGATATGGATATTGTCCGGGGCGATGCCGAACAGCCCGGCGATCCGCCCCTGGGCCATGGCGAGGGCCTGGCTCGGCGTGTCGATGGACAGGGCATCGCCGTCCCAGGCCGCGACGATGGCGTGCGGCTCCATGGCGTTGTGATACTGCGCTGGGGTCTCGTAGACCGCCTCGATGCGCGTCGCCGCCCCCGCGAGCCCGGCCTCCACGTCGCCGATGCGCACCTCGGCGGGGTTGCCGATGCCGACGGCGGCGGGGATGAAGGGCGTGTCGCCGTCGAGCCCGACGCGGGCGGGCAGGGTCTCATAGCGCGGCGCCAGCAGCGCCGCGCCCTCGGTGGCGGCTTCCAGCGTCTCGGCGATGACCACGGCGATGGGCTGGCCGGCGTAGCGCACCAGGTCGTTCTGCAACAGGTCGAGCCGGAACATGAAGGGGTGGAGCTTCGCGTCCGGGTCCTCCGCCAGCGGCGGCCGGTTGGCGGGCGTCATCACCGCGAGGACGCCGGGATGGGCCTTGGCGGCATCGAGGTCGAGGAAGGTGACGCGGCCCCGCGCGATGCTGCTGGTGGCCAGCACCGCATGGACCATGCCCTCGGGATGGTTGTCGGCGGCGTAGCGGGCGCCGCCGGTGACCTTGAGCGCGCCGTCGCGGCGGGTGAGCGGCTGGCCGATACTGGAGCCGTGCCGGGCGTGGGCGGGGGTGGTGGACAGGCGGATCTCAGGCGACATGGCGCGCTCCGGCAGCGGAGGAGAAGGGCGAGGCGGGCAAAGCGGGCAGGCGCTCCGGCGTGCCGGCGGCGGCCAGCGCCAGGGCGCGCGCGACCAGCCGGCGGGCAAGCTCGATCTTGAAGCCGTTGTCGCCGGAGGGGCGCGCGTCGGCCAATGCGGCCTGCGCGGCGCGCCGGAAGGCGTCGTCGTCCGGCCGGCGGCCGGCCAGCGCCTGTTCCGCCGCGCGGGATCGCCACGGCTTGGCGGCGACCCCGCCGAGGGCGAGCCTCGCCTCGGCGATGACACCGCCCTCCAGGCGCAGCGCGGCGGCGGCCGACACCAAAGCGAAGGCATAGGAGGTGCGTTCGCGCAGCTTCAGGTAGCGGGCGTTGGCGGCGAAACCGGCGGCTTCCGCCGGCAGGCGCACGGCGAGGATGAGGTCGCCGGGCGCCAGCGCGGTGTCCTGCGCCGGGGTGTCGCCCGGCAGGCGGTGCAGCGCCTCCAGCGGCATCTCGCGCCGGCCGTCGCGGCCTTCGATCTCCACCACGGCGTCGAGCGCCGCCAGCGGCACGCAGACGTCCGAGGGATGGGTGGCGATGCAGGCCTCGCTCCAGCCGAGCACCGCATGCAGGCGGTTCTCGCCGGCGCGGGCATCGCAGCCGCTGCCGGGCGCGCGCTTGTTGCAGGCGCTGGCCACGTCGTAGAAATAGCCGCACCGCGTGCGCTGCATCAGGTTGCCGCCCATGGTCGCGGCATTGCGCAATTGCGCCGAGGCGCCGGACAGCAGCGCCTCGGCCACCGCCGGATAGGTTTTCGCGAACAGGGCGTCGTGGGCAAGGTCGGCATTGCGCACCAGCGCGCCGATGCGCACGGCTCCGTCCGGCAGCGTCTCGATGCGGTCGAGCCCCGGCAGGCGGGAGATGTCCACGAGGCGCTCCGGCCGGGCGATGTCGCCCTTCATCAGGTCGAGAAGGTTGGTGCCGGCGGCGAGATAGGCGGCGCCGGGCGCCGTGGCGGCGGCGATGGCGTCGGCGACGCTGGCGGGGCGGACGTAGTCGAAAGTGTTCATGCGGCGTCCCTCCGGCCGGCATCGGCCAATGTCTTCTGCGCCTCCAGCACCGCCTCGGTGATGCCGGCATAGGCGCCGCAGCGGCAGAGATTGCCGCTCATGGCCTCGCGGACGCGCTCGGGATCGTCGCCCGCCTGGCCCTCGCGGATGAGGCCGACGGCGCTCATGATCTGGCCGGGGGTGCAGAAGCCGCACTGGAAGCCGTCATGGGCGATGAAGGCGGCCTGCACCGGGTGGAGTTCCTCGCCCTGGGCGAGGCCCTCGATGGTGAGGATGTCGGCGCCGTCGTGGCTGATGGCCAGCGCCAGGCAGGAATTGATCCGGCGACCATCAAGGAGGATGGTGCAGGCGCCGCACTGGCCGCGGTCGCAGCCCTTCTTGGTGCCGGTCAGGTCGAGGCGCTCGCGCAGCAGGTCGAGCAGGGTGACGCGCGGGTTGTCCAGCGCGACGTCGCGCCGTACACCATTGACGGTGAGGCTGATGGAGAGATCCATGCAAGGCTCCGATCGGTGGTCATGTCGAATGTCGTGAGACCGCACGCGGGGCGCGGCGCAGCCGGGCGGCGGGGGGCAGGCCGGCTGGACTGGCGCAACTGAGCTTGCGCAGGTGGGCTGGCGGCAGGTGGACTGGCGCAGGTGGACTGGTCGTGGACTTGGGACGGGCGGGCCCGCGACGGGCAGGCCCGCGGGGTGCGGGGAACGCCCGGCCGCGTCGGTCGGCCCATCGGCAACGGGCCTATCGGTGCGCCCGTTGGAATGATTATATGGAGGATCCCTCCGTTTTGCAAGCGGCGGGGTGAGAAGACGCGACCATGGCACGATCCGCAGGCGGGGAAGCCGCACCACAGCAAGCCGCGCCGGGGCAGAAGGCCCCGCGCAAGCCGCGCGCCGACGCCGCCCGCAATCGCGAGCGCGTGCTGGAAGCGGCCAAGGCGGTGTTCAGCGCCGGCGGGCCGGAGGCGAGCCTGGAGGCGGTGGCGCGCACGGCCGGCGTGGGCATCGGCACGCTGTACCGGCACTTTCCCACCCGCGAGGCGCTGTTCGAGGCGGTCTACCGGCGCGAGGTGGACCAGCTCGGCGACCTGGCGGAGCAGCTCAAGGACGATGCCGCGCCGGTGGAGGCGCTACGCCGCTGGCTCAGGGCCAATGTGGAACTGGTGGCCACCAAGAAGGGCATGATCGCCGCTTTGGCGCTCGCCACCACCGGCTCGTCGGACCTCTATGCCCACACGTTCGACCGCCTGACCAAAGCCATCGGCCTTCTGCTGGGGCGGGCGGTGGCGGCGGGGGAGATCCGCGCCGACGTGAGCGCGGAGGACATCCTGCGCACGCTGGTGGGCATGTGCTACCTGCACGAGCAGCCCGGCTGGCAGGCCTCCGTGGTGCGGCTGGTGGACATCTTCGTCGACGGCCTCTGCCGGCCCGCGCTCACACGCTGAGGCATTCCGCGCCGAACGCGCCCGCCCCGGACGGGGCGGGCCTGCGGGGCGATCAGAACGAACTGGTGCCGGTGGTGGCGACGGGGCGCGGCGGCACGATCGGCTGGGCCGGGGTGTTGACCGGGGTGGGACGCGGCATCGACATGCCCGGCTGGGTCGGGCGCGGCTTCTTGCGCGGCGGCGGGGGCGTCACGGTCGCCGCGGCCACCTTGGGCGCCGCCGGCTTGTCCATGGCGATCAGCTCGGACACGGTGACGAACTTGTAGCCCTTGGCGATCAAATTATCGAGCACGCGCGGCATGGCCGCCACCGTGGTGGCGTGGATGTCGTGCGCCAGCACGATGGCGCCGGGGCGCACCTGCTTCATGATCTGGTCGTTGATGTTCTGGGCGTCGCGGACCTTCCAGTCCAGCGGGTCCACCGACCAGAAGATCAGGTTCATCCCGTACTTCTGCTCGATATGGCGCTGGAGGGCCGGGGTCATGGAGCCGTAGGGCGGGCGCAGATTGGTCGGCTTGACGCCGGTGGTCGCCTGGATGGCGGCGGAGGTGTCCTCGATCTGCTTGTCCGCGGCGGCCTCGGAGATTTTGGTCAGCTGCGGGTGGTTCCAGGAATGGTTGCCGATCTCGTGGCCGGCGGCGGCGACGCTGCGCACCACGTCCGGATTGGCCGCCGCATTGGAACCGAGCATGAAGAAGGTCGCCTTGATGTGGCGGGCCTCCAGCATCTTCAGCAGCTTCGGCGTGGTCTCTGGATTGGGGCCGTCGTCGAAGGTCAGGGCGATATAGGGGCCGTCCACATTGGCCGAGCGATAGGCGGCGGGGCCGCGCGGCGGGGTGCTCGCGGGCGGCGTCATCGCCGTGTCCTGGGTCAGGCTCGGGAAGGCGGGGGCGGCGAAGGCCGGCGCGGCGACGGGCGCGGGCGTCGCCACCGCCACCGGCGGCGGGGTGTCGGTGACGCGCACCACCGGGGTCTGGGCAGCGCTGGTCGTGGCCACCGGCGCCGGCCAGAGCGGCAGCATCTGACTGAAGGCGAAGCCAAGGCCGAGCGCGGCCGTCGTGGCGAACGCAGACACTGCCAAAATTGCTTTCACGGCGCGGGCCCTGGACCTGTTGGAGAACACTGGAAGCCCAGTTTCGCTCTCCGCGTGTGGATAAAGTGTGAAGCTTGCCCTTTATGGATACCCTAAAATGAGGCAGCCGGCCACCACGGGCTTGCGGATCGGCCCGGCGGGCCCTGCGGCGACCGGCGTCCGGGCCCGGTCCGGGCGTCCGGCGATGGCCGGCGAAACGCCGGCGGCGGGCCGCGCCGGGGGCCACCCAAGGGTTGTGCCGCCTGGATCCGCGCCGCCGGGCGCCGCCATGTCATCCGCCGTTGTCCGGGGCGGCGGGCGGGCCGCGCCGGGGTGCCGGCCGGCCGCGCCATGCGGTGAGTGCATACCAGCCACGCCGGCCTCAGGAGGAGACGGCCCCGTCTCCCGCCATCGGGAAAGCCTGCGCCACGTGCGGGACATGGCGGGCAGGGCGGTGCCGGGGTCGGCGCCGCGTCGGTATCGGGATGGTGGATGCCGTATTGTCCAGTTGACGCTTGGTCATGCGACAAAGTAGCTTGCCATGGCCCCCGTTGTTTGGGATTAGCTCAATTCCATTGAACACGGTTCGGCGAGGCGGCCATGGCAGGTCATAAAACTGATCCAATGATCAGCAGGCGCGCACTTCTGGCTTCCACCGCTGCCGCGGCGCTCGTCGGTTCCACCCAGGCCAAGGCCCGCTTCCTCTCCGGCGAAGTGCCGTGGGCGCCCGGCGCCGCGACCCCGCCCGAGCCCGCCTTGCCCGGCGGCTGGATCTATTTCACCCCGGACGAGGCCCGCGCCGTCGAGGCCATCGTCGAGCGCCTGATCCCGGCGGACGAGCTCAGCCCGAGCGGCAAGGACGCCGGCTGCGCGGTGTTCATCGACCGCCAGCTCGCCGGCCCCTACGGCGGCGCCGAGCGGCTCTACATGAAGCCGCCCTTCGTCGCCGGCACCGCGCCGGAATTCGGCCCGCAGAGCCCGCTGTCGCCGGCCCAGCAATACCGCGTCGCGCTGAAGTCGCTCGACGCCTACTGCCGCTCCAACTTTGGCGGCAAGGGCTTCGCCGAGCTGGCGCCGGAGGAGCGCGACAAGGTGCTCGCGGCGATGGAGAAGGGCGAGCCCAAGTTCGACGGCTTCGGCTCGCGCCCGTTCTTCAACCTCGTGCTCCAGAATACGATGGAAGGCTTCTTCGCCGACCCGATCTACGGCGGCAATCGCGACATGGTGGGCTGGAAGCTGATCGGCTTCCCCGGCGCGCGCTACGACTATCGCGACTTCATCGACCACGTGACCGAGCCCTACACCCTGCCGCCCGTTAGCCTGCAGGGCCGCGCCGGCTGGAATCCCGGCCGCTGACGCGCGGCCGCCCTCACCTTTTTCTGTTCCCCAAGCCCGTTCAGCTATCCGGCGCGGACTGCCGATAAGGACCAAGAACGATGGCGCGAAAGCTCCCCAAGAAAGATGTGGTCATCATTGGCCTCGGCTGGACCGGCTCGCTGCTGGCCCATGAGCTGACCGATGCGGGCCTGGACGTGGTCGCCATCGAGCGCGGCCCCTGGCGCGACACCTCGACCGACTTCTCCCCGACGCAGGACCCGGACGAGCTGCGCTACGGCATCCGCCTCGACCTGTTCCTGCGCCCGGCGCAGGAGACCTTCACGCTGCGCCACAACACCGGGCAGAACGCGCTCCCCATCCGCTGGCCGGGCGCCTTCATCGTCGGCAACGGCGTCGGCGGCGCGGGCGTGCACTGGAACGGCCACACCTGGCGCTTCCTGGAGAGCGACTTCACCCTGAAGACCCGCCTGACCGAGCGCTACGGCGCGGCCGCCATGCCGGCGGACATGCAGGTGGAGGACTGGGGCGTCACCTATTCGGACCTCGAGCCGTTCTACGACAAGTTCGAATACATCTCCGGCACGTCCGGCCGGGCGGGCAACATCAAGGGGCAGATCCAGCCCGGCGGCAATCCGTTCGAGGGGCCGCGCTCGCGCGGCTATCCGCTGCCGCCGCTGAAGGACACCGCCCCCACCGCGCTGTTCGCCAAGACCGCGAACGAGATGGGCTACCACGCCTTCCCGCGCCCGGCGGGCAATGCGTCCGAAGCCTATGTGAACCCGCTGGGCATCGCCATGGGGCCGTGCACCTATTGCGGCTTCTGCGAGCGCTTCGGCTGCGGCAACTATTCCAAGGCCAGCCCCCAGGCCAACGTGCTGCCGGTGCTGATGCGCAAGAGCAATTTCAGCGTGCGCACCGAGAGCGAGGTGCTGCACATCAACAAGGACGCCAGCGGCAAGCGCGCCACCGGCGTCACCTTCGTCGATACGTCGGGCGAGGAGTGGGAGCAGCCGGCGGACATCGTGCTGGTGTGCGCCTACGGCCTGCACAACGTGCGCATGATGCTGCTGTCGGGCATCGGCACGCCCTATGATCCGCAGAGCGGCGAGGGCACGGTGGGGCGCAACTACGCCTACCAGTCCGCCGGCGCGGCGGGCCTGCTGTTCGAGGGCAAGCGCTTCAACCCGTTCGTCGGCACCGGCTCGCTCGGCCAGTGCATCGACGATTTCAACGGCGACAATTTCGACCATGCGGGGCTGGGCTTCTTCGGCGGCGCCAGCATCACCACCTCGAACTATCACGGCCGCCCCATCGCCTCCTCGGCCAACCGGGCGCCCGGCACGCCGGCCTGGGGCGCGGCCTGGAAGAAGCAGGTGTCGTCCACCTATCAGAACGCCTCGGCCGTGGCCGGGCAGGGCAGCGTCTATTCCTACCGGGACAAGTATCTGGACCTCGACCCGGTCTACAAGGACCGCTACGGCCGCCCGCTGCTGCGCATGACGTTCGACTGGCACGACAACGAAAAGAAGATGACGCGCTACATCGCCCAGAAGTGCGCCGAGATCGGCAAGGCGATGGGCGCCAAGCACGTCACGCCGCGCTCCATCCCCGAGCATTTCAACGTGGTGCCCTATCAGAGCACGCACAACACCGGCGGCGCGATCATGGGCGACAATCCCAAGCGCAGCGCGGTGAACCGCTATCTGCAGAGCTGGGACGTGCACAACGTGTTCGTGGTGGGCGCCTCCGCCTTCCCGCAGAACGCCGGCTACAACCCCACCGGCACGGTCGGCGCACTGGCGCTCTGGGCGGCGGAAGCCATCCGCACCCAGTATCTGAAGAACCCCGGACCTCTGGTTCAGGCATAGGGCCCAACCCATGAAACGCGCGCTCAGCCTCGCCGCCTCGGTCCTCGGCCTTGCCCTGGCGGGCGGGTCCACCGCCGCCCTCGCGGACGGCCAGGACTATGTGACCATCACCCGCGGCCAGTATCTCGCCACGGCGGGCGACTGCGTCTCCTGCCATACAGCGCCGGGCGGCAAGCCGTTCGCCGGCGGGCGCGGGATCATGACGCCGTTCGGCGTCATCTACACGCCCAACATCACCCCGGACCGCGAGACCGGGCTCGGCGCCTGGAGCAATGACGACTTCGTCGCGGCCATGCAGCACGGCGTCGGCAAGGACGGCGAGCTGCTTTATCCGGCGCTGCCCTATCCCTATTACACCAAGGTCACGCGCACCGACCTCGTGGCCATCAAGGCCTATCTCGACACGCTCGATCCGGTGCGGAACGAGGCGCCGCCGAACGGCCTGCCGTTCCCGCTCAACATCCGCACCGCGCTGATGGGCTGGAACATGCTGTTCTTCACCCCGGGCGAGTTCCAGCCGGTGGCCGGCAAGTCGGACGAGTGGAACCGCGGCGCCTATCTGGTGGAGGGCCTCGGCCACTGCGGCGCCTGCCACACGCCGAAGAACGCGCTGGGCGGCGACAAGGGCGACAAGGTGCTCGCCGGCGGCGTGCTGGACGAATGGACCGCCCCCAACCTCGGCGGCGACCTGCGCACCGGGCTCGGTGCCTGGAGCACCGAGGACATCGTCCAGTATCTGAAGACCGGCCGCAACGCCAAGTCGGCGGCCTCCGGCCCGATGGCCGAGGTGGTCTATTATTCCACCCAGCACATGACCGACGCCGACCTGAAGGCGATGGCCACCTATCTGAAGGACCGCGCCGGAGCGCCGGCCCCGGTCGCGCCCCAGCCGGTGGCCGCGACCGATCCGGTGATGCAGGCGGGCCTTGCCATCTACCAGGACAATTGCTCGGCCTGCCACGTCTCCAGCGGCGAGGGCATCGCCCGCCTGTTCCCGGCGCTGAAGGGCAGCGCCGTGGTCCAGGCCGACGAGCCGGAGACCCTGGTGCGCGTGGTGGTGCAGGGCACCCGCGCCGCTGCCACCCGCGCGGCGCCCACCGGCCCGGGCATGCCGGCGTTCGACTGGAAGCTCAGCGACGCCCAGGTGGCCTCGCTGCTCACCTATATCCGCAACGCCTGGGGCAATGCCGCCGCGCCGGTCTCCGCCGACACCGTGAAGAAGATCCACGGCCGGCTGACCGACACCGCCGCGACCCCCTGATCGACGCCAGGCCCGCCCTCTCGGGGCGGGCCTGCGCCCCTCGCGCTAAAGCCAGAAGCGCCAGGCATAGACCGCCGACATGGCGGTGCCGAAGGCGATCACCAGCGTGCGCACCACCGTCGCCGGCAGGACCGAGACCAGCCGGCCGCCGGCCAGCCCGCCGCCGATTGCACCCGTCAGCATCACCAGGGTCTGCGGCCAGCTCACCGCCTGCTGCACGGCGAAGATGGCGATGGCCACGGCGCTGACCGCGCTTGCCAGCAGGTTCTTCAGGGCATTGACCGCCCGCACGTCCTCGCGCCCGGTGATGGCCAGGACGGCGAGCAGCATGACGCCGAGCCCGGCGCCGAAATATCCGCCATAGACCGATGTCGCGGCGACCAGCGTGGCGCGCCCGGCGGCGCTGTCCGCCATGGCGGGAGGCAGCAGGGCCTGAATGCGCCGGCCGCAGGCGAAGGCCAGGGTGGCGAAGCCGACCAGCCCTGGCACCAGCAGGGTGAACAGATGCTCCGGCGTGACCAGCAGCAGCGCGGCTCCAGTGCCGCTGCCGCCGAGCGCGGCCGCAAGCGCGGCCCACAGGCGCCGGTCGTTTCGCGGCAGCCGGCGGCGGTCGGCGAAGGCGGCGACGAGATGGCCCGGCGTGACCGCCACCGCATTCGAGGCATTGGCCGGAATGGGCGGCAGGCCGGCGAGGATCATTGCCGGGAAGGTGATGAGCGTCGCCCCGCCGGCGACGGCATTGACGAGCCCCCCTGCGATACCCGCACCGAACAGCAGGGCATAAGTTCCGGCATCCATGCGATCTCTCCTCGCCGCCACGGATAGGAGCGCGTGCCGCCGCCGTCTGGAACGGAAGTGACGGCCTCGCCTATTCCGGCCGGCCCATGGCCGCGCGATAGGTGCCGGGGGTGATGCCGAACGCCGCCTTGAAGCGCCGGCTCAGATGGCTCTGGTCGGCGAAGCCGGCGTCCATGGCGCAGGGGGGCGGCGGTGTGCCGCGCGCCAGTTCGGCGCGGGCGGCGTTGAGCTGGTGGGCAAGGCGATAGGCGTGAGGCGTCATGCCCACGAGGCGGGTGAAGCGGCGGATCAGCCCTTCCCGCGTCAGCCCGGCGCGCGGCGCCAGGGCGGCGATCGGGGCGCGGCTCCCCAGCACCAGCGCCGTGAGGGCGCCGGCCGCGGTGTCCGGCCCGGCGCCCGCCGGCCCGATCATCTCCGCCACCCAGTCCGCCAGCATCCGCGGGCACGGTGTGCTGTCCAGCCAGCGGGGCGTCGCGACCACCACGGGGCGGCCGGCGGGCGGGGCATCGGGGAGGGCGAGGTAGAGATTGCGGCTGACGGCGGGCCCGGCCAGCCCGAGGGGCTGGTGCGGGGCGCCGGGCGGGATGAGCAGGATCTCGCCGGCGTGCGCGGCGACGGGGCCGTGGCGGGTGAGGAAGCGCCGCGTCCCGGCCAGTACCACGGTGACTTGCGCCTCGCGGTGGAAATGCGCGGCGAGCCCCGCCGGCGGGGCGCCCTGCCAGACGGCCTGCTCCAGGCCGCCGCGCCCGGCGGTGCGGCCATAGGTCCAGAACGATGGCGCGGCGGACGGCATGGACGGCGGCTCCCGAGGCGGGCCGGAGCGCGCGGCGCCCCGTCCGGGGATGATAGGGCGGGCGCGGCGTCCTGTCCCGCGCCGCCGGGCCGGCGCCGTTGAGCGGCGGCTCGGCAGGCGAGGGGGCGGCCCTGCCTGCCCCCCGACCGGGAGGTTAGTCCTTGGTGGTCTTCACGTAATGCGCCACCTGGGCGTGGGTGGCGAACCACACGTCGCCCTTGGCCTTGGCGTGGCGGATCACCTCTTCCAGGATCCAGATGCGCGAGCGCGGCGTGATGATGTGCGGGTGCATGGTGAGCTGGAACAGCCCGCCCGCTTCATAGGCGGCGTCGAACTCGCGCAGGAAGATGTCCAGCACGTCCTTCGGCGGCGTGTAGGGACGCAGCGACTGGAAGCGGTGCATCATGAAATACACCGCGTCGTCGCGGATCCATTCCACCGGCACTTCCACGATGCCGGTGGATCTGCCCTCCAGCAGCAGGTCGTAGCAATCCTCGTCGGCCATCAGCGACGAATCGTACAGCAGGCCGAGCTCCTCCTCGATGCGCAGCGTGTTGGGGCTGAAGTCCCAGGACGGGGTGCGCAGGCCCACCGGGCGGATGCCAGTGATCTGCTCCAGCGTGTCGGCGGAGCGGAACATCAGGTCGCGCTCCACCTCGTAGGGCAGCACGGAATTCAGCTCGTGGATCCAGCCGTGGATGCCGATCTCGTGGCCTTCCGCGATCACCCGCTTCTGCTCGTCGGGATAGAGCAGGGCGACCACGGCGGGCACGTAGAAGGTGGCCTTGATGTCGTTGCGCGCCAGCAGCTCCAGCACGCGCGGCACGCCGACGCGGTTGCCGTACTGGCCCCACGCCATGCGGCCGATGGACTTGCCGCCTTCGCGCAATTCGTTGGTGTCGTGGTCGGCGTCGAACGACAGCGCCACGGCGCAGCGCGCGCCGCCGGGCCAGCTCCTGGGCGCCAGCGTCTCGCCCGCGCGCACCTGGTTCACGAGGCCGCGCCAGTGGGCTTCCTCCCACTGCCAGGGCTCCAGCGGAGCGTCTGCGGAATTCTTGGTCATGACCGCGATCCTTCCTGCGATATCAACTATTTGCCGCCGTCCACGGACAGCACCTGCCCGGTGACGAAGCTGGCGAGGTCGGAGGCGAAGAACAGCACCGCCTTGGCGATCTCGTCGGCTGTGCCCAGCCGCTTCAGCGCGATGCCCTCCACCAATTGGCGCTGCCGCTCCGGGCCGTAGGCCGCCCACTGCCGCTCGGTGGCCGGATTGGTGCGCACGAAGCCGGGCGCCACGCTGTTGACCCGGATGCCGTGCGGGCCAAGCTCATGGGCGAGCTGCCGCGTCAGTCCCAGCATGGCGTGCTTGGCGGCGCAATAGGCCTGCACGCCGGTGAGCGAGGCCTGGAGCGCGGCGCCGGAGGTGACGGTGACGATGGCGCCGCCGCCGGCGCGCTTCATGGCCGGGGCGGCGGCGCGGCACAGCGTGAAGGCGGCGTTGAGATTGATGTCCACCACGCGGTCCCAGTCGGCGTCGGAGACCTCCTCCAGCGGCTTGCTGGCCTGCCCGGCGACGCCGCCGGCATTGCAGACGAGGATGTCCACGGCGCCGCCGGCCCTGGCTTCCACGGCGGCGATCCAGGCCGCGCCCGCCGCCCGGTCCAAGAGGTCCACCCTGGCGATCTCGATGCCGGGCGGCAGGTCGGCCGGCGGATCGAGGATGTCGCAGCCGAACACCCGCGCGCCGGCGGCGGCGAATTGCGTGGCGATGGTCCTGCCGAAGCCGATGGCGGCGCCGCTGATGGCCACCGTCCGGCCCTGGAAATCGAGCGTCATGTGCCAGTCTCCCGCTGGTGACGGGCCCCCGCCGGAGGGCGGGGGCCGCATTGCCTCAATGCAGATCGTCGTGCGCGGTCTCCGGCAGCGCGGCGATGACCAGGGCCGAAACCACGCCGGCGGCGATGAGGTAATAGGTCGGCGCCACCGGCGAGCCGGTGGCGTTGATCAGCCAGGTGGCGATGAACGGCGCGAAGCCGCCGAACACCGTGACCGCCAGGCTGTAGCCGGTGGACATCCAGGTGGAGCGCGAGTGGGTCGGGAACATCTCGGCGATGGCGGCGGGGCCGGGGCCGGAGAACATGGCGATCATCAGCGCGAACAGGATCTGGATGCCCATCACCGTCACCAGCGTCGCGCCCGAGGCCATGGCCGCGAACAGCGGGTAGGTGAGCAGCACGAAGGCGAGGCAGCAGGCGAGCAGCATCGGCTTGCGGCCGATCCGGTCGGAGATCAGGCCCATCAGCGGGATCAGCGCCGCCAGCACCACGAGGCCGAGCGTGTTGGACCACAGCGATTCGGTGCGGCTGAGGCCGGCATACTTCTGGGTGAAGGTCGGCATGTAATAGAGGATGACGTAGTAGGACACGGTCCACAGGATGGTGAAGCCGAACGCCCGGGTGGCGAGGATCCAGCCGGGAGCGTGAACCTTCGGCGGCGCCTTGGCCTGCGCGGCCGCAGCCTGGGCGGCCTGCGCCTCGCGATAGGCCGGGGTCTCGTCGATGCTGGAGCGCATGTAGAGGCCCACCGGCAGCAGGATGATGCCGAGGATGAAGGGGATGCGCCAGCCCCAGGCGTCCATCTGGTCGGGGCTCAGCAGGGTGCTGAACAGCGCCGCCGTGCCCGAGCCGAGCAGCAGGCCGCCGGCGACGCTCGCCTGCTGCCAGCTGCCGAAATAGCCGCGCTTTCCCTTGGGCGCCCATTCGACGATGAAGGCGGTGGCGCCGCCCCATTCGCCGCCGGCGGCGAAGCCCTGGAGCAGGCGGCAGGCCACCAGCAGGATGGGAGCGAGCAGGCCGATGGTGGCGTAGGAGGGGATGAGGCCGATGCCCACCGTGCCGATGGCCATGGTGAAGATGGTGAGCAGCAGCGCCGCCTTGCGGCCGCGGGTGTCGCCCATGCGGCCGATGATGATGCCGCCGAGCGGGCGGGCGGCGAAGCCGATGCCGAAGGTGGCGAAGGTGGCGAGCAGGCTGCTCACCTCGTCGCCGGGCGGGAAGAACTTGTGCGCGATGATGGTGGCGACATAGCCGTAGATGGCGAAATCGTACCATTCCAGCACGTTGCCGATGACCGCCGCCATGACCGCGCGGCGGCTCTCGCCCGCCGGAACGGCCGCCCCGCCGCGCTGGGTGGGATCGGTGCCCACATAAGTGCCTGACATCTGGAACCCCTCTGCCTGCATCGGATGCTGTGTGCCCAACATCATTGCATTTTGATTTAAAGTATTATAATGCAATACACAAAATCGTAATATGTAGGGCTTATATGTCAACAGACGAGACGGCCGACGTGCAGCGGGACCCGCTGTACGTATCCTCGGTTGCGAAGGCGTTCCGGGTGCTGGAGGCGTTCGGCCGCAGCAACACCGACCTCAGCCTGAGCGAGATCGCCCGGCATTGCGGCCTCGACAAGAGCGCCACGCAGCGCTTCGCCCACACCCTCTGGCAATTGGGCTATCTGGAGAAGGACGAGCGCACGCGGCGCTTCCGGCTCGGCAAGCCGGTGCTCGACCTCACCTTCTTCTACCTGCGCTCCAGCCCGCTGGTGGAGCTGGCGACGCCGGCGCTGCTCGACCTGCGCCAGCGCTGCGGCGAGCGGGCCAACCTCTCGCTCTATGACGACACCAGCATCATCTATGTGATCCGCCAGCAATCGAAGCGGGAGTATTTCGACAGCTCGCTGATCGGCCGCCGGGTGCCGGTGTTCTGCTCGGCCGGCGGGCGCGCCATCCTGGCCCAGCTGCCCCCGGCCGAGGCGGCGGCGATCATCGCGCGCTCCGACCTCGTGGCGCGGACGCCGAAGACGCTGACCGACCGCGACGTCATCCTCGCCAAGGTGGCGCAGGCGCGCGAGGCGGGCTTCGGCATGGCGGTGGAGGAGACCACGGTGGGCGAGATCACGCTGGGCGCGGCGGTGACCAATGCGGCGGGGCGGCCGGTGGCGGCGGTGCATATCGCCGCCTCGGTGAAGGACTGGAAGCCGGATGCCTTCGCCGAGCACTTCGCCCACATGGTGGTGGAGACCGCCCAGTCGCTCAGCCGCTCCCAGGACCATATCCCGCGCACCGCGCGGTAGGGGGCGCGCGGCCCCCGGCCGGCCTCAGGGCGCGTCCATGGTGAAGACGGTGCGCGTCCGGCTGTCGTCCTCGGGCCAGGCCCGCTCCACCTGGGAAAGCGGCACGGCCTTGCAGGCGATCGCAAAGCCGCCGGGCCCGGCGGCCTGGAACAGCGCGTCGATGCAGCGCACGAAGCGCGCCCGCGGCACGCTGCCGATGCCGCTGCCCATCAGCGAGATCGCCGCGGCGCGCAGCACCGCGCCGGGCAGCGTGATGTCTCCGCCGCTGGCCGCGCCCACCTGGACGAAGCGGATCGGCACGCCGTCCCGCCCGGCCTTCGCGCCGGCCAGGAGCAGGGTCTGCGCGCTCCGCCCCCACAGATAATCGATGACCACGTCGACCCCTTCGGCGAACTGCGCCTTCAAGCGCGCTTCCAGCGCCGCCTCGTCCGCGCCGAGGGGGATGGTCACGTCCGCCCCGAGGGCGGCGACGGCCTCCAGCGCGGCGGCGTCGCGCGCCGTGGCGATCACCGTCTTCGCCCCGAGATGCCTGGCGATCTGCACCGCGAGGCGCCCCGCCGTGCCGGTGGCGCCGTTGACCAGCACCGTCTCCCCGGCCTTCAGCCCGGCGCGTTCCGTATAGGCGGCCCAGGCCGACATGCCGGGATTGGCGATGGCGGCGGCGGTCACGTCGTCCAGCCCGTCTGGCAGGGCGATGCATTGCGCCTCCGGCACCACGACCCGCTGCGCCATGCTGCCGAACGGCGGGCGGGGCAGCACGAAATAGGCCCGGCTGCCGTCCGCGCGCCGCCCCACGCCGTCGATGCCGGCGACGAAGGGGAACTGGCCGGAGGAACTGTAGTGGGTGCCCGACGCCCGGCCTTTCACCAGATGGCTCATGGCGGCTGCGGTGACGGCGATGCGGACGTCGTCCGGCCCGGCGGGCGGCTCGGGGAAATCCCCGTAGACGGGCGCCTGTCCGGCGCTCTGCACGATGGCGGCTTTCATGATGGTGGCCCTTTCGGCTCCCGGTCTAATATGTGTATGATGCACATATATGGAGATCGCCGATGCCGTCAACGAAAAACGTGCAAAATACACATATCAACGCCCAGCTCCGCCAGTTGCACGGGGCGATGCTCGATATCGTGAGCGTCATGAACCGGCCGCAGCGCGACGAGGCGATGATCCGCGCGGCGGGGATTCCTCTCGATCGCGCGCTGTTTCCCCTGCTGGTGGGGATCGAGCGGTTCGGGCCGATCGGCGTGGTGGAACTGGCCGACCGGGTGGGGCGCGACTACACCACCGTCAGCCGGCAGGTGGCCAAACTGGAGAGCCTCGCCCTGGTGGAGCGCAAGGGCAGCGCCGCCGACCGCCGCGTGCGGGAGGCGGTCATCAGCCCGAAGGGCAAGGCGATGACCGACCGCGTGGACGCCGCGCGCGAGCGGATCGGCCGCGCCATCTTCGAGACCTGGGCGCCGGAGGACATCGACGATCTGGCGCGCCTGATGCGCCGGTTCGCCGATGCCCTGGTGGAGGTGCCGGACGCCGAGGCATAGATTTGGCCGCAGCTCCCGCCTTTCGTCCCGAAGCCGCTGGCGGGTTTCGCCGCCGGTAGCCGCCTGCCCGCGCCGCCGCGGGGCCGCCGCCGGGAAAGGGCGGGAGCGGCTTTGCGGGCTGGGCCGCGGCGGCGTCCCGTGGCATGATGCGACATCTTGGCAGCGGGCGGGCAGCGATGGGATGCGCCGGCCCGGCCCCAATTGTGGAGCGCTCCATTATGGGCTCTGCCCACGCTGCGACGGTCCCGCAGATCACGCATACGGTCGAGGACGGCTGCGCCTTCGTGCGCATGCGGCTGCCGCCCGGCGGGCAGGTGGCGGTCAACCGCATCTTTCACGACAATATCGTCCTCATCGCCTTCACCGGCGCCACATGGCAGAGCCGCCAGTCGGGCCGCACCCATCTGGAGGTGCCGGGCAACGTGGTGGTGCGCGACGCCGGCCAGGTGTTCGACGCCCGGACGCTGCATGTGGACGAGGCCGGCGGCTCGCTCTGCCGCGAGATCCATCTGCCGGCCGGCAAGCTGATGGCGCTGACCGACGTGGACGACGCGCGCGTGCCGATGATCGACTTCAGCGATCCGGTCATCGCCCACCCGCGCATCCATGATCTGCTGGTGGAGACCCACAAGCTGCACGAGCGCGGCGATTGCAGCCTGATGCGGAGCTCCTACCTCGCCGCGCTGGTGCTGGGCCTCGCCCAGGTCACCAGCGGCCGGCCGGTGACGCTGTCGGGCAAGGGCTGCCGGCGCCGCCATGGGCGGATCGTCGACTACATGCGCAGCCATTACGGGCGGACCATCACGCTGGAGGAACTGGCCGAGATCGCCCAGGTCAACCCGTTCGTGCTGATCCGCCAGTTCCGCAAGGAATACGGTGTCACCCCGCACGAATACCTGCGGGTCTACCGGGTCAACCAGGCGCGCAGCCATATCCAGCAGGGCATGCGCCTCGCCGAGGTGGCGGCCCTGTGCGGCTTCTCCGACCAGAGCCACATGACCCGCCAGTTCAAGCGCACCGTGGGCGTGACGCCGGGCCAGTTCATCGCCGCAGGCGCGCCGGGTCCCTAGAGGGCGATTCACCGTTCGAATGGCGATGCCATTTGAACGGAACGTGCTCTGGCGCCGCGCGCGCCCGCCGGGCTGCCGCTGCGTCCGCCGCGCGACCGTGCAAAAACGCCGCGAAGCAACAAGACGCCGGCGGCGCCCGCCGCCACCCTCGATCCACGCCAGCCGACGATGACCGTCGGAGGATCACGCGGCGAGGAGCCCATGCCGATCACCTCCCCATCCGCCCCGGAGGCGTCGTCCCGCGCCGGCCGCGCCCCGGCGGGCGCCGGGACCGGCGCATGAGGATGTATCTCATGTCGCTGGGCGCCGGCCTGCTGGTGGGCATCATCTACAGCCTGATCCAGGTGCGCTCGCCCGCCCCGCCGGTGGTGGCGCTGGTCGGCCTCCTGGGCATCCTCATCGGCGAGCAGGTCCCGCCGCTCGTCAGGAGCGCCTGGCGGCGCGAGCCTGCCCCCTTGTCCTGGCTCGGCCAGGTCAAGCCGCACATGTTTGGCCATCTCCCCAAAGGCGCGCCCGACAGCACACCCTCGGGCGCGCCGGCCGCCCGCGCTGAAGACGCTGAAGACAAGGAACACCCGCATGCCTGAGGCACAGGTCGCCGACACCATCCTCCACCACGGCCTCGTCACCACGCTGGACACAGGCAACCCCACGGCGAGCGCCATCGCCGTCAAGGACGGCCGCTTCCTCGCCGTGGGCGGCGACGCGGAGATCATGGCGCTTGCCGGTCCGCAGACGAGGATCGTCGACCTCAAGGGCCGGCGCGTGCTGCCCGGCCTGATCGACAACCACACCCACGTCGTGCGCGGCGGGCTCAACTTCAACATGGAGCTGCGCTGGGACGGCGTGCGCTCGCTGGCCGACGCCATGGACATGCTGAAGCGCCAGGTGGCGATCACCCCCGCCCCGCAATGGGTGCGCGTGGTGGGCGGCTTCACCGAGCACCAGTTCGCCGAGAAGCGTCTGCCGACCATCGCCGAGATCAACGCGGTCGCCCCCGACACGCCGGTCTTCCTGCTGCATCTCTACGACCGCGCCTTGCTGAACGGCGCGGCGCTGCGCGCGGTGGGCTACACAAGGGACACGCCGAACCCGCCGGGCGGCGAGATCACCCGCGACGCCAACGGCAACCCCACCGGCCTGCTGCTGGCCAAGCCCAATGCCGGCCTGCTCTACGCGACGCTCGCCAAGGGGCCGAAGCTGCCGTTCGACTATCAGGTCAATTCCACCCGCCACTTCATGCGCGAGCTGAACCGGCTCGGCGTCACCGGGGTGATCGACGCGGGCGGCGGCTTCCAGAACTATCCCGACGACTATGCCGTCATCCAGACCCTCTCCGACGCCGGCCAGATGACCGTGCGCCTCGCCTACAACCTGTTCACCCAGAAGCCCAAGCAGGAGAAGCAGGACTTCCTGAACTGGACCTCCTCGGTCACCTACAAGCAGGGCGACGACTATTTCCGCCACAACGGCGCCGGCGAGATGCTGGTGTTCTCCGCCGCCGACTTCGAGGATTTCCGCGAGCCGCGCCCGGAGATGCCGCCCGAGATGGAGGGCGAGCTGGAGGAGGTGGTGCGCATCCTGGCGCAGAACCGCTGGCCGTGGCGGCTCCACGCCACCTATGACGAGACCATCTCCCGCGCCCTCGACGTGTTCGAGACGGTGAACCAGGACATCCCGCTGGAGGGGCTCAACTGGTTCTTCGACCATGCCGAGACCATCTCGGACCAGTCCATCGACCGCATCGCGGCGCTGGGCGGCGGCATCGCCGTGCAGCACCGCATGGCCTATCAGGGCGAATATTTCGTCGAGCGCTACGGCCTCGGCGCGGCCGAGGCCACCCCGCCCATCAAGCGCATGCTCGACAAGGGGGTGAAGGTCTCCGCCGGCACCGACGCCACCCGCGTCGCCTCCTACAATCCCTGGGTCTCGCTGGCCTGGATGGTCACCGGCCGCACCGTGGGCGGCATGGAGATCTATCCCCGCCGCAACTGCCTCGACCGCGAGACCGCGCTGCGCATGTGGACCGAGAACGTCACCTGGTTCTCCAACGAGGAAGGCAAGAAGGGCCGCATCGAAACCGGCCAGTTCGCCGACCTCATCGTGCCGGACAAGGACTTCTTCGCCTGCGCCGAGGACGAGATTTCCTTCCTCACCTCGGACCTGACCATGGTGGGCGGCAGGATCGTCTACGGCGCCGGGCCGTTCGCGCCGCTGGACGAGAACGACGTGCCCCCCGCCATGCCGGACTGGTCGCCGGCGCGCACGTTCAAGGGCTATGCCGCCTGGGGCGAGCCTGAGGGCGCGGGCCGCAACTCGCTGCATCGCGACAGCCTGCGCCGCATGGCGGCCTCCGCCTGCGGCTGCAATACCGCCTGCGGCGTCCATGGCCACGACCATGCCGGCTCCTGGACGTCGAAGATCCCGGTGGCCGACCTGAAGGGCTTCTTCGGCGCGCTGGGCTGCGCCTGCTGGGCGGTCTGAGCGCCGTGCCCGCGCCGCTCGCCGCCCTGGAGGCGCGGCTCGCCGGCCTTGCCCGGCCCCTCCTGGCCTCGGGCGCCGTGCGCGTCCTCGGCCTCGCCGCCCTGTGCGCCGCCTATCTCCAGGGCGGGCTGAACAAGCTGGTGGATCTGCCCGGCGCGATGGCGGAGATGGCGCATTTCGGCCTCGCGCCGGCGGCGCCCTTCGCCGCGGCGGTGATCGTGCTGGAGCTGGGCGCCTCGGCGCTGATCCTCTCCGGCGTGCTGCGCTGGCTCGGGGCGCTGGCGCTGTGCGGCTTCACACTGCTGGCCACCCTGCTGGCGCTGCGCTTCTGGGAGATGCCCGACGGTCCCGCGCGCGTCATGGCGGCCAACGCCTTCTTCGAGCACCTGGGCCTTGCCGGCGGCTTCCTGCTGGTGGCCTGCTGGGACCTGCGGGAGAGGGCCCCCGGTGAGCCAAGGCTCATCGCGCACCGCACCGCGCGATGATGCAAAAGTCCTGGGTTCCGACAAGACTGCGCCGCCGGGCAGGGCCATGGTCCCGGCGCAACATCACACCCAGGACCTGACAATGGCCATCACCGCCACGCCGACCCCCGGCAAGAAGCTGATCTCGCCGACGGACCACGCGCTGATCCTGATCGACTTCCAGTCGCAGATGTCGTTCGCGACCAAGTCCATCGACGCCACCCTGCTGCGCAACAACGCCGCGCTCGTCTCCCGCGCCGCCGCCGGCTTCGGCGTGCCCACCATCCTCACCACGGTGGCGGAGAAGAGCTTCTCCGGCCCCATGTATGCGGAGATCACCGACGCCTTCCCCGGCCAGCCGCTGCTCGACCGCACCTCCATGAACACCTGGGAAGATGCGCAGGTCATCAGCAAGATCAACGAGATCGGCAAGACCCGTCTGGTCATGGCCGGCCTGTGGACCTCGGTCTGCCTCGTCGGCCCCTCGCTCTCGGCGCTCGACCAGGGCTTCGAGGTCTATCTCATCACCGACGCCTGCGGCGACATCTCCACCGAGGCGCACGAGCGGGCGGTGGAACGCATGATCCAGGCCGGCGTTCAGCCGATGACCGCGCTGCAATACCTGCTGGAGCTCCAGCGCGACTGGGCGCGCACCGGCACCTACGACATGACCACGGGCATCGCCAAGCTCTATGGTGGCGCCTACGGCCTCGGCATCACCTATGCCAAGACCATGTTCGGCGCCCACGAGGGTTGAGCGCGGCCGAGCGAGCCTTCCGGCGCGGGCCTCGCGGGCCGCGCCGGTCCTCCCACCCCCAGGGGAGCCCCATGACCTCCGACACGTCCGACCCCGCCTACGCCCTGACCCGCCGCTCCGCCCTCATCGGCGGCGCGGCGGTGATCGCCGGCGCGGCCCTTCCGCTTCCGCTTTTTGCAGCAACCGCACCCGCCAGCACAGGAGTTGCCCCCATGCCCATGATCAAGACCCAGGACGGCACCGAGATCTTCTACAAGGACTGGGGTCCGAAGGACGCCCAGCCGATCGTGTTCCACCACGGCTGGCCGCTGTCGTCGGACGACTGGGACGCGCAGATGCTGTTCTTCCTCGGCAAGGGCTACCGCGTCGTCGCCCATGACCGGCGCGGCCACGGCCGGTCCAGCCAGGTCAGCGGCGGCCACGACATGGACCATTACGCCGCCGACGCCTCCGCCGTGGCCGAGCATCTCGACCTGAGGAACGCCGTGCATATCGGCCATTCCACCGGCGGCGGCGAGGTGGCGCGCTATGTCGCCAAGTTCGGCCAGCCGCAGGGCCGCGTCGCCAAGGCGGTGCTGGTCAGCGCCGTCCCGCCGCTGATGGTGAAGACCGCCAGCAACCCCGGCGGCACGCCGATCGAGGTGTTCGACGGCTTCCGCGCCGCGCTCGCCGCCAACCGCGCGCAGTTCTTCCTCGATGTCCCCACCGGCCCGTTCTACGGCTTCAACCGTGAGGGCGCGAAGGTCTCGCAGGGCGTGATCACCAATTGGTGGCGCCAGGGCATGATGGGCGCCGCCAAGGCCCACTATGACGGCATCAAGGCCTTCTCCGAGACCGACCAGACCGCCGACCTGAAGGCGATCACCGTGCCCACCCTGGTGATGCACGGCGACGACGACCAGATCGTGCCGATCGCCGATTCCTCCGAGCTGTCGGTCAAGCTGCTCCAGAAGGGCGAGCTGAAGGTCTACAAGGGCTTCCCGCACGGCATGCTGACCACCCATGCGGACGTGATCAACCCCGACCTGCTCGCCTTCATCAAGGCCTGAGCCCCGCGGCCGGCGCGGCTCGTCCGCGCCGGCCGTTTCCGTCAGGACCGGGGGGCACTGGGTCTCCCGGCAAGGGAGGACGACCCCCCGGATGACCAGCCCCGCAGCCCCCGCCCCACAGCCGCCCGCGGCCCCCGCCAGCAGCTTCGCGCCGTTCCGCTGGCCGGTGTTCGCGGTGATCTGGGCCGCCACCGTGATCGGCAACATCGGCAGCTTCATGCGCGATGTGGCCTCGTCCTGGCTGGTCACCGACCTGTCCGGCTCACCCGCCGCCGTGGCGCTGGTGCAGGCGGCGGCGACACTGCCCATCTTCCTCCTCGCCATTCCCGCCGGCGTGCTGTCGGACATTCTCGACCGGCGGCGTTTCCTCATCGCCGTGCAGCTTCTGCTGGCCTGCGTCAGCGCCAGCCTGATGGTGCTGTCGCACACCGGGGTGCTCACCGTCGGCCTGCTGGTGGGCCTCACCTTCATCGGCGGCATCGGCGCCGCGCTCATGGGGCCGACCTGGCAGGCCATCGTGCCCGAGCTGGTGCCGAGGAGCGACGTGCGCAGCGCCATCGCGCTCAACTCGCTGGGCATCAACGTGGCGCGGGCCATCGGCCCGGCGGCGGGCGGCGCGCTGCTGGCGGCGTTCGGCGCCTCCATCGCCTATGGCGCGGATGTGCTGAGCTATGTCTTCGTCGTCGGCGCGCTGCTGTGGTGGCGCCGCCCGGCGGGCGCGGACGATGACCTGTCCGAGCGCTTCTTCGGCGCCTTCCGCGCCGGGCTGCGCTATGCGCGGGCAAGCCACGACCTGCATGTGGTGCTGGGCCGCGCGGCGGTGCATTTCCTTTTCGCCAGCGCCATCTGGGCGCTGCTGCCGCTGATCGCCCGCCGGCTGCTGGGGGGCGACGCGGCCTTCTACGGCGTGCTGCTCGGCGCCGTCGGCCTCGGCGCCATCGGCGGGGCGCTGCTGCTGCCGCGCCTGCGCGCCCGCCTCTCCGCGGACGGGCTGCTACTGCTGTCCGCGGTGATCACCGCGCTGGTCATGGCGGTGCTGGCCGCCGGGCCGCCGCAGGCCCTGGCGGTGGTGCTCCTGCTGCTGGTGGGCGCCGCCTGGATCGCCGCGCTGACGACGCTGAACGGCGTCGCCCAGGCGATCCTGCCCAATTGGGTGCGCGGCCGGGCGCTGGCGGTCTATCTCACCGTGTTCAACGGCGCCATGACCGTGGGTAGCCTGTGCTGGGGCCTCGTCGCCCAGGAGACCGGCATCCGCGCGGCGCTGCTGATCTCGGCGGCGGGCCTCGCGGTGGCGGCGGCCCTGCTCCACCGCGTCCGGCTGCCGGAGGGCGAGGCGGACCTCATGCCCTCCAACCACTGGCCGGAGCCCCTGACCGGCGAGGAGGTGGAGCATGATCGCGGGCCGGTGCTGGTGCTGATCGAATATCGCGTCGCCAGGGCCGACCGCGCCGCCTTCCAGCAGGCGGCGGACCGCTTCGGCGAGGAGCGCCGCCGCGACGGCGCCTATGCCTGCGGCATCACCGAGGACGCGGCCGATCCGGAGAGGCTGGTGGAGTGGTTCATGGTGGAATCCTGGGCCGAGCACCTGCGCCAGCACAAGCGCGTCTCGCAGGCCGACGCGGACCTGCAGACCGACATGCTGCGCTACCATATCGGCCCCGAGGCGCCGGTGGTGCGCCATTTCCTCACCCTGGAGCCGCCGGCGCGACGGTAGCCGGCGGCCGGCCTCCATCACGGCTTCGTGGCCGGGAAAGCCACGGGGGGAGCTATAGGATACAAGACGGGGCGTCCCGGATCAGGCTTTGTGGACGTGCAGCGGTCGGGGCTGCGGCGGTTGGGGCTCAGCCTCGCCCGTCGTTCCGCGACGTCGCGGCAGGCCCTGTGGCAGTCTCGAATCCGTCCGGGAAGATGAATCATCGCTCCACCCAAGACGTGTTTTCGGAATTCGGCGCCGCGGACGCGGCGTTCCGGCCGGCGCTCGGCGACATGGCCCGCGCGCCGCTCGGCGCAGGAGCGGGGGAGGCAGGAGCGGGCGAGGCGGTGGCGGGCGAGGCGCAGGTCGCCTTCGGCGACTTCCTCCTCTGCCGCGCGACGCAGCGCGTCAGCCGCAACGGCCAGACCGTCCGCCTGGGCAGCCGTGCCCGCGACATTCTCTTCGCCCTGCTGGAGACGCCGGGCCAGGTGGTGCCGCATCAGGCGCTGATGGCGCGGGTCTGGCCGGACACGGTGGTGGAGGAGGGCGCGCTACGGGTGCATGTGGCGGCCCTGCGCAAGGCGCTGGACGACGGGCCGGACGTGCGCATGATCGTCACCGAGACCGGCCGGGGCTATCGCTTCGCAGCGCCCGTGACGGTGCGCCCCGGCGCGTCCGGATCGCCCGATCCGCGCCCCCAGCCGCAGGGAACGCTGCCGACGCCGCTCTACAAGCTGATCGGCCGCGGCGACCTCGTCACCGGCCTGGTCGAGCAGGTCCTCAGGCACCGCCTGCTGACCATCGCGGGGCCGGGCGGCATCGGCAAGACCTCGGTCGGGCTGGCGGTCGCCCACGGCTTTGCCGCCCGGACCGGCCATCCGGCCTGCTTCGTGGATCTGGCGCCGGTGATGAACGGCGCGCGCGTGGCGGCGGCGGTGGCCCGCCGGCTGGGCATCACGGTGGCGCAGGAGCACGCGCTCCCCGCGCTCACCGCCGCCCTCGCCGAGCGGCCGACCCTGCTGCTGCTGGACAATTGCGAGCATCTGGTGGACGCGGTGGCGGACCTCGCCGAGACGCTGCTGCGCGGCGCCCCCGCCGCCCGCCTGCTGCTGACCAGCCGTGAGCCGCTGCGGGCGGAAGGCGAATGGGTGCACCGCCTCAGCGCCCTGGCGGCCCCGCCGCCGGAGGAGAGCCATGCGCCCGGCCGGGCCATCGCCTATCCGGCGGTCGAACTGTTCGTCGAGCGGGCGCGGGCGATCCAGCATCATTTCGTGCTGACCGAGGCCAATGTGGCGGCGGTGTGCGACATCTGCATCCGGCTGGACGGCCTGCCGCTGGCGCTGGAATTCGCCGCCGCGCGGCTCGACGTCATGGACGTGGCGACGCTGGCGGGGCGGCTCGATGACCGCTTCTCGCTGCTCACCAAGGGCAAGCGCACGGCGGTGCCGCGCCAGCAGACGCTGCGCGCGGTGCTGGACTGGAGCTACGAACTGCTGGACGGGCCCAGCCAGGCCGCGCTGCGCCGGCTCTCGGTGTTCCGCGCCTGCTTCGATCTGCGGGCCGCCATGGCGGTCATCGCCGGGCCGGGCCCGGACGGGACCGGGGGACGCTACCGGACAGCACAGCTGGACGAGGCCGAGGCGCTCGACGCGATCGCCGACCTCGTCGCCAAGTCGCTGCTGGTGGTGGAGGCGCGGCATGGCGGCTCGGACTACCGGATGCTGGAGACCACCCGGCAATATGCCCTGCGGCGGCTGGCGGAGACCGAGGAGGAGGCCGACGCCAAGCGGCGCCATGCCCGGCACTATTGCGTGCTGTTCTCCGAGGCCAATGCGGTGTGGGAGGGCAAGGCCAGCCGCGACTGGATCCGCGCGCGCAGCCGCAGCATCGACGACATCCGCGCCGCCTTCGCCTGGGCCTTCTCGGCCGAGGGGGACGCGGCCATCCGGCTGCAATTGCTCAGCACGGCGGCCTTCGTCTGGTTCGACCTGTCGCTGCCGTCCGAATTCATGCCGCTGGCGGAGCGGGCGCTCAGCCGCACCAGCCTCGCCGATTTCGAGGGCACGGCGGAGCATGTGGGCCTGCTCACTGCCTATGGCCATGCGCTCTGGCACGTGCGCGGCCCGGGGCCGGAGATGAGCGGCGCGTTCGCGAGCGCGCAGGCCATGGCCCGCGGGCTCGGCCTGGCCTCGCTGGAGCGGCGCGCGCTGTGGGGCGTCTGGGCGCACCATCTGCTGTCGGGCGATTATCCGGCCAGCCTGGAGGCGGCCGAAGCCTATGAGCGCCTCGCCCCCAACGGGGAGGACGTGGCGGGCTACGCCGCCGGGCGGCGCATGTTCGCCATCTCCCGCCATTTCCTCGGCCACCACGGCGAATGCCGGCAGATCGTCGAGGGCCTGATGCAGGCCGAGCGGACCTTCGCCCGGCCCAATTACGCCAATGTGGCGCAGGTGGACGCGCGCATCGCCGCGCTTGCCTTCCGCATGCGCACGCTCTGGCTGGAAGGCCATGTGGACGAGGCGCTGGAGCTGGCGCGCGGCTTCGCCACCTACGGCTCGGTCGGGCACGACCTGTCGGCCTGCTATTGCTATGCGGTGGGCGCGCTGCCGGTGGCGCTGTGGAGCGGCGACACCAATCTCGCCTCGGCGCTGCTGCCGGGCCTCCTGGCCCGCGCCCGCCAGCGCGGCCTGCGCTACTGGGAGCTGTGGGGCGAGGGCTTCGCCGAGGCGCTCGGCCAGCGCGCCGCGCCGCCGGACGAGGCCGACATCATGCAGCTGGAGATGTTCGCCACCTTCGGCTCGCAGGCCGCGCTGGCCCGGCTGGAGGCGGCCGGGCGCCTGGACGCCGCCGCCTGGACCCAGCCCGAGCTGCTGCGCCGGCGCGCGCTGCGGCGGATGGACGGCGACCCCGCCGGGGCGGAGGCGGACCTCACGCGCGCGCTGGCCCTGGCCGAGCGGCAAGGCGCCCGCTCCTGGGCGCTGCGCTGCGCCACCGCCCTGGCCGGCCTGCTGCGGACGCAGGGGCGGGATGCGGCGGCGCTGGCCCTGCTGGCGCCGGCGCGCAGCCGTCTCGACGGCGGCCGGGCGAGCGCCGACGTGGCGGCGGCGGACCGGCTGATCGCCGGCCTGAAAGGGGCGTAAGGCCCCGGTGGCAGGCGCGGCTTTGCATCACTTCACACAGCTTAACGCCGCGCGCGGGAGCGTCCGGACTAGGCTGCCGGTGTCCGGGCCGCCCGCCCTGAGCCCGGCCGCCCTGGAGAGATCCATGCCCCTGGCACCCCCGTTCCGGCGTCCCCCGGCGCCGGCCGAGCCCGATCCCGAGACCTCCGCCTTGCTGAGTGCCCGCCTGCGCCGCCTGCTGGACGAGGCCGGGCAGGCGCTGGAGGGGGACATGAACCGCGCCCGCGGCTGCATCGCCCGCGCCACCGCTCTGCTGCGGCAGGAGGAGGCCTCGGCCGGGGCCGGCTCCGGCCGGCTCGCGCCGTGGCAGATGCGCGAGGTGACGCGCTTCATCGACGCCCACATCGCCCGCAACATCGCCATCGAGGAGCTGGCGGCGCTGGCGCGCCTCAGCCCGAGCCATTTCTCCAAGCGCTTCCGCGCCCGCTTCGGCCTGTCGCCCTACAATTACGTGCTCGCCCGCCGGGTGGAGCTGGCGCAGCAGATGATGACCGGCTCGCAGGACAGCCTGTCGGAGATCGCGCTCAACTGCGGCTTCTCCGACCAGGCGCATTTCTCCCGCGTGTTCAAGCGCGTGACCGGGGAGAGCCCGAACGCCTGGCGCCGCCTGTGGCGCGCCGCCCCGCCGCGCCCGCGCGTGTCCGCCACCGAGGCCGCCGAGGCCGCCCGGGACAGCGGGATGGGACGATGAGGGGAGGGCGGACCACCTCCGGCGCGAGCCCGCCGCACCGGCGCGGCCGCCGGGCGGCAATGCCACGCACGGGGCCGGGCCGTGCCCCGCAGGACGTTCGAGCGTGATCGGAATTCGCCGTGGTGTCACCGCAGGACAAGGACCTTGGGGCGGCGTCCCCGCCGGATGGGCTGGCGACGCCGGCCTCCGCCCATCCGGTGCTGGATGCGCTCACCCAGGCCTTTCTGGATAAGCTGGCGGAAGGCCCCGAGGGCGGGGCCGAGCCCGCCGGCCCCGCCGCGGCGCGGGCGCGCTTCGAGCGCCTCCAGGCCGGCCATGGCGGCATCGCCTGCGCCGCCACCTGCCACCTGCTGGCGGCCGGCCCGGCGGGCGCGGTGCCGGTCGTCATCTACCGGCCGGCGCCGGCCGGGCCGCCGCTGCCGTTCCTGTTCTATGTCCATGGCGGCGGCTGGGTTGCCGGCGGCGGCGCCACCCACGAGCGGCTGGCCTGCGACCTCGCCCTCGGCGCCGGCATCGCCGTGGTGCTGGTGGAGTGTCCGCACGCCCCGGACCATCGCCATCCGGCGCAGGTGGAGCTGGCCTATGCGGCGCTCGCGCACGTGGTGGCGCAGGCCGGCGCGCTCGGCCTCGACGGCGCGCGCTTCGCCCTCGGCGGCGACGGCACCGGCGGTACCACGGCGGCGGTGCTGGCGCTCCTGGCCAAGGCCCGGCGCGGCCCGGCGGGCCGGCTTCAGCTGCTGTTCTGCCCGGTCACCGCGCCGCCGTCGGACCGGGGCTCCTATGCGGATTTCGCGCACGGGCCGTGGCTCACCGCCGCCACCATGCGCCTGCTGTTCCTGGCGCAATTCCCCGACGGCCCGCCGGCGACGGTGGCGGCCCTGCCCTGCCACGCCACGGCGGCGGAGATGGAGGACCTGCCGCCGGCGCTGATCGTCACCGCCGAGGCGGACGTGCTGCGCGACGAGGCGGAGGCCTATGGCCGCCGCCTGATGCAGGCGGGGGTGCCGGTCACGCTCACCCGCTATCTCGGCGCCATCCACGGCTTCATGGTGCTGAACGCCTTGGCCGAGACCGTCGCCGCCCGCGCCGCCGTGGGGCAGGCCTGCGCCGCGCTGCGCTCCGCGCTGGAAGCGGCCTGAGCCGGGGCCCGCGTCGTGCCGTTGTGGCCCTGTTGTGGCCCGCTTCATGCAAAGCGTCCGGTGCCGGCGGGCATCACCGCGCGTGCCGGCACCGGAAATCCAGGGCTGGCCAGCCTCCGCGCGGCCGGCGGGAGGCGGGACCATGCCGTTGTTCAGCTATCATTGTCCGACCTGCGACAAGGATGTCGAGCTGCTGATGCGCCTGTCGGACACGCCGGTGTGCCCCACCTGCGGCGGCACGGCGATGGAGCGCCTGATGTCGCGCGTGGCGCCGGAACTGAAGAGCCCCGGCCTGCTGAAGGCGGCCCGCGCCCGCGCCGGCCGCGAGGGGCACCTGAGCAATTTCAGCCGCTCGGAACGCGGCGGCTGACCGGCCGCGCCGTCCGGGCGCTCAGGCGCTCCGGCGCAGCACGGCGACGAGGGTGAACAGGCCGCAGGCGGCCACCGCGAACCAGGCGAGGCCGTGGGTGGTACCTTGCATGGCGAAGCCCGCCGCCAGCGGGCCGACCAGCGCGCCGCCGCCCCAGGTCAGGCCCATCACCGCATAGATGCCCACCAGGTTGCCGCCGCTGAAGCGGCTGCCGACGATGGTCAGCGTCAGGGTGTAGATGCCGACGAACGCCCCGCCCCAGACGAACAGCAGCGCGTAGGTGGCGATCGGATTGAGCAGCGCCAGCGGCCACAGCGCGGCGCCCGCCGTGGCGATGACGCCGCAGCCGATCACCAGCGTGCGGCGGTCGAATGTGTCGCCCAGCCAGCCGATGGGCAGCTGGAGCAGGATGGCGCCCACCATCATCACCGTCATGAGTTGGGTGGCCTGCGCCTCCGCCCAGCCGAGGTTGATCGCATAGAGGGCGAGGAAGGACAGGCCCGCCGTCTCCACCGCCGCGTTCAGCACGGTGGCGGCGATGGCCACCGGCGCCATGGCGGCGAAGCGCAGAGGATTGCCGACGCTGGGCTTCTCATAGGCCGGGGCGGAGACGAAGGGGGCGAGGATGAACACGCCCGCCGCCAGCGCGAGGCCGGCGCCCACCAGATAGGGCATCGGCCCGTGGGTGCCCAGCAGCGAGAGGATCCACGGCCCCAGCGCCAGGCCGATGGAGAGCGCCGCCGTGTAGATGGCCATGGAACGGGCGCGGGTGTCCTCGGTGGACAGGGCGTTGATCCAGGTCTCCGACAGCACGAACAGGGCCTCCGCGGACATGCCCAGCAGCACGCGCAGCACGAACCACAGCCAGATCGCCGAGACCTGGGAGAAGGCCACCAGCACCGCCGCCGAGGCGGCGAGCGAGGCGAGGATCAGCCGGCGCGGGCCGAGCCTGGCCACCAGGCGCGGCAGCAGCACGGCGGTGATGAGCACGCCCACCGCGTGCATGGCCGCATTGGCGCCGATCACGGCATCGCTCAGCCCGCGCTGCGCCAGGTCGAAGGCGATCAGCGGCGCGCTCAGCGAATAGGTGAGGCCGAACATCATCGCGGTGAGGATGACGGCGGCGCGGGAGAGGATGTCCGCGCGTGGCGCGCGCGTGGGCAGGCTGCTCATGAGGTCGCTGTGTCCAGGGAGCGGTCGGTCCTGAGGCGGCGCAGGAAGGCGAGGGCACGCACGTGCCAGGGGTCGCGGGCGCTATCGACGATGCGTTGCAGCGCCCGCGCGTAGTCGAGCACCATGCCCGGGGTCCAGCACATGGTCTGCGCCCGCGCGCGCAGGTAGGCGGCGGCCCAGAGGTCCGGGTTGAGTTGCAGCGCGAACACCCGCAGCAGCGGGAAGCGGCAGTCCAGCACGCCTTCGAGGGCCGAATCCAGCGCCCCGGCCACCGCCACCGAGCAGTTGCGGTTGGTGAGGTTGTAGATGGAGTCCTGCTTGTAGCCGGCCCAATAGGCCCGCAGGCGTCGCGGGCTGAAATGGCGCAGCTCCACCTTCTGGTCCGCCGGGCACCATTCCGCCGATTCCGCCGCATAGGACGGCTGGAAGCGGCCGGGCATGTTGGCGGCTTCCCGCCCGTGGAACAGCCGGGTCACCGGGCTGTTGGCGTCGATGTCCGCGCCGGGCCAGTGGCTGATGTAGAGATCGTTGTATTCGAGCGCGGAATGGCCGGTGGACATGGCTCCGTCCACGTCCCGCGCGCCGATGTAGCGTTCGATGACCGGCCGGCGTTCCTTCACGTCGGCCGAGCCGACCGGCGTCCAGATGCGCACCGTCAGCACGCCCTCCGGCGGCGGCTCCGGCGTGTCGGAGCGCACCAGCACGGGGGCGTTCTCGTTCCAATTCCGCGTGCCGAAGGCGGGCAGCGCGTAGAACGCCACTTCCTCCGGCTCGTTGCGCAGCCACAGGCCGATGCGCAGCACGCCGACGCCCCAGCCGGCCAGCAGCAGGCTGAGGCACAGCGGCACGTTGTAGCTGTGCGGCAGCGGCCATTCGACGATGATCAGCACCGCCAGCACCACCTCGCCCGCCACCAGCGCGGCCGAGAGCGGCCAGCGCCGATAGCGCACCAAAGCGATGGTGCCGAGCCGCCACAGGCCGTCGGCGATGAGGCTGAGCCCCAGCAGCCAGGCGAGGATGGCATCGGAATGCATCGGATGGTCGAGGACCAGGAAGCCCACCAGCAGCATGAGCGCCGCCTTCACGCCGCGCAGCAGCCGCGCCGTCAGCGTCTGCGCGTGGACGAGGCCGGACAAAGCGACGATCCCCTCCAGCAGGAACACCACGCCGAAGGCCTGCGTCGCGGTGGAGGCGAAGCCGTCCACGAGGTCGCCGATCAGCAGCGCCGCGCAGGCGAGCAGGGCGACGCCCAGCCCGGCGAGCACCCACCAGCGCCGACGCACCGCATCCGCGCCGATCAGCAACAGGGCAAGCTGGACCATGAACGACAACTCTCGTGTGGGCCGGGGATGCTCCGGGCGATCCCGGACGGCCCCAAGCCGGCAAATCGACACACGGTGTTATCGCTTCCGGGTGAGGCTTGTCGAGAGCGCCGGCGCGCCGGCCGGAACCGGCGCGGGAGAGGGCGTTATCGCGGTTGACGCAACCTCAACGCCGCCGCCGGGGGCGTCCCGGACGGGCCAGGTCCGATCGACATTCACCCGACCGCAGGTCTTGGGGCCAAGGCTTCTGTAGCCAAGACTCCTGTGGCCGAGACGCCTGTGGCGACACCAGACGCCTGCTGGCGCCCGCCCACCTATCAGGGTGCGTTCGTGCGGGACGGGCCGACGCCTGCACAGGCAGGGGCACCTCCCCCCTTGCGGGGGAGGGCAGGGAGGGGGGTGAAGCGCCATCCGCTTTCACCCCGGCCTGCCGTCTTGCGCATCGGCGCACGGGCACCTGAAACGGGCGCACCCCGGGTCCCACAGCGGTCGCGATCGGCGCGCGTTTCACCCCCCTCCCCAACCCTCCCCCGCAAGGGGGGAGGGGGCGCGGTGTGCGGGATTGGGGACGAGAGTTCCCGGTTACAGGAGGCACCGTCACAAGAGGCACCGGGCCGGAATGTCGATCGGTCCTAGGCGAAGGCGGCCCGCGCCGCGTCCCGCAACCGCTTGGCGTCCACGGCGATGGCCGCCGCGTCCTTGCCCGGCTTGTAGAGCGCCGAGCCGATGCCGAAGCCGGAGGCGCCGGCCTGCCGGTAGGCGGCCATGTTGGCGGTGTCGATGCCACCCACCGGCAGCAGCGGGATGTCGGTGAGCACCGCCCGCCAGGCCTTCACCACGTGCGGGGGAATGCCTTCCGCGGGGAACAGCTTCAGCGCGTCGGCCCCGGCGGCGCGGGCGGCGAAGGCCTCCGTGGGGGTGGCGACGCCGGGGGTGCAGACGAGGCCGCGCGCCTTGGCGGCGCGGATCACCGCCACGTCCGCATGGGGCATGACGATGATCCGCCCGCCGGCCGCCGCAACGGCATCCACGTCGGCGGGGGAGAGCACCGTGCCGGCGCCGATCAGCGCGCGCTCGCCGAATGCCTCCGCCAGCAGGCGGATGGAGACCAGGGGCTCGGGCGAATTGAGCGGCACCTCGATCAGGGTGAAGCCGGCCTCCACCAGCGCCGCGCCGATGGCGGGGGCCTCGGCGGGCGTGAGGCCGCGCAGGATGGCGACCAGCGGGCAGGCGGCGAGGGCGTCGGCGAAGGTGAGGGACATGGGAAGGCTCCGCGATCGATCAGGTCAGATGAGCCCGGCGGCCTTGGCCACCGCGAACTGGCCGGCGGGCGCGCAGCCGGCGGGCGCGCTGGCGTGGGCGAGGCCGAGCAGGTCGGCGGCGGCGGCATAGCGCTCGGTCAGCGCCGCATTGGCCACCAGGGTGAAGCCCTCATGGCCGCGCGTGGCGTCGGCCAGCTCGGTGCCGATCAGCAGGCCGGAGAGGAAGTCGGCGCTGTCGGCCTCGGCGAGGCGGCCGGTCAGGCCCAGCGCGCGCACCGAGAACAGCCGCGCCAGCAGGCCGCCCGGCCCTTCGAGCGCGCGCGCGGCCAGCACCCCGCGGCGGAAGCCCTCCACGGACTGCGCCTTGATCGGCTGGGCGCCGGTGGGCTCGGACTGCATCATGCGGCCGAGAATGGTGTGGCCCTTCAGCGCCGCGAACACGTCGCCGGTCATGTAGGTGGAGAAACGGGCGATGCGCCCGCCGTCCACCCGCACCCATTTGGAATGGGTGCCGGGCAGCACGAACAGGCCGTCGGCGCGGTGCAGGCGGTTGAGGGCGCCGAACACCTCCACCTCCTCGCCGCGGATCACGTCCGGCGTGTCGGCATCGTCGCGCAGCAGGCCGGGCACGATGGCGACCGGGCCGAAGGGATGCGGCGCGTCGGGCACGGGGGTGAGGCCGGCGGCGAGGTCGGCGAGGCCCGCCGGGGTCGGCACGTAGCGCGCCTCCACCCAGCCCTGGCGGCTGCCGATCATGCCCGACAGCAGGACGGGGAGCGGGCCGTGGGCATGGGCCCAGGCGCCGGCATTGGCGGTGAGCACGTCGGCGAAGCTGGCGCCGTCCAGGGACATGATGCCCTGGAACGCCGTGCGGCTGTCCAGGATCGCCCCGTCGGCGGCCTGGAGATAGGCGCGCAGCGAGGTGGTGCCCCAGTCGAGGGTGATGAGGGCGGCGGGGGCGGGCATCGGCGGTTTCCTTGGGACCCGGTCGCTGAGTCGGCGGAGTATAGACGCGATCGGCCGGGGCGGCAGGGCGGTGTTCGGGCGGGACGACCGCGCGCCGCCGCGCCCGGCGCCTCAGTGGTGCAGGATCTGGCCGAGGAAGGTGCGGGTGCGCTCGTTGGCCGGGTTGGCGAAGAAGGTCTCGGGCGGGCCCTGCTCGACGATCTCGCCCTTGTCCATGAAGATCACCCGGTCCGCCACCTGGCGGGCGAAGCCCATCTCGTGGGTGACGCAGATCATGGTCATGCCGTCCTGGGCCAGCGAGATCATGGTGTCGAGCACTTCCTTGACCATCTCCGGGTCGAGCGCCGAGGTCGGCTCGTCGAACAGCATGACCTTGGGGTTCATGCACAAGGCGCGGGCGATGGCGACGCGCTGCTGCTGGCCGCCGGAGAGCTGGCCGGGATACTTGTTCGCCTGCTCAGGAATGCGCACGCGCTCCAGATACTTCATGGCGATGGCCTCGGCCTCCTTGGGCGCGATGCCGCGCACCTTGCGCGGGGCCAGCGTGCAGTTCTGCAGCACGGTGAGGTGCGGGAACAAATTGAACGACTGGAACACCATGCCCACTTCCGCGCGCACCTTGTCGAGCCCCTTGGAGGAGGCGCCGACCTCGGTGCCGTCCACCTCGATGCGCCCGCCTTGGTGGTGCTCCAGCGCGTTGATGCAGCGGATCAGCGTGGACTTGCCCGAGCCGGAGGGGCCGCAGATGACGATGCGCTCGCCGGCGGTGACGGTGAGGTTGATGTCCTGGAGGGCGTGGTAGGTGCCGTACCACTTCTCCACCTTCTCCATGCGGATCATGACCGCGCCGCTCTCCGGCGGGCGCACGGATCCGGCGGCGCCGGACGCGGGGCTGAGGCTGGCGGGGCTCGTCATGACAGGTCTCCGGGATGGGCAGAGGGTAGAGCGCGATCCGATCAGATTGACTCAATCTGATCGGCGCGTGCTCTAAGGATCGCGGGCGCCCGGGGCGCCCGCGGAAAGCGCGATCAGAACGTGGGCATCACCGGAAGCGGGGTCTTGAACCACTTCTGGTTGATGGCGTCGAGCTCGCCGTTATTCTTCACGAAATACAGGAAGGTGTTGATCCACTGGAGGAAATCCGTGGAGCCGCGGCGCACGGTGATGCCGTTATACTGGCTGCGCAGCACGACCTTGCGCTCGATGCCCATGTCCGGATTGGCGGCGTCGAGCTGGGCGCCGATGATGTTGTTGGAGCCGAGCAGGTCGGTCTGGCCGGAGATGAAGGCCTGGGCGGCGGTGGCGTCGTCGTCGAAGCGCATGATGGTGGCGCCCTTGGGCACGGCGGCGGTCAGCGCGGTGTCCTGTGTGGAGGCGCGGGCCACCGCGATCTTCTTGCCCACCGTCTGCTCCAGGCTCTTCACCTCAAGCTTCTTGGGGCCGAGCAGCTGGATCTCGATGGTGGAATAGGGGATGGAGAACTGCACCTGCTTGGCGCGCTCCGGCGTGATGCCGAAGGTGGCGATCAGCACGTCCACCTTGCTGGTGAGCAGGTAGGGGATGCGGTTCGGCCCGGTGACGGGGACGATCTCCACCTCGACGCCGAGATACTTGCCCATCAGCTTGGCGACGTCGGCGTCATAGCCTTCCGGCTTGCCCTGGGCGTCCAAGAGGCCGAACGGCGGCAGGTCCACCAGCATGCCCACCTGGAGCTTCTTCTTCGACAGGATGTCGTCGATGGACTGGGCCGAGGCGCCGTGCGGCAGCGCGCTCGCGGCCAGCGCCGCGAGGCCGGTGGCGGCGATCACGCGCCGCGCGGATTTCAGGACCGATCCGAACATGTGGCTTCCTCCTTGTGAGCCCCTTTTCGAGGGGCGGCGTTTCCGGGCGGGCCCGGCCGTGGCAGATGGACCGTCAGCGCGAGACGGTGCCGAATTTCTTTTCCAGGTGGCGGGAATAGAGCGAGAGCGGCCAGCACAGGACGAAGTAGATCGCCGCCACGATGCCGAACACCAGGAACGGGCGGAAGGTGGCGTTGTTGACGATCTGCCCGGCGCGCGTCAGCTCGACGAAGCCGATGATCGAGGCCAGCGAGGTGCTCTTCACCAGCAGCACCAGGAAGCCCACCGTGGGCGCCACCGCGATCTTGGCCGCCTGCGGCAGGATGATCTCGCGCATCCGCGTCACATAATGCAGGCCGAGCGCGGTGGAGGCCTCCCACTGGCCCTTGGGGATGGCCTGGATGCAACCGCGCCAGATCTCGCCCAGGAAGGCGGCGCCGTTCAGCGTCAGGCCGATGGCGGCGGCGGTGAGCGGGTCGATGCCGCCGCCCAGCATGGTGGCGCCGAAGAACACCAGGAACAGCTGCATCAGGAGCGGCGTGCCCTGGAAGATCTGGATATAGGTGCCGGCCACCGCCCGCAGCCAGGCGTAGGGCGAGGTGCGGGCCAGCGCCACCAGCACGCCGCCCAGCGCGCCGCCGACGAAGGCGATGGCCGAGAGCAGCAGCGTCCAGCGCACCGCCATCAAGAGGAACAGGAATTCGGCGGAGGTGAATTGACGGATCATGGCTCGCCCCCCTCAGCGCGCGGCGTCGGACCGCGCGAACACCGCGCGGTAGATGAGCTCGAAGGCGGCGGCGAACATCAGCGACATGGCCAGATACATGGCGGTGACCACGATGTAGATCTCGAACGAGCGGAAGGTCTGCGACTGCAGATTGTTGGCGATCGCGGTCAATTCCTCCGCCGAGATGGCCGAGACCACCGAGGAGGTCAGCATCAACAGGATGAACTGGCTGGTGAGCGAGGGGTAGATCGCCTTCAACGCCGGGAAGATGACCACATAGGCGAACACCTGGATCGGCTTCAGCCCCAGCGCCAGCCCGGCCTCGATCTGCCCCTTGTGGATGGTCTCGATGCCGGCGCGCACGATCTCGGTGGCGTAGGCGCCGACGTTCACCACCATGGCGAGCAGCGCCGCCTCGTTGGCGTCGAGCCGGATGCCCATGCGCGGCAGGCCGAAGAAGATCAGGAAGATCTGCACCAGGAAGGGCGTGTTGCGGACCACCTCCACATACACGTCCACCAGCCAGCGCACCGGGCGCGGGCCGCCGGTCTTGCCCAGCGCGCACAGGATGGCCACCATCAGGCCGATGGCCATGGCCATGGCCGAGAGGCGGATGGTGAGCCAGGCGCCCAGGAGCAGTTCGGGCCAGGCGTCGAACACTTCGCCGAACTGGAAGACGTAGTTCATCTCAACGCTTCCTTCAGGGGGTTGGTCCGCCGGCGCGCCGGCGGGAGAGCGGGGGAGCGGCCTTCGCCGCCCGGCCGCGCTGGCCGGGGGCGGCGCCGCAGGACTGGCGGATGATGAGGCGCGGCGGCACGATGATCTGCTCCGGCGGGCGGCTCGGATTCTCCACCCGGCGCAGCAGCAGGCGGGCGGCCTCGCGGCCGACCACGCGCGGATCGGTGGTGAAGGTGGTGAGCGCGGGGCGGTGGAGCCCGGCCTCGGCCACGTCGTCGCAGCCGACCACGGCCACGTCCTTGCCCGGGGTGAGCCCGCGCTCAGCCAGCGCCAGCATGACGCCGAACGCCACCACGTCGTTGTAGCAGACCAGCGCGGTCGGGTGGTCGCCGGCGGCCAGCAGGTCGCGCGCGGCGGCATAGCCGTCGGCGCGGTCGAGCACGGCGCACGGCACCACCGGCCCGCTCTTGAGGCGGTGGCGGCGCAGCGCGCGGCGGAAGCCGGCGAGGCGCTCGGCCAAAGGCGCGATGCGGCGCACGCCGCCGATGAAGCCGATGTGCCGGTGGCCCAGCCCGATCAGGTGCTCGGTCACCAGCTCCATGCCGGCGCCGTAGTCCGGCCCGACATAGTCGCCGGAAAAGCCCTCCACGCGGCGCTGCGCCACCACGCGGGGCAGGTTGCCGCAGTGCGCGTCGTCGAACACCTCGGCCTTGGTGTCCTCGGCGGGCACCAGCACGACGCCGTCCACGCCGTGCTCCTGCATGCGCACCAGCAGGCGGCGCTGGCGCGCGGCGTCTTCCTCGGAATTGGTGATGAAGGCCACATAGCCCTCGCCGTCCAGCACGTCGTCGATGCCGGAGGTGAGCTGGGCATAGTTGGGGGTGGTGATCTCGCACAGCACGAGGCCGATGGTGCGCGAGGCGCCGGAGCGCAGGTTGGCGGCGCGGCGGTTGTAGACATAGCCGAGCTCGGCCATGGCCGCATCCACCTTGGCGCGGGTCTCGTCGGCCACCAGCGGGCTCTTGCGCAGCACCAGCGAGACGGTGGCGCGGGAGACGCCGGCATAAGCGGCGATGTGGTTGAGCGTGACGCGCGGCGGGGCGCCGTGGGCGGCGGCCGCATGGCCGGACGGGGCATGGCTGGCGCCCGAGCCTTCCGCCCGCGCGGCCCCTTTGGGCGCGGTCTGGCCCGGCTGGGCATCGCCGCCCCTGGGCTTATGCGGCTTGCGCGTCTGCACCGTGGCATTTCTCCCCCGGCCGTGACGGCCGGCTGACGTGGCGGACGCGCTTTTCCGCGCGCCAGGGGCGCCGGACGCAGGTCTCGTTGTTCGCGGCACGGGCGGTGCCGGCGGCTGCCGCCGGGCGTTCGGCCCCAGCGGCAGGAGCTTGTCTAATGGAGCGGCGCGCGGCCGGTCAACGACTTTTTTAGATCGATCTAAAACTTCGCCGACGCGGCAATATGACCGGCCCGGACGTGCTGCGATGCAGCATCTCAATGGCGGCGCGGCGCGGGCTCCCGCCGCGGGCCGGCGGGGCCGCCAGGGCGCCCCGCGTCATGTTGCATAGCATCAAATATTTGCCGCGCGTTCCCCCGGCGGGGTGTGGGGTGTGGGGCGCGGGGCGCGGCGGGCGCGGGGGAGGATGCGCGCCATCTCGTCCGGGCGCGGCAAAAACCCTCTCCCGCTTGCGGGGGAGGGAAGGGGTGGGGGCCGAAGCGCAGCTTCGGAAACGCTTGTTCCATCCGCGCGGGCGCTGCTGCCGCGGCGCGCGCACCCACCCCGCGACCTGTTCGCCGCTGGCACGGCGCCCCACCCCGGCCCTCCCCCGCAAGCGGGAGAGGGAGCGCGTCGCGCGAAGGGAGGGCGCGCGCGGGGAGAGGTGCGCTCCGTCCAGGTGCGGGTCAGCCCTGGCGCTGCGCCATATAGGCGCGCCAGCCGCCCAGCGCGGTGATCTCGCGCGCGTCCTTCACCGCATGGGCCTCGCACAGGAAGCCGGAGGCTTCCGAGCCGTCGTCCAGGCGGATCTTGCCCACGCCCAGCGGCGCCGGGATGCGGGCGACGAAGGCGCCGAAGGCGGCGGGGGCGAGCGCCCACACCTCCACGTCGAGGCCGGGGCCGGCGAAGCCCGGCTCGCGCACCAGCCCCGGCTTCTCCGGCACCGTGCCGGGCAAGGCATAGAGCCGATAGTCCGGCGCCGTGCGGCAGCGGCGGATCAGCCGGCCGCCGGTCTCGGTCAATTCGCGGTTGAGCGGCATGCCGGAGAGATGGGCGCCCACCACGACGATGGGCAGGGTGTCCTGCGTCCCGGTCATGCGCCTGCCTCCAGCACGGCCACCACATCGCCGGTGCGCACCGTGCGCCCCGGCGCCACGCGCACTTCCCGCAGGCGCCCCGGCGCATGGGCGGTGATGGCGATCTCCATCTTCATGCTCTCGATGATGGCGATGGTCTCGCCCGCCGCCACCGGGGCGCCGGGTGCCACCAGCACCTTCCACACATTGCCCGGCACGCCAGCGCTGACCCCGAAGCAGCCTTCGGGAATGGCGTCCGGCGCCAGCGCCGGGCCGCCGTCGTCAGTGACGAAGCTGTCCAGCCCCTCCGCCTTCCAGCGCGCCCGCTCCGCCTCGAACGCCGCCTGCTGGCGGGCCTTGAAGGCGGTGATGGCGGGCTCGTCCCGCTTCAGCCCGGCGGCATAGTCCGCATAGGAGAACTGCCCCTCCTCGATGCGCACCGGATAGGCGCCGTGCGGGAAGGCGGCGCGCGCCTCGGTGAGTTCCGCGTGGGAGACCGGGAAGAAGCGGATCTGATCGAAGAAGCGCAGCAGCCAGGGCGTGCCCTCGGCGAAGGCCGGGGTGGCGCGCCAGGTGTTCCACATCTGGATGGTGCGGCCGAACAATTGATAGCCGCCCGGCCCCTCCATGCCGTAGATGCACATGTAGGCGCCGCCGATGCCCACCGCATTCTCCGGCGTCCAGGTGCGGGCGGGATTGTATTTGGTGGTCACCAGGCGATGGCGCGGGTCGATCGGGGTCGCCACCGGGGCGCCCAGATAGACGTCGCCCAGGCCCAGCACCAGATAGCGCGCGTCGAACACCACGTCCTTGACCGCCTGCTCATCGGCCAGCCCGTTGATGCGGCGGATGAACTCGATGTTGGACGGGCACCAGGGGGCGTCGGGCCGCACCAGCTCCTGATACTTGCGCATGGCGCGCTGCGCGTCCGGGTCGTCCCAGGACAAGGGCAGGTGGACGGTGCGGCTCGGCACCACCACGTCCTCGGCCTTGGGCAGCGCGGCTTCGATCTCCTGCAACAGCCCGACCAGCCGGGCGCGGGAAAGCGCGCCGCCGTCATAGTGGATTTGCAGCGAGCGGATGCCGGGGGTGAGGTCGATGAGGCCGGGCAGCTTCGCCTGCGCCACCGCCTGCGCCATCAGGTGCGCCCGCAGCCGCAGGGCGATGTCGAGCCGCATGTCGCCGAATTCCACCAGCAGATTGTCGTCGCCCTGGCGGCGGTAGACCACCTGAACCGGGCCGTCGTCGCGCCGCGCCACGATGGGCGAGGCGGCCTCCGGCACGGAGCGGACGGCGGGCCCGGCCACGGCATCGTGCGGCCGGGCCAGCGGGACGAAGCGCACGCTGTCGCCGGGCTTCAACTGGCCCATCTTCCATTGCTCGTCGCGGGCGATCACCGCCGGGCAGACGAAGCCGCCGAGCGAGGGGCCGTCCGGCCCGAGGATGATGGGCATGTCGCCGGTGAAGTCGATGGCGCCCACCGCATAGGCATTGTCGTGCAGGTTGGAGGGGTGCAGCCCCGCCTCGCCGCCATCGGCGCGGGCCCAGCGCGGCGTCGGCCCCATCAGGCGCACGCCGGTGCGGGCGCTGTTGTAATGCACCTCGTAGGATGCCGCGAACAGATCGGCGATGTCCGCGTCCTGGAAGAAGTCCGGCGCGCCGTGCGGGCCGTAGACCACGCCGATCTCCCACGTCCGCGTCAGCGGCGCGGGAGCAAGCGGGGCGCTGGCGTCCTCGACTATTGAGCCGATGTGCAGCGCATCGCCGCCCTTCAGCGTGCCGGTGGCATGGCCGCCGAAGGCGCCGAGCGCGAAGGTGGCGCGCGAGCCCAGCACCTCGGGCGCGTCGAAGCCGCCGCGCACGGCGAGATAAGCGCGCTGGCCCGGCCCCTGGATGGCGCCGAGCGCCAGCACCTGCCCGGCCGCCACCGCGAACGGGGCGTCGTGCGGCACGTTCGCGCCGTCCAGCACCGCCGGCATGTGCGCGCCGGACAGCGCCACCTCGGCGGCGGCGTGGAAGCGCAGGGTCGGGCCGTTGACGGTCAATTCCAGCGCCGCCGTGTCCGGCGGATTGCGCACCAAGGCGTTGGCGCGGCGGAAGGAATGGGCGTCCATCGGGCCGGACGGCGGCACGCCCACATGCCAGAGGTGGAGGCGCCCCGGCAGCTCCTGAAGGCTCGACTGCGCGCCGGGGCTGAGCACCTCGATGCTGCGCGGCGCGAAGTCGAAATCCTTCAGCGCGGTGGTGGCCACCTTGCCGGAAGCGAGCAGATCGGATGCCGCGATGGCCCGCAGATAGGTGAGGTTGGTCTCGATGCCGGACAGCCGGGTCGCGTCCAGCGCCGCCCGCAGGGCTTGGAGCGCGGCGGGGCGGTCGGCGCCGGTGACGATCACCTTCGCCAGCATGGGGTCGTAATAGGGCGTGACCTCCGTGCCCGTCTCCACCCAGCCGTCCACCCGCACGCCGTGCGGGAAGGCGACCTCGGTAAGCAGGCCGGCGCTGGGCTGGAAGTTGGCGTGGGGGATCTCCGCATAGATGCGGGCCTCGATGGCCGCGCCCTGGGGGGTGAGGGGTTCGGCGGGAATGGGGTCCTCGCCCGCCGCCTGCCGCACCATCCATTCCACCAGGTCGATGCCGAACACCGCCTCGGTGACCGGATGCTCAACCTGGAGGCGGGTGTTCACCTCCAGGAAGTAGAATTCCGCCCGCGCCGGGTCGTAGATGAATTCCACCGTGCCGGCGGAGGCATAGGCGACGCTTTCCCCCAGCGCCACGGCGGCGGCGTGGAGGCGGGCGCGCACGTCCTCCGGCAGCAGCGGGGCGGGGGTTTCCTCGATCACCTTCTGGTTGCGGCGCTGGAGCGAGCAGTCGCGCTCGCCGAGCGCCACCACGCGGCCGGCGCCGTTGCCGAAGATCTGCACCTCCACATGGCGGGCATCGGCCACGAAGCGCTCCAGATAGACCCGCGCGTCGCCGAAGGAGGCGCGCGCCGTGCGCTGCACGCGCTCGAACGCGGCGGCCAGGTCCTCCGGGCCGGCGCAGAGCTGCATGCCGATGCCGCCGCCGCCCGCCGTGCTCTTGAGCATCACCGGGTAGGAGATGGCTTGCGCGGCCTCCAGCGCCTCCTCCACGCCCTCGATCAGGCCGGTGCCGGGCAGCAGCGGCACGCCGCTCCTTTGCGCGATCTCGCGGGCGGTGTGCTTGAGGCCGAAGGCCCGCAGATGCTCCGGGCGGGGGCCGATGAAGGCGATGCCTTCCGCCGCCAGCCGCTCGGCGAAGGCGACAGTCTCCGACAGGAAGCCGTAGCCGGGATGCACCGCCTGCGCGCCGCTGGCCTTGGCGGCGGCGATCACCGCCTCCATGTTCAGATAGCTCTCGGCGGCGGGGGCCGGGCCGAGGCGGTGGGCTTCGTCCGCCGCCAGCACCGGGCGGGTGAAGCGGTCGGCGTCCGAATGGACGGCGACGGCGCGGATATGCATCGCGCGCAAAGTCCGGGCGATCCGGCCGGCGATCTCGCCCCGGTTGGCAATCAGGACCGTGTCGAACATGGGTCAGCCCTCGTCCCCGGCGAAGATCAGGATGGCGATGGGCGTGGGGTTGAAGCCGTTGCAGGGATTGTTGATCTGGGGGCAGTTGGAGATGACGCAGAGGAGGTCCATCTCGGCCCGGATCTCCACATAATCGCCCGGCTTCGACACCCCGTCGACGATGGCCAGCTCGCCGTTTGGCGAGATCGGCACGTTCATGAAGAAGTTGATGTTGGGCACGATGTCGCGCTTGGTCAGGCCGTATTTCGAAACCTCATATACGAAGTTCTCGCGGCAGGCGTGCAGGTAGCGGGTGTGCTGGCCGAAGCGCGCGGTGTTGCTCTCGCACGAGCAGGCGCCCGCCGAGGTGTCGTGCCGGCCGCAGGTGTCGGCGGTGACGACGCCCATCAGATGCCCCTCGTTGGAGATGAGGCGGGTGCCGGTGGTGACATAGGCCGCGCCCTGCACGCGCACGGTGTCCTGCGCCGAATAGCGCTCGGCGAGGTCGCCCGCCTTGTAGAACAGGGTGTCCACCGCCTGCTGGCCCTCCAGGTCGATGATGCGGATGGATTGGCCGCGCCTGACGAGGCCCGACCAGGGGGCCTGCGGGGGCACATGGTGGGTGGCGATCGCGGATTTCGGGTCATGCACCGGGGCGGCGAAGAAGCTTTTGGCGTTCATGTCGGTCGCTCCCTTCAGCGCGCGAGGTTCTCGAAGCCGCGGGCGGCTTCGGGGGTGGCGGTGCGGCAGAGGTCGTCGAACGCAGCGGGCGGGGCCTGGAAGCGGATCGCCTCGACGCTGCCGGCGGCATGGTCCGGGCGCGGGTCGAGCGGGTGCGGGCAGTTGGAGAGCGCCACGAGGAGGTCCATCTCCGCCCGCAGGTCGACGAAATCGCCCGCCTGCCGGGTGTCGGCGCCCCATGCCAGCCTGCCGTCCGCGTCGGTGTTCACCGGGGCGAAGAAGGTCATGCACGGCGGGATGTCGCAGCGCGCGAGGCCGAGCTTGCCGGCGGCGAGGATGAAATTGTCCCGCGTGTTGCGCAGCCGCTCGCTATCGGCCTTGGCGCCGTAGCGGGCGCGGTTGGAGGCGGCGGTGGAGCCGCCCACCAGCGCGTCATGGGCGCAGCCGGTATCCTCCACCAGCGAGAGCATCACCCGGCCCATGTCGGAGAACAGCACGCGGCCCTTCTGCAATCTGGCGGTCCACTGGATCTTCAGCGTGTCGGCATAGTTCAGCCGCTCGCTCGTCTCGTGCGCGTTCCAGCAGACCAGCGCGACGGCGGCGGGCGCGTCCATCAGCGCGATGCGCAGCGCCTCGCCGGCCTTCAGCCGCGTGGTGAAGTACCAGCCGGGCGGGATCGTCTCGCGGGTCAGCGGGCCGGGCGGCAGCGGCAGGCCGCGCGCCGTGGGCGCGGGCAGCACGGCGGGGGCGTGGCCGCCGGCGGCCTTCAGCTCCTCGTAGCGGCGCTTGTTGGCCGCGATGCGGTCCAGCGTTGTGGTGTCGGCAGTCATGTGCTCTCTCCTCAGGCGCTCATGAGTGCCGGGTCGTCCCGGCCATGCCCCGTCTCGATCGCCGGGTCGTCCCGGCCGGGGCTGGAAGGCGCGCCGGCGATGCGGCGCGGCCAGACGTCGATGTCGCGCGCCACCGTGGCGCCGAAGCGCGCGCGCTCCTCCGGCCGGTCGCGGCGGCGCTCGAAGGCGATGACGCGGGTGGCGAGCGTGAAGGCCTCGCGCAGGTCGTGCGTCACCATCACCACCGTCATCTCGCAAGAGTTCCACAGCTTGCGCATCAGGGTGTGGATGTCGGCGCGGATGCCGGGGTCGAGCGCGCCGAACGGCTCGTCCAGCAAGAGGATGCGCGGCTTGCGCATGATCGCCTGGGCGAGCGCGAGGCGCTGCTGCATGCCGCCCGACAGCGCGGCGGGATATTTGTCCTGCGCCCCGGCAAGGCCCACTTCGTCGATCAGCGCGCGGGCCTCCTCAGCCGCCGCGTGGCGGGCGGCGCCGAACAGGCGGCCGGTGAGCGGCGCGCGCGGTAATTCCGCCGCCAGCAGCACGTTGCCCAGCACGGTGAGGTGCGGGAAGACGGAATAGCGCTGGAACACCACGCCCCGGTCGGCGCCGGGCTCGCGGGCGATGGGGCGGCCGTCGATCAGCACGCTGCCGCGGGTCACGCTCTCCTCGCTGAGCAGGATGCGCAGGAAGGTGGTCTTGCCGCAGCCGGAGGGGCCGACCAGGGCGACGAAGGAACGCGGCGCGAACTCGAGGCAGATGTCCTCCAGCACGATCTGGTCGCCATATTCCTTCCACAGGTGCTGCACCGAGATGGCGGTCATGCGCCCCTCCCGCCGAACCAGGGGAAGGCGGCGCGGCGCAGCCGCACGAGGCCATAGTCCATCAGCACCGAGAGCAAGGTGATCCAGGCGACGTAGGGCAGGATGACATCCATGGCGAGATACCGCCGCACCAGGAAGATGCGATAGCCGAGGCCGCTCTCGGCCGCGATCGCCTCCGCCGCGATGAGGAACAGGAAGGCCGGGCCGAGCGACAGGCGCACAGCGTCGATGAGGCGCGGGGCGATCTGCGGCAGCACCACGCGCAGCGCGATCTGCCAGCTTGAGGCGCCCAGCGTCTGCGCCTTGATCATCTGCTCGCGCGGCAGTTCCTCCACCCGCATGGCGAGGTCGCGGATGAGAAAGGGCGTCACCCCGATGGTGATCAGCGCCACTTTCGAGACCTCGCCCAGCCCGAGAGCGATGAACAGGATGGGCAGCAGCGCCAGCGGCGGCACCATGGAGACCATGGCGACGAACGGCGCCAGCAGCGCCCGCACCATGGGCAGCATGCCGATCATCACGCCGGCGACGAGGGCGATGGCGGTGGACAGCGCCAGCGCGGTGACGAGCCGGTCCAGCGTCGCCAGCGTGTCGCTGATGAGCAGATAGTCACCCGTGCGGGCATCGGGATTGAGCGCCACGCGGGCGATGGCATCGCCGATGGTGGCGAGGCTCGGCAGCAGCTTGTCCGCCGGGTTGTCGGCGAGCCGCGCGGCGGAGCCGAGCACATAGGCGAGGATGAGGCACGCGAACGGCAGCATGGCCAGCAGCAGCGCTGCCGTGCGGTCCGGCCGGCGGTTGATGAGGCGCATGCGTGCGGGCTCCGGGTTTCGTTCGGCGGGCGGGCGCGGGGTGGCGGGCCGTCCGTTGGGTGTGGCGGGCAGGCCCGCCTGGCGACGAGCACACCCTCGCCGCTGGCGCGACGGGCTCCCTCCCCCGCAAGCGGGAGAGGGTGAAATCGGCGGGCGGGCGCCGGGTGGCGGGTCGTCCGTCCGGCGTCGGCGGACGTGACCGCGCGAACCCCTCAGAGCTTGCCGTCGGCCGCCAGCGCCATGTAGGTGTCGATGAAGCGCAGCTTCACGTTCTTGGCGTCGCCCAGCACCTTGCCGTCGGGCAAGGCGATGCCGATGGCGTCGGCGGATTTCGCGTTCTCGCCCAGCAGCTTCTTCTCGAACAGGAACTTGCGCACCCGGTCCATGGTGGTGCCGACGGCGGGGGACTTCACGAACGCCACCGCATCGGCCGCCTTGTCGAACAGCTTGGTGGCCTTGAGCTGGCTTTCGAAGCCGGCGAGATCGGTGCCCGACGCCTTGCCCATGGCGGCGCGCGCCGCCTTGCCCGCCTCGCTCTCGGCGGTCATCAGGGTGACGGTCTCGTACCAGATGCCGGCCAGCGCCTTGCCGAAGTCGGGATTGTCGGTGAGCGTCTGCGTATTGGCGACCATGAGGTCCATGATCTCGCCGGGGATCTTGGAGCTGTCGAACACGTTCTTGGCGCTCTTCTCGGCCAGGATCTCGGACACCAGCGGGTTCCAGGTGACGACCGCCGTCACCGCCTTGGTCTTGTAGGCGGCCACCATGTCGGCGTCGGAGGTGTTCACCACCTTCACGTCGCGCTCGGACAGCTTCACGCTCTCTAGCGCCCGCGCCAGCAGGTAATGCGAGACCGAGAATTCCACCAGATTGACCTTCTGGCCCTTGATGGCGGCCAGGCTGTCCTTGCCCTTCAGGATCACCGCGTCATTGCCGTTGGAGAAGTCGCCCATGATGACGGCGGAGGTGTCCACGCCGCCGGCGGCGGGCACGGAGAGGGCGTCCATATTGGTCACGGTCAGCGCGTCGAACGCGCCGGCGGTATATTGGTTGATGCTTTCGACATAATCGTTGAACTGCACCACGTCGATCTTGAGGCCGTATTTGTCGGCCCATTTCTTCACGATGCCATGGTCTGCGGCATAGCCCCAGGGCATCCAGCCCACATAGATCGACCAGGCGACCTTGAAGTCCTTCTTGGGCGCGGCCTGCGCGGGGGCGGCCAGCGGGCCGATGTTGAGCATCAGCGCAGCGGCGCCGGCAAGGCCGAGCAGCGCCGCGCGGCGGGCGAGCCGCGTTGAAGCGAGGGGCGAAGCAACGAGGCGTGAGGACAGAAGCGTCGCAATCGAGAAGCGCATAGTGTTCCCCTTGTTGAAAATCGGGGAATTGGCGGAGACTCGCGTGCCACCAATTCCTTGGCCACCGAGGTCTCCCGGGCTTTTATCCCGCCGTGCGCCCGGCCCGGATGTCTCCCGGGCCGGTGGCAGCTCTCGGACCAGCACGCCGCAACGGCGCCGGAACCCTAGCCACCAACTCTGGCCCTTAACTAGCAAGTGGTGTGCCACGGAAAAATGCTGGAGAATCAAGGGCAGGCAGGAGGTGTGCGGAGGGTCTTGCGCCCGCGTTGGCGGCAAACGGCGCCGAAATAGGCAAAAATGCCCTGCGTCCGCCATCTTGCATGCACGCCGCCGCAAAACTTGCCGGGCCTTGTCGCCGGCATTGGGTCGGGGGCCGTGCCGTCATGGGTATTCCCGGCCCCCCGCCCCTATTTCTCCGTCTCCGTCAGCCCGTCCACGAACAGGCGCTGCATGGCGAGGATCACCGCCACCGGCGGCAGCAAGGCGAGGATGGCGGTGCCCATCACCAGGTGCCAGACCGGGGCCTCCTGGTTCGCCGTGGCGGCGAGGCGCTGGATCGAGGTGACGATGGTGGCGTGGCTCGCCTCTGTCGTCACCATCAGCGGCCACAGATACTGGTTCCAGCCATAGATGAAGAGGATGACGAACAGCGCCGCGATGTTGGTGCGCGAGAGCGGCAGCAGGATGTGCCAGAAGAAGCGCATCGGCCCGGCCCCGTCCATCCTGGCCGCCTCCGTCATCTCGTCGGGAATGGTCATGAACACCTGCCGGAACAGGAAGGTGGCGGTGGCGCTGGCGATCAGCGGCAGGATCAGCCCGCCCGGCGTGTTCAAGAGCGCGAGGTCCGCCACCACCTTGTAGGTGGGCAGGATGCGCACCTCCACCGGCAGCATCAGGGTGATGAAGATCAGCCAGAAGGCCGTCACCCGGAACGGAAAGCGGAAATAGCTCACCGCGAAGGCCGACAGCAGGGAGATGGCGATCTTGCCCACGGCGATGCCCAGCGCCATGACGAAGCTGTTCCACAGCATGGGGCCGATGGGCGGGACCCCCGGCGGCGGCGCGCCGAGGCCGACCAGCGCGGCGTAATTGGCCGGCCCGTCCGGGCCCGGCAGGACGCCGATGCGCCCGCCCAGGAAATCGGCGCCCGGATGGGTGGAGGCGACGAAGGCCAGATAGACCGGCAGCACCATGACCGCGACGCCGAGGATGAGCACGCCGTGGGCGGCGAGCGTCAGCGCGCCGTCGCGCTCCACCATGCCGTCGCGCCGGGCCATCAATATTGCACCTTGCGCTCGATATGGCGGAATTGGAGCACGGTGAGCGCCGCCACGATGGCCAGCAGCACCACCGACTGGGCGGAGGACGAGCCCAGGTCCAGCCCTTCGAACCCGTCCTTGAACACCTTGTAGACCAAGGTGGTGGTCGCCCGCCCCGGCCCGCCGCCAGTGGTGGCGTGGATGATGCCGAAGGTGTCGAAGAAGGCATAGGTCACGTTCACCACCACCAGGAAGACGGTGGTGGGCGCCAGCAGCGGGAAGACGATGGCGGTGAAGCGCCGGACCGGCCCCGCCCCGTCCAGCGCCGCCGCCTCGATGAGGGGGCGGGGAATGGCGCGCAGACCGGCGTAGAAGAACAGCAGATTGTAGCTGACCTGCTTCCAGGCCGCCGCCAGCACCACCAGCAGCAGCGCCTGCCGGCCGTCGAGGAAGTGGTTCCAGGTGACGCCGAGGCCGCGCAGGGCGCGGGCGGCGACGCCGACATTGGGATCGAACATGAACCAGAACAGGATGGCGGCCACCGCCGGGGCCACCGCATAGGGCCAGATCAGCAGGGTGCGGTAGAGGCCGGCGAGGCGCCCGGCCTTCTCCGCCGCCAGCGCCAGCAGCAGGCCGAGGGCGAGCGAGAGGCCCGCCACCGCGCCGGAGAAGAGGAAAGTGACGCCCACCGCCTCCAGATAGGCCGGGTCGCGGGCCAAAGCGGCGAAATTCTCCAGGCCGACGAACTGCCGGGAGAGGCCGAAGGCATCCTCCGCATAGAGCGCGCCGAGAAGCGCTTCGCCCGCCGGCCAGAGGAAGAAGACGGCGGTGACGGCGAGCTGCGGCGCCAGCAGCAGGTAGGGCAGCACTTTGTTGGGGAAGGTGACGCGCTTGGCCTGCATGGCGCCTCGGGATCGGCGAAGGGACGGCGATCGGGCGGCCCGCTGATCGCTCGATCAGCGGGCCGGAGGGACTATGGGTTGGCCTTCTCGAACGCCAGCAGCAGCGTGTTGCCGCGCGCCTGGGCGTCATCCAGCGCCGCCTTGGCGGTCTTGCTGCCGGCAAGCGTCGCCTCCAGCTCCTCCTCGATCACGTCGCGGATCTGGGCGAACGAGCCGAAGCGCAGGCCCTTGGAATTCTCCGTCGGCGGGTTGAGCGTCATCTGCAGGATGGAGACGTCGGTGCCGGGGTTCTTGTCATAGAAGCCCTGGCTCTTGGAGAGGTGGTAGGCGGCTTCCGTGATCGGCAGGTAGCCGGTCTGCTGGTGCCACCAGGCCTGCACCTCGGGGCGCGAGAGATAGGTGAAGAATTTCGCCGCGCCCTTGTACTCCGCCTGCGGCCGGCCGGTGAGCACCCACAGGGTGGCGCCGCCGATGATCGAATTCTGCGGCGCGCCTTTCACATCCGGCCAATAGGGGATCATGCCGTATCCCAGATCGAATTTGGCATTGGCGAGAATCGCGGCGCGCGCGGCCGAGGAGCCGATGGACATGGCGCATTCGCCGGAGAAGAATTTCGGGTCCGCCTTCGCCTGGCGTCCGCCATAGTCGAAAAGCCTGGATTTCTGCCACTCCGCCAGCTTTTCCCAATGGTGTTGTACCAGGGTGTTCGAAATGGTGAGCTGTGTGTCCAAACCGCCCATTCCGTTCTGCTTCGTGCCGATGGGCACGTTATGGAAGGCGGAAAGGTTCTCCACATTCACCCAGGACGGCCATTGGGTGGTGAAGCCGCAGGGCACGCCGGAGGCCTGAAGCTTTTTCGCCATCGCCTCCAGTTCCGGCCAGGTCTTGGGCGGGACGGCGGGGTCGAGGCCGGCCTTCTGGAACAGATCCTTGTTGTAATAGAGGATCGTGGTGGAGGAATTGAACGGGAAGGACAGCAGATTGCCTTGGGTGTCCGAGTAATAGCCGGTCACGGCGGGCAGATAGGCCTTGGGAGCGAAGGGTTCGCCTTGCTCGGCCATCAGCTTGTACACGGGATAGACCGCGCCCTTGGCGGCCATCATGGTGGCGGTGCCGACCTCGAACACCTGGACGATGGCCGGCTGCTGCTTGGCCCGGAACGCGGCGATGGCCCCGGTCATGGTCTCCGGATAGGAGCCCTTGAATACCGGGACGATTTTGTATTCGCCTTGCGAGGCATTGAAATCGCTGGCGATTTTCTCCAGCTTCTCGCCCAGCGGCCCGGACATGGCGTGCCACCACTGGATCTCCACCTCGGCCCTGGCCTGCCCGGCCAGCAGGCCCAGCCCGAGCACCCCGGCCGCCAGCGCCCGTCCCGTCCTCGTCCACATGCCCATGTCCGCCTCCGGTCTGCCGCCGGCAGGGCCGGCTGTCTCCGGCGGAGGCTTGGGGGCTTTGCATGAAGGCGCCGTGACGACGCGATGACGGCCATGTGACCGCCGTACCGGAATGGCGAACAGCCTTGATCCGAAGCCGCTTAGCGCGTAACAAGCCCGCCCTTCGGAGATCCCCCATGGCGGCCTGCGGCCTCGATTTCGGTACGTCCAACACCACGCTCGGCGTGCCCACCGGCCAAGGCCCGGTGCTGGCGGCGCTGGAAGACGGGCGCGACACCGTGCCGAGCGCGGTCTTCTACGACCGCGCCGGCCATCCGCGCATCGGCCGCGCCGCCGTGAGGGCCTATGTGGAGGGCGAGGACGGCCGGCTGATGCGCGCGCTCAAATCCGTGCTCGGCACCGCCCTGCTGGACGAGAGCACGGCGGTCGGCCGGCGCCGGATTCCGTTCCGCGCGGTGATCGGCGACTTCATCGCCACCGTGAAGGCGCGCGCCGAGGCGGAGCGGAAAGCCGAATTGACCCAGGTGGTTATGGGCCGCCCGGTGTTCTTCGTGGACGAGGACCCGGCGGGCAACGCCAGGGCGCAGGAGGCGTTGGAGGAGATCGCGCGCGGCGCCGGTTTCGCCGACGTGACCTTCCAGTTCGAGCCCATCGCCGCCGCGCTCGACTATGAGCAGCAGGTCGGCCACGAGGAACTGGCGCTGATCGCCGACATCGGCGGCGGCACTTCGGATTTCTCCATCGTGCGCCTCGGCCCCGACCGCCGCCGGCTGCCGGACCGGGCCGGCGACATCCTGGCCAATGACGGGGTGCGCATCGGCGGCACCGACTTCGACCGCCAGCTCTCGCTGGGCGTGGTGATGCCGCTCCTGGGCTACCGCACCCCCATGAAGCAGCCGGGCCGCGACGTGCCGAGCGCCTATTATTTCGACCTCGCCACCTGGTCCGCCATCAACCGGCTCTACACGCCGAAGACGGTGCGCGAGATCATCGAGGTGCGGCGCGACGCGGCCGAGCCGGCCCGGCTGGAGCGCCTCATCAAGGTGATCGAGGAGCAGCGCGGCCATACGCTGGCCATCGCCACCGAGGGCGCCAAGATCGCGCTGGCGGAAGAAGGCGAAGCCCGGCTCGACCTCCAGGAAGTGGAGGCGGGGCTAGAGGCCGCGCTCGACCGCGACGGCCTGGAGAGCCACACCGCGACCCTGGCCGAGCGCATCGCCCGGCGCGTGGACGTGTGCCTCCAGCAGGCCGGCGTCCCGGCGGAGCGGATCGACGCGGTGTTCCTCACCGGCGGCTCCACCCGCCTTGCCCATGTGCGCGCGGCGATCCTCGCCTGCCTGCCGGCCGCCCGGGTGGTGGAGGGCGACACCTTCGGCTCGGTCGGCACCGGGCTGGCCCTGGAAGCGGCCCGGCGCTTCGCCTGACTATTGCTGCGCGGCGAGGAAGCTGCGGAAGCGGGCGAGGCTGAAGGCGAAGAACAGCCCGCCGATGGCCAGCGTCGCCAGGAAGCGCGGCCACACCACGTCGAACCCGGCGCCGCGATAGAGGATGGCCTGGGCGAAGGCGACGAAGTGCGTCGAGGGCGAGAATTGCGTCGCCCATTGCATCCACACCGGCATGCTCTCCAGCGGGGTGAAGCCGCCGGACAACAGGTTCATGGGCAGCACGGTGAGGATGAACAGCAGCCCGAGCTGCGGCATGGAACTGGACACCGTGCCGAGGAAGATGCCGAACGAGGCCGAGAAGAACAGATAGAAGGCCACCCCCAGCAGGAACAGCGGCACCGAGCCGGCGATCTGCATGCCCATGACGCCGCGCAGCACCGCCAGGATGGAGACCGCCGTCACCAGCAGGATGACCGCGCCATTGGCGATGATCTTGGCCAGCATGATCTCGGACGGGCGTACCGGCAGCACCAGCACGTGCTCCAGCGTGCCGTGCTCGCGCTCGCGGATCAGCGCCGCCCCCGCCAGCAGCACCGACAGCATGGTGATGTTGTTGATGAGGCCCATGGTGCCGGTGAACCAGGAGGATTCCAGCGTCTGGTTGAAGGCCGAGCGGATCTTCAGGTCCACCGGCGAGGGCGTGGTGTTGTCGGTGCGGTTGACGAAGCGCGCCACCTCCTGCTCGAAGATGGCGGAGATGTCGTTGGCGCCGAGCCCGGCCTGCATCAGCGCGGTGGCGTCGATGAGCAGTTGCACCGAGGGCGAGCGGCGGGCCAGCACGTCGGCCTCGAATTTCGGCGGGAAGTTCAGCACGAAGGTGTAGCGGGCGCGGTCCATGTCGCGGTCCACGTCGCCGGGGGCGAGCGCCACCGGCGTCTGGAAGCGCGGCGGCAGCAAGGCGTCGGCGATGGCATGCGACAGGGTGGAATTGTCCTCGTCCACCACGCCCACGGTGGCGCGGTTGAGATCGTGGCTCATGCCCTTGGCCTGCATGTAGATGGCCGCCGTGAAGGCATAGAGCACCAGCACCAGCATGGCCCGGTCGCGCCACAGGCTGATGAGTTCCTTGCGGATGAGGGAAGAGAGGGCGGCCCAGCTCATGTCAGGCCTCCTGTTTCCTGAGGAGAGCGTAGGCGATGAGCAGCAGCGCCGGCCAAAAAGCGAAGCAGGACACCGCGAACGGCACCAGCTCGGCGAAGTCCAGCCCCTTGGTGAAGGCCCCGACGCTGGCGCGCAGGAAATAGCTGGTGGGGAACAACGTGCCGAGCACCCACGCCCCGCCCTCCAGCGTCGCCACCGGCTGGAGCATGCCGGAGAACTGGGTGGCGGGCATCATGGTGGCGAGCGTGGTGGCGAACAGCGCCGAGACCTGGGTGCGGGTCAGGGTGGAGGAGACGAGGCCGATGGCGGTGGTGCCGAGCACATAGGCCACCGCCGCCAGCGAGAGGCCGAGGAAGCTGCCCTTCAGCGGCACGCCGAAGATGACCAGCGCCATCACCACCATGAGCAGGTAGTTGAAGCAGGCGAGGCCCACGTAGGGCAATTGCTTGCCCAGCAGGAATTCCAGCTTGGTGACCGGCGTGACGTAAAGGTTGGTGATCGAGCCCAGCTCCTTCTCCGTCACCACCCCGAGCGCGGTGAGCACGGAAGGAATGAACACCAGCATCAGCGCGATGACCGCCGGAACCATGGCCTCGATGCTGCGGAACGCCTGGTTGTAGCGGTAGCGCATGGCGAGGCTGGCGCTGGCGGTGGTGCTCTTGCCTGCCGCCGCCGCGGCCTCGGTGAGAAACTGGAGGTGCGCGCCCTGCACATAGCCGCGGATGGTCTCGGCGCGGAACGGCATGGCGCCGTCGATGGTGACCAGCACCTCGGTGGACCGGCCCGAGCGCAGGTCGGCGCCGAACTGGGGCGGGATCTCGATGGCGAAGGCGATGTCGTTGGACATCAGCCCCCGTTGCAGCGCGGCGGGGTCGGCCAGCGGCGCCTCCACCTGGAAATAGGTGGAGTGGGCGAAGGTGTCCGTATAGGCGCGGCTCTCCGGCGTCTGGTCGCGGTCCAGCACGGCGAAGCGCACATGGTCCACGTCGAGCGTGATGCCGTAGCCGAAGATCAGCATCAGCAGCGCCGTGCCCAGCAGCGCGAAGGTGAGGCGCACCGGGTCGCGGCGCAGCTCCGTGGTCTCGCGCCCCGCATAGGCGCTGAGGCGGCGCAGCGAGAAGGCGCCCTGCCGGCCCACCGCGTCGGCGGAGGGCGGCAGGCGGGGCGGCGCGGCGGTCGAGCGCCCGCCTTCCTCCATATAGGCGATGAACGCCTCTTCCAGCGTGGCCGCGTGCTTCTCGGCCTGGAGTTCGGCCGGGCTGCCGGTGGCGATCACCCGGCCGGCATGCATGAAGGAGATGCGGTCGCAGCGCGCCGCCTCGGCCATGAAATGGGTGGAGATGAAGATGGTGACCTTGTCCTCGCGCGACAGCCGCAGCAAGTGCGCCCAGAAGCCGTCGCGGGCCACCGGATCGACGCCGGAGGTGGGCTCGTCGAGGATCAGCACGTCCGGCTTGTGCAGCACCGCCACCGCCAGCGACAGCCGCTGGCGCACGCCGAGCGGCAGGCTCTCGGCCAGTTGGTCGAGCACCTCGCCGAGGTCGTAGTCGCGGGCCAGCTCGGCGATGCGCGCTTCGGCGGCTTCCGGCGCGAGGGCGAACAGGCGGGCGTGCAGGTCGAGGTTCTGGCGCACCGTGAGGTCGCCATAGAGCGAGAAGCTCTGCGACATGTAGCCGACGCGCCGGCGCGTCGCCATGTCGTCCGCCGCCACCGGGACGCCGAACAGCAGCGCCTCGCCGCTGGAGGCCGGCAGCAGGCCGGTGAGCATCTTCATGGTGGTGGACTTGCCGCAGCCGTTGGAGCCGAGGAAGCCGAAGATCTCGCCCTGGCGGATGGTGAAGTTCACCGCGTCCACCGCGATGAAATCGCCGAAGCGCCGGGTCAGGCCGCGCGATTCGATCGCCACCGGCGCGTCCGGGGCGATCTCCGCCCGCGCGGTGGGGGCGATGTCGCCGCCGCGCGCGTCCGGCGGCAGCAGGGCGATGAAGGCGCGCTCCAGGTCGGCCTCGCCAGTGCGGGCCAGCAGGTCGGCCGGCGCGCCGTCATCCAGGATCCTGCCGTCGTTCATCATCACCACGCGGGGAAAGCGCGCGGCTTCCTCCATGTCGGCGGTGGCCACCAGCATGGCGAGGCGGGGGCGGTCGGCGCGGATGGCGTCCACCAGTTCCCAGAACTGCTTGCGGGAGAGCGGATCGACGCCGGTGGTCGGCTCGTCCAGCAGCAGGAGGTCGGGCTCGTGCACCAGCGCGCAGCACAGGCCGAGCTTCTGCTTCATGCCGCCGGAGAGCTTGCGCATCAGCCGGTCGGCGAACGGGGCGAGGCCCACCGCCTCCAGCAGCGGCGCCATGCGCGCGCCGGCCGCCTTGGCGTCGGCGCCGAACAGGCGGGCGAAGAAGGCGATGTTCTCCCGTACCGTGAGGCCGGGATAGAGGTTCTTGCCCAGGCCCTGCGGCATGAAGGCGATGCGCGGCTGCACGCTTTCCCGGGCGCGGGTGGAGGCCAGATCGGCGCCGAGCGCCTCGACCCGCCCCTCCTGGATGCGCTTGGCGCCGGCGATCAGCGCCAGCAGGGTGGACTTGCCCACCCCGTCCGGCCCCACCAGCGCCATGGCGCCGCCGGCCTCCAGCGCGAGGTCCACCTTGTCCACCGCCAGCACCCCGCCGTAACGATGGGTGATGCCGGACATCCGGAAGCCGCCGCCCGCCGCTTCCGTCTCCGTCTCGCTCATTGCGCGGGCCGGGTCAGGTCGGATTCGAGCCAGCCGGGCCAGGCCGTCTTCGGGTCGGTGCGCACATAAGCGACGCCGGTGACGCCGGTCTTCACCTGCTCGATGTAGCGCTGCACCAAGTCGCTCGGGATGCGCACCTTGGCGCGGAACATCATCCGGTCGCGCTCGCTCTGGGTCTCCACCTGCTTGGGGGTGAATTGCGCGCGGGCGGAGATGAATGACACCTTGGCCGGGATGGCGATGTCCGGGATCGGCTCCAGCAGCAGCCGGGCGTCGGCGCCGACCGCCAGTTGCCCGGCCAGTGAGGCGGGCAGGAACACGGTCATGTACACGTCGGACAGATCGAGCAGCGTCAGCACCTTGCCGCCGGCGGAGAGCACCTCGCCCGGCTCGGCGAGGCGGTAGAGCACGCGGCCGGAGCGGGGCGCGATCAAGGTTCCGTCCACCACCTGGCGGGTCAGGCGGTCCTCTTCCGCCTTGGCCGAGCGGATGGCGGCCTCATAGGCGTCCACGGCGCTCATGGCGGCGTTCAGCGCCGCCTCGGCGGTGACCTTGGCGGTGCGTTCCTGGTCCACCTTCTGCTGGGTGGCGAAGCCCTTGGCGAGCAGGGTCTCGTCGCGCTGCAATTCCTTGATCGCGAGGTCGAGCTCGCCCTGGCGCTGCTCCACCACGTGCTTGGCCTGCTCGTAGGAGCGCTGGGCCTGCTCGGCCTGGGCATGGGCGCTGCGCAGCGAGGCCTCGGTCTCCTGCACGTCCATCTGCGCCACCACCTGGCCCTGGCGCACGAAATCGCCTTCCTCCGCATTCACCTCGGCGACGCGCCCGGCATTCTTCGCCGCCACGTCCACCTCGGTCGCTTCGAGCCGGCCATTGGCCGCCACGATGCCGGCGGGCAGCACCTGGCGGTGGCTGTAGACGTAATATCCGCCGCCTCCCGCCGCTGCGAGGACAAGGACGAGGCCGGCGATCAGCCAGAAGCGGCGTGTCATGCGGAAGGCTCCAGGGCGGCTGGCGCGGTTTCGGGGGCAAGGCAGGTCTGGAACAACTGGTCGATGCGCGTGGCCAGCGTGGAATGCTCCACCCCGGCCAAGGCGGACATGCCCATGACGTTGCGCATCACGGCGATGCCGAGGCTACAGGCGGCGAGCAGCGCCGCGCGCTGCTGCGCCTCGGCCTCGGAGACGCTGGCCTGCCCGCTCCGGGCGACCTGCGCCGCCGGGGCGAGGAAGGCCTCCTCCGTCCAGGCCCGCAGCACCGGCGCGGCGTGGGGATCTGAGACGGAGCGCACCAGCATCTGCAGCGGGTCGCCGCCCTCCTGCATGGCGGTGGACAGGAGGTGCGCGGTGATCTCGTGCGCCAGCTCGGGGGGATTGGAGGCGGTCCACGGCCATTCGCCGAAGGCGCGCCGCACGCAGGCGGCGAACAGCGCCTCCTTGGAGCCGAACATGCGGTGGACGCGGGCCACGTCCAGCCCGGCATCGGCCGCGATGTGCCGCAGACCCACATGCTCGTAGCACTGGGTGGAAAAGCGCCGCGTGGCGGCGGCCAGCGCCAGCTCGCGCGCCGCTTCGCCACGCCGTGCCGGAGGAGATGGTTCGGTCATTGGCTCCTGCCCTTGCTCCGCGCCCGAGGCGCAACGGTGGGAGCACTAGAGCGGTGCAGTGCACAACAGTCGTTGAGGGAAATCAAGGGTTTCAAGGGCTTCGACCAAGGTCGGGGGGGCCTGGGGAGCGGCCCGGCGCGGGCCTCGCGCTGGGGCAGGGGCCGGTCAAGGTTTGCCACCGCGTGACCGGCTTCCGATAGTTGAGGACCGATTCGGAGACCCGGAGAAACGGCATGAAAGTGGGCATCATCGGCTTCGGCGCCATCGGCGGCACGCTGCTCCACGCCCTCCGGGCGGAGCCGCCCGGCGCCGCAGAGGTGGTGGGCGTGCTGGTGCGTGGGTCCGGGGTGGCGCGCGCCCGTGCCGCACTGCCACCGGAGGTGGCGGTCACCAGCGATGCCGCCGCCTTCCTGGCGCTCAGGCCGCAGGTGGTGGCCGAGTGCGCCGGCCACGCCGGCCTTGCCGCCCACGGGCCACAGGTCCTGGAAGCGGGGTGCGACCTCGTGGTCGCCTCGGTTGGGGCGCTGGCGGACCCCGCGCTCGAAGCCGCCTTGCATGCCGCTGCGGCACGGGGCGGGCGCATCGTCATCCCCGCCGGCGCCGTGGGCGGGCTGGATGCCCTTGGCGCCGCCCGCCGCGCCGGGCTGGAGCGGGTGCGCTACGTGGCGCGCAAGGCGCCGGCCGCCTGGATGGGCACGGCGGCGGAGCGGGTGGTCGATCTCTCTGCCGTGCGCGCGCCCATGGTCGTGTTCGCCGGCACCGCGCGGGCGGCGGCGTTGGCCTTTCCGCAGAATGCCAATGTGGTCGCTGCCGTGGCCCTGGCGGGCCTCGGGTTCGAGCGCACCGAGGTCAAGCTCATGGCCGACCCGCAGGCCACAGGAAACCGCCATCTGGTGGAGGCGGAAGGCGCGTTCGGCAGCCTGTCCGTGGCGGTGGAGGGGCGCACCCTGCCGGACAATCCCAAGACCTCCATGCTGGCGCCCTACAGCCTCGCCCGCGCGGTGCTCAATCTCGGCGCGCGGCTGGTGGTCTGACCTCAGCTCAGCGGGGCGACAGCACGTCGCCCTCCGGCACGATGGCCTGGGGCAGCAGGAACGGGCCGTTCGGCACCGCATTGACGCGGGCGGCGATGCGGAAGGCGGAGGCCAGGGTCGCGTCGGTCATCACCGCGGCGGGCGGGCCGCCGGCCACCAGTTCGCCGGCCACCAGCACCACCATGCGGTCCGCCGCCATGGCCGCGAGGTTGAGGTCGTGCAGCACCGCCAGCACCGCGCCGCCCGCCGCCGCATGGGCGCGGGCCTCGCGCAGCACCAGCAATTGGTGGGCGAGGTCGAGGCTGGCGGTGGGCTCGTCCAGCAGCAGATAGCGCGGCTTGTCCGGGTCCATCACCTCCACCTGGGCGAGGGCCCGGGCGAGTTGCACCCGCTGGCGCTCGCCGCCGGACAGGCTGTCGTAGGACCGCCCGGCGAAGTCCGGCAGGTCCACCCGCTCCAGCAGGCGGGCGATGCGCGCCTCGGTGCCGGGCTGTGAGCCGAGCAGGCCGATGCGCACCACCTCGTCCACGCGGAAGGCGAAGGCGACCTCGGCGGATTGCGGCAGCACCGCCCGCCGCCGCGCCAGGACGGCGGGGGACAGGCGCCGGATGTCGGTGCCGTCGAGGGTCGCTCGACCGCTGGTGGGCGCCGTCTCCCCGGCGATCAGCTTCAGCAGGCTGGACTTGCCCGCGCCGTTGGGGCCGACCAGCACGGTGACGGTGCCGGGCTCCAGGGTGAGCGAGACGTCGCGCACCAGCGCGCGCCCGTTGAGCGTCAGGCCGATCGCTTCGGCGGTATACATGGCTCTATCCGATGAGGCGGCGGCGCAGCAGCAGCCAGAGGAAGAAGGGCGCGCCCACCAGCGCGGTGACGACGCCGAGCGGCAGCTCGGCCGGCGCGGCCAGCATGCGGGCGCAGATGTCGGCGGCCAGCAGCACGGCGGCGCCGAGCAAAGCGGAGGCCGGCAGCAGCACCCGGTGGCCGGGGCCGAGCCACATGCGCACCAGATGCGGCACCACGAGGCCGACGAAGCCGATCACCCCGGCGGCGGCGACGCAGGCCCCGACCCCGGCGGCGACGGCGAGGATGGCGAGCCGCTTCAGCCGCTCCACCGGCACGCCCACATGGAAGGCTTCCGCCTCGCCCAGCGCCAAAGCGTCGAGCCCGCGGGCAAGGAACGGCCCGCCGATCAGCAGGGCGCCGACGAAGGGCGCCACCAGCGCCACTTTCGGCCAGGTGGCGCCGCCCAGGCTGCCCAGCGTCCAGAAGATGAACTCCCGCGACTGCTGCTCGCTGGAGATGAACACCAGGAGGCCGGTGCCGGCGCTGGCCAGCGCGCCGAGGGCGAGGCCGGAGAACAGGAGGGTGGCCACCGACATGGTGCCGTCGCGCATGGCGAGCCGGGCGATGACGAGCGTGGTGGCAAGGCTGCCGGCGAAGGCGGCGAGCGGCAGGCCGAGGGTCTGGAGCGCGGCCGGCAGCAGTTCCAGCGCCGGCGCGCCGAGCACGATGAAGGCCACCGCCGCCAGCGCGGCACCGGGCGCCACCCCCACCAGGCCCGGATCGGCCAGCGGGTTGCGGAACACGCCCTGCATCACCGCGCCGGCGAGCGCGGTGCCGGCGCCGGTGAGCAGGCCGAGCACCGCGCGGGGCAGGCGGATGTCCAGCACCACCATGCGCTCGCGCAATGCAGTGCCGATCTCGTCCGTGGGCGCGGAGAAGGCGTCGGCGAGGATGGCGAGGACATGGGTCGGGGCAATGGTCACCGGCCCGATGGCCAGCGCGCCCACAAAGGCGAGGGCGGCGAGGGTCGCGCAGGCGGCGATGCCGACCACGGCCGCCGGGCGGCCGGCGGCCCGGCGGGAGACCCGTACCCCGGGCGCGGCGGCCACGGTCATGGATTGGGCTCGCTCGACCAGGAGTGCGCCGGCAGCGGCGCGAGGCGGGCGTTGCCGCGCACGGCGAGGGCGAGGTCGCGGGCCGCCTGCGGCGTGCGCGGCCCGAAGCCCAGCAGATAGGAGCCGGGCAGGGTGACCAGGCGCTTGTCCTTGGCGGCGGGCGAGGCCTTGAAGGCGGGCAGGGAGAAGATGAGGTCGGCCGGCAGCGCCTGGCCGCCGCCGCTCATCACCACGATGGCCTCGGGCGCGGCGGTGAGCAGGACCTCGTCGCCGGCGGGCTTGTAGCCCTTCACGCCGGAAACCGCATTCTCGATGCCGGCGAGGCGGAACATGGCGTCCGCGCCGGTGCCGCTGCCGCCCACCACCGGGCTGCCGCCGGCGGCGGAGAGCACGAACACCGCTTTGGGCCGCCGCCGCAGGGTGGCGACCTCCTTGGCGAGCTGGGTGAAGTCCGCCTTCACCTCGGCGGCGAGGTCGGCGCCCTTGCGCGGAATGCCCACCGCCGCGGCCACCATCTCGATCTTGCGGATGACGCCCTCGGCCGAGTGGCCGTCGGGCACGATCACCACCGGCACGGAGGAATGCTCCAGCACCTCGATGGCCTCGCGCGGGCCGGCGCCCTCGATGGCGATGATCAGGCTGGGGGTCTTGGACAGCACGCCCTCCGGCGACAGGGCGCGGGAATAGCCGACGTTGGGCAGCTTGCGCGCGGCCTCCGGATAGGTGCTGGTCTGGTCCACCGCCACCACCCGCTCGCCGACCCCGAGGGCGAACAGGATCTCGGTGACCGCGCTGCCGATGGCGACGATGTGCGCCGTGTCACGCACCTCGACGAGGCGGCCGGTGGCGTCGCGCACGTGATGCGCGGCCGCCGGTGTCGCGAGGCCGGGCGCCAGCAGCAGGGCCGAGGCCAGCAGGGCAAGAGCTGCGCGCCGGGCGGCCTTGCGCGCGGGGTGCGCGCTCATCGAGCCACGGTTGGACGTTAGTTCTTGGCCCATATTTGAATTCTTCCAGTTCTGTTCCGGCCGTCGCCGGATGCCTACTGTTAAGACTGTCGAGTTGTTTTGTCACCCAAGCAAGCTTAGAACTAATCAACTTGACCATTGGTCAGGTGCGCGATAGCTGATGTTACAGCGCAGCTTGAACGTCGCTTCGGGCGCGCCGTCACAGCTTCTGTTTCTCCACAGAAGATGCTCGGGCCGGAGGATCGATCCTCCTGCCGGATGTGCCTCGCGTCCATTTGAAACCCTCGCGTGCCCCGCGCGAGGGTGATCCTCATATGCCCGCCAAGCCCGCTTCCGGGTGGTAGCCAGCCGTTCAGCCCTGGAGGTCTTCATGGCTCCCCCGTTCCCGGGTGCGTCCGCGCGCCTGCGCGTCTCAATGCCGATGTCCGGCTGTTCGTCCACGTCCCGCCGCATCCATCATAGCATCCGGGCGCTCGATGGTGTGGCCGGCGTCGCGCTGCTCGCCTGCGGCGTGCTGTGGGCGGGAAGCGGCCCGGCGCTGGCCCAGTCCGCCGCCGCGTCGGGACCCGCGGCGGCTGCCGGCTGGCCGGCCGCCTCCGCGCCGGCCATGACAACGGGCGAAGGCGGCGAAATTGCGCTGGATGCGGTCACGGTGGTGGCCACCTACACGCCGATCCAGACCATCGACGCGCTCGCCGGCGTCAGCGCCGTGCGCGCCGAGACGCTGGAGCAATGGCTGCCCGACCGCACCGCCGACGTGTTCTGGGGCATGCCGGGCGTGACCGCCATCCAGAACGGCAACAGCACCCAGACCTCGGTGAACATCCGCGGCTTGCAGGACTTCGGCCGCGTCGCGGTGATCCTGGACGGGGCGCGGCAGAACTTCACCCAGCTCGGCCACGCCAATTCCGCCGGCTCCTTCTTCGTCGAGCCCGGCCTGCTGGCGGGCGTGGACGTGATCCGCGGCCCGGTCTCCAACATCTACGGCTCCGGCGCCATCGGCGGCGTCGTCACCATGCGCACCAAGGATACCAACGACATTCTCAAGCCCGGCCAGACCTGGGGCGTGGAGGGTACCGGCGAGATGGGCTCGAACGGCCCCATGGGGTTCGGCTCGGCCTTCGGCGCGGCGCGCGTCGGGCAGAATGTGGACCTGTTCTGGGGCGGCACCTACCGCAGCCAGTCGGACTATGCCGACGGCAATGGCGACACCGTGCCCGGCACGGGCGCCACCACCTGGACCGGCATCGCCAAGGCCACCATCCGCCCGGCGGACTTCCACGAGGTGAAGCTCACTGCCCTCAATTACGACAGTTCCTACACCACCAGCACCGCCAGCGTGCTGACCACGCCCACCACCAGCCAGTACGGCACCGACATCACCAACCGCACGCTGACCGCCAGCTACAATTACGCCAACCCGGATGACAATCTGTTCGACTGGCGCAGCACGGTCTACTGGAACCAGGTGCAGCAGGATCAGGTGAAGGTGTCGGGCACCGCCTCCACCATCACCGGCGCCGTCGGCAACCCGCGCAGCTTCACCATCGAGACCACCGGCTTCGATGCCAACAACACCACCCGCTTCGCCCTTGGCGCGGTGCGCAACGCGGTGACCATCGGCGGCGACTATTTCCACGACGACGTGTCGAACGTGGACAATTACGGCTTCGCCGACGGCTACAACCCCTCCGGCACGCGCGGCGTGGGCGGCGCCTTCGTGCAGTGGCAGGCCAATTATTCCACCTGGCTCGAAGTCATCGGCGCGGTGCGCTACGACACCTACACGCTGAACGGCGACGACGTGTCCAACAGCGGCGACCGCTTCTCGCCGAAGATCACGGTGGGCCTCACGCCGATCCCGTGGTTCACGCTCTACGGCACCTATGCGGAGGGCTACCGCGCGCCGGCGGTCACCGAGACGCTGGTGTCCGGCGCGCATCCGCCCTCCATCCCCATCGTCACCTGCCCGGACGGCAGCGTCGGCACCTTCTGCTTCATGCCCAACGCCAACCTCAATCCGGAGGTGGGCAAGAACAAGGAAGTGGGCGTCAACGTGAAGTTCGACGACCTGCTGACCAAGGGCGACAAGATCCGCCTCAAGGCGGATGTCTACCGCAACGACGTGAGCGACTTCATCGAGCTGGTGCAGTACGGCACGACGCGCTACGGCACGACGGCCTATGCCCAATACCAGAACGTCTCCTCCGCGCGCCTCCAGGGCTTCGAACTGGAGAGCATGTATGACGCCAAGGTGTGGTTCGCCGGCCTGTCGGCGACGATCAGCGAGGGCAAGAACACCGAGGACGACCAGCCGCTCTCCAGCATCCAGCCGGACAATGTGGCGGCGACGGTCGGCCTGCGCTCGCCGGACCAGAAGCTCACCCTGTCGCTGCGCTGGCAGTGGGTGGCGGCGGTGACCGAGGCGGACCTGCCGTCCACCTCGGTCTATGATCCGACCCCGAGCTTCAATCTCGTGAATGTCTATCTCGGCTACCAGCCGAGCGAGAACGTGCTGGCCTCGCTCAGCGTCGAGAACCTGCTGAACGAGCAGTACACCCAATACCAGCAGTTCCTGCCGAGCGCGGGGCTGACGGTGAAGGGGGCGGTGACCATCCGCTTCGGCGGCGGCGAGATGGCGGCGGCGACGCCGGCCCGGATCACCAAATAGCCGGAACCCGGCACCGCCGGGGCCAGTCCCGTACCGCAGGGCGGATCAGTCGCGCCTCCCGGACTGCCGTCCGGGCGGCGCTGCCCCCATTTCAGGGCCGGTTCCGTCTAGGATGGAGCCGACCCGCTTTTGTCCCGGACCCCGGTCGGGTCCGGTTCGGCCGATCGAGAAAAGGAGCACGGCATGTTCATCGCGATGAATCGGTTCAAGGTCAAAGTGGGCTCGGAGGCCGAGTTCGAGCGGGTGTGGCGCGAGCGGGACAGCCATCTCGCCACCGTGCCCGGCTTCGTCACCTTCAACCTGCTGAAGGGGCCGCAGAAGGAGGAGTACACGCTCTATGCCTCGCACACCCACTGGGCGAGCAAGGCGGACTTCGAGGCCTGGACGCGCTCGGAGGCGTTCCGCGCCGCCCATGCCAGCTCCGGCCCCAACAAGGTGAACTACATGGGCCCGCCGGAATTCGAGGGCTTCGAATCGGTGCTCTCGCTGTCCATCGGCGACAAGGCCGCCTGAGGCACCGCGCCGTGGCCGGCGGGGCCGGCCACGGGTGGCCCGGCCTGGCCTCCGCGAAGAAGCGGGATTGCGCCGCGCGCCGTTGGCTCGTACCCCTCACCGGGTGCGGGCCGGCGCGCAGGCGGCCGCCCGCCTGTCGCGGAGGGGGCCATGGCGAGCGTTCGGACGATGGGAAGCGCGGCGGCGCTGCTGATGGGGCTCGGCGTACTGCCGGCCGGCGCCCAGGAGAAGAGCTCGACGGCGCTCGACGTGCTGATCCAGCAATGCGCGCCGTGCCACGGCGTGGACGGCATCGGCCACGATACCGAGATCCCCAACCTTGCCGGCCAGCACGACCGCTATCTGTGGTTGCAGATGATGGCGTTCCGCAGAGGCACGCGCCGTCACCAGGAGATGCGCTACATGAGCCGCTCGCTCAGCGAGGACGAGATCGCCGCGCTGGTGCAATACTATTCCAGCCTGCCGCGCTGACCCCGGCGCCGCCCGGACGGGGGTCGTCCCGGCGGCGGGGAGGCGTCTCCGGGGCAGCGCTCCTCAGGGCGTCGGCAGGAAGGCGGCCTGGACCTTGTCCGGGGCGGTGACGCCGTTGGCCAGCAGCAGTTGCAGCAGCACGCGGGCCTTGGCCGGGTTGTAGAAGGCGGCGGCCACGAAGCCGAGTTCGTCGTCGTTCAGCTCGATGTTGCGCAGCACCGGTCCGGCGCCCGTCCGGCTGGAGCGCACCACCACCACGCCGGCCTTCGCCGCCGCCTGGAGCGCGGCGATGGTGGCCTTGGAGGCATTGCCGTCGCCCACCCCCGCCAGGACGATCCCCCTGGCGCCGGCGGCGCGCGCCGCTTCCACCGGCCTGGCGTCCACGCCCGCATAGGCATAGACGATCTCCACCTGCGGCAGCGGGCCCCCCTTGGACGGGAAGGACTGCCGCGATGCCGGGGCGGCGTAGAACACCACCCTGTCCGGCGAGACGCCGCCCACCGGGCCGAAATTGGGCGAGCGGAAGGTCTGCACCGACACGGTGTCGGTCTTGGTCACGTCGCGGGCGCCGTGGATGGTGTCGTTGAGAACCACCAGCGCGCCGCGCCCGCGCGCCTGGGGGCTGGCCGCCACCATCACCGCCTCCAGCAGGTTGCGCGGGCCGTCGGCGCTCACCGCAGTCGCCGGGCGCATGGCGCCCACCAGCACGACGGGCTTGTCCGTGCGGGTGGCGAGATCGAGGAAGAGCGCGGTTTCCTCCAGGGTGTCGGTGCCGTGGGTGATGACGATGCCGGCCACGTCGGCGGTCTTGTCCAGCGCGTCGATGCGCGCGGCGAGCTTCAGCCAGACCTCCTCGCTCATGTCCTGGCTGCCGATGGCGGAAATCTGCTCGGCGGACAGCCGCGCATGGGCGCTGATGCCCGGCACGGAGGCGATGAGCGCGTCGGCCGAGATCGCGCCCGCGTTGTAGCCGAGGCCCGAGCGCGGGTCTGCGGCGCCGGCGATGGTGCCGCCGGTCGCCAGGATGACGATGTGCGGCAGGTCCGCCGCGCGCGCCGGATCGCCGGCGAGAGACGCCACTGTCATGGCCATGGCACACACAAGGGTTCGCAGCATGGGACTGGTCTCCGCATAGGTACGGCAAGTCGCGCCGATTCGCCCCCTCGCTGTCGCTCGCAAGAGCCGGGCCACGCCGGACCCGGCGGAGCCGCGCAGCATCGCGGCGGGATGTGAGCAAAATCAATGCCCGTCCTGTCCATGCCACATAGTAATGGGACGAATGACGGGCGTGCATCCCGTTGCGGAACACCTGGAGGCCGGCAGGCTCGGGTGTGGGATCCGCGCATCTGTGGAGCGTTCGTCGCCCGATCCGGCCGGCGCAAGCGGGCCGCGGGCGCAAGCGGGGCGGAGGACCTGATGTCGCTGAGTAAGAGAGAGAATGCCGCCGCCTTCCCGACCGCCATCGTGGTCGGCATCATCTTCGGGGCGGTCTGCGCGCTGGGCCTCGCCTGGGTCGTCACCGGCCTCAAATAAGCGCTCGTCCGGGCCTCGCGGTGCCCGCGCCGGCATCCCGTCCAGGCACCGGCTGGTCCCTCCGGCCCGCTGGACCGGAGGGAGGGGGCCGGAGGGTTCAGGCCGCCGGGCGGCTCAGACGTTGCGCAGCAGGCCGCCGTCGACGCGGATCTTGCTGCCGGTGAGATAGGACGCGCGGGCCGAGCACAGGAAGGCCACCACGTCGGCGAACTCCTGCGGATCGCCATAGCGCCCCACCGGGATCTGCGCCTTGGAGGCGGCTTCCACCTCCTCCCGCGTCTTGCCCTGCTTCTTGGCGTTGGCGGTATCCAGCTGGCCGATGCGCTCGGTCAGGATGCGGCCGGGCATCACGATGTTCACCGTCACGCCATCCGCCGCCACTTCGCTGGCCAGCGTCTTCGACCAGCCGAGCACGGCGGCGCGGATGCCGTTGGACAAGGCAAGGTTCGGGATCGGCTGCTCGATGCCCGATGAGGCGATGGTGACGATGCGGCCCCAGCCCTTGGCGCGCATGGCCGGCAGCAGGCGGCCGGCGAAGTGGAACAGGTTCGCGGCCATGGGGGCGAAATTGGCGATCCACTGGTCGCGGGTGATCTCGGCCGCGACGCCGGGAGGCGGGCCGCCGGTGTTGCCCACCAGGATGTCGGTGCCGCCCTTGGCGAGCACGCGGTCGGCGAGGGCATCCACGGAGGCGAGGTCCGCGCCGTCGAACTGCACCGCCTCCACCCGGCCGCGCGCCTCCTCCGGCAGGGCGGCGCGCCAGGTCTCGATGTCCGCCACCGTGCGCGCGGCGGCGATCACGCTGGCGCCTTCCAGGGCCAGGGTGCGGGCGCTGGCGGCGCCGAGGCCGCGGCTTGCCCCCATGACCACGGCGGTTTTTCCGTTGAGACCCAGATCCATGCGTTCACTCTCCTGAGGATGGACGGCCGCCGCCGCGCCGGCCGGCGCGCGGGGCCGTTCGTGCCGGCGGGGATTTGCTCGCGTTCGCCGGGCGCTGGCAAGGGCGTTGGGCGCGGCATTGACGCAAAAGTGCGGGCGCGGGCCTCCCGCCCCGCCGCGTCAGGGCCTATCTAGCCCCTGCCGCCGCCGCTGCCCCGGGCGGAGTTCCGTCACGGCAGAGCGGTTCCGTTCGCGAGACAAGGACAACGCCAATGACAGCTTCGCACACGAGCCCGCTTCCCACCCGGCCGTTCGGCCGCGCCGGCATGGACATCACGCGGGTGGGCTTCGGCGCCTGGGCCATCGGCGGGCCGGACTGGGCGGTGGGCTGGGGCGCGCAGGACGACAGTGCCTCGGTCGCGGCGATCCGCCATGCGGTCGGGCGCGGCATCAACTGGATCGACACCGCCGCCGTCTACGGCCTCGGCCATTCCGAGGAGATCGTCGCGGCGGCGCTGAAGGATATTCCGGCGGCCGAGCGGCCCTACGTCTTCACCAAGGGCGGCCTGATCTGGGACGAGGCGAACCGCGGCGCCATTCCCCAGCGCATCGGCAAGCCTTCGAGCATCAAGCGCGAGGCCGAGGCCTCGCTGAAGCGGCTCGGCGTCGAGCGCATCGACCTCTACCAGATGCACTGGCCGGCCCAGGACGGCACGCCCATCGAGGATTATTGGCAGGCGTTCCTGGATCTGAAGCGCGAGGGCAAGGTGCGCGCCGTCGGCCTGTCCAACCACAGCGTCGAGCAGCTTGAGAAGGCCGAGGCGCTCGGCCATGTGGATACGCTCCAGCCGCCCTTCTCCGCCATCCGCCGCGAGGCGGGCGCGGCCGAGATCGCCTGGTGCCACGCCCATGGCACGGGGGTGATCGTCTACAGCCCCATGCAGTCGGGCCTGCTCACCGGGCGCTTCACCGCCGCCCGCGCCGCCGGGCTGCCGGCGGACGACTGGCGCTCGCGCAATCCCGAATACCAGGGCGAGAAGCTGGAGCGGAACCTCAAGCTGGCGGACGCACTGAAGCCCATCGCGGCGCGGCACGGCGCGTCGGTTGCTTCGGTGGCGGTGGCCTGGACGCTGGCGTGGCCGGGCGTGACCGGCGCCATCGTCGGCGCCCGCAGCCCCGAGCAGGTGGACGGCTGGCTGGACGCGGCGAAGCTGGACCTGACGCCGGACGACCTGGCTGAGATCGCCCGGGCCATCGAGGCTACCGGCGCCGGCGCCGGCCCGGTGGGCCGCGCCGGCTGAGCGGCAAGGCGCATTGCGCGGTCCCGGTTTCGCCGGGGCCGCGCCCTCAGGCGCTCAGGGCTTGCCGCCGTACACCACCACGTGGGAGCCGCGGCGGAACTGCTCGTAGTCATCGTCGCCGCTGGGCAGCACGAAGACCTCGCTGAAGCCGAAATTGCGCAGCAGGAACAGCAGCGCGTTCAGCGACGGCACGACGGCGATGTCGGTGGAGCCGCCCTCGCGGCGCGCCGCGTAGTCGGGCGCGAGGCCGAACACGCCCTCGATCGGGCGCATGTGCTTGTAATGGCCGTCCTCAAGCTGCCCGGAGATGTCGTAGGGGAATACCTGGGTCTCGATCAGGATGTGCTTGCGCGCCATCTGGCTGGCCAGCCGGATGGTGTGGACCGGGTTCTCCAGATGGTAGATCAGGCCGTAGAGCAGCACGAAATCGGCGGTCTGGGCCGGATCGAACGCCATGGTCTGGAGGTCGGCCTCCACATAGTCGATGTTCGGGGCGCCGATCACGTCGGTGATCAGGCGCGCCGCGTCCCGGCTGGATTTGCGGATCTCGTAGCCGCGCACCGACTTGAAGTGGCGCGCCAGCTCCAGGGAATAATAGCCCTCGTGGGAGGCGAGGTCGAAGGCGGTCAGGTCCTGCGCGTCGGGCACGCGGTTCTGGATGATCCAGGCCAGCTTGTCGCGGCGCGAGGTGTGGATGGGCAGCACATCGGCCGGAATGTCCGTGGCCGTGCGCGTCCCGTCGGGCAGGTCGAACTCATAGAACCACGTGCGGTCCTTGACCTGCTGCAGCTTCGCCGCGTCCACCATCCTGGCTGCCCCTTCCCGCCATCTGCCGATGGGCGAAGCTCATAGCACCATGCCGCCGCCCAAGGCCACCCATCGTCCGCCCCTTCAGGCGCGGACGCGCGGCGTGTGGCCGGCGCGCTCCCACAGCCGGCGGGAGACGGCCTGCGCGGCAGCGATCACCTCGGTGCCGTCGAACCGCGTGGGCCGGCCGTCCTCCAGCAGCACGGCGCCGTCCACCACCACCGCGTCCACATTGCCGCCCTGGGCGCTGTGCACCACGAGGCCCGGCCCGTCGATGAGCGGGGCGAGGTTGGGGGCGTTGGTATCCAGCAGCACGAGGTCGGCCTTGGCGCCCGGCGCCAGGATGCCGATTTCGCCCGCGAGGCCGAGCGCGGCGGCTCCGCCATGCGTCGCCCAGCGCAGCACGTCGTGGGAGGAGACGGTGAAGCCGGCGCCATGGATGCGGGTGGCGGCCAGCGCCATGCGCATGGCCTCGATCATGTCGCCGGACTTGGTGTCGGTGGCGAGCGTGATGCGCGCGCCGGCCTGCTCCAGCGCCCGGATGGGGGCCACCGAGCCGTGCGCCGCATTGCCCACCGGCACATGCGCCACCGCCGCGCCGCGGGCGCCGAACAGGGCGATGTCGGCCTCGGTCATGTGGATGCAATGGCCGGCCACGAGGCGGGGGCCGAGCAGGCCGACCTCGTCCATCAGCTCCACCGGGCGCCTGCCGTCGCGGGCGGTGACGATCTCCACCTCCATGGGCGACTGGTGCAGGTGGGTGTGCAGGATCAGCTGCCCGGCCTCCGCCAGCTCGGCCACCTGGCGCAGCAGAGCGGGCGAGCAGGTGTCCGGCGCGTGCGGGCCGAGCACCGGGGTGACCATGTCGGTGCGCCCGCTCCAGGCGGCGACGAAATCCATCGCCTCGCGCAGCGTGCGCTCGCCCTGGGCGGGATCGGCGCGCCATTCGCGGCGGGCGAGGGCGGCGGTGTCCGCATCCATGATGCGCCCGCCGATGAAGCTCCTGAGGCCGATCTCCCGCGCGGCGCGGGCCAGCGCCTGCGGGTGGCGATAGAAGTCCACCACCGTCGTTGAGCCGAAGCGCAGCATCTCATAGGCGCCGAGGCGGGCCAGCAGATAGGCTTCCTCCTCGGACAGCATGTCGCCCTGGGGCACGCCGGGCGTATAGGCGGGGGCGAAGCCCACGTCCTCCACCATGCCGCGCACCACCATGATGGGCGTGTGGTTGTGGCTGTTCACCAGCCCCGGCATCAGCAGGTGGTGGGCGGAACCGAGCGTGCGCGCCGGCACGTAGAGGGCGGCCATCTCCGCCGCCGGGCCGATGTGGGCGATGCGGTCGCCCACCACCGCCACGGCGACGTCGGACAGCACGGTGCCCTGCGCATCCAGCACCAAGGCGGCGCGGGCGCGGACGAGCAGATCGCAGGGCTGGGGGGCGCCGGGCGGGGGAGCGGACGCGGTCATCGGGCGGTTCCGGTGAGGGTGGCGAGAACGGCGGCGCCGGTCAGCCGGGTGTGGCTGGCGAGCGAGGCGGAGAACCCGGCCGCGTCGCGGGTGCGCAGCAGGGCCATGAAGGCCTCGTGCTCGGCAAGCGAGGCATCCCAGCGGGCGGGGTCGTAATTGGCCTGGGCGCGGGCGCGGTAGATCTTCGCGCTCATGGCGGTCCAGGTGGCGAGCAGCACCGGGTTGCGCGCCAGCCGGGTGATCTCGGCGTGGATCTGCTGGTTCTGGCGGAAATAGTCGGCGCGCTGCTCGCCCTGGTGGAAGGCCGCGAGCTGGGCGTGCATCTGCTCCAGCCGGGCGAGGTCCTCGGCCGTGGCGTGGGAGCAGGCGAGGCCGCCGGCGAGGCGGTCCAGCGCCTCCATGACCTGGAACACGGAGCCGATCTCCTCCGCGTCCACCGGCGTCACCACCGGGGTGCGGTGGGGGCGCAGCTCGATCAGCCCCTCGGTGGCGAGCACCTTGAATGCCTCGCGCAGCGGCGTGCGGGAGACGCCGAAGGTCTCGCACAGCATGCGCTCGGGCAGAGGGCTGCCCGGGCGCAGCTCGCCCCCCAGCACCATCTCGCGCAGCCGGGCCAGCAACTGGCCGTGCAGCGAGGCGGTCTGCAACGGGCGGCTCGCCTCCTGCGCGGACAGCTTGAGGCGGGCCGGCTTGAAGCGGACCCGCGCCTTGGCCCGAGCCGGCTTCGCGGCGGCGGGCTCCGCCGCAGCCGCGGGCAAGGCGGCAGGGGCGACCATGGCAGTGTCGGCGGCCGGCGCGGAAAACTCTGGCGATTTTTTAGTCTTGGTGCTCACAAAAGCGGCTTTCAAATCAGAATTTCAAAGATTATATCATTGAAAAAACAGGTGAAAACATAAATCGCATACCGAATGCAACTTCTGCCGCAAGCCGCGCGTCGCCGGCCGGTGGCCGGCACCTTCCAGGGGTTCTCCATGAAGCGATTGCTCTCCCGCCTTGCCGTCGCCCTGGCCGTCGCGGCCGGCACGGCCTCCCTCGCCCAGCAGGCTCAGGCGCAGTCCGAGCCGACCATCAAGCTGGGCTATGCCAAGTGCGCCCACTGCACCCCGCTGGTGCTGGTTCCCGAATATGCCAAGGGCGCCAAGGTGGAGGCCATCGGCTTCAACACCGGCAACGACGTGCTGACCGCGCTCATCTCCAAGAGCATCGACGTGGCGCAGGTGACCTACCTTCACTACGCCACCGCGCTCGACAAGGGCTTCGACGTGGTGGCCATCTCCGGCCAGGTGGAAGGCGGTTCGCAGATCGTGGTGCAGAACGACCTGGCGGTGAAGGAGAACGACTGGGACGGCCTGAAGGCGCTGATCGCCAAGTACAAGGCCGACGGCAAGCCGTTCCGCGTCGCCGCCTCGCGCGGCAACGCGCAGGACATCCACATGCGCGGCGCCTTCGCCAAGCACGGCATCGACGTCAACAAGGACGTCCAGTTCATCAACATCCCCAACCCCTCGGACCACATCCAGGCGCTGCGCCGGGGCGAGGTGGAGCTGATCTGCACGGTGGAGCCGTTCGCCACCCAGATCGTCCAGGCCAATGCGGCCAAGCTGTTCGCCTATCCCTATGATCAGGCCGCCGGCAACCTGACCAACCTGATGCTGACCCGCTCCGACGTGGTCGCCGCCAACCCGAAGGGCTTGCAGGCGACGGTCAAGGCCATCGTCGACATCGACAACAAGATCGCCGCCGACAAGCCGCTGTGGGTTTCCGTGATCACCAAGGTGACGGGCCTCGACAAGGCGATCGCTGAGGGCGCGATCAACAATTTGGTGCCGGACTACAAGATGTACCGCAAGGAGGCCGTCGCCATCGCCACGATGATGAAGGACCTGAAGTACATCACCAACGACGTCTCCGCGCAGGTGGAGAAGAACATGGACTACCAGTTCCTTGAGGCTGCCACCGGCAAGCCCAAGGCCGATCTCGGCTACTGAGGACCAGAGGACGCCATGGCATCGCTGATGCGGTTCGGCAGGCCGGAACGGTTCGTCGTTCCGGTTCTCATCCTCGCCGGGTGGGAGATGTTCTCCCGCTCCGGCGCCCTGCCGCCGGCGCTGCTGCCGGCGCCCTCGGCCGTGGCGTGGGCCTGGCTGGACTGGGTGTTCAATATCGACGGCAACACCCAGTCCTACGCCGGCCACTGGATCTTCGACGTGATGGCCAGCACCTGGCGCGTGGCGGCGGGCTTCGGCATCGCCACCGTGCTGGCGGTGGTCCTGGGCGTCGCTATCGGCTGGTCGCGCTTCATCGAGGTGACCATCGAGCCCACCTTGCAGATGCTGCGGCCGATCCCGCCGGTGTCGTGGATCCCGCTCGCCATCATCTGGTTCGGCATCGCCGACAAGCCGGCCATCTTCCTGGTGTTCCTGGGCGCCTTCTTCCCCATCCTGCTCAACACCATCCACGGGGTGAAGACGGTCGACCGCAACCTGATCCGCGCCGGCGCCATGGTCGGCGGCGGGCAGCGCCAGCTGCTGCGCTTCATCGTGCTGCCGGCGGCCATGCCCTCCATCTTCGCCGGCCTGCGCATCGGCATCGGCTCGGCCTGGATGCTCACCGTGACCGCCGAGATGGTGGCGGTGAAGAGCGGCGTCGGCTACGTGTTGTGGGACAGCTACTACTTCCTGCGCTACGACATCGTCATCGCCGCCATGGCCTCCATCGGCCTGCTCGGCTATGTGAGCGACCTGCTCATCCGCCTCATCGCCGCCCGCGTCCTGCGCTGGCAGCACGGCACCACCCTCAGCGGTTCGGAGGGCTGAGCCATGGCGACCATCGAGATCTCCGGCGTCTCCAAGATCTTCAAGGACGCCATGCGCAAGACCGACGTGACCGCGCTGACCGGCGTGGACGTCACCGTCCAGCGCAACGAATTCCTCTGCCTGCTCGGCCCCTCCGGCTGCGGCAAGTCCACCTTGCTCAACATGATCGCCGGCTTCGACAAGCCCTCCACCGGCACGGTGAAGGTGGACGGGCAGGTGGTGGAGGCGCCTGGCTCCGACCGCAGCGTGGTGTTCCAGCAGGCCAACCTGATGCCCTGGCTGCCGGTGTGGGAGAATGTCGCCTTCCACCTGAAGATGCGCGGCGCCCAGAAGGGCGAGCGGCGCGAGAAGGCGCAGATCTATATCGACATGGTCGGCCTCACCGGCTTCGAGAACCATTTCCCCGCCGAACTCTCCGGCGGCATGAACCAGCGCGTCGGCATCGCCCGCGCGCTGTTGATGAACCCCGGCGTCATCCTGATGGACGAGCCGTTCGGCGCGCTGGACGAGCAGACCCGCATGGAGATGCAAAATGAGCTGGTGCGCATCTGGCAGCACCACAAGGGCACCATCGTCTTCGTCACCCACGGCATCGACGAGGCGCTGACGCTGGGCACCCATGTCGCCGTCATGTCCGCCCGCCCGGGCCGCATCGCCGAGATGATCCATCTCGACCTGCCGCGCCCGCGCGACATCACCTCGCCGCGCTTCAACGACGTGAAGCGCCACATCCTCGACCTGCTGCGCCCCGCCGGCGCGGCGGCGGCCCACAGCTAACTCTCCGGACCTGCCATGCGTGATCGCGTTCTCATCGGCATGCTCACCCCCTCGTCCAACACCGTGCTGGAGCCGGTGACGCAGGCGATGGTGGCGGGCCTGCCCGAGGTCTCCGTCCATTTCGGCCGCTTCAAGGTCACCGAGATCGCCTTGTCCGACCAGGCGCTCAAGCAGTTCGACGACAGCGAGATCCTGCGCGCGGCGGAGCTGCTGGCCCACGCCAAGGTGGGCGTCATCTCCTGGAACGGCACCTCGTCCGGCTGGCTCGGCTTCGAGGCGGACGCGCGGCTGTGCGAGCGCATCACCGCCGCTACCGGCATCCCCGCCAACACCTCCATGCTGGCGCTGAACGAGATCCTCGCCGCCCGGAAGGTGAAGAGCCTGGGCTATGTGACGCCCTATCTCGACGCCGTGCAGGCGCGGATCGTCGCCAACTACGCCGCGCTCGGCCACGCCTGCAAGGGCGACCGGCACCTCAATCTCCAGGACAATTTCTCCTTCTCCAACGTCACCGCCGAGCAGCTTGCCGGCATGACGCGGGAGGTGGCGGCCGAGAAGCCGGACGCCATCGCGGTGATCTGCACCAATCTGCGCGCCGCGCCGCTGGTGGAGCAGCTGGAGGCCGAGACCGGCATCCCGATCTACGACACCATCGCCACCTCGGTGTGGAAGAGCCTGAAGATGACCGGCGTCGATCCCCGCCGCGTCACCGGCTGGGGCTCGCTGTTCCGCGACCTGCCCTGAGCCCATGGCGCGCCCCTCGGACACCGCCGTCTTCGTCACCGGGTCCTCCGGCTTCATGGGCCTTGCGGTGTGCGAGGCGCTGCTGGCGCGGGGCGAGCACGTGGTGGGGTTCGATCTCGCCGCGCCCCCCGAGGCGGCGCGGCGGGCGTTCGCCCGCCTGCCCGGCCGGTATGAGGCGATCGCCGGCGACATGCGCGAGGCGGCGCAGGTGCAGCGCGCGGTGGCGGAGAGCCGTGCCCGCCGCATCGTCCACCTGGCGGCGGTGACGGCGGATGCGGCGCGCGAGCGGCGCGACCCAGCTTCGGTGTTCGCGGTCAATGTGGGCGGCACGCTCAACATCATCGCCGCCGCGCAGGCGGCGGGCGCCGCGCGCATCGTCCATGTCAGCTCCGGCGCGGTCTATGGCGCCAGCGGCCGCGAGCGGGCGCTGCTGCGCGAGGACACGACGGTGCCGCGCCCCGAGGGGCTCTACGGCATCTCCAAGCAGGCGGCGGAGGCGGCCGCGCTGCGCCTCGCGGCGCTGCACGGGCTCGACCTCGTGGTCGGCCGCCTCGGCACCTGCTTCGGCCCCTGGGAATACGCCACCTCCGCCCGCGACACGCCGAGCGCGCCGCTCCAGGTGCTGCTCAGGGCCATGCGCGGCGAGGCGGTGGTGCTGCCCCGTCCGCACCTGCGCGATTTCCTCTATGCCCGCGACGGCGCGGCGGCGATCCTGGCGCTGCTCGACGCGCCATCCCTGCCGCACCACATCTATAATCTCGCCGCCGGCTTCGTCTGGACGCTCCAGGCGCTGTGCCAGGGCCTTGCCGCGCGGCGGAAGGCGTTCGCCTGGAGCTTCGGCGCGCCCGGCACCATCGCGCTCTACGCGGACTACGACCGCGCCGTCATGGATTGCGCCCGCCTCGCGACGGACACCGGCTTTCAGCCGCGCTTCGATCTCGATGCGGCGCTCGACGACTACCTGCCCTGGTTCGAGGCCCATCCGGACCTGTTTCCCAACCCTGCGAGCTCTTCATGATGCTGTCTCCCGACGCGCGGCGCCTGGACGGGCGCGTGGCCATCGTCACCGGCGGCGCCTCCGGCATCGGCCGGGCCATCGCCCGCCTGTTCGCCGCGCATGGCGCCCGGGTGGTGGTGGCGGACGTGACCGAGCAGGTGATCGAGGGCGGCGCGCCCACCGTCGCGCTGATCGCCGGGGAGGGCGGCACCGCGCTGTTCCAGCGCTGCGACGTGTCGCAGGCGGCCGAGGTGGAGGCGCTGGTGGCCCGCGCGGTGGCGGAGTTCGGCGCGCTGGACGTGATCGTCAACAATGCCTGCATCCGCCATCCCCGCCCGCTGCTGGAACTGGCGGAGGCGGACTGGAAGCGGGTGCTGGACGTCAATCTGACCGGCGTGTTCCTGTGCTGCCAGGCGGCGGTGCGGCAGATGCGGGCGCAGGCGCCGCGCGGCGAGGTGCGCGGGCGCATCGTCAATTTGTCCTCCCAGCACGGCATGATCGCCGCGCCGGGGGACTTGGCCTATGGCACCACCAAGGCCGGTATCGCCTACATGACGCGGCAGATCGCGGCGGACTATGCCAAGGACGGCATCGTCTGCAATGCGGTGGCGCCGGGCAAGATCGTCACCGGCCAGGGCGGCCGGCTCGCGGACGAGGATGTGCTGGACCGCGCCCGCCGCCGCACGCCGTGGCCGCGCTTCGGCGCGCCGGACGACGTGGCGCGCGCGGCGCTCTATCTCGCCAGCGACGACGCCAGCTTCGTCACCGGCGTCAACCTGATGGTGGATGGCGGCTGGATGGCCGCCTGACGCATTGGCTGCCCGATCCGGGGCCGGCTGACGCCCCGCTCAGCGCGAGGGCGGGTCCACCTTCACGCCGTTCGGCCCCACCTGGATCTGGAGCGAGCGCTCCTTCTCCTCATGGGCCTGGTAGGACTGGTAGGCGAAGACGCCGCCGCCCACCACGAGGACGGCGATGATGGCGTAAAGCGCGTTGCGGCTCATGGCTGCGGACCCTCCGTTGCGTGTCGGTGGGGAAACGCAAGCTGCGCCTTGGGGGTTCCATGCCCGTGGGTGAATGCCACGGGCCGGACGCTTGCGCATCCGGCCCGCATGTTCGTCCAGAGCCCGTCCGTTCACATGGCATCGCCGCTTGAACGGTGAAACGGCCCTTCTCTATGTCTTCGGGGCGGATCGTGCTCTGACGTGATGATAGAGAACGCGTTATCCGATCAGCTTGCATCGCACGCTGATCGGCGCGTGCTCTAGGACTTGAGCGCGCCGCTCTTCTTCGCCGCCCAGGTGGCCAGGGCGTCCATCAGCGGCGGGTTGAGGCAATCATAGGGCTCCAGCCCCAGGCCCTTCAGGCGGGCGCGGATGTCGTCCATCTCGGACGGGTCGACGCCGCCCTCGATCACCGAGGAGACGAAGGCCGCGAAGCCCGGCTCGGCCCAGCCGTCCTCCTCGAACCGCTCGGGATGGATGAAGTCGAGCCCCTGGAAGGCATGCTCGCGCTCCACCGGGCCGTACAGGTGCACGCCGCACACGGTGCAGGCGTGGCGCTGGATCAGCGCGCTCGGGTCCACCACCTTCAGCTTGTCGCCATTCTCCAGCACGCTCACCTGGCCGTGCGGCACCACGGCGACGACGGAGAAGGCGGCGCCTTCCGGCTTCCAGCACTTGGTGCAGCCGCAGGCATGGTTGTGGGCCACATTCGTTCCGATGCGGACCTTCACGGGCCGGTCGGAGCATTTGCACACGAGCGTGCCGCCGCTGAAACTGGGGTTGCCCTTCTTGACCCCGCCGTCGATCGCGGGATGTAGCAGTCTGCCGGCCATGAATGTCTCCTCATTATACTTGTCGCTCTGAACGCGGAATGCCGAAGCCTCCGGGTGCGGGTCGGGGGACCCGCGCGCGGGCAATCAGGATGGACCCCAGGCCCCGCCTTGGCGTGCGGGCCCTGTCCGTTTTGCGGCGGGACGAATGGGTCGGTCTGACGCGCGTGGGACCGGGAGGTTCAGGCTGTTCCGCCGGCAAGGTTACGCGGCTCCCCGCCACCGCCGCAAGACATGCGGCACGTTTCGCCAAATATAAGAATGCCGCATCGCAAGTGTTGCACTGCACGCAAAGGCGGCGAATATTCGGGATCGTTGCATTCTGTACTATGTTGAAGCGGTAGCGGTGTCCCGCCACCCCGCCCGTCCCGCCCGCGCCAAGGGGGTGCCGTGGTGCGGTTGCGCCCGGTCCGCCGGGCACGGCATAAGGCGCGGGACCGGCAGGGTGGGCCATCGGGCGGCACCGGCGGCGGGCGAGGAGCAAGGCGTGGCACGGGTGTATCTGGCGGGACCGGAGGTCTTTCGCCCCGACGCGGTGGCGGAAGGCGGGCGCCTGCGCCGCCTGTGCGCCGTCCATGGGCTGGAGGGGCTCTACCCGCTGGATGGCGGCGCGGCGGAGGATACCGCCCACGACATCCGCGTGCGCTGCATCGCCGGCATCGTGCGGGCGGATGCGGTGGTGGCCAACATCACGCCGTTCCGCGGCGCCCACATGGACCCCGGCACGGCCTGGGAGATCGGCTTCGCCGAGGCGCGCGGCGTGCCGGTCTTCCTGTGGTCGTCCGATCCGCGCGCGCTGGCCGAGCGCATCCCCGGCACGCCCGGCCATGACGGGCTGCGCGACGCGGACGGGCACCTGCTGGAGGATTTCGGCCAGCCGGAAAACCTGATGATCGCGCCGCCCGGCGTCATCGTCTGGCCCTCGCCGGAGGCGGCGGTGGCCGCCGCCGCCGAGATGCTGGCACTGCGCCACAGCCTGCGGCTCGGGCTGCTGCCCAAGGTGCTGATCGCGCTCGCCGCCTCCATCGTGGCGGGCTATGTGGCCCGCCTCGTGCTGCACTGGTAGGCGCCGGGGCGCCTATTCGGCGGCGGGCGCATCCAGTTCGCGGAACACCTCCTGGGCGAGGCGCGAGGTCTCGATGGCCACCGGCACGCCGCAATAGACGCCGATCTGGAGGATGGTCTCGCGGATCTCCTCCCGGGTCGCCCCGTTGGTGAGCGCGCCGCGCAGGTGCAGCTTCAGTTCGTGCGGGCGGTTGAGCGCGGACAGCATGGCGATGTTGAGCAGGCTGCGGGTGCGCCGGTCGAGGCCCGGCCGGCCCCAGATGTTCCCCCAGCAATATTCCGTCACCATCTCCTGCAGCGGTCGGGAGAAATCGTCCGCATTGGCGATCGCCCGCTCCACATAGGCGGTGCCCAGCACCTCCTTGCGAATCTTCAGGCCGGTGTCGAACAGCGGGCGGGGGGCGTCGTCGGTGTCCATGGGGAACCTCCTTGATTTGTGAGGGGATGCCGGGCGGCCGGACGGCCGTGGTGTCGCTCCTGCGGGCGGCCCGCGCCGTCGCGGCTGGCCGCCGGGGGCACGGGCAAAACCTTCTCCATCAATCCCTTGACCATCGATCTCCCGGTTCCGGCGCGGGAAGCGCCGGGACGTCGGGATGCCTTTCGGCGCGGTCGCGCGGATCGTACAGGAGCGGGGGATTTGATGGTATGCAGTCGATCACGCGTCGTGCGCCATATGTCGCAGCCGACCTGATCCGCACCGTGGGCGCCCGTCCGGCCGCCGCCGGAGACCGTCCCGATGTCCTCCTCCCCCGCCGCCGTCGAACCCGCCGCGCAGGATGGCCTGCCGCTCCACCTGCGCCGCTGGGTGGTGCTGACCACCACCATCGCGGTGGTCATGGCCTCGCTCGACACCGCCATCGCCAATACCGCTCTGCCGACCATCGCCGGCGACCTCCATACCGACGCCGCCACCGCCGTGTGGATCGTCAACGTCTACCAGCTGGCCATGGTGGCGACGCTGCTGCCGTTCGCCTCGCTGGGCGAGACGGCGGGGCACGAGCGGGTCTATCTGGGCGGGCTGATCCTGTTCACCTTCGCCTCGCTCGCCTGCGCGCTGGCCTGGTCGCTGCCCAGCCTGATGGTGGCGCGCATGCTGCAAGGCATCGGCGCCAGCGGCATCATGAGCGTGAACGCCGCCATCGTCCGCCACATCTATCCCCGCTCCATGCTGGGATTGGGCGTCGGGCGCACGGCGCTGGCGGTGGGGGTGGCCTTCGCGCTGGGGCCGACGGTCGCTTCCGCCATCCTCTCGGTGGCGGACTGGCCGTGGCTGTTCGCGGTCAACGTGCCGTTCGGCCTCGCCGCCATCGCCATCGGGCTGCGCACCACGCCGCGCACGCCGCGGGCGGACCACCGCTATGACCTGGTGGGCGGCGCCCTGGTGGCGGCCGCCTTCGCCGCGCTGATCCTGGCCATCGGCGAGGCGGCCCACTGGGCGCATCCGCTGGCGGTGGGGCTGGAGCTGCTCATCGCCGTCGTGCTGGGGGCGGTGCTGATCCGCCGGCAGGCCGGCCATCCGGCGCCCATGCTGCCGCTGGACCTGTTCCGCCGGCCGATGTTCACGCTCTCGGCCGCCACCGCCATGTGCTCCTTCGCCGCCCAGGGCCTCGCCTTCGTCGGGCTGCCGTTCTATTTCCAGGACGTGCTGGGCCGCACGGCGGTGGACACCGGCTTCCTCATGACCCCCTGGTCGATCGTGGTGGCGGTGATGGCGCCGGTGGCCGGGCGGCTGTCCGACCGCTATCCGGTGGGCATCCTCGGCGGCGGCGGGCTGATCATGCTCGGCATCGGCCTGGTGCTGCTCGCCACTTTGCCGGCCAATCCCTCGGTGGCCGACATCGTCTGGCGCATGGCGGTGTGCGGCGCCGGCTTCGGCTTTTTCCAGTCACCCAACATCCGCGCCATCATGTCGAGCGCCCCGCCCGGGCGCTCGGGCAGCGCCAGCGGCATGGTGGCGACCGCCCGCCTGCTGGGCCAGACCATCGGCGCCTCGCTCGTCGCCCTGTGCTTCGCCCTCGCCGGCCAGTCCGGCTCGACCCTGGCCCTGGCCTTGGGCGCCGGCTTCGCCTTCCTGGGCAGCGGGGCCAGCTTCCTGCGGCTGGCGGCCGGGCGTGGAGTGCCGGCTGAATGATGTTTTAAACATCACAAATGGGTATTGAAAAATGACTTAAGCCGGATTAGAGATGATTTATCGTCATCCATCCGTGAGCGTTCCGGGCCGCCATGATCACCGCTGCGCAATTGCGTGCCGCACGGGCGCTGCTCGGCCTGGACCAGAAGGCGCTGGCCGGCCTGTGCGGTCTGTCGGTGCCCACCATCCAGCGGATGGAAGGCAGCGACGGCGTGATCCGGGGCAATGTGGATTCGCTGATGAAGCTGGTCGGCGCGCTGGAGCGGGCCGGCGTCGAGCTGATCGCCGAGGGCAATGTGAGCGAGGCGGGCGGGCGCGGCGTGCGCCTGCGCGACCTGCCGGCCCGCCGCCCCGCCCCTCTGCCGGACGAGGCCTGAGCCATGGCCGTGGTCGTCGAGCTCTGGTGCGTCGCCGCGCTGCTGGCTCTGGCGGTCCTGGCCGTGCCCTTGTCCCGCGCCCATGCGGGCTCCCCCATCGTCTATGGCGGCGCGCTGGTGCTGAGCCTGATCGGCCTCGGCAATGCCGTGGCCGCGCTCGCCGCGCCGGCCGGCACGCTCGCTTTGCCGCTCGGCCTGCCCGGCACCGGGGCGCACTTCCGGCTCGACGGCCTGAGCGCGGTCTTCCTCGCCATCGTCCATCTGTGCGGCGCGAGCGCCAGCCTCTACGCCATCGGCTATGGCCGCCACGCGGACGCGCCGGGGCGGGTGCTGCCCTTCTTCCCCGCCTTCCTCGCCGCCATGAGCCTGGTGCTGCTGGCGGACGATGCCTACAGCTTCCTGTTCGCCTGGGAGAGCATGTCGCTGGCCTCCTGGGCGCTGGTCATCGCCGACCATCGCGCGGCGGAGAACCGCCGGGCGGCCTATGTCTATCTCGTCATGGCGAGCTTCGGCACCTTCCTGCTGATGCTGGCCTTCGGCCTGCTGGCGGGGACGGCGGGCATCTATGACTTCGTCGGCCTGCGCGCCCATCCGCCCGCCGCGCTGGTGGGCGGCGTGGTGCTCGGCCTCGCGCTCCTGGGGGCGGGCTCGAAGGCCGGCCTCGTGCCGCTGCACGCCTGGCTGCCGCTGGCCCATCCCGCCGCCCCCAGCCACGTCTCGGCGCTGATGAGCGCGGGCATGACCAAGGTGGCGGTCTACGGCTTCCTGCGCATCGTGTTCGACCTCATGGGCCCGCCGCAATGGTGGTGGGGCATTCCGGTGCTGGCGGCGGGGGCGGCGAGCGCGGCGCTCGGCGTGCTCTATGCGCTGATGCAGAGCGACATCAAGCGCGCGCTCGCCTACAGCACCATCGAGAACATCGGCATCGTCTTCGTCGGCCTCGGCCTGGCGCTGGCCTTTACTGCCAATGCGCTGCCCGCCGCCGGGGCGCTGGCGCTCACCGCCGCGCTGTTCCACGCGCTCAACCATGCGCTGTTCAAGAGCCTGCTGTTCTTCGGCGCCGGGGCGGTGCTGGGCGCCACCGGCGTGCGCGACATGGAGCGCATGGGCGGGCTGATCCACGGCATGCCGGTGACCGCCTTCGCCATGCTCATCGCCTGCGCCGCCATCTCGGCGCTGCCGCCGCTCAACGGCTTCGTCTCCGAATGGCTGATCTTCCAGGCCATCCTCATCAGCCCGGAATTGCCGGCCTGGGGGCTGAAGCTGCTGGTGCCCGCCGCCGGCGCGCTGCTGGCGCTGGCCGCGGCGCTCGCCGCCGCCTGCTTCGTGCGGCTCTACGGCATCTCCTTCCTCGGCCGCCCGCGCGGGCCACAGGCCGCCGCCGCGCGCGAGGTGGACCGCTGGCAGCTCGGCGCCATGCTGGCGCTGGCGGGGCTGTGCGTGCTGGCCGGCGTGCTGCCGGGCCTCGTCATCGACGCCATGGCGCCCGCCGTCGCCGCGCTCACCGGCGCGCGCATGCCGCCGCAGGCGGGGGTGGCGTGGCTGTCCATCATCCCGGTGGCGGAGAGCCGCAGCTCCTATAACGGCCTGCTGGTGCTGGTCTTCGTCGCCGGCTCCGCCGCCCTGGTGGCGGCGGCGATCCACCGCTTCGCCTCGCGCGCGGTGCGCCGGGCGCCGGCCTGGGACTGCGGCTTCCCGAATGCCGGCCTGCGCACCCAGTACACCGCCTCCAGCTTCGCCCAGCCGATCCGCCGGGTGTTCGGCGCCACGGTGTTCTCCGCCCGCGAGCAGATCCACATGCCCCCGCCCGGCGACCTCTCCCCGGCGCGCTTCCGGCTGCGCCTGGTCGATCCGGCGTGGGACGGGCTCTATTTGCCGCTGGCGCGCGCCGTCTGGGCGCTGTCGGGGCGGATGAACGCCCTGCAATATCTCTCCATCCGGCGTTATCTCGCCCTGGTGTTCGGCGCTCTGGTGCTCCTGCTGCTGGTGCTGGCGCTATGGGGATGATCCACGCCCTCCTGGTGCAGGGCCTCCAGATGGCCCTGGTGCTGGCCATCGCCCCGCTGGTCACCGGCTTCGTGCGGGTGGTGAAGGCCCGCCTGCTGCGCCGGCGCGGCCCGCCGCTGCTCCAGCCCTATTTCGATCTCGCCCGCCTCGCCCGCAAGGAGGCGGTGCTGGCGCAGAATGCCTCCTGGCTGTTCCGCGCCGCGCCCTATCTCATCTTCGCCGCCACCTGGGTGGCGGCGGCGCTGGTGCCCACCTTCGCCACCGGCCTCGTCTTCTCCTGGACGGCGGACCTCATCGCCATCACCGCCCTGCTCGGCAGCGCGCGCTTCTTCCTGGCGCTGGCCGGCATGGATGTGGGCACCAGCTTCGGCGGCCTCGGCGCCAGCCGCGAGGTGATGATCGCCTCGCTGGCCGAGCCGGCGCTCATCATGATCGTGTTCACTTTGGCGCTGGTGGCCGGCTCCACCCAACTCTCCACCGTGGCCGAGCACATGCTCTCCGCCCATGTAGGCCTGCGCGTCTCGCTCGGCCTCGCGCTGATCGGCCTGACCATGGTGGCGATCGCCGAGAATGCCCGCATCCCCATCGACAATCCGGCCACCCACCTGGAACTGACCATGGTGCACGAGGCCATGGTGCTGGAATATTCCGGCCGCCACCTGGCGCTGATCGAGCTGGCCGCGTCGCTGAAGCTGACGCTCTATCTCTCGCTGATCGCCTGCGTGTTCCTGCCCTGGGGGCTGGCGCCGGCGGGCGCGGCCCCCGCCGTGCTGGCGCTGGGCATGCTCGCCTATGGCGCCAAGCTGGCGCTGGGCGGGGCGCTGCTCGGCCTGTTCGAGACCGTCATCGCCAAGATGCGGGTGTTCCGGGTGCCGGACTTCCTCGGCGCGGCGCTGATGCTGGGCCTGCTCGGCACGCTGCTGCTGTTCGTGTCGAGGAGCTTCTGATGGGCAGCCTCGTCTTCGATGTGGCGCATCTCCTGGCCGGCGGCCTCGTGCTGCTCAGCCTCGTCATGCTCTATCAGGACCGCCTGCCGGCGCTGATCCGCATGTTCGCGCTCCAGGCGGTGGTGCTCACCCTGTCGGTGTCCTGGCAGGCCTATGCGCAGGGCGCGCCGCACCTCTATGTCACCGCCGCCATCGCGCTGGCGTTCAAGGCCATCATCATTCCCATCGCCCTCCAGCGCATCGTCGTGCGGCTCGGCCTGCACCGGGAGGTGGAGACCGCGCTTTCCATCGGCCCGACCATGGTGGCGGGCATCGCGCTGGTGGCGCTGTCCATGGTGGTGATGCTGCGCGTCACCGCCGAGGCCGATCCGCTGGCGCGGGAGGATCTGGCCTTCGCCCTCTCGGTGGTGCTGCTGGGCCTGCTGATGATGGTGACGCGGCGCAACGCGGTGAGCCAGGTGGTGGGCTTCATGTCGCTGGAGAACGGCCTCATCCTCGCCGCCGCCGGCGCCAAGGGCATGCCGCTGGTGGTGGAGATTTCGGTCGCCTTCTCCGTGCTGGTGGCCTTCATCGTCATCGGCATCTTCCTGTTCCGCATCCGCGAGCGCTTCGACACGGTGGACAGCGCGGCGCTGGACCGTTTCCGCGAGGGCCAGAGATGACCGCCGGCTTCGACGCGGCCTCCGCCCTGCTCCTGCTGCCGGCGCTCGCCGCCGCCGTGCTGCTGGCGCTGCCCGGCTACCGGGCCGGCGCGGTGGTGAACACGCTCGCCGCCTTCCTCTCCTTCCTCGCCGCCGCCTCGCTGCTGGTGGCAAAGCCCGAGGACGGGGCGTTCCTGCGGGTGGACGACCTCAACATCGTCTTCCTGGTGCTCAACAGCTTCGTCGGCTGCACCACGGCGCTGTTCAGCGCCGGCTACATCGCCCACGAGCTGGAGGCGGGGCGGCTGACCATCGGCCAGATGCGCTTCTACCACGCCATGTATCAGGCGCTGCTGTTCGCCATGAACCTCGCCCTGCTGGCCAGCAGCATCGGCGTCATGTGGGTGGCCATCGAGATGGCGACGCTGACCACCGTGCTCATGGTCGGCCTCTACCGCACCCCGGCGGCCATCGAGGCGGCGTGGAAATACTTCATCCTCGGCAGCGTCGGCATCGCGCTCGCGCTGTTCGGCAGCATCCTGGTCTACATGGCCGCCCGGCCGGTGGTGGGGGAGGGGCCCGACGGCATGGCGTGGGCCGTGCTGATGGCCCACGCGGCGGCGTTCGACCCGGCGCTGCTCAACCTCGCCTTCGTCTTCCTGCTGCTGGGCTACGGCACCAAGGTCGGCCTCGTGCCGCTGCATGCCTGGCTGCCGGATGCCCATGCGGAGGGGCCGACGCCGATCTCCGCCGTGCTCTCCGGCCTGCTGCTCAACGTGGCGCTCTACGCGGTGCTGCGCTTCAAGCTGCTGCTCGCGGCGGCCCCCGGCGCGCTGGCGCCCGGGCCGCTGCTGATGGGGCTGGGGCTGCTGTCGCTGCTGTTCGCCGGCGGCATGCTCTACCGGCGGCGGGACATCAAGCGCCTGTTCGCCTTTTCCTCCATCGAGCACATGGGGCTGATCGCCTTCGCCTTCGGCATCGGCGGGCCGATCGCCAATTTCGCCGGCCTGCTGCACATGGCCATGCACAGCCTCACCAAGTCGGCCATCTTCTTCGGCGTCGGCCATGTGGTGCAGGTGAAGGGCACGCAGGCGCTGTCCGAGATCCGCGGCCTCACCGCCAGCCACCCGGTGCTGGGCTGGGGGCTGGTGCTGGGTGTCGCCGCCATCGCCGGCCTGCCGCCGTCGGGCGTGTTCATGAGCGAATTCCTGGTGGTGACGTCCACGGTGGCCCACGCCCCGGCGCTGGCGGCGCTCCTGGTGGCGGGCCTGCTGCTGGCCTTCGGCGCCCTGATGCTGCGCCTGCACGGCCTCGCCTTCGGCGCGCCCACCGGCCGCATGGCGCCGGTGAAGGGCACGCAGGCGCCCATGCTGCTGCATCTCGCTTTGGTGGTCGGCGCCGGCCTCTATCTGCCGCCGCCGCTGGTCGCCTGGTTCCAGCACATCGCGCGGCTTCTGGGCTGAGGAGGGGGACATGCCGGCGCTCTTCAATGTCCTCGCCTCCGGCCGCATCCGGCCCGACCACCGGCCCTGGCTGCGGGCCGAGGTGGACGCGGCGCTGTGGTGCGCGCTGGCTCAGCAATTGGCGGAGGGGCGCTGGACCCTGCTCGGCCTGTGGGGCGACGCCGGCGCGGTGCACATGGCGCTGCTCGACGCGACCGGCGGTGCGGTGGGCGTGGCGAGCCTGGCCTGCGCGGACGGGACGTTTCCCTCGGTCGGCCGCCTGCATGCGCCGGCGCAGCGGCTTGAGCGCACGATCACCGATCTGTTCGGCCTGACACCGGTGGATGCGCCGGATACCCGGCCCTGGCTCGACCATGGCCGCTGGCCGGTGTCCCGCCCGCTGGCCGCCCGGCCCGGCGCGCCGGAGGCGGCGCCCTATGCCTTCCTGCCGGTGGAGGGCGAGGGGCTGCACGAGGTGGCGGTCGGCCCGGTGCATGCGGGCATCATCGAGCCCGGCCATTTCCGCTTCACCGCCAATGGCGAGGCGGTGGTGCGGCTGGAGGAGCGCCTCGGCTACGTGCATCGCGGCGTCGAGGGGCTGATGGCCGGGGCGTCCGTGGCGCAGGGCGCGGCGCTGGCGGGGCGGGTGTGCGGCGACAGCACGGTGGCCTATGCGCTCGCCTTCGCCCGTGCGGTGGAGGCGGCGCTGGGCGTGGCGGCGCCGGAGCGGGCGCAGTGGCTGCGCGGCCTGATGGCGGAGCTGGAGCGCCTCGCCAACCATATCGGCGACATCGGCGCGGTGTGCAACGATGCCGCCTTCCCGCGCCTGCTGGCGCCCTGCGCGGTGCTGCGCGAGCAGGTGCTGCGCGCCGCCGAGGCCGGCTTCGGCCAGCGCATGATGAAGGACCGCATCGTCCCCGGCGGGGTGACGGCGGACCTCGCCCCGGCGGGCGCGGCGCGCATCCGCGCCTTGGTCTCGACCGCGCGGGCGGCGCTGCCGGAGCTTATCTCCATCTATGACGGCACCGCCTCGTTGCAGGACCGCACCGCGGGCACCGGCTTCGCCCGGCCGGACCTGGTGGCGCGGTTCGGCTGCGGCGGTTTCGTCGGGCGGGCGTCGGGGCGGGGCTTCGACGCCCGGCGCGTGCTGCCCTATGCGCCCTATGACGCGCTGACCTTCGCCGTGCCGGTGCTGGACGGCGGCGACGTGAATGCCCGGGTGTGGGTGCGCATCAAGGAGGTGGAGCAGAGCCTCGGTCTCGTCACGCAGATGCTGGACCGGATGCCGGAGGGGCCGCTCGGTGTGGACCTGCCCGTGCCGGGGGCGCCGTGCGAGGGGCTGGCGCTGGTGGAGGGGTTCCGCGGCGACGTGCTGGCGTTCGTGCGGCTCGACGCCGAGGGCCGCATCGCCCGCTGCCATTTGCGCGATCCGTCCTGGTTCCAGTGGCCGGTGCTGGAGGCGGCGATCGAGGGCAACATCATCGCCGACTTTCCGCTCTGCAATAAGTCGTTCAACTGCGCCTATGCCGGGGTGGACCTTTAGGAGAGGCGCGATGCGCACGCTGCTGCTGGATGCCCTGTTGAAAGGGCCGCTCACCGAGCCCGCCCCCGCCGCGGACGATGCGGAGCTCATGGCGCTCGCCGCCCAGCTGGAGGGCGCGGCCAGGCGCCGGCTCGGGCGGGGCCTTGCCATCCGCCAGGTGGATGCGGGCTCGTGCAACGGCTGCGAGCTGGAGATCCACGCCCTTTCCAATGCCTATTACGACCTGGAGCGCTTCGGGCTGCGCTTCGTCGCCTCGCCGCGCCATGCGGACGTGCTGCTGGTCACCGGGCCGGTGACCGCCAACATGCGCGAAGCCCTGCTGCGCACCCATGCGGCGACGCCGGGGCCGAAATGGGTGGTGGCGGCGGGATCGTGCGCCTGCGACGGCGGGATGTTCGCCGGCAGCTATGCCTGCGCCGGCGGTGTCGAGGCCGTGCTGCCGGTGGACCTGCGCATCCCCGGCTGCCCGCCCAGCCCCGCCACGCTGCTGAAGGGGCTGATCGCGCTGCTCGGGCGCTGAGCCTTAGCCGCGCGGGCGCACGCCGTCGAGGAAGGTGCGCACGCAGCGCTTGAGGTGGACGAGGCGGGCGGCGCGCGCCGGTCCGGTGGGCGGGCCGTGCCGGGGATCGGAAAAGTGCAGCATGGCGCCGAACAGCATGTCCATGAGCATGCGCGCCGCGCTGTCCGCGTCCTCCAGCACGATGGCGCCGGTCTCCGCCTGGGCGGCCAGCCATTCTGCCAACATACGGCGTGACGCGTCCGGCCCGGCCTCGCGCAGGATGGCGTGGATCTCCGGGACGTCGTGGCCCTCGCGCATGGCCAGATGCACGAAGGCGCGGCGCTCCTGCTCCGCCTCGGGCGAGAGGTCGAAGCGGAACACGGCGGCGATGGCCTCGTCGAGCGGCAGGCCGGCGCGCTGGAGCGGCAGCTCCAGCATGGTGGCGCGGTGGTCGATCACCAGGGCGCGGAACAATTCGGCCTTGCTGGGGAACAGGCGGTAGAGCGTCTGCTTGGAGATGCGCGCCTCCGCCGCCACCATCTCGGTGGTGGTGCCGGCGTAGCCCTCGGCCTGGAACAGGCGCAGCGCGGCCTTGAGGATCCCGGCGCGGCGGTCCGCGTCGCTGGCCGTGCGCGGCCGTCCGCGCGGCCGGCCAGTGGCCGGTTTCAGCTCATCCGTGTCCCGCGCGACATATTCCACCTTGCTCATCTCGGCGCCCCCACGCATCCGATTGACAGTCCCGTGCCATCTCTATTATCAGTACCCATCGGTTCCGTAAATCATCCGTGGATGTGGAACGGTTCAAAGGGGCAGGGTCTCGGCTTGGACGGAGCATTTGTCTCCGGTATAGGCTGGAGCCGACAGGCGGCGCGCATCCCATACGTCGCGTCCGCTCTCAATGTCGGCATGCGCCGCGGTCCCGCAACCGCGCTCGTGCTTTCGGGCATGTGGATTTTGGTAATCGCGCCGTCGCGGACGGCCGCGGGCTGTGGGTGGACAGTCGGCGGACGGAGCCCGGCGTGCGCTTGCAGGTGATTGATGGCTCTGGCGTTTCCACCCCCTGGTGTGCCTTCCCGTGAGAGGGCGCGCGCCGCGCGCCGCCTCTTGCTGCGCCCCTTGCCGCGCCTCGCGCCCCGTTTTGCACCGCGTCTGGCCGCCCGGCTGCGGGCGACGGTCGCGCTGATCGCGCTCGCCCCGGCGCTCGCCGCCTGCGTGGTCGGGCCGGACTACGCGCCGCCGCCCATCGCCATGCCGCTCACCTTCAACGCCGCCAGCAAGGCGCAGTCGAAGAAGCCGCCGGAGCTGCACGCCTGGTGGCGCCGGCTGCGCGACCCCATGCTCGACACGCTGGTGAACGAGGCGGTGGCCGCCAATCTGGACGTGGCGACCGCCAAGTCCAGCATCCGCCAGGCCCGCGCCACCCGCGCCCAGCAGGCGTCCAACCTGTTCCCCACCCTGACCGGCTCCGGCTCCGTCATCCGCGAGCAGAATGCCACCTCCGGCACCACGACCTCCTCCTCCGGCACCAGCAGCACGGTGACGGTGGATACCGGCAGCAACTCGGGCACCACCACGGACACCCAGTGGCAGGGTGGCTTCGACGCCTCCTGGGAACTGGACCTGTTCGGCGGCAACAAGCGCGCCGTTGAGGCGGCGACCCGCGCCCTGGAAGCTTCCGACGAGCAGCTGCGCGACACGCTGGTGACGCTGATCGGCGACGTCACCACCTATTATGTGCAGGCGCGCGGCTATCAGGCCCGCATCGACCTTGCCACCCGCACGGCCGTGTCGCAGCGCGAGACGGCGGCGCTGACCAAGCGCAAGTTCGAGGCCGGCTCGGCCTCCGCCGTGGACGTGGCCAAGGCGGTGGCGCAGGCGGCGAGCACCGAGGCGGACATCCCCAGCCTCCAGATCAGCTACGCCCAGTCGGTGCACCGGCTCGGCGTGCTGCTGGGCCGCGAGCCCGCCGCGCTGATGGCGCAGATGAACCGCAGCAAGCCCATTCCCGCGCCGCCCGCGCGCATCGCCGCCGGGGTGCCGGCGGACATCCTCACCGCCCGGCCGGACGTGCGCGCCGCCGAGCGCCAGCTGGCGCAATATACCGCCAGCCTCGGCAATGCGACCGCCCAGCTCTATCCGAGCGTCAGCCTCACCGGCAGCGTCGCCACCACCGCCCTCAAGGCCGGCGACCTGGCCAAGGGGTCCACCATCAGCTGGTCGTTCGGCCCCTCGATCAGCATCCCGATCTTCAACGGCGGCAACCTGCAGGCGGGCGTCGATCTCGCCGCCGCCCAGCGCGACCAGTATTACATCGCGCTGCGCTCCAGCGTGCTGACCGCGCTGGAGGATGTGGAGAACGCCCTGGTGGCGCTGTCCCGCGAGCGGGTGCGGGCCAAGAGCCTGGATGAATCCGCCACCGCCTATGACGAGGCGGCCCGGCTCTCCCGCGCGCTCTACCAGACCGGCGGGTCGAGCTTCCTCGACGTGCTCGATGCCGAGCGCTCGCTCTATACCGCGCAGGACACGCTGCTGCAGAGCCGCGTGCTCATCGCCACCGACTACATCTCCCTGCACAAGGCGCTGGGCGGCGGCTGGGACGGGCGGATGGACACCAAGACACCGGAGGTGATCGACGTGAACACCGGCCCGCATCTGCCGGATGCCGCCGCGGTTCCCGCCATGCTGCCGTTCGGAGGCTGAGATGCCACGGCCCGAGCGGCTTCCCCCCCGCAATGAAGTCCCGGTGGACGCGCCCCATTTGGATGCCCCTCGCCCGGATGCGACGCCCGCCCGGCCCGACGCGGCGCCGGACTTCGGTGGCGACGCGGGCGGCGGCGCCGGCGGCGGGCGGCGCACCGCGCGCAAGCGGCGGCGCTGGCTCATCCTCGCCGGCCTGCTGCTGCTGGCGGGCGCCGGCTTCTATGCCTATCGCGCCGGCACCGCCGCGCGCCCGGCGGACGCCTACACCACCGCCGCCGTCGCCACGGGCGACGTGGAGGAGAGCGTGCTCGCCACCGGCATCCTGAAGCCGGTGCGCTTCGTCGCCGTGGGCGCCCAGGCCTCCGGCCGGCTGATCCGGATGAACGTGAAGCTGGGGCAGGTGGTGAAGGCCGGCGACCTCATCGCCGAGATCGATTCGCTCACCCAGCAGAACAGCCTGCGCACCGCCGAGGCGGACCTCGCCAACATCCGCGCCCAGCGCGAGGAAAAGCTGGTGACGCTGAAATATGCCGAGCTGACGCTGGCCCGGCAGACCCGCATGCTGTCCCAGACCATCACCTCGCAGGCGGATTTCGAGACCGCCGCCTCCACGGTCGGCACCACCAAGGCGCAGATCGCCTCGCTGGAGGCGCAGATCGCCGAGGCCGAGGTGGCGGTGGAGAACGCTCGGGTGAACCTCGGCTACACCCGCATCACCGCGCCCATCGACGGCACCATATTGTCCCTGGTCACCCAGGAAGGGCAGACGGTGAACGCCAGCCAGTCCGCGCCGACCATCGTCATCCTCGGCGCGGTGGACACGATGGTGGTGCGCACCGAGATCTCCGAGACCGACGTGGTCAAGGTGAAGCCGGGCCAGGACGTCTATTTCACCATCCTGGGCGAGCCGGACCGGCCCTATCACGCCAAGCTGGAATCCATCGAGCCGGCGCCGGAATCGGTGAAGAGCGACAGCAGCTTCAGCACCTCCACCACGTCCTCCTCGTCGTCGTCCTCCTCCTCGTCCACCAGCACCAGCTCGGCGATCTACTACAACGGCCTGTTCAACGTGCCGAACCCCGAGGGCAAGCTGCGCACCTACATGACCGCCGAGGTGCATATCGTGCTGGGCAGCGCCAAGGGCGTGCTCATCATTCCCGCCGCCGCTTTGGGCGCGCCGGCGGGGAACGGCGCCTATCCGGTGCAGGTGGTGAAGTCCGACGGCACGCTGGAAACCCGCGCCGTCACCGTCGGCCTCAACGACAAGGCGTCGGCGCAGGTGCTCTCGGGCCTCGCCGGAGGCGAGCAGGTGGTCACCGGCCGACGCAGCGCCCAGGGCACCGCGACCACGCAGCGGCCGGGTGGCGGCCCGCCGCCGGGGATGTGAGATGAGCGAGCCGCCGCTGATCGTTCTCGAACAGGTCCGGCAGGAGTTTCCCTCCGGCGACGGCACGCTGGTCGTGCTCAAGGACATCGACCTCACCATCGCGCGCGGCGAGATGGTGGCCATCGTCGGCGCCTCCGGCTCCGGCAAGTCCACGCTGATGAACATCCTCGGCTGCCTGCACACGCCGTCGTCCGGCAGCTACAGGGTGGCCGGGCGGGACGTGATGAGCCTGGAGGCGGACGAGCTGGCGGCGCTGCGCCGCGAGCGCTTCGGCTTCATCTTCCAGCGCTACCACCTGCTGGCCGAGCTGGACGCGGTGGATAATGTGGAGATCCCGGCGGTCTATGCCGGCGAGGACCCGCGCGCCCGGCACGACCGGGCCGAGGCCCTGCTGGCGCGGCTCGGCCTCGCCGACCGCGCCGACCACCGGCCGGGGCAATTGTCCGGTGGCCAGCAGCAGCGCGTCTCCATCGCCCGCGCGCTGATGAACGGCGGCGACGTGATCCTCGCCGACGAGCCCACCGGCGCGCTCGACCGGGCCAGCGGCGAGGAGGTGCTGCGCATCCTCGACGAGCTGAACGCCGAGGGAAAGACGATCATCATCGTCACCCACGACATGGCGGTGGCCGGGCGGGCGCGGCGCATCGTCGAATTGAGCGACGGCGCCATCGTCTCCGACCGGCCCACCGGCAAGGCGGCGCCGGCGGCGGTGCCGACCGTGCCGCGCGCGCGCAAGCAGGCCTCCGTCTGGCGCGGCGCGCTCGACCGCCTGCGCGAGGCGGTGCGCATGGCGGTGCTGTCCATGCTGGCGCACCGGCTGCGCACCTTCCTCACCATGCTGGGCATCATCATCGGCATCGCCTCGGTGGTGTGCGTGGTGGCGCTGGGCACCGGCACCCAGCAGAAGGTGCTGGCCAACATCTCGAACCTCGGCACCAACACGCTGGAGATCTTCCCCGGCAAGGATTTCGGCGACGTGCGCTCGGCCAAGGTGCAGACCCTGGTGCTGGCCGACGCGCGGGCGCTGGCCTCCCAGCCCTATGCGGCGGCGGTCAGCCCCACGGTGTCCACCAGCACCACGGTGCGCTTCGCCTCCAAGGAGGCGAGCGCGCTGGTGAACGGCGTGGACGAGGCCTATTTCGCCGCCAAGGGCACCAAGCTCGCCGCCGGCCGCTTCTTCGACGCGGTGAGCGTGCGCGGCCGGACCCAGGAAGTGGTGATCGACGAGAACACCCGCAAAGCCCTGTTCGCCAGCGTGCCCGGCGGGGCGCTGGGCAAGGTGCTGCTGGTGGGCGACGTGCCGTGCCGCGTGGTGGGCATCACGGAAGCCCAGCAGGGCGGCTTCGGCTCCAGCTCGAACCTTTCGGTCTACCTGCCCTATACCTCGGTGCAGACGCGCTTCCTCGGCACCAACACGCTGCGCTCGATCACGCTCAAGGTCAGCGACGAGGTGGAGCCGAGCGCGGCGGAGGAGGCGGTCACCGCCTTCCTGACCCAGCGCCACCGCACCAAGGACTTCTTCATTCTCAACACCGACGACATCCGCAAGACCATCACCAGCACCACCCAGATGCTGACGCTGCTGGTGGCGGCCATCGCCGTCATCTCGCTCATCGTCGGCGGCATCGGGGTGATGAACATCATGCTGGTGTCGGTGTCCGAGCGCATCGGCGAGATCGGCCTGCGCATGGCGGTGGGGGCGCGGCGCAGCGACATCCTCCAGCAATTCCTCATCGAGGCGGTGCTGGTGTGCCTGATCGGCGGCCTCGCCGGCATCGGCACGGCGCTGGGCCTCGGGGCGCTGGTCTCGGCGCTGGCCACGGGCTTCGCCATGGTCTATTCGCCCACCTCCATCGTGGCGGCGGTGGCGGTGTCCACGGCCATCGGCGTGGTGTTCGGCTATCTGCCGGCCCGCAACGCCTCTTTCCTCGACCCGGTGGTGGCCCTGTCGCGCGACTGAGCGTGCTCCGCGGGGCAGGGCGTTTCAGCCCCCTCGCTCGCGGGGGAGGGGGCGTGTTGACGTGTCGTGAGCCGGCTCCGCGCATCGGCGCGGAACGCGAACGCCGGGTCGATCAGCCGCGCCGCGGCGGGCGTCCGGCGCCGAGGCGCCGGCCCGGCCTCACATGGCCTTCTTCCTCACTTGGCCTTCTTGATGCGCACCATCTTGAAGAAGCCGGCGGGGAAGACCGGCGAGATGTCGCTCACCGTCATGTCCGGATGGGTCGCGGCCCATGTGCGCAGGCGGCTCGCCTTGAAGGCGATGCTCCAGCCCACCTTCTTCACCAGCGGCGCCAGCATGCTCTCCACATGCATGGCCGGGCCGGCGTCGGCGCCCAGCTTGGAGGCGATGATGATCTCGCCGCCCGGCTTCAGCACCCGGCGCATCTCGTCCAGCGCCCCTTCCGGGTCCGGGACCAGGGTGATGACGAAGGGCACGGTGACGGCATTGAAGCTGGCGTCGGCGAAGCCCAGCGCGCAGGCGTCCATGGAGGCCAGCAGGCCCACCTGGGAGAGGCGGCGCTCGCGCTTCTTCTCCACCGCCTTCTCCAGCATGTCGAACGACAGGTCGATGCCGGTGACGCGGCAGTGGCGCGGGTAATAGGACAGCACCAGCCCGGTGCCGACGCCCACTTCCAGGATGTCCGGCCCGCAGGCGGCGGCGGCATTGGCCGCCTTGCGCTGCGCGTCGGCCAGCAGCTTCACATAGACCGCGTCATAGATCGGCGCCCACTTGGCGTAGACCTTCTTCTGCTCTGCGAGATCGTATTGAACCGCCATTGTCCCACGCCGTCCTTCAGCTCTGGCGGGAAGGCCGGACCCAGCACCGGCTTTTCCCGCGACAGGAGGACCGGCGCGGTTGCAACCCGAGCCGCCCGTTCCCCCTCATGTTCCAACATGGAGAACGCCTGAAACGTCCTCCGGGCAACGATTCCGCCGGCAAAGATTCCACCGGCAACCATTCCACAGGCGAGGTCCCGCCGGCCGCGCATCCGCCGGGCGGCCGCAGCCGGAGGCGGGTCCCGTCCGGCCGCCCCGGAGCGAATCGATCCGCGCGGCTCCGATCCTTATGCCACTTGCGCGGCGTTCAGATGACTCATTGCGCGCTCCGCGCGCATGATGGTGCCGCCGCCGAGCAGCCGCGCCGCCCCGTCCGCCGCATCGTAGAACACGCAGGCCTGCCCCGGCGCAACGCCTTCCTCGCCGGTCACCAGCTCCACCACCGGCGCGCCGTCGGCGTCGCAGGTGAGGCGCGCGGGGGTCGGCGGGCGGGTGGAGCGCACCTTCACATGCACGTCCAGCCCCTCGGCGCAGGCCCGCGCCAGCGGCACGTCGCCCAGCCAGTTGATGTCGGCGAGCCGGATGGCGCGCACCGCCAGCGCCTCGCGCGGGCCGACGCGCACCTCGCGCCGCCCGGCGTCGATGGCCACCACATAGAGCGGCTCGGGCGTGGAGATGCCGAGGCCCTTCCTCTGGCCGATGGTGTAATGCATCACGCCGCGATGGCGGCCCAGCACGCGGCCGTCCAGGTGGACGATGTCGCCGGCCTCGCCCGCCTCGGGGCGCAGGCGCTCCACCACCTCGGCATAATCGCCGCCGGGCACGAAGCAGATGTCCTGGCTGTCCGGCTTGTCCGCCACCGGCAGGCCGAGTTCGACGGCAAGCGCGCGCACGTCGCTCTTCTTCATGCCGCCGAGCGGAAAGCGCAGCCGGGCGGCCTGGGCCGGGGTGGTGGCATAGAGGAAATAGCTCTGGTCGCGGTTCTCCTCGGCGGCGCGGAACAGGCCGCGCCGGCCGTCCGGCAGGGCGTGGCTCGCCACATAATGGCCGGTGGCCAGCACCGAGGCGCCCAGGTCCTGCGCCGTGGCCAGGAGATCGCGGAACTTCACCGTGCGGTTGCAGTCCACGCAGGGAATGGGGGTGAAGCCGGCGGCATAGCTGTCGGCGAACCGCTCGATCACCTCCTCGCGGAAGCGGGTCTCGTAATCGAGCACATAATGCGGGATGCCGAGGCGCTCGGCCACGTCGCGGGCGTCGTAGATGTCCTGGCCGGCGCAGCAGGCGCCCTTGCGGCGGGCCGCCTCGCCCTGGTCGTAGAGCTGGAGGGTGACGCCCACCACGTCGAAGCCGGCGCGGGCCAGCAGCCCGGCCACCACGGAGGAATCCACGCCGCCGGACATGGCCACCACCACGCGCGTGGCGGCGGGATCGGTCCCGATGTCGGCAAGGTCAGGCAGCAGGATGGTCATGTCTTGCGGGTCATGTCTCGCGGCGGATCGGCCGGGCGGCGGACATGAACGTCCGGTTGCCGCGCCGTGCCTAATATAGGCGCGGCCGCCGGTGACGCAATTCAGGAGGGCGCCGCCCACCTCTGCGTCACGCGGACACCTCCACCGCCACCAGCATCTGGCGCAGCGCGTCGGCGGGGCCGAGGTAGGAGCCGGCGATGGGCGTGGTCTCCTCCAGGAGGCGGCCCACCGCCACCGGCACCAGATTGTGGCCGCCCATGGTGGCGTGGGTGGGATCGAACGCCAGCCAGCCGGCGCCGGGCAGGAACACCTCGGCCCAGGCGTGCATGGTGGCAGTGCCCGGCGCGCTGCCGCCGGGATTGGCGAGGTAGCCCGAGACCAGGCGGACGGCGAGGCCCAGCGCCCGCGCGCCTTCCGCGAACAGCACGGCGAAATCCCGGCAGGAGGCGATGCCGCGCGCCAGCGTCTCCAGCGGGCCCTGGGTGCCCATGTCCAGGCGCACCTCGTAGCGGGCGGCGGCGGCCACCGCCGCGTTGAGGTCTCCCAGCAGGGCCAGCGTGCCGGTGGGCGCGCCGCGCACCAAGCCGCGCGCCCAGGCGGCGAGCCGGCCCTGCGGGTCGGCATAGGCGGGCAGGGCGAAGCGGGCGAGGCCCGGCCAGTCGGCCGCCGCATAGAGGAAGGGATAGGCCTGCGCCGCCGGATCGAGCGGCGGCGGGTCGGCGGCCGTGCCGCTCAGGTCCAGCTCGGCGCGGCTCTCCACCACCAGCGTGTCGGTCGCGCCGGTGAAGCTGGCGATGGCCAGCATGTTGGCCATCTCGTCCGCCTCGAAGCTGAGCGCGGCGGGGGGCGAGACGGTCAGGTCGAAGTTCAGGAGAGACAGGTCGCGCCCGGCGCGCGGGCGCAGCCGCAGCCGGTGCGGGCCGAGCGCGACGCTCTGGTGGTAGAGATAGGTGGTCCGGTGGGCGATGCGCACCCGCATGGGGTCAAGGCTCCGCGCGGCTCGGCGCGCCGACCGCGCCGCGCGGCCGTCACGGCCGGCGGCGCGGGTGGGGAAGGTCCGGTCAGGCCGCCGGCAGGCCGCGCTGCATCACCCGCATGAGGCGATCGGCGAAGGCCACGGGATCGGTCGGCTGCTCGCCGTCCAGCACGCGGGCCTGGTCGAACAGCAGCCGCGCCGCGTCCGCCCGGACGGCGGCATCGCCGACGCCGGCGAGCGCGGCCACCAGCGGGTGGCGCGGGTTGATCTCCAGCACCGGCTTCACCGCCGCGCCGAGGCGCCCGGCCCCGGCCAGCAGCTTCTCCAGCCGCCGGTCGATGCCGCTCTCCGGCGCCACCAGGCACACGGCGGAGGTGGTCAGGCGGTCGGAGGCGCGCACGTCGGACACCTCCTCGCCCAGCGTCTCCTTGACGAAGGCGATGAAGTCCTGCGCCCCCTCGGCCGCCTCCGGGGCCGGAGCCTCGTCCGTGGCCGCGCGGGGGATCAGGGAGAGGTCGGCGGCGCCCTGGGTGACGGAGGTGAAGGGCTTGCCCTCGTAATCGGCGCCCGCCGTCACCCAGAAGCTGTCCACCTGGTCGGGCAGCAGCAGCACCTCGACGCCGCGGGCGCGGAACCCTTCCAGCTGCGGGGCGTGCTCGACGCGGGCGAGGTCGCCGGTGATGTAATAGATGGCGGTCTGGTTCTCCTTGCAGTCCGCCACATAGTCCTTGAGCGTCCGCCACCCGCTGTCCGGCCCGGTGCCGGTGGCGGTGGTCTTGAAGCGGGCCAGCCCGAGCAATTGGGCGCGGCGCTCGTAATCCTCGTACAGCCCCTCCTTCAGCACCGGGCCGAAGTTGGACCAGATGGCCGCGTAGGCCTCCGCGTCATTCTGCGCCAGCTTCTCCAGCTCGGAGAGCACGCGCCCGGTCACGCCCTTGCGGATGGCGGCGAGGATGGCGCTGTCCTGGAGCATCTCGCGCGACAGGTTCAGCGGCAGGTCGGCGCTGTCCACCACGCCGCGCACGAAGCGCAGGTAGCGCGGCATCAGCTCGGCGTCGTCGGTGATGAAGACGCGCTTCACATAGAGCTTCACCCGGCCGGCGCGGTCGGGGTCGAACAGGTCGAACGGCGCGGTGCCGGGCACGAACACCAGCGCGGTGTATTCGTGCCGGCCCTCGGCGCGGAAATGCACGGTGAGCGCCGGGGCGTCGAACTGGCCGGCCACCGAGCGGTAGAAGTCGGCATAGTCCTCCGCCGAGATCTCGCTCTTGGCGCGCGTCCACAGCGCCACGCCGTCGGCGATCTCCTCCGGCTCGGCCTCCAGCGTCTCGACGATATAGATCGGCACCGGCACGTGGCCGGACTGCGCCTTGACGATGCGCTCCAGGGTGAAGCGGTCGGCGTAGCTCTTGCCGGCCTCTGAGAGGTGGAGCACGACGCGGGTGCCTCGCGCCGGCGCCTCGGCGACGCCGATGTCGGAGACGGTGTAGGCGCCCTGGCCGTCGGACGACCACAGGCTGGCGCCCTGCGCCCCGGCGCGGCGGGAGATCACGTCCACCCGGTCGGCTACCATGAAGGCGGAGTAGAAGCCGACGCCGAACTGGCCGATGAGCTGGGCGCCCTCGCTGGCCTGGGCGGCCTCGATGCGCTCCATGAACGCCTTGGTGCCGGAGCGGGCGATGGTGCCGAGCGCCTCCACCATCTCGGCGCGGCTCATGCCGATGCCGTTGTCCTCGACGATCAGGCGGCCGGCGGCGGCGTCGATGCGCAAGGTGATGCGCGGCTTGGGATCCTCGCCCAGCAGCTCGGGCTGGGTGATGGCCTCGTAGCGCAGCTTCTCGCACGCGTCGGCGGCGTTGGAGATCAGCTCGCGCAGGAACACGTCCTTGTCGGAATAGACCGAGTGCACCATCAGGTGCAGCAGCTTGGCGACATCGGCCTCGAAGGTGCGGCTCTCGGGTGCGGCGGCTTCGGCGGTCGTCATGGCGGGTGTGGTCCTCAGATGCGGTCAAGGGCGGGTCACGAGATGGCCCGTTCTCCGCCGCATTTCAAGGGCCGGAGGCCATTTGGGCGCCCATGACCGGCGTTCCGGGACATACGGCGTTACAATTCTCGCCCGCGCGGAAACGCGGTGACAAACTACGGTCCAGCTCCCGCCAAGAAGTTGCAGTTCACTGAAGCTGTATTCGATAAGGAGTGGGTGATGGAAAAGCTTGTGCGTCTGCTGCGGGACCCGCCGTCGCATGTGAAGACCCTGATGCTGCGCACCGGGGTCGGCGCCGCGCTCAGCCTCGGCACGCTGGCGCTGGCGCACATGATGCCCCCCGACACGCTGAGCCGCCCGGTCAAGACCATCGCCGCCGCCGACGCGCCGGCATTCGATTTCGGCCCGCAGAAGACGGCCGATGGTGCCAAGACGGATGCGGCCAAGGCCGACGTTGCGAAGACGGATGCGCTGAAGACCGCGACCGATGCCAAGGACAGCGCCAAGGATGGCGCTTCCCGGGACGGCACCCAGATGGCGAGCGTGCTGCCCGCCGCGCCGCTCCCCGCCGCCCGGCCGCGCGCCGTTCCGGCCGCCAAGCTGGCGGACGCCTCCGCTCTGCCGTCCGGCGTCGAGCGCTTCGACCGCTGCCGCAGCGCCTGCGACAGCCGCGACCCGGCCCTCACCGGGGCGGCGCTGGCCATGAGCGTGGTGGCCACAGGCCCCGCCATGCCCGTTCCCCCGCCCGCGCCGGAGGCTACCCCGAAGGGGCCGTTCCGCAGCGCCATGGGCGTGATCGGCGACGGCCGCCGCATGCTCGACGGTGCCATCGGCACCGCCTCCGCGACGCTGGTGACCGTCAAGGAAGCCATGCTCGGGGCGATCACGCCGGAGTATTGAGCCGATGGTCCACTTTCGTCTGCCCGCCGGCTGGCTCCAGCCGGCCCCCACCCCCGCACCGGCGGCGCCCAGCCGCCGGGAGGGCCTCCATGCGGCGATCCGCGAGGATGTCGCCGCCGTCATCTATGAGCGGATCTTCCCCACGCTGGTCTGGGGCGATGCCACGCGCAGCGGCAAGACCACCGCTTATGCCAGCGCCGACGCGGTGCTGCATGTGCTGCGCCCCTTCCTCGCTTTGCCCGGCCCCGACGCGAAGGCCTGAAGGCCCCCGCGTGGCCCCGGCGGGCCTCACGCCCCCCTGAATGCACGAAGCCCGCCCGCCCCGGATCGGGGGCGCGCGGGCTTCCGTCATTGGCCGCTTGGGTCACCGGCCGCTCGGGTCACTGGCCGCCTGGGCCGGCGCGGCGCCGGTCAGCGATAGTAATAGCCCGGATAGGGCGGCTGGCCGCCATAGCCATAGACCGGAGCGTGGTGCGGCGGCCGGGGCCGGGGCTCCACATAATGCCGGTGGCGCCGGGGCGCATAGGCCTGCGGCGGAGGGGCGTGCCGCATGTGGTGCGGGCGCGGCGCGTTGGGCGCCGGCGGACGGCCCACATGCACCTCGGTCCAGGTTTCGGCGGAGGCCGGCGCGACCGGAATGAGCGCCAGCGGGGCGGTCACCAGCGCCGCGGCGAGAACGGCGGCAACGGGTCTGATCATGGGAACACTCCTTCAGTCCGTTTGTCGAGTGTTCAACGGCGAATCCGGCTGTTCTGTTCCGCAGAGTCGTCCTCTCCGGCCAGACCGGAAAGATTGGTGGACCGAAAATGGCGCATTCCAAAGTAGTTCCGGAATGAGATGCGCAGGTCTTCGCTCGCCGTTTCCGTCCCATGTCAGCCATCGCCAGCGAGGATACATCAGCATCCGTTGATGAACCGCAGTTCATCTCAGCAGGACTGGATATGAGCGTCGAAGGCGTGACATCTCGTCATGAAATGTGATCGCGGACCAACGGATCCGTGCCGCCGCGCCGCGACCAACGCGGTCTTCCGCCGCCATCGTCCGCCCGGTCCTCTGCCGGTGCTCTGACGCCTGTTCCGCTTGTCGGAGAGGGACGGGGCCGCGCGCCGGGGCGGAAACCCTCCCGGCCTGGGGGACGGTTGCTTCGCGCCATGTCCGGGGCGCCTCGCCGGGCCCGCTCCCGAAGCTGCGCTGCCCGAAGCTGCGCCAGAGGCCCACGCTCTCCCTCCCCTCAGGCGGGAGCGCGCGCGTGGGCGGTCGTGGGGGCTGTCGGGGCCGGTGCGGCGCCGACCCTCACCCCCAGAGCGCCTCGCCCTCCACGAAGCGGCGGCGCCAGGTGAAGCCTTCCAGCGCGATCCGCCGCGCGGGATCGCCGGGCCAGACCGGCGTGAGGCCCGAGGCCTTCAGTTCCGCCACGACGCGCGCGCCCACGGCGATCTTGTCCGGCACCGCCCCCGCCACATGGTCGAAAGCGATGAGCAGCGGCTCCGCCGCCAGCGCCCGGGCGATGTCCTGCGCGTGATAGAAGCAATAGCCCACATAGGTGCCGGGCGGCTCCTGGGCGAGCGCGGCGGCGGCGTCCGCATGGCCGTCCGCCAGGGTGAAGCCGGCATTGTGCAGGGCCAGGACGCGGGCGCCCGGCAGCGCCTCGAAGGCGGCGTCCAGCCGGTCGCAATCGGTGGTGGCGGGCCAGCCGCGCTCGGCCTTGGCCTTCTCCGCCATCTCCGCGTTCACCGCCGCCCACAGCGCGGCTTCCTCCAGCTCCGGCGCCTCCAGGCGCAGATCCTCGATCAGTCCCTCGATGTCGTTCGGCCCGAGGAAGCCGGACCAGACGGTGGTGCGGATGACCTGCTGCTGGGTGTCCCCTATGCCGTTCAAGCCCCGTCCTCCCTTGCGTGTGCCCGCGTCTGTGGCGCCGCCATGGGGCGGGTGCGCGGGATTGGCCTAGGGTCAGGTTGGAGCGGGACCTTGGCGGCGGCAGGGCGGATCGAAGGCCGCGCCGCGTCCGGGTGTGGGAGAGGAGTGCGGCAACCGGGGCGTGCCGCGCGTGGGGGCGGATCGCCCCGCCGCGCCGCCGCCGGAGCCGATCGGGCGCCGCGGCCTGTGGCCGCCGCGCGTTTGCGGCGCTCCCTTTCTTGACACCCGCCGGGCCGCGCTCCTATATGCCCACCTCTCGGGACGCTGGCGGCACGCCGGCGCGCGGGGCAGCGTAGCTCAGTTGGTAAGAGCGCCGGATTCATAACCCGGAGGTCGGCGGTTCAAGTCCGCCCGCTGCTACCACCTTCGGCCGTGCGCCGCGACGAGATCCTCCCAGCCAGTTCCTTAGCTCCCATCTCGCCGGTCCATCCGGCCCGCCGCCTCGCCCGGCCTCATCGCCGCGCCAGATGGTGGAGGACGATGCCGCTGGTGGTGGCCACGTTCAGGCTGTCGAAGCCCGCCGCCATGGGAATGGCGATGCTGCGCGTCGCCGCCAGGACGTCCTGCGGCAGGCCGGGACCCTCGGTGCCGAACAGCGCCGCCCGCCGGCCGCCCGGTGCAATGTCCGCCAGCCGCTCGCCGCCGGACGGGCTGAGCGAGAGCAATTCGAGCCCGGCGTCGCGGATTGCACCGAGCATGTCGCCGGCATCGCCCGCGCGCGCATAGGGCACGATCAGGCTCGCCCCCACCGAGACCCGGATCGCCTTGCGGTAGAGCGGGTCGCAGCAGCCGGCGTCCAGCAGCACCGCATCGGCGCCGAAGGCGGCGGCGTTGCGGAAGATGCCGCCCATGTTGTCATGGTTGGAGATGCCCACCAGCCCCACCACCAGCGCGTGGGGGCCGAGGCCGGCGAGCAGGTCCGCCGCGCTCACCGGCGGGCGGGCGCGGCCGATGGCCAGGATGCCGCGATGGATGTGGAAGCCGACGATGCGGTCCATGACCGCCTGCCCGGCCACGTGCACCGGGACCGTGCGGGGCAGAAGGTCGAGGGCGTCGGCGACGCGGGGCAGGCTGGCCTGCGAGACCAGGACCGAGGCGAGGCCGTCGCCGCCGCGCCCGGCGAGGAGGCGCAGCACCACCTCGCCCTCGGCCATGAACTGGCCCCGGCGGCCGACGAGGTCGCGCTCGCGCACCTCCCGATAGTCGGCGATGCGCGGATCGTCCGGGTCGGCGATGGGGATGAGGCGGGGCGTGTCGCGTGACACGGTGTTCGCAGTGGGGAAGTCCATGTCCATGGACGTAGCATACGGGCCCAGGCGGAGGGCGTCAGCGAGGGCGGCCGGCGCGGGCCGGGGGCGGGGCGGTGGTATCGCGGACCACCAGCCGGGGGGTGAGCAGCACCCGCTCCACCGGCCGGGCGGGGTCGGCGATGCGGGCCAGCGCCAGGCCGGCGGCGATGCGGCCATACTCCGGGATGCGGGTGAAGACGGTGGTCAGCGCCGGGTGCCAGAGGGCGGCTTCGGGTAGGTCATCGTAGCCGACTAAGGAAAAATCCCTGCCGGCCGTCAGTCCCGCCGCCTGGAGCCCCATGAGGGCGCCGAACGCATTGAGATCATTGAAGCAGACGGCGGCGGTGGGCGGATCATCGAGGGCCAGCAGCTTGAGGATACCGGCCCGCCCGGTCTCGCGCAGGCCCGGCCCCTCGGCCACCAAAGCGGGCTCGAACGGCAGGCCGGCGGCGGCAAGGCCGGCCTTGTAGCCGGCGAGGCGCCGGCGCCCGGTGGAGGTGACGGGCAGGCTGCCGATCATGCCGATGCGGCGGTGGCCGAGCCCCACGAGATGGGCGACGGCGAGGCTCACGCCCGCCGTGTCGTCCGAGCCGGCGAAGTCGAATCCGGACCCTTCCACCTCCCGCGTGACCTGGACGACGGCGATCCCGCTGGCCGCCAAGGCCTTGAGATCGCTGACGGTTGTGGCGGCGGCGGGGGAGACGATGAAGGCGTCGGGGCGGTATTCGGCTAGCGTCCCGAGGGTCCGGGTCTGGCGCGCCACATCCTCCTGGCTGACCCCGAGCAGGACTGTTTTGCCGGCTACGCTGAGGGCTTCCTCCAGCGCCGCGAGCAGCTCGGTGAAGGACGGATTGATGATGTCGTGCAGGCCGATGCCGACGATATTGGTGCGCGCGGTGCGCAGCGAGGCGGCGCCACGATTGGCCACGTAGCCGCGCGCTCGGGCGGCCTCCTGCACCTTGATCCGGGTGGCGTCCGCCACCACCGGGCTGTCCCGCAGGGCCAGCGAGACCGTGGCCGTGGACAGGCCCAGCTCGCGCGCCAGCCGCTGGAGCGTCACCCGCCCCGCGCCTCCTCCCGCCCCGTCCATGCCCGCGTCCTCCCGGCCTGTTCCATCCCGGCCGCAGGCGTGTCGAAGCCGGGCGTTGGCGCCCATCCTAAACGATTTAACGAGCGGGGCGAAAGCCCGCCGCGTCGCCGCCGCACAGGCTGGTGGAGGCGGGAAAAGGCATGCGGCGGCAGGGCCTTATTCGACCTCGCTCTCCATCGGGCCGGCGGCGATGAGGCGATGCAGTGTCAGCAGCGCCTCCTTGAGCACCGCATGGGAGGGGGGCGAGAGGGCGAGGCGCACCGCATTGGGGGCATGGCTCGGGGCGACGCAGAAGGCCGAGGCCGGGGTGATGGCGATGCCCCGGCGGGCGGCGGCCGCCGCGAAGGCGTCGGCGCGCCAGCTGTCCGGCAGCTCCAGCCAGGCATGGTAGGAGCGCGGGTCGGTCTTCAGCATCGCGCCGTCGAACACCTCGCGCAGGATGGCCTGGCGCTCCCGCGCATCCGCCTGCTTGGCGGTGGTGAGGCGGCCGGCGATGCCGTCGGTCATGATCTGCAAGGCGGCGGCGAGCGGCAGGCCGGTGGCCGCCCAGGCGCCGGCGCGCACCGCCGCCACCATGCGCTCGGCCCAGGCGGCGGGGCCGGCGACGAGGCCGATGGTCAGGCCCGGCGCCACCCGCTTCGACAGGCTGTCCACCAGCAGCGTATGGGCCGGCGCCAGCGCCGCCAGCGGCTCCTCCTCGGCGAGGAAGCCGTAGATCACGTCCTCCACCGCCATCAGTTCCTCGCCCTTGAGGACGGCGGCGATCTCGGCCCGGCGGCGGGCATCCATGGACAGGCCGAGCGGATTGTGCAGCTGCGGCTGGAGATAGACCCCGCGCAACGGCGCGGCGCGATGGGCTTTCAAGAGCGCGTCGGGGCGCAGGCCGTGGACGTCCAGGGGCAGGGGCACCAGGGTGATGCCGAGCCGGGCGGCGATCCATTTCACCGCCGGATAGGTCAGCGCCTCCACCGCGATCCGCTCGCCGGGCGGGGCGAGGGCGGCGAAGGCGGCGGCGATGGCCTGCCGGCCGTTGGCGGTGAAGACGAGGCCGGCCGGGTCCGGCCGCCAGCCGGCCCGGGCGAGGAAATCGGCGGTGATGCCCCGCGCCTCGCGGGTGGCGGCGGCGCTGGTGGGGCGGAAGGCCGACGCCAGGGCACCGGAGCGCATCAGCCGGCTAAGGACCTGCGCCAATTCGGCATCCTGGCCGGGCAGGATGGGGAAGTTGAGCTGCAGGTCCACCGGCGCCTGCACCGGCTCGCCGAGCGCCCCGCTCGCCGGCGCCTCTCCGGTGCGCACATAGCTGCCCCGCCCGACCTCGCCGGCGATGAGCCCGCGCCGGGTCAGCTCGGCATAGACGCGGCTGGCGGTGGAGGCGGCGATGCGGTGCTGATAGGCGAACTCCCGCTGCGCCGGCAGGCGGGTGCCGGCGGGCAGGCGGCCGGAGGCGATGTCGGCGGCGATGGCGTCGGCCAGGGCGCGGTAGTCGCCGCGGACGGGACTGAGGACGTCGGCATCCGACATTTATTGCTCCGAGTACAATGTATTTATTGCACCGATATCATGTCGGAGCAATGAATGCGAGCCGTCGCTGGCAATTTCTGCCATCCGCCCCAGGAGGCCCCCATGGCTCCGCGCGTCCGCCCGTCCTCCCCGCCCCCCGGCAGCGCCGGCCGGCCTGCCGCCCGTCTGGCCGCGTCCACCGCGCCGCGCGGCGCCATCGGCCAGGCGCCGCCCGTGCCGGGCGCGGCGATGCCGGCGCCGGAGCGCTGGTCGCTCTATCGGACGCTGTGCCTGTGGATCTGGCGGGCGCAGTCGCGCCGGGCGCTGGCGGAGCTCGATGCCGACCGGCTGCGGGACATCGGCGTTCATCCGCGTGTGGCGCGGCGCGAGGCGGAAAAGCCGTTCTGGCGGGCGTGAGCGGCGGACCGCGCCAGGGGCGCGGTTCAGCCCTCGACCTTGCAGGCCGTGTCGGCGGGGGCGAGGGCGGGTTCGCGCCGGACGCCATAGACCTTCATGAACAGCCGCACCGCGCGGGTGACGACCTTCTCCATCTGTGCCCGCTGGATGCTGGCGGCGGCGCCGAACAGGGCCGGGGCGAGGATGGTGTCCTTGGCCAGGGACAGGAACTGGCTGGCGGCGGCGTCGGTGTCCTCGATGTCCAGCTGGCCCTGCTGGACCTTGGCCTTCAGGAAGGCGGACAGGCGCCGGATGCCCGAATCAGGCCCGGCATCGAGGAAGCGCAGGCCGATCTCGGGGAACTTCTCGGCGATGGCGATGACGGTCCGCACCGTGGCCACGTGGCTCGGGCGCAGCATGGCCTCGACGAAGGAGACGCCCAGCTTCATCAGCGCCGCCTCCACATCCGGCTCGTTGGCATCGAGCACGAACAGGCGTTCCGCCGTCTCATTGCATTCGGAGGTCACGAGGGAGGCGAACAGATCCACCTTGTCCTCGAAATAGACATACAGAGTGCCCTTCGACACGCCGGCCGCCCGGGCAATGTCGCCCATGCTGGCGGCGTCGAAGCCGCGCTCCAGAAACACCGCGCGGGCACCGGCCAGAATCTGGCGGCGCTTCTCCGGGTCCTGCCCGGCTCCGCTGGGCGTGTCTTTCGTTGGAACGGTCAATCGATCCATCTCCTTCATGATGTCTTTTTCCTCACACCAACGACATTCGCAAGCCGTTGTTGCGGTGGCGCTGAAGTCGTTCCCACCCCCTCAGCGGAGAAATTTTGACCGAACGGTTCGGTACGCTCTTGAAATGTGCTTTTCGCTGGCGTAAGTCAATGTCCACGTGACCGAACCGTTCGGTCAGACACCGGATCCGCAACCTGGTGGCCTGATCGGCGTTGAGGGAGGAGAGCAACCGCCCCCGCTCTCCTCCCTCTCTTCGTTCGTTTGGCAGCATCTGCCTCAGAAAAGAAACATTATGTCCCTGGCCGCCAAGACCTCGTCCGGGCCCTCGCCCGAGACCTCGGAGCAGAATATCGAGCCCTCGCGCATGCGCGTCGCCGAAGCCCCTTCTCAGGGCGCGGCTGCGGCCGTGGCCGCGCCGGCGAAGTCCGGCGGCCGCCGCCGGGTGATCCTCACCCTTGTCGCGCTGCTGGTCGCGGCCGGCGTGGTTGCGTGGGGATACCGCTACTGGACCGTCGGCCGCTTCATGGTGTCCACCGACAACGCCTATGTGGGCGCCGACATCGCCATCGTCGCCCCGAAGGTGTCGGGCTATGTGGCGGTCGCCCCGCTGGTGGCCAACAGCCACGTGAATGCCGGCGACCTCCTGGTGAAGCTCGACGACAGCGACTATCGGGTCGCCGTGGATCAGGCGAAGGCCAAGGTCGACACCCAGGATGCGACCATCGCGCGGCTCGGCAAGCAGGTGGAAGCGCAGCTCGCCGCCATCGACCAGTCCAAGGCGCAGCTCCAGTCCGCCGAGGCGGACGAGGCCCGCTCCGCGGCCGATTTCCAGCGCACCTCCAAGCTCGCCATCAATGCCTTCGCCAGCCAGCAGTCGCTGGACAGCGCGCGGGCCGACCGCGACAAGACCGCATCCGCCACCGTCGCCGCCCAGGCGGCGGTCAGCTCGGCCCGGGCCAATCTCGAAGTGCTGAAGGCGCAGAAGGCTGAGGCGGAAAGCACCCGCAAGGAGCTGGTGGCGGCGCTCGCCAAGGCCCAGCTCGACCTCGACGCCACCCAGGTGCGCGCCCCGTCCGCCGGCATCATCGGCAACAAGGCGGTGGAGGTCGGCGACTACGTGACCGCCGGCAAGCGCCTCGCCGCGCTGGTGCCCGACAACGGCGCCTATGTGGACGCCAACTTCAAGGAAACCCAGTTGCGCGACCTGCGTCCCGGCCAGAGGGTGGAACTGTCGCTGGACACCGACCCCGACCACCCGATCACCGGGACCGTTGACAGCATCGCGCCCGCCGCCGGTCAGGTGTTCAGCCTGCTGCCGCCGGAAAACGCCACCGGCAACTTCACCAAGATCGTGCAGCGCGTGCCGGTTCGCGTCCGCGTTCCGCTCGCGGACCTGGAGCGCGGGGTGCTCCGCCCCGGCCTGTCCGTGGTGGCGACCGTCGACACCCGCACCGGGCCGAGCCGCACCGCCGAGGCACGCTGATGGCGGCCGGGCCGGCCGCCGGGGCGCCTGCCGAGCCGCAGGTGACCGCCCGGCGGATGATCGCCTTCCTGGCGCTCATCTTCGGCATGTTCATGGCCATCCTGGACATCCAGATCGTCTCGTCCTCGCTGTCCGAGATCCAGGCGGGCGTGTCCGCCTCCGCCGACGAGATCTCCTGGGTCCAGACCGCCTATCTCATCGCCGAGGTGGTGATGATCCCGCTGTCGGGCTTCCTCGCCCGGGCGATGTCGACGCGCTACCTGTTCGCCCTGTCGTCGGCCGGCTTCACGCTGGCGAGCCTGCTCTGCGCGACCGCCACCTCCATCGAGCAGATGATCTTCTACCGCGCCGTGCAGGGTTTCATCGGCGGCGGCATGATCCCGACCGCCTTCGCGGCGGCCTACACCATCTTCCCCAAGCGCTACCAGCCGCCGGTGATGTCGCTGGTCGGCCTCGTGGTGACGCTGGCGCCGACCATCGGCCCGACGGTTGGCGGCTATCTCACCGACGCCCTGTCCTGGCACTGGCTGTTCCTGATCAACGTGCCGCCGGGTATCGCGGCGACGCTGCTGTGCTGGTTCCTGGTGGATTTCGACAAGCCCGAGTTCAGCCTGCTGAGGCAGTTCGACTTCATGGGCCTCATCGGCATGGCGGTGTTCCTCGGCAGCCTGGAATATGTGCTGGAGGAGGGCGAGCGCGACGACTGGTTCCAGTCGGAAACCATCGTCTTCTTCTCGGTCATGGTGGTGCTCGGGGCGATCCTGTTCTTCTACCGGGCGTTCAAGGCGAAGCAGCCGGTGGTGGATCTGCGCGCCTATGCGGACCGCAATTTCGCCGTCGGCTCGGTGCTCACCTTCATGCTGGGCACCGTGCTCTACGGCCTGACCTATCTCTACCCGCTGTTCCTGGCGCAGGTGCGCGGCTTCAATTCGTTGCAGATCGGCGAGACGGTGTTCGTCACCGGCGCCGCCATGTTCGTGTTCGCCCCGGTGGTGGGCATCTTCGGCCGCAAGCTCGACCCGCGTCTGGTCATCGGCGCCGGCTTCGTCTGCCTCATCGTCTCCTCGTTCGAGCTGCTGCCCATCACCAAGGACTGGGGCTTCTACGAGATGCTGTGGCCGCAACTGCTGCGCGGCGCGGCGCTGATGATGTGCATGGTGCCCATCAACACCGTGGCGCTCGGCACGCTGCCGCCCTCGCAACTTAAGAATGCCAGCGGCCTGTTCAACCTGATGCGCAACCTCGGCGGCGCGGTCGGGCTGGCGATCATCAACACGGTGCTGAACAGCCGGTGGGACCTCCACATGGCCCGGCTGCGGGATGCCGTGACCTGGTCGCGGCCGGGCGTGGTGGACACGCTCGCCAACATCACCGCCGGCTTCCAGGCGCGCCTCGGCACCAATGCGGAGATCGCGGCCACCAAGGAGGTGGCCAAGATGGTGCGCCAGCACGCGCTGGTGATGGCCTTCTCAGACGTCTTCCTCGGTATCGCGGTCTTCCTGTGCGGCGCGGCCCTGCTGGTGTTCCTGGTGCGCAAGCCGAACGCCGGGGCGGGCGCGGCGCCCGCCCACTGAGCCGCGCCTCGCGGGGCGCGCCTCAGGCCGGGCGCATGGTCCCGGCCGCAGGCATCGCCGCCGCGGTGGCGACCAGGGTCGCCACGTGCGGCGCGAGGCGCAGCATGTTGTCGCCTTCGCGTTTGGCATCATAGAGCGCCAGATCAGCCGCGTTCAGTAGGTCCTCCATCGAGCCCTGCCCGTCCGCGCTCAATGCCATGCCGCCCGAGGCGGTGCAGAGGATGCCGCGCTCGCTCGCTGCGGCGGCCTGCTGGGTGAAGCGCTCCATCAGGCAGCGCGCCACTTCGGTAGCGGCCCTGGCGTCGCAGTCCGGCAGCATGATCGCGAATTCCTCGCCGCCGATGCGCCCGGCAATGCCGGACGGGGCGAGGCACAGCGCGACCGCGCGGGCAAAGGCCTTGAGGACGGCATCGCCTGCGGCATGGCCATAGGTGTCGTTCACCGCCTTGAACTCATCGAGATCGAAGATCGCCACCGCCGCCGGCCGGCCGGCGCGGGCGCAGGCGGCCAGCCGCGCCGTTCCCTGCTCGAAGAAGGCGCGCCGGTTGCACAGGCCGGTCAGCGGATCGGTCGCCGCCGCCTGCCGCAGCCGCGCCTCCAGCCGCTGCTTGGTCAGGCCGATGACCAGGATCGCGGTCATCTGCACGAAGGCGATGGCTTCCAGCAGGACCACGCCGAGCCACGGGCTGTGGAACGGCAGGGCTCCGGCCGGGAGGAGCCCGACGATGATCGGTGTGCGCAGCAGCATCACGAAGGCATGCGCGGCGATCAGCAGCGCCAGGGGCAGGCGCCCCGGCAGCGGTTCGCCGGCCCGGAATTCGCGCGCCGCCAGCAGCATGAACAGCGCGATGAGGGCGGATCCGTAGAAGCTGCGGAACGGGACCCAGCCGGCGAACAGCGGCGAAGCCCAGAACAGCAGCCAGGCGAGAGGCCCGATGATGATGGCGGTCCAGCAGGGCGGACGGCCGTTGAAGGCGCGCGCACCGGTCCAGACGGTACTGGTGGCGATGATGATGACGGCGGGCCCGATCGCCTCATGCAGACCGGGAGGAAGGCGAATGGTGCCGGAAAACAGCGCGACGCCGACGCTGGCGAGCAGAAGGGCGCCGCCGCTCCAGGCCAGCATCTTTTCGGCGCGGTCGCGGGCCCAGCTCCACAGCAGGGAAAGACCTGCCACGTCGAGAGTGACAATCAGCGCGACGAATAGAGTTGTTGGGTCGAACCACATGCGCCCGAGTCTGAAACCGCCCGATCACCATCTGATAAAGCACGCGCGGCGGTTGGTACAGTGGTGGGCGGCCCTTACACGCCTACCTGCCAGCTTCACACAAGATCGGATCGCGAACGCAGAACGGGATCAGGCGCCGAGCAGAATACGCAGCGCCTCGTTGCCCAGCCTTGTCGCCACCGGCCCGTTGGCGAGTATGACCACGCCGTGGGTCGCCGGGGCACCGGTGCCTTGCCAGTCGGTGAAGCCCATCCAGGAGGTGAAGCCGGCCACCGCGCCATTCTTGTTGAGGGCGCGCACCGGGCCTCCGGACGTCGCCACCTGCTGGGCGAACCAGCCATAGGCGGTCGTCGGGCTGCGTTCCCCACCGCCGCACGGCGGCGCGTGGAAGCGCGGCGACTGCTGGTAGGCCAGGGCCGGATCCGATGGCCCGCCCGGCTTGCGCCCCATGTTGCAGGCGAGGAAGGCCAGCATGTCGGTTCCGGTGCTCACGATGCCGCCGGCACCGATGGTCGGCGGGCGGGTTGGCGCATAGGGCGCCCCGGTGGGCAGGGGGCGCCATTCCCGCCTGTAGCCGATTGGCAGGCGCGGCCGCAGCGAGGGGGCGAACACCTGGGTGTCGCGCGCGCCGACGTCCGCGCAGAAGGCGGAGAGGGCCGCAGCGTATCGCCGGACATAGGCGGTGGTGTCCGTCCCCTGAAGGCCGGTGGCCGCCATGGCCAGGAGAGCCCAGCCAAGGTTCGAATAGGCATAGCAGGTGCCCTGGGGCAGGGGGCCGGGCAAGGCGTTGAGATAGGCGAAGACGCTGTCGAGCGTGGCCAGTGTGCCGGGCGGGTAGACGCCGCCCTGGTTGTCCTGCGGCAGTCCGGGCCGGTAGGAGGCGAGATTGGCCAGTTCCAGCGCCGCCACGGCGGGCGAAAGGGCGACGGCGCCGCCGAGCGCGGTGCCGAGCGTCCCGGCATAGGCGCCATGCGCGCGGTAGGAGAGGGCCGAGGTGAAGACCTTGGAGATCGAGCCGATCTCGAACGGGGTCTGGGGCGTGAGCGCCAGCGGGGCGCCGGTGGCGGACAGGAGGCCCGCCCCGCCGGCGACGAGCACGCGGCCCTCCGGCGCCTCCGGGCTGATGAGGGCAAGGGACAGGGCGAGCTGCGCGCCGTTCTGGGCCCTGGCGCGGGCCGCCGCCCGGTCGATGAGCATCTGGCAGCGATCGCTCTGCGCCAAGGCGCGGCCGGACAGCAGCGCCGGAGCGGCGAGCCCCGTGGCGATCGTGCCGGAGAGGAAGGCGCGACGTGTCAGCATGCCCCAAGCTTGACCGGCCTGGCGCAGATTTCAAGCCATCGCCGCCAGGCTTGCGGTTTCGACTTGATGCGCGCCGCGCCCGGCGCCATGTGAAGGGAAGATCAGGCCGATCGGAGCGCGGCGGCGGAGCCGTCCTTCGATGCGGCAAGTGGGCTTCAGGGGAGCACGGGATGACGGGACTGAAGAGCTTGGCCGGGGCCGGCGTCGTGGCGGCGGCGATGGCATGTGGCGCTCCGGCCTTTGCGCAGGAATGCCTGGAGCAGATCGTCGCCTTGCAGAACCGGCTGCCGCAGCCGCCGCTCGACGCGCCGGTGAACGCGGGGCCGTCCGCGCGGCAGACGGTGGGGACGCAGCTGGACCACCAGCCGACCCCCGGATCGGTCGCCGCCGCCAGCGGCGGGCAGCCGCAATTGTCCGGCGCGCAGGCCTATCTCAACAAGGCGGAGAACCTCCAGGCGGCCGGCGACAAGGCCGGTTGCCTCCAGGCGGTGGAGGAAGCGCGCAAGCTGCTGGACCGCAAATAGGGCGGCGTGGGGCGAAAAATGCCGCACGCGGCACCATGGTAACTCCCCAAAAAAATTAGCCGGATCAACGTCATCGGACTGTCAGGCAGTGCGCGGCAGGTAGCCCTGTTTCGCACCTGCTCCGGATTGCTCCCATGCGTCTTTTCCGCCGGCCCCGGCTCGTCTTGCGTGCCACCATCGGGCGCAAGTTGGGCGCCGTTCTTGCCCTGCTGACCCTGGTGACGATCGCCGTCTCCGGCTTCGGCTATCTCCAGATCGCCCTGGAACAGCATAGGGCGGAGCAGATCGAGAAGATCTGGAACGGCGCGTTGCAGGCCCAGACGCTGGCGCGGACCATCGAGCACGCGGTGGTGGAGGCCAATGCCGTCTACACCGCCAAGGACAAGGCCGCCGCCCGCGACAAGCTCGAAGGCCTCCAGCGGGCGTTGCAGGACGTGACCGCCGCGCGCGAGCCCTTCTTTGCCGCTTTGGGCGAGCAGATCGATCCGCAGCGCCGCCAGCGTCTGCAGAACCAGCTCAACGAATTCGTCGCCTACCAGGAAGACACCGCCCAGCTCGGCCTCACCATTTCCCCGGCGGCGGCGCTGCTCCAGGCGACGGAGGAGCCGACCATCCGCAGCCGCGAGCAGATGCTCGCCGGCATCACGGCGCTCGGCAAGGACGTGCTCGCCGGCCTCGACCGGACCCGCGCGGAGGCCGAGGCGTCGCGCTCCGACGCCCAGGTGGCGCTGATCGCCTTTCCCGCCGTTGGCCTGGTGCTGGCGCTCGGCATGGCCGGCTGGCTGACCACGTCGCAGATCCAGCGCCCGCTGATCCGGCTGAAATCCACCATGACCGCGCTGGCCGCCGACGACCTGGAGGTGGAGGTGCCCTTCGCCCAGCGGCGCGACGAGATCGGCGAGATGGCCCAGTCCATCGCCGTCTTCCGGCGGGCGCTGCTGGAAAAGCGCGAGGCGGACGCCGCCCTGCTGGCCCGCTCCGCCGCCGATCACGCGCGGGCGGAGAACCTGGCGGAGGCTGCCCGGGCGTTCGAGCAGGAGGCGCTGGCCATGATGAGCGCCGTCGCGGAAGCGGCCGAGAAGATGAACTTCGCCGCCGGCGCCATGGCCAATGCGTCAGATTCCACCCAGACCCAGGCCAAGCTTGCCTCCGAGGCGGCCGGCGCCGCGGCGCGGGCGGTAGATTCCATCGCCGGCAGCGCCCGGCACCTGTCCGAATCCGCCGATGAGATCGGCGAGCGCATCCGCACCACCAGCCAGATCGCGGCGGAAGCCCTGGTGGAAACCGAGCAGACGGGCGCCGCCGCGGGCCAATTGGTGGCGGCTGTGGGCAAGATCAGCGAAGTGGTGGGCGTCATCGCCTCCATCGCCGAGCAGACCAACCTGCTCGCCCTCAACGCCACCATCGAGGCGGCCCGCGCCGGCGACAAGGGCCGCGGCTTCTCGGTCGTCGCCAGCGAGGTGAAGGCGCTGGCCGAGCAGACCGCCCGTGCCACCGCGCAGGTGACGGAGGAGATCACCGGCATCCAGAGCGCCAGCCGCGGCACCTCCAAGGCCGTGGACCTGATCGCCGAGACGATCCGCAACATGAACCTGCTGGCCCGCGAAGTGGCGGAGGCCGCCGTCGGCCAGGGCCACGCCAGCCGCGACATCGCGGTGAGCATGGACGAGGCGGCGGGCGGCTCGCGCACCGTGTTCGCCAGCATCGGCGGCGTGCAGAGCGCGGTCGCCTCCAACGGTGGCCATGTGGCCGAGGTGCAGACCCTGGCGGTCAACCTCGCCGAGCGGGCGCAACTGCTCGGCCGTTCGGTCGAGACCTTCCTGAGCTGCGTGCGGGCGGCCTGACGGCCGCCCCCGGAGCACGCAACCTCTCTCTTACGTGTGACTGTGCGAACCGCTGTTGCGCCCTATGCTGATCGAATGTTGATCGAGGGGTGGGAACATGTTCGACATCACGACATTGACCGGCATTCACACCTGGCTGAGCCTGATCGCCATCGCCTCCGGCGTGGTGGTCACGGGTGGATTGTTCGCGTCGCGCCGTCTGCCGGGCTGGACGGCGCTTTTCCTCGCCACGGCGGTGGCCGCCAGCGCCACCGGCTATCTGTTTCCGTTCAACGGCGTCCTGCCGTCGCACATCGTCGGCGCGGTGGCGCTGGTCGTCCTGGTGGCGGCGCTGGCGGCCCGCTATCCGCTGCGTCTGTCCGGCGCCGCGCGCTGGATCTACGTGGCAGGCGCGGTGGCGAGCCTCTACCTGCTGGTGTTCGTGGGCGTGGCGCAGGCCTTCGCCAAGATCCCGGCCTTGAAGGCCATGGCGCCGACCCAGGCCGAGCCGCCGTTCGCCATCGCCCAGGGCGTCGTCCTGCTCATCTTCCTGGGTATCGGCGTCCTTGCGGCACGGTCCTTCCATCCGGCGGGCCCCCTGACGGGCCTGAGGCAAGCCCAGGCGCGCTGAGGCGGAAAGCCTCGGCTCAGAGCCGATCGCGCAACGCGTAATAGCTGAGGCCGGCCACCAGCAGCGGATAGCGCAGCGCCGTGCCGCCCGGAAAGGCCGGCACCGGGAAGCGTTCCAGCACGGCGAGGCGGTCCAGGCGCCCCGCCACCGCCTCGGCGAGGATCTGCCCGAACAGCGGCGCCAGCAGCACGCCCTGGCCGCTGTAGCCGGCCGCCACCAGCACCCGGTCGGACAGGCGCCGCACGAAGGGGTTGCGGCTCATAGTGAGGCCGAGGATACCGCCCCAGCCATAGTCGAGCGGGATGTCCGCCAGTTGCGGGAAGATGCGCAGCATGTAGGGCCGCACGAAGCCGGTCACGTCGCGCCGTAGCGTCCGGCGATAGCTCTCCCCGCCGCCGAACAGCAGCCGCCGGTCGGGCGAGAGGCGGAAGTAGTTCACCACGAAGCGGGTGTCCGACACCGCCGCATCGTTCCGGATGAGCTCGGCCGCGCGCGCGCCGAGCGGCGCGGTGGCGGCGATGTAATTGGCGATGGGCATGACGTGGGTGTCCACGCGTCGGTCGAGCCCGTCCATCAGCCCGTCGCCGCATTCCAGCAGCCGGTCGGCCCGCACCACGGGGCCGGCGGCGGTGGAGATGCGCACGCCGCCGGTCTCCTGCGTGATCGCGACTGCCCGCGTGCCCTCGAACAGGCGAGCGCCGGCCTTCTGCGCGGCGCGGGCGAGGCCGAAGGCGAGCTTCAGCGGATGCAGATGGCCGCCGCCCTTGTCGAAGGTTCCGCCGTGGTAGGCGTCCGAGGCGAGCAGCGACCGCAATTCCTCGCGCGACAGGGGCGCGATGTCCTCATAGCCATAGGCGTCCCGCAGATGACGGGCGTAGGCTTGGTCGTCGGCGGCAAGGTCCGGCTTGTGGGCGGCGTGGATCAGGCCGCCCCTGAGGTCGCAGTCGATGTCCTGGGTGGCGATGAGATGCCGCAGCAGGACTTTCGCGTCCTCGGCCAGATCCCACAGCTTGCGGGCGTCGTCGCGGCCCACATGGGCTTCCAGATAGGCCTGGTCGCGCCGATGCCCGGAATGGATCTGCCCGCCGTTGCGGCCCGAGGCGCCGGACCCGACGCGCCCGGCCTCCAGCAGGACCACGTCGAGACCCATCTGGGCGAGGAACAGCGCGGCGGCGAGCCCGGTATAGCCGCCGCCGACGATGGCGACGTCGGCGCGGGTGTCGGCGGTGAGCCGCGGCAGGTCCGGCGGGGTGCCGGCCGTCGCGGCGTACCAGGAGGCGGGATGGTCCGGGGGCGTCACGGCCGGCTCAAACGTTGAGCAGCAGGTATTCCCGTTCCCATGGCGAGATCACCCGCATGAAGGTCTCGAACTCCGCCCGTTTCACCGCTGCATAGGTCTTGACGAAGCGCTGGCCGAGCACAGTGCCCAGTTCCGTGCAGGCGGCCAGTTCGTCCACCGCCTCCAGCAGGCCGCGCGGCAGGTCGAAGGGCTTGTCCTTGGCGTCGCCCTCCAGCGGCTCGGTGGGCCGCAGGCCCTGCTCGATGCCGAGATAGCCGCAGGCCAGCGAGGCGGCGATGACGAGATACGGGTTGGCGTCGGAGGAGGGCACGCGGTTCTCCACGCGCCGTGCTTCCGGCAGCGAAGGCGGCACGCGCAGGCCGGCGGTGCGGTTGTCATAGCCCCATTGGACGTTGATGGGGGCCATGGAATCCGGGGTCAGGCGCCGGTAGGAGTTCACATAGGGCGCCAGGATGCAGAGCACCGCCGGCAGGTATTTCTGCTGGCCGGCGATGAAGGAGAAGAATTCCGGCGTCGGATCGCCATCGGCGTCGGAGAAGATGTTCTTGCCGGTCTTGCTGTCCACCACCGACTGGTGGATGTGCATGGCGCTGCCGGGCTCGTTGGCGATCGGCTTGGCCATGAAGGTGGCGTAGATCTTGTGCCCCAGTGCCGCCTCGCGGATGGTGCGCTTGAACAGGAACACCTGGTCCGCCAGCACCAGCGGGTCGCCGTGGCGCAGGTTGATCTCCATCTGCGCGGCGCCGTCCTCGTGGATCAGCGTGTCGATCTCCAGGCCCTGGGCCTCGGAATAATCATAGATGTCCTCGAACAGGGCATCGAACTCGTTCACCGCCTGGATGGAATAGGACTGCCGGCCGATCTCGGGGCGGCCGGAGCGGCCGACCGGCGGCTTCAGCGGATAGTCGGGGTCGGTGTTGGGCTCCACCAGATAGAATTCGATCTCCGGGGCCACCACCGGCGTCCAGCCGTGCTTGGCATAGAGGCCGAGCACGTTCTTGAGCACCTGCCGGGGGGATTCCTCCACCGGGCGGCCGTCGCGATGATAGGCGTCGTGCACGATCTGCGCGGTGGGGTCCTGCGCCCAGGGCACGGCGCAGAGCGTGGCGAAGTCCGGCTCCATGACGAGATCGGAATCCGCCACCACGGAATCCACCAGCCCCTCGTAATCGGGATATTCGCCGGAAATGGTCTGGAAGAAGACCGAGAGCGGCAAATTCATCACCGGCGAGGAGAAGAATTTCGAGGCGGGCATGATCTTGCCGCGCGCCACGCCGGCGAGATCGGGCACGGTGCACTCGATCTCGGTGATCCCGCGGGCGGCCATCCAGGCCTTCGCCTCGCTCAATGTCTTGACGCCACGGGGCGCCGTCAGGGTGACTTTCTCGTTTGCCTTGCTGCGCTTGGCCATGGAGCCCTCTGGCACGACCGCCGTGCCGGAGCAGGGAACACCTGCCCACCACCCGGTGTCAACGGAAGGCGGCGTTGCGGCAGGCGATGAGTCCAGAACAGGAACGGAACGAATCGCGGTCGAATCGAGAGAGTCGGGCGTTCCTGCTTTGTCCCATCGCGGTCACCGCGCGAGACTCAGGGCTTCGGCGCGCTCACCGGCACGGCCTTGTCCTTCGCCTCGGTCTCGAAGCTGGTGGCCTCCAGCAAGGCGGTGCCGATCATGGTGGCGATGGAGACCTTGAAGGGAGCCATCAGCCGGGTGCCGGAAATGGGCACCAGCCAAACGAACATCTCCTTGTTCTCCATCATGTATTTCACGGTGGAGCGGGTCGGGCGATGGCCGGCGACGGGAAAGTAGCTGGCTCGGCACACCACCGAGGGGCCGGCATAGGTCTTGCCCGCCTTCACTTGCTCCACCCGCAGGAAGGAGAGGGCGACATCATAGCGCTGGCGGCCGTCGAACACCGGGATGGTGCGGTCGCAGGCGGCGGCGGAGATTGGATCGACGGTGCCCGGCACATAGACGAACGCGCCGCTCATGGGGTCCATGATGTTGGCGAGATGCGCCTCGGTGATCTCCACCCGGTCGGGCAGCGGCTTGACCGGGGGCTCCACCTCCACCTCCTTGGCAGCGCCGCCGACGATGCCGAGCCGCACGGACTCCGGCTTGCCGTCCGCCTCCGCCGACAAGGCGAAGACCTGCGGGCTGACCTTGGCGACGCCGATGCCCCCCTTGGCGGCCGCGCTGCCCTTGCCGGCGGACACCGCGCGCAGGATGCCGGTGACCTTGCCGGTGCCGGCGATCTGGTAGGCGGTGTCGGAGGCATCGACCGCGATGGTCGCCCGGCCGATCTCCACCCCGGCCACGGTGAGCGTGTATTTGGCTGAGAGCTTGCCGTCGGCGCGGGCCATGGCGAGAGGGCAGGCGGCAACGGCTGTGCCGAGCGCGGCGCGGGCTGCCAAGGCGGCAAGAAGGGCAAGGCTCGGGCGCATGGCGGGTCCGGATCACTCGTGACGCAACGGCTTACCCCCGTCCGGAGGCGCCTGATTCGCGGATGTTCGCCCTTCATTGTGCCATGAGTGGGGAAGGGGGCCGAACTTTGTCCGGGTTGCGCCGCACACCAAAAATGCCCGGCGGGAACCCTCTGGAAAGGCGCAAGGTCATTGACTTAAGCGGCGTTTGTCACGATCTTCTGGGTCCGCCTTTCGCGTCGAGACCTGCCCGCGGCTCGCAGCCGCCGCAACAATTCGGCTTCCGGGGGCGGAAAGTTCAATGGCAAGAGGAGTTTGCCGCCATTCGACGCCCTATGAGACCCGTCGCGCCGGAGAAGGATGGTCCGCGCGTCAACGAAGAGATCCGCATCCGCGAAGTTCAGCTCATCGACCAAGATGGGCAAAATCGTGGTGTCCTGGCCATCCGCGACGCCTTGGCGCTGGCGCAGGAGGCCGGGCTTGATCTCGTGGAGATCTCGCCCAATTCCGCTCCTCCCGTCTGCAAGATCCTCGATTTCGGCCGCTTCAAGTATCAGAACCAGAAGAAGGCCAGCGAGGCGCGCAAGAAGCAGAAGGTGGTCGAGGTCAAGGAAATCAAGCTGCGGCCCGGCATCGATACCCACGATTACGAGGTCAAGATGCGCGCGATGCAGCGCTTCTTCGAGGAAGGCGACAAGGTGAAGGTCACCCTGCGCTTCCGCGGTCGTGAGATGGCGCACCAGGACATCGGCTACAAGCTGCTGCAGAAGCTGCGTGAAGAGGTGTCCACCATCGCCAAGGTGGAAGCCGAGCCCATGCTCGAAGGCCGCCAGATGATCATGATCCTGGCGCCCCGCTGACCGCGCCTGCGTTTGTCCGACACGACACGGCCCGCCTTCGCTGAAGGCGGGCCGTTTCTGTTTCAGTGCCTTGCCGGATCAGGGGCAGGGATGCCGGAAGCCGTCGTAGCCGAGATAGGTGCCCGTGCGGGGGTCGTACGAGCGATAGCGCGAGGCGCAATAGGCCTGCGCGTTGGAGATGTTCGCCTGGTTGGCATTGGCCACGCTGGCCGCCGCGGCGCCCAGCGCCATGCCACCGATGATGCCGGCGGCCACCGCCGCGCCGTTGTTATTGTAATTATAGTAGCGCGGGCCGTAGTAGCCGGGACCCCGCCAGCCGGGGCCGCCCCAGCCGCGATTGTAATAGCCCGGGCCCCGCCAGCCGGGGCCGCGCCAGCCGGCACCAGGCCCGCCGCCGCGCCAGCCGCGCGGCGGGGCGCGTCGGACGCCGGGAGGGGCGTGGGGCCCCGGCCCGTAATACTGCACCCGCTCCACCGGCACCTTCGGCGCGGCGGCGAGGTCGCTCGGGACGCTGGATGCGCCGAGCCGCAGCGCCTGGGCGCTCGCGATTGTCGGCAGGCCGACCGAGGCCGCGACCGCAGCGGCGGTGAGAAGGGCGGAGGCGCGTCGCCAAGCGCTTATGCGTGCTGTCATTTTGTTCTCCTTCGGAGCTACAACGCCGCCGCGCCTCAAAAGATGCGGGCAGTCACGGACGATTGAGCCGGCGGCGTCCGCGACCGGGGCCGCCCGGCACCATTGGCGGCGCGGACGGCCCGGTCGGCCTCGCGGATGCGGGCGCGCCATGCCGCCGTCAGGTGCAGGGATGGCGACGGCCGTCATAGCCCAGGAAGGTGCCGGTCCTCGGGTCGAAGGAACGGTACTTCGCCGCGCAATAGGCGTACCAGTTGGCTGGCGGCGGGGGAGCGACGGCGGTTGCCGCGGCGCCGCCGATGATCACGCCGGTGGCGAAGGCCGGTCCCCAGCCATAATTGTAGCCATAGCCCCAGCCTGGGCCCCAACCGGCGTAATAGCGCGGGCCCCATCCAGGCCCCCAACCCGGTCCGGGTCCACCCCAGCCCGGCCGGCCCCATCCGGGACCGCCCCAGCCGGGGCCGCCGCGCCAGCCGCCACCGCCCCATCCGGGGCCGCCCCAGCCGCCCCGGCGCCATTGGACCTGCTCCACACCGCCGGCCGCAGCGGCGACGGCGGATGGCGGCAGGGCGCCGAGCGCAAGAGCCTGCGCGGAGGCGGGACGGGGAGCCGTGGCAAGGCCGGCGGCAAGCACCACGGCGGCGGACGTGAGTGTGAGTGCGCGAACGAGGGGCATGATTATTCCTCCGATCCTTTATGTATATGGACACTTTGGCGCCCTCGGGGTTCCCATGGGGCCGGTGTTCACATTCGCTTGAGCGTGGGCGTGGGCCGGTCCCGACTCTGGCTGCGCTTGCCTTTTGAAGCCGGCTCCTGTAACGAGTGCGGCCTTCCGAACCGGCCGGCGACAAGGGCTGCCGTGCTGGTTCTTATTGCTCACTAACAAGAGGCCGAAAGCCCCGCACGGCAACGGGCGGTGGATCGCGGCTACGGAGAGCCAAATGCCCAAGATGAAGACCAAGTCGGGAGCGAAGAAACGCTTCCGCCTGACGGGTACTGGAAAAGTGATCGCGGCCCAGGCCGGTAAGCGGCATGGGATGATCAAGCGGACCAACAAGACGATCCGCAACCAGCGCGGCACCACGATCCTGAGCGAGAGCGATGGGCGCGTGATCCGCAAGTCGTTCCTGCCGAACGGCTGACGCCACAACCGCGATCAAAGGAAATCATCCATGGCCCGCGTGAAACGTGGCGTTACATCACACGCCAAACACAAGAAGGTCTTCAAAGCCGCCAAGGGCTTTTACGGCCGTCGCAAGAATACCATCCGCGCTGCGAAGTCGGCCGTCGAACGGTCGATGCAGTACAATTACCGCGATCGCAAGATCAAGAAGCGCACGTTCCGCGCGCTCTGGATCCAGCGTATCAACGCGGGTGTGCGTGAGCTCGGCATGACCTACGGCCGATTTATCGATGGTCTCGGCAAGGCCGGGATCGAGGTGGATCGCAAGGTGCTCTCGGATATCGCCATCCATGAGCCCGAGACCCTGAAGGCCCTGGTGGAGAAGGCGCAGGCTGCCCTCGCGGCCTGAGCTTCCGCTTCGGCGCATCCCGCTTGTCCGAGACCTGAAAGCCCCGTGCGCCGAGCGTCCGGGGCTTTTGGCGTTTGTGCCGTGCGGATATAAGGCGCGCGGCGCCCCTGCTCGTGCCGTCCCGCTCGCCCCTGAAGGTTTGCCATGTCCGCATTCGTCCTCACCGACCATCCCGCCCTCGACGCTCTGGAGCGGGAGATCGCCGGCGCCATCCTTGCCGCCGCCGGCGAGGCGGAGCTGGAGCAGGTGCGCGTCTCCGCCCTCGGCAAGAAGGGCAGCGTCTCCGAACTGCTGAAATCCCTCGGCGGCATGTCGCCGGACGAGCGCAAGGTCATGGGGCCGGCCATCAACGGCCTGCGCGACCGCGTGCAGGGCCTGCTGACCGCCCGCAAGGAGACGCTGAAGCAGGCGGCCCTCGAAGCCCGCCTCGCCACCGAGCGCCTGGACGTCACCCTGCCGATCCGCGAGACCCCGGCCGAGATCGGCCGCGTCCACCCGATCGCGCAGGTGACGGAAGAACTGACCGCCATCTTCGCCGACATGGGCTTCTCAGTGGCGGAAGGGCCGGACATCGAGACCGACTTCCACAATTTCACCGCGCTGAACTTCCCCGCCGGCCATCCGGCGCGGGAGATGCACGACACCTTCTTCCTGCCGCCCAATGCCGAGGGCGAGCGCATGGTGCTGCGCACCCACACCTCGCCGGTGCAGGTGCGCACCATGCTCGGCCAGAAGCCGCCGATCCGCGTCATCTGCCCCGGCCGTACCTATCGCTGCGACAGCGACCAGACTCACACCCCCATGTTCCATCAGGTGGAGGGGCTGGTGATCGACAAGGGCTCGCACATGGGCCACCTGAAGTGGATCCTGCAGGAATTCTGCAAGGCCTTCTTCGAGGTGGAGAATGTGACCATGCGCTTCCGCCCGTCCTTCTTCCCCTTCACCGAGCCGAGCATGGAAGTGGACATCCAGTGCGACCGCTCGCGCCCCGGCGAGATCCGCTTCGGCGAGGGCAATGACTGGCTGGAGATCCTGGGCTGCGGCATGGTGCACCCGAACGTGCTGCGCAATTGCGGCATCGACCCGGACGAGTACCAGGGCTTCGCCTGGGGCATGGGCATCGACCGCATCGCCATGCTGAAGTACGGCATGAACGACCTGCGCGCCTTCTTCGAGGCCGACGTGCGCTGGCTGTCGCACTACGGCTTCCGCCCGCTCGACTTCCCGACGCTCGCCGGCGGCCTCAGCGCCTGAGGCCGCTGCCCGCCGCCGTCATCCGTCCGATCCTCCCGCGGCCGCGCGCTTTGAGAGCGCAGGCCGGCCGCCCCTTGAAGGCATCCGCGCCATGAAGTTCACCTGGTCCTGGCTCCAAGAGCATCTCGAAACCACCCAGCCGATGGACGCCATCGTCGAGAAGCTGTCCCTCATCGGGCTCGAAGTGGAGGGCGTCGAGGACAAGGCGAAGGCGCTGAAGCCATTCATCGTCGGCGAGGTGCTGACCGCCGAGAAGCACCCCAACGCCGACAAGCTGCGCCTGTGCACGGTGGACGTGGGCACCGGCAGCCCGGTGCAGGTGGTGTGCGGCGCGCCGAACGCACGCGCCGGCATCAAGGTGGTGTTCGCCGCGCCGGGCACCGTCATCCCGGCCTCCGGCGCCGAGTTGAAGATCGGCACCATCCGTGGCGTCGAGAGCCGGGGCATGATGTGCTCGGCCCGGGAGCTCGGCCTCTCCGACGAGCACGAGGGCATCATCGAGCTGCCCGCCGACGCGCCCGTGGGCGCGCCCTTCGCGGATGTGCTCGGCCTCAACGACCCGGTGATCGAGATCGCCGTGACGCCCAATCGCGCGGACTGCCTCGGCGTCTCGGGCGTCGCCCGCGATCTCGCCGCCGCGGGCCTGGGCGAGCTGATGGCGCCGCGCATCGCCCCGGTGGCGGGCACCTTCCCCGCCCCGCTGATGGCGACGCTCGATTTCGGCGAGACCCCCGCCCTCTGCCCGGCCTTTGCCCTGCGCGTGGTGCGCGGCGTGAAGAACGGCCCCTCGCCGGAGTGGCTCCAGGACAAGCTGCGCGCCATCGGTCTGCGCCCGATCAACGCGCTGGTAGACGTCACCAACTTCCTCACCTTCGACCGCAACCGGCCGCTGCACGTGTTCGACCTGAAGAAGGTGACCGGCAACCTCGTGGTGCGCCGGGCCAAGGCGGGCGAGACGCTGCTGGCGCTCGACGGCAAGACCTACACGCTCGACGAGGCCATGTGCGTGATCGCCGACGACAAGGGCGTCGAGAGCCTCGCCGGCGTCATGGGCGGCGAGGAGAGCGGCTGCGACGAGACCACCACCGACGTGGTGATCGAGAGCGCGCTGTGGGACCCCATCAACATCGCCCAGACCGGCCGCAAGCTGGGGCTGAATTCCGATGCGCGCTTCCGCTTCGAGCGCGGCATCGATCCGGCCTTCACCGTGCCGGGCCTGGAACTGGCCACGCACCTCATTCTCGACTTCTGCGGCGGCGAGCCCTCCGAGGTGGTGCTGGCCGGGGCGATCCCGGACACAAGCCGCACCATCGCCTTCCCGCTCGCCGAGGTGAAGCGCCTCTCCGGCCTTGAGGCCACGCGCGAGGAGATCCTCGACGTGCTGGGCAAGCTCGGCTTCGAGGCCTCCGGCTCCGGCGAAGTGCTGGACGTGGTGCCGCCCTCCTGGCGCGGCGACGTGGAGGGCAAGGCCGACCTCGTGGAAGAGGTGGTGCGCATTCTCGGTCTCGAGCGCGTGGCGCCGACCGAGTTTCCGCGCGGCGATGCCCGCCGCCCGGTGCTGACCGCGCTGCAATTGCGCACCCGCAAGGCGCGCCGGTCGCTGGCCGCGCGCGGGCTGGTGGAGGCGGTCACCTGGTCTTTCGTCTCCAAGGCCGAGGCCGAGCTGTTCGGCGGCGGCGCGGCGGAACTCGCCCTGATCAACCCCATCGCCTCGGATCTCTCCAACATGCGCCCGAGCCTGCTGCCGGGCCTCATCCGCTCGGCCCAGGCCAATGCGGATCGCGGCTTCGGCGACGTGGCGCTGTTCGAGGTGGGGCAGGTGTTCGCCGGTGACCGGCCGAAGGACCAGACCCAGCAGGCCTCCGGCATCCGCCGCGCCACCGCCAAGCCGTCCGGCGCCGGCCGCCATTGGTCCGGCAAGGCGGGCAGCGTGGATGCTTTCGACGCCAAGGCCGACGCGCTGGCGGCGCTGGCCGCCTGCGGCGCGCCGGTGGCCAATCTCCAGGTCACGCGCGATGCCCCGGCCTGGTATCACCCCGGCCGCTCGGGGGTGTTCCGCCTGGGGCCGAACGTGATCGGCACCTTCGGCGAGCTGCATCCCTCCGTGCTGGAGGCGCTGGACGTGTCCGGCCCCATCGTCGCCTTCGAACTGACGCTCGACCGTGTGCCGGAGCCCAAGGCCAAGCCCACCAAGGTGAAGCCGCTGCTCGACCTGTCCGCCTTCCAGCCGGTGAAGCGCGACTTCGCCTTCCTGGTGGACCGCTCCGTCGCCGCCGCCGACATCCTTAAGGCGGCCCAGGGCGTGGACAGGAAGCTGGTGACCGAAGTGAACGTGTTCGACCTCTATGAGGGCGCGGGCATGGGCGAGGACAAGAAGTCCGTGGCCATCGAAGTCACGCTTCAGCCGCGCGAGCGCACGCTGACCGACGTCGAGATCGAGGCGGTGGCGGGCAAGATCGTGGCCGAAGTCACCAAGAAGACCGGCGCGGCCCTGCGCGCCTGACGTCCCTTCAGCGTCAGGGCGCGAGGCTCGCGCCCTGAACGCCGAGGATGCGCAACGCCTGCCCCGCCGCCCGCTCGCCGGACAGCCAGGCGCCGGGCACCGTGCCCCACAGGGTCTCGTGCGCATGCTCGCCGGCGAACACCAGCCGGTTGGCCACCACTTCGGTGAAGGCGCGGCGCATGTTGCCGCTGCCGGGCAGGGCGCAGGAGATGGCGCCCAGCGCCAGCGGCTCGCGGCTCCAGCGGGTCTGCACCACCTTGCCCATGCGCCGCGCCAGGTCGGCGCCGAAATTGGCCTGGAGCGCGCTTTTCACATAGTCCGCGCCGGACGTGGCGCCGCCGTCGGCAAGGCCCTGCGCCAATTGTCCGCCCACCTGAGCCACATGCACGTCGCTGCCGTTGACCCGGGCGATCAGGCGGAACGGCCGCTGGCCGGTGGTCTGGACCATAAGGGTCTCGTCGGGCGCCGCATTCAGGGGATTGCCCGGCAAGAGGAAGGCGATGTGGTCGCGCGCGCCGAGCGTGATGCGCTCCACCGCGCTGCGCTGGCGCGTGGGCAGGCCGGGCGTGATGCGGATCTTGCCCGCGGCGATCAGGCTGGGCGGAACCGCCAGGATCACCGCGCGGGCGGTGAGCAGGCCCTTGCTGGTGCGCACCTCCACGTTGCGGGGACCAAGGTCGATGACGCTCGCGGCGGTCTCCATCCGCACGGTGAGGCCCTGCGCCAGCTTGGTGACGAGGCTGCCGATGCCGGTGCGGCACAGCACCGCCTCATCGCGCTCCTCGGCGCGGGAGAAGTCCACCGTGGAGACCTGATCCAGTTCCTTGGCGCAACGCAGCGGGCCGATCATGAAGCTGGCGGCGGCGCCGAACGGGCCGAGATCCGGAGGCAGCACGCGTGCGGCGGGCAGATCGCGCCCCGCATCGCCGGCGGCGCCGATGGCGCGCTCCGCCCGCCGCACGGTGGCGGCGAAATCCTCATACGGGCTGTCGCTTGCCTCCTTCAGCCCCTGGTACAGCCGGGCGCCGCGCGGGGCCTCATAGAGGTCGAGCCCTGCCTGCCGCGCGAGGTCCACCACCGGCGCTCCGCCGGGCAGGAACAGCCGCGTGGCGCCGAGATCGAGCGGCAGGCCGAAGGCGGCGGTGTCGGTGAAGGCGCGCCCGCCGACGCGCTTGCCGGCCTCGATGAGCGCATAGGTGCGGCCCGCCGCCGCCACCTTGCGCGCGGCCGCGATGCCGGCGGCACCGGCGCCGATGATGACCACATCCACCTGGCCGGACGCCGGCACCTGCCCGAGCGCGCGGGAGAAGGCCGGCAAGGCAAAGGCGCCGGCGAGCAGGCCGCGGCGGGTGAGGGTGCCGGTCATCGCGCGGCCTCCGCCGGGCCGGCGGGGCGGTGCCGCACGGCCGGGCGGTCCTTCTGATGGGGCATGACGTCGTCCAGGGAAGCCATGCCCATGATGTAGCACGCACCCGCGCGGCGGGCGACGGCGGCGGCGCTCAGCTCTGCCGCTCCGCCACGAAACGGGCGGCGGCGGCGAGCGTGTCGCCGCGCGGGCCGAAGATGGAAAGGGCGGCGAGCGCCTCCTCCACCAGCCCGGCGAGCACCGTTCGCGCGGCCGGGAGGCCGAGCGCGGAGACGAGCGTCGCCTTGCCCGCCTCCTGGTCCTTGCCCACGGACTTGCCCACCGCCTCCGGGGTGCCTTCCACGTCCAGCAGGTCGTCGGCGATCTGGAAGGCGGCGCCCAGCGCCTTGCCATAGGCGGCCAGAGCGGTCCGTTCCTCCGGCGTCGCGCGGCCGAGCAGCGCCCCGGCCTCGACGCTGGCGGCGAGCAGGGCGCCGGTCTTCATGGCCTGGAGGTCGCGTATCTCCGGAATGTCGAGCGCCAGCGGGCCGGTGCCGCCGAAGCGGCCCTCCGCCGCGAGGTCAAGCATCTGTCCCCCCACCATGCCACCGAGGCCGGAGGCGCGCGCCAGGAGGCGCACCAGGGCGATGCGCACGGCGGGGTCGGCATGGGCCTCCTCGCCGGCCAGGAGGTCGAAGGCGAGGGTCAGCAGCGCGTCGCCCGCCAGGATCGCGGTGGCCTCGCCATAGGCCACATGCACCGTGGGCCGCCCCCGGCGCAGCATGTCGTTGTCCATGGCCGGCAGATCGTCATGGATGAGCGAGTAGCAATGCACGCATTCGAGTGCCGCCGCGGTGGTGATGGCGGCATGGGTGTCGATGCCGAACAGCGCCGCCGTCTCGACCACCAGCAGAGGCCGCAGCCGCTTGCCGCCGTCGAGGGCGCCGTGCCGCATGGCCTGGAGCAGCCGGTCCGGCCGCTGTCGCTCGCCGGCCTCGGGGACATCGTCGAGCGCGCGGGCAAGCCGCTGTTCGGTCGCCGTCGCGACTGCCTGGAACCGCGTGGCCAGGAGAGAGGAAGCGCTGGTCACGGCGTGAGGTCCCGGACGTGGCAATTGACGTTGGCGACGGGGTGCCCCAACCAGAGCGGACGGTCAAGCCGCCAGGGAACCCGAGCGGGAGCGGAACCGTTCCAGGAGGAATGCGTGGCGCGGCGGGGGAAAATGGGTGTTCTTGGCGTCATCCTGCGGATTGTCCTGGTCCTGGTGCTGGCGCCACTGGTGCTCGCCATCCTCTATAATGTGGTCAACCCGGTCTCGACCCTGATGATCGGCCGCTGGCTGACGGGCGCGCGGGTGGAGCGCGTCTGGACGCCCATCGATCGCATGTCGCCCATTCTGGTGCGCACCGTCGTCGCCTCCGAGGATGCCCGCTTCTGCCGGCACTGGGGTGTCGACGTCGGCGAGATCCGCGCCGCCATCGCCAAGGCGGACGACGATGTGGAGGATGCGCGCGGCGCCTCCACCATTCCCATGCAGGTGGCGAAGAACCTGTTCCTGTGGCCCGGCCGCTCCTTCATCCGCAAGGGGCTGGAACTGCCGCTGGCGCTGTGGATCGACCTGGTGCTGAGCAAGCGGCGGCTGATGGAAATCTATCTCAACATCGCCGAATGGGGGCCGGACGGGGAGTTCGGCGTCGAGGCCGGCGCGCAGCGGGCGCTGCGCAAGAGCGCGGCGCAGGTCTCCGCCTCGGAGGCGGCGCTGCTGGCGGTGATGCTGCCCAATCCCATCCGCCGCGATGCCGGCCGGCCCACGCCGGGGGTGCGCCGCCTCGCCGCCCGCCTCGACGGGCGGGTGGAGCAGGAGGGGCCGGAGATCGTGTCCTGCCTCAGGCTTGCGCGGTGAGGGGGCTGCCGCCGCCCGGGCCTTGATCCCGCCGCTGTCGCTCCCCACAACAGATGCATGTTAAGAGGAGCACGATGACCCAGCCCGTTTCCAGTGAGGCGCCCGTGTCCAGCCCGCAGCAAGCCGCCGCTCCCGCCAAGCCGAAGATGGGCCTCGGCCTCAAGATGGCGCTGGAGATGGGGCCGCTGGCTCTGTTCTTCGCCGGCAATTCCTATGGCGGCATCTATGTGGCCACCGGCGTGTTCATGGTGGCGACCCTCGCCGCGCTCGGCGCCATGTGGGTGCTGGCGCGCAAGATCGCGGTGATGCCGCTGGTCTCCGCCCTCGTGGTGATGGTGTTCGGCACGCTGACGCTGGTGCTGCAGGACGACCATTTCATCAAGATCAAGCCGACCATGGTGAATGCGCTGTTCGGTGCCCTGCTGCTGGGCGGCCTCGCGTTCCGCAAGCCGCTGCTGCCCTATGTGCTCGACGGCATGGTGAAGCTGACCGACACCGGCTGGCGTATCCTGACCATCCGCTGGGGCGTGTTCTTCCTGGCGATGGCGGTGCTGAACGAGGTGGTCTGGCGCTCGGTGTCCACCGACACCTGGGTCAATTTCAAGACCTTCGGCTATCTGCCGCTCACCTTCGTCTTCGCCATGGCGCAGGCCCCGCTGATGGCCCGCTACGAGGACAAGCACCCCGCTCCCGAGGCGTGAGCGCTCAGGATGCCGCCGGCTTGCCGGACAGGCGCTCAATCAGCGGCAGCAGCGTGTCCCTTATGGTCTGCTCGGTGAGCGGGCCGACGAACTTCTGCGCGATGGTGCCGTCGGGCGCCAGGACGAAGGTCTCCGGCACGCCATAGACGCCCCAGTCGATCGCCGAGCGGCCCGCGGGATCCACCCCCACCGCCGCATAGGGCAGGCCGAAGGTGCCGAGGAAGCGGCGGGCATTGTCCGGCAGGTCCTTGTAGTTGAGGCCCACCAGCAGGATGCGCGGGTCGCGGGACAGCGACATCAGCAGCGGGTGCTCCTCCCGGCACGGCGCGCACCAGGATGCCCACACATTCACCAAGGCCACCTTGCCGGCGAGCGCGGCCGAGGTGATGCCCGGCACCGGACCGCCGGCCGTCGAGAGGCCGGGCAGGGCCGCGAGGTCGAGCGCGGGCGCCTGCCGCCCGACGAGGGCGGAGGGGATGCGCGAGGGATCGCCCGCGAACAGCCGGATGAAGAACAGCCCCGCCAGCACGGCGAACGCCAGCAGCGGCAATATGACGACGAGGGGGCGACGCCGGCGTGGGGTGGTGGCGGTCATGGCTCAGCCCTGGCTGGCGCGGCGGCGGATGCCGCGCGCCTCAAGATCAGCCAGCGCCCGGCGCTGGGCGCGGTTGTCCAGGACCAGCGCCAGCGCCAGCGCGCCGAGGCCGAGGGCAGCCACGCCATAGGCGGCGGCAATGAAGGCGGCATGGCTCATGTCACAATCCTGCCTGGGCGGCGGCGCGGGCTTCGAGGGCCTGGACGCGGCGGCGCAGGATCTCCGTGCGCATGGCCAGCATGTGCAGGGCGAGGAACAGCAGGGTGAAGCCCGTGGCGCAGACCAGCAGCGGCCACAGCAGGCTGGGCGCGATGGTGGAGCCGCCCATGCGGAATACCGAGGCTGGCTGGTGCAGCGTGTTCCACCAGTCCACCGAGAACTTCACGATCGGCACGTTGATGAAGCCCACCAGGGTCAGCACCGCGGCGGCGCGTCCGGCGCGGTTGGGATCGTCGATCGCCGCGCGCAGCGCCATGACGCCCAGATAGAGCAGGAACAGCACCAGCACCGAGGTGAGCCGGGCATCCCACACCCAATAGGTGCCCCACATGGGCCGGCCCCACAGCGCGCCGGTGATCAGGCACAGGCAGGTGAAGGTGGCGCCGATGGGCGCGAGCGCCTTGTGCGCCACGTCCGCGAGCGGGTGGCGCCAGGCGAGGATGCCGAGCGAGGACACGGCCATGAGGCTGTAGCCGAACATGGAGAGCCAGGCGAACGGCACATGGATGTACATGATCCGCACCGTTTCGCCCTGCTGGTAGTCGGGCGGCGCCTGAAAGGCGAGCACGAGCCCGGCGCCGAGGACGAGCACCGCCGCGCCCGAGAGCCACGGCAGGAGCCGGTCGGACAGCCAGACGAAACGGGTGGGATTGGCGAGATTGAGCAGTCCCATGGGCAAGGGTTCTAGTGTGCCCCACGCCCCGTGGGAAGCCGTCTCCCCCTGTCACATCTTCGCGTGCCCTGCGGCTCAAGCCCGCGCCGTGCGCAGCGCCGCCGCCGCCGCCACCGGGCCGAGCACGAGGGAAAACAGCGTCAGCCCCATCAGGATGCGGAACGGGGTGCCGAACGGCACCGGCCCGGTGATGGCGGCGCTGGTGGCGGAGACGGCGAAGATCAGCACCGGAATGGCCAGCGGCAGGACCAGCACGGCGATCAGCAGCCCGCCTCGGCGGAAGGCGCCGGAGAAGGCCGCGCCGATGAGGCCGAGGGCGGTGACCGCCGGCGTGCCCACCAGCAAGGTGAGCACCACCGCGCCGATGGCGGTGGGATCGAGGTTGAGCATCAGGGCCAGCACCGGGGCCGCGAGCACCAGGGGCAGGCCGGTGGCGAGCCAATGGGCGAGGCCTTTCGCCGCGGCCACCAGCTCAAGCGGCAGCGGCGACAGGCAGAGGGCGTCGAGTGAGCCGTCTTCCACATCGCCCGCGAACAGCCGCTCCAGGCCGATGAGGCTGGCGAGCAGGGCGCCGATCCATAGGATGGCGGGGCCGATGCGCGCGAGCAGCGCCAGGTCCGGCCCCACCGCGAACGGCATGATGGTGACGACGGAGAGGAAAAAGACGACGCCCAGGCCCGCGCCGCCGCCGGAGCGCAGGGCGAGATGCAGGTCACGCCGCACGATGGCGAGGAAGGCTTCCATCATGACGGGCGCCGCGCCCCGAGCGCGAGTTCCTGGACAGTCGCGCCGAAATCCAGCGGCGTATGGGTGGCGGCCAGGATGATGCCGCCGCCGGCGAGATGGGCGCGCGCCAGTTCCGCGAATCGCGCCTGCGCGGTGACGTCGAGCGCGGTGGTGGGCTCGTCGAGCATCCAGACGAGGCGCCGGGTCACCAGCAGGCGGGCGATGGCGAGCCGCCGCTTCTGTCCGGCGGAGAGGACGGAGGCGGGCAGGCGCCCGAGGCCGCCCAGCCCCACCTCTTCGAGGGCCTCGTCCACGGCAAGGCCGGTGCGGCCGAGCACGTTGCGCCAGAAGGCGAGATTCTCCGCCACCGACAGCCCGCCCTTGAGCGCATCGTCATGGCCGAGATACTGCAACTGTTCTCTTAGACTAAGGTCTGGGTCCCCGCCGCGCAGGTGTATCGCACCCGCCGTGGCGCCGAGAAGGCCGGCCATGATGCGCAAAAGTGATGACTTTCCAGCGCCGTTCGGGCCGACCACCACCAGCGCATGGCCGGCCTGCGTCTCGAACGACAGGCCGGAGAACAGGAGCCTCTGGCCGCGCTGACACGAAAGGCCTTGTGCGCAAAGGGCTGGCGCGGTATCGGCCCGACCGGGCGAGGGCATTTCAAGTTGGTTCATTTTGGGTCGTCTTATCGCATGACCGCCGTTTGAAATGGCTCTATAAAGCGCCTGAACCGCACCGCCCATGGTGTCGGGGTATTCCGTTCCCCGCCGCTATGGCGCTTCGCGTCGGTCGATCATCGAACCGGAGAAAACGCGCCGTGACTTCTCTCGACAGCTTCAAGTGCCGCACCACCCTCACGGTGGATGACAAGGAATATGTCTATTACAGCCTTGAAGCGGCCGAGCAAAACGGGCTTCCCGGCGTCTCGCGCCTGCCCTTCTCCATGAAGGTGCTGCTGGAGAACCTCCTGCGTTACGAGGATGGCCGCTCCGTCACCAAGGACGACGTCGCCGCCATCGCCGAATGGCTCACCACCCGCGGCAAGGCCGAGCGCGAGATCGCCTACCGTCCCGCGCGCGTGCTGATGCAGGACTTCACCGGCGTTCCGGCGGTGGTGGACCTCGCCGCCATGCGCGACGCCATGGTGAACCTCGGCGGTGATCCGGCCAAGATCAATCCGCTGGTGCCGGTCGACCTGGTGATCGACCATTCGGTGATCGTCAACTTCTTCGGCTCGGACAACGCGCTGAAGAAGAATGTGGACGAGGAATACAAGCAGAACCAGGAGCGCTACCGCTTCCTGAAGTGGGGCCAGAGCGCGTTCGACAACTTCCGCGTTGTCCCGCCCGGCACCGGCATCTGCCACCAGGTGAACCTGGAATATCTCGCCCAGACGGTGTGGACCCGCAAGGAAGAGATCAACGGCAAGACGGTCACCGTCGCTTATCCCGACACGCTGGTCGGCACCGACAGCCACACCACCATGGTCAACGGCCTCGGCGTGCTGGGCTGGGGCGTGGGCGGCATCGAGGCGGAAGCGGCCATGCTCGGCCAGCCCATCTCCATGCTCATCCCCGAGGTGATCGGCTTCAAGCTGGACGGCAAGCTGAAGGAAGGCATCACCGCCACCGACCTCGTGCTCACTGTCACCCAGATGCTCCGCAAGAAGGGCGTGGTGGGCAAGTTCGTGGAATTCTTCGGTCCCGGCCTGGAGCACCTCTCGCTCGCCGACCGCGCCACCATTGCCAACATGGCGCCCGAATATGGCGCGACCTGCGGCTTCTTCCCGGTGGACCGCGAGACCATCGACTATCTTGACGAGACCGGCCGCAAGGACAGCCGCGTCAAGCTCGTGGAGGCCTACAGCAAGGCCCAGGGCATGTGGCGCAAGAAGGACACCCCCGACCCGGTGTTCACCGACACGCTGGGGCTCGATCTCGACACCGTGCTGCCGTCCCTGGCCGGCCCGAAGCGCCCGCAGGACCGTGTGCTGCTTTCCGACACCAAGGCCGGCTTCCTCTCCGCTCTGGCGGGCGAGTTCAAGAAGCCCGGCGAGGCCGACAAGGAAGTGCCGGTGGCCGGCACCGATTATTCCGTCGGCCATGGCGACGTGGTGATCGCCGCCATCACCTCCTGCACCAACACCTCCAACCCGAGCGTGCTCATCGCCGCCGGCCTTCTCGCCCGCAACGCGGCCAAGAAGGGCCTGAAGTCCAAGCCGTGGGTGAAGACCTCGCTGGCGCCCGGCTCGCAGGTGGTGGCCGAATATCTCGACAAGTCCGGCCTCCAGGAAGACCTGGACAAGCTCGGCTTCAACCTCGTGGGCTTCGGCTGCACCACCTGCATCGGCAATTCCGGCCCGCTGCCGGAGGCGATCTCCGCTGCCGTCAACGAGGGCGACCTCGTGGCCGCCGCCGTGCTCTCGGGCAACCGCAACTTCGAAGGCCGCGTGAATCCCGACGTGAAGGCGAACTATCTCGCCTCCCCGCCGCTGGTGGTCGCCTATGCGCTCGCCGGCTCGCTGGCCATCGATCTGACCACCGAGCCGCTCGGCACCGACAAGGATGGCGAGCCCGTCTATCTCAAGGACATCTGGCCCTCCAACAAGGAGATCGCCCAGTACATCCGCGAGAATGTCACCAAGAAGATGTTCAAGGAAAAATATTCCGACGTCTTCAAGGGCGACGAGAACTGGCAGAAGATCGCCATTCCCACCGGCCAGACCTACGCTTGGCAGGACAGCTCCACCTATGTGCAGAACCCGCCGTACTTCGTGGGCATCAGCAAGGAGCCGGAGCCGGTCACGGACATCGAGAAGGCCCGCATCCTTGGCCTGTTCCTCGACAGCATCACCACCGACCACATCTCGCCCGCCGGCTCCATCAAGGCGTCGAGCCCGGCCGGCCAGTATCTGGTCGAGCATCAGGTGCGCCCGGTGGACTTCAACCAGTACGGCACCCGCCGCGGCAACCACGAAGTGATGATGCGCGGCACCTTCGCCAACATCCGCATCAAGAACCAGATGGTTCCGGGCGTGGAAGGCGGCGTGACGCTGCACTATCCGGACGGCGGGCAACTGGCGATCTATGACGCGGCCATGAAGTACAAGGCCGAGGGCGTGCCGCTGGTGGTGTTCGCCGGCAAGGAATACGGCACCGGCTCGTCCCGCGACTGGGCGGCGAAGGGCACCAAGCTGCTCGGCGTGCGCGCGGTCATCGCCCAGTCCTTCGAGCGCATCCACCGCTCGAACCTGGTGGGCATGGGCATCGTGCCGCTGGTGTTCCAGGACGGCACCTCCTGGCAGACGCTCGGCCTGAAGGGCGACGAGGAAGTCACCATCCTGGGCCTTGCCGGGGACATCAAGCCGCGCCAGACCATGGACGCGCAGATCACTTTCGCCGACGGCCGCACCGAGACCGTCACGCTGATCTGCCGCATCGATACGCTGGACGAGCTGGATTACTTCCGCTCCGGCGGCATCCTGCCCTACGTGCTGCGTCACCTCGCGGCGTGAGTTGACGGCGGGCGGGGGATGCGCGGCATCTCCCGCCCGTTTTGCATCCGGCGGCCGCCCGGCCCCAGGCCGCTCGCGGGCGCGTGTTCCGTCCCCGCCGCGTCTCACCTTGAATTGACTCGCCCCGGCCTCCCGTGGGGCCTATCCGTTGGGCTCGCGCTTCTTTCCAGGCAAGGTCCCGCTCGACGTCCATGATCCTCCCGCTGCTGCCCCGACTGTCCCTCTGTGCCGCGCTGGTGGTCGCCCTGGCGGGCGTCGCCGTCCCGACGGCGCGGGCGGAGGATGCGGTGCGGCCGGGTCCGGCACCGGCCGCCGAGCCGATGCCCAAGGCGGTGGTGGAATTGTTCACCAGCCAGGGCTGCGCCTCCTGCCCGCCCGCCGACGCGCTGCTGGGCGAACTGGCCCGCGATCCCGGCATCATTCCGCTCACGCTTGCGGTGGACTACTGGGACTATATCGGCTGGAAGGACACCCTGGCCCAGCACGGCCACTCGCAGCGCCAGCGGGCTTATGCGGACGTGCGCGGCGATCGCAAGATCTACACGCCGCAGATGGTGGTGGACGGCATCCAGGCCGCCATCGGCAGCGACCGCCCGGCGGTGGAGAAGGCGCTGGTGAGCGCCAAGGCTGGCGGCTCGGCGATGACGGTGCCGGTCAGCCTCGCGCGCGAAGGCGACGACCTCGTGGTCGATGTGCGGGCCTTGCCCCGCGCGCCCGGCGCGGAAGTGTGGGCCTGCCCGGTGATCCGCAGCCACACGGTGGCGATTGGGCGCGGCGAGAATGGCGGCCGCAACGTCACCTATACCAATGTGGTGCGCGGCTGGGTGCGGGTCGGCACATGGGACGGCGATGCCGAGCGCTTCAAGGTCCCGGTCAACCAGCTGCGCCTCGAAGGGGTCAATGCGGTGGTGGTGCTGCTCCAGTCCGGCACCTTCGCAGCCCCAGGCCCGATCCTCGGCGCCGCGACCCTTCCCCTGAACTGAACCGGCCGGTCCTGGCCGTCGCCCACGAGCGCGGAGTTCCCCGACGCACGAAAAAGGCCGCTTTCGCGGCCTTGGAAGTTTGCAAAATTTTGGAAGTGTAGCAGTGGCCGGTTCACGCCACCCCGGGGGGCTGGGGGGCTGGGATAGACCGGAGCGGCAGCGAACCGGCCCTGCTACGGGTACGAAGATCGCGCCGCCCCTTGTCGGCGTCTTGACCGAAATCCGGCGAGACTGTGTTCGCGTTTGACGACCCCGTGATCGCCCGAGATCGCGGTCCCGTATCCGTTGCGGCGCAGCACAAGCCGGCTATCAAACCCCCTTGAAAGCCGGGGAGCCTGCGGCGATCATCGCGGGGCACGGCAGCCTTGGAGGCCCGATGGGCGAGATCGAACCTATACGGCGCGGCCCGGCGCCCTCGCCATCGACCCAGGCGCCAGTCCCGCAGGCGGCGGCGCTGCCCAACGTCACCTTCGACCGCCGGGAACTCGACCGCATTCTCGATCTGTACGGGCGCATGGTCGCCGCGGGGGAATGGCGCGACTACGCCATCGACTTCCTCAAGGAGCGGGCGGTGTTCTCCATCTTCCGCCGCTCCCTGGACGTGCCGCTCTATCGCATCGAGAAACAGCCGAAGCTGGCGCGCAAGCAGGGCGCCTACAGCGTCGTCTCGCAGACCGGGCTCATCCTGAAGCGTGGCCACGAACTGCCGCGCGTGCTGGCGGTGCTGGAGAAGCCGCTGACCTCCGTGAGCTGAGCCGAGGCGCCGGCCGATCCGGCGGCGCGAAGAAGGGTTGTTCCTGGACGGGGCGTCGGGCATCGTGCGCGCCGCATCAACGGATAGCCCAATGTCTTCTGCTCCCCGCCCGATCCAGCCTGGCGACCATGTGTTCCTGGTGGACGGCTCGTCCTTCGTGTTCCGGGCCTATTTCCAGTCCATCAACCAGGACCGGAAGTACAATTTCCGTTCCGACCGCCTGCCCACCGGCGCGGTCCGGCTGTTCTGCACCAAGCTGTTCCAGTTCGTCCGCGAGGGCGCCCTCGGCATCCGGCCGACCCACCTCGCCATCATCTTCGACAAGTCGGAGGATAGCTTCCGCAAGGAGATCTACCCCCGCTACAAGGCCAACCGCTCCGACCCGCCCGACGAGCTGATTCCCCAGTTCCCGCTGATGCGAGAGGCAGTCAAGGCCTTCGGCCTCATCCCGGTGGAGATGGCGCGCTACGAGGCGGACGACCTCATCGCCACCTATGCCCGGCAGGCGCAGGCGGCGGGTGCCGACGTGCTGATCGTCTCGGCCGACAAGGACCTGATGCAGCTGATCGGCGACAAGGTCGCCATGTACGACCCGGCCTCCGGCGAATCGGGCGGGCGGGGCTCGCGGCCGGAGCGGCGCATCGGCGTGCAGGAGGTGATCGACTATTTCGGCGTCGGCCCCGAGCAGGTGGTGGACGTGCAGGCGCTCGCCGGTGATTCGACCGACAACGTGCCGGGCGTCCCCGGCATCGGCATCAAGACCGCCGCGACCCTGATCAAGGACTATGGCGACCTCGACACGCTGCTGGCCCGCGCCGGCGAGATCAAGCAGGAGAAGCGCCGCCAATCGCTCATCGAGCATGCGGACAAGGCGCGCATCTCCAAGGAACTGGTGCGGCTGGTCACCGACGTGGCGGTGGAGGTGCCCCTCTCCGACCTCGTCCTGGAGGACCCCGACGGTAAGCGCCTGATCGCCTTCCTCAAGGCGATGGAATTCACCACCATCGTCCGCCGGGCGGCGGAGGCCTTCTCGGTGGACGCGGGCGAGGTCGATCCCGACCCGCGCCTTGCGGCCACCGGCACCGGCCCGCTGTTCGCCGGCCAGAGCGCGCCGGTGTCGTCCGGCGGCGGCGAGCCCGATGCCGGCGAGGCGTTGCCCCCGGCTGCGGCCATCGCCGGCGGGCGGCCCTCGGTGCTGAACCCGCCGGACCTCGTCGCCGCGCGCGCCCAGGAGGCCCGCGCCGACAAGGTGGACCGCGCGCGCTACAGGATGCTCACCACCCGCGCCGAGCTGGAAGCGTGGTGCGCCAAGGCGCGCGAGCAGGGCTACGTGGCCTTCGACACCGAGACCACCTCCATCGATCCGCTCCAGGCGGATCTGGTGGGCGTCTCGCTGGCGCTGGCGCCCAATGAGGCCTGCTACATCCCGCTCGCCCATCGCGGCGCGGGGGAGGGGCTGTTCACCGAGGGCCTGCTGCCCGGCCAGATCGCCTTCGCCGAGGCGCTGGAGGTGCTGAAGGGCGTGCTGGAGGATCCCGGCACGCTGAAGATCGGCCACAACGTCAAGTATGACGCCGCCATCCTCGCCCGCCACGGCATCACCGTCGGGCCGTTCGATTGCACCATGTGCATGTCCTACGCGCTCGATGCCGGCCGCAACAACCACGGCATGGACGAGCTTTCGGTGAAGCACCTGGGCCACACGCCCATCGCTTTCACGGAGGTGGCCGGCAAGGGCAAGGCGCAGATCACCTTCGACAAGGTGCCGCTGGAGGCCGCCACCGCCTATGCGGCGGAGGATGCGGACGTGACCCTGCGCCTGTGGCGGGTATTCAAGCCCCGGCTGCCCGCCGACGGCATGACCACGGTCTACGAGACCATGGAGCGCCCGCTGATCGCCGTGCTGACCCGCATGGAGGCGCGCGGCATCTCCATCGACCGGCCGCTGCTGGCGCGCCTGTCCTCGGAATTCGCCCAGGGGGCGGCGCGGCTGGAGGATGAGATTTCGGAACTCGCCGGCGAGAAGGTCAATGTGGGCTCGCCCAAGCAGATCGGCGACCTGCTGTTCGGCAGGATGAACCTGCCCGGCGCCACCAAGACGCCGACCGGGGCCTGGTCCACCAAGGCCAATGTGCTGGACGAACTGGCGGAAGCCGGCCACGAGCTGCCGCAGAAGATCCTCGCCTGGCGCCAGCTTTCCAAGCTCCGCTCCACCTATACGGACGCGCTGCCCAACTATGTGAACCCGCAGACCCAGCGCGTTCACACCTCCTATGCGCTGGCGGCCACCACGACCGGGCGGCTATCCTCGTCCGAACCCAACCTCCAGAACATCCCCATCCGTACCGAGGAGGGCCGCCGCATCCGCCGCGCCTTCGTCGCGGTGCCGGGCACCAAGCTGGTGTCGGCGGACTATTCGCAGATCGAGCTGCGCCTGCTGGCGGAGATCGCCGAAATCCCGGCGCTGCGGCAGGCGTTCCAGGACGGCATCGACATCCACGCGATGACCGCGTCCGAGATGTTCGGCGTGCCGGTGGAGGGCATGCCCTCCGAAGTGCGCCGCCGCGCCAAGGCGATCAATTTCGGCATTATCTACGGCATTTCGGCCTTCGGCCTCGCCAACCAGCTGGGCATCCCGCGCGACGAGGCGGGGCAGTACATCAAGCGCTATTTCGAGCGCTTCCCCGGCATCCGCGCCTATATGGACGAGACACGCACCTTCTGCCGCGAGCACGGCTATGTGGAGACGCTGTTCGGCCGGCGCTGCCATTATCCGGATATCGCCGCCTCCAACCCCTCCATCCGGGCCTTTAACGAGCGCGCCGCCATCAACGCCCGCCTCCAGGGGACGGCGGCGGACATCATCCGCCGGGCAATGATCCGCATGGAAGGCGCGTTGAAGGACGCCGGCCTGTCCGCCCGGATGCTGCTCCAGGTGCATGACGAACTGGTGTTCGAGGTGCCCGACGCGGAGGTGGAGGCCACGCTTCCCGTCGTGCGCCGGGTGATGGAGCATGCCGCCTTGCCGGCGGTCACGCTGGCCGTTCCGCTCCAGGTGGAAGCCAGCGCCGCCGACAATTGGGAGGAGGCGCACTGAGCGCCTCTTCCTTCCGGCGGCCGCTTCTGCGCCCATGGAACGTGAAATAACCAAACATCATTTTCGCGGCGTTGAATAACGCCGCCGCATGCGTCATATGACAGGGACGCGGCCGCCCCTTGGCAAGTCCAGCCCGTGGGGAGACACTTCCAAGTCGCGCCGTCCGAACCATGAGAGAGTGACCCGATGAGCGCCGATCGCACGCCCCCGCAGGATGGCCGCGCGCCGCGCGTGCGCGAGGGCGGGCGCATGGAGAAGCTGGCGCGCCTGCCGGTCTTCTATGCGCTGGCGGGCAAGCGCGTGCTGGTGGCCGGCGGCGGCGAGCCGGCGGTGTGGAAGGCCGAGCTGCTCTCCGCCGCCGGTGCGCGGGTGGAAGTGATCGCGCCCGAGATCTGCGAGGAGATGTGGCATCTGGCCGGCGCCGCGCCGGACGGGCATATCGCCATCCACAAGCGCCCCTGGGCACCCGATGACTTACCTGGCGCGGCACTGGCCGTTGCCGACGCGGCGGACGAGGCGGAGGCCGGCCGCTTCGCCGCCGCCGCCCACGCCGCCGGCGTGCCGGTGAACGTGGTCGACAAGCCGGCCTATTGCGATTTCGCCTTCGGCGCGATCGTCAACCGCTCGCCGCTGGTGGTGGGCATCTCCACGGATGGGGCGGCGCCGGTGTTCGGGCAGGCCGTTCGGGCCAAGATCGAGGCGCTGCTGCCGCAGGGCTTCAAGGCCTGGGCGCAGGCGGCGCAGGCGTGGCGCGGCGCGGTGACCGCGCTGGGACTGTCGTTTCAGGCGCGCCGGCGCTTCTGGGAGGATTTCGCCGCCCGCGCCATGGCCGAGCCCGGCCGCGTGCCGAACGACACCGATCGCGACGTGCTGCTGGCCGCCGCCGAACTGGGGCAGGGCGCACCGGACGTGGGGTCGGTCGTCCTCGTGGGCGCGGGGCCGGGCGATCCCGAGCTGCTGACGCTGAAGGCGGTGCGGGCGCTGCAATCGGCCGACGTGGTGCTCTATGACGATCTGGTCTCCGAGGCGGTGCTGGATTTCGCCCGCCGCGAGGCGAGGAAGATGCTGGTGGGCAAGACCGGCTATGGCCCCTCCTGCAAGCAGGACGACATCAACGCCCTGATGGTCCAACTGGCCCGGGAGGGCCGCCGCGTGGTGCGCCTGAAGGGTGGCGAGCCGATGATCTTCGGTCGCGCCGGCGAGGAGATCGCCGCCTGTCATGCGGCGGGCGTGCGGGTCGAGGTGGTGCCCGGCATCTCCGCGCCGCAGGGCGCGGCGAGCCGCCTCGTCGCGTCGCTGACCCATCGCGACCACGCCCGGCGGCTGCAATTCGTCACCGCCCATGCCCGCGACGGCAAGCTGCCGCGCGACCTCGATTTCCATGCCCTGTCCGACAAGGCGGCGACCACGGTGGTCTACATGCCGCGCCGCACCCTGCCGGATCTGGTCGGCGAGCTGGCCGCCGCGGGCATCGACCCGGCGACGCCCGCCGTTGCCGTCTTCTCGGTGACCCGCGCCGAAGAGAAGATCGTCTGGGCGCCGGTGTCCGGGCTGGCTGCGGCCGTGTCTGCGGCGGCCGAGGCGGGCGCGGCGGGACCCTGCATCATCATTTATGGCCACGCCCTCTCCGCGGCGGAGGGGGCGCAGGCGCTGGCCGATGGCGGCCCCCGCGCGGCGCGGCTCTGATCCGCCGCGCCGGTGACCGCTCGGCTGCGGCAGGATAAAACGCTTCATGGCCTTCTCATCCGACGAAATCGAACGCTACGCCCGCCACATCGTGCTGCATGACGTGGGCGGGCCCGGCCAGCAGAAGCTGAAGGCGGCCACCGTGCTGGTGATCGGCGCCGGCGGGCTCGGGGCTCCGGTGCTGCTCTATCTGGCCGCGGCGGGTGTCGGCCGGCTGATCCTGGTGGATGACGACGTGGTGTCGCTCTCCAACCTCCAGCGCCAGGTGATCCACCGCACCGCCGACATCGGCCGTCCGAAGACGGACAGCGCGCGAGACGCGGTGGAAGCCCTCAATCCGCATGTGGAGGTGGTGACGCATGCGGTGCGCATCGGGCCGGACAATGCGCTGGAGCTGATCGCGGCGGCGGACGTGGTGGTGGACGGCTCGGACAATTTCGCCACCCGCTATCTCGTCGCCGATGCCTGCGTGCTGGCGGGGAAGACGCTGGTGACGGCGGCGCTGGGCACGTTCGATGCGACGCTCACCACCATCCGCGCCCATGAGACCGGGCCGGACGGCACGCCCAATCCCACCTACCGCTGCCTGTTTCCCGAGGCACCGCCGCCGGGGACGGTAGCACCCTGCGCGGAAGCGGGGGTGCTGGGCGCACTCGCCGGCATCGCCGGCTCCATGGCGGCGCTGGAGGCGATCCGCGCCATCGTCGGCTTCGGCGAGGGACTGGTGGGCAAGCTGCTGATGATCGACGCCCGCTCCATGCGTTTCGAGACGCTGAGCTACGGCTGGGACCCGGACAATCCGCTGACCGGGACCGGGGCGCGGATCACCGACCTCTCCGAGCACGGTCGGGCGGCTTGAGCGCAGGGATGCGGTCAGCTTCCCAGCTGGAGTGCCAGCAGATTGTTGTGATTTCGAATCCAGCCTGGGATCAGGAAGGCATCAACCAAGACCCAAATACCGGCCACCGCCAGAAAGACAAGTCCTACTCCCACTACCGCTAGAGCTGCGCCTGCAATGGTTAGTAAAAGGATCGCGATCGCAGACCCGATTTTTCCGCAATAAAAGCGGTGCCCGCCGAGGCCTCCAAAGAAAATCCACAGCACATAAGCGACTGTGGTGGACTTCTTATTCGCTTCAAACAACATCAACGACCGCGCATCGCTGCCGCGCGATATGTTTACAATTGGATCCATGATATAATTCCCTGCCCAACCCAAAGGTAAAACAGGATATTAGGTCATGTCCATCCCCTAGAGCATCGAGGGCAGGACGCGGTCCGGCGGGCGGTGGCCGTCCATGAAGGTCCGGATGTTGACGATGACCTTCTCGCCCATGTCGACGCGGCCTTCCAGCGTGGCCGAGCCCATGTGCGGCAGCAGCACCACCTTGCCCTGGCGGGCGAGGCGCACGAGCTTGGGGTTCACGGCTGGTTCCTGCTCGAAAACGTCGAGCCCGGCGCCGGCCAGTTCGCCCGCCTCCAGCATGCGGGTGAGGGCGTTCTCGTCGATGATCTCGCCGCGCGCGGTATTCACCACATAGGCCTCGCGCTTCATCAGCTTGAGGCGGCGGGCCGAGAGCAGGTGGAAGGTGGCCGGCGTGTGCGGGCAGTTGACCGAGACGATGTCCATGCGGGCCAGCATCTGGTCGAGGCTGTCCCAATAGGTTGCTTCCAGCGCCTCTTCCACCGCGCCCGGCAGCGGGCGGCGGTTATGGTAGTGGATCTGCAGGCCGAAGGCCTTGGCGCGGCGGGCCACCGCCTGGCCGATGCGGCCCATGCCGATGATGCCGAGGCGCTTGCCCCAGATCCGCCGCCCGAGCATCCAGGTGGGCGACCAGCCGGACCAGTCGTCGCGCTCGCCGATGAGGACCTGCGACCCTTCGGTCAGCCGGCGCGGCACGGCCAGGATCAGCGCCATGGTCATGTCGGCGGTATCCTCGGTGAGGACGCCCGGGGTATTGGTGACGGTGATGCCGCGCGCCAGCGCGCTCGCCACGTCAATGTGATCGACGCCGTTGGAGAAGCTCGCGATCAGGCGGAGATTCTCGCCGGCCTGCGACAATACGGCGTTGTCGATACGGTCTGTCAGCGTGGGCACGAGCACGTCCGCGCGCCGGACCGCCTCCACGAGGGCAGCCTGGTCCATGGGCACGTCGTCGACATTGAGCTGCGCGTCGAACAGTTCGCGCATGCGGGTTTCGACGGTGTCCGGCAGCTTTCGCGTAACGACGACGAGCGGCTTGCGGCGCGCCATTTGTTTCCCCGTTCCCGTTTCTTAACCCTTGTCGTTCCGTCTAGCAGACAGACGGGGAAAGACAAAGCGCGGCGCAAGCGCCGGCCTTGACGCCATGGCCGGGGCAGCGCACTTCACTCCCGCCGGTTCGGCGCCGGTTCGGGTGCTGTCCGCGACGATCCGGCCGTCGATGGTAAAATAATCGCCATTAAAGCTTTAGATGCGGATTCCGGTGCAGATGGATCTGGCCGGAAGCGCCGGCTCCAGGGCATGAAAGGACGAGCGGACATGCAGATCACGTGGCGGCATCTCTTCCAGACGCGCGCGGCGGCTTTCGCCCTGCTCTTGGCGGCGATGCTTCCGGGCGTGACCGGGGCGCAAGCAGCGGACGAGGAGAAGGGCACGGGCTTGCCGGTGCCGCGTTTCGTCTCGCTGAAGGCGGATCGGGTGAATGTCCGCAACGGCCCCAATCGCGACCAGGATGTCGCCTGGATCTTCACCCGCGCCGGGCTGCCGGTGGAGATCACGGCCGAGTTCGAAACCTGGCGGCGCATCCGCGATGCGGACGGCGCGGAAGGCTGGGTCTACCACTCCATGCTGTCCGGCCGGCGCACGGCGCTTGTCTCCCCCTGGAGCAAGGACGCTACGGTGACGCTGCGTGACAAGCCCGACGGCGGTGCCCGCGTCGTGGCGCGGCTGGAGCCGAGCGTGCTCGGGATCATCAAGACGTGCGATGGGAAGTGGTGCCGGATCTTCGGCGAGGGCTTCGACGGCTTCATCGAGCAGAACAAGCTCTGGGGCGTCTATCCCAACGAAAAGGTCGACTGAGCGCCCGCCGCTCGTCCGTTCGGTTTGCTGTACCCGTTCAGCGCAACCTGCTTAGCGCATTGAGGCTGGACGGCCGGTGTTGCCGATGCACGCGGCAAACCCCGGAGCGGACGCCATCATGGGCATCCGGTGCCGTTCTCAGTCTCTTCAAACCCTCGTCTTCAGGCCTTCTTGGCCGGGCGGCCGACGCGCGGCTTGCGCACGGTGTCCTTCGCCTTGGGGGCTTCGGTCACCTTGGCGCGGCCGAGGCCGATCTCCTTCGCCATGGCCGAGCGCGTCAGCGCGTAATTGGGCGCCACCATCGGATAGTCGTAGGGCAGGTCCCATTTCTTGCGATACTCGTCCGGCGTCATGCCGTGCTTCGACAGGAGATGGCGCTTCAGCGACTTGAACTTGTGCCCGTCTTCCAGGCAGACGATGTGGTCCGGCGTGACCGAGCGCTTGACGCTCACCGCCGGGACGACCTGCTTGGGCGCGGCTTCCACCACCGGCTGGTTGCCCAGACCGGCGAGCGCGGCATGCACGGCCTTGATCAGGTTCGGCAGCTCGGTTGAACTGATGCTGTTATGGGCGACGAATGCGCTGACGATCTGCGCTGCATTCTCTGCCAGGAAGTCATTCGAATCTTGATCGTCCATGGCTACTCCTCCGCTAATACACGCTTATTGCAGCAGGAAGAATCGTTATTCAAGCGCGTAAGGAGCATAAAAGCTACCAAAACGGATTTTTCATGCCGCCTTGCAATAAAGCGCCGCGTTTGACCCTTCGTCCAGGGCAAACTTGTGGCGACTTTATGTCTTCATCCGGTAGCCGGTCTTGAAAATCCAGACCACGGCGCCCAGGCACAGAAGCAGGAAGATGAGGGTCATGGCGACGCTCAGCCCAACGTTGACGTCGGAGGTGCCGAAGAAGCTCCAGCGAAAGCAACTCACCAGATAAACCACCGGGTTGAACAGGCTGACCGCCCGCCAGAACGGCGGCAGCATGTCGATGGAATAGAAGCTGCCGCCAAGGAAGGTGAGCGGGGTGACGATGAGCATGGGGATCATCTGGAGCTTCTCGAAACTGTCCGCCCAGATGCCGATGACGAAGCCGAACAGGCTGAAGGTGATCGCGGTCAGCACCAGGAAGGCGAGCATCCAGACCGGGTGTTCGATGCGCAGATCGACGAAGACGGAGGCCACCGCGAGCGTGATCAGGCCGAGGATGATCGATTTGGTCGCCGCCGCGCCGACATAGCCGGTCACGATCTCCAGCGCCGAGAGCGGGGCCGAAAGTATTTCGTAAATGGTGCCGACGAAGCGCGGAAAATAGATGGCGAACGACGCATTGGCGATGCTCTGCGTCAGCAGGCTCAGCATGATGAGCCCCGGCACGATGAACGCGCCGTAGCTGACGTCGCCGATCTGCCGCATGTGGCCGCCGATGGCGGAGCCGAACACGACAAAATAGAGCGAGGTGGACAGAACCGGCGACACGATGCTCTGCAGCAGCGTCCGTCGCATGCGGGCCATCTCGAACAGATAGATGGCGCGGATGGCGTGGAGGTTCATGGGAGCCTCTTGCTGGGGGCGGGCGCATGGGCGGCGCGCCGGTTGGACGGGATGTCGGAAGGCAATCGCGGACGCGCCAGGGGAGGCGGCCCGTCGGCTCGGGCGTCAGGCGTCCGCGCGCACCAGCCGCACGAAGATCTCCTCCAGCGAGCTTTGCTCGGTGTCGAGGTCGGTGAAGGCGATGCCCGCCGCAGCCACATCCTGGAGGAATGGCGAGATGGACGTGGGGTCGCCGGTGCCGGTGTAGGTGTAGACGAGGCGCCGGCCGTCCGGCGACAGCGCCAGCGGGTAGCGGGCGAGCGCGGCGGGGATCTCGGCTAGCGGCGCGGCGAGCTGCAAGGCGAGTTCCTTGCGCCCCAGCGTCCGCATGAGGTCCTCCTTGCGTTCCACCAGGATCAGTTCGCCATTGCGGATCACGCCGATGCGGTCTGCCATCTCCTCCGCTTCCTCCAGATAGTGGGTGGTGAGGATGATGGTGACGCCATTGTCCCGCAGGTCGCGGATCACCCGCCACATGTCGCGGCGCAGTTCGACGTCGACGCCGGCGGTGGGCTCGTCGAGGAACAGGATCTGCGGCTCGTGCGACAGCGCCTTGGCGATCATCACCCGCCGCTTCATACCGCCGGACAGCGTCATGATCCGGCTGTCGCGCTTCTCCCACAGGGAGAGATCGCGCAGCACCTTCTCTACATGGGCCTCAGCCGGCGCCTTGCCGAACAGCCCCCGGCTGAGGCGCACCGTCGCCCGGACGGTCTCGAAGGCGTCGGTGGTCAGTTCCTGCGGCACCAGGCCGATGAGCGATCGGGCGGCGCGATAATCGCGGATGATGTCGTGCCCGCCGGCCGCGATCGTGCCCGCCGTCGGCGTCACAAGGCCGCAGATGATGCTGATGAGGGTCGTCTTGCCGGCGCCGTTGGGGCCCAGGAGGGCGAAGATTTCGCCGCGCGCGATCTCCAGGGAGACGTCCTTGAGCGCGGCGTGGCCGGTCGCGTAGGTCTTTGAAACGCCACGGAGAGAAAGGATTGGCTGCATGGGCGGTATATACCTGTTGGGCATCCGGTGGGCGAATTTTAAGCAGAGTGGCTTGGAGTTTCGCAGGTCCCGCGGGTTTTTTGAGGACGCTGCCCATGCCGCGCGCACTCAGGATGCCACGCTCGCGCAAGGTGGGGCTTCTAACACCCTATTCGGCTCACTGAGCCGCGGCGCCGCGACCCCCGGGCGTCGGGGTCGGCCCTGGCATGCGGGTGCCGGGGCCGACCTACCTCGCCAACATGGCATGAAACGGCATGGCTTGCCTGCCGACGGGGTATTTTTAGGATAGTGTTGCGGGGAAGCTTCAGCCCGGTCCGCATTCCTGCCATGCCGCCTCTCGACGCCATCGACCGCAAGATCCTCGCCCTCCTCCAGCAGGATTGCCGCATCACCATGCAGGCGCTGGCGGCGCAGGTGGGTCTCTCCCCGTCGCCCTGCCATCGCCGCGTGCGGCTGCTGGAGGAGCGCGGCGTCATCACCCGCCATGTGGCGCTGGTGGACCAGGCGGCGGTGGGGCTGCCGGTCAGCGTCTTCATCTCCATCAAGCTGGAGCGCCAGAAGGAGGAGGATCTCGACCGCTTCGCCAAGGCCATCTCGGGCTGGGACGAGGTGCTCGAATGCTACCTCATGACCGGGCCGCGCGATTACCTTCTGCGCGTGGTGGCCCCGGACCTCGCCGCCTACGAGACCTTTCTCAAGACCCGGCTGACCCGGCTCGACGGCATCGCCTCGATCGAATCGAGCTTCGCCTTGGGGCAGGTGAAATATTCCATCGCCCTGCCGGTGCGCGCGGCCCAGGCTGCGGTGGGTGGCCCCGGCCGCTGAATCGGCACAAGTCCTGCATCCGGGGAGGCGCGAGCGGCTGCCGGATGGCGGTGCCCGGCGTCATGTCCTGTTCGAGGAGATTATCCCATGGATCGCAGATCCGCCCTGTCCCTGCTTTGTCTTACGGCGCTGTTCGGCCTGTCGGCGCCGGCCGCGCGGGCGGAGGATGCGCTTGATGCCATCATGGCGCGGAAGGTCATCCGCATCGCCATCCCCACCGATTATCCGCCCTATGGCTTCGTCGGCCCGGACCTGAAGCCGCAGGGCCTCGACATCTCCATGGCCGAGCTGATCGGCCAGAAGATGGGCGTGAAGGTGGATCTGGTGCCGGTGTCGAGCGCCAACCGCATCCCCTATCTCCAGACCGGCAAGGTGGATCTCGTCATCTCGACGCTGGGCAAGAACGCCGAGCGCGAGAAGGTGCTCGATTTCTCTTATGCCTACGCCCCCTTCTACCAGGCGGTGTTCGGCGGCAAGGGCGTGGCGGTGAAGGGGCCCGGCGACATGGTCGGCCACAGCGTGGCGGTCACCCGCGGCGCCATGGAGGATCAGGAATTGGAGAAGGTCACGCCGCAGGGCGTGATCGTGAAGCGCTACGAGGACAATGCGGCCACCGCCGCCGCTTATGTGGCCGGGCAGACGGAACTGGTGGCCATCTCCTCCGCGGCGGCGGGCACCATCATGATGAAGAACCCGGCCACCAATACGGAGTTCAAGTTCCTCATCAAGGAATCGCCTTGCTTCATCGGTCTCTCCAAGGGCGAGGAGAAGCTGAAGGCCAAGGTCAACGACATCATCCTCGCCGCCAAGAAGGACGGCACCATCGATGCCATGTCGAAGAAGTGGCTCGGGCGCGAGGCGGGCGAACTGCCGCAGTGACCGGCGCGCGGGCTTTCGATCGTTTCCCCGCCCGGCGTGAGCGCCGGGCGGGCCTTTTGGGAGCCAGGGGGCGCTCAGCGCTCCGCCAGCCAGGATTGGGTCAGCGTCAGGTCGGCCTGGGACAGGCCGTGGCCCACGGGAAGGACCTGGTGGCGCACCTGTGCGCCCATGCCCTCCAGCGTCGCGGCGAGCCGTGCCGCATTGTCCGCCGGCACGATGGGATCGACGGCGCCGGACAGGATCAGCACCGGCGTTCCGGCAAGATCCGCCTTCGGCGCCGCCTTCAGCGGCACCATGGCGCGCAGCAGCACGGCCCCCGCCAGCACGCCGGGATAGAGTTCGAGCACCGCCGCCGCGATATTGGCGCCGTTGGAGAAGCCCAGCGCGATGGGCGCCGGCAGGCCGTAGGCAGCGCGTGCTTCGGCGATGAAGTCCGCCAGTTCCCCGGCCCGCAGCCGCACGTCGGCTTCGTCGAACACGCCCTCGGCGAGGCGGCGGAAGAAGCGCGGCATGCCGCCTTCCATCACCTTGCCGCGCGGCGAGAGCAAAGCGGCGCCGGGCGCTACCGCCTGACCAAGCGGCAGCAGGTCGCTCTCGTCGCCCCCGGTGCCGTGCAGCAGCAGGAGCGGGGCCTTGCCCGGCGCGCGGGCCGGCTCGAAGCGGTGGACGAAGGACAGGGGGCGGGCCGCGTTCGGATGCGCCCGGGTCAGGTTCTCTTCAATCATGGCAACCTCCGTGAGGTCGGAAGGTGGGCGCGAGCCCGCCGGAGCGAACCGGCGGGCGGGCGTCAGGCGAGGACGGGGAGCACCTCTTCGATGGCGCCGCGGCGCGGCTCCAGGAAGGCCGGCAGCTTGAGGGCCGAGCCCAGAGCCGAGACCGGCTCGTCGGCGGCGAACCCCGGGACATCGGTGGCGATCTCGAACAGCACGTGGCCGGGCTCGCGGAAATAGACCGAGCGGAAGTAGTTGCGGTCCTTCTGCTCCGTGGGGTTGAGGCCGTGGTTGGCCTTCAGCTTGCGCACCATCTCCATCTCCTCCGCGTCGTCGGCGGCGCGGAAGGCGATGTGGTGCACGGAGCCGCCGCCCATGCGGGCCGGCAGGAAGCCGCCGGCGCCGCGCAGGTCGACGATGCCGCCGATCTTGGTGTCGCCGGCGCGGTAGCGCACCACCGAGCCCTCCCGCGCCACCTCGGTGAAGCCGAGCACGTCGGTGAGGATGGCGCCGGTGCGCGCGGTGTCCTCCAGCAGCAGGCTGGCCGCGTGGAAGCCGCGGATCGCGGCCTCCGCCGGCACGTCGCCGGCGGTCCAGGCCGGCTCGCCTTCGATGCCGGGCAGGCCGGCGATGGCGAGGCGCATGCCGTCCGGGTCCTTGAAGGGGATCACCTTCTCCCCGAACCGCTCGATGGGCGCCTGGTGGGCGACGCCGCGCTCCACGAGGCGGTGCAGCCAGTAGCCGATGGAGGCCGCCGGGACGCGGAACACCGTCTCCTCGGTCTCGCCCACCCCCAGCCGGCCGGGCGCCACATGCGCCCAGGGGAAGAAGGTGAGGATGGTGCCGGGGGCGCCGGTCTCGTCGCCGAAATAGAAGTGGTAGGTGCCCGGATCGTCGAAATTGACCGTCTTCTTCACCAGCCGGAGCCCGAGGGTGCGGGTGTAGAAGTCGAGGTTGCGCTGGGCCGGGCCGGCGATCGCGGTGATGTGGTGGATGCCGTGGGCGGAGCTGGTGGTGGTCATGAGCTGAACTCCTGGAAGGGTGCCGATCGGTCCGGCGCCGTTGCATCCAGAGATAGCGCTCAGCCGGCGGAGCGCCATGCTGTTTCGATTGCGTCAGTGCAATATTGATTGTGCAAACTGCGAAATTGAATTGCGTCAGTGAACGGAGGATTGTCTCTCCACACCTTGGTTGCCGCCGCGTTCCCGACGGTCCGCGGTTCCCTCAAGACCCTGAAGACAGGAGACTTTCCAATGACCGACGACCGCACTTCCGCCTATGGCGCCCTCGTCCTGCGCGTGGCGCTGGGGCTCATGTTCATTTCCCATGCCTATCTGAAGTTCGCCGTGTTCACCGTGCCCGGCTTCGAGGGCTATCTGGCGGCCCAGGGCCTGCCCACCGCCTTGGCCTGGCCGATCATCCTCGGCGAGTTCCTCGGCGGCGTCGCCATCCTGGTCGGCTTCTACGGCCGCCTGGTCTCCCTGGCGCTGATCCCGCTGCTGCTGGGCGCCGTCATGGTGCATGCCCCGAACGGCTGGGTGTTCAACGTCACCGGCGGCGGCTGGGAATATCCCGCCTTCCTCGCGGTCTCGGCCCTGGCCCAAGGCCTCATCGGCGACGGCGCCCTGGCGCTGAAGTCGGTGACCCTCGCGCAGCTCGTCGGCGGCAAGGCGCGCCCCCGCGCCGCCTGATCCTTCCGCCCCCCCGGCTCCCGGCCGCGCAGTCCCTGCGCGGCCGTTTTCGTTTGCGCGGCAGGCGCTTGGGGCGTGAAACCCGGGCCGGGAATGTGCTTTAGTGACCCCGCCGCGCGGCCGTGTCGGGAGCCGGCCCGGTGGAGGGGGGATCGTGGCGGAGCCGTTCAAGAATCTGGCGTGGGACGATTTCCGGCTGATCAAGGCGGTGGCCGATTCGCGCGGGCTGCCGGCCGCCGCCGCCCAGCTCGGCATCAATCATTCCACCGTGTTCCGCCGCCTCCGCCAGATCGAGGAGGCGCTTGGGGTGGCGCTGTTCGTCCGCCACCGCTCCGGCTATGCGCTGACCCCGGCGGGCGAGGAGGTGGTGGCGCTGGCGGAGCGGGTGGACGCGGACATCACCTCCGTCACCCGCAGGATCGCCGGCCGCGAACTGGCACCCGCCGGCGAATTGCGGGTCACCACCAACGACAGCCTGCTGGTCCATCTGCTGATGCCGTTGCTGGCGAAGTTCCGCCGGGCCTGCCCCAGCGTGCGGCTGGACGTGGTATTGGGCAACCAGGCGCTGAACCTCTCCAAGCGCGATGCCGACGTCGCCATCCGGGCCACCGACGCGCCGCCCGACAATCTGGTCGGCCGCCGCGTGGCGCGGATCGGCTGGGCGCTTTACGGTCTCGCCGCGCAATTCCCCACTCCGGACACCGTGTCTTACGACACGCTTTCGGCCGGCGACTGGATTTCGCTCTCCGACAGCTTCGGCGGCATGCGGGTGGTGAAGGATACTCTGGCCCGCATCCCGCCCGAGCGCATCGCCTATAAGGTGAACACCGTGCTCGGCCTCGCCGAGGCGATCGAGGCCGGCCTCGGCGTCGGCTTCGCGCCCTGCTTCATCGCCGATGCCCACCCGGCCCTGGTCCGCCTCGCCCCGCCGGAGCCGGCCTATGCGGCCGACCTCTGGCTGCTCACCCACCCGGACCTGCGCCATGCCGCCCGCGTCCGGGTGTTCCTCGACTTCATGGCGGCGGAGATCGCCCGGCACCGCGCCTTCCTGGAGGGCGCGCCCGAGCTGCCGCCGGCCGCCGCGGAAGCCGGGGCTCCCGCGGCGGAGGGATGAGGCTCAGTCCTTCAGCGTGGCGGCGGTCTGGCCGAACAGCACGGAGCGGCTGGCCGCGTTCACCGTCGGGGTGCTGCTGACCTCGGCGCCCTTCTCATAGGCGCGGATGGTGGCGGGGCGGGCCTTGATGGCCTCGAACCAGCGCTTCAGGTGGGGGAAGTCCTCCAGCTTCTGCTGCTGGCGCTCGTGCGGCACGATCCAGGGGTAGCAGGCCATGTCGGCGATGGAATAGCCGGCGTCGTCGATGAAGTCGCGGCCCGCCAGGCGGCGATCGAGCACGCCGTAGAGCCGGTTGGTCTCCTTGACGTAGCGCTCCATGGCGTAGGGGATCTTCTCCGGGGCGTACTGGGTGAAATGGTGGTTCTGCCCGGCCATGGGGCCAAGGCCCCCCATCTGCCAGAACAGCCATTGCAGCACCTGGTAGCGCCCGCGCAGGTCGGCCGGCAGGAAGCGCCCGGTCTTCTCCGCCAGATAGAGCAGGATGGCGCCCGATTCGAACACCGAGACCGGCGCCCCGCCGCCCGGCGGGTCGTGGTCGACGATGGCCGGCATGCGGTTGTTGGGGCCGATCTTCAGGAAGTCGGGCTTGAACTGCTCGCCGGCGCCGATGTTCACCGGGTGGATGGCATAGGGCAGGCCGCTCTCTTCCAGGAAAAGAGTGATCTTGTGGCCGTTGGGGGTCGGCCAGTAGTGCAGGTCGATCATGCGCGCTCCAGGTGGGTGCGTCGCCCGGGCTCCGGTGGGGCCCGGCGCAGGGATGGCGCACAGTGGCCCAACATGGTGCGTCAGGAAACCACCCCGCCCGCGACCCACGCATTCGTGCTTGTGTCTTGACGCCCGGCCGCGCCGGGTCGCAGATCGGGCCTCGTTTCCGTTCCAGGCCAGCGGTCAGTCACTCTCATGTCCAAGACTACTCGTGCCACCCAGGCCCTCGAAAAGGCGGGCGTCGCCTTCCGCACGCTCTCTTATGACTATGACCCCTCCGCCGAGCGCATCGGCCTCCAGGCGGCGGAGGCCATCGGCGCCGACCCGCACCGGGTGCTGAAGACGCTGATGGCCGAGGTGGACGGCAAGCCGGTGTGCGTGGTGGTGCCCTCGGATCGCGAGGTGAGCATGAAGAAGCTGGCGGCGGCGTTCGGCGGCAAGGCGGCGCACATGATGCGCCCGGCCGATGCGGAACGCCTGACCGGCTACCATGTGGGCGGCATCAGCCCGTTCGGCCAGAAGCGCGCGGTGCCCACCGTCCTGGAGGAGACCGCGCTCATTGAGGAGACCGTCTTCCTCAATGGCGGCCAGCGCGGGCTGCAAGTGGAAGTGGCCCCCGAGGCCGCCCGCGCCGCGCTCGGCGCCAAGGCCGCCGCGCTGGTGGCGTAGGCGCGCCGCCCGGTCGCGCCTCTCCCCTCCGGTCGCACCCTCTCCCCCATCGCGCGGCAGAACCCTCTCCCACAACGTGGGAGAGGGAGACCGGTTGCGCCCGGTCGTTGCCGCGCCCCCTGTTTCTGCCGCGCCCCTACCGCGCCGCCGCCGGCTTGGGGAACAGGCGGCCCTGCGCCAGCAGGCGCACGGTCAGCAGCGCGATCAGCGCGATGGCCGCATTGGCGATGACGAACAGCGCCGGCGCCAGGGTGGCCGCCGCGCCGGTGTCGCCGCGCTCGATCATGCGCAGCGGCGCGGTGGCCAGCGCCGTCAGGCCGAAGGTGAAGCCCCAGTAGGACGGCGTGAACGGGTGCTCGGCGATCCAGGGGATCATGCGCAGCAGCAGCAGGCCCTGGAGCACGCCATAGCCCAGCAAAGCGTGGGCGATGAGGTCCGGCGGGCCGGGGTTGACCGCAAGATAGGCGATGAGCCCCACCGTGGGCGGGGCGAGCTGGATGCCCAGCGAGGGCCGCAGCATCGGCTCCATGGGCGCGGCGGTGTAGAGGCGCACCATCAGCACCGATTCGATCGCCAGCCAGGAGAAGAAGCCGGCGCCGAACGCCATCTGCCCCCAGTCCTGCAGGCCCAGCGCGCCGAGCCCGGTGGCGGTGACGAAGGAGCCGGCCACGGTGGGCAGGTACATGACCGGCGTGGTGGTGGCGTGCTCGCGCCCGCCCCGCCACAGGAGCCCGGTGCGCCAGATGCCGAACGCCGCCGTGAACAGCGCGCCGAGGGTGAGCAGGCCGATGCCCAGCGGGCGCGAATAAGGCAGGGCGCCCAGCGCCACCAGCATGGTGGCGACGCCGATGAGGCCGACGAAGCAGCACTGGATGGGATGGTCGAGCTCGCTCTGCGCCTCGCGCCGGGCGGAGATCCACTTCGCCACATAGAGAAAGAGCAGCACCGCCCAGATCAGCGCCGCCGCCGCCAGCAGCGCCTCGCCCACCGCCGCCGGCAGGCTCCACAGGCGATGCGCCTCGCGCCAGGCGCCGCCAAGCCCGCCGAAGCCCAGCACCATGCCGAAGAAGGAGGCGGGCACGCGCGGCAGGCCGCCGGCCGGCGCGGGCAGGGACAGCGGGGGCGTCGGCGCGGGCTGCGGTTGCGTCATGGCACTCTCTCCGGCGATGAAACGGCTGTTGGCTAGCATGCCCCGCCGCAGGGCGCCCGCGCAAAACGCCGCCGCGGGGGAAGGGCCGCCTTCCGCCCCCGGCCGGCCGGCCCGGCGGCGCCGGCTTCGCCGGGCGGGGCGGAGCCGGGCGCGCTCCGGGCGCGGGGCCGCGCCGGAAACACAAGCCAAGGCAAAGCCTTACGGCCAAGGTGACGGCTGGCGGGCGGGGAAAATTCCGGAACATCGGCGCCGGCCGGCGGTTGATCCCCCGACGGCCGCGCCAAGGGCCGTCGATCCGATCTTTTCAGCCATCACGACAAGAGGAGCGGCGCATGGGCCTGTTCTCCAAAGACATCAAGACGATGGACGACCTCTTCGTGCACACGCTGCGCGACATCTATTACGCCGAGAAGCGCATCCTGAAGGCGCTGCCCACCATGGTGGAGAAGGCAAGCGATCCCGAGCTGAAGGCCGCCTTCCGCGCCCATCTGGCCGAGACGGAGGGCCACGTGAAGCGGGTGGAGGAGGTGTTCCGCATGCATGGGGCGGAAGCCAAGACCGTCACCTGCCCGGCCATCGACGGCATCATCGACGAGAGCGAGGAGATCGCCGGCGAGGTGGCCGACAAGGAGGTGCTGGACGCCGCCCTCGCGGCGGCGGCGCAGGCGGTGGAGCATTATGAGATGACCCGCTACGGCACGCTGATCGCCTGGGCCAAGCGCTTGGGGCGGGCGGATTGCGCGGCGGTGCTCCAGCGCAATCTCGACGAGGAGAAGGCGGCGGACCGGAAG
>NZ_AXBA01000054.1 GCF_000473085.1 Azorhizobium doebereinerae UFLA1-100
CCGGCTCCAGCGGCTGAAGCGACGGAAGACGGTGTTCCATTCTCCAAACAGCTCCGGCAGATCGCGCCAAGGCGAGCCGGTGCGCACGATCCACAGCACCGCCTCGATGAACATACGATTGTCCCGGCCCGAAGAGCCGCGCGTCCGCTCGTCGCCGATGATGTGCGGCGCTATCCGCGCCCACTGCTCATCCCCAAGCACCAGTCGATCAAGAACACCCATCGCTGCCTCATCAAAGGCAGCTTTGAATCACAGATCATTCAGCCCGGGAACCCCAAGAGTCCACACTACCTAGAGCGCGATTCAATGTGCTCGGATCCGGCTTCAGGCATCCGGTGCTTTCACCGTCTCAAGCCAGTGCGCCACCTCTTCCACCGTCTCCACCGCCGGCACCTGCGGCACGGCGGGCCGGCGCAGCAGGATCACCTCAAGACCCAGCGCGCGGGCGGCTTCCATCTTGCCGTAGGTGGCGGGGCCGCCGCTGTTCTTGGCGACGATGACCGCGATGCGGTGGCCGCGCAGCAGTTCCAGATCACCCTCCGCCGTGAAGGGGCCGCGCGCCACCACGTAATCGGCGTAGGGCACCGCCAGCGGCGGCTCGACCGGATCGACGCTGCGCACCAGATAGGCGTGCCAGGGCGCGGCCTCGAAGGCGCGCACCTCGTTCCGCCCCAGCGCGAGGAAGACGCGGCGCGGTGTCTCACCCAGCGCCGCGAGAGCGCCCGGTACGCCCTCCACCTCGCGCCAGCGATCACCGGCGACCGGTTTCCATGGCTGCCGCCGCAGGGCGAGGAGCGGCACGCCTTCCGCCGCGCAGGCCGCCGCCGCGTGCCGGGACATCTGCGCCGCATAAGGATGGGTCGCGTCGATCACCGCCGCGATGCGCTCGGCGGTGAGATAGGCGCGCAGCCCGTCGATACCGCCGAAGCCACCCACGCGGACGGGGACAGGCATCTGCGCGGGGTTTTCGGTGCGGCCCGCAAGCGACACAATGGGATAGAGTTTCTTCTCGCCTGCGAGTCGCGCGGCGAGCCGCCGGGCCTCCCCTGTCCCCCCAAGGATGAGGATGCGACGCGGCATGGATACGGCTTGGTTGAGCGAGGGACCTGACATGGCGGGGGACACTGCCGCAGCACCGCCCTGGCTGTCCATCGTCGGCATTGGAGAGGATGGCGCAGACGGCCTCTCCAAGGCCGCGCGCGCCCTGGTCGCCGAGGCGGAGTTGGTGTTCGGCGGTGCCCGACATCTGGCACTCGCCGGCGATCTCGTGCGCGGCACCTCCTGCCCATGGCCGAGCCCCTTCTCGGAGGGTATCGCGCAGGTGGTGGCGGCGCGTGGCCGCAGGGTGTGCGTGCTCGCCTCCGGCGATCCCTTCCTGCACGGCGTCGGAGCCACCCTCTCCCGGCACGTTCCGGCAAGCGAGATGCGCGTTCTCCCGGCGCCGTCCGCCTTCAGCCTCGCGGCGGCCCGGCTCGGCTGGCCCCTGCAGGAGACGGCGCAGGTTTCCCTCCACGGGCGCGAGATCGGCCGCATCCGGCCTTTCCTCCAGCCCGGCGCTCGCATCCTGGTGCTGACCTCCGATGGTGAGGGCCCGGCGCAGGTGGCGGCGCTCCTGTCCGCCCTCGGCTTCGGCGGCACGCGGCTCACGGTGCTGGAAGCCCTGGGCGGCCCCCGTGCCCGCATCCGCGAGGCCCGTGCGGATGCCTTCGACCTGTCCGACGTGGACCCGCTCAACGTGCTGGCGCTGGAGGTTCGGGCGTCACCCGCAGCCGCCGTGCTGCCGCTCACCTGCGGGCTGCCGGACGAACTGTTCGCCCATGACGGCCAGCTGACCAAGCGCGAGATCCGCGCCATGACGCTCGCCGCCCTCGCGCCGCGCCACGGCGAAGTGTTGTGGGACGTGGGCGCCGGCGCGGGCTCCATCGCCATCGAATGGCTGCTGACGCATCCCTCCCTGTCGGCGCTCGCCATCGAGCAGGACGAGACCCGCGCGGCGCGCATCCGCGCCAATGCGGCGGCGCTGGGCGTGCCGGACCTGTCGCTCGTCATCGGCGCGGCGCCGGGCGCCTATGTGGGCCTGCCCCGGCCCGACGTCGTCTTCATCGGCGGCGGCGGCTCGGAGCCCGGCGTGCTCCCCGGCGCACTGGCGGCGCTGAAGCCGGGCGGGCGGCTGGTGGCGAATGCCGTGACGCTGGAGACCGAAGCCGTGCTCCTCGACCATTACGCCCGCCTCGGCGGCAGCCTGACCCGCATTGCGGTGTCGCGCGCCGTGCCGGTGAAGGGCATGACCGGCTGGCGCCCGGCCATGCCGGTGACCCAGTGGAGCTATGTGAAGCCGGAGGGAGACGCGGCATGATCGTCGCCGGTGTGGGCAGCAAGCGCGGGGTGACCGCCGAGGATGTGCTTGCGGCCATCGATGCCGCTCTGGAGAGGGTGAACCTCACCCGCGACATGCTCAAGGTCATCGCCACCCCGGCCGTGAAAGGCGGGGAGGCCGGCATAGCGGAGGCCGCCGCCCAGCTCGGCCTGCCCCTGGTACTGGTACCCCAGGGCCAGCTGGAGGCCATGGCGGAGCGGGCTCAGACCCATTCCGAGCGCGTCGTCGCGCTACTGCGCATTCCCTCGGCGGCGGAAACCGCCGCGCTCGCCGCCTGCGGGCTCGATGCCCAGCTGCTCGGGCCGCGCCTCGCGCTCGGCTCCGTTACCTGCGCCCTGGCCAGGAGCGGCCCCGCCCAATGACCGTCCATTTCATCGGCGCCGGCCCCGGCGCGGCGGACCTCATCACCGTGCGCGGCCGGGATCTCATCGCCCGCTGCCCGGTGTGCCTCTATGCCGGCTCCATCGTCTCGCCGGACCTGCTGGCCTATTGCCCGCCGGGCGCGCGCATCGTCGATACCGCCCCGCTCGATCTCGACCGGATCGAGCAGGAATATGTCGCCGCGCAGGAGGTCGGGCAGGATGTGGCGCGGCTGCATTCCGGCGACCTGTCCGTCTACAGCGCGGTGGCCGAGCAGATCCGCCGCCTGGACCGGCTGGGCATCGCTTATACGCTTACCCCCGGCGTCCCCGCCTTCGCGGCGGCGGCGGCTGCGCTGCGCGCCGAATTGACCGTGCCGGAGGTGGCGCAGAGCGTGGTGCTCACCCGCGTGTCCGGCCGCGCCTCCGCCATGCCGGAGCGCGAGAAGCTGGCCACCTTCGCGGCCAGCGGAGCAACGCTCGCCATCCATCTCGCCATCCACGCGCTGGACCAGGTGGTGGTCGAGCTGACGCCCGTCTATGGCGCCGATTGCCCCGTGGCCGTGGTGGTGAAGGCGAGCTGGCCTGACGAACGCGTCCTGCGCGGCACGCTCGGCACCATCGCCGCCCAGGTGGCGGCGGATCCCATCGCCCGCACGGCGCTGATCCTGGTCGGCCCGGCGCTCGGCGCGGCCGATTTCCGCGAGAGCGCGCTCTACAATGTGGACTATGTCCGCCGCTTCCGGGGCATGGGGACGTGACGCGCCTAGCCCGCCGGACGGAACGGGGCGCGGCCCATGAGGGCGCCGTCGCGGTCGAACACCACGATCTCCAGCTCCATGCCCGCGCCACGCAGCACGGGCGCGGCCGCCGCCCAGGCGCGCGCGGCCACCACGTCGCCCAGAGGGATGCCCGCGGCACCGGCCTCCTCGAAGGCCTGGGCCACCGTGTTGGCACTGCCGATGCGGTCGGCCAGGTCGAGATCCGCGCCCGCCTCCCGCGCCAGATGCGCCAAGGCGGTGAGGTCCGGGCTGCCGCGCTTGGAATGCAGGTCCAGCAGCCCCTGGGCGAGCTTGGCCATCTTGGCGACGCCGCCCGCCACCGTGACGCGCGGCACCGGATGGGCACGCAGATATTTCAGCATGCCGCCGACGAAATCGCCCATGTCGATGAGCGCCGTCTCGGGCAGGCCGTGCAGCGCCTGGATGGCGGCTTCGGACGCCGAGCCGGTGGCGCCCGCCACATGGTCGAGGCCCATGGCGCGGGCGACGTCGATGCCGCGATGGATGGAGTGGATCCAGGCCGAGCAGGAGAAGGGAATCACCACCCCCGTGGTGCCCAGGACGGACAGGCCGCCGATGATGCCGAGGCGCGGGTTCAGGGTCTTCCTGGCCAGAGCCGCGCCGTCGGCAATGGAGATTTCCACCTCCGCATCGGCCGGCACACCCGCCGCCTGCGCCACTTCGGCGATGCCCTGCGCGATCATGCGGCGCGGCACCGGATTGATGGCCGGCTCGCCCGGCGCGACGGGCAGGCCCGGCCGGGTCACCGTGCCGACCCCCTCCCCCGCGCGGAAGGTCACGCCCGCGCCGAGGACGCCACGCCGCACCGTGGCGCAGACCAGCGCGCCGTGGGTGACATCGGGATCGTCGCCGGCATCCTTGACGATGCCGGCCCGCGCACCGTCACCGTCGCGGAAGGTGGTGGCCAGCGCGAAGGCCGGACGGGCGCCGCTGGGCAGCTCCACTTCGACGGGATCGGGAAAATGCCCGGTGACCAGCGCGGCGAAGGCCGCCTTGGCGGCGCCGGCGGCGCAGGTGCCCGTGGTCCAGCCGCGGCGCAGGTTCGGATCGGCGGGGCCGTCCGGCTGCTCCGCGAAAGGCCCGTCTTGATCCTGCGTATCCGCGCCGCTCATGGGCCCCTTCATAGGCCGCGCCTTGCCGTCCGTCACGGGGGTGCCCGGCCATGAGCCACGAGGGCCTCAAGGGGCTGCTCATCGGTGCGCCGCGCTCCGGCTCGGGCAAGACCACGGTGACGCTCGGCCTGCTGGCGGCGCTCGCCCGGCGGGGCGTCGCCGTGCGGGCCGCGAAGTCCGGGCCGGACTATATCGATCCCGCCTTCCATGCCGCCGCCACCGGCCGGCCGGGGCTCAATCTCGACAGTTGGGCCATGCCGCCGGATCTCGTCGGCCACCTCGTGGCCGAGGCGGGCGAGGACGGAGACCTGCTGGTGGTGGAAGGTGCCATGGGCCTGTTCGACGGCGTACCCGCCGCGCCGGGCCGCACCGGCGCCGGCGCCGACATCGCCGCGAGGCTCGGCCTGCCGGTGCTGCTGGTGCTGGATGTCTCCGGCCAGTCGCAGACGGCGGCGGCGGTGGCACGCGGGTTCGCCACCCATGATCCCGCCGTGCGCATCGGCGGCGTGCTGCTCAACCGCGTCGGCAGCGAGCGGCACATCCGCCTGGTGCGGGACGCCATGGCGCCGCTCGGCCTGCCCGTGGTCGGCGCCATTCCGCGCGATGCCACCCTTGCCTTGCCGGAGCGTCATCTCGGGCTGGTGCAGGCGGGCGAGCATCCCGACCTCGACGCGCGGCTCGATGCGCTCGCCGCCATGGCGGAACGCCATCTCGATCTCGACGCCATCCTTACGCTGGCAACGCCGCTCCCACTCAAGAATACGCCGCCGAGGGGCCTGCTGCCGCCGCCGGGCCAGCGGATCGCCCTCGCCCGGGATGCCGCCTTCTCCTTCGTCTACGCCCATGCGTTGGCCCACTGGCGGCGGGCGGGGGCGGAGATCCTGCCCTTCTCACCGCTGGCCGACGAGGCGCCGGACCCATCCGCCGACGTCTGCTGGCTGCCGGGCGGCTATCCCGAACTGCACGGCGGCGCGCTGGCCGGTGCCAACGCCTTCAAGGCCGGCCTCGCCCGCTTCGCCCAGACCCGTCCGGTGCATGGCGAGTGCGGCGGCTACATGGTGCTGGGCGAAGGGCTGGTGGACGCGGACGGCAGCCGCCACGCCATGGCCGGGCTGCTGGCGCTCGAGACCAGCTTCGCCAAGCGCAAGATGAATCTTGGGTATCGCGAGGCGCGACTTCTCTCGGATACGCCGATCGGTCCCGCGGGATCGCAGGTGCGCGGGCACGAATTCCATTACGCCACCGTGCTGGCGCGCGGCGCGGATGATCCGCTCGCCGATCTCAAGGACAGCCAGGGCGCGAGCCTCGGGGCCTCCGGCAGCCGGCGCGGACGGGTGACGGGCGCCTTCTTCCACGCCATCGCCGCCGTCGGCTGAGCGCCTCGCACCTCTGGCCGGAACAGGCTTCGCCCCGCGCGTCGCTCATGTCGCACGCTCGCCTGTCGCATGTCTTTTTTTCAATGTTCGGCGTTATACTTGAATCAACGAGCCAGAGAGGGCCGCACGCCGGTTGCAAAGAAGCGTCTCAGCACAGGGAGGACGTTTGATGCGTTGCCAGCACAAGGAAGATGATTTCCGCCAGGCCATTGTCGACATCGTCAGCGCTAAGGACGGTCAGGCCATCGTGATCCAGGTGGTCGGCGGCACGACCATCACCGGCTATGCCCCCATGAGCGTCGGCCGGGACTATCTGCGATGCCACATCGCGGCGGGTGACAACCACAAGGAACAGGTGGTGCCGTTCCACTCCATCACCTGCGTGCGATAAGGCATCCGCCAAGCCGCCCGACGCCGCTTCCCCACCTTCGCAAGGCCGCATCCGCGTGGCATCCCAGCTTGCGGACCGCCCGCCGGGCCGCGCGGTGTCGCGCGCCGGGCTGCGAAGAGATGATCCGGTTCGCTGGAAAGCGCGCTCCGTGGCGGCGCCGTCCAGCGCCGTTGTCAGTTCCCGGCCTCGAACGGCCCGAACACCATGTCCGGCGCGCTGGTGTTGTGGCGCGAGGGAACGAGCCGCCCGGCCCATAGTTCGCTCGCTTTGCCGCCGGCGAAATCCATGACCGGCGCCTCGCTCCAGCCCGGCCGCCCCGGCGCCTTCCAGGCGAGGCGGGTCACGTCGGCATTGAACTCGGTCACATACATGGAGCGCAGCGCGGCGAACGGCGCGCCGGTGATGGCGCCATCGAGCGTCACCTCCAGCGCCAGTTGCTCCCGGTCGAGCTGCGCCAGCCGCAGGCGCGCCCCGCCGCCGCCGGCGAAGGCGAGCGAGAAGGTGCGTGTCGCGGGATCGAAGGCGATCTCCTTCAGCTTCACCAGCGGGCGCCCGTCGGTCTCCACCGGCCCCACCAGGAAGGACGAGCCGTAGCCCGCCGCCCCGAGATGGGCGGGCGGCAACGGCCGGGCGCGCCAGTATCCGTCCGGTGGGTAGACCACCATCACTTCTTCCGCCCGCTCCGCGTGGCGCACCCACAGCTGCACCATGTGCAAGCCCTCCACCACCTTGTCGCCAACGCGGAACGGCACGGCGGCTGGGCGCCAGAAGGAGGGGAAGGTGTAGCCGGTGAGCCAGAGATCGGGCGTCTCGTAGAAGGTGACGCGCTTCGGCGCGGCCGGCACCGCCGGATCGCCGCTCATGTCGCAGGCGGTGAAATCAGCCGCGGTGCGGTCCACCGCCAGCGTGCCGATATAGGCCGGATGCACCGCGGTGATGCGGAAGCGGGCGACGGCGGGCGATGAAACGGCGGGCGATGAAAAGGTCAGCGCGACATTGTCGGTCTCGGCGCAGAGCGTCGGCCGGCTGTCGTTGCGTACCTCCACGGCCAGCGGCTCGGCCCCGGCCGCGAGCGGCAGGCCCAGCATCAGCGCAAGAAAGACCGCAGGCGCCCGCCCCCATCCGAACGCCATGATCGATCTCCCCCGCCGCGCTCAATCCACCATGGCATATCCCATGTTCCGCGCCACGATGCGGCCGCGGTCGGCGATATGCGAGCCGGTCACGGGAATGCCGTCGGTCACCAGCCGGTCGAGGATGCCCTTGCGGGTCGCCGCGGCGAGGGACTGGTCGACGTCGAACACCACCGTCCAGGAGGGATGGGGGAATTGCAGCAAAGCGGAATGGATGGTGTCGGCAAAGATGAGGAACTGGTCCTTGCCGTCCGCCAGCAGCAGGCCGGCATGGCCGGGCGTATGACCCGGCAGCGGCACGAAGGAGATGCCGGGCACCGCCGTTCCAGCGCCCGCAACGGTGCGCACCCGCCCCTTGTAGGCGGTCAGCGCGCCGCGCGCGATGTTGAACATGGCCTCCATGGCCGTGGGCATGCGGGACATGGCGCCGTCGTCGGTCCAGAACGCCACCTCCTCCTGCTGCACCACGATCTCGGCGTTGGGGAAGAAAGCGCCGCCGCCCGCCGCCATCAGGCCGCCGGCATGGTCGGCATGCAGGTGGGTCATCAGCACGGCCTCGACCTTGGCGGCATCCACGCCGACAGCGGCAAGCCGTTCCGCCGCCTTGCCGAGGTCCGGGCCGAGGGTCGCCCCGGCGCCGGCATCCACCAGATAGGTATGCTCGCCCCGCTTGATGGCGAAGACATTGACCGGCTGCGGCCAGGGTCCCTGCGCCGGCAGGCCTGCGCGCTCCACCAGCTTCTCGCCCTCCATCGATTCGGCCTGCGGCATCAGCACCGGGGAGAGGCCGAACGGACCATCGAGGATCGGCAGCACAGTGAAGGCGCCGACCGTGAAGGGCGCGTTCAGCGGCAAGGTCAGGCCCGCCCGCGGCAGCGTGGCGGCCAGAGGGAGGGCCGCGGCGCCGGACAGGAAGGCACGGCGGGACAAAGAGGGCGGCATCGGACCTCTCAACACTGCATGGGGCATCTGCCCAAGGGGAAAAGCTCGCGTTAACCTAGCGACCGGGACCTTGGCCCACAACGCGGCGGCCGCCGCCGCTCAAGCCTCGCGCAAGCGTGCGCCAGCCGCAGGCGCCGGCATCGCGCGGGCCGGCCATTGTCTTGCCGCTTCGGGAGTGTTAAAGACCCGCGCTTCAAGAGGACGGCACTGCCGATCCGCCGACCGGGCCGAGAGCCTGGAGGTCACCGCCCGACAGCGCGATGCGCCCTCGGGCGCGATTGTCGTTGCGCCCACGGGCCCGGACCCCATGTCTGGGACACCGTGCGCGGCGCACGACCGGCGGAACGGCCAGCGCCATTCTTGCGAAACCCAACCCCGGCCCCGGCCGGGGGGACCAGGACGGACCCATGTTCGACAGCCTTTCCGACCGCCTTGGCGGCATACTCGACAAGCTGAAGCGACGCGGCGCTCTCACCGAGGCCGACGTCGGGGAAGCCATGCGCGAGGTGCGGCGGGCGCTGATCGAGGCGGACGTCGCCCTCGATGTGGTGCGCGCCTTCACCGACAAGGTCCGCACCCGCGCCGTGGGCGTGGAGGTCATCAAGTCGGTGACCCCCGGCCAGATGGTCGTCAAGATCGTCCATGACGCGCTGGTGGAGACGCTCGGCTCCGACGCCGAGCCCATCGACCTCAACGCCCCCGCCCCCGTCGCCATCCTGATGGTCGGCCTCCAGGGCTCGGGCAAGACCACCACCACCGCCAAGATCGCCAAGCGCCTGACCGAGCGCGGCAAGCGCCGCGTGCTCATGGCCTCGCTCGATACCCGCCGCCCGGCGGCCATGGAGCAGCTGGCGACGCTGGGCACCCAGGTGGAGGTGAACACCCTGCCGATCGTGCCCGGACAGAGTGCCGTGCAGATCGCCAAGCGGGCCATGGATGCGGCGCGCTTCGGCAATTACGACGTGGTGATGCTCGACACCGCCGGCCGCGTCACGCTCGACGAAGCGCTGATGGCCGAAGTGGCCGAGGTGCGCGCCGCCACCAACCCGCACGAAGTGCTGCTGGTGGCCGACAGCCTCACCGGCCAGGACGCGGTGAACACCGCCAAGGCCTTCGATTCGCGCGTGACCCTCACCGGCATCGTGCTGACCCGCGCCGACGGCGACGGGCGCGGCGGCGCCGCGCTGTCCATGCGCGCGGTCACCGGCAAGCCGATCAAGCTGCTCGGCACCGGCGAGAAGATGGACGCGCTGGAGGATTTCGATCCGCAGCGCGTCGCCGGTCGCATCCTCGGCATGGGCGACGTGGTCGCCCTGGTGGAAAAGGCCGCGGAAAACATCGACATCGAGAAGGCCCGCGCCACCGCCGAGCGGATGCGCAAGGGCGTCTTCGACCTGGAAGACCTGCGCGACCAGCTCACCCAGATGCAGAAGATGGGCGGCATGGGCGGCCTCATGGGCATGCTGCCCGGCGTCGCCAAGGTGAAGAACCAGATCGCCGCCGCCAATCTCGACGACAAGGTGTTCAAGCGCCAGACCGCCATCATCGGCTCGATGACGCGCAAGGAACGCCGCAATCCCAAGCTGCTCGACGCCTCGCGCAAGCGCCGCATCGCCGCCGGCTCGGGCACCAAGGTCGAGGAGATCAACCGCCTCATCAAGATGCACCGCCAGATGGCGGACGTGATGAAGGCCATGGGCGGCGCCGCCGGCAAGCGCGGCCCGCTCGCCGGGCTTGCCAGCATGATGGGCATGGGCGCCGGCGGCCCCTCGCCCGAGGCGCTCCAGCAGATGGCCGAGAAGATGCCCGGCGGCCTCGGTGGTGGGCTGCCGCCGAATTTCCCCGGCGGCAAGCTGCCGGGCGGCATGCCCGGCCTTGGCGGCGGCATGCCCAAGGGCTTTCCCGGCCTGCCGGGCCTCGGCGGCTCGAAGAAGAAATGACGCCGCCTCGCCAGGCCCGGAACGGGCTGCGGCGGGTGGCCGATTAAACCCGAAGACACAACGCTTACATCGACACTGAAAGGAAAATTCCCATGTCCCTGAAGATCCGCCTCGCCCGCGGCGGCGCCAAGAAGCGCCCCTACTACCGCATCGTGGTGGCCGACGCCCGCTCCCCGCGCGACGGCCGCTTCATCGAGAAGATCGGCACCTTCAACCCGCTGCTCGCCAAGGATGCGGCCGAGCGCGTGGTGCTCGACACCGAGAAGGCCAAGGCCTGGCTCGAAAAGGGTGCCCAGCCGACCGACCGCGTGGCCCGCTTCCTCGACGCCCAGGGCCTCCTGAAGCGCGAAGCCCGCAGCAACCCGAAGAAGGGCGAGCCGGGCAAGAAGGCCCAGGAGCGCGCTGCCGAGCGTGCCGCCAAGGCCGCCGAGCCGGCCGCCGAGGAAGCCCCCGCCGCCGAGTGATCGGCTGCCGCGGGCACGGCTTCGCCGCGCCCGCCCGTTTTTCCCGGCGCCCCTTCGCGGGCGCCGGGCTTGTTTCGCAAGGCCCGAGCCGCCGCATGACCGACCGCATCCTCATCGCCCGCATCGGCGCGCCGCACGGCGTGAAGGGCGAAGTGCGCCTGTTTCCCTTCGGCGAGGACCCGCTTGCGCTGAAGCACTATGCCCTCACCGACGAGAGCGGGAAGCGCCGCTTCAAGGTGCTGTCGCTGCGCCCGGCGAAGGACCATTTCGTCGCCCGCATCGACGGCATCCCGGACCGCACGGCGGCCGAGGCGCTCACCAATACCGACCTGTTCGTGCCCCGTGACGCCCTGCCCCCGGCGGAGGACGAGGAGACCTTCTACCACGCCGACCTCATGGGCCTCCGGGTCGAGGACCAGGCCGGAACGGTCATCGGCAAGGTGTTGGCGATGCACGATTTCGGCGCAGGGGACGTGCTGGAATACACCCCCGTCGACGGCGGCAAGACGCTGCTCCTGCCCTTCACCAAGGCGGCTGTACCGGTGGTGGACGTGCCCGGCGGCCGCATCGTCGTGGTGCCCGACGCCACCCCCGAGGAAGCCCCGCCGGACGAGGCCGACCAGGGCTGAGCGTGAGGCGGTGCGATTGACGCCGCCGCCGCCCTCCCCCATTCCTCCGCCATGACCTTCCGCGCCACCGTTCTCACCCTCTATCCCGAGATGTTTCCGGGCCCGCTCGGCCATTCGCTGGCAGGGCGGGCGCTGGCCAACGGCCTGTGGGCGCTGGAGACGGTGCAGATCCGCGACCATGCCATCGACAAGCACCGCTCGGTGGACGACACGCCGGCGGGCGGCGGCCTCGGCATGGTGATGCGCGCCGACGTGCTGGCCCGCGCCATCGACGCGGTCTCGCCCACCGACGACCCGCGCCCCCGGCTGCTGATGACCCCGCGCGGCCGTCCATTGACCCAGGGCCGCGTACGGGAGCTGGCCGCCGGTCCCGGCGCCGTCATCCTGTGCGGGCGGTTCGAGGGGGTGGACGAGCGCATCATCGCCGCCCGCAACCTGGAGGAAGTCTGCGTCGGCGACGTGGTGCTGTCCGGCGGCGAGGCGGCGGCGCTGCTGACGCTGGACGCCTGCGTCCGGCTGATCCCCGGCGTCATGGGCAAGACCGAGAGCGGCACGGAGGAGAGCTTCTCCGACGGGCTCCTGGAATATCCCCAGTACACCCGTCCGCAACTCTTTGAAGGCGCAGGCATTCCCGAGGTCCTGACCTCCGGCGACCATGCCCGCATCGCCGCCTGGCGGCGAGCCCAGGCCGAGGCCGTCACCCGTGCGCGCCGGCCGGACCTTCTGGTCAAGGGAGCGGAGCGCGGAGAGGATCAGGGAACGTGACAGGAGAATGAAGGAAAGGACATGACATCTGCCCCATTCTCCTGTATCTGAGCCGCGTCCCTTAACTTACAACGACACGATGTGGCGCCGGGGCACGGCCTTCGCGGGCTGTTCTGCGGTGACTGCAAAAAGGTTGGCGACAATGAACATCATCCAGACCCTTGAGGCCGAGCAGGCTGCTCGCCTCTCCGAGAACAAGACCATCCCTGACTTCCAGCCGGGCGACACGGTCATCGTGAACGTGAAGGTTGTCGAAGGCGAGCGCAGCCGCGTCCAGGCGTATGAAGGCGTCTGCATCGCGCGCAACGGCGGCGGCCTCAACGAGAGCTTCACCGTCCGCAAGATTTCCTACGGCGAAGGCGTGGAGCGTGTGTTCCCGATCTATTCGCCGCTGATCGACAGCATCAAGCTGGTCCGCCGCGGCAAGGTCCGCCGCGCCAAGCTCTATTACCTGCGCGACCGTCGCGGCAAGTCGGCCCGTATCGCCGAGCGCACCGACGACCGCGCCAAGAAGGCCAAGGGCGCCGCTGCGGCCGAGTGAGCCGCGCCGCCTCCTTCGCGAGCATCAGCCGCCGGGTGCGCCCGGCGGTTTTTTTTATGCCTTGTCAGTCGGTTGCGGTTTCCAGCAGGCGTCCGAGCAGGCCCTCCGGGTCAGCCTCATAGGCCGCGCGCACGGTGGCCAGGGCCGCCGCCCCGCCGCCCCGGTGGCCGGCGCCGCCCACGTGCAGCCAGCCGTCCGCCAGCAGATAGGGCTCCCGCACCCCGGTGGCGCCGTCCGCGATCCAGGCGGTGCGGGTACGGGCCTGCGCCAGGCCGGCGAGATCGAGGCCCCGGAACAGCACCGTCCAGTTCTGCCCGCCGGTGTCGAGGGTGAGCGGCGTGTCGGTGCCGAAATCCAGCGCCAGCCCCTCTAACGCCTTGAAATCAAACACGCTGTAGCCCGGCCACAGGAACCAGCCGCCGAACTGCGTGCCATGGCGCACCATGCCATAGGCCGGCTGCCGGGCGACCAGGGCCGGCAGGTCCACGGGCGCCAGCGGCACCAGATCGTGATCCAGCAAGGCGAACACCTTGGGCCGGGCCGGGCGGATCAGGGCATGCAGCACCCAGTTCAACGCCACCCCGTGGGAGCGCGAGCCGTTGGTGCCGCCCCGGAACGGGGAGGCGGGCAGCGGGCAATAGGCGAGGCCCCGTTCCGCGCACAGCGCCGCGATCGCCGCCCGTGCCTCCGGACGGCTGGAATTATCGCATACCACCAAGGGGATACCCGGCGCGAACCGGGCCATGCCGTCGGCCAGGAGGGCGATGGCCTCGGGCAAATTGAAGGCGATGGTGAAGGCGAGCGCGGGCGCGGTCTCGGCCTTCAGGCGCGCCACCAATGCCGCCTGTCCCGGCGCCGTGCGGCGGCGATAGACGTGATCCACCAACAGGTTGCGGGCGCGCCGCAGGCGGTGGACCAGGGGGGCGGCCGACAGCCATTCGCCAGGGGAATAATCTTTGAGCGCGCGCATCGGCGCCCTTGTGCGAGGCGCGCCCGCCGCCGTCAAGCCACAGGCCCGTCACCGCCCCGCCCACGCTCCGGGTTCGCCCTCGCAACCCGTTCAGGCCAAACGGTTTTCCGCGTTCAGCGGGCGACCGGCGCGTCGAAGTCGATGTCCGGCCCCGCCGGCACGATGCCGCGCGGATTGATGCCGCGATGACTCTCGTAATAGTGGTGCTTGATGTGGAAGACATCCACCGTCCCGGCGATGCCGGGGGTCTGGTAGAGGGCCCGCGTATAGGCCCAGAGATGAGGATAATCAACGATCCGCCGCACATTGCACTTGAAGTGCCCGACATAGACCAGATCGAACCGCAGCAGGGTGGTCCACAACCGCCAGTCGGCCTCGGTCGGCCGGTCGCCCAGCAGATAGGGCTGGCGGGAGAGGCGGTCCTCCAGCCAGTCGAGCGTCTCGAACAGCGGGCCGACCGCCTCCTCATAGGCCGATTGCGTCACCGCGAAACCGGCGCGGTACACCCCATTGTTCACCGTTTGATACACCCTGTCGTTCACCGCATCGATTTCGGCCCTAAGCTCTTGCGGATAATAGTCTCCTTCGCGCGCACCCAGGGCATCGAACGCGGAATTGAACATGCGGATGATGTCGGCGGTTTCATTGTTCACGATCTGCCGCGTCCGCTTGTCCCACAGCACCGGAACGGTGACCCGTCCACTGTAGGTTGCATTGCTTCGCATATACAGCTCATGCAGCTTGGACACCCCCTCGTTGGGATCGGGGATCACCCCCGGGCCCGGATTGAAGGTCCAGCCGTCCTCCGCCATCAGCCAGTGGGTGACCGAATAGTCGATCATCCCCTCCAGCCCCTTCAGGGCGCGGAAGATCATGGCGCGGTGGGCCCAGGGGCAGGCGCGGGCGATATAGAGGTGGTAGCGCCCCGGCTCGGCCGCAAATCCACCCGCGCCGGTGGGGCCGGGACTGCCGTCCGGGGTGATCCAGTGGCGCAGCACCGAATCCGGCCGGGTGTAGTGCCCGCCCGTGTCGGTCGGGAAGTCTTCCTTGCCGTACCAGACCCCGTCCACCATGCGGCCCATCGCGTCGTCCTCCCGGGCCGGCGCGGCCCGCTCCTTGATAGATAGGTCCCGGGCCGGAGACCGGAAGGCGGCGCCGGGTCAGAACGCCTTGTCGCCGATCAGCCGGGCGGAAAGGGCCGCCATGTCCGGCACCTTGGCCTCGTTGCCCGCCAGCGCATAGAGCCGCACCTCGCCGGCGCCGTCGGCGCGGGGATAGGTGGCGACGAGGTGGAAGCGGTCCGGATGGGCCTCGGCCGCCGCCAGCAGCTGGCGGTCGTGCAGCAGGGCCTGGGCGGCGGGCGTGGTGTCCACCGCCACGAAGCCCACCCCCATCTGGTCCAGCCCGGCCAGCAAGGCGGTGGGGTCGGCATAGAGCGGCTGGTAGTCGGTGGCGTTCCAGCCGGTTTTCGCCAGCATCTTGGTGCCGCGCAGCACCACGGTCCTGCGCGCCCGGTCGTGCTGGGCGACGGCGGAGACCAGCGCCCCCTCGCCCATGGCGTCGGAGCCCACCAGCACCAGCGGGTTGGCCGCCTCCCGCGCCAGCAGCGCCTGGGCGGCGGCGTCCATGCCGATGGGCTTCTTCTCCACGCGCACCATCAGCCCCGGCAGGGCGCCGAACAGCAGCACCAGCGCCACCGCGAGGCCCGAGAGCGTCGGCCAGCCCTGCGTCACCAGGCCGATCAGGGCGGTGGCGCCGAAGGCCACCAGCATCACCAGCGGCGCCACCAGCGGCAGCAGGTAGCGCGGATCGATGCCCGCGGGCACCAGGCACTGGAACGCCAGCGTGCCCACCGCCAGCGCCGCCAGCGCCATCCAGATCTCGGCCCCGGCGCTGCGCCGCCAGCCCCGCACCACGGCGAACACCAGCCCCAGCGCGGCCAGGCTGAGCACCGGCGCACCAACGGCGGCGACCAGCCCGTCCGCATAGGTGCGCGCGGCCAGCAGCGTGAAGGCGCTGCCCCAGCCATATTGGAAGCCGGCGGCGGCGCGGGCATAGGTGAGCAGCGTCCACGGCCCGGCCAGCAGGGCGACGATGGGCAGCGGCAGCCAGAAGGTCCAGCGCCGCAGCAGCTCGAACCGGCCGCCGAACAGCAGGCAGAGCGGCGGCAGCAGGGCCAGCGCCATGCCGGTGCCCTTGGTGAGGATGGCGGCGGAGGCCAGAAGCCCGAACGCCACCGCCGGCCCGGCCCGCAGCGTGCGCAGGAAGCGGGCGTAGGCGCAGGCGGCCAGCAGGCCCAGCAGCGCCACCGGCAGGTCGAGCTGGATCACCAGGGTCGCTTCGCGCAGCGGCGGCACGCTCAGCAGCACCGCGCCCGCCGCGAGGCCCTGGAGCGGCCCCAGCACCCGCGCCGTCACCCAGCCGGTGGTCACCACCAGCAGCGCGGCCAGCACCGCCGGCAGCAGCAGCGCCACCGGCGTGGTGGGCGGCAGCGCCAGGAACAGCGCGCCCTCCAGCATGTAATAGAGCGGCGGCCAGTGGCCGATGGCGAGCTTGGGCAGGTGCAGATAGTAATTGACGGCGAAGGCCATGGGGTTGGGGAAGCCCGCCCGCACATAGTCCGCCAGCATCAGGCCGCTGATGAAATGGCTGGCCTCGTCGGCATTGTCGGCGGAGATTTCCGACCCATAGCCGCCCATGGCCCGCTGCTGCACGGCGATGAGCACCACCGCCAGCGCCACGAAGATCAGGAACAGCAGGCCCTTCAGCGCCACCAGCGCCAGGCTCGTCCTCCGGCTCGCCGCCGCCCCGTCCATCACCCGCCGTCTCCCCGCCGCTGAACCGCATGCGCCCGGCGCCAAGCCGGCGCGCTCCCGAGTTCTAGGTAGTGTGGACTCTTGGGGTTCCCGGGCTGAATGATCTGTGATTCAAAGCTGCCTTTGATGAGGCAGCGATGGGTGTTCTTGATCGACTG
>NZ_AXBA01000055.1 GCF_000473085.1 Azorhizobium doebereinerae UFLA1-100
GTCATGGCCGATACCGCCTATGACAGCGACGCCCTGCGCGCCACAATCGCGGCAAGGAACGCGCAGGCGGTCATCCCGTCCAATCCATCCCGCGCCAGGAAGCATAGCCTCGACAGGCACCTCTACGCTCAGCGCCACCTGATCGAATGCTGCTTCTCCAAGCTCAAGCAGTTCAGGCGTGTCGCGACCCGCTTCGAGAAGACCGCGCGAAACTACCTCGCCATCGTCACAATCGCTGCCATCGTCCTGTGGATCAGGTAACTGTCCACACCACCTAGGGCGCCGCCGGAATTGCCCGGATTGATGGCCGCGTCGGTCTGGATGAAGAACTGGTAGTCGGACACGCCCACCTGGGTGCGGGCAAGCGCCGAGACGATGCCCTGGGTCACCGTCTGGCCGACGCCGAAGGGGTCGCCGATGGCCAGCACCAGGTCGCCCACCGCCAGCGCGTCGGAATTGCCGATGCCCAGCGAGGCGAACTTGGCGCCGTCCCCCTTGATGCGCAGCACCGCGAGGTCGGTGCGCTGGTCGGACAGGATGACCTCGGCGTCGAACTCGCGCTTGTCGTTGAGCGCGATGCGGATCTGGTCGGCGCCCTGCACCACGTGGTGGTTGGTCACCACGAGGCCGGAGGGATCGACGATCACGCCGGAGCCCAGCGAGCGCTGCACCCGCTCGGGCGCGCCGAGGCCGGGGCCGCCCGGCCCGCCGCCGAAGAAGCGGCGGAAGAACGGGTCGTCCATGAACGGATTGGCCCGCTGCGCCGTCTTCAGGGCGTAGACGTTCACCACCGCCGGAGCGGTGCGCGCCACCACCGGGGCGAAGCTCATCTTCATGGCGGCGGCGGACGGCGGCACCTGCTGGGCCTGCGCGCCGGCGCTCACCGCCAGCGTGCCGCTGGCGGCCAGGAGGCCGCACAGGACCGCCGCACACACGAAGGATCGAACCCCGGCAAAACCCATGGCCTGTCTTCCCTGCTGGCGGAGCCGGAACGGACCGGCGCCGGTATGTCCGCTGGACGATGCTGTTGAAACGAAAGAAGGGCGGCCGTGAGGCCGCCCTTCTGAAACGCTTCCCGGCGGCGTTTGCTCCGCCGGTTCAGTCCGCTCAGGCCGCGACGGCCTCGGCCGCTTCGGCGCGGGCGCGGTCGGAGGCGCCCTTGGCGTCCACGTCGCGATCCACGAACTCGATCACCGCCACGGCGGTGTTGTCACCATAGCGAAAGCCCGCCTTGATGATGCGGGTGTAGCCGCCGGGACGACCCTTGTAGCGCGGCGCCAGCACGTCGAACAGCTTGCGCACGACGGCGACGTCGCGCAGCTCGGCGATGGCCTGGCGGCGGGCGTGCAGGTCGCCGCGGCGGGCGAGCGTCACCAGCTTCTCCACCACCGGGCGAAGGTCCTTGGCCTTCGGCAGGGTGGTGACGATCTGCTCATGGGTGATGAGCGCCTGGCTGAGATTCATGAACATCGCCTTGCGATGCTCGGCGGTGCGGTTGAACTTGCGATGTACCTTGCCGTGACGCATGACGGCGAACTCCTAAATGCCTCCGGCGTATCGAGCCGAGTGGGTTGAGCGGCTCGAGCCGCGGGGTGAAATGGATCAGTAGTGGTCTTCGAAGCGCTTCGCGAGCTCTTCGATGTTCTCCGGCGGCCAGCCCGGCACTTCCATGCCGAGGTGCAGGCCCATGGAGGCCAGCACTTCCTTGATCTCGTTGAGCGACTTCCGGCCGAAATTCGGCGTACGGAGCATCTCCGTCTCGCTCTTCTGGATCAGGTCGCCGATGTAGACGATGTTGTCGTTCTTCAGGCAGTTGGCCGAGCGCACCGACAGTTCGAGCTCGTCCACCTTCTTCAGGAGCGCCGGGTTGAAGGGCAGTTCCTGGATGGCGGCGGCTTCGCTCTCGCGCTTGGGCTCCTCGAAGTTGACGAAGATCTCCAGCTGGTCCTGCAGGATGCGCGCGGCGTAAGCGAGCGCGTCCTCGGCCGAGATGGAGCCGTCGGTCTCGATCTGCATGGTCAGCTTGTCATAGTCGAGAATCTGGCCCTCGCGGGTGTTCTCGACCTTGTAGGAGACCTTGCGCACCGGGGAATACAGGCTGTCGATCGGGATCAGGCCGATCGGCGCGTCTTCCGGGCGGTTCCGGTCGGCGGCCACGTAGCCCTTGCCGGTATCCACCGTGAACTCGATGCGCAGCTCCGCGCCCTCGTCCAGCGTGCACAGCGGCAGGCTGGGGTTGAGGATCTGGATGTCGCCCACCGTCTGGATGTCGCCGGCGGTCAGCACGCCGGGGCCGGTCTTCTTCGCCACCAGACGCTTGGGCCCGTCGCCCTGCATCTTGATGGCCACATCCTTGATGTTGAGGATGATGTCGGTGACGTCCTCACGCACGCCCGGAATGGACGAAAACTCGTGCAGCACGCCATCGATATGCACCGACGTCACCGCGGCGCCCTGAAGCGACGACAGCAGGATGCGGCGGAGCGCATTGCCGAGCGTCATGCCGAAGCCGCGTTCCAGCGGCTCGGCCACCACGGTCGCCAGACGCTTGGGATCGCGGCCCGCAGTCACCTGCAGCTTCTCGGGCTTGATCAGCTCTTGCCAGTTCTTCTGAATCACTTGCGTCACCTTGCCTTCTCGCCGGGCGGCGGCTCCCGAACCCAATCACCTGGCGGGCCGGACCATGGCATGCCAGGGGTCTTCGAGGCGCCGGCCCGTCCCGCTCGCCGGGGAGGAACCGAGCAGAGGCCCGGCGGGAGGATCCCGCGGGCCGTTGGCACGCTCAGACGCGCCGGCGCTTGCGCGGGCGGCAGCCGTTGTGCGGAATGGGGGTCACGTCGCGGATCGAAGTCACCAGGAAACCGGCGGCCTGCAGCGCGCGCAGGGCCGACTCACGTCCCGAACCGGGGCCGGAGACTTCCACTTCCAGGGTGCGCATGCCGTGCTCGGCCGCCTTGCGGGCCGCGTCCTCGGCCGCCATCTGCGCCGCATACGGCGTGGACTTGCGCGAGCCCTTGAAGCCCATGGCACCGGCGGACGACCAGGAGATGGTGTTCCCCTGCGCGTCGGTGATGGTGATCATGGTGTTGTTGAACGACGCGTTCACATGCGCGACGCCGGAGGCGATGTTCTTGCGCTCGCGGCGCTTAACGCGTGTTGCTTCCTTAGCCATCTTGGTCTTGATCCTTCAGGCGCGCCCGTAACTCCAGGCGCTCGGGATGGGTGCCCGGGGCGGGCATCCAAATGGGCAAAAGAGAAGGCCGGAACCCGGCCTTCCCGATATCCGCGGCTCAGCCGCCGATCACTTCTTCTTGCCGGCGATCGCCTTCGCCGGACCCTTGCGGGTGCGGGCGTTGGTGTGGGTGCGCTGACCGCGCACCGGCAGGCCGCGGCGATGACGCAGGCCGCGATAGCAGCCCAGGTCCATCAGACGCTTGATGTTCATCGACACTTCGCGGCGCAGGTCGCCTTCCACGAGGTAGTCGCGGTCGATGGTCTCGCGGATCTGCAGCACTTCCTGGTCGGTCAGCTGGTTCACGCGACGATCGAGCGGGATGCCGACCTTTTCCACGATCTCCTGCGCCTTCTTGGCGCCGATGCCGTGAATATACTGAAGCGAGATGATCACGCGCTTGTTGGTCGGGATGTTAACGCCTGCAATACGAGCCACTGCTCTCTCCATGTCGGCCGCCCGAACCCCGGGCGGCTTTCGGCTCCGCGTCCGGTGGAGGCCGGCCCATGCGGAGATAACAACAATCCGTGCGCATCGCTCCCCGATTGAGGAGCGACAAGCACGGATCTCGAAAGGAAGGTGCGCCATTACGCGCATTCCGCAGACCTGTCAACCCCGGCGCCGCAACCGGCACCGGGACTGGCTTCGTCAGACGGTCTCCAGAATCGAATCGATGGCCTGCGTCACCTCGTCGATGGGACGCATCCCGTCGATCTGCTGCAGCTGGCCGCGCGCCGAATAATACGGCGCCACCACGGCGGTATCGCGGTTGTAGGCTTCGAGCCGGTGCTTGAAGACCTCCGGATCGTCGTCCTTGCGCACCTGCTCGCCGCGCGCGCGGGTTTCCTCGGCGCGGGTCAGGATGCGGTCGATCAGCTTGGCTTGGTCGACCTTCAGCTCGATGACGGCGTCGAGCTTGAGGCCCTTGTCCGCCAACAGCGCGTCCAGCGCCTCGGCCTGCGCCACCGTGCGCGGGAAGCCGTCCAGGATGAAGCCCTTGCGGGCGTCCGCATGCTCCAGGCGCTCGGCGATGATGCCGATGACGATCTCGTCCGAGACCAGGCCGCCGGCTTCCATCACCGCCTTGGCCTTCAGGCCGACCGGGGTGCCCGCCGCTACCGCGGCCCGGAGCATGTCGCCGGTCGAAAGCTGGACGATGCCGTAGCGCTTCACAAGTCGCTGCGCCTGGGTGCCCTTGCCCGCCCCGGGCGGTCCCAGAAGTACCAGCCTCATTTCCGTCTCCCCCCGCGCAGCTTGGACTTCTTGACCAAGCCTTCGTACTGGTGCGCCAGCAGGTGGCCCTGGATCTGGGACACCGTGTCCATGGTCACGCTGACCACGATCAGCAGCGATGTGCCGCCAAAATAGAACGGCAGCGAGAAGTATGAAATCAGCACTTCGGGGAAGAGGCAAACTGCCGCGATGTAGGCTGCGCCGACCACCGTGATCCGGGTGAGAACGTAATCGATATATTCCGCGGTGCGCTCGCCCGGACGAATGCCCGGAATGAACCCGCCGTGCTTCTTCAGATTGTCCGCGGTCTCCACCGGATTGAACACGATGGCGGTATAAAAGAAGCAGAAGAACACGATCAGCAGCACATACAGCAGCATGTACAGCGGCCGGCCGTGGCCGAGCAGCGACGTCACCGAGGTGAGCCATTCCGGCCCGGCGCCCTGCATGAAGCTGGCGATGGTGGTCGGGATCAGCAGCAGCGAGGAGGCGAAGATCGGCGGAATCACGCCCGAGGTGTTCAGCTTCAGCGGCAGGTGCGAGGACTGGCCCTCGTAGAGCTTATTGCCCACCTGGCGCTTGGGATACTGGATCAGCAGCCGGCGCTGGGCCCGCTCCATGAACACGATGAAGGCGATGATGCCGATGGCCATGGCCAGCACGAACAGGATCACCACCGTGGAGATGGCGCCCTGGCGGCCCAGCTCCAGCGTGCGCACGAAGGCGCCCGGCAGTTCCGCGACGATGCCGCCGAAGATGATCAGCGAGGTGCCGTTGCCGATGCCGCGCGAGGTGATCTGCTCGCCCAGCCACATCATGAACATGGTGCCGCCGGTCAGGGTGATCACCGTGGAGATGCGGAAGAACCAGCCGGCCTCGGCCACCACGCCCTGCGAGCTCTCAAGGCCGACCGCGATGCCGTAGGCCTGGAACACCGCCAGCACGACGGTGAGGTAGCGGGTGTACTGGTTGATCTTCTTGCGGCCCGCCTCGCCTTCCTTCTTCAGCGCTTCCAGCGTCGGCGACACGGTCGTCAGCAGCTGCACGATGATGGAGGCGGAGATGTAGGGCATGATGTTCAGGGCGAAGATCGCCATGCGCTCCACGGCGCCGCCCGAAAACATGTTGAACAGGCCGATGATGCCCTGCTGCGCGTTCTGGAACACGCCCTGCAACGCATCCGGGTTGATGCCCGGCAGCGGGATATAGGTACCCAGCCGAAACACGATGAGCGCGCCCAGGGTGAACCAGATGCGCTTCTTCAGTTCCTCGGCCTTGCCGAGGGCACCGAAATTGAGATTTGCCGCGAGTTGTTCGGCCGCCGAGACCATGCCTTGCTCCGCTTCCGCCGCCGCATTGGGGGCGGGCTATAGATGGGAGGCGCAAGAGCGTCGCGTTAGGACCCGAAGGGGCGCGCGCCGCTCAAAAAACCGAAGACGCCATTCCGCAGGCCGTGGAACGCGCGGGCCTGCCGCGAATCCCCTCCCCTGTCGGTCTTATCCGGGATCGGGCGGGCCATCCAGCGCAGAGATGCCGCGCGCACACGGGCCCGCGCACGGACGCTCGTCGATCCCACCAGCCAGCGGATGGCCGGACGGCCCGGCGCGCTGGACAGGCCGGCCGCGCCCTGGCCCTTAAACAGGGAAAGGCCCCGGATCGCTCCGGGGCCGGTCCCAACCTCATGCCTCAGACCGCTTCGGCGGCCTCGGCCTTGGGCGCCGACACCTTGACGGTGCCGCCCAGCTTCTCGATCGCCGCGGTGACCGACTTGGTGGCATAGGCCACGTCCAGCGACACCTTGGTGGTCAGCTCGCCGCCGCCCAGCACGCGCACGCCGTCCTTGGCGCGGCGCAGGACACCGGCCGCCACCAGGGACGCCTCGGTGACCGGCTGGGACGCGTCCAGCTTGCCGGCGTCGATGGCGACCTGGATCCGGCCCAGCGACACTTCATTGAAGTCGAGCGCGAAGATGTTGTGGAAGCCGCGCTTCGGCAGACGCCGATGCAACGGCATCTGGCCGCCTTCGAACCCCTTGATGGCGACGCCGGTACGGGCCTTCTGGCCCTTGACGCCGCGTCCCGCGGTCTTGCCCTTGCCGGACCCGATGCCGCGGCCGACGCGCATGCGCTTCTTGCGCGCGCCGTCGTTGTCCTTGATTTCGTCGAGCTTCATCTCGCTTCCCCTCACTCGGCCGTGATGACACGGACGAGATGCTGGACCTTCGCGATCATGCCGCGCACGGCCGGAGTATCCTGCAGGGTGGAGCGGCGGTGCCGCTTGTTCAGCCCGAGGCCGATCAGCGTCGCGCGCTGGTCGCCCGGACGGCGGATCGGCGAACCGATCTGCTCCACGGTGACGGTGTTGGTTTCAGACGCCTTAGCCATGGCGTTATCCTTTCAGATGCGGCCTGGGCTCAGTCGGTCGCTTCGGCGTCTTCGACGCGGCGGCGGGACTGGAGCTGGGAAACCTTGATGCCACGACGCGACGCGACGGAGCGCGGGCTGTCCTGGTTGGTCAAGGCGTCGAACGTGGCGCGCACCATGTTGTAGGGGTTGGAAGACCCGAAGGACTTCGCCACCACGTCATGGACGCCCAGGGTCTCGAACACGGCGCGCATGGGGCCGCCGGCGATGATGCCGGTACCCGCAGGCGCGGCGCGCAGGATGACCTTGCCGGCGCCGTGATGACCATGCACGTCGTGGTGCAGGGTCCGGCCCTCGCGCAGCGGCACGCGGATCAGGGCGCGCTTGGCGCTCTCCGTGGCCTTGCGGATGGCTTCCGGCACTTCGCGGGCCTTGCCGTGGCCGAAGCCGACGCGACCCTTCTGGTCGCCCACGATCACCAGGGCGGCGAAGCCGAAGCGCCGGCCGCCCTTCACAACCTTCGCGACACGGTTGATGTGGACCAGCTTGTCCACAAACGTGTTGTCGCGATCCTCGCGATCTCCGCGGTGTTCCCGTTCACGGGCCATTTCGCTACGTCCTTCGCGTCAGAACTGAAGGCCGCCTTCGCGGGCGCCCTCAGCGAGCGCCTTGACGCGCCCATGATAGATGTATGCGCCGCGATCGAACACGACCGCGGTGACGCCCTTCTCGGCCGCCCGCTCGGCGACCAGCTTGCCGATGGCCTTGGCGGCATCGACGTCAGCGCCGGTCTTGAGCGAGGAGCGCAGGTCCTTCTCGAGGCTCGAGGCGGCGACCAAGGTCTCGCCCTTCGCGTCATCGATGATCTGCGCGTAGATATGCTTCGAGGTGCGGTGGACCGACAGGCGCGGACGCCCATTGGCCGCGACGCGAATCGCGCGGCGCACCTTGGCCTTGCGGCGCTCCAGCGCCTCCAGATCTTTAGCCATGGTTCGCCTCCGTTACTTCTTCTTGCCTTCCTTGCGGAAGATGAATTCGCCAGCGTACTTGACGCCCTTGCCCTTGTAGGGCTCGGGGCCGCGGAACTCGCGGATCTCAGCCGCGACCTGGCCGACCTGCTGCTTGTCGATGCCGGTGACAATCAGTTCGGTCGGCTTGGGCGCCGCGATCTGGATCCCGTCCGGGATCGCGTAGATCACGTCGTGGCTGTAGCCGAGCGAGAGGTTCAGGTTCTTGCCCTGAATGGCGGCCTTGTAGCCGACGCCGGTGATCTCGAGCTTCTTCTCGAAGCCCTTGGTCACGCCTTCCACCAGGTTCGACACCAGCGTGCGGGACATGCCCCACATGGACTTGTGCCGGTTGGTCTCGCCGCGCATGGAGACCTTCAGCTCGGCGCCTTCCAGCTCCGCCTGAATCTCTTCCACCAGCACGACTTCCAGGGCGCCCTTGGGGCCCTTCACCTTCACCGTCTGGCCGTCCACGCTGGCGGTGACGCCGGCGGGAATGGCGACGGGATGCTTGCCGATTTTCGACATTTCTCTCTCCGTCGCTCGGTCAGAACACGGTGCAGAGCACTTCGCCGCCGACATTCTTGTCGCGGGCGTCGTGATCCGCCATCACGCCCTGGGGCGTGGACAGCACGGCAATGCCGAGGCCGTTGGCAACCCGCGGCAGCGCCTTCACCGAGGCGTAGACGCGGCGGCCGGGCTTCGACACGCGGGCGATCTCGCGGATCACCGGCTGGCCGTCGAAATACTTGAGCTCGATCTCGAACTCGGTGCGACCGTTGCCGTGATCCGTGGTGGTGTAGCCGCGGATGTAACCTTCGTCGCGCAGGACGTTCAGAAGGTTCGCGCGCAGGCTGGACCCCGGGGTCGAGGTCTTGTCCTTGCGGCGCATCTGGGCATTACGGATGCGGGTGATCAGGTCGCCGATGGGATCATTGATGGACATCGGACCTCCCTCACCAGCTCGACTTCACCAGGCCCGGGACCAGGCCCTGGGAGCCCAGTTCACGGAGCGCGATGCGGCTCATCTTCAACTTGCGGTAGAACGCACGGGGACGTCCGGTGACTTCGCACCGATTGCGCACGCGGATCTTCGCGGAATTGCGCGGCAGCTGCGCGAGCTTGAGGGTCGCCGCGAAGCGCTCCTCGATCGGCAGCGTCTTGTCGTTCACGATCGCCTTCAGACCCGCGCGCTTCGACGCCATGCTCGTGGAGAGCTTGCGGCGACGCTCGTTGGTCTCGATCGCGCTCTTTTTCGCCATGTCTTGCTCCTGTTCTCCGCGTCTGAAGGTGCGTCCCCGCACCCCCACTGCCGGAAAATCAAAACCCGTCCTCAACGAATGAAGGGGTTCGGCACGCCCGGTGGTCCGGTGCGCCGCGCCCCTTCTATACGGTCACTGGCGGAAGGGGAAGTTAAAGGCACGCAGCAGGGCGCGCGCTTCGTCATCCGTCTTCGCCGTCGTGCACACGATGATGTCCATGCCCCAGATCTGCTCGACCTGGTCATAGTTGATCTCGGGGAACACGATGTGCTCCTTCATGCCCATGGCGTAGTTGCCACGGCCATCGAAGCTCTTGGGGTTCAGGCCGCGGAAGTCGCGGACGCGCGGCAGGGCCACGGTGACCAGACGGTCCATGAATTCGTACATGCGCGCCTGGCGAAGGGTGACCTTCGCGCCGACCGGCTGGTTCTCGCGCAGCTTGAAGTTCGAGATCGCCTTGCGGGCCCGGGTCAGCACCGGCTTCTGGCCGGCGATGCGCGCCAGGTCGGCGGCGGCGGTGGTCACCTTCTTGGTGTCCGCGGTCGCCTCGCCCACGCCCATGTTGATGACGATCTTCTCGATCGCCGGCACCTGGAGCGGGTTCTTGTAGCCGAACTCTTCGATCAGCTTGGGACGCACCACATCGTCATAGAAGGTGCGCAACCGCGGGATATACGTCGCCTCAGCCATCGATCCTCTCCCCGGAACGCTTGGCCACGCGGACCTTGCGCCCGTCGTCCAGCACTTCAAACCCGACGCGGGTCGGCTTGCCATCCTTGGGATCGGCAACCGCGACGTTCGACAGATGGATGGGAGCCTCCTTGGAGATGATCCCACCTTCCGCCTGCGCGGTCTGGCGCTGATGACGCTTCACGATATTCACGCCGCGGACGAGCGCACGCTCCTCCTTCGGCATCACCTGGATCACCTCGCCGGTGCGACCCTTGTCGCGGCCGGCGAGGACGACGACCTTGTCGCCCTTCTTGATCTTCGCGGCCATCACAGCACCTCCGGCGCCAGCGAAATGATCTTCATGTGGTTCTTGGCGCGAAGCTCGCGCGGAACCGGGCCGAAGATACGGGTTCCAACCGGCTCTTTCTGGTTGTTGATCAGCACGGCCGCATTGCGGTCGAAGCGGATCACCGAGCCGTCGACGCGACGGATGTCCTTGGCCGTGCGCACCACGACCGCCTTCATCACATCGCCCTTTTTCACGCGACCGCGCGGAATGGCTTCCTTGACCGACACCACGATGATGTCGCCCACGTGAGCATATTTCCGCTTCGAGCCGCCCAGCACCTTGATGCACATGACGCGACGCGCACCGGAATTGTCCGCCACGTCGAGATTGGTCTGCATCTGGATCATGACGCACCTGCTCTCGTCATCCAGAGCCGCCGTTTAACCGGCACTGCTCTTCCAAAACGCCGTGCCCGCTCATCGGAACACGGTTTTCGCCGCGATGCGGTCTCCACTCGGCCCGATCTTCCCTGACACGGGAAGCCCGAGGCGACGGACCCAGCACCGGAGCGTTTTCCTGGGATGCGACCGGAGCGGCGGGAAACAGCGTGTGTTTCCGGCAACCCGATGAATCGCGCCCCTTCCTTAAACAGAGACGGCAGTGCCGTCCATAGGAAACGCATGCGCGGTTCCCACGGACGGCCGCGTCCCCGGCCTCAGACCTCGGCGCGCTTCTCGCCCTGGACCACGATCCAGTTCTTCAGCTTCGACAGAGGCCGATGCTCCTCGATCCACACCGTATCACCCGTCGACCAGGCATTGCCTTCGTCATGGGCGTGATACTTCTTGGACCGACGGACGGTCTTCTTCAGCAGCGGGTGGGTGAAGCGACGCTCCACCCGCACCACCACGGTCTTGTCCTGCTTGTCGCTTACCACGACGCCCTGGAGCACGCGCTTCGGCATCGTCCCCTCACTTCACAATGGCGGCAGCAGCGCTCTTCGCGCTCTGCACCGTCTTGATCCGCGCGATATCGCGGCGGATCTCCTTGGTCCGCGCCGTATTTTCCATCTGGCCGGTGGCCTTCTGGAAGCGCAGGTTGAACTGCTCTTTCTTCAGCTTCAGCAGCTCATCGGCGAGCTGATCGGGGCTGAGGGCCCGAACGTCCTCGGCTTTCATGAGCCTCTCCTCACTCGGCGATGCGCTGAATGAAGCGCGTCTTGATGGGCAGCTTGGCGGCCGCGAGGGTCAGCGCCTCGCGCGCCAGATCCACGGACACGCCGTCGATCTCGAACATGATGCGGCCGGGCTTGACCTTGGCCGCCCAGTATTCCGGCGCGCCCTTGCCCTTACCCATTCGAACTTCGGTGGGCTTGGAGGTGACGGGCACGTCCGGGAAGACGCGGATCCACACCCGGCCCGCACGCTTCATGTGACGGGTGAGCGCGCGACGCGCGGCTTCGATCTGGCGGGCGGTGACGCGCTCGGGCTCGAGAGCCTTCAGGCCGAATTCACCGAAATTCAGTTCCGTGCCGCCCTTCGCAACGCCGTGGATACGGCCCTTGAACTGCTTGCGGAACTTCGTGCGCTTGGGTTGCAGCATGGCTTAATCGCCTTCTCTTGTCGCTGACCGATCACGCCGCGTGGTCGCGGTCGCGACCATGGTCGCGGTCACGACGCGGCGGACGACCGCTCGACGGACCCTCGCTCTCGCTCACCATGCGCTTGTCGACGGCCATGGGATCGTGCTCGAGGATCTCGCCCTTGAAGATCCACACCTTGACACCGCAGGTGCCGTAGGTGGTGAAGGCGGTGGCGGTGCCATAGTCCACGTCCGCACGCAAGGTGTGCAGCGGCACGCGGCCTTCACGGTACCATTCCAGGCGGGCGATCTCGGCGCCGCCGAGACGGCCGGAGCAGTTGATGCGGATGCCCTCGGCGCCCAGACGCATGGCCGACTGAACGGCCCGCTTCATGGCGCGGCGGAACGCCACGCGACGCTCCAGCTGCTGGGCGATGGACTCGGCCACGAGGCGCGCGTCCACTTCCGGCTTCCGGATCTCGACGATGTTGATGAAGACTTCCGACTTGGTCATGTCGGAGACCTTCTTGCGCAGCTTGTCGATGTCCGCGCCCTTCTTGCCGATGACCACGCCCGGACGCGCCGAGTAGATGGTCACGCGGCACTTCTTGTGCGGACGCTCGATCACCACCTTGGACACCGCGGCCTGCTTGAGCTGCTTCAGCAGCATCTTGCGGATCTTGATGTCCTCGTGGAGCAGAACGCCGTATTCGCCCTTGTTGGCGAACCAGCGGCTGTCCCAGGTGCGGTTGATACCGAGCCGCAGCCCGATCGGATTGACCTTCTGACCCATCAGGCCCGCTCCTCGACTTCCCGCACCACGATGGTGATGTGGGAGAAGGGCTTCTCGATCCGCGAGGCGCGACCGCGCGCACGCGGCGAGAACCGCTTCATGACCAAACCCTTGCCCACGTGCGCTTCGGCGACGACCAGGTCGTCCACGTCCAGCTCGTGGTTGTTCTCGGCGTTGGCGATGGCGCTCTCGAGGCACTTCTTCACGTCGCGCGCGATGCGCTTGCGGGAGAATTCGAGGTCCGCCAGGGCGGTGGCCACCTTCTTGCCGCGGATCAGGCCCGCGACGAGATTGAGCTTCTGAGGCGAGATGCGCAGGTTGCGCGCGACCGCCTTGGCTTCGTTGTCCGCGAGAGCGCGGGGAGTTGCCTGCTTACCCATGGCTGATCACCGCCGCTTCGACTTCTTGTCGGCCGCATGCCCGTAGTACGTACGGGTCGGCGAGAACTCGCCGAACTTGTGGCCGACCATGTCCTCCGAAACGTACACGGGCACGTGCTTCTGCCCGTTGTACACGCCGAAGGTGAGACCCACGAACTGGGGAAGGATCGTGGAGCGACGGCTCCAGATCTTGATGGTGTCGCTGCGACCCGAAGCGCGCGCGGTGTCTGCCTTCTTGAGCAGATAGCCGTCGACGAACGGGCCTTTCCAGATAGCTCTCGACATGTGTCAGGCCCTCACTTCTTCCGCTTGTGGCGGCTGGTGACAATGAACTTGTCGGTCGCCTTGTTCGAGCGGGTCTTCTTGCCCTTGGTGGGGAGGCCCCACGGGGTCACGGGATGACGGCCACCGGAGGTGCGGCCTTCGCCGCCGCCGTGCGGATGGTCGACCGGGTTCATGGTCACGCCGCGGTTATGCGGCTTGCGCCCCAGCCAGCGGCTGCGCCCGGCCTTGCCGAGCGAGGTGTTCATGTGGTCCGGGTTCGACACCGCGCCCACCGTCGCGTAGCACGCGCCGTGGACGAGGCGCTGCTCGCCGGAGTTCAGGCGCACGATCACGTAGCCCTGGTCGCGGCCGACGATCTGGGCATAGGACCCAGCCGAGCGCGCGATCTGGCCGCCCTTGCCGATCTTCAGCTCCACATTGTGGACGATGGTGCCCACCGGGAGGTTGGAGAGCGGCGCGGCGTTGCCGGGCTTCACGTCCACCTGCTCGCCCGCGATCACCTGGTCGCCGGCGCTGAGGCGCTGCGGGGCCAGGATGTAGGTGAGCTCGCCGTCCTCATACTTGATGAGGGCGATGAAGGCGGTGCGGTTCGGATCGTATTCCAGCCGTTCCACGGTGCCGACCACGTCGCGCTTGGAGCGCTTGAAGTCGACGATGCGGTAGGTCTGCTTGTGGCCGCCGCCACGGAACCGGACCGTGATGCGACCATTGTTGTTGCGGCCGCCCGAGGAGCTCTTGCCCTCGGTCAGCGTCTTCACCGGCTTGCCCTTGTAGAGGCCGGAGCGGTCGACGATCACGAGCTGGCGAAGGCTCGGCGTGACCGGCTTGAAATGCTTCAGCGCCATGGTCTTAGTCCCGTTCCTTCAGCTCACAGGCCCGTGGTGATGTCGATCCGCTGGCCCTCTTCGAGGGTCACAACGGCCTTCTTGACATCGCTCTGGACGCCCTTGCGGCCCTTGAAGATCTTCACCTTGCCCTTGCGGACCAGCGTGTTGACGCTCTTGACCTTCACGTCGAACAGCTTCTCCACCGCCTCCTTGATCTGAGGCTTGGTGGCGGTCTTGGCGACGTTGAAGACCACCTTGTTCTCTTCGCTCTGCGCCGTCGCCTTCTCGGTGATGACGGGGGAGCGGATCACGTCGTAATGACGCGGTTCGATGTTCGCCTGCGGGCTCATTTGAAGCGCGCCTCCAGCGCGTCCACGGCGGCCCGGGTCAGAACCAGGGTGTCACGCCGCAGGATGTCGTACACGTTGATGCCCTGGATCGGCAGCACGTCCACGAAGGCCAGGTTGCGGGCGGCGAGAGCCATGTTGGCTTCCACTTCCGCACCATCCACCACCAGCACCGAACCGATGCCGAGCTTCTCGAAGCGATCCTTCAGAGCCTTGGTCTTGGGATCGTCCAGGCCGGCCTTGTCGAGCACCAGGATCTGGTGGGCCTTGGCCTTGGAGGACAGCGCGTGCTTGAGGGCGAGCGCGCGGACCTTCTTGGGCAGGTCGAAAGCATGCGAGCGCACCACCGGGCCGAACGCCCGGCCGCCGCCGCGGAACTGCGGGGCCGAGGCCGCGCCGTGACGGGCGTTGCCGGTGCCCTTCTGCTTGTAGAGCTTCTTGGAGGTGCGATTGATCTCCGAGCGGCCCTTGGTGCGGTGCGTGCCGGCCTGGCGGCGGGCAAGCTGCCAGGTCACCATGCGGTGCAGGATGTCCGCGCGCGGCTCAAGACCGAAGATCTCGTCCGAGAGCTGGATCGAACCGGCGTCGGTGCCGTCGAGCGTCTTGACGGTGAGTTCCATCACGCGCCCTCCTCATTGGTGGCTTCGGCCGGAGCCGCAGCGCCGTTGCCGTCGCGCAGCTTGAACGCGCCGGGCTTGGGAGCCTCGACCGGCAGGCGCTTCTTCACCGCGTCACGGACCATGATCCAGCCGCCGGCGTGACCGGGAACGGCGCCTTCCACGGCGATGAGGCCGCGCTCGACGTCGGTCATCACGACCTTGAGGTTCTGGGTGGTGACGGTGACGTCACCCATGTGGCCCGGCATCTTCTTGTTCTTGAAGGTCTTGCCCGGGTCCTGACGGCCGCCGGTCGAACCGATCGAACGATGCGAGATCGACACGCCGTGGGTGGCGCGAAGACCACCGAAGTTGTGCCGCTTCATGCCGCCGGCGAAGCCCTTGCCGACCGTGGTGCCGGTGACGTCCACGTACTGGCCCACGACGAAGTGGTCAGCCGTGATCTCGGCACCCACGGGGATGAGGCCTTCGGCATCCACGCGGAATTCCGCGAGCTTGCGCTTGGGCTCCACCTCGGCCACCGCGAAGTGGCCCCGCTCGGCGCGGGTGGTGTTCTTCGGCTTGCGCTTGCCAGCACCGAGCTGGACCGCGACGTAGCCATTCTTGTCGAGCGTACGGTGGGCAACCACCTGGCAGCTCTCAACTTTCAGCACAGTGACCGGCAAATGCTCGCCCGCATCCGTGAAGATGCGTGTCATGCCGAGCTTCTGGGCGATGACGCCTGACCGCATGGTCGTGTCTCCTCGCCTCACGTCAGAGCTTGATTTCGACGTCAACGCCGGCGGCGAGGTCGAGCTTCATCAGCGCGTCCACCGTCTGGGGCGTCGGATCGACGATATCGAGCAACCGCTTGTGAGTACGCATCTCAAACTGCTCGCGCGACTTCTTATCGATGTGCGGAGAGCGATTGACGGTGAACTTCTCGATCCGCGTCGGCAGCGGAATCGGGCCGCGCACCTGCGCGCCAGTGCGCTTGGCCGTGGCGACGATCTCGCGGGTCGACGCATCGAGGATGCGGTGATCGAACGCCTTCAGGCGGATCCGAATGTTCTGGCCGTTCATGGCTCAAGGGCTCCAAGAAAAAGAGGGACGCGCCGGCGGAGCGACGCGGCCCCGTTTCTTATTATTTCACTCGATGATCGAGGCGACGACGCCGGCGCCGACGGTGCGGCCGCCTTCACGGATGGCGAAGCGCAGCTTCTCCTCCATGGCGATCGGCACGATCAGATGCACGTCCACCGAGATGTTGTCGCCCGGCATCACCATTTCGGTGCCTTCGGGCAGCGTCACCACGCCAGTCACGTCCGTGGTGCGGAAGTAGAACTGAGGACGGTAGTTGGTGAAGAACGGCGTATGACGGCCGCCTTCTTCCTTGGTCAGGATGTAGGCTTCGGCCTTGAACTTGGTGTGCGGCTTCACCGAACCCGGCTTGCACACAACCTGGCCACGCTCCACGTCCTCGCGCTTCGTGCCGCGCAGCAGCACGCCGACGTTGTCGCCCGCCTGCCCCTGGTCCAGCAGCTTGCGGAACATCTCGATGCCGGTCACGGTCGTCTTCACCGTCGGGCGGATGCCCACGATCTCGACTTCCTCGCCGACCTTCACGATGCCGCGCTC
>NZ_AXBA01000056.1 GCF_000473085.1 Azorhizobium doebereinerae UFLA1-100
GGTTGTAGAGCGTCTTACGCGGCCCATATTCAGGCGGCGCGTCGATCCATCGGCCGCCCGATTTCAGAACATGCACGATGCCGCTGATCACCCGTCGGTCATCGACGCGCGGCTTACCACGCGTGTCCTTGGGCAGATGCGGCTCAAGCCGTGCGAACTGTCCATCCGTCAGCCAGAAACAGTCTCCGCTCATCACCAGATCCTCCATGGATCTGGTGAATCACAACACGCTGCCAACGCAAATCATTTTATGGGTCTGAACCCTAAAGCTGGCAGGGTTGAAGGTAAAGTTGCCATATGTCTTTGACGAAGTGGGCGACATCCTTGGGGACGCTCCCCGTCTTGTGTTCGATCCCAGCGACAATGACAAGGGGGATAGCATCACTGGCGCGCGAGGCTCCACCCTCTACTCCCGTCTGCGGGTTGCAGGAGCCGATGTTTCAAAAATCTGGCCCTTCTCCGATCCTGAACCGCATTCCGCCAGCGCCAGAACCACCGCCGACGAACTTCGGCTAACTGCTCGGCTCGCGATGATGCTGAGAGGCGAACCGGGCTTGGCGAAAGCTGAAGCGGCTGAAAGGCTTTCCATAGGACATCGGGAGCGGGCTTTTGAACTTCGCATCTGGCCGAACGCCCGCAAAACTGCCGGCTTGGGAGAACGTGCGAAGGCGGGCCGGAAGAAAAAGCAATCTGCTATTTGATTTTGCCGCGCTAATCACCGCGCCAATTTAATCGCCGCGGCTATTTCCCGTCAGCGAAGCTACGCATTTTCGTCCTCACAAACGCCAGCAAATCCGCTGTCGTTCATAGTGAGGCCCCAAATGCTGACCACGAGCGTCACCGATCCCGCCGCCTTCGACGTGCTGAACGCTGCGCGCATCATGGGCGTTGGCCGCTCCACAGTCTTCGAAGAAATCAAAACGGGCCGGCTGGAAGCCCGAAAGGTCGGCCGCAAAACGCTGATCACCCGATCCGCAATCGAGAACTGGCTTCGCAGCCTGCCCGTCCGCGCCGTCGCCTGAAACGAAGCGGCCCGGCGGTCACTGGAATGACCATCCGGGCCAGAACTCAATAGGCACAAAATGCATATCATCACCCAAGGCGCGCGTCACGCGCCAACGCATCAGCTCGACCTTTTCACCTGGGAGTCCCCGGCCCATTTCGTGCCCGAGCCGCTTCGGTTGGCGGCCCTGCGTCTCTCCGCCCGCAGTGGCGTGCCCTTTCGGATTGCTCTGGTTCATGCGGAGCAGGCCGGCCTGGGGAAGGAGGCGAGCTGATGCCCGATATCAAGGCCCTCACCGTTCGCCTACACGGTGCCGACGGCCCCCTTCTGAAGGTCAAAGGCCGTGTCGCCTGGACGCTGGACAACCTCATCCGCGCCGGCGAACGAGGCTGCACGCCAATCGATCATCCCGCCCCTCGCTGGTCCGACTACGTGTTCAAGCTCCGTAAGGCCGGCGTCACCGTCGAGACCATCGATGAAAAGCACGACGGCGCCTACAAGGGCGAGCATGGCCGATATGTGCTCCGCTCCGCCGTAGAGGTGATCGAGGAGGTGCGCCAATGAGCACCATCCTCCGCTTTCGCAGGCCACCGCACGTCGAGCTTTATGGCGGCGTGATCAGTGGTGGGGATCGCCCTGAGCTGATCGGCAGCATCCGGTACTTCATCGATTATCACGACGAGGAAGGCGATGTCGTCGGGATGTGGGATGGGGCTTCCTATGACGAGGGATGCTCCGTGCTCGCACGCTTCCGCAGCGACGGCATGGAGACCTTCGACCGACTCAGGGAGGCACTCTGATGGATGACGTCAGCCTCACCATCGAGCAGGAACTGCTCGGCCGGCTCTTGGACACTCCCGAGGTTATGCCCGTCGTCGCCGGCATCTTGGAGCCGCGGCACTTTCAGGAGGAGGCGCACTCGCGCCTCTTCCAAGCCATGATGCAGCGTCACGCGATGGGCACGCCGTTCACCATGAGTACGCTGGCCGCAGACCTTAATCTCACCTGGGGCGCGCAGCTCTTGCCGGATATGAAGTACGGGCAATACGTGGCGCGGCTCCTGACGTCACCAGCGCCTGCGATGATGCTCCAAGCCTATGCGTCGGATCTGCGCTCCCAATGGGCCATCCGCACCATCGCCGTTGTCACTGGCCGCGCAGCGAGTGACCAGGGAATGCCAACGGACCGCCTTCAGCAGCTCATGCAGGGGATCGACGAAGTCCGTGCGTCGCTGGCGGAGAACACAACCACGCGGGAGACGGCCGGCGAAACCGGCGCCTGGGTCGTCGAGCGCGTGAACGCCATCCGAATGGGTGAACTGGGCACTCCTGGCGCCAGCACCGGCTTCCGTGAGCTGGACCGCCTGATGCTGGGCTATCGGCCCGGTGAACTCGTCATCGTGGGTGCCAGGCCCGGGATCGGGAAGACGACCTTCGCCACATCGTCGGGGCGCCAGAGTGCGGTGGTCGGCAATGGCATTGCCTTCTACTCGCTGGAGCTCGGCGGGGATGCCATCGGGGCCCGCCTCCTGGCAGATCAGGCCTTCGACAGTGGGGCTCGGCTTACCCATTCGGCGATCCGTGACGGCCATCTCTCCGATGGCCAGTTCGAGCACATGATGGTCGCCCAGGAGGCGATAGATCGGCTTCCCATGGACTGCGACTACGCGGCCCGTTTGACCGTGCCGGAGCTCTCGGCGCGCATCTCGGCAGCGAAGAAGCGCATGGCCCGCTCCGGCATCCCGCTCCGGGTGGTTTTCATCGACTATCTGAAGCAGGTGCGGGCTTCGGACCGTTATCGTGGCCAGCGCCATTACGAGGTGGGCGAAATCACCGCGGGCCTCCACGAAATCGCGAAGCGCGAGGAGGTGTGCATCGTCCTCCTCGCCCAACTCAATCGCGGGATCGAGGCCGAAAGCAATAAGCGGCCCGACCTCCACCATCTCCGTGAGAGCGGCGATATCGAAGCCGATGCGGACGTGGTGCTCTTCCTCTACCGGCCGGCCTACTACCTGCGGCGCACGAAGGAGTTTCAGGAAGGCGCGCCGGATGTCTTGGCGGAGGTGGAGCGCCTTGAGACCAAGCTTGAGGTGATCGTTGCGAAGAACCGCAATGGCGAGACCGGCATCGTCGATCTGTTCTGCGACATCGGCGCCTCGGCGGTCCGGAATGGCGGCACGAGATATGGGGAGCATCGCCAATGAGCAGGCTTCCTATGCTCCCGCTATTCACGGACGCGTTTATCGCCGACACGGGACACCTGACCGCACAGGAAACCGGGGCTTACGTCCTCCTCCTCATGGTGGCTTGGCGAACCGATGGTTGTTGTCTTCCCGATGATGATGTGAGCCTTGCGAGGTGGGCTCGTGTCAGCATGAAGACCTGGGATCGCATCAGACCGCGGGTTATGGCGTTCTGGTCTCTAGTTGACGGTAGCTGGACGCAAAAGCGGCTTACCAAAGAGCATTTGACCGCATCCAAAAAGGCAGAGGTCGCGCGCTCCAACGGGGAGCGCGGCGGTAGGCCTAAGTCATTGGAAAATAGCGCTGCAGCTAACCCAGCGGGTTTGCCAGACGGAACCCAGCAGAAAGCTACTATCTCTATCTCTAATAAAACCCCTGTAGTCCCCAAACGGGGACGGGTAGAAACGGATGCCGATTTCGATGAATTCCGAGGCGCATACCCGAAGCGCGACGGAGGCCAGGACTGGCAGAAGGCTCGGGAGCGTTTCGACCGGCTGGTGAAGTCCGGCGAAGATCCGCTGGCGATCATTTCCGCGGCGAAGGCTTATGCCGCCGCGGAAAGCCGGAGTGTCGGAACGGCCTACATCAAGATGGCTGCGACGTTCTTGAACGGCTCGTGGAAGGATTACGCCGGGCAGGCGCCACCTCCCAAGCCGGCAGGGTATCCCGACTGGCCGGAAAACCTTCCGCCTCCCGATAGGGTGCGGGATGCGTGGGCCAAAGGCCACTGGCCTGGCATTTGGGGCGCGAAACCGGATAACCCGGCGTGCCGGGTGCCATTGGAAATCCTTCAGAGCTGGGGAATGGCGAAATGAGCCGGAAATCATCCGACCACATCGATTTCGATGATCTTGTGCCATCCCCCCAAGAGCGTAAGCGGGAGAAGCGCCGCCGCCGCCGGCAGAACGTCGCCGCGCGCGCTGCAATCTCCGCATGGGCATTGGACGAGGCGGGCAGGTGGGAAGCGGAGGCCAAGCGGCTGGCGCTGGAATGCCTTCGCCTCCAGCGCGCCAGCTATTGCAGCCCGCTCACCCCGGCACAGGAATTGGCGCGGCAGGCCCTCATGATGCAGGACGCCAATCCGATCCCCTCGGAGGAGGACTGCAAACGCTTCCTTGGGCTGACAATGTTCCATTGGATGATGGCCCCCGTGGAACTGCTGGAGGTGTTCGATCTGCATCAGGCGGTCAACATGTGGACCAAGCAACTGGAGACCGACGCGCGCTCCTCGGGCGAAAAATCCTGTGCAGGAGCCAGATGGCAATAGGGCCGATGCCACTCCGCCATGGGCCGGGGCGGGTCGCGAGAATGCGTAGTAGTCCGCAGATCATCAGCGATTTAGACACCGACAACCGTCTGTTATATAAATAGTTTTCGTGGGATATTGGCAGGCAAATGGAGGCACTTGCCATGTTTCCCGAGAATGCTCAGTTCAGTGCGCCGTCCGGCTTCAGGGATGCGATCCGGGACGCTGCCAGCAAGAACTTCATGAAACCCAGCGAGTACCTGCGGCGCTGTGCCCTCCAGCAGTTGGAGCGCGACGGCGTCCGGCTGGAGCCGTCACCCGCTTCTGCCAAGCGCCTGAGGGGCTGACAGATGGCCGACAGCCTGAACTTCCAACCTCTCAGCTTTGCGGCATTCGATCCTGCGCTCAAGAACATGCGCGACGCCGCGGAGCGCGAGCAGGCGCAGAGCGACGTTGCTGGGGGCGTATCTCTGCTCGGCATCGGTGCGCCCGGCGCCGCCCCGCAAGGGCAAGCGGCCACGCCGGGAACGGCAGCGGCACCGGGCCAGCCATCTCCGAGCCTGCTTGCGGCGGTGCAGGCTGACCCGAGCAAGCTGACCCGCCTTCTTGGCAGCCGGGATGCCGGCGCCCGCGCCATGGGCGCGCTCATTCTGGAGAGGCTGAACCCCGCGCAACGCCCTGGCCAGTTCTTTCAGACGCAAGACGGCGTGCTTTACGGCGACCCCAACACCCAGAGCGTGAAGCAAGTCTACCAGAACACCCGACCCAAGCAATTCATCCAGTTGCAGGATGGCACCCTTGTGGCCGGAGACGCAGTGCAGGGAACGGCGACGCCGGCCTATCAGGCCGGCCCGAAGCCGCCGGCCACACCGCCGGGCTTCCAGCCGCGAGCTGGCGGAGGTGTCGAACCGCTCCCCGGCGGACCGGAAGACCCCGCGGCAGTTGCTGCGAGGCGTTCGGAGCAGGCGGTGGCGGCGGGCTATCAGCCCGGCACCCCCGAATTCAAGAGCCTTGTATCCACCGGGAGGCTGCCGTCCGCGTCCGCCGTCGCGGCCACCCAGCCAAAGCCGCTCCCGGCCGCGGCTCTCAAAATGCAGAATGAAGATCTGGAGGTCATTCAGGCGGCGCAGAGCGTCAATCAGCAACTAGGGAACGCGGCGGCACAATTGAAAAACAAGCAACTGTCGCTTGGACCACTGACCAATTTCATTGCTGGCGCCAAGAACTGGGCCGGAAACTCGGACCAGGATTCGCGGAACTATGCGTCCTTCCTCGCCACTCTCGAAAAGGTGCGCAACGACAGCTTGCGTCTGAACAAGGGCGTCCAAACGGAGGGCGATGCCGAGCGCGCGTGGAACGAGTTGTTCAAGAGCATCAATGACCCCGAGGTGGTGCAGCAGCGCATCAAGGAGATCACGGGGCTCAACCAGCAGGCCATCGAGTTCCGGCAAAACCGCATCAATCAGATCCGCACGAACTATGGGCATGCGGATCTCGATGCTTCGACTGTCGTTCCGCCTGCCCAACAGCCGACCCCTGGCGGCAATGCGGGGGCCGGGGCGCCATCGGCGGCTAATGCGCCGGCCGGCACCGTGTTTCGGCAGAACGGCCGCAACTATGTGAAGCAGCCTGACGGCTCCTTTGTGGAGGCGCAGTGATGCCCTTCGATCCGAACCAGCCGTTCGAGGTTGTGAGCGCGGGCCGCGACCCGGAGGTGTGGGGACCGACGCCCGCGGCCCAGTCAACCGGTTTCGACCCGAACCAGCCCTTTGAAGTGGTGGATCAGCCCACCACCACGAGCGAGGGTTTCAACGCGGCCTTTCACGGCGTACCCGATGCGCCTCAGCCCAAGACGGGGATTTTCAACAACGCGACGGCTGGCCTGAACTCGGCCATCTACACGGTGCTGGGCGCCCCTGTGGATCTGGCGCGGGGGGCGATCAATCTGGCCGGCCGGCAAGCGAACGCTGTGAGCGGCGCCGATATCCAGCCCCTTCAGCCCGGCATTGGCGGTAGTGAGTGGATCGCGCGCCAGTTCGAGCGGGCCGGCGTGAACAACCCGGCCGACGTGCAGGCGGCGAGCGCCGGGGAGCGCGTTGCGCGCGCTGCTGGAGAGGGAGTGGGTTACGCCATCGCCCCAGAGGCCGCGCTTGCTGGCCTGACACGGGTGGGCGCTATCGCCCCAGCGGCCGGCGAAGTTCTCGGGCAGGTGTTCGGCCGCTCGGCTGGTGCCGGCGATGTGGCGGCGAATGCCTTTGTGGGCGGCGTCAGCGGCGCTACGGGACAAGTGGCGGGTGATGTGCTGCCCGAGCAGTATCGGCCGCTGGCTGCGGCCGTAGGAGGCATGCTCGGCGGCGCGGGGGCGGCTGGCGTGGCTGCGCTCCCGGCGGCGGCTCGCGAGGCTGGGCGTGTGATGGGCGAGTTCTCTGCCCCCCTCACGTCGGGCGGACGTCAGCAAATGGCGGCCAACACCCTGCGTGCCGCGGCAACGGATCTGCCGTTGGCGCGCGAGGTGCTGGAGAACGCGCCGGTAGAACTGATTGGCGGCTCCCGCCCCACCACATTCCAGATGACTGGCGACATGGGCCTTGGAGCGCTGGAGCGGACAGCGGCTACGAAAGCGCCGGACGAGTTCCTCGCGCGCCGCGCCGAGCAGAACGCCGCTCGCGTGGGTGCTCTGGAGGGGATCCAGCCCGGCGGCCATGCCGAGGCGGTGGTGGGTACGCTGCGTCAGACGCTGGCGGACATCGATGCGGCCACGGGCACCGTATTGAATGACGCCACGCAGGCCGCCACCGGCGCGACCCGCCCCCTTGGCGGCACTGGCACTCCTGAGAGCTACGGCGCCGACATGGCGGCCATGGCGCAGCCGCGCGCCGATCAGGCGCGCACGGCGGCACAGGGGTCGTTTGATGCTCTTGGCGGCCGGGGCACGCCGGAGGGCTATGGTGCGCAGGCGCGCGAGGCACTGGCCGCATCTCGGCAGGCGGCCAAGGCACGCGAAAACGCCCTATGGGACGCGGTGGACCCCGGCGGCACGCTGAACCTACCCGCCGGCGGCACCCGGCAGGCTGTGGTTGATATTCTGAAAGCCCGTTCCCCGGCCGGTGCCCCGTTCTCGGGCACCGAGAAGGAGATGTTCCAGACTGCACTACGCTTCCAGGATGTGATCCCGTTCAAGGATCTTCGGGAATTCCGCTCCTGGCTCAGCGATGCGATGTCGAAGGAGCTTTCCGAGAACGGCCGGACGCAGACCTATGGCCGGATGTCCCGCGTGCGGGGAGCCATCGAGAGTGATATTGAGGGAGCAGTAGCGGCCAAGGCTGAACAGGAAGCCCAAGCCGTTGCAGCGGGCGTTATGCGCGAGGAGGACACCCTTGCCGCAATGCTCCGTAAGCAGCAACGAGAAGCACGGGAATGGTATGACCGCCGGGCGCAAGCCGTATCAATGGGGGACAGCGCTTCAGCAAGTTCTGGCGGAAATGTCTCCGTCGGAACGGGCGGAATTCCTTCAATGGTCGGAAGCCAAGGCCAAGCGGGCCGGCGATCTGGAGCAACTGCGCGAGATCAGGGGGTACAGGGATCTCCAATCCCAGCCCAACCCGTCGAAGCCAATTTCGACGACGGAGCAGCCGGACGACTGAGCGCAGCATCGGCTGCCACCCGGCAGCGCGCACAGACCTTCGATGAGGGCTCTGTGGGGCAGGCACTCGGCAGTGCCGGACGGGCCGATAATTATCGTCTGCGCGACGCCAACGTTCCCGGCCAGTTCTTCACTGGCGGCGCGGACAGCTTCCAACGCATTCAGGAGTTCCGCCGGGCGGCCGGTGACGGCGCCGCGCTCATCACTCTGCGCGACTATGCGGTGTCGAGCCTGCGACAGGCGGCCACTCGCCCCGACGGCACGCTGGATCCGAACCGCTATGCCTCATGGTTGCGACAGCATGCCAACGGCCTGCGCGCCTTTCCCGAGTTGGTACGGGAGGTCGGCACCGCGGCGAAGGCGTCCCGCGCCCTCGATGATGCCTCACTTTTCCCGCAAGGCACCATGAACAGCGAGATTGGCGGCCAGGTGTTCAAGGCCGGCCCTACCGGCTATGAGGCGGCGACGCGCTTCATCACCGGCGTGGGCGACCAGCGGGCGCAGGCGCTTGTTCAGGACTATGCACTCTCCACTCTTCGCAAGGTGGCCGAGCTGCCGAACGGGACGCTTGACCCGGCCAAGGTGGAGCAGTGGCGCGCGAAGCATTCCGACGCCCTCCGGGCCTTCCCTGAGGTGGATCGACTGCTGGCTGAACCCGTGAGGGCTGCAGAGGTCATGGCTCAGGCGGCCATTGACCGGAAAGCCGCTCTCGATCAGTTCCAAGTGGGCACCGTGGGCAAGCTGCTGGGTCTAGATGACCCGGCGGACATCACCCGCACCGTGGGCTCCTTATTCGGCCGGCAGGATGCCGCGAAGCAAATGGCGCAGCTCGCCAATCAGGTGCGGGCCAACCCGGAGGCGAAAGAAGGCCTCCGCAAAGCCGCGGTGGATTACATCAACGGTCGCTTCATCTCGAACACGCAGGCCGGCACCAGCCAGCAGGGCCTCATCAAGGCGGACCAGTTCCAGACCTTCGTGCGCCAGAACCGGCCGGCGCTGCGGTCCGTGCTGTCTCAGGAGGAAATCAATCTCCTTGGGGCCATCGCGGCGGACCTCCAGCGCACCAACCGCTCCATCACGGCGGTGAAGCTTCCCGGCCAGTCGAATACGGCGCAGGATCTGGCGGGAATGTCGAAGCAGAGCCAGCAGCCCATGTCGTGGCTCGGCCAGTTTGTGCTCCACGCCGCAACGACAGCGCCGGCCACAGCTGCGGGCTTTATCGGCGGTGGCTTCGGTGGTGCTGCCTTAGGCCTCGCCGGCGGTGGTGCCGCGGCCAAAACCATCGCCACCTTCCGGGCCAAGGGCCTCGCGCAGGTCGATGACATCGTGAAAGAGGCGATGCTCAACCCGGAACTGGCGAAGGTGCTTCTCGCTCGTGCCCCAGCCAAGCCCACCCAACGGGAGATGATCACCTTCCAGCAGCACGTAATGCGGGCGCTCGCCGGCACTCAGGCAATCGAGGAGAACCGCTGATGGCCGCTCTGTCCAATCCGAGATGGGAGCGCTTCGCTCAGGAGTTGGCAAAGGGCTCATCGCTTGATGACGCTTATCGCCTTGCTGGATATAGCCCCGCGCGCCAGAACGCTCACCGTCTGATGACAAATGATGACGTGCGGAAGCGCGTGGCTGAGATCCAAGAGCGGGGGGCCGTGCGCTCCGAGGTCACGGTGGCATCTCTCATCGCCGAGGCGGAAGAGGTGCGCCAGCGTGCCCTCGATGCTGGCCAGTTCGCGCCGGCCATCGCAGCCATCAAGGAGAAGGGTATCCTCTCTGGCATGCGGATCGAGAAGCAGGAGCGGAAGACGGTCGCAGACCTCCAGCGCCTCACCGATGCCGAATTGGAAGCAATCATCGCGGCGGGCTCGCAGTCAACGCCGCCCGGCGGCCTCACCCATTGAGGCCGCGACCATGGCTGCCCGGACACGCAAGATCCGCCACGACGACGAGACCCGGTCGAAGATCCAAGCCAGTCAGCTCATAAATCGGCTGACCGACCATGTGCTTGGGAAGGTGGACATGACCTCGACCCAGGTCACGGCGGCGCTCGGGTTGCTGAAAAAGGCGCTCCCCGATCTGGCAGCGGTCGAGCACAGTGGCGAGACTACCGTTCATCATGACGTCACCGACAGGCCTATGACAGAAAAGGAATGGGCGACGGAGTTCGCTGCGAACTAAGGGGCATCCACTTCAGCTATGATCGATGCGAAACGCTCAAGCGACAAAGGGACACCATCCGGCGTCAGCTTGCCCCCCTTCACGGCGTCGGTCACTCTTCTATCTAGCACCCGTGTTCCGCCAAGTGCGAGCCCCATAGGGCGGTCGATTTTGACCGCCGGCCACACGGGCTCGGGACCAGATTTGATGCATGCAACTAGCTCCCAAACGCCGTCGCACGATGCCTTGCGGCCGCTCCACTCAAACGTCAGCAGCTGATCACGCACTTTCACGGAGGGCCACCTCCCCCAATAGAACGGATAGACTTCTTCATCCCACTTATCTGCGTCATAGAAGTCCGTTCCCTTGTATGTTGCCATAACCTCCGGAGGAGGCTCTGCGGCACCATATATGTGGACCTTGATATTCCGGTCCTTGATGTCAGGAGACTGAGCCAGGATAGCCTCTGCTAAGGGCAGCCGCGTAAGCCTTTGCGACCTTCGCCGGTTCCAAAGCTTTCTGATCCAAGGAAGGTCGCTCTCTGCAAGAGGCCGCCCTTTACCAAAGATCGACGTCAACCAGACTTCGGCACTTTTGATCTCGCCTTGATCTGTAATCAGGACGCCGGCTTCAAGGCCCATATCAACCTCCGCGTCCCCGGCGAGACCATTCGTCGATGCATTCGCCGACGTCACCACCATCTGAGTGTCGGCGCGATAGACCTTCGAATGCAGTTTTGGCACGGCGTAGACGGCAGCTTCGCGCTTTAGCAATGTGCGAACAACATCAGGGCTCACGAGCCCCGAGTCGGCGTCGCAAGCGATCTGATAGCCGTTGAGATCGGTAGGGAGATCAAGCTCTGTAATGGCTGTTGATCCCCAGTATGCGACAGCTAGATCACACCGGCTGGATTTTACGACCATCCGAATTACTTGTGTCAGTCGATCACCCTGAAGGAATGCCATTATTACCTCTCCGAACACGCCTTTCGCCTCGTTGTGAGGAAGGCCGAGCTACAACATCCTAACGTGGTCGGGAAATCGACCTGACCAGAGCCGCAGAGTTGGCCGCAATAAACCGGCTTTGCCCCGCCAAAGCACGGTTCAACTTGCGAACCTGCCTCTCATCGGTGGCCGGCACCAAATCCACTGCGGCTCCTTGACCAAGTCCAATGGCTATATCCGGAGCCACTGGCAACCACAGCTCTACCAGTGGATCGCTAAGGTGGCGGCGCTCTCCGGCGTTGAAGCGAACGACGGGCCGGCTGCCGATAATCAGGCTTTTCCGAGGGAGGGAGACTGTGAAAATTCGGATGCCTCTGCGCTCAAGAGTAGAGAGAATCTGATCACTGCCGCGTGCCAATGTATCCGTGCGCGCATTGTGAAGAAGGCGTTTCATCTCTCCGTTGGAGGACAATTCGTCGACCCGTTCCTCCAAATGTGGAACTTGTTGCCGAGCACCTTGTAGTATCTCCCGCAAAATCGAGAAACCTTCGGCGTCAGGTATTACAGATTTCTGCGCCTCTGGCGTTCGACGCCATTGGGTGAGAAAGAAAATCATCCAATCTCGCCGCTCCCAGCGCCCCAAATCTGGCAGTCGTCCTTTGCGGGCGGAGCTTATGATTTCTTGAAGGATTGGCTTTGCTGCATGCTCGACCCCTCCTAAAAACCGGACTTCGACGCTATTGTCGATCACCCCTTCGTGAGATCGAGTTGTGTATAGATCACCTTGAGTGAACAACTTTTCTGGCCGAGCTCGATGCAGCACCGAACTTGCAATAGATGTGTCGCACCAGTGGAGCCATCCTTCACCATCGGTGAAGGCCTCGGCCAGCATTCGTGGAACAAAATGATGCTGCTTTGGCCTAGACATCCAATTCTCCGGCGGCGATCCAGGGCAATGAAGAACTATGACTGCCTAATGGCAGTGCGAGGTGCCAGTAGACCGGTCCATGTGGCAGCACTGCCCAGGTGGAGAATCCTTGCGGCATCCGCCGCCATGCGCTTGGGCTGAACTGATGGCTGCAAACGCGGCGATTATAGCTAAGGCTACGATTTTCATTGCCCCCCCCCTATTTTCCTGCGGAAGGTAACAATGTCCCACCCCCTTCGCCAAGGATTAAGGTGGAGTTGACGATACATCGCCCCCTACTGCACCAACCCTCGGTCCACCTGCATGCTTCCTGAAGCAGCCTGGGCAATCGGCCGTCGCTGACGCCCCGCAGACTTTCCTTGCCCTCCTCAAGCCACTCCGGGGAGACGATGACAAGGAGGTGCATCCCAATCGCGGCGCGCCGGCGCGTTCTGGCGCCGGTCTTATCCAAAAGCGCCTTGAAGTTCGCGGTGAGGTCGAGCCCCCGCTCTTCCCCCAGCGGGGGCCACTTGAACGTTGGATTGTCGCCGACCACTCGTTTTCGCGATTGTTCATCGGCTCGCTTGCCATGAATCTAGGCGGCCATGAGGCCCCCAAATTGAGTGCCGTGGCTGATCGGCTGGCAGCGAACGGCACATGGAAACTCGGTCACAGGCATCACCTCTAGGGTTCAGACCCATAAAATGATTTGCGTTGGCAGCGTGTTGTGATTCACCAGATCCATGGAGGATCTGGTGATGAGCGGAGACTGTTTCTGGCTGACGGATGGACAGTTCGCACGGCTTGAGCCGCATCTGCCCAAGGACACGCGTGGTAAGCCGCGCGTCGATGACCGACGGGTGATCAGCGGCATCGTGCATGTTCTGAAATCGGGCGGCCGATGGATCGACGCGCCGCCTGAATATGGGCCGCGTAAGACGCTCTACAACC
>NZ_AXBA01000057.1 GCF_000473085.1 Azorhizobium doebereinerae UFLA1-100
CTATGACAGCGACGCCCTGCGCGCCACAATCGCGGCAAGGAACGCGCAGGCGGTCATCCCGTCCAATCCATCCCGCGCCAGGAAGCATAGCCTCGACAGGCACCTCTACGCTCAGCGCCACCTGATCGAATGCTGCTTCTCCAAGCTCAAGCAGTTCAGGCGTGTCGCGACCCGCTTCGAGAAGACCGCGCGAAACTACCTCGCCATCGTCACAATCGCTGCCATCGTCCTGTGGATCAGGTAACTGTCCACACCACCTAGCGCACGTTCCGTTCCACCGGCACAAGCCGGCGGGGCGGCGGCGCCGGGCTCATTTGAACGAACGCTTCAGCCGCTCCGCGCTCACCTTGAGCACCCGGTCGGAGAAGGCCGGATCGGTCCTGGTCGCGCGGGCGAGGACCAGGGCGCCGATCATGCCGGCGAACAGCGCGATGGCCTCGTCCTCGCCGTCCCCCTCCAGGCCGAGCTTTTCCTTCAGGCGGCGCGCGGCCTCCCGGATGCCGTCGGTCATGGCCTCCCGGATCACCGGCGCGCCGCGCGACGCCTCGGCCCCCAGGGCGCTCACGATGCATCCGGCCTCCGGCTGGTCCCTGTGCCCGGGCGAGAGATAATCGTCGATCATCGCGCCGATCGGGTCGCCGGAGCGTTCCGCCACCCCCACCATGCGTTCCGTCGTGTCCCGCAGGCCGCGCGCCACCGCCTCGGCGACCAAGGCGTCCTTCGACGCGAAATGCGCGTAGAAGCCGCCCTGGGTCAGCCCGGCTTCCTTCATGAGCCCCGGGACGCTGACGCCATCGACGCCGTCGCGCCGGAACAGCCGGGCGGCGGCGGCGATGATCCGCTCGCGGGTCCTGGCCTTGTGGTCCTTGCTCAACGGCATCCCGCCCTCCCTCGCCGCGTGCCGGCGGCGCGCCGCGCCGTCCATTACGGGCATCATATGAAACCGCGGGCGCGGCATCAAAGCCCGGCGGGGGCTGCGTGCGCACCCGCCGCCGGCCCCTTGCGCCGACCCCTCATTTAATATTACGATCATAATATGAAAAGGCACCCGGATGGGAGCCCCATGCAGAAGGCATATGTCGTGGCCAAGATCGAAACGAAGACCGCACTCGTCACGGGCGCGTCCGGAGGCATCGGCCTCACCACCGCCCTGGCGCTGCGAAAGGCCGGCTACCGGGTGTTCGGAACCAGCCGGCGCGCGGAGCCCTCGGCGGAGCCCGGCATCACCATGCTCCAGTGCGACGTCACCGATGACGCATCGGTCGCCGGGGTGGTCGAGAGCGTGCTGGCCCAGACCGGGCGGATCGACGTCCTGGTCAACAACGCCGGCTTCGGCATCGCCGGGGGCGCGGAGGAATCCTCCATCGAACAGGCCCGGATGCTGTTCGAGGTGAACGTGTTCGGCCTGATCCGGATGGTCCGGGCGGTGCTGCCGGCCATGCGCGCCCAGGGCCGCGGCCGGATCGTCAACATCAGCTCGGTCTTCGGCTTCATGCCCGCGCCCTACATGGCGCTCTACGCCGCCACCAAGCATGCCGTGGAGGGCTATTCGGAATCCCTCGACCACGAAGTCCGGGTCTTCGGCGTCCGCGTCGTGCTCATCGAGCCCGCCAACACCGCCACGGCCTTCGACAAGAACCTCGCGCGGGCCGACCAGCCGCTCGAACCCTATGCCGGCGCCCGGTCGGACAACGAGGTGCTGATGGGCGAGATGATGAAGACCGGGGACGCGCCCGAGACCATCGCCGCGGCCATCGTGGCGGCGGCCGAGGCGAAAACCCCCAAGCGGCGCTATGCGCCGGGATCGGCCCGGCAGCTCAGCCTGGCCCGCCGCTTCGCGCCGTCGGGCGTCTTCGACAAGAGCTTGCGCAAGCAGATGCGGCTGCCGCGCGCCTCCTAGGCCCGCGCGCGCCCCATGCGGCCCTAGGCCGCGTCCGCCTCCAGGCCGCGGGCGATCAGCGCGCGCACCTCGTCCGGCGACGCGCCGGCGGCGCGCAGCGCGGCGAGGCTGGCGGCGCCGGTGCTCTTGGACAGCTTGCGGTGCTCCCCATCCAGCACCAGCCGGTGGTGGTGGTAGACCGGGTCCGGCAAGGCGAGCAGCAGTTGCAGCAGGCGGTGGATGGCGGTGGCGGCGTAAAGGTCGCGCCCCCGGATCACGTGGCTGATGCCCTGCACATGGTCGTCCACCACCACCGCCAGATGGTAGCTGGCCGGCACGTCCTTGCGCGCCAGCACCACGTCGCCCCAGCGCATGGGCTCGGCCGGCACGTTCACCGGCGGGGCCAGCGGCCCGGCCACCGCCTCGCGCCAGGAGAGCGGCGAGGAGAGCGGCGAGGAGAGCGGCGAGGAGAGCCCGGCGCCCACGAGCGCGCAGGCGCGGGCCATGTCCAGGCGCAGCACATAAGGCTCGCCCGCCAGCCGGCGGCGCTCGCGCGTCGCCTCGGGCAGCGACTGGCGCGAGAAGGGATAGAGCGGCGCGCCGTCGGGATCGCGCGGCCAGGATGCGCCGGCCGCCTCGCGCGCCAGCACGGCGCGGGCGATCTCGGTTCGGGTCTCGAACGAGGGATAGAGCAGGCCCAGCGCCTCCAGCCGCGCCAGCGCCGCGGCGTAATCGGCGAAATGCAGGCTCTGGCGCCGCGGCGGCGTGGGCGGCAGGATGCCCAGCCAGGCGAGGTCGTCGATGATGCCCTGCTCGAATTCCGGGCGACATCGGGTGGTGTCGATGTCCTCCATGCGCAACAGGAAGCGGCCGGAGGCCGCGCCGGCGGCGGCATGATTGACCAAAGCCGAGTACGCATGGCCCAGGTGCAGCGGGCCATTCGGGCTGGGGGCGAAGCGGCAGACGAAGCTCATGGCGCGCCTGTCATCGCACGCCACGGCCGAGATCGCGAGGGAGGCGGGATGGGGAACGGGGCAACGCCGGGCGAGGTGCACCTTGCCGACCAGCCGACATTCGACCGGGCGCTCGACGCCTTGCTGGCGCTCGACGACCGGCTGGCGCCGCTGGTGGCGTTCGCCGGCCGGCCGGCGCTGCGCCGGCGCGAGCCGGATTTCGCCGGGCTGGCCGGCGTGGTGGTGGCGCAGCAATTGTCCGTGGCGGCGGCCCGCGCCATCTCCGCCCGGCTCCACGCCGCCCTCGCCGGCCCCCCGACCGTGGAGGCGCTGCTCGCCGCGACGCCGGAGACGCTGCGCGCGGCGGGGCTCTCCGCGCCCAAAATCCGCACCCTCACCGGCATCGCCCGCGCGCTTGCCGCCGGCGAGGCGGACCTCGCCCAGGTGGAGGCCATGGAGGCCGACGCGGCGGCGGCCTATCTCACCCGCCTGCCCGGCATCGGCCTGTGGACGGCGGACATCTACCTCCTGTTCTGCCTGGGGCGGAGCGATGCCTTCCCCCACGGCGACCTCGCGCTCCAGGTGGCGGCGGGGGAGGCCTTCGGCCTGCCGGGGCGGGCCTCGGCGCAGGGGCTCGTCGCCATCGCCGAGGACTGGCGGCCCTATCGCGGCGTGGCGGCGCAGGTGCTCTGGGCCTATTACGGCGCCCGCCGCGCCCGCGCCGGCGTGCCGACCTGACGCCCGCGCGGCACACCCTCGCCACACACCCTCGCCACACGGACGCGCGACGTGGACGCGCGGCACGAGATGCAGCCCCCCGCTTGAGCTTGCCGCGCCGGTGGTCATGATGTGGCCCTCTGCTGGGGAGGGATCACCATGGCCGCCGACGTCTCCATTCTCGTTGTGGGAGCAGGTCCCACGGGACTTCTGCTGGCGGCGGAGCTTTGGCGCCGGGGCGTGGACTGCCTGCTGATCGACGCCCACGACAAGCCGCTGGCGTGGGACCGGGCGACCGTGGTCCATCCCCGCTCCATCGAGATCTTCGATGCCCTCGGCATCGCCGAGCCGCTGCTGAAGAGCGGCGTCCAGCAGCGCCTCTGCCGCATCCATTCCAACGCGCGTGCGCTGGGGGAGATCGACCTGTCCCTTTGCGGCAGCCGCTATCCGTTCAACCTCGGTGTTTCCGAGGAGGTCACGGAGGCGGTCCTGACGGACCATCTCGCCCGGCTCGGCGGCACGGTGACGCGCTCGACCCGGCTGGTCGGCCTGGACGACCGGGGCGACCATGTCCTGGCGACCCTGGAGAGCCACGGCACGGAAACCCAGGTCGCCGCGCGCTGGGTGGTCGGTTGCGACGGACACCGCAGCACGGTGCGGACGCTCGCCGGCATCGAGCAGGACGGCCATGACATCGAGGAGCCGTGGGCGGTGTTCGACACCACCATCGGCGGCTGGCCGTTTTCCCACGAGGCCAATTACGCCTATCTCGACGAGATCCCGATCATCCTGACCGCCCTGCCGGGCGAGCGCTGGCGCGTCTATCTGCGGCCGAGCGCGGAGGAATCCGACTTGGTGGCGGACGCCTCGGCCACGCTCGCGCGCTATCTGCCCGAGGCGGTATTCACCGAGGTGGCCAACCCCACCCGCTTCCACTGCCACACCAAGGTGGCGCGGCACTACCGCGCCGGGCGCCTGCTGCTGGCGGGGGACGCGGCCCACACCTGTAGCCCGGTCCAGGGCCACGGCATGAACAGCGGCCTCCAGGATGCGTTCAACCTCGCCTGGAAGCTGGCCCTGGTGTCCGCCGGCCACAGCGCCGAGGCGTTGCTGGACAGCTACGAGGCGGAACGGCGGCCGGTGGCCCAGAAGATCACCGCCTCCGGCGACGAGGTGGACGGCGCCCAACTGCTGCGGGACCCGGCCGAGCGGCACGCCCGCGACGCGGTCATCAGCGGGATCTTCGCCAATCCCGTCACCCGCCATCAGGAGGCGGTAGCCGAGGCCGAGCTGGACATCGACTATGGGGTTTCGCCCATCGTCATGGGCGCACGTCACGACGCCCTGGCACCGGGCCAGCTCTGGCCGAACCACGTCGAGGTCCGCCCGGCCGACGGGGCGCCCCTGGCCCTCGACGCGCTGGCCCATCGTCCGGGGCACACCGCGATCCTCGTGGGCGGCGCCGGGGCGGATCTGGACCAACTGACCGAACTCCACCGCGCCATCGCCGGGCACGCCGGCGGCGCGATGATCGAGGCCAGCTTCGCGCTCACCGCGCTGGGCACCGACGCCGAGGGGTTCGCCGCCATCGACCCGGACGCCGCCGGGCGGCTCGGTGTCGGCGGCATGACGCTGTTCGTGGTCCGGCCCGACGGCTATCTGGGCCTGCGGGCGGACGAGCGCCATGCGGAGGCCCTGGCCGCCTACGCCGCGCGGCTCGGCGCCGGCGGCCCGGACAGCCGGGCCGGCTGACGGGCGTTCGGATCAGGGGCACGATCGGATGAGCGAATTCGAGATCCTCGACCCGCGGATGCGCGGCCTGGTCATCGGCACGGCGCAGTTGGAGCGGTTGTGGACCGGGGCGCGGTGGGCCGAGGGACCGGCCTATTTTCCCGCCGGCCGCTATCTCGTCTTCTCCGACATCCCCAACGACCGCATGCTGCGCTATGACGAGACCAGCGGCGCGGTGTCGGTGTTTCGCGCCCCATCCGGCAACAGCAACGGCAATGCCGTCGATCTCGAAGGCCGGCTGGTCAGCTGCGAGCACCGGGCACGGCGCATCAGCCGCACCGAGCATGACGGCGGCATCGTCGCCCTGGCCACCCATTTCGACGGCCGGCGGCTGAACGCGCCCAACGACATCGTGGTGAAATCGGACGGCAGCGTGTGGTTCAGCGATCCCACCTACGGGATCGACAGCGACTACGAGGGCGACGCCGCGCCCTCCGAACTGGGGCGGCAGTGCGTCTACCGCCTCGACCCGGCGACCGGCGCCCTGGGCGCGGTGGTGACCGATCGCCTCCAGCCCAACGGCCTCGCCTTCTCGCCGGACGAGACGGTGCTCTATGTGGTCGACAGCGGCGCCAGCCATGTGGCCGACCACCCCCGCGCCATCGTCGCCTATGGCGTCCGGCCGGACGGCACCGTGGCCGATCCGCGGACCTTCGCCCTGCTGCCGGACGGCTTCTATGACGGCGTGCGCTGCGACGCGCAGGGCAATGTGTGGGCCTCGGCCTTCCGCGCCGTGCATTGCTATGCGCCGGACGGCACCCATCTGGGCACGCTGCCCATGCCGGAGCGCGTCTCCAACCTGTGCTTCGGCGGATTGAAGCGGAACCGGCTGTTCATTACCGCCCAGACCTCGCTCTATGCCATCTATGTGAATGCCCGGGGCGCCGCCCGCCCGACGCCCCGTCCCTAGAGGGCGGTGAATCGCCATCTGACTTGATGATGGAGAATGTTTTGCCGTTCAAATGGCGATGCCACTTGAACGGAACGTGCTCCAGAGCGCGATCCGATCAGATTGAAGCAATCTGATCGGTGAATCGCCCTCTGACTTGATGATGGAGAACGTTTTGCCGTTCAAATGGCGATGCCATTTGAACGGAACGTGCTCCAGGACCGCCCGTCCGCTCCGGCCATGCCTTCCGCCGGAAACGCCAGCCCAGGATCACCCATGCCTCTTCTTGACGGCCCCCGCCTGCCGCCCCGCTCGGGCCGCCCCGCCGATGCGCTGGTGGTGTTCCTGCACGGCTATGGCGCCGACGGGCGCGACCTGATCGACCTCGGCGACGCTTTCGCCGAGCTGCTGCCGAACGCCGCCTTCCTCTCCCCCCACGCGCCTTTCCCCTGTGACCAGATGCCGATCGGCCGGCAATGGTTTCCGCTGGCGCTGGCGGACCCCCACGCCATCGCCCGCGACGCGCTCGGCGCGCTGCCCGCCCTCGCCCGCTTCCTCGACGACGAGCGCACCGCGCTCGGCCTGCCGTGGGACCGCGTGGCGCTGTTCGGCTTCAGCCAGGGGGCCATGCTGGCGCTGGCCTTCGCCGTGACCGCCCCCGAGCCGCTGGCGGCGGTGGTGGGCGCCTCCGGCTTCCTGCCGCCGGTGCTGGGCGAAAAGCCGCCGCAGGCGCGCCCCCCGGTGCTGCTGATGCACGGCGGGCGGGACGAGGTGGTGCCCGCCTATGCCCTGCCCGCCTCGGAGGCCGCGCTGGCCAAGGCGGGAGTGCCGGTGGAGACCTATCTGGCGGCGGCTCTCGGCCACGGGCTGGACGCCGCCGGCATCGCGCGGGCCGGCCGCTTCCTCGCCGCCCACCTGCCGCCGCGCCCGCCCGCCTGAGCCGGTGCCGGGCGTCGCGGCGATCCGCCGCCGAGGGCGGAATCTGCCGCGCCCTTCACAAGGCTGACATGGAGCCTATACAGTATCCGCCCGTACCGGCTCGGCTTGCTCGATTCGGTTGGGATGGGGGGCGAGGAGCACGATCCTTGACCGCTGCTGTGACATCAGGCTCGTGGCCGGCTCTTGTGCTGAATGCGGACTATCGTCCGCTCAGCTACTATCCGTTGTCCGTATGGTGCTGGCAGGATGCCATCAAGGCGGTCTTCCTCGACCGGGTGAACATCGTCGAATATTACGACAAGGCGGTGCGAAGTCCGGGCTTCGAGCTTCGCCTGCCGAGCGTGGTGTCGCTCCGCACCTTCGTCAAGCCGACCCGGCAGCCGGCCTTCACCCGCTTCAACGTCTTCCTGCGCGACCGCTTCACCTGCCAATATTGCGGCAGCCGCGACGACCTCACCTTCGATCACGTGGTGCCCCGCGCGCGCGGCGGCCAGACCACCTGGGAAAACGTGGTGGCGGCCTGCTCGCCCTGCAATCTGCGCAAGGGCAGCCTGATGCCCGACATCGCCCACATGTGGCCGGCGCAGACGCCCTACCACCCCTCCGTCCACGACCTGCACCAGAACGGGCGGCACTTCCCGCCCAACTACCTGCATGAGAGCTGGATGGACTATCTCTATTGGGACACCGAGCTCGACCCGTAGCGCCCGTCAGCGCACCGCGCTCAGCGGCGACGGGTGGCGCCGAGCACGGCCACGCCGGCCAGCCCGAGGGCGAGCAGCGCGTTCCAGCCGGCCATGGACACGCCGAACAGCCGCCATGCCGCCTCGTCGCAGCGCGGCACCCGCGTGCTCTTGAGGGCGGACATAATGTCGCTGACCATGGGCGGCGCGGTGCCGGTGCAGGCGGTCGGCCCCTCCCAGAAGCGCCATTCGACGCCCGCATGGTAGATGGCGATGCCCGCGTCCACCGCCATCAGCGCCGCCAGCAGCCACAGGCCGAGGCGCGCCGCCTCCGGCCGGCTGCGGCCGACGAGCGCCAGCAGCAGGCCGATGGGCACCGCCGCATAATAAGGCAGCCGCTGGTCGAGGCAGAGCGGACAGGGCGCGAGCCCCACCACCAGCTGGAAGAACCAGGCGGACGCAAGCGCGAAGGCGGCGCCGAGCGCCACCACCAGGGCCACGGCGGCGGGCGAGCGCAGCAGGCTGCAAAGGAAACGCTGAAGGGTCACGCGCACGGTTCCTGCGGTACGGACCGGGCCGGGCACGGCGTGTCCCGGCCGGTCCCTTGCCAATCGGGCGGGGCGGCGAGGACCGCCCGGACCCGGACCCGGCATGGGGGCCGGACGCCGCGATAGCGCGCTGGCCCGGGGCTGTCCATGCGTCCCATGATCACGAGAAAGGCATTGCCGCACCTTGATTTACATTAGTCCATGTCCAATCTGTAATAGTGGCAATGAGCAGGTGGATCGGCTATACAGGACGCTTATGGCGGCCGTTCCGCGGCCCGCTCCATCCGCAGGCGATTGCCAGATCGAGATTGCAAGCGCGACCATGAACGAGATGACCCGCATCAGAGCGAGCCTTGGAACCGGGACCGCCCGCCTCCAGGTCGATCACGATGAAGCCGTGCTTCCGGTGGCCCAGCTCCGCGACGTGAGCTCCGCCCGCCGCACCGGCTGCCCCTTCCACGACGTGCGCGAGATGCTGCGCGAGGTGGGCCTGCGCCCGACCCGCCAGCGCCTGGCGCTCGGCTGGCTGCTGTTCGCCAAGGGCGACCGCCACGTGACCGCCGAGATGCTGCACGAGGAAGCCATCCGCGCCCGCTTCCCGGTGTCGCTCGCCACCGTCTACAACACGCTGCACCAGTTCACCGAGGTGAGCCTGCTGCGCGAAGTGGCGGTGGACGGCTCCAAGACCTATTTCGACACCAACTCCTCGGACCACCACCACTTCTACGTGGAAGGCCAGAACGAGCTGGTGGACATTCCCGAGGCCTCGGTCACCGTGGACCGCCTGCCGGAAGCCCCCGAGGGCTTCGAGGTGGCGCGCGTCGACGTGGTGGTCCGCCTGCGCCGCAAGACCGGCAAGGCCTGACGCCGGCAACACTTCGCGCCTGGCAAGGCTTGACGCTTTCGCCGCCCCGGCGGCGGCAGGGCATGAGATTTGCACGGCCGAAATCAAAAAGCCCCTCGCGCACGCGAGGGGCTTTTTTCATGGGCGGGGCCGCTCCTGGGTCTGGAGCACGTTCCGTTGGAATGGCATCGCCGCTTGAACGGCAAAGCCCTCTCCCTCATCGAGTCAGAGGCGCCCCCTGATCGGATCGCGGCCTAGACCGCCGCCACCCGCGACAGGAAATGCTCCACCACCCGGCTGAGCTTCTCATTGTCGTCGGCCATGCGCCGCGAGGTCTCGCTCACCCGCACCGCGCAGCCGTCGGTGTCCTGCACCCCGTGCATCACGTCGGCGATGCTGCGGGACACCGTGCCGCTGCCCTGCGAGGCGGCGACGATATTCTTGCCGATCTCGCCGGTGGCCGCGTTCTGCTGCGTCACCGCCGCGGCGATGGCCCCGGTATAGCGGTCCACCTCGCCGATGATGCGGGTGATGTCGCCGATCGCCCCCACCACGGCGGCGGTGGAGCCCTGGATCGCCTCCACCTGCTGGGCGATCTCCCCGGTCGCCTTGCCGGTCTGGTCCGCCAGCGTCTTCACCTCGGCGGCCACCACCGCGAAGCCCTTGCCCATCTCGCCGGCGCGGGCCGCCTCGATGGTGGCGTTCAGCGCCAGGAGGTTGGTCTGGGCGGCGATGGCCTGGATCAGCTCCACCACCTGGCCGATGCGCCCGGCGCCTTCCGACAACTGGCGGATCTTGGCGTCCGTGCTGCGCGCCCCCGCCGTGGCCTCGGCCACGATGGCCGAGGTGCGCGACACCTGGGCCGAAATCTCGCCGATGGAGGCGGACAATTGCTCGGTGGCGCCGGCCACGCCCTGCACCGAGGCGCTGGCCTCCTGCGAGGCGCGGTTGGCCACTTCGGTCTGCGCCGAGGTGCGCGCGGCGACGGTGGAGAGATTCTGCGCCACCGCCAGCAGGTCGTCCATATTGCCCCGCACCGACTGCACCATCTGGCCCATCTCGCCGCGGAAGCCGGCGATGGCCGCCTCCACTTCGCCCTGGCGGGCGAGGCGCGCCGCCGCCTGGCGCTCCTGCTCGCCCTGGAGCTGGCGCCGCTCGGCGGCATTGTCCTGGAACACCTGGATGGTGCGGGCCATCACGCCGAATTCGTTGTGCCGGTCGCGCAGCGGGATGGCAACGTCCAGCGCGTCGTCAGCGAGGCGCTGCATCACGTCGGCCAGCACGCTGATCGGCCGCAGCAGGCGATGGGCGAGGAACGCCGCCACGCCGGCCATGACGATGACGAGGCCCAGCGACAGCCAGATGATGGTGGCCAGCAGCGCCGAGACGCGGGCGGTGACCTCCTGTGTCTTCACCCCGCCGTAGAGCACGCCGATGACGCTGCCGGCGGGATCGAAGATCGGCATGTAGACGGTGTAATAGGGCACGTCGAGGATCACCGCCTCGCCGCGATAGGTGGTGCCGGCCTTCACCGCGGCGAAGGCGGCGCCGCCATTGCCCAGCACGGTGCCGACCGCGCGGGTGCCGTCGGCCTTCTTCACCGAGGTGGTGATGCGCACGAAATCATTCTTCGGCGCGTCATAGGCGAACACCGTGGCGGTGCCGCCGGAGATGCGCGAGACCTCGTCGATGAGGCCATGGTCGCCGGGCTCGGGCAGGCGCGGCATGACGAGGCGGGCCACATTGCCCTCGCTCCAGTCCAGCCGGGTGCCGGGCACCGCCTTGGCGAGCGCGAGGCCGGCGGCGCGGATGGCCACGTTCTGGCGGGCGACGGCGGCGCGGCCGGCATCCTCCAGCAGCATCCAGGCGACGACGCTGACCAGGATGGTGGCGGTGACGCCGACGAACACGAACACCATCAGGGCGATGAGATGGGAGACCTTCAGATGGAAGCGAGCCATGGGGGCGCGAACTCCGAACCGGGCGGGAGGGGAGCGCAAGAGCCTTACAAGGCATGGTTGCACCCCTGACCTAGCGGCTGGAGCTTGCCCGGGGCCAACCGGCCGCCGCCGTGCTCAGCCCAAGGTTGTCCTCGCCGCCGGCCGCCGGGGCTCTGGCCTAAGTCATTGAATCGTCATGGTGCCGCGCGGTGCCGGGACGGCTCGGCCGGGCGCCCCGCGTGAGGGCGGCCGCGCGCGACGCGGCGATCACGTTCGCGTGTGGGCCCGGCGGATGGCCGGGGCGGTGGTTCTCGGCGCGGTCACCTGGGCGCGTCCCACGCCGGCAAGCAATGCAGCGGCCGTTCCTGATCTGGAGCGGGCAGCCGGACCGGGGGAGCCGAAGCCACAGGGCCAGCATCGCCAGGACGATTTCGGTCAGCCCCCCGCCGGGACCGCAAAGCTCAGGGCCTCATCGACCGCGGCGTGACCGAACGTGCACCCGCACCCGTGGCTTCGGCGGCGACTGGCGGCACGTTTCACGAGCGAAGCAATCACGGCAGCCGATCCCGCGAGGACTATCCGACCACCTCGATCGTGCGCGCCGCGCGCGAGCCTGAGGCGCCGGCGGCATCCTGGGCTTCGCGCGCCTTCTGGAGGCCATGGCCGATACCGCGCATGCGCAACATGACCGGCTCACGGGGCTGGCAGCGCGTGATCCCCTTTGATCCGGCCGATCCGGCCGATCCGGCTGTGATCGACGAGAAGGCCATCTGCTTCCTCGCCGTGAAGCGCGCCCGCCGCCACGCCCACGGGGAAGTCGCCACCGCCGCAAGCCGAAACCGGATCAGCCGATACGGCCGGCAACGCTGTGGTGCTTGCCGGAGTCCGAGCTTACGCCGGCCCCGGCAGGGGTGCGGAGGGTCGGGGGCTGTGCGGATCGGGTGTGCGGGCGGTTGGTCGGTGCGTCGGCGACGGTGCTGACCGGAGCGCAGGGGACGCCGGGCCGGGATTGGAGTGCGCGGGGTCGGGCGGCTCGGGACGGGCTCCGTCGCGGCCGCACGCAAGGGGAACCGCGTCGGCCCGGCGTGCGCCTGAACCTGCGGCGGGGGTCGAAGCTAAGCGGGCGCGGACGTGCACCGCTTCAGTCCCGACGCGGCGCGCGGGTCTCGGCTTGGGCGGCGCGGCGGGGCTGGGCGGGCCGGGATTGGGCGGGCGGGCGTCGGCGCGGGGTGGCGGCGCGGGTTCCGACGGCAGGGCGCGATGGAGGATCCGGCGTGGGGACATCGGCGCCGAGCCGGGGCCGGGATGGCGACCATCCGGCGGCCCCGCTCGCCGGGCCGGGGCCGGGTTTTGGGGTCGGCCGGTCGTGGTGCGCGCCGGTGCCGGTTCTTTTGACGGGCTGTTGAGCCCTGGCTGCGGCCATCGGCGCCTGGCGGGCGGGATGCCTGGGGGCGGCGCCCGGGAGGGCGGGATGGCCGCCGGCTCCGCCCGGCGGGCGGGGCGCGGGGCTTGGGCCGGCTGCTGAGCCGTTGCTCAGGCGGCGGCGGCACCGCGCGGCGTGCGGTCAACGCAAAACCCCCGGCCGCGTTGAGCGGACCGGGGGTTTTGTGTGTCTTGTGATCTGGGCGGATCCTGATCATGTGCTTTGCAGGCCTGGCAGCGACCTACTCTCCCGCATCTTAAGATGAAGTACCATTGGCGCAGAGGAGTTTAACGGCCGAGTTCGGGATGGNATCGGGTTCAGGCTCCTCGCAATGACCACCAGGCCGGCGAAGCACATGATAGGGATGAAGCTGGTTTTAGGATGGGTCCGGATCCGGCTCGTTTTGAGCGGATGGACATAGAGGATGAGAACGATCAAGCCAATCGAGCGATTAGTACCGGTAAGCT
>NZ_AXBA01000058.1 GCF_000473085.1 Azorhizobium doebereinerae UFLA1-100
ATGCCCTTGGCAGCCCATCGGACAAAGCGGTTGTAGAGCGTCTTACGCGGCCCATATTCAGGCGGCGCGTCGATCCATCGGCCGCCCGATTTCAGAACATGCACGATGCCGCTGATCACCCGTCGGTCATCGACGCGCGGCTTACCACGCGTGTCCTTGGGCAGATGCGGCTCAAGCCGTGCGAACTGTCCATCCGTCAGCCAGAAACAGTCTCCGCTCATCACCAGATCCTCCATGGATCTGGTGAATCACAACACGCTGCCAACGCAAATCATTTTATGGGTCTGAACCCTAGAACCAGGCAAGCCCGGCGCTCCGTCGCGCCGAGCTTGCTCATCGCACGATCCACGCAGTCGCGGCGACGGGCGGGGCTGATCAGTTTCCCCTTGCGGCCTCGGCCAGAATCATCTTGTCCAGCGCCAGGTCCGCCACCGCTCGACGAAGCCGGGCATTCTCAGCCTCGAGTTCCTTCAGGCGCTTCACCTGATCGCCTTTCAGGCCGCCATACTCAGTGCGCCAGCGATGGAACGTGACTTCGGTCACGCCGATCGAACGGATCGCTTCCGCGACCGGCCGACCTTGCGCCGTCAGAACCTCAACCTGCCGCAGCTTCGCGACGATCCCTTCAGATGTGTGCCTCTTCCTTGGCATCGTTCAGTCCTCCACATGGCCAAAAGCCATACCTCAGGGAGGACCACTTCGCAGGGGGCAGACCAGTTCGTCGACTGGGTGAACGAGGCGTTCCGCGCATAGTGTCTCGACGCAGCTGTGGAATGTCATTCGAGAGGAGATGGACGCAGCATTTCGAGGTGTTTCGGATCGCGTCGAGCCTGCGATCTGGGAGCGGGAGCGCGAAATATTCCTGGAAAGACCCTGGCGCACGCGCTCTCTTTTGAGAATGTATATCCAGAAATATGCGAAATATCGCCTTCACCACACGTTGGAAAATCCCTTGGTCGACCCGCGGTTGCATCACGCCATGTGAGGGGCGATGTGCATTTCGGTGCTCGTCCGCGCCGCTTCCGGGCGGCGAGGACACGGGCCTTCAGCGTATCTTCAAGTCTTCAGCGCGGCCTTGAGATAGCTCAGGTCCACATAGCGGGCGGGATCGCTCAGCGGCACATGGGCTGGGGCATAGTGAGAGCGCAGGCGCAGCACGGTGGCAAGGCCCGCCGGATCGATCCTGAGATCGCGATAGATGCCGTTCTTGGGATCGAGCAGCACCTCATAGGCCTTCTCGGACTGAGGCCGCTCCATGCCTTTCACCCGCGAGGCGAGCAGGCTCACTGCCGCCTCCTTGTTGACGGGGTCCGCCAGCCACAGCACCGAGGCGTGGAAGCCGCGGATGAAGGCCTCCACCTGAGGGCGCATCTTGGCGGCGGTATCGCGCCGGGCGGCGCCGACAATGCCCTGATAGGCACCCAGTGCCTCGCTGGCGCGGGCAAGTCGCGTGAAACCCTTGCCTTCCGCCACCAGATCAAGCGGCGTGTTGAGCAACGTGCCCGCTTGCTCTTTCTTCAGGAGCGCTTCCAGCCGCTGGGCGCCGCCGCCGACCTTCACGAAGGTCACGTCGCCTTCACCGAGTCCGTTCTTGGCGAGGATATCGCGCAGCACGAAGGCAAAGCCCGTGGTCATCGCGTCCACCGAGAGAGTCTTGCCCTTGAGGTCCGCGAAGGTCTTCACCTCCGGCACGGCCATGATGTTGAGCATGCCGTTATCGACGCCGAACAGCGCGACGAAATCCGCTTTCTCGGGAAGGTCCGCTTCGCCCTGTCCCTCGTCATAGGCGACGATATTATCCACCGAGGTCAAGGCGAAGTCGAACTTGCCCGCATGGAGGTTCTTGGCCATCTCCACCGAATTGGGGGTGATCTCCAGCGCTGGCGCGACGCCTTCGCGGGCGAAGAAACCTTTCTCCTGGCCCACCCAGAAGGGCAGGTTGGAGGCACCGGCGAAGGCCACCACCTTGAAGGGCGCCGCCTGCTGCGCGTGCGCTTGTCCTCCCGCGCCGCCGCGCGTCATCAGCCCGCCTCCGAGTGCAGCCCCGCCCAATGCGGCTCCGCCCAGGAGGGTGCCTCGCATCATGTCGCGCCGTGTGATCATGTCCTCTCCTCCCCACAAAAGGGCGCCTCTTGCCCGGGAGGGCCGTGCGCCGTGTTATCGCGCACCGCACGGGCGGCCGCTTTCGCTTTCCGTTGGCTGACTCAGCCGGGTGTCTTGGGCTGGGCAGCGCGGGCATAGAGCGCGCGCGCCTGGGTCTCCAGATTTGCGACGGCACGGGCGGGATCGCGGCCCACGAGCAGGCCGTTCCGCTTGATCCATGCCCCGTCCACCATCACCGCGTCCACGTCGCCGGGGTTGGCTTGGAAGACCAGGGTGCCGATGGGATCGTTGAGGGGCGCAGTGCCCAGCCTGTCCGCCCGCACCAGGATCAGGTCCGCACGCTTGCCCGGCACAATGGAACCGATCTCCCGCTCAACGCTGAGAAGGCGCGCGCCGTCGATGGTGGCGGCCTCAAGCGCCTGGCGTGCGGTGAGCGTCACCGCGGGCAGGGGCGTGCGCGCCTGGGCGGCGGCGAGATTGTCGGCGAGCCGCTGGGCGCTCACCATGGTGCGCATCTGGCTGAACATGTCGCCGCCGACGCCCGTCACCACGTCGACGCCGAGCCCCGGCTTCAGCCCCGCGCCCCGCGCGCGGCCGGTGGCGGGCTGGCCGTGGCCCATCATCATCTCCACCTCAGGCGTGGTGACGATGGCGGCGCCGGCACCGGCGACCAGGGCGTATTCGTCCGGGTCGAGGTCGTTGGCATGGACGAGGATGGCGCTGGGGCCGATGACGCCCTTGGCGATGAGGTCGGCCACGCCGCGGCGGCGGCGGTCCGCATAGAGCAATACGCCCACATGGAACTGGTTGAGGAGGCCGAGGCTCCGGGCGAAGCGGAAGTCATCCTCGGCCTCGTCCATGGGCGAGGAATCCGGGCCGCGCAAAGCGAGGGCGAGGCGCACGCGGGCATCGTCGGAGGCCAGCGGCCCCTTGCGCAAGCGCTCCACATCCGCGCGGATCGCCGCTCCGCCCTGGGCCGGCCCGGTGACGCCATAGCCGAAGAAGGCGCGGATGCCCGAGCGCTGCATGGCGTCCACGATCGCGTCCGCATGGGCCGGGGTGAGGGCCTCGCGGCACCAGTCGAACACCGTGGTGGTGCCCCCGTTCAACTGCTCCAGCGCGGCGGCATAGTCGCTGGCCGCGAGATCCTCGGGGCGGATGTGCCGGGTGTAGCGGGCGACCACCACCTTGAAATACTGGTCGAGGGTCGCATCCCCGGCGAGCCCGCGCAGGATCGCTTGGGCGAGATGGATGTGGCTGTTGATGAATCCGGGCGCGAGGATCGCGCCTTTGGCGTCGATCACCTCGGCGTCCGGAGCCTCTAGCTTTGCGCCCATGGCCGCGATGCGCCCGTCCCGCACCAGCACGTCGCCGGTCGCGAGGACATCGAGCGCAGGATCCATGGTGACGACGGTTGAGCCGCGGATCAGGACCGGGCGGCCCTTCTCCTGCGCGGGCGCTGGTGCAGCACCCTGCTGGGTTTGGCTGCCTTGCGGGGCTTGCGCCTGCGCGCCGCCAGCGAGCAAAGACAGGCCAGCCGCCGCGAGCATGCTTCGGCGGTCCAGGTCGAACGCCATGGTCTCCTCCCTCTCTGCGCCGCCGTTCCGGCCGTCATGTGTGCGCGGCCTTTAGGCCGTCGCGGAGCCGCTTTGCGCGGCCCCGATCCCTTATGGGTCAGCCGCGCTGCATGCCCCAGCGCCGCACCGTGCGTGCCTCGATGGCGCGGAAGATCACCCCTTCCACGAAGAGGCCCACAGCCATCACGGTGAGCAGGCCGGCGAACACGGCGGCGGTATCCAGCGTGTTGCGGTTCTCGAAGATGTACCAGCCGAGCCCGCCCTGGCCGGACGACACGCCAAACACCAATTCGGCAGCGATCAGCGTACGCCAGGCGAAGGCCCAGCCGATCTTCAGGCCGGCCAGGATGGCGGGGAAAGCGGCCGGGATCAGGATCTTGCGCACGAAGCGGAAGCCGCTCAGCCCGAAGGTGCGCCCTGCCATGCGCAGCGTTTCAGATACCGAGAGGAAGCCGGAATGCATGTTCAGCGCCACCGCCCACAGCACGGAGTGGATGATCACGAACACCAATGACGGCCGCCCGAGCCCGAACCACAACAGCGCCAGCGGCAACAATGCGATGGCGGGCAAAGGGTTGAACATGGCAGTGAGGGTGGAGAGCAGATCCGTGCCGAGCCGTGTCGTCACCGCAAGGCTCGTGAACACCGCCGCGATGACGAGGCCGATGGCATAGCCCATCACCAGGGTCTGGAGCGTCACCCACAAGCGCTGGGGGATGACGCCGGAGGCGATGCCGTCCCGCAGGGCCGAGAGCGTCTCCGTGAAGGTGGGGAAGGAGAGCGGGTTGCTGAGCCACGTGGCATAGGCCTGCCACACCACGGCGATGCCCACCAGGATGAGCCCGCGCCGCACGGATGTGGTGTTGGCGAGGCGCTCCAGCAGCGAGAGCGGCTTGGCAACGTCGCCGAGCGTGCCCGGCGGGGTCACGTCATACTCGCCCTCGGGCCGGATCGGCGGGGTGAGCTTGACGGAGATTTCGGTCATCGTGATCTCGACCATGTGTCTGTCCTCAGTGGCCGACGGATTTGTCTTCGAACAGCATCTGGGAGATGCGGCGTGTGAGGAGCTGGAATTCCGGCCCGTCCTGGTGGCGCACGTCGAGATGATGGCAGTTCAATTCCGCGCGCACTTGGCCCGGATGGGGCGAGAGCACCACGACGCGCGAACCCACCAGCACCGCTTCCTCGATGGAATGGGTGACGAAGATCAGCGTGAAGCGCACGTCCTCCCAGAGCTGGAGCAGCTCTTCCTGCATCTTGCGGCGGGTGAGGGCGTCGAGCGCGGCATAGGGCTCGTCCATCAAGAGCACGTCGGGCCGCATGGCCATGGCCCGGGCGATGGCGACACGCTGCTTCATGCCGCCGGAGAGCATGTGCGGATAGACATCGACGAACTTGGTGAGGTTCACCTTGGCGATGGCGTCGAGCGCGCGCGCTTCCGCCTCGGCGCGGGGCACCCGGTTTTCCAGCATGGGGAAGGCGACGTTCTCGCGTACGCTCTTCCAGGGCAGGAGCTGGTCGAACTCCTGGAACACCATCATGCGGTCCGGCCCCGGCCCAGTCACCGGCTCGCCCTTTAGGGAGATCGAGCCTTCCACTGGCTTCAGGAAGCCGGCAATGGCCTTCAGCAAGGTGGACTTGCCGCAGCCGGACGGGCCCAGCAGCACCAGCCGGTCGGCCGGGTGGATGTCGAAGCCGACGCGATAGGTGGCCGTCACCAGATGGTCCGGCGTCTTATATTGCAGCGTCACGCCATCCACGGTCAGAACCGGCTGGCTGGCGGGCGCGGCTGTGGGGTCGATGCTCGCGGCAAGGGGCGGCTTGCGTTGAACCATGGCCATATCTTCCTCCTCTGGAGCTGGGGGGCTCCTGGAGCATTGCTCCGTTCCGGGCGGCCGCTCTTGCGGCGGCTCGCTCCGACTTTCAGGGCTGACGCATCGATCTGGGGCGAGGTGTCAGTTGCTGGCGGTGCCCTGGATCGGCGCCAGGAACACGTCCTTGAAGCTCGCCGGGGCGGTCTTGATGACGTTGAGGCGGTGCATGAAGTCGCCGGTGGCCTTCACGCCATAGACCGCGACGCCGAAATCATCCGGCATGGCTTTCAGCAAGGCCTCCACCTTGTCCAGGTCGAGCAGCTTAGAAGGCTCGACCTTCAGGTAGATCTCGGCCGCCTTGCGGGGCTCCTTGCGGATGAAGTCCGAGGCTTCTGTAAGCGCCGCCACCATCACAGCGGGCATTTTCGGGTTGGCGTCGAGCCAGCGCTTGGTGGCGCCGAGCACGAGGAAGGAGGAGCGCCCGTCGAACGCGGCCTCCGAGGTCGTCACCACATGGGCCTTGCCGCCGCCCAGCGCGATCTGGGTAAAGGGTGGGGTGGAGAAATAGGCCTTCACCTCGGTGGAGCCCGAGAGCATGGCATTCAGGGATTCAGGGTGGGGCAGGGCCACCACTTGCGGCTTCAGCTTGTCCTGCTGGCCGGCACCGAACGCCTTCTCCGAGATCATCTGCAGCGCGTACATCTGGGGGGAGACCAGTGCCGGCATGGCGATCTTGTCGGTGGGGGCGAAGTCGGCGAGCGACTTCACTTCGGGCTTGTTGGTGATCAGCACCAGCGGGCTGGAATTGACCCCGGCAATGCCGAAGATCTGCTGGGAGGAGCCGCGCGCCTTGTCCCAGGCGATCAGCATGGCGGCGACGCCATAGACGCCCATATCAACCGAGCCGGACAGGATCGCATCCTGCATGGCCGAGGAGCCGGAGAAGCGCTGGTAGCTGGCGGCGACATCGAGCCCGGCGGCCTTCGCCTGCTTCTCCACCAGCTTCTGGTCGTCGGCCACGAACATGGGCAGGAAGCCGATGCCGAAGCCGATGCCGATTTTCACCGGCGTGGGGGACTGGGCCGCCGCGGGGGCGGAAAGAGCGGGGGCGGCAATGGCGACGGCGAGCGCGAGGGGTACGGCCCGCTTGAGCATTTGGAACATGGCGTTTCTCCCACTGAGGCTTATTTGGGTTCGGTCGGCTCGTAACGGCCGATCCGTGTCGTCAGGGCGTCGGCGCTGCGGGGGCGAGAGGCATGATCAGCAGCGCCATTACTGGGCGGTTGGTCTTGTTCTTCAGCGCTCGGGCCTCGTCCGGCGCGAGCCGGCAGGAATCATACTGGCCGAGTGTGGTCTCCCCTTCGGGGGTCTCCACCGTGAGCTCGCCTTCAAGCACCACGTACATCTTCTCCACCGGCGAGGCGGAGAGCGAGGTGTGGCCGCCCGGCAGGATCTGCGACATGGCGACCCACACCTGGTCGCTCGGCCCCGCCTCCTTCCCCTGGAGATAGAGGCAGCGCATGTCGTTGTGCGCGGGCGGGAAGTAGGTCGGGGCGTCTGCTAGCCGCGTGATGTGCATGATCTCATTCCTGGGGCTTGAGGACGATGCGGTCGCGGGCCGACCCCATCACGGCGACATAGGCATCCGCCGCCGCTTCCAGCGGGAAGACGGCGTGCGGCAGCACCGGGAAGGGCTTCAAATGCCCGCTAGCGAAGCCCGGCGCGATCTCGCGCAGCACCGCGCCAGTGGCGATCGAAGACAAGGCTAGAGTGTCGATGCCCACATAGGTGTGTCGGCCGCGATAGAATTCGAAGATGTTGAACTGGACGATCTTGTCCACGGCCGCGATCAGGATCTGCCGGCCGAGCAAGGCCAGTGCCTTGTGGGCATGCTGGAAATAGGGATCACCCACCGTGTTGAACACGATGTCCGCCCCGTGCCCGTCGGTGAGGCGCCGCACTTCGGCGGCCACGTCCACGGCGGCAGCGTTCACCACCTCCACCGGGCCGCTGGCGAAGCCCGCATAGGGCTCTTCCTTGCGCACCACGCCGAGCACGCGCGCGCCCATCCAGGTGGCGATCTGCGCCGCCGCCTGGCCCACCTTGCCGTTGAGGCCCATGATCAGCACGACGTCGCCGGGCTTGGGCAGGCCGGAGCGGCGAAAACCCTCGATGGCGGTGACGAAGGGCACACCAATGCCGGCGGCCTCCAGGAGAGAGAGGATGGCCGGCTTCTCCACCAGCGCGTCCGCTTCCACCACGAGGTGGGAGGCATGGGTGCCGTCGCGCCTTATGCCGAGATCGCCCGATGAGCCGAACACCTTGCGGCCGATCCATTCCGACGGGCCGTCCACCACGAGGCCTGAATAGTCGCGGCCGGGCGTGCGGGGGAACACCGCATAGGGCATCATGCCGATGGCGGCCTTCACGTCCGAGGGGTTCACCCCGGCGGCGTGGATCTTCACCAGCACGTCTGTCTCGCGGGTGCGGGCGAGCGGCCGGCGCTCGATGGCGGGCGCGATGCGCTCCGCGCTTTCAGCTTTGGCGGCGAGCCGCAGACACAGCGCGTCCACCGCGGCGGCGGCCACGTGGGGAGCGGGGGCAAGGGACGCAGGGGTAGGGGATATGGCGGTCATCTCTACACGTCTCCGCACATTCTAGGCTGCGTCCGCCAGCTGGGTCGGCAGGCCAATGATCTCCCGGGTCTCGCGCGGCGTGGCGATCTGCGCGCCAAGGTCCTCCACCATGCGCCGCGCCTTCTCCACCATGGCAGCGTTGGAGGAGGCGAGCTGGCCGCGGGAGAGATAGACCGCATCCTCCAGGCCGACGCGCACATGCCCGCCCGCAAGATAGGACTGGGACACCATGTGGAACGCCGAGCGTCCCACGCCGATGGCGGTAAACTGGGCATCCGCCGGCAGCATGTTGCGGGCGTAGATCACTGTCTCCGGGCTCGGCTGGAAGCCGTAGCGCACGCCCATCACGAACGAGCACAGGATCGGTCCGGAGAGGCTCCCGTCCTCCAGCATGGAATGCATCATGGCGATGTCTCCGGAATCGAACAGCTCGATCTCGGGCTTCACGCCGGCCTCGTTCATCACCTTGGCCATGCGGCGCACATTGCCGGGGGTGTTGATCACCACTTCGCGGCCGGAATTCATGGTGTTGAGGTCGAGGGTGCAGATGTCGGGCTTCAGCGCCGCCACATGCTCCACCCGCTTCTCCGGTACCATGAGCGTGGTGCCCGGCGCGAACACCTTGGGATCGTCCTGCGAGGGCACGAAGCGGCCACCGGGGCCGGTGGTGAGGTTGAGGATCAGCTGGGGATTGCGGGCGCGGATCTTCTCCACCACCTCGCGATAATACTCCAGCGCTATGGAGGGCGCGCCGGTCTCGGGATTGCGCACATGGATGTGCACGATGGCCGCGCCCGCTTCCGCAGCGCCCAGACACGCCTCCACGATCTGGCCCGGCGTGATGGGCAGATGAGGCGTCTGGTCCGGAGTCGTCAGATTGCCGGTGACGGCACAGGTGATGAAGATCTTGTCGCGAGGGGAACGCATGGCGGACCTCAGAGCGCGCGGCCGCCATCCACCAGGATGACGGAGCCAGTGGAGAAGCCGAGATGGGTGGCGCAGGCGAGGATGGCCGCGCCCACGTCGTCGGCAGTGGCGATGCGCTTCAGCGGGATGGTCGCGGACACCTTGGCGTTGAAATCAGCCCCGCGGCCGGGCACGAAATTGGTGTCCACTACACCGGGCGACACTGCCATCACGCGCACCTCCGGCGCCAGCGCACGCGCGAGTGACTTGGTGAGCACGTCGATGCCCGCCTTCACCGCGCAATAGGCGATGCTGGAGCCGGTCCCGTTCGTCCCCGCAATGGAGGAGATGAATACGACCAGCCCGTCACCCGAGGCCTTCAGCATGGGCGCGAACGCCCGCACGGTGGCGAACTGGCCGCGCCAGTTCACCACGAACATGCGGTCGATGAGATCGTCGTCCAGGGCGTCGAGATCGGTATGAGCGACGGGCTTGGTGAAGCCTGCGCTGTTTACGAGGATGTCGAGCCGGCCATAGCGCGCCTCGATCTCTTCCTTCAGCGCCACGATGGTCGCGGTGTCGGAGACATCGGCAGGGAAGGCGGCATGGTTGGAGCCGGGCAGAGCTTCGATCTGGAGGCGGGCGGCCTCCGCTTTATCGGAGGTCGGGCGGTGGGTGATGATCACCTTCGCGCCCGCTTCGGCGAACATGCGCGCGGCTGCCGCGCCGACGCCGCCGGATCCGCCGACGATCAGCACGACCTTGTCTTCTATGGAAAGGGGGAAAACCATTCGGCCGCTCACTTGATGGGAGGCGTGGGGAGCTTGGCTTCGCCGGGCTCCATGACGAAGGTGTAGTCGAGCGTGTACCAGGGGGCGGTCACGTCGGGCGCAGGTGGGGTGCCGCTCTCGTGCAGGCGATAATCGCCGACGAGATGCTCGGTGACGCCGAACACCGCATCGCTGTCGAGCCGCTCGTCATCATCAACAAACACTTGCGTCACCAGGGTCTTGAACCCCTCGCGATAGCCCAGGAAATGGACGTGGGCGGGCCGGTAGGGATGCCGGTTCTGGGCACGCAGTACGTCGCCGGCCGGGCCGTCCGTTGGCACGGGATAGCCCGCGGGCTTCACCGAGCGGAATGAGAAGCGCCCCTGCGCATCGGTGAGAAACTTGCCGCGCAGGTTCATATCCGCCTGCTGGGGGTCCTGGTTCTCATAATAGCCCACCGGGGAGGCGTGCCAGATGTCCATCTCCACGCCCTCGATGGGCGCGCCGGTGGGGTCGAGCACGCGGCAATTCACGAATAGCGCCGGGCCCGGGGTCGGCGAGCGCAGGATCGATCCGCCATTTTCAGTGCGCGGGGAATGCATGCGCCAGAAGGGGCCGAGCAAGGCTGCCGCGGTTTCCGTGGCGCCGGCATTGCCATTGTTCAGCAGGCAGCAGAGGGTGGAGAAGCCGAGGATATCGGCGAACAGGATGCCCTCGTTGTGGCTGTCATGGGTGGCTTGGCCGATGCGGTTCAGCGTGGCGATGCCGAGGTCGTATTCGGCCTCAGTAAGCTTCACCTCGCGGGCGAAGGCATGGAGATGGCGCACCAGAGCCTCCATCACTTCGCGCATGCGCGGCGAGGGGGCGCCCGCCATAGCCGCCACCACGATGTCGGTAAGCTCGGCCTCATTGTCGATGATCGACGACCCTGCGGGCCTTGACGATCCCTGGGGCCGTGACAGCTGCACAGCGGCAGCCGCCGCGCGTGGCGCGGCTTCACCCATGGCGATCTCCCCCAATATTTTTTTACAATCGATTGCATAAATCTCCGCAATCGATTGCATATTGTCAACCTCAAATCGTCCGCTCAGGGTGCGGCGAGCCCGGTGCAGGCCGGGGTCGCGCTCACAGGGTGGAATGGGCTATCGGGAGCCACGGGGTAGGATAACGGCTTGAAGGATACTGCACGCGCGATGGCTTCTTCCCCACCGGTGACGTTGAAGCGGTTGGCGGACGCGACCGGCGTCCACCCCTCCACCGTGTCCCGCGCGCTCAACGAGAAGACCCGTCATCTGGTTGCCTCGGATGTGGCCGAGCGCATCCTCGCCGCGGCCCAGACGCTGGGCTACCGGCCCAATCGTCTCGCCGCGAGCCTGCGCACCGGCCAGTCCCGGCTGATCGGGGTGATTCTGCCCGACATCGCCAATCCCGTGTTCGCGCCGATCCTGGGCGGCATCACCGAGGTGCTGTCCGAGCAGGGCTATTCTCCTGTTGTGGCGGATGCGGGTAATGACCGTTCGCGGCAGACCTCGTTCGTGGATGATCTTATCAACCATCAGGTGGACGGGCTGATTCTCGCCACCGTCAGCCGCGAGGACGGCGTGGTGAGCCACTGCCTCCAGCGCGGCGTGTCCGTGGTGCTGGTGAACCGCTCCGAGCAGCGCGGCCGCGTCTCCGCCGTGGTGTCCGACGACGCCCACGGCATTCGCCTCGCGGTGGACCATGTCGTGGAACTCGGCCACCGCGTCATCGGCCATGTGAGCGGGCCGCGCCACCTCTCCACCGGCGATCTGCGCCAGAGCGGCTATATCGGTGCGATCCGCCAGCACGGGCTGGAGCCCCATATCGAGGAGGCCGAGCGCTATGCCCGCGAGGCCGGGATCGACCCCGCTCTGCGCCTGCTGCGGAGCGTGCCCGGCCTCTCCGCCATCGTCGCGGCCAATGACTTACTGGCGCTCGGCGTGTTCGACGCCATCCAGTCCCTCGGCTTGTCCTGCCCAGGCGATATCTCGGTGGTCGGGCACAATGACATGCCCTTGGTGGATCTGGTGTCGCCGCCGCTCACCACCGTGCGTATCAGCCATCGCGACATGGGATGCGAGGCGGCGCGCCTGCTGCTGGAGGAGATCACCACGGGCGTCGAGCCGCGCCGCCGCCTCGTGCTGCCGTCGGAACTGGTGGTGCGCGCCTCCACGTCCGTGCCAGGCCGGCGGGAGGGCTAATGCCTGCGCGGGACAAGTCGTTGGATTGGTGACTGGAAGATTGCTCAGACATGACACCCGCCCGAAAGCTCACCGAGGACGAATTCAAAGCCTGCTTCGCTTATCCGATGAGAAGCGTCATGGAAGGTGACGGTGAGGTCATCGATATATGGCCGTATGTTGAATCGATCGACTTGGATGATTTCTGCATTTCGCACCTCAATAATGTTCATCACGTCTAACGTGACGCTCGTGGACGCTACGATCAGATGCTTATCGGCACCGGACGCTTCAATGTCCGTCTTGTGAGCGTCGTTGATTTACAGGCGCAGACCGTTTTAGGGCACTTCCTGCTCGATCTGAACGAGGCATATAGCGTCAGCGGCGCCCATCTGCGCACTGTGGGCTAACCGCCCGAAACGGCTGCGCGATATAGGGGCCCCTCGCCCGACAGGCGGACGCCGTGAACTTCCGCCATTGGGCGCTTTGCTGACAGACGGCTCCGGGGCCGGTGGCAGACTGTCCGCTATCCGGCACTTCAAGCGAGAAGCGGACATATTGCGGATGAGTGACAGCGGCAGAGACTGCCCCAAAGCGGAAGTTCACGGCATCCGCTTGGAAGGTGAAAGGCTGCTCTTCGTGGGACAGCCATTTCGGGTGGGGAGCGGACTTACGCCGAGGCTCACAAAGCGGGCTTGAAGCGGCTGAACGGTCTGTAATTAATCCCGTTCACCCAGTCTTAGCTTTCTGGAAAAGACCGACCTCCGTCTGAAGCCATTCACGGACTAGCACTACTTTGGCATTTTTTGATTTTTGGATCCCCGCTGGGATTCCCTCGGACCGGGTTGCGTGATTCATGGGTGGTCGGCTTATGGAGTGCCGACCATGAACGAAAGCTGGAAAGCGGATCTGGAAGCATGGCTGGCGCCCTTCGTGAGCGCTCTGGGTCATAAGGTCCGGGCGCGGCTGTGTCCCTTGTATGTGGCGGGGCTGATCGGTCCGGGCGATCGCAAGAGCATCCAGCCGATGGCGGCGCGTCAAGGCGGCGTCGGCTATGACCAG
>NZ_AXBA01000059.1 GCF_000473085.1 Azorhizobium doebereinerae UFLA1-100
TGCCCAGGGTGACGGCTTGGCGTACCGCTCGGGCCAGATCTTCTCGGGAGCGATTCCGAGGAAATCGGCCAAGGCTTTCTCGCCTGCCAGGTGACGGCGGACGAGAGCGGAGCGGCAGGCCGATTGGTCGAGACCGGCTGCGAGGGCGATTGCCGTCAAAGTGGTCTCGCGCCGATGCACCTCGGCCCGGATCGCGTGCCTGTCCCACACGACAGGCGCCGACTTGGTCATGTTGAACTCCTCGGAAGCCGGCTCCTGCCAGAGCCGGTTTTTTCGGGGCATTGCGCACACGAATGAGATCGCGAATGCGTTCACTTGAGGAAATCTGGCATGTTTGTGCCAAGTGATCAAGCTCATATGTGCCTATCCGACTTCCTTGATGGGTCGGATAAGGTCGTTTTGTGCTATTCATTTGGCACAAAAGAGCTTTTCAAGATGGACGCGTCGGGTCCGACTTGGCCTAAATCGTCCGAGTTAGCGCTATGAACACGGACACGTCCGAACTGGCAGCGCGGATCAGGGAGTGCGCGCGGATGGTGGGGGGCGGAGAGGAACTGTCTCGACGCACCGGAATTCCGCGTCGCACCTTGGAAAACTATCTGACCGGACGAGAGCCGCAAGCTTCCAGATTGGCTGCAATCGCCGATGCAGCGGGGGTTTCGCTTGATTGGCTTATTAGGGATAAGGGGCCGAAGATCGTGCCGACTCTGCTCCCTTCGCAGGCGTCAGGCTCAGATGTGCTCATTGATCCGACGGCAGGCAACGGAGGGTTCCTGGCGCACGCGCTGTCTACGCCTTCCGGCATCGACGAGGAACTCATGGGTCGGATCACCGACGCCATCGCTCGACTCTATAAGGATGAGAAGGTCGGCCTGGCGGCCATCGACCTCGGCCGTCTCAGCGGCCGGAAGTACGCAGAGATCACGTCGGCGACCGACGATGCGCAGGAACGGCTGGCGATGATCAAGTTGGTGGTGACACAACTCCGCGCCGATTTGCGCTCCGCTGCGGAAGCGCCGGGCAGCGGTAAACGCTTGGCCTGAGGGTCGTGAGAAAGGCCATTCTCGGCGTTATCGTTGACGCTGCGCTGGAGTTCGCTCATTCCATGCTTGCGTCTGGCTGCCGCTAAAGCCCTGATATGCAAGCAATGTTTTTATCCGCCGCCTTCCAGTTGCGGCTAAGTTCAAGCTTCAACGGTTTGCCGGCAAGCCAGCGCCGCAGCACTCGCAATCGGTGTGGGGATATGTTTCGTCGGGGAGCGACGACAGAGGGCGTGAGAGGGTGACATTCGATCTTGCGCGAACCGACGAAGCGCGTCGCGGTGCCATTCGATCTTGCGCGGCCACGAGAGGGGCCATTGGCTGCCGGCAGCGCAGCCAGCTCCGTCACCGCAAGGCTTTCCCGCTCATTCCCGGCAATCCCGCCTAATCCCGGCTGTGCCCCTAGATGACATCTGATCCTGCGTGTCACAGGATCGGAGATGAACCGAACCGGTTGGCAAGGTCGGACGGAATGCGGATCTGAAATCGTAGTCCGAACGGGCGTCTATCGAGGTACATGGCGCGGGTACACTCACGGGTACGGAAGCCCGCGCCGCGCATGAAACATCAATTAAATCAATGGGTTATAGCTGGCGGAGAGAGAGGGATTCGAACCCTCGATACGGTTGCCCGTATACACGCGTTCCAGGCGTGCGCCTTCAACCACTCGGCCACCTCTCCACGGCACCCGCCCAAGGCGGGTGCGGAACGTCATCGGCGCAGACGGGGCCAAGGCCGCCGACTGGACGATCCTGACAGGACGGGATCTCTCCCCGGCGCCGGTTGAAGCGCCACACCCTGGCAAGGCGGCGGAATATAGCCGTTCAGATCGCGCTGGCAAGCCGCTTTCCACCGCCAAATGAGGCTCATCCCGCCGGGCGCAAGGTTCAGGCGAGATTGCCCGCCGGCGCGCCCGCGCGGCCCCCGGCGCCGCGCCTGTCCCCGGCCGCGATGCGGCTGGGAAAAGGCTGACAGGTCAGGGCCTTGCGAGGGGGACGTGCAGCTCAGTCGCGCAGCAGATCGTTGATGGAGGTCTTGGCTCTCGTCTTCTCGTCCACCCGCTTGACGATCACCGCGCAGGACAGCGACGGGCCAGGGGTGCCGTCCTTGAACGGCTTGCCGGGCAGGCTGCCTGGCACCACCACGGAGTAAGGCGGCACCTCGCCGATGAAGATCTCGCCGGTCTCGCGGTCGACGATCTTGGTGGAGGCGGAAATGAACACGCCCATGGACAGAACCGAGCCGCGGCGGACCACAACCCCTTCCACCACCTCAGATCTTGCGCCGATGAAACAATCGTCCTCGATGATCACCGGGCCGGCCTGGAGGGGCTCCAGCACGCCGCCGATGCCCACCCCGCCGGACAAATGCACACGCTTGCCGATCTGGGCGCAGGAGCCCACCGTCGCCCACGTGTCTACCATGGTACCTTCGCCTACATGGGCGCCCAGGTTCACGAAAGACGGCATCAGCACCACATTGGGGGCGATGTAGGCGGACTGGCGGACGATGGCGCCGGGCACGGCGCGGAAGCCGGCGGCGCGGAACTCCGCCTCGCCCCAGGAGGCGAACTTGGAGGGCACCTTGTCCCACCACACCGCCCCGCCCGGGCCGCCGGGGATGACGGCCATGTCATTGAGGCGGAAGGACAAAAGCACCGCCTTCTTGAGCCACTGGTTGACCTGCCAAGAGCCGCTCTCGGTCGGCTCGGCCACCCGGGCGGCGCCGGAATCCAGCAAGGACAAGGCCTCTTCCACCGCCTCGCGGATCTCGCCGCGGGTGGAGAAGGTGACCTCGGCGCGGGCCTCGAAGGCCTCCGTGATGATGCTCTGGAGGCCCGGATCCTGTGCGCGGCCGACTGCGTTCGACATGAAATTCCCCTGTTCAGACACCGTGTGGCATCGTCCGCCTTTAGTCTAAGACCGGACCCGCCCCCTCATTTCCGCCATCCGGCCCCGCGGGACCGGCCGACAGCCGAAACAGCCCGGCTCAGCCGCGCTCCTTGACCGCCACGAATTTCAGCTTCGGCCATTCCTCGATGGCCCGGTCCAGCACCCACTGGCTGCGCGCCAGATACACCGCCGCGTCGTCGCGGTCCTGGGCGATGGAGGAGCGCGAGGTCTCCACGAAGCGCTCCACCTCGGCCCGCTCGCCGGTCACCCAGCGGGCGGTGACGAAAGACACGCTCTCATAGCGGATCGGCACGCCGTATTCCTTCTCCAGCCGCGAGGCCAGCACGTCCAATTGCAGCGTGCCCACCACGCCGACGATGGGCGCCGGGTCGGTGAGCGGCCGCAGCACCTGCACCACGCCCTCCTCAGCCATGTCGTGCAGGGCCTTGGCGAGCTGCTTGCTCTTCATCGGGTCGGCGAGGAGCACCCGGCGCAGGATCTCGGGGGCGAAGTCCGGGATGCCCTCGAAGCGGATGGTCTCGCCTTCCGAGAGGGTGTCGCCCACCCGCAGCATGCCGTGGTTGGGGATGCCGATGATGTCGCCGGCCACCGCCTCGTCCACCGTCTCGCGCTCCTGGGCGAAGAAGAAGATCGGGTTGGCGATGGCCATGTGCCGCTTCTCGCGGGCGTTGAACAGCTTCATGCCGCGCTTGAACACCCCCGAGCACAGGCGCACGAAGGCCACCCGGTCGCGGTGGTTGGGGTCCATATTGGCCTGCACCTTGAACACGAAGCCGGAGACATTGGCCTCCGCCGGCTCCACCACGCGGCCGTTGGCATTGCGCGGCAGGGGGCTGGGGCCGAAGCCGCCGAGCCCGTTCAGCAGTTCGCCGACCCCCGCCTCCTTGATGGCCGAGCCGAAGAACACCGGGGAGAGATGCCCCTCGCGAAAACTCTCCAAATCGAACGGCGGCAGCACGCCGAGCGCCAGCGACAAGCTCTCCACCGCCTCCTCGACGATGCGCTCGGGCACGCCGGGCAGGTCCAGGCCCAGGAGGTCGATGGGGTCCTCGAACTTGACCTCATGCACCAGCGGCCCGCCGCGCTCCTGCGCGAACAGGGCGCGCTTGGCCGGCACGTCGATGATGCCGCGGAAATCGGTGCCCATGCCCACCGGCCAGGTGTGGGGGGTGAGGTCGAGGGCCAGGGTGGCGGCGATGTCGTCCATCAGGCCGACCGGGTCCAGGCTCTCGCGGTCCACCTTGTTGATGAAGGTGAAGATGGGGATGTCCCGCAGGCGACACACCTCGAACAGCTTGCGGGTCTGGCTCTCGATGCCCTTGGCGGCGTCGATCACCATCACCGCCGCGTCCACGGCGGACAGGGTGCGGTAGGTGTCCTCGGAGAAGTCCGAGTGGCCGGGGGTGTCGAGCAGGTTGAAGACGATGCCGTCGCGCTCGAAGGTCATCACCGAGGAGGTGACGGAGATGCCGCGCTGCTGCTCGATCTCCATCCAGTCGGAGCGGGTGCGGCGGCGCTCGCCGCGCGCCTTCACCTGTCCGGCCTGGCGGATGGCGCCGGAGGCGAGCAGCAGCTTTTCCGTCAGCGTGGTCTTGCCCGCGTCGGGATGGGAGATGATGGCGAAGGTCCGGCGGCGCGTGAAATCAGCGGCATCCGCGCCGGCCTCGGCCGGGTGATGGGCGGTCGGGTCGAGCATGGCGGGGGTTATAGTGGGAAATGGGGCGGAGGGGGAGAGGGGGCAGAGGGGCTTTAGACTTTGATCTCAAAGCGGCTGCCCCCCATTCTCGACAGCGCCAACATGTCATTCTTGTAGCCAGCTAAGCCGCCGCATCCTGCTGATCGGGTGAAGCGCGAGAAATCTCGCAGGGCTCCATCTCCTCAAGACGGCGACCTCATTCCGCTTTCTAGTCTCCTTCTCGCGGCATATGATGACGACTCATTCGAGGATCACATTGAACCAAGTGCAGGAAATTCCCGCTCTACGCGAGCCCATTGCACAGCGAGTATTCGCGCTCCTGAACGACCGGCAGCGCCGTGCCTGGGAGATCGATGAGCCGTATGCCGTTGCTTCATCGACTGGCAACGTCCGCCATCACAACGAAGACGCCGGGATCATTGTCCGGTGGAGGCAGAGCGATGCGCGTGAGCGCAATACCGACATCGCTATCGTCTGTGATGGAATGGGCGGCATGCAGCATGGGCGGTTCGCCGCGCAACTAGCGGCCAGTGTCTTCATCAGCAGCCTGCTTCGGCAACCAAGGGTAGTGCCTCTGCGTGGTCGTGCACAACGGGCAGTGCTGAGTGCGCAAAATGCCGTCTATCACCACCTTCGCGGGGACGGAGGAACTACGCTAACTGCGGTCTGTATTGAAGGCTTAAATATCTGCTTGGCACACGTGGGGGATAGTCGCGCATTTGAGGTGGACGGGGATGGACGTCTTACGCAACTCACGCGGGACGACACCATTGGAGCTGCACTCAACCGTTCAGATCCGGATCGCCTAGATTTTAATAGACTCATTCAGTATATTGGCATGCAAACTAACGATGATGATGCGATTCTAGAACCTCAGATCATCGTTATTCCCACAAATATCACTCGGCGCGGCTTTCTTCTTACCTCAGACGGAGCACACAGCGCTGGTCGTGATTTTTTGACCCGTATAGCCACAAACGCTGGGACTGCTGGCGATCTTGTGCGCAGACTGATGAATGTTGCGGATGCGCTGGGTGGTTTGGACAACGCCACCGCTCTTTTCGTACCCGATCACACGATTGTTGCCAGCACAATTGGCCCAGGCATATCTCTTAATCTTCTCGCGGCAACGGGAGAAGCTCAGGTGTGGTTTTCGCCCAGCTACGGACTTGACGACCAGCGCAATGCGCTAAGTCCTTCCGCCGAGCTTCAGAAAGCCGCGCAATCTCCTTCCCCTCCACCGCCCTCTCCGCCTCGACCTCAGCCGTCGGTTGAGCCGCGCACACCAAAGAGGTCGCCATCAACTAATAAACGCAGCACGCGGCGAAAGAAGAACGATAAGGGCGACGACCCGGCTCCTTTGCCCCTGCAGGTCCGGTTCTCAGAAGACGGTGAGGATGACGCTTGATCCAAATACCGTTGCGCTACACCCCAAACCCTGTTCGGTCCGCCGCTGGCGGAATGTCACGGGCACACGTCTGCACCGACCGCCACTTAGACAGAGATGTGCTGGTGAAAGAGCTGCAAGATGGTGTGGAGATGCGGCGTCTTAGCGATGAAATCGCCGCGTTAGCGTCAATCAGATCCAAACACGTTGTTCAGTTATATGACGTAATTCGCGATGTCAGCGGAAATATTGTTGGAATTGTTGAAGAGTATTTACCCGGAGATGATTTAAATTCAATTATTCCGCTGGACGATTTGGAAAAATTCATGCGAATTGCATTCGCTATCGCGTGTGGAATAGCGGATATTCATTCGGCAGGACGCATACATAGAGACATCAAACCCGGAAACATGAAATTTGATGCGGAAGGTTGCTTAAAGATTTTTGACTTCGGGCTGGCGCGTGCCGCCTCCGATGAGGCTGCGACCCGAGGCGCCGTCGGCACGGATGGCTATATGGCGCCCGAATTGTGCGTAGATGACCTTGACGAAGCACGGTTCACGCAGGCGATCGACACATATGCATTTGCCGCCACGATACTTAAACTCATCCGTGGCTCTCTGCCTGTATCATTGAGGCGCGTGCCTCCAACCACAGACGCGCAGGCGGATTTCACCCTTCAGCCTCTCGTGCTCCCCCAAGACGTCGCAGCGCTTTTCAATCGCTGTTTCGCGACCTACCCCCATCAGCGGCCAGCGATGGCAGATGTCCGCGATCTTTTGGGAGCGCATATCCTTCGTGACCGACACCGAGCGACCATGATCGCCCTGGGACACGCTTATGAGTTGAACGCAAGCAAGCGAGGTGTGAATATTACCCTTGGCCAACTTGGCACGCTGAGACTGAGCTATGATGGGCTTCACTTTGGAATTGTCTCCGCCAGCGGTCAGGTTTTTGTCAACAACGTGCAGGTTCAAGTTCCGCATCGACTACCTGGCGCTTGCGTAATCACCGTTGGCGGTCCCGAATACGGACCGAAGCGAGCACATATCACCGTTGATGTTTCCCATCCTGAGGTCGTTTTATGACGATGCACCACGCCGGAGAGGTTATCGCAGACCGGTATGAAGTGGTCCGATTTATCGGGCAGGGCGGGATGCAAGAGGTTTACGAGGCGCAGGACAACATATTAATTCGACGCGTCGCCCTGAAATGTCCTAAAACCATCTCAGCGAACAGGCGATTTGCGCGAAGCGCTGCTACTGCCGCGAAGATCAACCACGCGAATGTCGCCAAGACGCTCGATTACATCCCCGACACGGCCCATCCCTTCCTGATCGAGGAGGTTGTAGACGGGTGTGACCTGAGCGAGTTCATGAAAGAACACGTTCCGACGCTTGATCCATATTCCTGTGCTCAGGTAATTCATAGATTGGCAAAAGGACTTGCCGCATCACACCATGCGGGCGTAGTTCACCGTGACATAAAGCCATCCAACATTATGGTTGTAGGCGGAGCTGCCTTTACTGACGTCAAGATCACTGATTTTGGTATTGCGAAAATGGCGGAGGTCGAACTGGACCACGCCGTGAATGGTGGGGAAGAGGCGCTAACGCAATCTGCAACCGCACTCGGTGCATTGCCTTACATGGCTCCTGAAATGATTGAGTCGTTCACAGATGCAGGAAGGGCGGCGGACGTTTGGTCTCTAGGGGCGATGGCGTTCGAACTTCTGACCAGTAAGAAACCGTTCGGCGCGGGCTATCGGGCAGTTCCGCTCATCCAGGCCGCGGTGATGCCTACTCTCCCACGAGATCAAGCTCCAAAGGCTCAGTTCGCAGCATTAACTAACCAAATCTACGACATCATTCGAACCTGCCTATCACGAGATCCGTCTGTCCGTCCAACGGCCGACGGGCTGGTCACCCAGTGTGAAGCACTCTGCTATTCCGACGCTCGTCGGCAATACGGTTTTGTCGACTCTTTTAACCATCGGGACGATGGATTTATACGCACAGACAGCGGTGGGTCGGTGTTCTTTCATCAGAATAGCGTTCCATACGGTCGCGTTGAAATAGGTCAGCGCGTTTGGTTCTCAAGGCATCACGGTGCCCCTCGCGACCGGGCCTTCCCTGTTGTTCGTGCTCGCTAGGTGGGCAGTCTGAACCGGTGCATAGACACAGCCACGGTCGCGCATGCAGTTCTCAATTCTCCCATTCCCCCCTCACCGCACCACCTTCCCCGGGTTCATGATCCCCTTCGGGTCCAGCGCCGCCTTTACCGCGCGCATCATCGCGACCTTCGCCGGGTCGCCGTAGCGGTCCAGCAGGTCCAGCTTCACGACGCCGATGCCGTATTCGGCGCCGAACGAGCCGCCCATGGCCACCGCCAGATCATAGAGGCGCGGCGAGACCTCGCGCTCGAACCAGGGTTTGTAGCGCGCCGGCTCCGCGCCCAAAGGCGCCACCACGTTGAAATGCACGTTGCCGTCGCCCACATGGCCGTAGATGGAGAGGCGGCCGCCCTCGGAAAAGCGCGCCACCACAGCGGACGCCTCGCGGATGAAGGCCGGCAGGCGGGTGGTGGTCACCGAGACGTCGTGCTTCACCGAGCCGCCGTTCGCCACCTCCGCCTCGGGGATGTGCTCGCGCAAGACCCACAGCGCGTCGCGCTGGGCGCCGCCGGCCGCCAGCGTGCCGTCGGTGACGAGGCCCTCTTCCATCAGCTCCTCCAGCAATTGCGTCACCGCCGCCTCCAGCGGGAACAGCGGGGAGGAGGTCTGCGCCTCCAGCAGCACGTAATGGGCGGCGGGCTCTGAGAGCGGGTGGCGCAGGTGGCCCTTGGCGGCCAGCAGCAGTTGCAGCGAATGGTCGGAGACATATTCGAACGAGGTGACGTTCTCCCCCGTCAGCGCCCGCGCCCGCGCCAGGATGGCGGTGAGGGCGTCGATGTCGGCGATGGTGAGGAAGGCGGTCACGGTCGCCACGCTCTTCAGCGCCAGCTTCAGCGAGACGGCGGTGATGACGCCCAGCGTGCCCTCCGCCCCCAGCAGAAGCTGCTTCACGTCATAGCCGGTGTTGTTCTTGCGCAAGGGCTGGAGCACGTCGAGCAATTGCCCGTCCGGCAGCACGGCTTCGAGCCCCAGCACCAGATCGCGGGCCATGCCGTATTTCAGCACCGAGACCCCGCCCGCATTGGTGGAGAGGTTGCCGCCGATCTGGCAGGACTGGCGCGAGCCGAGATCCAGCGGCAGCAGCAGGCCGGCATCGTCCGCCGCATCCTGCAGCACGGAAAGCACGCAGCCGGCCTCGGCGGTGAGCGAGAGGTTGGCGGCGTCGAGCGCGCGGATGGCGTTGAGCCGCTCCAGGCTCAGCACCAGTTCGTTGCCCGTGGCCGAAGGGGTGGCGGCGGCGCAATAGCTCGTGTTGCCGCCCTGCGGCACCAGCGGCACGCCATGAGCGGCGCAGGCGGCGACGATGCGCTGCACCTCCGCCGTGGTGCGCGGGCGCAGCACGGCGCGGGCGGCCCCGGTCATGTATTTGCGGAAATCGGTGAGGTAGCGCGCCGTCACGTCGCGATCGGTGGTGATGAGGTCCGCCGGCACTGCCGCCAGCACGCTGTCGATGGGGGTCATGCGTCCGTCCCTGCTCCGTTCCCGCCGCTGCCTTCATAGCAAGATGGCCGGGGCATGTGGGCCGGCGCGCGCGCCGCCTGTGGACGGCGGGCCGGGATGGCGCGCCGGCCGCCCTTGCGCCGGGCCCGCGGGAGGGCTTTGGTGGGCGGGCCGGGCGGGCGCCGGCGCGAGACAGGAGCCGGCATGCGGACCATCGGCCTGACGACGGGTCTCCTCGCGGCGGTCCTCGCCCTCCCCTTGCCGCTCGCCCTGCCCCTCGCCGGGCCGGCGGCGGCGCAGGCGCCGGCCGAGGCGGCCAATGTGGTGGTCATCGCCATCGCCGTGGTGAAGGCGCCGGAGGGCGCGGGCGCCGCCTGCACGGTGAAGGGCCAGGTGCGGCAAGTGGAGCGCGGCACCCTGTTCGGCATCGGCCAGAACGTCTCCTTCGCCGTGCCCTGCCGCAAAGGCGCCAAGGCGGGAACCAAGGACGGGGCCAAGGACGGGGCCAAGACGGGGGCCGACCTCGACCGGCTCACCGCCTCGTCCTATGGCCGCGCCGCCCTCGACGCCAAGGGCGCGCTGCTGCCGGGGCAGTATGAGATCCTCGACGACGCCCCGCCGCCGCCCGCGGCGGAGTGAGCGGCACCGCCCTCGCTTCGACACGATCCTCCCGCTCAACTGGTCAGCGGGGACAGGCGGAGCGGGGGCGCGCATGACACGGCGCATGACACGACGGACGGCACGGGGCATGCGGCGGGCGGCCGGGCTGGCGCTGGCGGGCGCGCTGATCCTGGGTGCGCTGATCTTGGGCGCGCTGATCTTGGGCGCGGCGAACCCCGCCTTGGCGCTGCTGCCGCCGAAATACTATCAGCAGGCCCGCCGGCAGGCGCCGAACGTGGTGGTGATCGCGGTCGCCTCCGTCACCGAGCCGCAGGCGGGCTACGGCGCCTGCGCGGTGGCCGGGCTGGTGCGCAAGGTGGAGCGCGGCACGCTCTACAAGCCCGGCGCCGCCCTCACCATCGCCGTGCCGTGCCGCAAGCCCGGCGTGCAGCCGCCTTTGGGCGGCACGATCTATGCCGACCCCGCCGCCCTGCGCGCGGCGCCCTATGGGCGGGCCTATCTCGACGCCAAGGGCGCGCTCATGCTGTCGCAATACGAGGCGCTGGCGGCGGCGCCCTGAGCCTCGTCCCGCCTCACGCCTTCTCCAGCAGCAGCGCCTGGGTGGCGAGCGGGCAGACCAGCGGCTGCGGCGCCTCCAGCAGGCGCTGGCGCAGGCCGGCCAGCAGGCGGCCGGAAAAGGCGCGGCGGAACGTCTCGTCGCGGCCGCGGTCCAGCGCCGCCAGCAGCGAGGGCAGGAAGGCAGCCTGGAAGAAGCCGATGGTGCGGGCGGCGAACAGGGTCGCGTCGCCGTCGGTCTCGTAGGTCGTCCAATAGGGATCGGGCAGGTCCTGCACCACGTCGGCGCGCACGCACAGGCCCTGGAACGGCCCGTCCGCGAACGGCGCGCGCACCGCCGAGGGGGTGCGCTCGTAGACGATGATGGTCATGCCGCCGAACTCGGCCGCCTCGATCATGCCGTCCGCCGCCATGCCCTCCAGTTCGTCCTGCACCCAGGCCATGAGCACGGGGAAGCTGCTGCTCCCGTCCACCTGGCGCACCGGCTGCACCACCACCAGGCAGCCGCCGGGCACCAGCTCCGCCGCGCGATGGGTCAGGAAGGCGCGCCAGTCCTCGGTGGAATGGGCCTTGAAGGCGCTGCGCACCTCGGGCGCGGCCATGGGCGGCCAGACATGGCCAGCGTAGCGCACCGGGGCGCTGCTCAGCCAGTGCACCGCGAAGGACGACCAGCCCACCGTCACCGCCGCCGTGGGCATCACCTGGCCGTAGAAGGAGCGGCCGATGGCGAAGGGAAACACCTGCGGGTCGACGTCGAGATAGCTGTCGGGATGGTCGCGCAGCAGGCAGAACAGGGCCGAGAAGTCATTCTCCGGCTGGTCGGTATGGATGATGGCGAGCGAGGTGTCGGCGCCGACGCGCCCGCGCATGGCGCGGATCGCCTGCGCCATCGGGCGCAGGGAATTGCCGCCCTGGGCGGAGCCATAATCGACGATGGCCAGGGGATGGGCGCTCACCTGCACGCGCTCCAGCGCCAGCGCCAGCAGCTCCAGCGCCGGCTCGGCGCCGCGCGCCTGGAGGCTGGCATTGGCCGTGTAGCACCCGCCGCTCTGCATCGGAGCGGGGTGGGATCGGGACGGAGTCGGCAGCACGGGCGGCATCCTGCGCGAGATTGTATTCAATTTTCACCGAACCATGCCGCAAGGGACGGAACAAGCGCCTGAAATTTCAGCATCCAGCCCCATGCAAGCTAGAGTGGTACCTCCATGTTCCGCAACGCCCCGCCGCCGCGACGGCCTGCGATCTTTTTCTTCATAGGAAACAGACGCCTAGAGCGCGATCCGATCAGATTGAATCAATCTGATCGGATCGCGCTCCAACTTGATGATGGAGAACGTTTTGCCGTTCAAAGGGCGGTGCCATTTGAACGGAACGTGCTCTAGGTGGTGTGGACAGTTACCTGATCCACAGGACGATGGCAGCGATTGTGACGATGGCGAGGTAGTTTCGCGCGGTCTTCTCGAAGCGGGTCGCGACACGCCTGAACTGCTTGAGCTTGGAGAAGCAGCATTCGATCAGGTGGCGCTGAGCGTAGAGGTGCCTGTCGAGGCTATGCTTCCTGGCGCGGGATGGATTGGACGGGATGACCGCCTGCGCGTTCCTTGCCGCGATTGTGGCGCGCAGGGCGTCGCTGTCATAGGCGGTATCGGCCATGA
>NZ_AXBA01000060.1 GCF_000473085.1 Azorhizobium doebereinerae UFLA1-100
GCAGCCCATCGTCATGACCACCATCGCCATGGCGGCGGGCATGGTGCCCTCGGCGCTGGCGCTCGGCGAGGGCGGCGCCTTCCGCGCGCCCATGGCCATCGCGGTGATCGGCGGCCTCATCGCCTCCACCGTGCTGTCGCTGGTGTTCGTGCCGGCGGTGTTCACCGTCATGGACGACCTCGGCCGCCTCACCGGCCGTCTGCTCGGCCGCTTCGTCGGCGGCACCGACGAGCCGGAGGCGCCCGCCGGGACCCAGGCCGGAACGCCGGCCCGCCCGCACCTGCACCATGCCGCCGAATGAGCGGTCCGGCCTAAACCACAAGCGGGGCGCGGCTTTTCTTTTATCACCGCGCCCCAGTTGACTTGTTCGTCAAACCGAACGATGTTCTCCGCATCGAGGCCCGAGAACCTGCGGGTGATGCCCATGATGTGCCGCTGCTGCTGTTGATGCCCTGCCCCGTTTCGGGGGTCCGGCCGCCGTGCAACCCGCACTCGCATCCCGCCCTTTGCTTGTCCCAGCTCTGCGACAGCCTGATACGTTAGTCCGCTCAAACGAACGTCCCTTGCTGTCAGACATGCCGGTTTAAGACCGGAGGTGAACGTGAACGCTCCGCTGTCTATCCTGCCGCCGCCGCCCGCCTCCGCGGGCGCCGCAGGAGCCATCCACCCCGTGACCGATACCGCCGCCGTCATCCGCTTCGAAGGTGTCGAGAAGACCTTCCCCGCCCGCAGCGGCTCTGGCGCCGTGTCCGCCCTCACGGACGTGAACCTGGCGGTGCCGGAAGGCGCCATCGTCGGCGTGATCGGGCGCTCGGGCGCCGGCAAGTCCACCCTCATCCGGCTGGTGAACGGGCTGGAGCGGCCCACCGCCGGGCGCATCGTGGTGGACGGCACCGACATCACCGCTTTGTCCGAGCGCGGCCTGCGCCAGGCGCGCCGCTCCATCGGCATGATCTTCCAGCACTTCAATCTGCTGGCCCGCCGCACCGCGTTCGAGAATGTGGCGCTGCCGCTGGAGATCGCCGGCATCCCGGCGCGCGAGATCAAGAGCCGCGTCGAGCCCCTGCTCGACCTCGTCGGCCTCGCCGACAAGCGCGACCGCTACCCGGCGGAACTCTCCGGCGGCCAGAAGCAGCGCGTCGGCATCGCCCGCGCGCTGGCCACCCGGCCGCGCGTGCTGCTCTCGGACGAGGCCACCTCCGCGCTCGACCCGGAGACCACGAACCAGATCCTGGCGCTGCTGCGCAAGGTGAATGCGGAACTGAAGCTCACCGTCCTGCTCATCACCCACGAGATGGCGGTCATCAAGGCGGTGGCCGACCGTGTGGCGGTGCTGGACGGCGGCCGCATCGTCGAGGACGGCTCGACCTTCGACATCTTCGCCCGGCCGCAGCACCCCACCACGCGCTCCTTCCTCTCGGCCTTGACCGGCTCCACCCTGCCGCCGCATCTGGCCGACCGGCTGAAACCGGCCCATACGCCCGGCGCCGAGGCGGTGGTGCGCATCGTCTTCACCGGCACCCACGCCACCGACCCGGTGCTGTCGCGGGTGTCGCGGCTGCTGTCCATCGACATCAACATCATCCAGGCCCAGGTGGACGACATCGCCGGCCAGCCGTTCGGCGTCATCGTGGTGTCACTGCCCGGCGACGCCGCCACCGTGGCCGGCGTGACCAACGCCATCGCGCGCCTCGGCCTTGCCTCGGAGGTGATCGGCTATGTTTCCTGAGATCCTCTCCCCCGCCATCGTCGACCTGCTGATCGAGGCCACCCGCCAGACGCTCTACATGGTGGCCATCTCCGGCCTCGTCGGCACGCTCATCGGCCTGCCGCTCGGCGTGTTCCTCGCCACCAGCCGCTCCGGCGAGCTGTTCGCCGCGCCCTGGCTGAACCACACCCTCGGCCTGGTGGTGAACGCGGCGCGCTCCACCCCCTTCATCATCCTGGTGGTGGCCATCATCCCCTTCACCCGGCTCATCGCCGGCACCTCCATCGGCACCAATGCCGCCATCGTGCCGCTGACGGTGGCCGCCGCCCCCTTCATCGCCCGGCTCATCGAGGCGGCGATCCGCGAGGTGGACCAGGGGCTGGTGGAGGCCGCGCGCGCCATGGGCGCCTCGCCGTTGCAGATCGTGCGCAAGGTGCTGCTGCCGGAAGCGCTGCCGTCCATCACGCTCGCCCTCACCCTCGCGGTGGTCAGCCTGCTCGGCTACTCGGCCATGGTGGGCGCGGTGGGCGGTGGCGGCCTCGGCGATCTCGGCATCCGCTTCGGCTACCAGCGCTTCATGCCGGAGGTGATGGCCGCGGTGGTCATCGTCCTCATCGTCCTCGTGCAGGGCGTGCAGAGCGTCGGCGACCTCTTGGCCCGCCGCCTCGACAAGCGCAATCGCGGCTGATCCCGCGTCCCCGTTCCCTTTTCCCGTAAGGAGTTCGCCTCATGTCCTTCCGTCCCGCTCCCGTGCGGAGCCTCGCCCTAGGCCTTGCGCTCAGCCTCGGCATCGGCGCCGCCGGCGCCGAGACCATCAAGGTCGGCGTCACCCCCGGCCCGCATGCGCAGATCCTGGAAGCGGTGAAGCCCATCGCCGCCAAGCAGGGCCTCGACATTCAGATCGTGGAATTCTCCGACTATGTGGTGCCGAACGTGGCGCTCGATTCCGGCGAGCTCCAGGCGAATTCGTTCCAGCACCAGCCCTACCTCGACAACCAGGTGGCGGACCGCAAGTTCAAGATCATCTCCGTGGCCACCACGGTGAACTTCCCGATCGGCATCTATTCCAAGAAGTACAAGACCTTCGACGAGGTCCCGGTGGGCGGCTCCGTGGCCATCCCGAACGATCCGACCAATGGCGGGCGCGTGCTGCTGCTGTTGCAGGACAAGGGCATCATCAAGCTGCGCGACGGCGTCGGCTTCAAGCCCAGCGTCGCCGACATCACCGGCAACCCCAAGAAGCTGAAGATCATCGAGATCGACGCCGCCCAGCTGCCGCGCTCGCTGCCCGACGTGGACGCCGCCGGCATCAACACCAATTTCGCCAAGGAAGCCGGTCTCGACCCGGTGAAGGATCCGATCCTGCGTGAGGATCCCAAGGGCCCCTACGTCAATGTCATCGCCGTGCGCGCGCAGGACAAGGACAAGCCCTGGGTCGCGGTGCTCGTGAAGAGCTACCAGTCGCCCGAGGTGAAGCAGTTCATCCAGGACACCTTCAAGGGCGCCGTACTGTCGAGCTGGTGAACCGGGGCTGCCCCTTCACCATACGGACGGCCTGAGCCTTGCGGTTCGGGCCGTTCTTTTTTCCGGCCGGCCGCGGTCCGGGCCGCGCGCCTCAGGCGCCGGCGCCGAGGCGGGCGACCACGCCTTCGCGGGCGGCGGCGATGAGCTTGCGGTAGTCGGCTTCCTTCGGCTCGTCGAGCACCTGCTCGAACGTCGCCATCAGCGACCACAGCGCCGCCACCTCGGCAGGATGCTCCAGCAGGTCGCGCACGCCTTCGGCGTCGTGGCGGTCCAGCAGGCGCGCCAGCAGGTCGAAGACCACCAGCGCCACGGAATGATTGAGGGTGAGCACCACCTCGCCGTCCGGCGTGGTGAGCGCATCGGTCAGCGGCTCGCGGCGGGCGGGGGCGGATGGGGGGGAGAGCGGTGCGGACATGGGGGCGACCCTGTTTTCGGCGCGCAATCGCCACTGCATAAAGCTTCAATGTGTCGCCGTGGCGACAGGGGCCGGCCACCCGCCTTAGCGGGCCGCCCGCCTGGGCTTCGGCCGCGTGTCGGCTGACCCCGGGCCGTCCGCCTCCAGCACGCCGCCGGCGCCGCCCGCCGCCTTCCGGCGCGTGGCTTTCAGAACCTGCTCCACCTTGCCGGCCGCGGCCTTGGACGCCCGCGCCTCGGCGACGGCGGCATTGCTGCCGGTGGCGGCGGACACCACCTTCACCTCGACGGTGTCGTCGCCGGTTTCGGGCGGGCAGCTCTCGGGGTTGCAGATCTCCTTGATGGTGCGGTTCACCGGCTCCACCTCGGCGCCCTCGTCGGCCTCGCCGCGCGCCCGGTCGGCGAGGCGGGCGTATTCCGCCCGCAGCCGGTCCAGCGTCTCCTCGTCCAGATCCTCCAGGTCCAGCAGCGCCTTGCGCGGCCCCTCGGTGCGCGCGATCAGCTCGTCCAGCTTGATCTGGAGCGCCGCCGTGTCGCGGTTCTGGCTGTTCTGGATCAGGAACACCATCAGGAAGGTGATGATGGTGGTGGAGGTGTTGATGATGAGCTGCCAGGTGTCGTTGAAGCCGAACAGCGGCCCGGTGGCGCCCCAGATGGCGATCACCGCCACCGCGCCGATGAAGGTGACCGGCTTGCCCGCCGCCTTCGACACCGCCTGCGATACCCGCGTGAAGAAGGGACGCGGCGCGGGGCCCTGGGAGAGTTCGGGTTCCTGCTGACGCTGGGGCATGATGATACTCCGGAATCGATCGCTTCAGGGAACGTCCCGCCGCGCACAAGGTTCCTGTGTGGCAACGCTCACGCCCGAGGTTTCCATGACTGTCCAGATGATCCTGCTGCCGCTGTTCGTTCAGGTCGCCCTCACCTTCTTCGTTCTGTTCCTGACCGGCGCCCGGCGCATGCGGCCCATCCGCGAGCGGACGGTCGGGCCAGAGGCGGCCCTGGACGACAGCTGTTTCCCGCCTCCGGCGCGTCAGGCCGCCAACAACCTGCGCAACCAGTTCGAAGTGCCGGTGCTGTTCTATGTGCTGACCGTGCTGGTGCTGCTCACCCGCAAGGCGGACCTCGTCTTCGTCATCCTCGCCTGGGTGTTCGTGCTCTCGCGCATCGTCCATGCCTGCGTGCACTGCACTTCGAACGACGTCCGGCTGCGCTTCTCCGCCTATGGGGTGGGCGCCCTCGTCCTGCTGGTCATGTGGGTTCTGTACGCGCTCGCCATCCTGCTCAACGTGTGAGCGGGGCACAGCTTCCATTGACAGCGGCGGCGCGGCGACGGAGGAGTGCGGCGGAAGGAGACGCGAGGATGGATGATCCGGCCCGCCACGTGGCGCAGGTGGAAGGCAAGGCGATCCTGTTCGTCATGGCCACCACGTTCGAATACGGACCGCATCTGGCCGCCCGCATCGACCCGCTCATCACCGGCGTCGGCCCGGTGGAGGCCGCCGCCGCCGTGGGCATTGCGCTGAGCCGCCTCGCCGCGCACGGCGCGATGCCGGACCTCGTGTTCACGCTGGGCTCGGCCGGCTCGCGCTGCCTCGACCATGCGGGCGTCTATCAGGTGGCCAGCGTCGCCTATCGCGACATGGACGCCTCCCCGCTCGGCTTCGAGAAGGGGTGCACGCCCTTCCTCGACTGCCCCGCCGTCATCCCGGTGCGTCCGCAGATCCCCGGCCTTGCCGCCGCCAGGCTCTCCACCGGCGGCGGCATCATCTCCGGCGCCGCCTATGACGCCATCGACGCCCATATGGTGGACATGGAGACCTTCGCCGTGCTGCGCGCCGCCGCCCGCTTCCATGTGCCGACCATCGGCCTGCGCGGCATCAGCGACGGCAAGTCCGATCTGGCGAAGCTCGAAGACTGGACGGAATATCTCCACGTGATCGACGAGAAGCTCGGCCACGCCCTCGACCATTTCACCGCGCAGCTTGCGAGCGGCGCCCTGTCCCTGGTGCCGGAACCGGCCTGAGGTCTCCCGACCCTCGCCCCGCCGCCCGTCCTCCCCGCAAGATACCGGAAATCCCGTGACCCCTGCCGCCCGCCTGTCCGCCGCCATCGAGATCCTCGGCGACCTCATCACCCGCCGCCGTCCGGCCGGCGACGCCATCAAGGACTGGGGGCTGGCCCACCGCTTCGCCGGCTCCGGCGACCGCGCCGCCTTGTCCGGCCTGGTTTTCGATACCCTGCGCCGGCGCGCCTCGTGCGCTTATGTCATGGGCTCGGAGGAGCCTCGCGCCCTGCTGCTGGGCATGCTCGCCACCGTGCGCGGCCAGGATGTCGAGGCCATCGCCAAGCTGTGCGACGGCGCCCGCTTCGCCCCTGCGCCCCTCACCGAGGACGAGCGCGCCCGCCTCGCAGCCCCCAATCTGGACGGCGCCGCCCCCTGGGTGCGCGGCGACTATCCGCAATGGCTGGACGGCGAGCTGAAGGCGGTGTTCGGCGAGGATCGCGTGGAGGAAGCCGCCGCCCTCTCCGCCCGCGCCCCGCTGGACATGCGCGTCAACACGCTGAAGGCCAAGCCCGAGGACGTGTCCGCCGAACTCGCCCACCTCTCGCCCGAGCCCGGCCGCTGGTCGCCGCTCGCCCTGCGCATCCAGCTCGGCGCCGACGGCAAGCAGCCCCCCCTCACCTCCGAGCCCGCCTTCGCCAAGGGCGAGATCGAGGTCCAAGACGAAGGCTCGCAGATCGCCGCCATCCTCGCCGCCCCCGTGCCCGGCTCGCAGGTGCTGGACCTGTGCGCGGGCGCCGGCGGCAAGACGCTGGAGCTGGCCGCGCTGATGGACAACAAGGGCCAGCTTTATGCGCACGACAGCGACGTGCGGCGGCTGAAGCCCATCCACGAGCGCCTCCAGCGCGCCGGCGTGCGCAACGTACAGATCCGCGCCCCGCGCGGCCCCGTGGACGTGCTGGCGGACCTGGAAAACCTCATGGACCTGGTGCTGGTGGACGCCCCCTGCACCGGCACCGGCACCTGGCGCCGCAACCCGGACGCCAAATGGCGCGTGCGCCCCGGCGCCCTTGCCGAGCGCACCGCCGAGCAGGCCGCCATCCTGGAGCAGGCCACGCGCTTCGTGCGGCCCGGCGGACGGCTCGCCTACGTCACCTGCTCGCTGCTGGAAGCGGAGAATGCGGCGCAGATCCGCGCGCTCCTCGCCAAGCGGCCGGACTTCTCCGTCATTCCCGCCACCGAGACGGTGCTGGCGCTGGGCAGCCGGGGCCTCGCCCTGCGCGAAGCGGCGCTGGACCTGCCCGAGGGCCTGCTGCTGACGCCCCGCCGCACCGGCACCGACGGCTTCTTCATCAGCGTGATGAAGCGGGCGGGCTGAACCGCCCGCATCGCCTTCCGGCCGGTCGGCACGCGATCAGGTGACCATATTGACACGTGATAAAAATGGCACCTATTCTCCGGACATGGATGCGGTCTTCGATGCCCTTGCCCATCCCATCCGGCGCGCGCTCCTCGACCGCCTTCGCGAGAAGGACGGCCAGACGCTCACCGGGCTGGAACGCGACCAGCCGCTGACGCGGTTTGGCGTGATGAAGCACCTGGCGGTCCTGGAGCGCGCCCATCTCATCGTCACCCGCAAGGTGGGGCGGGAGAAGCTGCACTATCTCAACCCCGTGCCGCTCCAGCAGGTCGCCGACCGCTGGATCTCCCGTTACGCCGCGCCCTTCGCGCGCACGATGAGCGACCTGTCCAATGCCGTGGAACAAGGGGCGAAGAGCATGTCCGCCAGCGGGCCGAAGCACATGTACGAGCACTTCCTGCGGGCTGCGCCTGAGGCGGTCTGGGCCATCCTGACCGACGATGCCAAGACCCCGCTCTGGCAGCATTTCAACATGACCTCCACCACCGAATGGCGGGTGGGCGGCGCCATCACCTTCTTCGTCGAGGGCCGGCCGATGATCGTCGGCGAGATCCTGGAACTCACCCCGCTCGTGCGCCTCGTGCACAGCTTCAGCGCCCGCTGGTCACCCGACGTCGCCGGCGATCCGCCCTCCCGCGTGACCTGGGAGCTTGCCGAAATCCCCGGCGGCACCCGGCTGACCCTCACCCATGACGCCTTTGGCGGCGACACCGCCACCAGCCGTGCCGTCACCGGCGGCTGGCCGGAATCCCTGTCGCGCCTCAAGACCCTGGTGGAGACCGGCACGCCCTTCCTCATGTCCGCCGCCGGCTGAGCCCGGCACGGACCGGCGGCGGGTCAGACTTCCGCGACGCCTCGCTTGAGGGAGGTGTCCTCCGCCATCAGGCGCTTCTTGAGCCGCACGATCCCCTCGCTCTGCAATTCGCTCGGGGCGGAATGCGCGGACGCGACCTGGTTCAGCATGGCAATGAGGTCCGTGCGCTCCTCCGGCGTCAGCTTTTGCCGCAGGAGGGGCGTCAGGACGTCCGCCACCTGGGAGAAGGGGTAACGCGGCTGCGTATAGCCCCAGGCCTGCTCGAAGGCGGCGGAGATGGCCTCAAGCCCCAGCGGATCTTCCATGAATTCGAGGATTTTGGTCTTCTCGCTGGCGGTGACCGGACTGCCCGTGCGCACGAGCTGGATCATCAGGATCACCGCCGCCAGACGCGGGTCGCGCACCCGCTCCAAGGGGGTACCGACGATGTTGCGGATGGCAGAGAGCGCGCGGCGCTGAGCCCCCTTCGTGTCGCGGTCGACGTCCTGCAATCCCTTGACCGTCCTGTGCATGTACACGATCCAGAACATGCCGGCGGCGAGAAGGCCGATCAGCCCAAAGAGAATTGGCATGGATCCCTCCTGGCGATGCCAAGGCAGGCTCCATGCGCCAGCATCCCGTGTCAAGCCGAGCCGGGCGCGACGGGCACGCAGGCCTGATCCCCTGCCCTGCGGCTTTTGTCTCCAGCGCTTTCCCGCTAAAGGAAGCGCTCATACGCCCCTCGCGCCGGAAAGCCTCACATGCACGACACCGTCCTCATCATCGATTTCGGCAGCCAGGTCACCCAGTTGATCGCCCGCCGGGTGCGCGAGGAAGGCGTCTATTCCGAGGTCGTGCCGTTCCAGAAGGCCGCCGAGGCCATGGACCGGCTGAAGCCCAAGGCGGTGATCCTCTCCGGCGGCCCGGCCTCGGTGATCGAGGGCGAGAGCCCGCGCGCGCCGCAGCAGGTGTTCGACGCCGGCATCCCGGTGCTGGGCATCTGCTATGGCGAGCAGGCCATGGCCGAGCAGCTCGGCGGCACGGTGGAAGCCGGGCACCATCGCGAGTTCGGCCGCGCCGAGGTGGAGGTGGTCAAGCCCGTCGCCCTGTTCGAGGGCGTTTGGCAGGAAGGCCAGCGCTACGTGGTGTGGATGAGCCACGGCGACCGCGTGACCCAGCTGCCCGCGGGCTTCGAGGTGATCGCCACTTCCGAGAACGCCCCCTTCGCCGCCATCGCCGACGAAAGCCGCAAGTTCTACGGCGTGCAGTTCCACCCGGAAGTGGTGCACACCCCGCAGGGCGCCCTGCTGCTGCGCAACTTCGTGCGCCGGGTGGCGGGCCTGGAAGGCGACTGGACCATGGGCGCCTTCAAGGACGCCGCCATCGCCAAGATCCGCGCGCAGGTGGGCGACAGGCGTGTGCTCTGCGGCCTCTCCGGCGGGGTCGATTCCGCCGTGGCGGCGGTGCTGATCCACGAGGCCATCGGCGACCAGCTGACCTGCGTGTTCGTCGACCACGGCCTGATGCGCCTGGGCGAGGCGGAGCAGGTGGTCTCGCTGTTCCGCAACACCTACAATATCCCCCTGGTCCATGTGGACGTGTCCGAGCTGTTCCTCAAGGAACTCACCGGCGTCACCGACCCGGAAGTGAAGCGCAAGACCATCGGCAAGCTGTTCATCGACGTGTTCGAGGCCGAGGCCAAGAAGATCGGCGGCGCCGACTTCCTCGCCCAGGGCACGCTCTATCCCGACGTGATCGAGAGCGTCTCCTTCACCGGCGGCCCCTCGGTGACCATCAAGTCGCACCACAATGTGGGCGGCCTGCCCGAGCGCATGAACATGAAGCTGGTGGAGCCGCTGCGCGAGCTGTTCAAGGACGAGGTGCGCGCGCTCGGCCGCGAGCTCGGCCTGCCGGAGAGCTTCGTCGGCCGCCACCCCTTCCCCGGCCCGGGCCTTGCCATCCGCTGCCCCGGCGAGATCACGCCCGAGAAGCTGGACATCCTGCGCAAGGCGGACGCCATCTATCTGGAGGAGATCCGCGCCGCCGGCCTCTATGACGTGATCTGGCAGGCCTTCGCGGTGCTGCTGCCGGTGCGCACCGTGGGCGTGATGGGCGACGGGCGCACCTACGACCACGTGCTGGCGCTGCGCGCGGTGACCTCCATCGACGGCATGACGGCGGACTTCTACCCGTTCCAGATGGACTTCCTCGGCCGCACGGCGACCCGCATCATCAACGAGGTGCGCGGCATCAACCGCGTCGTCTACGACGTGACCTCGAAGCCCCCGGGCACGATTGAGTGGGAATGATTCAGGGCCATCCGAACGCCGCCGGCTTCCCCCGAAAACTCCCTATAATACGCGGATATCGCTGAACAAAATATCCGCCATCTATCGCCGTCAATAGCGAGGAGAGCCTCGCTATTGACGGCGATAGATGGCGGCATGGCGACTCTTTTTGCTTCGGCAAATTGCATATAACGTCATGGCTTAGGGTCCGGTCTCTAGATCGACGATGGGATCGTCCTGCCCCAGTTCCCAGACGACGAACGCCGCGAGGAGCACCGCACTGGGAATGGCTCCTGCAAAGATCAGGGGTGAAGAGAACGAGTCGTACTGCTGCCCCTTGTCGAGGACGAGTTGCAGACACCCGAGCCCAAGAGCGAGCAGAGAGAAGCCGAAATAGTCGATCCTTAGCCCTGCACGCAGCTTCGCGGTTCGCGCGGCCACCTGTTCGGGAGGGTCATGGATCATTGCCAGCACCAGCAGGGTCAACACGATCCCGATCGGGACGTTGATGAGGAAGACCCAACGCCAACTGAAGCTATCGATGATCCAGCCACCGAGACTGGGCCCCATCGCCGGAGCCGGCACCAAGGACATGCCGCATATCGCGAAGGCCGTAATGCGCCCATGGGCAACTGTGTTGTTCAAGCCATCGCGATGGGTGCTCCTTTTCGGCTCATGGCGTTGATGATGACGAGGAGTTGGCGTGCGACGGCGACGAGAATGGTCTCGGATGCCTTGCCTTTGAGACGCATCCTGTCGCGCATAGCCGTGAGGGTTGGAACGCGGCGGGAGGCCGATAGGGCGGCGATGTAAAGGGCCTCTCGGACCTTTCGCCGGCCGCCCCAGATGCGCCGGGCCCCGCGCCATGTGCCGCTTTCGCGTGCATGGGGCGCAAGGCCGGCCAGAGAGGCGATGCGGCGGCGGCAGAGTGTTCCCAGCTCGGGCAGCTCGCCGAGCAGCGTGGCCAGCACCGTGGGACCGATGCCTGGCACGGCCGTCAGCAGAGCGGCCTGGGCCGAAAG
>NZ_AXBA01000061.1 GCF_000473085.1 Azorhizobium doebereinerae UFLA1-100
GCATGAGCAGACGCGGCAACTGCTGGGACAATGCGGTCGCCGAATCCTTCTTCAGCGGCCTGAAAAAAGAGCGCATCCAGAAACGCATCTGCAAGACCCGCGCCTTGGCGCGCGCCGATGTCTTCGACTATATCGAGGCGTTCTATAACCGAACCCGCCGCCACAGCCATCTCGGCGGCATCAGCCCTGAGGCGTTCGAACGCGCTTCTGCGTGAGGCTCGGCTTTGTCCACGAAACCAGGGACAGTCCATTTATGAGCTTCAGAGGAGTGATGGGCACACTGCGTCGGGTGTTTCCGGAGGCGTTCAAGCGGGAGGCGGTTGAACGGGCCACGGCCGGCGGCCTTTCCACCTCACAGGTAGCGCAGGAACTGGGGGGTGCATGAGACGGTGCTTCGCCGTAGATGAGAGACCAAGCCCCCCAGGCGACGGGGCCGGCGCGGCGCCCGGTTCCGCAGGCGGAGGCCCCGGCGCCGGCAGACTTGGCTGCCGAGAACGCCCGGCTCAGGCGGGAGAACGAGCGCCTGCGGATGGAGCTCGACATCCTTAAAAAAGCCGCGCTCATCTTCGGAGCGGCCTTCCGATGAAGTTAGGGTTCGTCGATGAGCATCGCGCTGTGTGGCCAGCCCGTTTGGTGTGCGAGGCCTTGGGGCTGTCGGCCCGCGGCTATTATGCCTGGCGTGCCCGTCCGGAGAGCTTGCGCGCACAGGCCAACCGGGAGCTCACGGATGACGTCCGGCTGATCCACACGGAGAGCAGCGGGACCCATGATGCTCCCGGATCCATGCAGTGCTGCAGAGGCACGGTCGGTGCGTGGGCCATTCCCGAATCGAGCGGCTGATGCGCCGCGCCGGCATCCAGGGCCTGGGGGGCCTGTCAGGAATTTCGTGTGCGAGCGTGCATGGTGGTTCCATGGAGAGATCCTATGGCACGACGAAAGAGCCTGTTATCCCGGACGCAATTTTGGACCAACTGCTGGCGCGCACGGAGGCCAGATCGGCATTTGACAGCGATGGCTTGCTTGATCAGCTGAAGAAGGCGTTGGCCGAGCGGTGTGTGGTCCCGGAATGAGCTGGCGCGGGTCGATCTTGAAGATTGATCGGTCTTTGGTCCAGGCGTCGCAGATCACCTAGTAGGGTGTTCGCCATCGCAGGGCCTTCAGGTACTTGGCGAAGTTATAGGCAGGCCAGGACGTGTGTCTTGAGGCTTTCCAGGTCGTCGTAGTGGTAGGTCTTGACGGTAGCGTCCTTGATGGTGCGGTTCGTCCGTTCGGCTTGGCCGTTGGTCCGCGGGTGATGAGGCTGGTCAGCCTGTGCTCGATGCGGTTGGCGATACAGACGCGGTCAAAGATGTGCGGTCTGAGAAGGCGGCGGCTGGGGCCCTCGCGTTCTTGGGTAGTTCCGCGAAGGCCATGCCGTTGTCGGTGAGCGCGGTGTGGATCTTGTAGGGCAAGACCTCGATCACATTCCTCAGGAACACGGCTCCCTCCATCTTCCCGGCGCTGTCGTGGAATTCGACATGGGTGAACTCCGAGACCCGATCGATGGCCAGCAACATCACCAGCTTTCCCTCCGGCGTGGCGCAGCTCGCAGCTGTCGATGTGGACGTAGTCGATCTCGTAGGTTTTGAACCGCTTGCGCTTCTCGGCAGTCTCACTGACCGGCAGCCGGGAATGCCATGACGCTGCAGTCAGCGGTGCAGGGCGCTGCGGCTGAGGTTGGGGATGGTGTCCCGCAGGCAACCGAGCACGTCGTCTAGCGGCAGGAGTGTATTCCGCCGAAAGGTTACCACGATGGCTTCCGCGGCTGGCGTCAGCACCGTGCTCTTCGGCGCCTCGGGGTCCATCGGCGCATCGGCCGTCGTGGTCCGTCTCCGCCACTTGGCCATCGTTTTCGGGTTCAGCCCGTAACGGGCGGCAAGGGCCCGGGTGCTCTCTTTCGACGCTTGGAACTCGGCTCGACGACACGGCGTCGTGCGGGCGCTGCCGTGAAGAACGCTTGCCACAGGGCATCCTCCTCCTGACGATTCAGGACCGATGATGCACCATCAGACTTCGGGACCACATAGCTAGGAACCCTGAAGCGCTGGGCGGCAGAGCTGGGTCTGTCCGAGGCGGTGACCCTCCTCGACGCCAGCTTGAAGGAAGGATTCGAGGACCGACGCCGATCTCACGAAGCTCGCCGACGCCGGTGCCAACGATCGGGCGAAGGCCCGCAAGGCCGCTTGATCCGAGGGACCCGGCCCCATCGGGCCGGGTCATCCTTCCAAACGCAGCAACGGCGTCGCCGATAGCGTGACGATCCACGACCAGAAGCTCTCGCGCGGAATTCGGCGGCGAACGGCATCAGAGGGCCGGCTCGGCTGCCCCGGCTTTATGGGCCCTCCACGCCGACGTTTCCGCTGCGGGCACGATTTCGATATGATGGTTAAAGGTAGTTCTAACCTAAGTCGCTTCACGCCCGCGGCCCTCTGAAGTGGTAATAATCGACTGATCAGTAGAGTATCCAATATTCCCGCCGGACTTGATTCTACGAAGTTCCATCTTTGCCCTCATTTGTCGTTTGGATGTCGGGTATCAAGACTCTCGATTTGACGGAATCTTTTCGCGTTAATAGATAAAATATCTCTGACCATTGCGCTTCTAACTCAAGCGCATGGTCGCGCGAACAGGTGCAGAATGGGAGCAGGCGTGGTGAGTTCTATCCCTAAATGGTCGCTGCGGTGGGAGAGTGATCTAGATCTCACAGATCATTCTAATCTAGCAGAATTTTTTCGACGTGTGTATGGCCCAACTGGGTCCGCTAACGCATTGCCTTTTGAGGGCGTTCGGAGTTGGGCCGGTGCTCGTCCCGAGCTGCGAGCCATTGCTTATGACGCTAGTGGTGTTGCCGCACACATGGGAGTGCTGCGGCGTTTCATTAGGGTTGGGGAAGTGGATCTGCTAGTGGCAGAGCTCGGATTATACGGCGTCAGGCGAGATCTGGAGGGGCTTGGCATTGGTCATTCTGTCGCTGCACTGACGCCAACACTACATAAACTCGGCGTCCCGTTTGCCTTCGGGACATTCCGCCCGGAATTGAAAGCGCATTTTCAAAGATTCTGCCGTGGGGGGGCTGGAGAGCTCCTGGAAAACATGAAGATCAAATCGACGCTCGCGAATGTGTATCCAGGATATCAACCCACGCGCGTCGAGGATGTATTGGTAGTTGTTTTGCCCATACGCGCTTCCATCGAGGAGTGGCCCAGCTCACAGATGATGAATAGAAACGGACCTGAGCTGTGAGTGAAGACATAGCGCGCGATCCGATCAACTGCCTTCCCGTCGAGATTGGAGGAAAGCCGATATACTTGACCTTTGACGACGGTCCACATCCGACTTATACGCCATTGATACTTGACATATTGACGCAATACTCAGCGTTAGCCAGTTTTTTCGTTATCGGCAATCGCGTAGAGGCATGTCCAGGTATCGTAAGGCGCGCGTCTTTCGATGGCCATTGCATCGGAAATCACACGTTGACCCACAGAAGTCTCGATATTTGCGCGGACGAAGTTGTCATGGAAGAGGTATGCGGCGGGACGGATGCTATAAAAAAACTGAAATCCATGAATCCAGTTCGCCATTTCCGCGCCCCTTTTGGCGTTTGGACCGAAAATGCCCTAAATTACGCCAGGGCATGCGGGCAAATTCCCATACACTGGTCAATCGACACAATGGACTGGAGCGGTCGTGATGCTCAGATGATAGTGGATACTGTAGCAAATAACGCCGTGCCGGGATCGATCATACTGATGCATGATAGCGCGCCACCCGCGGAAGAGCGCACGTCACCTGAATTATGCAATAGAAGAAATACAGTTGAGGCTGTATCGATAATTATACCGATGCTCCAGGCTCGCGGCTTTTCGCTTCTGAATCTCCCATAAATATACACGCGTGAGGGACATATGTTCGATTTAGAGACTTCTAATCTTGTCGTAACATCTGTGTATATCGTGGCTAATGTCGCATACAAGATATTCCGTGGCCATTATATGGCGGGTAAGCAAGAAGCGAAAGTAGAATGTGGGCGTGGCGTGTATAAGCCGGATGTCGATGTTATTGTTCCATCATACAACGAAAATGCCTCCGCGTTGATCGGATGTATTTCGTCCATAAAAAATCAGTTATACGAGGGGAAGATAAGGTGTTTCGTCGTCGACGATGGATCCTCCGATCCGCGTGGCTTCGTTGAAGCGAGGCGATTGTATCAAGATGATAGCGATATCGAATTTATTGAGTTGCCTCGCAATATGGGTAAAAGAGAGGCTCAGATCGCAGCGGTAAATATGTCGTTTGGCGAATTCATATTAAATGTAGATTCTGACACCTCCTTGGCGCCGGACGTAGTTAAGCATCTTGTAAGGAAGATGATTGATTCGAGGGTGGGGGGGGTCATGGGCCAACTAGTCGCATCAAATCGATCAACAAATTGGCTCACAAAGTTGATAGACATGGAGTATTGGATCGCGTGTAATGAGGAAAGGTCGGCCCAGTCAAGATTTGGTACAGTCATGTGTTGTTGTGGTCCGTGTGCGATGTATCGACGAGAAGCTTTTATGCGCGTGCTATCGGAGTATAGATCTCAGTATTTTCTTGGAAAAGAGAGCAACTTTGGAGAAGATAGGCACATAACACTTCTAATGTTAAGAAGTGGTTATAGGACGGAGTATGAGTATATGGCAAGTGCGGCAACGATAGTCCCAAGTAGCATGTCTGCATATGTTCTGCAGCAGTTAAGGTGGGCTCGTAGTACGTTCAGGGATTCGTTCTTGGCGTTGAAGATCGCATCGTCTCTCAACGCATACGTGGTATCTGAAGTGATATTGCAGACATTGTTTATTTTTCTGACGCCAATCACAATGATAACTGCCATTGGTGTCGCCGTTTTGGATGCCAAAGTTCCATATTACACGTTAATAACTTTTCTGTTAATTGAATTGTGGTGTTGCGCAATTGCGGCTGCGGCATCCAAAGATCTTAGATTTATGTTCTTTATAGCTCACGCGCCTATAAATTATCTTGTCCTGGGGCCGATAAAGGTATACGCGGCCCTAACCGTGGGAAATTCCAGTTGGATGTCACGAAATAATCGTCTCGTATCAGCAGATGATGAAACAATGCCGCTGTAGGGCCAGATTATTTGACGATGAAAGGCGCGTAACGTGTCATATGACGAAATTCATCGAGAGCTATCTAAGGCTGACCCATGGGGATTAGATGGTAGCGATTTTGAGCAGCGGCGGCTGTTCCATCTTGCAAGACTTTGCCGAGAAGGGCCGCCTATAAAAAATGCCCTCGAAATAGGCTGTGCGGGGGGGGCATTTACCGAAAAATTGGCGATGTTCTGTAGCAATTTGACAGTAATTGATGTCATGAAGGATGCGATAGATCGTTCAAAGAAGAGAGTTTCAACGCCAAACATAGAGTGGATATTATCTGATGTGCGTTCGGTGTCATCTAGTACTATATTTGATGTCATTGTATGTAGCGAAGTTCTTTATTATTTAGAATCTGAAGATGAAATTCATTCCGTGATTTGCAATCTAGCGAACATGTTGGCCGCCGATGGGCGACTTGTTATTGGCTCGGCCAGGGACGAGTTGTGCAAAATATGGGGGAGAGCGGCAGGAGCGGAGACAATAATATCAATTGCACGTTCGTTCCTCAATTTGACGCAACAAATCTCACTAAAAGGGGAGAAGGTACAGGAGGACTGCGTTATTGCAGTATTCCAACCGCAAAAAAGACAGATATGATTTTTAGTCGTTAGCTAACTAATGGAGTATAGCGGTGATAATCTGCGGTCTTAAGCTGACGCACGATGGCGCTGTAGCGCTAATTAGAGATCAAAAATTAATAACCTGCGTCGAAAATGAGAAGGTGAACGGAAACAGGCGATTTTCGCCCATATCAAACGCTCACGAGGTGGAATCGATTTTACACAGAAGCGGCCTATCCGCAGAATGCATTGATTTATACGCGATAGACGGGTGGGATGGAATACGCGAGTCGACAGTGGAATTCTCTTCCGGGGGCGTACCAGGAAAGCTGGAGGTCGCTCCTTATCTCGAAAGGAATCGCGCGAGTATAATGAGCTCATCGTTACATGGCGGGCTTCTGTTGGGCGCGCGTGCAAGGTCGTACAAGAGCTTTTCGCATGTTTCTGGGCATATTGCCTCGGCCTATTGTACCAGTAGTTTTGCTAAAGCGCGTTTGAGCGCCCTATGCCTTGTTTGGGATGGTAGCATCTGGCCAAGGCTGTATGTTGTTTCGCCCGAGCGCGTGGATTACGTTGGTTCGCTTTTCCCACTCCTAGGGCATGCCTTTGCGGCGGCCGGCCATCATTTCGGGCCATACCGGAGTTCCGATCGCAGCCAATGGAACTTGGACATTGCCGGTAAGCTGATGTCATATATCTCCTTAGGTAAACCAAGCGATGAAATCATCTCGGTTATCGAGAATAGTTACCGCAATATTATATGTCGATTTAGTGGTTATGTCACTCACGCAACCGAAATGATGCATGAACCAGACGAAATGCTCGTTTATACGCACCGTTTCATGGAAGAAATATCCCTGTCGCTCGAAGGTGTCACTGGGGCGGACGTGCTGTGTTCATTTCACGTTTTCATCGAGCGAATGTTAATTCAACGTGTTGCCGAGATTCTTGCGGGAAGTGGCCTCCCTCGCGGGCTGAATCTATGCATTTCTGGAGGATGTGGATTAAATATCAAGTGGAATAGCGCATTGCGGCGAAGCGGCTTATTCGGGGATGTGTGGGTGCCGCCTTTTCCGAACGATAGCGGCTCCGCGATCGGCGCGGCGTGTTGCGCGTTGGCAGAGGGCCGAGGGTTGGTCCCTCTTGAATGGTCGGTATTTAGCGGACCGCAGTTAGGTGAGGAAACTCCGCCGCCGGAGTGGATCCGCAGTCCGTGCGGATTTGAGGAGCTTGCCCGTGTACTAGCACAGGGGGAGCCTATTGTTTTTCTTACAGGTCCAGCAGAGTTGGGGCCACGAGCTTTGGGAGCGAGGAGTATCCTCGCGGCAGCGACGTCCGCTGAGATGAAGGAAAAGTTAAATAACATTAAGAATCGGGAGAATTTTAGACCAATTGCTCCCATTTGTCTGCAGGATAGAGCTGAAGAAATATTTGATCCAGGCACGCCTGATCCTTTCATGATGTTCGATCATCAAACTAGGCCGCATTGGCGCGATAGAATTCCCGGGGTAGTTCACTTGGATGGATCCGCAAGGCTTCAAACTATTCCGCGAGAGTCCAGTCATCCGGTCGCGCGCTTGTTGGTGGAGTACGAGCGTCTCACAGGTGTGCCGCTGTTGTGCAACACAAGCGCCAATGAATTGGGGCGGGGCTTCTTTCCTGACGTCGCATCCGCCTGCCGTTGGGGCCGAATTTGCAATGTATGGAGCGACGGTTATATCTGGAAGGCTTAGCATCGGCCGAGATGTAAGCACGAACAGTGGGAAGTAGGAGGATGCAGATGAAGCCGATAATCATGCAGGGAGTGTCAAAATTTGTACGCGGAAAGCCCATACTGAACGACGTTAATCTTGAGGTGTCCCGCGGAGAATGTCACGGCCTGATTGGACCCAACGGCGCGGGAAAAAGTACGACGATCTCCGCAATTATCGGTAGAAGCAGGATTGATATCGGATCTATTTTCATGTTGGGAAACGACATGCGAACTAATAGTCGTTTTGCACGAGCGAAGGTAGGTGTGGTTCCTCAGGTAAGTTGCTTGGAACATTCTCTTTCCGTTCGTGAGAATATAAAGCTGTATGCGGCTTTTTTCGGATTAGGTGGACGCCATATTCGTGACAGAATATCCTGGCTTCTGGAGAAGCTGGAATTGACGTCATATGCCGATAATAGAATTTCGGAGCTGTCTGGCGGTATAAAGCAAAAGATTTCGCTTGTTAGAGCTTTAATTAACAATCCAGAATTGCTGATTCTTGATGAGCCGTCGTCCAATCTTGATGTGAGTGGAAGGAATAGTGTAATCGATCTTATCAAAGACCTCAAGAGTAGAGGCGTCGCTATACTTATGACATCCCATGCAATGGAAGAAATTGAGCTGGCGTGCGATCGGGTTTCCATTATTTCCGGGGGGCATGTGGTTGCTTCGGGAAGTGTCGGTCGGATGCTCGAATCGCTTGGGGGGAGTGTCATTGACATCCAGTGTCAAGATATTGAGCAGGCAGCGCAAATTTTGCGTCGTTCGGCGGTGGAATGTTTTGTTGGGCCCAGCAACATTGTATGTATTAATACAACGTTCGCTCACGTGCGGCACGCGCTGGTGCAGAGCGTCGGTGTAAAAGTGACCGAAAGGGCGGCTAGTGTAAGTGATTTGGTGGCACAAGCTCATTGTAGGATGGGAGGATAATGTGCGATATAAAGCGTCGTTTGAATCTCCGGCATGGTTTGCGGTATGGTATAGAAATTATTTGACCTGGCGGAGAGGGGCTCTGCTGCATTTTATAGGGACAGTTGCGGATCCTATTGTGGCGCTTCTAGGGTTAGGGATAGGGATCGGTCCTATTGTCGGGTTAGTTGACGGTCAGCCCTATATCTCGTTTCTTGCCGGCGGTCTCATCGTTACGGGAGCGATGGCTGCTACAAATGGAGAGATGTTTTACGGAGCATTTACGAGATTTTACATCGATCAGACGTGGAGTGCTATGTTGTATACGCGGCTGTCGGTTGCCGATGTGCTGTTCGGGGAGGTGTGTTGGGGTGCAACGAGGGGGTGTGCCATTGGGGTGATTGTATATATTGTTTCGTTATGCTTTGGGTATGTCTCTTGGCATTGCCTATTTATGATCGTTCCAATTTTAATTGTCGTGTGCTTAACTTTTTCATGCATCTCTGCTCTTGTTGTGTCTTTCGCGAAAGGTTATGAATTATTTTTGATATGCCAGTCTGTATTTTTTGTTCCGCTTGTTTTTACGAGTGGTGCGATATTTCCCGCTTCGCAGATGCCTCGCGCAATAAGGTGGTGGGCTAGCATGCTCCCGCTTTATCCCAGTGTAGAGCTGATGCGGGGGGCTCTTAATGGGGCGTATGTCCCGAACTTCATGTCGGACGTGGTCATCTTGGCGTCATATGCAGTCATTGCTTTCGGCTTGGCTCTGGCCGTTTTAAAGCGAAGAATTGTTAGTTGAGGTGTGTTGTGGGAGGTGTGGAAGTGGCGCGTAGATACGTTGTTGCGCGTAGGCGCACCGGTTTCGGGGATTGTATCTGGTCTCTTGCAGCTGCGTGGCAGTATGCAAAGCGAACTGGGAGAATTCTTGTCATCGATTGGACTGGGTCGTGTTATACGCGGGATTCCGAGACGAATGCATTTACGCAGTTCTTCAATCCTATTGACGAAATTGCCGGTGTGCCGGTGATTTTGGCGGGGGGGGGGGAGAACCTGCGGCTGCCTGGACCATTCTTTCCGGAGTGGTGGAACGGTCATTGGGGTGAAAAGAGGGGCGATCAGCAGGTGCTTTTTGAGAGAGATCAATTGCGTCGACTTTTCGCCACCGGACAAGATTGTGCTGCGGCAACTGTGATATGCGATGCATGTCTGATGTGGGGATGTGATGAATGGGCGGAAAATGTGATTTTTGATGAGCTCGATGTTGTCGAAAGGATTCGTGATAAAATTTCAGCGTACCGTCGGGATAATTTTGACGGCTGTAAGGTGATTGGTGTGCATATTAGGCATGGGAATGGCGAGGATATTCAGGATCATTGGCCGTATTGGGCGGAGCCGGAGCGGCTGATGAGGTTGGTGGAGGGCAAAATGCGCTCCGAGCGTCTTAGAGTGGAGTCCGAAATGGTTAAATATTTTTTGTCTACGGATAGTATTTTTGTTTTAAACAGTATTGTGCGTGTGTTTCCCGGTGTCATGTATACAGAAAAAGAGTACAGACGCTTGGGGGCGGGGCCTCTGCATTGCCCGCAGCTGGGGCCGGCCGGCGGGGAGGCGGCGTTGGTTGATATGTATCTGCTGGCCATGTGTGACGTTTTAATCCGCGTACCTCCGACGAGTGCCTTCTCTCGAATGGCTTATCTGCGAGTTCCTAGAGTCTTTGAGTGTGATCTGAGGGATAGTACGGGATTTAGATTAGCGTAGAGTGTGGTGGCGGTGACCTCTGCGCTCTTTGAGTCACATTGGACTATCCCTGGTTTCGTGGACAAAGCCGAGCCTCACGCAGAAGCGCGTTCGAACGCCTCAGGGCTGATGCCGCCGAGATGGCTGTGGCGGCGGGTTCGGTTATAGAACGCCTCGATATAGTCGAAGACATCGGCGCGCGCCAAGGCGCGGGTCTTGCAGATGCGTTTCTGGATGCGCTCTTTTTTCAGGCCGCTGAAGAAGGATTCGGCGACCGCATTGTCCCAGCAGTTGCCGCGTCTGCTCATGC
>NZ_AXBA01000062.1 GCF_000473085.1 Azorhizobium doebereinerae UFLA1-100
ACAATCGCGGCAAGGAACGCGCAGGCGGTCATCCCGTCCAATCCATCCCGCGCCAGGAAGCATAGCCTCGACAGGCACCTCTACGCTCAGCGCCACCTGATCGAATGCTGCTTCTCCAAGCTCAAGCAGTTCAGGCGTGTCGCGACCCGCTTCGAGAAGACCGCGCGAAACTACCTCGCCATCGTCACAATCGCTGCCATCGTCCTGTGGATCAGGTAACTGTCCACACCACCTAGAGCACGCCCCATTCAAATGGCACCGCCATTTGAACGGTAAAACGTTTTCTATCAAAGCGTTAGAGGGCGATTCACTGCTCAGATTGATTCAATCTGATCGGATCGCGCTCCAGGTCAGCCGCCCCGACCACACGACCGCGCATTCCCCGCACAAGCTTGAGGCCGGCAGATAGGCCGGACCAGCCAAGGTCAATCCATATTCCACTTAATTTATTGACTTGATGTTTTTATATGCCAGTTTCAGGGGTGAAATCCCGGAGCGAGTGATGACGCAGCCCACTGAAACCCTGCCGGCACCAAACATGTTCTGGTTCATCCCGACCCATGGGGATGGCAGTTATCTGGGCTCCGAAACCCGCCAGCGACCGCCGGAATTCGGCTATTTCCGCGAAGTGGCCACCGCCGTGGACCGGCTGGGCTTCAAGGGCGTGCTGCTGCCCACCGGCCAGAGCTGCGAGGATAGCTGGATCACCGCCGCCGGCCTCGCCACCGCCACCGAACGTCTGAAATTCCTCGTCGCCCTGCGCCCCGGCGTCACCACGCCGGTGTTCGCCGCCCGTCAGGCGGCGGCTCTCGACCGGCTGAGCGACGGGCGCCTGCTGCTCAACCTCGTGGTCGGCGGGCATCCCGGAGAACTGGCCGCCGACGGCGTGTTCCTGCCGCACGACGAGCGCTACGCGCAGGGCAGCGAATTCGTCGCCGTCTGGCGGGCGCTGGTGAATGGCGAGACGGTGAACCACGCCGGCCGCTACTACCGCGTGGAGAACGGCCGGCTCGACTTCCCCATCGTGCAGGACCACCTGCCGCTCTATTTCGGCGGCTCCTCGGACGTGGGGCAGGAGGTCGCCGCCGAGCATGTGGACCTCTACCTGAGCTGGGGCGAGCCCCCGGCCCTGCTGGCCGAGAAGATCGCCGCCGTGCGCGCCAAGGCGGCCAAACGCGGCCGCACGCTGCGCTTCGGCATCCGCCTGCACTTCATCGTGCGCGAGACCGAGAGCGAAGCCTGGGCGGCGGCGGACCGGCTCATCAGCCAGGTCTCGGACGCGCAGATCGAGAACGCCCAGAAGCGCTTCAAGATCGAGATGGATTCCGTCGGGCAGGCGCGCATGGCGGCGCTGCACGAGGGCCGCCGCGACCGGCTGGAGGTCGCCCCGAACCTGTGGGCCGGCGTCGGCCTCGTGCGGCGTGGCGCCGGCACCGCCCTGGTGGGCGACCCGCAGACGGTGGCGGCGCGCATCCGCGAATATCAGGCGATCGGCGTCGATACCTTCATCGGCTCCGGCTACCCGCACCTGGAGGAGGCCTATCGCGTGGCCGAGCTGCTGTTCCCGGCGCTCGGCATCGACGGCCGCCGCCGGAGCGTGCGCGCCCAGATCGTCAATGAATTCGCCGTCGGCAGCCATGGCGCGGAAGCCGGCCGCCCCCCGATCACCCAAGCCGCCGAATGATCCCGCAGATGTCGCGCCCGGAGATGGACATGTTGAAACGAGGTCTCGCCGCCGGCCTTCTCGCGGCCGTGCTCGGCGCGCTGGCCCCCGCGCACGCGCACGCCGAAGGCACCATCCGCATCGTCGAGCAGTTCGGCACGCTCTACACGCCCTTCCATGTCATGAAGGAGCAGAAGCTGATCGAGAAGCACGGGCAGGCGCTCGGCCTCGACATCAAGGTGGAATGGGCCAAGCTGTCCGGCGGTTCGGCGGTGAACGATGCCCTGCTATCCGGCAATGTGGACGTCGCCGCCGCCGGCATCGGCCCCTTCCTCACCCTGTGGGACCGGACGCGTGGCACCGCCAACGAGGTGAAGATCATCGGCGCGCTCGGCGCGCAGCCGAACTATCTCGTCACCAGCAATCCCAACGTGAAGACCGTCAAGGACTTCACCAAGGCGGACAAGATCGCGCTGCCGGCGGTGGGCGTGTCGGTGCAGGCCCGCGTCCTCCAGATGGCGGCGCAGCAGGCATTCGGCCCAGGCAAGGAGAAGGCGCTGGACGAGCTGACGGTCACCCTGCCCCACCCGGACGCCACCGCCGCCTTGCTCTCCGGCTCCACCGAGATCACCGCCCATCTCTCCAACGCGCCGTTCCAGGACCAGGCCCTCAAGGATCCGAAGATCCACAAGGTGCTGTCCTCCTATGACGTGCTCGGCGGGCCGGTGACGCCCACCTTCGTCTACAGCACCGTGCGCTTCAAGAAGACCAATCCGAAGACGTTCCAGGCCTTCTTCGACGCCTTCCGCGAGGCCACCGCCTGGGTGGACGCGCACAAGAAGGAGGCGGCGGAGATCTATGTGAAGGTCGAGAAATCCAAGCTCGACCCGGCCTTCGTCGCCGAAGTGCTGTCCGATCCGCAGGTAAAGTACACCCTGACCCCGCTGGGCTCGCAGAAGTTCGCCAATTTCCTCGCCGACATCGGCGCCATCAAGAACCGCCCGGCGAGCTGGAAGGACTATTCCTTCGACGACCTGCACAGCGATCCGGGGAGCTGAGGACATGGCCGCCCCCGCCCTTCGCCTGGAACCGGCGCCTCCCGTCCTGGAAGCGCGCCGCCTGACGCTGGACTATGCCACCGACCGCGGCCCCGTGCGGGCCGTGGAGGCGGTGGACCTGAGCGTGGACGCGGGCGAGCGCCTCGTGCTGCTCGGCCCGTCCGGCTGCGGCAAGTCCTCCATCCTGAAGGCTTTGGCGGGTTTCCTCCCGGCCACGTCCGGCACCATCCTGGTGCGCGGACGGCCGGTTTCCGGACCGGGGCCGGACCGCATCGTGGTGTTCCAGGAGTTCGACCAGCTCCTGCCCTGGAAGACCGTGCGCGACAATGTCGCCTTTCCCCTGCGGGTCGCCCGCAAGGTGTCGCGCGCCGAGGCGCGGGACCGGGCCGAGGCGGCGCTGGCGCGCGTCGGCCTCACCCGCGCGCTCGACGCCTTCCCGCACGCTCTGTCCGGCGGCATGAAGCAGCGCGCCGCCATCGCCCGCGCGCTCGCCACCGAGCCGGACGTGCTGCTGATGGACGAGCCGTTCGCGGCGCTCGACGCGCTCACCCGCCGCCAGTTGCAGGAAGACCTCCTGGCGCTGGCGGAGGAGCTTCGCTTCACCCTCGTGTTCGTCACCCACGCCATCGACGAGGCGGTGCTGATCGGCACCCGGCTGCACCTGCTGAGCCCGCATCCGGGCCGCACCCTGGCAATGCGCGACACCGCCCATCTCGGCCTCGCGGAGGTGGGCAGCGCGGCCTTCGAGGAATTGACCCGCGAGGTCCACACTTTGCTGTTCGGGAGCACCCGGGGCCATGTCTGAACTCGATCTCGCGAACGCCCCCGCCGACGTGCGGCCCCTGCCGCCGGCACGGCCGCCCTTCTCGCTGTCCAAGCTGTGGCGCAATACGGGCGTCCGGCGCCTCGTGATCCTCGCCGCGCTGGCAGCGATCTGGCAGGGCGCGGCGCTGTGGCAGGACAATCCGCTGCTGTTCCCCACCTTCACCGACACCGTGTCCGCCTTCGTCGAGGCCACGCGGTCGGAAGGCATGCTGTGGTCCGCGCTCGCCTCGCTCACCGTGCTGCTGAAGGGCTATGCCATCGCCGTCGCCTTGGCCCTCGTCCTGGTCTCGGGCGCGGTGGCGATCCCCGTCCTGCGCGACGTGCTGCAGACGCTGACCGCCATGTTCAACCCGCTGCCCGCCATCGCCCTGCTGCCGCTGGCCATGATGTGGCTCGGGCTGGGCGAAAGCGCGCTGCTGCTGGTGCTGGTCCATGCGGTGCTCTGGCCGTTCGCGCTCGCGGCCCTGTCGGGGTTCGACCAGGTGCCGGAGACGCAGCGGCTGGTGGGGCGCAACTACGGCCTGCGGGGCCCGGCCTATGTGGCGCAGATCCTGCTGCCGGCGGCGCTGCCCTCCATCCTGTCCGGGCTGAAGATCGGCTGGGCCTTCGCCTGGCGCACGCTGATCGCCGCCGAACTGGTGTTCGGCGTTAGCTCCAGCCAGGGCGGGCTCGGCTGGTTCATCTATCGCAATCGCAACGAACTGCTCACCGACCGGGTGTTCGCGGGCCTCGCCACGGTCATCCTGATCGGCCTCGTGGTGGAGATGGTGCTGTTCCGCGTCATCGAGCGCCGCACGGTGGTGCGCTGGGGCCTGCAACGCTGACACGCGCGCCGGATGCGGGAGCCAACCCGCTCCATTATGCCGGCCGCGCCTTCCTCCCGGCAAAAACGCGCGTCTTCATCGATTTCGTCGCCGAATCCTTCCGCCAGCAACGCCTGCCGGAGCGCTTCGCGGGCAGCCTCGGCGAGGGCGCAGCCGCCGCCGGCCGGATCAGGCCCGCGGCGGAACCGGCTGCATCACCAGACGGATAGGGGCCACTGCGCCCGCTCACTCTGGACGGCCTGGCCCGCCTCGGAGGTTGCAACACGCCCTGCGCTTGCCGAATCCCATCGCTGGCGTTAAATATAGTCATCACTCTTTTACCTCTCGAAGCGCTGCCGTGATGGGAGCGAAAGATCCCATGCGCACATCGCGAGAGCCGAGGCCGAACAGCGGGGCGAAGCGCCTTGCCGCGCCGCTGCCCCGGGCGGCCCGGCTCATCGTGCCGGCCGGCATCGCTCTGGCCGTGATCTTCGCCGGCCTGATCGGCGCCAGCCTCTGGCAGGGCCGCCGGGATGCCTGGACCCAGGCGGAGCGGGCGGCGGACAATCTCGTGCTCACGATCAGCCGGGACATCCAGCGGCATTTCGACGTGTTCGACGTCCTGTTACGCAGCGTCGTGCGCGATCTGCAGGACCCGGCGGCGGCGATGACCCCGCAGATGCGGCAGCGCCTCCTCGCCCGCGCCATGGAGGTGGGCGGGTCGACCGGGGAGATGGTGCTGCTCAATGCGGACGGGACCATCGTCGCCGAGTCCACCACCCTTGCCGGGCCGCCCGTGGATGCCGCCGACCGCGACTATTTCCTCGCTCACCGCGACAAGGCGGATGTGGGCCTCTATTTCAGCCGCCCATTCAAGAGCCGCCTCGCGGACGGGGAACTCGGCATCGCTCTGTCCCGCCGCATCCAGGACAGCGAGGGCCGGTTTGCCGGCGTGCTCGCCGTCTTCGTGCGCCTGACCTATGTGCGCGATCTGTTCGCTGAACTCGACCGCAATCCGCGGGACGCGCTGATCCTGATGCGCGACGATGGCGTGATCCTCGCGCGCGAGCCGGACCTCGGCCCCGCCGGCGGCGCCTGGCTGGACGTCTCGTCGCGCCAGAATTTCCAGCGCATGCTGACCGCGCGCAACGGCTCGTTCACCGGCGTTGCCGGGATCGACCGGGTGTTGCGGTCCTATAATTTCAGCCACATCCCCCACCTTCCGCTCATCCTCGCGGCGGGACTTGCGGTCGACGACATCCTCGGCCCCTGGCGGTTGCGGGCCTCAGTGACCGGCACGGCGACGCTGGTGCTGTGCCTCGGCACCGTCGGCATCGCCATCGCTCTGCGCCGGGAGATCATCCGGCGCGCCCGGACGGAGGCGGAGCTGGCTCTCCTGTCCCTCACCGACGGCCTGACGGGCATCGCCAACCGGCGGCGCTTCGATGACATCAGCGCGCGGGAATGGCAGCGCGCCCTGCGCGTCGGTTCCTCCATCGCGGTGCTGATGGTCGACATCGACCGCTTCAAGCTGATCAACGACCGCCTCGGCCATGCGGGCGGGGACGAGGTGCTCAGAGCCATCGCGCAACTGGTCCAGCACAGCCTGCGCCGGCCCGGCGACCTCGCCGCCCGCTATGGCGGCGAGGAATTCGCCGCCATCCTGCCCGACACCGAACTCTACGGGGCGCAGGAGACCGCCGAGCGCATCCGCGCGCTCATCGAGAAGGACGTCATCAAGGATGACTGGCCGGTCACGGTGAGCGTCGGCGTGGCGGCGGTGACGGCATCCCAGGACCGCTCCATCGGCGACCTGATCTCGGCCGCCGACCGGGCCCTCTACCGGGCCAAGGAGAATGGCCGCAACCGGGTCGCCATCGAGCGGATGCAGCCCCGGCGGCCGGCGGAGATGAACTCCCCCGCCTGAAGGCGCCGTCTCACCCCATGACGCGCCGAGGACCCGCCGCCGCGAAGAACGCCCCGCGATCGGCAAGCGCGCCCGCAGCCTCCAGCAGCAGATCCGGATCGATGCCGGGCGCCCGCGCCGCCGCGGACAAAGCGCGGGCGGCACGGCGGGGATCGGCGCCCGCGTCGCGCAGCCGCGCCAGCGCCGCCGTGAGCCGGCGGGCCGTGCCCGGCGCGAGATCCGGCGCGCGCAGGGCCTCGCCCAGATGCAGAGCCGCGCTCCCCGCCAGCAGCACGGCGAGGCCGCCGTCGATCACCTCCGCCTGGCCGTGGCCGGTCTTCTCCGCCCACCGCGCCAGGCGCAGGACGCGGTGATAGAGGCGGGCGCGCCAGACGGGAGGACGCCACGCGGCATCCGGCCGCCCGGCCATCTCCTCGACCTCGCGCACCATCATGGTGCGCAGCATCTGCAAGCGCTTGCGTCCGCTGATGGGGAAGACCAGCCGATAGGCCAGGAGCGCGATCACCGGGCCAAGCAGGACCGCGACCGCGGCGGTGATCGATGCCTCCAGCGTGCCGCCAAGCGGCCATAGCGGCTGGAGCAGGAGCAGCAGCACCATGTTGTAGTCGAAGCCGACCGCCGCCGTGCGGGGGTGCGCGAAAAGGAAGGCGCCGACCAGGATGAAGGGCATCATCCACAGGATCAGGCCGAGTTCGCCGCCCGCATGCGGCCACACCAGCCACCGGCAGGCCAGCGCGCCCGCCACGCCCAGCACCTGCCCGACGAGGACCGAGCGCATGGTCTGGACCGGATTGTCGAAGGTGGAGAACACCGTGGTCATGATCGCCGTGCCGAGCATGAGCAGCGGCCCGGCGCTCCAGCCCGTCGCCAGCCATGCCAGCCCGGCCGCCAGCGTCACACCACCGGCGCGCAGCATGGCCTCGCGCGCGCCGATCCAGTCCCGGTGCAGGGCGATGAGCGGAAGCGCATCGGCGGCTTCCAGATCTCCGCTTTGTCCGCTCCGGGCCAGCGAGAGGCCGGCGATCACCTCGCGCAGGGCCGGATCGGAGGCCGCAAGCCCGACCGCCCGCAGCAGCGCGTCCTCGCCGCCGGTCCCCGGCCGCTCCAAATCGACGGCGGCGGCTTCGAGCGCGGCGACAAGCGGACCCCACGCCCCCGGCGGCGGCGCGCGCCGCATCCAGAGCAGCGCGGCCACCTGCGCCGCGAGCCGGCGGCGCAGGGTACGGACGGCGGCGCGGAAATGCAGGGAGCCCGCGGCATGGCCGTCCAGTTCCTCCTCCATGGCGGCCAGTTCCGCGAGCAGGAACTGGTACTCCCGTTCGCCCGGAACGGCCGCCTCCGCCAGATGGGCGGCCAAAAGGGCAAGGACGCGGCCGGACAGCCGGTCGACCCTGCGGGCGAGGCTGTCATGGTCACGCCGCGCGGCGAACAGCAGGCCGACCGCAAGCGCCACCGCCACGCCCACCAGGACCGTCAGCATCCGGTCGATCCCCACCGCGAGGGTGCCGTCCGGCTGGGCACTGTGCAGCAGCGTGACCATGGCGGCGGAATAGCCAGCCAGGAGGACGCCGTAGGAGACGAAGCCGCGCAGCAGGTTGCCCGCGCCGACGCACAGGCCGACCCAGGCCGACAGGCCAAGGACGATGATCCACGCCTGCCCTTGCGCCGCGGCCACGAGGCCGATGCCGAACAGCGCACCGAGAATGGTGCCGAGGACGCGGAACAGGCTTTTCTCCAGCAGATGGCCTCGCACCGGCTGCGAGGCCGCCCATACGGTCATGCCCGCCCATTGCGGATGCTCAAGGCCGATCATCCAGGCGGCCAGCACGGCGCAGCCGGCGGCCAGCGCGGTGCGCAGCGTGAAGCCCAGACGCGCCGGATCGAACCCCGCGCGGGTCACGGCATGACCGATCCTCATGGGGCCTCCGGCGCGCCGTGGCGCAGCGCCTCGATCCGGGCATCGATCCGCTCAAGGGCGGCGGTCAGCGCGGCGATCTCGGCGCCGTCGAGGCCCGCCAGCATCCGCGTTTCCAGCCGTGTCAGGACCCGCTGAATCCTGCGCGCCTCGGTCTCGCCCGCCGGTGTCAGGAACAGCAGGTTGGAGCGCCGGTCGGCCGTGTCCTGCCGCCGTTCGATGAAGCCCCTGGCCGCCAGGATATCGACGAGCCGGACAAGGCTCGACCCGTCGATGCCGACCCGCGCGGCAAGCTCCTTCTGCGAGAGGCCGCCGCCGGCACGGTGGACGTGGATCAGCGGGGACCATGTGGCATCGCCGGCGCCGACCTCGGCCAGGCCGGCATCGAGCGCGCTGCGCCAGCGGCGGGCGGCGCCGACGAAAAGCAGGCCGAACCGGCCGCGGGAGGACAGGGCATGGGGCATGGCTTCATGTAGCAAATCAAATAATTTGAATTCAATCCATATCTCGCGCTTTCGCCCGTCGTCCTGTCGGTTTCACCGCAACGTTATCGCGCATGGCGGGATGGCCCGCGCCTGCGGCTTGAGCGGGTGCCGGAGAAGGCATAGATGGCCGCCAGGTCCGCACGAACCGGCGCGCGCCGCGCCGGGGCAAACCTGCGGCCGGGCGCCAAGCGCCTCATGGACGCACCAGAAGGAACCACGATGCGCCTCCTCACCCTGAACCGGACCCTCGTGGCCGGCGCCATCGCCCTCCTGGCGGGCTTCGCCGCGACGGCGGCCGGCGCTGCACAGAACAGCCCGAAGGACATCGTCACGGGTTTCTACCGGATGGTCTTCGAGGATCACCGCGTGAAGGAGGGCTTCGACCAGTATGTCGGCCCCACCTACACACAGCACAATCCGAACGTACCGGACGGCCCCGAGGCGACGATCCGGTTCCTCAGCGGGCGGTTCGAGAAGAACCCCCAGGCGACCAACAAGATCATTCGCGTGATCGCCGACGGCGACCTCGTCGCGGTGCACGTCCACTCGACCCTCAACCCGCAAGACCGTGGCAACGCCATCGTCGACATCTTCCGGGTGACGAACGGCAGGATCGTCGAGCATTGGGACGTGATCCAGCCCGTACCGGAGACGGCCGCCAATCCCAACACGATGTTCTGAGGCCCGGACCCGGCGCGCAACCTTCCGGCGGGCCGGTTCCGCTCGGCCTAAGGTCGCCTGAGCACCAGGACGGGGCGTGCAGTGTCCGACCAGATTGCGAGGCGATCAGAGTTGAACCTGCCCCGGAATATTTCCCCGTTTCCTGGAATCGGTGAATTTCTCCATCTATCTGTTCTATCGCGTTTTCTTCACGCGAGCCTGGATCCACTTCGCCCGAAAACGCTCTAGGTAGTGTGGACTCTTGGGGTTCCCGGGCTGAATGATCTGTGATTCAAAGCTGCCTTTGATGAGGCAGCGATGGGTGTTCTTGATCGACTGGTGCTTGGGGATGAGCAGTGGGCGCGGATAGCGCCGCACATCATCGGCGACGAGCGGACGCGCGGCTCTTCGGGCCGGGACAATCGTATGTTCATCGAGGCGGTGCTGTGGATCGTGCGCACCGGCTCGCCTTGGCGCGATCTGCCGGAGCTGTTTGGAGAATGGAACACCGTCTTCCGTCGCTTCAGC
>NZ_AXBA01000063.1 GCF_000473085.1 Azorhizobium doebereinerae UFLA1-100
TGGAGTGCGCCCCTTGAGGCGGACAGTGTGACGGTGAGCAATTGACCGGAGAGCCGGGCTTTCGAAGGATGAAAGCCCATGGCCCGACACCGCACTCACAGCATCGAGTTCAAGCGCCAGGTAGCCCAGAATTACCTGGCGGGCGAGACGCTCCACAGCCTCGCTCGACGACACGATCTGTCGCGAAATCTGATCCGTATCTGGATCCAGAAGTTCGAAGTCGGCGCCTTCGACGACGAGGCCGCCGCCGCCGATACGATCGAAGCCTACGAGGCGCGCATCGCTGCGTTGGAGCGGCTCGTTGGCAGACAAGCTCTGGAGATTGAGTTCCTAAAGGGGGCTCTGAAGCACGGACCGCGGCCGAGAAGCGCGACTACATCCGTTGTCACCGGCCCCGCGGCATCTCCGTCGCAGAAGGATGCCGGTTGATGGGGATCGCGCGTTCGACCTATTACGACACGACGGTCACCAGCATCGACGACACGGCGCTCGTCGAGACGATGGCGGCGGTCTCCGACAGCTTCGAGGCCTATGGCTACCGCCGGATGCAGGCAGCGCTGCGGCACCGCGGCTTTGTCGTGAACCACAAAAAGATCCGGCGCCTGATGCGCGAGCATGGTCTTCAACCACGTCGGCGCCGGCGCTATGTCGCCACCACCGATGGCGATCATGAACTGCCGATCTTCCCGAACCTGGCGAAGGATATCCTGCCGGATGGGCCGAACCAGCTCTGGGTGGCCGATATCACCTATGTCGCGATCACCGCGGGCTTCGTCTACGTTGCCGTCATCCTCGACGCCTGGTCGCGCAGGGTCGTCGGTTATGCCATCGGCCGCTCGATCGACGTTAGGCTGACGCTGGCCGCCCTGCGCTCCGCCATCGAAAAGCGAAAACCGCCGCCCGGCTGCGTCCACCACACCGACCGCGGATCGCAATACGCGGCCGGACGCTACCGGCAGGCCCCGGCCGAACATGGTCTCGTCGGATCGATGGGGCGCCGCGGTAATCCGTACGATAACACCAAAGCCGAGAGCTTTATGAAGACGCTCAAGGTCGAAGCCGTCTATCCGATGGCCTATGAAACCTTCGAGGATGTCGCCGCCGACGTTCCGCGCTTCATCGATCAGGTCTACAACGCCAGCCGACTGCACTCCGCGCTCGGCTATCTTAGCCCGCAGCAGTTCGAGGAAAAATACGCCCGGCTCACGGTCAAATCCGCAGCCTGATCCTGTCTACCCGCAGGGGCGCACTCCACTTTGATGACAGGCAGCAGGGCAGCCTTCTGACCGATTCCGTTGAAAAAGTCGGCCTATGAGAGATCTATGGGCAACCCCGCAGGCAATCTGTGCGGGGGGGGGGGCTCAGTAATGGGCGTCCCTTCCGCGACATCACCTTGTTTGTCGCCCTGCATTTTTGTCCAGCTTCCGACAACAGGATAATCTCCCGCCGTACAGCCTCGATCTCGATCGAAAGCGCATTCTCAAAACTCGAAGCCCCCGCCGAGCGGTTCGTCGAGAACCTCTGGACAACAATGGACGCAACTACACCAACTCATCACCTCAGACGGATCCCGCAACTATTCCGGCCCGGTAACTTCTGTGGTTTCCGACCGCCAGAAGTGGGCTGCGTGAATGGAAAATGCCCAAAGGACCGGCGCCTAATCTGGCGCGAAATTTGCCTGGGTGTAGCATCGGGCGTATTGCCGTTCCGGTGCAGCCACACGTTCGTAGCGGCTCACTGCATGCCGTGGGGGAGAGCGATGCTCAGACACCCAATGGATCCAGCAAATGCGATTGTGACGGCGGGTACATTGGTTGTCGGGCGCCCAAATCGAAGTGGGGTGGAGAAATGGAACAAGTTCGCGAGCAAATCACAGCATTGCTGAGCATCGTAAAGAGGTCACTCAATCCATCGTATCGGATAATTTGTTTCCCGCATGGTGGGGGGGGTGTCGAGTCGTTCCGTGCTTGGTCTGACTACATTCCTGATGACGTTGAGCTTATTTGCTTGAATTTTCCCGGGCGCGGCAGGCGGTCAACTGAGTCCGCCATCCGAAGCATGGGCATACTTGTAGACGTGGTCGGTGCTGCACTCCGGGAATATAGCGATCGGCCTTTTATTTTCTTCGGTCATAGTGTGGGCGCCCTTGTGGCTTACGAGATGGCCCGATCCCTGGAAAAGGCCGGTCGGCCATCTCCTTTCCATGTTGTCGTGTCTGCTCACAAGTCAGCGGATGTGCCGGCGGATGAGCCCCCTATGTATAGATACGGGGACGATAGATTAGCCGACCTGGTCCGGTCCCTTGGCTTGGTCCCCGAGGAGGCGCTGGCAAATGAGGAGCTCCTGCATAACTTCATCTTGCCGGCGCTGCGGGCCGACTTCGAGCTTGATGAGACCTACGACCGGAGCTTACCAACTCCTCTCAATGCCGCCATTACGGCTATGGGAGGTTTTCAAGATGAATTGCTCAATGCGAATGACCTAAGCGAATGGCGTCGACTTACGACCGCGCGCTTCGCCCGGATTATGTTTGCTAGCAATCATTTTTACACCCATTCCATGGCAGCGGAGGTGGTGTCTACGCTCCTGCGCGAAGTTGGGGAGGTAAGGGCGCAACTCACAGCTTCCATTCGAATTGGCGAGGCCCTACCTTATCCCGAACTACCACTGCATGAACAATTCCGTAAACAGGCGGCCGTCAATCCGGAGGCCTCTGCCGTCGTCTCAGAGGCTGGGATTTTGACATACCGTGAGCTCGACGACCTGAGCGAAATTCTATCTAGGCACCTTCTAGAACAGGGGCAGAGCCGAGGTTCGCGCGTGGGTATATTAATGGATGCCTCACCCGAATACGCCGTCGCGCTGTTCGGTATTCTTAAGGCAGGAGCGGCTTACGTCGTGCTTGACAAAGCGCAGCCTGTTGCTGCGCTAAAGCGGACGCTTGAGAAGGTAAATATTGAATTCGTTGTTACCAGCAACCGCTTCGCAGCAAACCTTTCGCCTAACTGGTCGGGTATTACGCTCTCGCTCGACGAGGGTTGGGAGGTGCGACTCGACAAGGCCAGTCCGACCAGCCCCCAAGCTGTGGATCTCGATGCGCCGGCCCAAATCGTATTCTCGTCTGGCACGACTGGTGAACCGAAATGGATCGTCTGCCCTCACCGAAGCGCTGTATGCTCTCACCAGTGGCGCTATCACGCGCTGCCATACGCGGCTAATGAGCGCGAGGCGGTTAATATCTTCTTGGTCTGGGAGATAATGCGGCCGATCCTCGCTGGGGTACCAGCCTATTTGGTGCCGGACGATGTTATCTACGACCCGTACCAGTTGGTTGAGTACTTGGGGCGATATCGGATTTCAAGAATAATGTTGACACCTTCAATACTGAATGTGCTTCTCAATAGCATAATTCTGGAAGCTCACTTCTGTCTTCCGGATCTCAGATTGATTTATTTATCAGGCGAGGTGGTAACAGCAGTGTTGCTTGCGCGTGTGAGGTGTTTGCTTCCGCAAGTCAAAATTATCAATTGCTACCGCACTGCGGAGGCGTATGATGTCACGCACATTGACTTGAGCGAGATCGATCCTGCGATCACACAAAAGGCCGTACCGGTCGGACCGCCTCAGCACAACGTCAGTGTCTATATCCTTGGGGAGCAACGCGACCCCGTACCACTGGGCTTCTTGGGCGAGGTCTTCGTCGGCGGCGATGCATTGAGTCATGGATATCTCGACAGCCCGGAGATGACACGGGAAAGATTCTTTCCCGACCCATTCCGCGCTGATGGCACAATGTTCCGCACCGGCGATCTTGGCCACATGCTGCCCGGCGGGGAGTTAGAGATTATCGGGCGCTACGCTTTCATGGTGAAGATCCGAGGTTATAGTGTCGTCCCCGAGGCTGTAGAAGCTGCTTTGCTTCGGTACTCGGGCGTCTGCTCCGCCGCCGTTTTGCCGGAGCTCGATCCGAAGACTGGTCAGCCCGATCAACTGATCGCTTATGTAGTCTTGCGGGATAAGTGTAAGGGCTGGGAGGCTGCATTGCGGGCACACTTGAAGTCCGAAGTGCCGCCCTACGCAATTCCGTCAGAGTTCGTTACTCTAAACGAGTTGCCCGTTACGGCCAACGGGAAACTTCATCGCTCGCGCCTCCGTGACGTCGCGCAAGAGGTGTGCACTTCAGTCACAGGAGCCGACGAGGTCGAATCGGCGCTTCGCGCAGCTTGGCGCGACCTTCTCCAAGCCGAAGCTGCCGATCCGGGCGACAACTTTTTCGACTTCGGCGGACACTCCCTTCTGGCGGCCCGCCTTTGCATGCAGCTTCGTGAGAGTCTGAAGGTGGAGCTCCGCGTCGTGGAGGTCTTCCTCAGTCCGACTTTTAAAGAACTCGCGGCTCTTCTCCGCAGGCGCCGCAGCGAGCAGGGGCTTCCTCAAAACCTGAAGCTTCCCAAAACAGCGTCCGTCTCGACGGGCAGGGCGCATATTGAGGCTTTCGACGTGCGACGCGGTCCCGCGATGGATATTGCTGTGATTGGTATGGCCGCGCGTTTCCCCGGCGCAGAGACCGTCGATGCGCTCTGGGAAAACCTCTGCCAAGGCGTCTGTTCGATCGCCCCGCTCTCGGTACGGGAACTCAAGGCCCGGGGCATTCCGGAAGCTGTCCTGAAACGCTCCGATTATGTGCGCGTGGGCGCCCATCTTAGCGATGTACACCTTTTTGATCCGGATTTCTGGAATCTCTCGAGCCGTGAGGCAACGTTAATGGACCCGCAGCATCGCCTGTTCCTCGAATGCTGCTGGCAGGCACTCGAGTCGGCCGGATATGCGCCAGCTCAGCACGAGGGCCGGACAGGGGTGTTCGCAGGCTCGTCCCTACCCCTCTATCTAATACATCATTTGAAGGGGGGGGGGCTCATAGAGCTTACCAACGCGCCGCTCGCTTTCCTGACGAAGCTTGGCAACGACAAAGACTATCTTGCCTCGCGCGTGTCCTACATGCTGAACCTCAACGGTCCAAGTATTGCGGTGCAAACGGCATGCTCAACCGGGCTGGTCGCAATCGCGGTCGCCGCCCAGTCACTCGCAGCCGGCTATTGCGATATGGCGCTGGCAGGCGCGGCGAGCATCGCGTTCCCTCAAGTGGGGTATCAGCATGTAGAAGGTTTCATCAATTCCTCGGACGGCGTATGCCGCGCTTTTGATGCCGATGGCGGCACGGTACTCGGAGATGGGGTAGGGGTCGTCGTTCTCAAGCGCCTCGAAGATGCTCTTGCGGCCGCCGACCCTATCCATGCGGTGGTAAGAGGGTGCGCAATTAACAACGATGGACGCACCAAATCGTCCTTCTCGGCGCCCTCTGCCCAAGGCCAGGCTGCTGTTGTGCGCCAGGCACTTGCCTCCGCTGCACTGTGCGCTGAAGACGTGGAATACGTAGAAACTCACGGCACCGGCACCAAGATTGGTGATCCAGTCGAAGTCCGCGCTCTGGCGGAAGTTTTTGCAACTCAAGATGGCGCGAGAAGTGCTTGTGCACTCGGGTCAATCAAGCCGAATATTGGCCATTCTGGTGCCGCTGCCGGGGTCGCGAGCTTCATAAAGACCGTGCTCAGCCTTCAGAAAGGCCTAATCCCCCCGACCATCAACATTAAGCGGCTGAACCAGGAGTTAAATCTGGAAGAAACATCTTTCTTCGTCAATGAGCAGCTTAGACCCTGGCCTCGTAAGCAGGGTCGCGCCCGAACTGCCGGAGTCACCGGCCTCGGCACCGGCGGAACCAATTGCCATGTCGTGCTGCAGGAATGGATGAACGAGACAGTAAGGGCGTGGCCTGGATCGATCGCGCGGGGATCCCACGCTCTGTGCCTATCTGCTAAGACGCCATCGGCGTTGAGTCGGGCCTGTCGGAATTTGGCCACGTTCCTGCGGCGCAACCGGGATGTCGATCTCGGTGACGTCGCTCAAACGCTCCGGATGGCGAGATGTCATTTTGATCATCGGGTCGTCATTGTGGCGCGCAACTTAGATATGGCCATCAAGAGGCTAGAGGAAGAGGCGGATGGAGCGACTGACCGAATTCGTTCTTCGCCGTCGATAGCGTTTATGCTGCCGGGTGGTGGAGTCCAGTACAAAGGAATGTTCAAGGATCTGTTTGATCACGTATCTGACTTTCGCGAGCCGTTCCTGATTTGTGTCGCCGCTACTCGCTCCGTGTTGGATCGTGATGTGGCGTCACTGATATTTGGGGAAAACGACGGCTGTGCGGCCGCATCCTTCGAAGAAATCAACGTCATGATCTTCTCTGTGCAGTACGCTATGGCGTGTTTGCTGGAAGCTTGTGGAGTGCATCCCGATTACCTTGTCGGACACAGCATGAGCGAATACGTCGTGGCCGCCCTAGCAGGCATTCTGAACCTTGACGACGCTGTCGCCCTAATGTGCGCTCGTGGTCGCGCGATGGCGAATCTTGGTGTCGACGGTGCTATGCTTGCGGCCAAATGCAGCCCGGACGAGGCTGAGCGCATTCTTGAGGAGGACACTTGGCGTGACCGGGCTGAAGCTGGCGAGATCAGCGTCGGTGTCGTGAATTCCAAAACTAGTGTCGTGTTCACCGGAAAAAGAGAACTGATTCAAAAACTGCAGGAGGCTCTCGATAAAGCAGAGATCCCCAACCAGGTTCTTGAAACAGCTGGCGTCCCCAGCCATTCTCCGCTGATGAAACCCGCGGCTGATATTATCGACGCACATGTCCGCGCGCTCGGGAAGCGAGTACCCGAATTGCCCATTTCTCTGAATTCGGGAGGATATCTGCACCGGGCGAAGGTGCCTCTACCCGAGACCTATTGGAGCAGGCAAGCCAGCGGAACGATCCGATTCGATCGCTCTCTTGCGGCAATCGTCGCGGCCGGCGCAACCGCGCTCATTGACCTCGGCCCCTCATGCAATCTGGCGCGTTTCGCACATGAAGCAATCGATTCAGCGGATGGTAAGACCAGAAATCCAGCGATCTTCTCAGCCGCGCACGGGAAGGACGACCTGAAGTCCACCGACCGTCATGTTCTTCTGGAGTGTCTTGGCGACCTCTGGTCCTTGGGTGTTGCTGTGGATTGGGAACGAGCCAGCGATCAATTGGAGCCGTTCGGTTCCTATCGGCGGATATCCCTTCCGACGTACTCCTTTGATCGTCACCGTTGCTGGCCGGACGGTCAGCCTACTGGCTTGACGGTTCTGCCGCAGACTGAAGAGCGAGAGCGGCGCAGGGGAGAGGTATTCATCTATGGCCAGAGTTGGACAGAGAAAGTACTTCCCCGCGCGGTTCGCGGTGACGGAAGCGCAAAGGTGCTTCGTTGGCTGGTCTTCGCCGATCAGCCTTTTGGTAGGGCGGAACGCGCGGGAGACGCGTTGGCAAACAGCATCACGCGGCTGTTGGAGGATGAGGGGCATGAGGTTGTTCGAATTTGCCGAAGAGCCAAACCCTCGAATCCATCCATGAAGGTCAAAGGGTCCATCATCATGATCGACCCCACCCGAAGAGGCTTAAAGGCGCTCTTCGACGCCGAGATCGCTTCGGGCCGTCCCGCTGACCGCATTCTCTGCCTCTGGCACCTGCACGGTTGCGCCGGCGAATCCGGGGGCCCGAATACGGTGCAGACCAATCTTTTGCGGAGCTACGAGGCGATGGTCGATTTGGCGCGAGTTCTCTCTGCACTGCCGTTTCAGGCTCCTGTTGATGTCTGGATTGTTGGCGACCGGATGGTCCAGGTCGGTGAGGAAGCTGTAGATCCGGAAAAGGCGTGCGCCTTTGGTCCCACCATCGTACTGCCACAGGAGAACCCGATCGTCGATTGTCGAGTTGTGGACCTGAACATTGACGAACCTGGAGCCACCGATCGGCTCTTCGCTGAAATCAGGCGGGACCTGCCAAGTCCCGATGCGTTGGTCGCCCTCCGCGGGAACCGGCGGTGGGTGCCACATTTTCCCGAGGTAACCCTTGCCGCAAGAGTCCCCGGCCAGGAGATCCTTCGACCCGAAGGAGTCTATCTGATCACAGGAGCTCTCGGGCGAATCGGTCTTTCCTTGACCGAATATCTTGTAAAGCTTGGGGCGACGGTCGTCGCGGTAACCCGGCGTGCAGTACCCGCCCTTTTGAGTTCAGGGCGCGTGGATCTCCAAGAGGATGGCTGGATGGGCCGATTGGCCGCGCTTGAGAATGCGAAGGGCCGGGTGATCTTTCGTCAGGCGGATGTATCTAATTTCGACCGCTTAGCGAGCGTTTTCGACGTTACTATTCGGGAGTGCGGCCGGATTGACGGTATCTTCCACGCAGCTGCGTTATGTGATCCGAAGTTCCTTTCTGAGATGGAGGACGCGACATCAGCCGATGAGTTCGCCTCCAAAGTGATAGGAACGCGCAATCTCTATAATGCGCTGAAACGAATTCAATCTACGCGCACCCAAGGACCAGAATTCGTTTTCCTTTTCTCTTCGCTTGCTTCAGTTCTCGGCGGACCCGCAAGGGCCGCCTATGCGGCGGCAAATTGCTTCATGGACGCGTTTGTACGCCAAGTGCCAGGCAAAGTCGGCACCCGGTGGATCAGCTCCAACTGGGATGACTGGGATTACTCGTGCGAATCGCAGGTCACTGCAAGGTATGCTATATCTCACGCGAAGGAGGTGGCACTCGGTTCCGACGAGGCGATCGACATTATTGAGCGCATACTGGCAACCGTCGACTATGGTCAGGTCATCGTAGCGACGCGTCCCTTGCCTCCGCGTATAAGGCAATGGGTCGACCAAGTCCGAACAAATACGCCCGAAGAGCGGCCGGATGAAGAGGAGATATCGTCGGGCGAAGAAGCTAGAAAAGGCAGGGGCGATCTGGGGGGGGGTGATCCGAAGAGTCGCTTCCTGCAAGAAGTGAGGTTGCTCTTGGGTACGAATGAAATAGGTTTTGATGACAACTTCTTCGACGTTGGTGGAAACAGTCTTCTCGCCGCAGCGCTTCAAGTTGGCTTAACGAAAAGCGATTGCTGGAGGTCGCCGCAACTGGGTGAGATTTTTAAGGCAGGGACGTTCGGCGAGCTCTATGACCGGATTTCCAGACGTGTCGGTCATCAGTCGCAATAACCGCGAAAGAGCGGGAGCATCAAGATCTCGCGGAGAAGGGGGGAGGCGCCACAAGGCGCGGCGTGCCGCCTTTGCCGTGCACTGGGCTCAGGACCTATTAATTTGCCTTGAGTTGTGATTCGCAGTCTCCATTGAGGGGGCTGTGATGAGCGATTTGTTCCTGCTGAGCGAGCGGCAGATGTCTCGGATCTCGCCCTTCTTTCCCTTGGCCCATGGCGTGCCGCGGGTCGATGGCCGCCGGGTGGTGAGTGGCACCGTCTATGTGATCCGCAACGGGTTGCAGTGGAAGGATGATGACCTGAGCCCCGTTTCTTCTCCGGCTTAGGAGAGAGTCCGAGGGTTGATGATCCGAGACCATTTCTTGGACCGCCGGCCGTTAGAGTTTCCGGCCCCTACTCACGGCGGCGGGCTGGGTGCGCCGCCGGAGTTTTGTAACGTGATCGGTGGCTTATGGCCGATGGCGCCGTGCGGCCGATCCTCATTGTAGTATCTGAGCCAAGCCTCCATCTTTTCGGCCGCATCGGCAAGCCTCAAGAACCAGTGGGTGTTAAGGCATTCAATGCGAAAGCGCCCATTGAAAGCCTCGATGAACGCGTTGTCCGTGGGTTT
>NZ_KI421497.1:0-31797 GCF_000473085.1 Azorhizobium doebereinerae UFLA1-100
CGCCCACTGCTCATCCCCAAGCACCAGTCGATCAAGAACACCCATCGCTGCCTCATCAAAGGCAGCTTTGAATCACAGATCATTCAGCCCGGGAACCCCAAGAGTCCACACTACCTAGCGGGCCGGCGGCGCGCCGCTGGACGCGACGGCCGGCTGCGCCGTGCTCGGCTTCAGGCCCATGGCGAGGCTGTAGGCCAGCGAGCGGGCCAGGCAGTCATAGGCGAAGTCGTTGCCGTGCAGCCCGTCGATGAAGCTCATCTGCGGGAAGCTGATCTTGTCCCGCTCGTGCCACGTCTGCATCATCGCGAAACGGTTGAACACCGGGACGTTCTGCTCCCGGCCGAGGTCCGCGATCAGCTTCACCATGGGCTTGGCGTCAGGATCGACCACCACCCACGGCGCATATTGCGGATCGATCAGCACCGGCTCGGCGCCAAAGCTGCGGATCTGGGCGATGCCCGCCCGCATCGGGCCGTCGGAGCCGGTGACGCCGAACTGCCGCAGCAGGGCATTGGTGCCCACCTGCCACAGCACCACGTCGGGACGGGTCGAGGCCACGTCGCGCTCCATGCGGCGCACGTTCTCCGGGGCGTCCTCGCCGTTCACGCCGCGGTTGACCACCGTGATGGTCGCTCCCGGAAAGCGGGCCGAGAGTTCCGCCTCCAGCCGCGCGGGATAGGTGCGCGACGGCGACGACGCGCCGACCCCCGCCGTGGAGGACGAGCCCAAGGCGACGATCGTGAGGCTGCCCGTCTTGGCCAGCTTGTCCGCCGCCTTCGGCAGGCGAATGGGCGGCTGGCTGGTGACGGTGCTGCACACCGGCGTGTCCGACGCGGCGAACGCCGGAAGCGGAAGCACCAAAGGCAAGGCGAGGAGACCGAAGCGGCAGAAGTGGAGCAGACGCGGGGTGGTCATTGGGTCTCCGGCGCGGCGATGCCGTTGGCGATGAAGCGCATGAGCAATTGGCCCACGCAACGATGAACATCCTCGAAGATGCTGGCGCCGGGCTGGAGCTCCGACAGGTCGAACAACCCATCCTCCACCCAATACCGCATGATGTCATAGCGGTTGAACAGCGCAGCCCCCTCCATCTTCGCGGTCCAGCGCAGGTATTGGAGATAGGGGCCCGCATCGAACATGAAGTCGGTGCGCGGGCTGTACTGCATACTCATGACGATGGCATCGGCATGGCGGGAACGGATCTCGCCGATGCCGCCGGCCAGCTTCATCTCGAACAGATGCATGTCGGTGCCGCGCAGTACGTCGGTGGAGCCGAGCTGCCAGATCACTAGGTCGTAGGGCTTGGCGGCCAGTTCCTCGCGCAGCCCCTGGAGGCTTTCGGCGATGCCCGCGCGTGCCTCGATCTTGTTGGTGAGGCTGACCTCGATGCCGGGGAACCGGGCGGTCAGGGCCTGGGCGAGGGTCGCGGGATAGCGCTTGGCCTCCACGCTTTCCGTTACGGCAGGCATGCGGACGCTGGAGAACACCAGGACGCGCAGCCGGTGGGCGGCGCGCAGCGCCTCCGCTGACCGGCGCAGGGGGATTTTCGGCGCGAGATAGCGGTCGGGCGCGGTGCAGTCGGCGATGCTCTTGCCCGGCGCGGGAACGGGCGGCACGGATTGCGCGGCGGCGATCCCCGGCGCGAGGCACGCCGCGGTGAGCGCTATCAGCAAAGGCCAGATCCCGCGGATCATGCCGAGCCCCCGGCGGCACGGTCCGGCCCGCGCCGCTTTTCATTCTCCTGATACCACGACATCAGCGCGGCAAGTGCAACCATCGCTATGATTCCGCCGACGCTGACCAGCACATGGGTCAGCAGCCGCCCGGACACCTCCACCAGCACCAGATGCGCGCCGAAGGACAGGAAGACGCCGAGGCAGAAGATTTCCAGCGAATGCTGGCCGCACAGCACCAGCGGCTGGGCGAAGCGCGCGCGCAGCAGGCTCCAGTCGCTCGGGACGAAATGCGCCACCACCAGCGCCAGGGCCAGGAAATGCAGGAAGCGCAGCAGCGACAAATCGGTCTTGGAGATGGGGTAGATCAGCTCGCCCACCGCGTCGGGCACCAGCCCCTCCAGCGCGGGCACGCTCCAGCTCAGCACGACCAGCAAGGAGGCGAGGAGGAAGGCGGCCGCCACCCCCACCGCGATGCGCGAACGCAGCACGGGCTCCAGGCGATCGAGCCCGCCGATGGCGCACCAGCTTCCGAACACGAACAGGAATTGCCAGGCGAGCGGGTTGAACACCCACATGTGCTCCGCCGGCCAGCCCTGGAAGTTCCATCCCATCAGCCGGGCGACCGCATAGACGGCCAGCGACACGCCGAGCGTCAGGTTCGGCCGCTTGATGAGGCCCCAGAGCACCACGGGGAAGGCCGCCATCAGCACGATATAGAGCGGCAGGATATCGGTGTTGGCCGGCTTGAAGCGCAGTAGGAGGGCCTGGATCAGTGTCACGTCCGGCTCGTCCAGGAAGCGCAGGACGTTCATCTCTTCCGCATAGAGCGGGTTCTGGAAGCGCTGGGCCACATAGGCGATCTGCGCCAGATACACCACGAACAGGAAGACGAACGCCACATAGAGCTGCCAGACGCGCTTCAGCACCCGCGCGGTGGCGATGATGACGCCGCGCTCGCGCATCACCCGGCCGTAGACCAGCGCTGCCGTATAGCCGGAGATGAAGACGAAGATCTCCGCCGCGTCGCTGAAGCCGAAATTCCGCAGCGTCGCGACATTGAGCACGTTGCTCGGCACGTGGTCGAGATAGATCAGCCACAGCGCCAGCCCGCGGAAGAAATCGAGCCTCAGGTCCCGTGGCGCGGGCGCCGGACGCGGCCGGACCGGAAGGCGCACCACAGTGCCGGTGCGCCCGCCGTCTCCCCTCGCCCGCCGTGCCTCCGCCACGCGATCACCCGGCCTTGCTGCGCAGCGCCAGCCCGAACAGCAGCGTCGCGACGCCGTTGACCACTAGGTCCACACCCAGCAGCAGGCCGAGGATCATCAGGCCGTTCACCGGCCAGCCGGCGATGATGATGGCGCCGAGCAGCAGCGTCATGGCACCGGAGAAGACGATCCAGCCCCAACCCTGATAGCCGCGCGCGCCGATGCCGGCGGCGATGCGGAACACGCCGTTGATGACGAAGGACACGCCCAGCACCAGGGTGATGATGCCGGCCGCGAGCAGCGGCTGGGCCATGATGAGGCCGCCCGCGACCACATAGAGCAGGCCGCACAGCAGCCATATGGCGAAGCGGCTCCATTCCTTCACCCGGAAGGCGTGGATCACCTGCACCACGCCGGCCACCAGCACCATCGCGCCCACATAGAGGGCGGTAGCGAAGGTGGAGGCGACGAGATGCGCCAGGGCGACGAAGCCGAGGACGATGAAGACGAGGCCGAGCGCCACGAACCATCCCCATGCCGCCCGCATGGCGCCAAGCTGCGCCGCGAGGCCGGAGGGAGCAGGACTTGCGGTGGACATGGGATCAACTCCGTTAAATGCAGCACGCGCATCATATGCGACGTTGCGACCCGATGCTAAGAGGCAACCGGGTGCGCGCGCCGATGTCGCGGAAACTCCGGCGCCGTCCCCATGCCCACAGAGAGCTGCCGATGCCCCCTTCCCCCAAACCCGCCGCGCCAAAGCCCACCGCGTCAAAGCCCGCAGCATCACGGCCCCAGCCGCTCTGGCGGCGGACGGTGCGGCTTCACAAGCGCCTGTTCCTGGCCATCGTCCTGGCGCTGCTGGTCTATGCGGCCCTGCCGGCGATCGCCTTCCGGACCCGCTTTCTGGTGGCCTGGGATGTGGGCACCGCCTTCTGGCTCATCCTCATTTTCTTCATCCTCAAGGGCGGCACGGCGGAGCGGGTGAAACAGCGCGCGGCGGAGGAGGACGAGGGCGCGGCGGTCATCCTCATCGTCGCTTTGCTGGCCAGCCTGCTGAGCATCGTGGCCGTGGTCCAGGAAGCCGGCAGCGCGTCCGGCGGGCCCACGACCACCTTCCAGCACGTGCTGCTCGCCATCGGCACGCTCGCGCTGTCCTGGAGCTTCATCCACGGCATGTATGCCATGCACTACGCGCGGGAATATTACAGCTCGGTGCCGGACTCGCGGCCGATGCTCGGCTTTCCCGGTGATGCCAGTCCGGATTTCTGGGACTTTTTCTATTTTTCCTTCACCATCGGCACCTCGGCCCAGACGGCGGACGTGAGCGTCAATTCCCAGCGCATGCGACGCATGGTGCTGGGCCACCAGCTCGTGTCCTACGCCTTCAACGCCTCGGTCCTCGCCCTTGGCGTCAATGTGGCGGCCAGCCTCATCTGAGACCGGCCGCCCATTTTGCTGTGCCGGCTACTTCGCCGCCACGGTGGGCGCCGGCAGCAATTGCAGCGTGCCGATGACCTGCTGCCCGAAGCTGTTCATCAGGTTGTTCTGCTCCGCGATGGAGGTGCCGGGCAGCGCCGCCACGGCCGGGCAGTAAGCCACGATCAGGGCATTGGCCACGTCCGCCCGCCGCGCCTTGGGGTTCTGCTGGGCGAGCGTGGTGGCGAAGGTCTTCACCATATTCCCGTCCACCGGCGGCTTGGGCGTGCCGAGCAGGGATGCCGCCGCATCGGCCAGGGGCTTGGGCACCTGCTTGCCGTCATTGGCCGGGCAGGCCAGCTTGGCGGCAAGGCTGCGCGGCTCGCGGCCGACGAGGCCGGGACCGGCGGGCACGGCCCAGATCACCGGCACGTCCGGCAGCGGCACGGCGGCCACGCCCGGCGAGACGGCGGCGGCGACCTGGAGCGTCCAGCGCTTGAGTTCGCCGAACTTCTGCCAATCGGGCAGTTGCGTCGCCGCCACCACCGGGCAATATGCGGCGGTGAGCGCATCCACCACCGAGCCGGCCGAGGTCGTGCCGGCGGCGGCCTTGTAGGCGGCGGCCAGGACGTCGATCTGGCGCGAGCCGCCCTGCATCATCTGGGTGATGGAGGCCACCACCTTCGGGTCCGGCCCGGTGGCGCCGGGCGCGCCGCCCACCTTCGGGCAATCAAAGCTGGAGGAGGACTGCGTGCCATAGTCCGGCACGTTGGCCGTCGCCCGCCATGCCGCGACCATGGCGGCGGTGGCATTGGGCGTGCCCGGATTGCCCCAGGAGGTGCGGACGTAATTGGTCAGGTCCGCCACCTGCTGGTCCGACAGGCGGCCGGCGAAGGACGGCATCGCCCCGTAGGTGCCGCCGGCGGGCAGCCCGCCCAGGACCGCCATGATGACGTTGTACGGCTCGGCGGCGATGACCGCCGGATTGCCGTGCAGCGGCGGAATCGCCACACCCTGGCCGGTGCCCTTGTCCTGGTGGCAGGGGGCGCAATTGTCGATGTAGCTCTTGGCGGCGCGCACATAGACGTCGTGCGGCAAGGGCGAGGCGGCCTCCGGCGCCGGCTTGTCCTTCGGCGGCGGGCTGTCGAGCAGATAGGTCACCATGGCGTCGATGTCGCCGGGCGTGAGATAGGCGAGGCTCTCGTGCACCACCTCGGCCATGGGGCCGAACACCGAGGTCTTGCCCGGCGCCGAGCCGGTGCGCAGGAACTGGGTCAGATTGTCCTTCGCCCAGGTCTTGGCGAGACTGGCCGAGGCGATGTCGGGGGCATAGAAGCCGTCCACCTCCGAGCCGAGGAAGAGCTGTTTCTGCTTGATCGCGCCCATGATGTTGCGGGGCGAATGGCAGTCCGAGCAGTGGCCGAGCGTTTCCACCAGATAGGCGCCGCGATTCCACGCGTCGCTCTTGCCCGGCGTCGGCTTGAAATAGGCCGGCTCGAAGAACAGCTCGCGCCACGCCAGCAGGCCGAGGCGGACGTTGAACGGGAAGTTCAGTTCGTTCTCGGGATTGGGCTGGGCGACGGGCGAGATGCGGCGGACGAAGGCCCACAGCGCCTTCAGGTCGTCCTCGGAGATGCCGGTATAAGCGTCGAACGGCATGGCCGGATAGAGATAGGCGCCGTCCTTGCGGATGCCGTCATGCACCGCCGCCTTGAAATCCGCGAAGGTCCAGGTGCCGATGCCATATTGCGGATCGGAGGTGATGTTGACCGAATACATCACGCCGAACGGCGTCTTGAAGGGCAGGCCGCCGGCAAAGGGCTTCGCCTTGTCGCCGGTGTGGCAGGGCATGCAGTCCGCGGCGCGGGCGAGATAGGCGCCGCGATCCACCAGCGCGGCATCGTCGCCCGCCTGCTGCGCGGCAGCGCCCGAAAGCCCGGCCCACCCCGCGATGCCCAGCCAGGCCGCACCCCGGACGATGCTTTTCATTGGTATCATCATAACCCCCGTTCCTACCCCGAGGTTACATTGGACGGGTTGCAAATAAGAGACAATGACGAGTTGCAGCCGGGCCATTGCTGAACCGGCCCGGTTCGGGGAAAAAGACGCTCATGAGTGAGAACCGCCCGCCCCGCCCCGTGCGCGAAACGCCCGTCGCCACGCTCTCCGCCGCCGACGCGGCCGATGAGCATGCCGCCCTCTCCGAGGAGATCGCGAGCCACGATGCCCGCTATTACCAGGAGGACGCGCCGGTCGTGTCCGATGCCGAGTATGATCGGCTGCGGCGGCGCTACGAGGAGATCGAGGCCCGCTTTCCGGAGCTGAAGGATGCGGCCAGCCTGTCGCGCAAGGTGGGCGCCGCGCCGGTATCCAAGTTCGCCAAGGTCACCCACCAGGTGCCCATGCTCTCACTGTCCAACGCCTTCTCCGACGAGGAGGTGGAGGACTTCGTGGCGCGGGTGAAGCGCTTCCTCAACCTGGACGACGCCGACGCGGTGGCCTTCACGGCCGAGCCCAAGATCGACGGCCTGTCGTGCTCGCTGCGCTACGAAGCGGGCGTGCTGGTACGGGCCGCCACGCGCGGCGACGGCAGCCAGGGCGAGGACGTGACCGCCAACGTGCGGACCATCGCCGAGATCCCCGAGCGGCTGAAGGGCGAGGGCGTGCCGGAGATCATCGACGTTCGCGGCGAAGTCTATATGAGCGCGCAGGATTTCCTGACACTCAACGCCCGGCAGGAGGACGCGGGCAAGCCGGTGTTCGCCAATCCGCGCAACGCCGCCGCCGGCTCGCTGCGCCAGCTCGACCCGGCAATCACCGCTTCCCGCCCGCTGCGCTTCTTCGCCTATGCCTGGGGCGAAGCCGTGCCGGCGCCGCCCGCCGACACCCAGCTCGGCGTGGTTCACGCGTTCGAGCGCTTCGGCCTGCCCACCAACCCGCTCACCGTGCGGGTGAGGGACGCCGCGGGGCTGCTCAAGCATTACCGCGACATCGAACAGCGGCGCGCCAGCCTCGGCTACGACATCGACGGCGTGGTCTACAAGGTGGACAGCCTCGCCTTGCAACAACGCCTCGGCTTCGTCTCGCGCTCGCCGCGCTGGGCCCTGGCGCACAAGTTCCCGGCCGAACAGGCCACCACGGTGATCGAGGCCATCGATATCCAGGTGGGCCGCACCGGCGCGCTGACCCCGGTGGCCCGTCTCGCTCCCGTCACCGTCGGCGGCGTGGTGGTGACCAATGCCACCTTGCACAATGCGGACGAGATCGCGCGCAAGGACGTGCGGGTCGGCGACACCGTCGTGGTGCAGCGCGCCGGCGACGTGATCCCGCAGGTGGTGGAGGTGGTGAAGGAGAAGCGGCCGGACGGGACCAGGCCCTTTGACTTCCCCAGCCGCTGCCCGGTCTGCGACAGCCACGTGGTGCAGGAGATCGACCCGAAGACCGGCAAGCAGGACGTGGTGCGGCGCTGCACCGGCGGCCTGATCTGTCCGGCCCAGGCGGTGGAGCGGCTACGCCACTTCGTCTCCCGCAATGCCTTCGACATCGAAGGCATGGGGGAAGCCTATATCCAGTCCTTCTTCGATGCCGGATTGATCAAGCGGCCTGCCGATATCTTCCGCCTCGGGTTCGACGACATCAACGAGACGCTCAAGCGGCACCGGGAGGCCGTCGCCGCCAGGCGGGCGGAGGAGAAGGGCGAGGCTGCCGGCAAGGCCAAGGCGAAGAGCAAGGAAGATCCCACCAAGGCCGTCACCAACCTGTTGGCGGCCATCGGCGAGCGGCGGCACATCCCGTTCGACCGCTTCCTGTTCGCGCTGGGCATCCGCCACATTGGCGAGACCACGTCGAAAGTCCTGAGCCGCATGTTCGCCGACGCCGAAGCCTTCACCCAGGCGGTGGAGAAGGCGGCCAGCGGCCGGCCCGGCGCGGACTGGACGGAGGTCTCGTCCCTGGACGGCGTCGGGCCCATCACCCGCGACAAGCTGCTGGAGTGGGCGGCCAAGGCAAGCGGGGACCTGTTCGACGCGCATGTCGGGCTTTCCGGCCTCGCCAACAAGAAGCAGCTTCAGGCGCTGAAGGAGCATTATGGCGACGAGGTCGCCATCCGCGCGGCCCTGCGCAAGGCCCATGACCAGCAGCCGAGCCCGGACTACCTGCAACTGGCGGACGTGAGCGACGTCGGCCAGGTCGCCACCAATTCCCTCATCGACTTCTTCGAGGAGGAGCACAACCGCAGCGCCTTCGAAGACCTCCTGAAGGAAGTGCAGGTCGAGCCGGTCACGTTCAAGGTCACGGAGAGCCCCGTCTCCGGCAAGACCGTGGTGTTCACCGGCGCCCTGGAGCGCATGACCCGCGACGAGGCCAAGGCGATGGCCGAGCGGCTCGGCGCCAAGGTGGCAGGCTCCGTCTCCGCCAAGACCGATATCCTGGTGGCCGGCCCCGGCGCCGGCTCGAAGCTGGAGAAGGCGCGCAGCCTCGGCGTTGAGACCATCACCGAGGACGAGTGGTTCGAGCTCGTCTCGTAACCCGCCCCCTGCGCGTGCCGCGCCGCCGGAAAGGCGGTGGCGGCGCGCCTTCCGCTTCGGTATGGTGCCTGGAGGTGGTGCGGCCGAAAGGCCGTGAAAAGGGAATCCGGTGCGGCCTGTCCATGCGCAGGCCAAGGCCGGGGCTGCCCCCGCAACTGTAAGCGGCCGAAGACGCGATCACGATGCCACGGGCCCATGTCCCGGAAGGCGATCGCGGACAGGGCCGTGAGCCAGGAGACCTGCCACCCCACATGCAACTCGAGGCCGTCGGCGGGACGGATGGGGGTGGATATGACGACCAACGGCACCTGACCGCCGCGCGCCCGCGCCGCGCCGCATGCGCGCTCCGTCTTCATCCCCTCCCTTTTTCCGGATTTCCCGCCATGCATATCGAACCCGGCATCCTGTCGGCCGCCAAGGTCGCCGCCGCCAACGCCGCCGCCATCGCCACCCTCGCCACCTACGCCCCCAAGCTGGTGCGCGTGCCCGCCGAACTGGTGAAGACCGTGCTCGCCGCCGGCTTCTTCTCGGTGTTCATGGAGCTCTACCACCTGCCGGTTGGTGCCTCGGAGCTGCATTTCGTCGGCGCGTCGGCGGTCTATTTCATCTTCGGCTTTCGGCCGACGCTGTTCGGCTTCGCGCTCGGCCTGCTGCTCCAGGGCGCGCTGTTCGAGCCGCAGGACCTCGTCCATCTCGGCGTCAACGCCCTGTCCCTCATGGTGCCGCTGATCGCGGTGCACGAGACCTTCGGCAAGCGCTTCTTCGCCCGCGGCGAAGGCCGGCTGCCGGTCACCTGGGCACAGATCCTGAAGTTCGACGCCACCTATTATGCCGGCGTCGTGAGCATGGTCGGCTTATGGCTGCTGATGGGCGAGGAAGCCACCCCGGTGCAGGACTGGGCGCTGTTCGCCGCCTCCTATCTGCCGCTGGTGCTGTGCGAGCCGCTCTTCACCTTCGTGGCGCTGAAGCTGCTCGGCCGCCTGGAGGCCAACCCGGCGGTGCGGCGCTACACCACCATCGGCCAGCTCGCCGCCCGCTGAAGCGGAGCTGTTCCAGCATCCGGCGGGCCCGTTCGCTGAACGGGCCCGCGCATCCCGCTGACCGGAGACCACCATGCGCCTGCCCCTGATCTCCCCGCGCGACCTGACGCCCGAGCAGGAGACGCTGGCGCAGGACATGCGCGCCGTCATCGGCACCAGTTTCCAGGAATTCGTCTCCATCGACCCCGACGGCACCCTGGTCGGGCCGTTCAACCCCTGGCTTCACCTGCCCCATGTGGGCGGGAAGGTGTGGGATCTCATCAAGGCCATCGGCGCCGGAACCGTGCTGCCGGCCCGGGTCCGGGAAGTGGTGATCCTCACCACCGGCGCGCATTTCCGCGCGGCCTATGAACTTTATGCCCATGCGGCGGTGGCCGAGGCCCGCGGCCTCGCGCCGGAGACCATCGCGGCGCTCGCCGCCGGCCAGCGGCCCGCCGGCCTCACCGCCGAGGAGGCCCTGGCCCATGACGTGACCGCTGCCTTGCTGGCGCCGGGTCCCCTGCCCGACGTGATCTATGCCGCCGCCCGCGCGGCCTTCGGCGCGCAAGGCGCGCAGGAACTGGTGCATCTGGTGGGGGTGTACGCCCTGATCAGCGTGACGCTGAACGGCTTCGACGTGCCGGTGCCGGCCGCCGGCCAGGACCGGCGCTAAAGCGTCGTCCGGGCGCGGATGGCGGCGGAGAGCGTACCTTCGTCCAGGTGGTCCAGCTCGCCGCCCACGGGAACGCCGTGGGCGAGGCGTGTCACCTTCACCCCGCTGTCGCGCAGCAGGTCAGTGATGTAGTGGGCGGTGGTCTGCGCATCCACGGTGGCGCCCAGCGCCAGAATCACCTCGTCCAACCCACCCGCCTGGACCCGCGCCACCAGTTTCCCCAGGTTGAGATCGTCCGGGCCGACACCGTCCAGCGGCGAGAGCACGCCGCCGAGCACGTGATACTTGGCGTTGATGGCATTGGCCCGTTCCAGGGCCCAGAGATCCGCCACTTCCGCCACCACCACGATGACGCCCGCCTCGCGATGGATGTCGGTGCAGACGGTGCAGGGATCGCGCACGTCCACGTTGCCGCACACCTGGCATTCCACGATCTTGCCCAGCACGTCCTGGAGCGCGAGGGCCAGCGGCGCCATCAGGGTCTCGCGCTTCTTGATGAGGTGCAGCGTGGCGCGCCGCGCCGAGCGCGGGCCGAGGCCCGGCATGCGGCCCAGAAGCTGGATGAGGCGTTCGATTTCGGGGCCGGCGACGGCGCGCGACATGGGCGGGACACTCTGACGATCTGCCCTGTGATGTAGCGTGCCCGGCCGCCGACGCCAACCTGCGCGGGACGATCATAGGGAACGAGGCCGCGGCGACCTGGCATTTCGTATGCCAGAACTTGCCCATTTCCTGATCTTCCTGCTAATCGTTTAAGCAAAGCGGCAAAGAGAACAACAGCCGCATCGGGAGGAGTGATCGTGCTGTCGCTCGTGAAGCGATTCGTTCCCGCCATCGGGCCGGTCAGTCCCGCCGAACAGCTGCGTGCCGCGGTCGGTGCCTTGATCGGTATCTTTCTCACCGGCGCGATCACCCGCCTGGCGCTCGGCGGAGGCGCGTCCGTGCCGCTGCTCATCGCCCCCATGGGGGCCTCGGCCGTGCTGCTGTTCGCGGTGCCGTCGAGCCCGCTGGCGCAGCCCTGGTCCATCCTCGGCGGCAATCTGGTGGCGTCTCTTGTCGGCGTCACGGCGGCGGCCTGGATCCCCAGCCCCTTCCTCGCCGCGGCGGTCGGGGTGTCGGCCGCCATCGGCCTCATGCTCGCCCTGCGCTGCGTCCATCCGCCCAGCGGCGCGGTGGCGCTCACCGCCGTACTCGGCGGCCCGTCGGTCACGGCCGTCGGCTACGGCTTCGTGCTGTGGCCCGTGGCGGTGAATTCGCTGGTGCTGCTGGCCGTCGCCCTCGCCTACAACAACCTTACCGGCCGCCGGTATCCGCTGGTCGCCGCCACCGGCCGGCCGCCGCAAGCCGCGCCGGAGGAGAGCCGCCGCGTCGGCTTCTCCCATGACGACGTGGTGGCGGTGCTGCGCGACTACGACCAAGTGATCGACGTCGACCCCACCGAGCTCGAAGACCTGCTCCAGCGCGCCCAGATCCACGCCCTCGACCGGCGCTCCGGCGGGCTGACCTGCGCGGACATCATGACGCGGAACGTGATGGCGGTCTCGCCGGGCACCCCGATCCTGGATGCGCTGGAATTGCTGCGCTCCGGCCGCATCAAGGTGCTGCCGGTGACCAACGACAAGGCCCAGGTGGTCGGCGTCCTCACCCAGACCGACTTGCTCGACAAGGTGGAGTGGGACCATAAGGGGCCGCGCCTCGGCCTCGGCCGGCGCGTGCGCCAGGCGCTCAATGCCGGCCGCGCGCCCGATGGCGTCGTGGAGGAGATCATGAGCACGCCCGTCCACGCCGTGACTGCGCAGACGCGCGTCGCGGCCCTGGTGCCGCTGATGTCGCAGAGCGGACTGCACCATATCCCGGTGCTGGACGCCAACGGCCAGCTGGCCGGCGTCGTCAGCCAGGCCGACCTGATCGCCGCCTTGATCGAGGGCCGCAACGAGGAGGCGGCGCCCGCGGCGGGACGGGCCGCACAGGCGTCATGAAACACGCCCGCATCGACGAGCCGGCCATCGCGGAACTGGTGGAGCGCTTCTACGGATATGCCCGCGCCGATGCCCGGCTCGGCCCGGTCTTCGCGGCGGCGGTGCACGACTGGCCTGGGCACATGGCGACGCTCAAGGACTTCTGGTCGTCGGTCATGCTGGGCAGCGGGCGCTACAAGGGCAACCCGTTCGCCGTCCATACCGCGCTGCCGCTGGAACCCGGCCTGTTCCAGGACTGGCTGGGCCTGTGGCACAAGACGACCGCGGAACTGTTCGAACCGGAAGTCGCCGCGCAGTTCGACGCCCGGGCCGAGCGCATCGCGGACAGCCTGAAGGCCGGCCTGTTCTTCAATCCGAGCCGGCCCGCCCGCTGACGCAGGCAAAGGTCAGAACAGCTTCAGCCCGGGGGGCAGCGGCAGGCCGCCGGTCAGGTCCTGCATCTTCTCCGCCAGGACCTTCTCGGACTTGGCGCGGGCATCCGACAGCGCCGCCACCAGAAGATCCTCCAGGATCTCGCCCTCGTCGGGCTTCAGCAGGCTGGGGTCGATATGCACGGCCTTGGGCGCCCCCTTCGCGGTCACCCGCACGGTGACGAGCCCGCCGCCGGAAGCCCCCTCGACCTCCACGGCCTCAAGCTCTTCCTGCATCTGCTGCATCCGCCCCTGCAGCTCCTTGGCCTGCTTCATCATGCCCATGAGGTCGCGCATCGTCAGGGTCTCCCGGAGCTGGACGTTGAGACGGTTTCCGTCGAGCGGTTAGAGCCGGACGGCGCGCGGATGTCCAGCCCAACGCCGGTCATGGCCCGCGGAGCGCATCCCTGCGGGCCAGCGACCACAGGGCCCGCACGAGCAGCGGGCGCTCCGCATGCCTGCGGGCGGCGCGGATCGCGTTGATCTCGCGTTCGCGGGAGGGTGGATCGACGAGGAGATTCAGGGCCTGCTCGGCCGCCGCCTCAGCTTCCGCCCAGCGGCCGGCCTTCATCAGGAAGCGGCGATAGGCGAACAGCAAGGCGGGATGGTCGGGCAGCAGGGCCATGGCCTCCCGATAGCGCGCCTCGGCGTGCGCCCAGGCGCCGTGCGCCGCGAGCAGCCGGCCATGGGCGACGCGGTACCAGGGCTCATCGGGCGCCAGCGCGACGGCCTTCGCCGCAAGCGCCAGACGCCGGCGCCCGGCCAGACGCGGCAGTGCCAGGGCCCTGCCGGACAGATAGCGGGCCGAGGTCGTCCGCCCCTGGCGCACCCTTTGCGCGAAGAGCCGCGGGTCGAAGCGGCCGGCGGCGATGTCGAGGATGGCCGGTGCCAGGAGCCCGGCCTCTTGCAGCAGCGGCATGCAGGGGTGCCCGCCATGGGGCAGGCGGATGTGGTGCGCGCGCATCTCGCGGCCGATGAGCCCGGCATGGCGCCGGTCCGCGCAGCGCGGATCGTAGAAGAGGAAGGCTTCCGCCGTCCGGCTGACCGGCAAGGCGTCCCAGAGCGGGGGCAGGTGTGCAGCCACCTTGCGCCACCGCGTTTCCCACGGGATACGCCGGTAGTCGATGGTGTATTGCGGCGAGAAGGCGATCACCCGCGCGGCGTCGAGCACGCCGGAAAAGCGATAGGCCGCATAGCCGCCCATGCTGCTGCCATAGGTGACGAGAGGACGATCCCGCCCGATCCGCGCCCGGACGGCGGCGAGCGCCTCCGGCATCTCGGGATGCTGGTACCAGCCGTTGCGGGCGGGGATGACGTGGTAGGCCTCGACACCGCGCCTGGCGAAGAAGGCCTCGCCGAATCCCACCCGCTCTGGAGCAGGCCGCTCGTCGAAGGCCTCGAAGGTGACGAACGCCGGGCCTGTCTCGGCGCCCGGCACCCGCACGATCGTGATGTTGGGCGAGGCGAATACCTGCTCCCGCATGTCCTTGGCGCCCCCACCTGGTGCCAGATTGACCGGGACCGAAGGTCCAAAGGCTCCAACGCCGCTCAATCGAACGGCGAGAGGCCTCCATCGCCATCGGGGCCCGCATCCGCCTCGTCCTCCACCGGAGCGAGGGCGTGGTCCGCCACCTCCTCCCGGGTGCGCACGTCCACGATCTGCGCGCCGGGGAAATAGGCCAGGACAGCGGACACCAGCGGGTCGGCGCGGATGCCGTCCTCCCGTTCCTCGCGCTGCGCCTGCGCCACCTCGGCGAGGGTCGGCGCTCCCTCCTTGGAGGAGAGCGAGACCAGCCACCGCCGCCCGGTCCATTCGGCGAGCTTGCGGGAGAGATCCTGCACCAGGTTGGGATCCGCGCCCTTCACCAGGGCGATCTCGATGCGCCCCTCCTCGAAATGCACGAGGCGCGCATGGGTCTCCACGGCATGCTTGAGCAGCAGGTCGCGCCTCTGGCTGGCCAGGGCGACGACGTCCGCAAGGCCGGCGAGGCGGGGACCCGCCGCCGGGGCGGGCTCGGCCACGACGCGCTGCGGCGCCGGCTCGGCGCGCGCCGCCAGCGCCAGACGCGCACCACCGCCGCCGCCACCGGACGGGGTAGACATGGGAGCAGGCACGGACCCGGCGGGCGCCGGACTGCCGGAGGCCTCCGGCGCGGGCATGTCCCGCAGCTTGCGCAGGGCTTCGTCCGGGGTCGGCAGGTCCGCCGCATAGGCGAGGCGGACCAGCACCATCTCGGCCGCCTGGGCGGGCTTGGCCGCCTGCTGCACCTCGGCGATGCCCTTGGACAGCATCTGCCAGGCGCGGGAGAGCACCCGCATGGACAGCCCCTCGGCCATCTGCGTCCCGCGCACCCGCTCGGCTTCCACCAGCGCGGCGTCCGCGCCGCTTTCCGGCACGATCTTGAGGCGGGTCACGAGATGGGTGAACTCGGCGAGGTCGGTGAGGATCACCGCCGGGTCGGCGCCGGAATCATATTGCTCGCGGAATTCCGCCAGGGCGCGGGGCATGTCGCCCTTCATCAGCGCCTCGAACAGGTCGATCACGCGTGCCCGGTCGGCGAGGCCCAGCAGCCGGCGCACCTCCTCGCCGGTGACCGTGCCGCCGCCATGGGCGATGGCCTGATCCAGCAGCGAGAGCGCGTCGCGCACCGAGCCTTCCGCCGCGCGGGCCACGATGGACAGCGCCTCCGCGTCAACGGTAACGGCTTCCTTGGCGCAGATCTTCGACAGGTGCGCCGCCATCACGCCGGCCTCCACCCGCCTGAGGTCGAACCTCTGGCAGCGGGACAGCACCGTGACCGGCACCTTGCGGATCTCGGTGGTGGCGAAGATGAACTTCACATGCTCGGGCGGCTCCTCCAGCGTCTTCAACAGGCCGTTGAAGGCGGCGGTGGAGAGCATGTGCACTTCGTCGATGATGTAGACCTTGTAGCGGGCCATCACCGGCCGGTAGCGCGAGCCGTCGATGATCTCGCGGATATCGTTGATGGAGGTGTTGGACGCGGCGTCCATCTCCATCACGTCTACGTGGCGCGATTCGATGATGTCGCGGCAGTGCTTGCCGAGCACCGAGAGGTCGAGCGAGGGTCCGCCGCCGCCCTCCATCGGCTCGTAGTTCAGCGCGCGGGCGAGGATGCGGGCGGTAGTCGTCTTGCCCACGCCGCGGACGCCGGTGAGGATGTAGGCCTGTGCGATCCGCCCGGAGGCGAAGGCGTTCGACAGGGTCCGGACCATGGCCTCCTGGCCGATCAGGTCGTCGAAGGTCTGCGGGCGGTATTTGCGCGCCAGCACGCGATAGGGCGTGGCGGCTGCGGCCGGCGCGGGAGCTGCGACGGGCAGGTCGAAAGCGGGCATGTCGTCGGGAGTGTCGGCGCTCATGGCGCCTTCATAGCACTTCACGCGCCGGTGCGTAGAGGCGGCGTGCGCCGCACCCGCCGGAACCGGCGGCGCCATGGCCGTGCGATGGGGAGACGAGGTGGGAGGCTGGACAGAGACCCGAGACCGGGCTCGTTGGGGCTGCTTCCTTCCGGACCTGACCCGGTTGGCGAGTGGCTCGTCCACCGCCAACCTCCCGTCCCCTATATCGTCGCCCGCGCCGGGATTGGCAAGTGCGCACCGACGCAAGCCCCCATGGTTTCCGATTCCCGACGGCAGCTTGCTCCCGACGCTGCGGCGGGATGAAGTGCGGCCATGACCGATTCGTTCGCCCCCGATCCCCGCCTCGTCGCCGACGGCCCCGCGCTCGGCAACCTGCCGCTCTGCCACCTGCGCCTGGTGGACGACGCGCGCTTCCCCTGGGCAATGCTCATTCCCCGCCGGCCCGGCCTGGTCGAGATCATCGATCTCCCGCCTGCCGAGCGCACCGTGCTGATGGAGGAGATCTCCGCCGTCTCGGCCGCCCTGAAGGCGGTCAGCGGGGCGCAGAAGCTCAATGTCGCGGCCCTGGGCAACATGGTGCCGCAACTGCATGTCCATATCGTCGGCCGCACGGCGGGCGATGCCGCCTGGCCCGGCCCGGTGTTCGGCGTGGGCACGAGGCAGCCCTATGCCCCTGCGGCCCAGGCCGAGCTGGCGGCCCGGCTCAAGGCGGCGCTGGGACTGCCCTAATGCTTGCCATCCTCCCGGCTCCCGTGCCACGGTCAAATTAAGCGTTTCCGCCCCCGCTCAGGCCTCATGCTCGCATCCTCTCCTTTCGATCTCGGCCCCAGGCCGACCCTTGGCTACATTGGCAATCCGCTCGACCGGGCGGCGCAACGGCGGGGAGAGGCCGAGGCGCTGGCCCGGCGCGCGGATGCGCGCGCCTACCTCCTCGGCGGTGAACTGGTGGCGCTCCAGCCCTCGGCGGCGGCCGAAGGCGGCCACGACCCGCTGTTCACGATGGACGCGGCACAGGGCTGGGGCGATGCCGAGCCCCTGTTTCTCGGTTTGTCGGACGGCGCGCCGCGCTTCGGCCTCGCTTTTCCGCCGGACGCGCGCGAGCGGATGGAGGCAGCCGGCCTCGTCGTGAACGATTTGCGCTCCGTGGCGGTCGCGGGCCTCGTGGCGGGGCACCACCTCGGGCCGATCGCCTGCGCAAAGGCGCTCCACGCCTGGCACCAGCGGCACCGCTTCTGCTCCAATTGCGGCGCCCCGACCCGGATCGTCGATGCCGGATGGCGCCGGGACTGCCCGTCCTGCGGCGGACAGCATTTTCCGCGCACCGACCCGGTGGCGATCATGCTCACCTATTCCGGCGACCGCTGCCTGCTGGGCCGCCAGCCGCGCTTCGCGCCGGACATGTGGTCCTGCCTCGCCGGCTTCGTGGAGCCGGGCGAGACCTTCGAAGAGGCGGTGCGCCGCGAGACATGGGAAGAGGCCGGAATCACCACCGGCAAGGTGAGCTACCATTCGGCCCAGCCCTGGCCGTTCCCCATGTCGCTCATGATCGGCTGCCTCGCGGAGGCGACATCCACCGATATCGTGATCGATACGACCGAGCTGGAGGCCGCGCGCTGGTTCGACCGCGCGGAAGCCGCCGCCATGCTGATGCGCACCCATCCCGGCGGGCTGTACGTGCCGCCGCCCGTGGCCATCGCCCACCACCTCATCCGCGCCTTCGTGGAAGGCGTGACGGCCTAGAACGAGCGCCCGGACACGTGCGCGAAGGCGCATCTTCATCGGAAGCGAGCCGGCCTATGGGATCTGCCGCATGACCAAGGGGAACAGCGAGGCCCAGGCGGGCCGCGGCCCGCTGGCGCGCGCGCTCGAACCGCTGCGCCGGCTGGTGATGCAGGAGCCCGGCATCGCCCCCCGGCCGCGGCGGCGTCCGTCCAGCCTCGTCTACGGACTGGAGGACAAGGTCCCGGCCGGCGCGCTCATCGCGCTGTCCGGCCAGCACGCCATGCTGGCGCTGACCTTCCTGATCTATCCCCTGGTGGCTGCCGCCGAGGCCGGCCTGTCGCAGGGCGAAACCAACGCCATGCTGACCGCCTGCGCCATGTGCATCGGCTTCGCCACCATGCTGCAATGCGCCCGCTCGCGTTTCGGCAGCGGCTATCTGGCGATCCATGTGCCTTCGCCGGGCGCCATGCCGCTGGCCATCCAGGCCCTCGCCCTGGGGGGCATGGGGCTGATGGCGGCCACCACGCTGCTGCTGGGCGTCAGCCAGTTATTCGTCGCCCGGCTGGTGCGCCCGCTGCGGGTGGTGCTGCCGCCGGAGGTCTGCGGCGTCGCGGTGACCATGCTCGGCGTCTCCCTCGCCGACCCCGCCCTGCGCCGCGCGCTCGGGCTCGAAGGCAGCAACCTGACGGTCGAGCACGTCCCGCTCATGGTCAGCCTGCTGACGGTGTCGCTGATCGTCGGGGTCGCCATCTTCGCGCCCCGCCGCCTCAAGCTGTTCGCCGTGCTGACCGGCGCCGCCGCCGGCTGGGGCCTAGCCGCGGCGCTGGGCCTGGAGCGCCCTGGCAGCGAGGCGCTGCTCGCCTCCGTGCCGCTGATCGCGCTGCCGGAACTGCACCTGCCGGCCTTCGCCATCGCCCCCACGCTGCTGCCGCTGGCGGCGCTGATGGTGATGATGAACCTGGTGGACGTGCTCAGCGTCACCGTCTCGCTGGAAAAGATGAACGACGCCGACTGGCGCCGCGCCGACATGCGGGCCGCCGGGCGGGCGGTGACCACCTGCGGCATCGCCAACATCCTCAATGGCCTGACCTCGGGCTTCCAGTCCGGCCTGTCGTCCTCCGCCGTCGGCCTCGCCTTCGCCACCGGGGCCACCGCGCGCGTCATCGGCATCCTGGCCGGCGCCTTCATCTTCGCCACCGCCTTCTTTCCCAAGGCTATCGTGGCGCTGACGCTGATTCCCTCGCCGGTGATCGGCGGCATCCTGCTCTACACCACCGCCTACCTGCTGGTGGCCGGCATGGAGTTGATCCTCTCCCGCCGCCTGAGCGAGCGGCGGGTGTTCCTCGTGGGCCTGTCGATCCTCGCCGGCCTGTCGGTGGCGCTGCTGCCCATCAAGGGACAGTTCCCGCTATGGGCACAGCCCCTGGTCTCCACCCCCATGAGCCTGGGCACCTGCGTCGCCATCCTGCTCAACCTGCTGTTCCGCATCGGCATTTCCCGGGAAACCGGGATCACGGTCCGACCCGGCGCCGACCCCTTCCCCACCATGCGCGACTTCCTGGAGCGCCAGGGCGACCTGTGGGGCGCGCGGCGCGACGTCATCGCGGCGGCGATCCCGGTGGGTGCCCAGGCGCTGGAGGTGCTGCTGGAGCACGGCATCGCCGCCGGCGACGTGGAGGTGCGCGCCCGCTTCGACGAGACCCACCTCGACGTGTTCCTGCTCTATGACGGCGAGCCGCTGGTGGCGCCGAAGGAGCGGCCTTCCCCGGAGGCCCTGCTGGGCGAGCCCGCCGAGGTTGCGGCGTTCTGCGCCTACCTGATCCAGCGCCTGTCGGACCGCGTCACCTTCGGCCAGACCGGCGGGCGCTCGCGCATCGCGCTGCGCTTCGACCACTGAGGGTCGATCTCCGGATCAGGCCTCCGCCTTGGCGGTGCGGGTGGTGCGGAAGGGGTGGGCCGGATAGACGCCCAGGATGCGCATCTCGCGCGAGAAGAAGGCCAGTTCCTCCAGCGCCAGCTTCAGCGGCCGCTCGTCCGGGTGGCCGTCCACGTCGGCATAGAATTGCGTGGCGGTGAATTCGCCGTCGAGCTGGTAGCTCTCCAGCTTGGTCATGTTGACGCCGTTGGTGGCGAACCCGCCCAGCGCCTTGTACAGCGCCGCCGGCACGTTGCGCACCCGGAACACGAACGTCGTCATCACCGGGCCGTTGCCGGCCGGAGCCCAGTCCGCCTCCCGCTTCAGGATGACGAAGCGGGTGGTGTTGTGGGCCTCGTCCTCGATGTTCTCGGCGAGGATGTTGAGGCCGTAGATCTCGGCGGCGAGGCGCGGGGCAATGGCGGCGCGGGTGACGTCCTTGGCGTCGGCGATCTCGCGGGCGGAGCCGGCGGTATCGCCCCCCACCACGGCGGTCAGGCCCAGCGTGCGGATCGCCTTGCGGCACTGGCCGAGCGCCATGACATGGCTCTGCACGGTCTTGATGGTGGACAGGCTCGCTCCGGCGACGCCCATAAGCTGGTGCGACAGCGGCAGGAAGAACTCGCCGACGATCTGCAGCTGGGAGCGCGGCATGAGGTGGTGGATGTCCGCCACCCGCCCGGCCACCGTGTTCTCGATCGGGATCATGGCGAGCTCCGCCGTCCCGCCCTCGACGGCGATGAAGGCGTCCTCGAAGGTCGGGCACGGCACCGCTTCGTACGCGGGGAACACCTCCCGGCAGGCGATGTGGGAATTGGCGCCCGGTTCGCCCTGAAACACGATGCGGCGGCTCATGCCTGTCTCCTCAGTTGTCCCTGCCCGCCAGCACCGCGCGGGCGCGGGCGAGATGCTCGGGCGTATCGACCCCGAGCGGCACCGCGTCAACCACCGCCACGTCGATGCGCATGCCCGCCTCCAGGGCGCGCAGCTGCTCCAGCTTCTCGCGCTGCTCCAGCGGCGAGGGCGGCAGCGCCACGAACCGCTCCAGCGCCGCGCGGCGATAGGCATAGAGCCCGATGTGGTGGTAGAGCGGCCCCTCGCCATGGGGCGCGGTGGCGCGGGTGAAATAGAGCGCCCGCAGCCGGTTCGCGCCGATCGGCGTGCCCACCACCTTGACCACGTTGGGATCGGTGCGCTCGCCCGCCTCAGTGATGACGGCCGTGAGCGTGGCGATGTCGGCGGGGCCGTCCTCCAGCGGCGCCAAAGCGGCGCGGATGGTGTCCGGCGCGATGGTCGGCAGGTCGCCCTGCACATTGACCACCACCTGCACCCGGCGGGCGGGGTCGAGCACGGTCAGCGCCTCGAAGATGCGGTCGGAGCCGGAAGGATGGTCGGGCCGGGTCATCACCGCCTCGAAGCCGGCGGCGCGCACCGCCTCGGCGATCTCCGCCGTATCGGTCGCCACCGCGACGCGGCCGATGCCGGCTGCGACCGCGCGTCGCGCGACCTCCACGATCATCGGCCGGCCGCCCACGTCGGCGAGCGGCTTGCCGGGCAGCCGGCTCGCGGCCATGCGGGCCGGGATCAGGACCAAGACGTTGGAAGGGGCGAGGGCCATGGCGCGGACCTAAGGGAAGACCCGTCGCGGGATCTGGGCTGCGACGTGGCATTGGGGCGCGCCTTATACGGGTTGCGCGCATCCAACCAAAGTGATTAGTTCCAAGCCGCCGCTACGGAAAACCGGGCGGAAACTCCTGATCGCATGCGCATTCGGTTGCGAAGGAAATGGGGCTCCGGGGAGCGAAGCGCCGATGGATAGTTTCGAATTAAACAAAATCGCGGGCGCGGTGCTCGGCACGCTGACACTGACGATCGGCCTCGGCATCGTTTCTGAGATCCTCTTCACGCCGGAAGCGCCCGCCAAGCCGGGCTACGAGATCGCGGTGCAGGAAGGCCCGGCCGAGACCGGCGCGCCCAAGGCGGCCGCCGAGGTTCCGATCGCCCAGCTGCTGCCCACCGCCTCGGTGGACAAGGGCGCGAACGTCGCCAAGCGCTGCGGCGCCTGCCACAATTTCACCGAGGGTGCGGGCGCCAAGGTCGGTCCCGACCTCTATGGCGTCGTCGGCCGCAAGAAGGGCAGCGTCGCCGGCTTCTCCTATTCGGCCGCCATGCAGGCCAAGGGCGGCGACTGGACCTTCGACGATCTGAACGCCTTCCTCACCAATCCCAAGGGCTATGTGCCGGGCACCGCCATGGCGTTCGCCGGCATTCCCAAGGAGGGCGAGCGGGCGGACCTCATCGCCTATCTCAACACGCTCTCGCACAGCCCGCTGCCCTTCCCCAAGGCCGCCGCGGCCGACAAGCCGGCGGAGGCCGCCCCGGCCAAGTAACCGGCCAAGTGGGGGCTACCGGCCGGCACCGCCCGGCCTCACGCGATTGTCACATCAAGGGCCGGCCCGCAGGGGACCGGCCCTTTTTCTTGGCCGACCGTCAGCCAACAGCGGGAAAAGTCGTGCAGGGTCGCCGCCTTGGCGACGATTGCGGGCAGGAATGCCTTGTTTCTGCCGTCGCGTCAGGAGTGATATGCGGGTCTAGTCCTGAGAGCCGCCGGCCGGCGGCACGCAGTCCGGAGTGCCCGATGTATCCGAAGGTCCGCAGGCTCGTTCTCGCCGCCGCCCTCCTCGCCTGCGCCGCCCCCGCGCTGGCGCAACCGGCGCCGGGACCGTTCCGGTTCGCGACCTCGCTCATGGGCGAGCCCAAATATCCGGCGGACTTCAAGCATTTCGACTATGTGAACCCGGACGCCCCCAAGGGCGGCGCGGTGCGCCTCGCCGAGGACGGCACGTTCGACAGCTTCAATTTCGTGGTGCCGCGCGGCACCGTCGGCGCCGGCATCGGCCTGATCTATGACTCGCTGACCACCCAGTCACGGGACGAGGTGGCCACCGCCTACGGCCTCATCGCCGAGGGCCTGACCTATCCGGCCGACTTCTCCTCGGTGACCTATCGCCTGCGGGCCGAGGCCAAGTGGCACGACGGCACGCCCATCACGCCGGACGACGTGGTGTGGTCGTTCCAAGTGCTCACCAAGAACAATCCCGGCCAAGCCTTCTACTATCGCCACGTGAAGAGCGTCGCCAAGACCGGCGAGCGCGAGGTGACCTTCACCTTCGACCAGGGCGGCAACCGCGAACTGCCGCAGATCGTCGGCGAGATGATGGTGCTGCCCAAGCACTGGTGGACCGGCACCGATGCCAACGGCAAGGCGCGCGACGTCACGCAGGGGACGCTGGAAGCCCCGCTCGGAGCCGGCGCCTACCGCATCAAGACCTTCGTCCCCGGCCGCACCATCGTCTACGAGCGGGTGAAGGACTATTGGGGCAAGGACCTGCCGGTGAACGTCGGCCGCAACAATTTCGACGAGATCCGCTACGAGTATTATCGCGACGACACGGTGCAGCTGGAGGCCTTCAAGGCCGACCAGTACGACTGGCGAGTGGAGACCTCCGCCAAGAACTGGGCCACCGCCTATGACTTCCCGGCCAGGCAGCAGGGCAAGGTGGTGCTCGAAACCTTCGAGAACCGCGCCTCGGGCGTCATGCAGGCCTTCATCCCCAACCTGCGCCGGGCCAAGTTCCAGGATCCGCGCGTGCGGCGGGCGCTGAATTACGCCCTCGACTTCGACGGCATGAACCACACGCTGTTCTTCGACCAGTACAAGCGCGTCGGCAGCTTCTTCTCCGGCACGGAGCTCGCCTCCTCCGGCCTGCCCACCGGGGCCGAGCTGGACATCCTGAACGGGGTCAAGGACAAGGTGCCGGCGGGCGTCTTCACCACGCCCTACACCAACCCCGACAACCCGTCCGAGCAGTCCCGCCGCGGCAACCTCCGCCAGGCCGCCGACCTGCTGAAGCAGGCGGGTTGGGAGGTGAAGGGCAAGCAATTGGTCAACGCCAAGGGCGAGCCGTTCACGCTGGAGATCCTGCTGGCCAGCCCGGCGTTCGAGCGGGTGGCGCTGTTCTACAAGCCCGCCCTGGAGCGCCTCGGCATCCAGGTCTCGGTGCGGCTGGTGGACAGCTCGCAATATGTGAACCGGGTGCGGGCGCGCGATTTCGACATGATCATCAGCGGCTGGGGCCAATCGCTCTCGCCGGGCAACGAGCAGCGCGACTATTGGGGCTCGGAGGCGGCCGACCGCGAAGGCTCGCGCAACTATGGCGGCATCAAGAACCCGGCGGTGGATGCGCTGATCGACAAGGTGATCTACGCCACCGACCGCCAGCAATTGGTGGCCGCCACCCATGCCCTCGACCGCGTGCTGCTGTGGAACGACTACGTCATCCCCGCCTGGACGCTGGGCTACACCCGTTCCGCGCGCTGGGACCGCTTCGCCCGTCCGGCGGTGCTGCCGCAATATTCCTACGAATTCCCCGACATCTGGTGGTGGGACGCGGACAAGGCCGCCAAGCTCGGAGGGGCGAAATGAGGCGAGCGCCGGGGTGCGATCGCCGCGCGCTGCTGCGCCTCGCCGCCGCCGGCGGGGCGGCGGCCCTGTTCCCGGGCCCGCTCGGGACCCGCGCCGCGCAGGCCCAGACGTCCCCCTCCTCGGGCGCGCCCAGCCTTGAGCGGCACGGGCTCTCGTCCTTCGGCGAGTTGAAATACCCGAAGGACTTCAAGCATTTCGACTATGTGAACCCAGCGGCCCCGAAGGGCGGCACCTTCTCGCAGATGGGGCCGAACGCCGCCTATAACCAGTCCTTCCAGACCTTCAACTCGCTGAACGGCTACATCCTGCGTGGCGATGCGGCGCAAGGCATCGCGCTGACCTTCGACAGCCTGATGGTGCGGGCCACGGACGAGCCGGACGCGGTCTACGGCCTCGTCGCCGCCGCGGTGGCCATCTCCGACGAGGGCCGCACCTACCGCTTCCGCCTGCGGCCGGAAGCCCGCTTCCGCGACGGCTCTGCCCTCACCGCCGAGGATGTCGCCTTCTCGCTGACCACGCTGAAGGCGCAGGGCCACCCGCTCATCCGCCAGGCGTTGCGCGAATTTTCCGGCGCCGAGGCGGAGGACGCCGGCACCGTCGTCCTCACCTTCACCGCCCAGCGGCCCCGCGACGTGCCGACCTATGCGGCCAGCCTGCCGATCTTCTCCAAGGCCTTCTACAGCAAGCACAAGTTCGACGAGACGACGCTGGAGCCGCCGCTCGGCTCCGGGCCCTACAGGGTGGGACGCTTCGAGGTCGGCCGCTTCATCGAATATGAGCGCGTGAAGGACTATTGGGCCGCCGACCTGCCGGTGAACCGGGGCCGCAACAATTTCGACGTCCAGCGCTACGAATATTTCCGCGACCGCGAGGTGGGCTTCGAGGCGTTCAAGGCCCATGCCTACCTCTTCCGCGAGGAATTCACCTCCCGCGCCTGGGCGACCCAATACGACTTCCCCGCGCTGAAGGACGGGCGGGTGAAGCGCGAGGTGCTGCCCGACGAGACGCCGTCCGGCGCGCAGGGCTGGTTCTTCAACACCCGCCGGGCGAAATTCCTCGATCCGCGCGTGCGCGAGGCGGTGGGCCTCGCCTTCGATTTCGAGTGGACCAACAAGAACCTGATGTATGGCCAGTACGAGCGCACCTGGTCGTTCTTCCAGAATTCCGATCTGATGGCCAAGGGCCTGCCCTCCCCGGCCGAGGAGAAGCTGCTCGCCCCTTTCCGCGACGATCTGCCGGCCGAAGTCTTCGCCGAACCCTACGTGCCGCCGGTCAGCGACGGCTCCGGCCAGGACCGCGCCCTGCTGCGCCGGGCCGCCGCGCTGCTGAAGGAGGCGGGCTACACCATCCAGCAGGGCCGCCTGATGGATGCCAAAGGCAATGGGTTGCATATCGAGTTCCTGGACGACGACGGCTCGTTCGAGCGCCACACCTCGCGTTTCATCGGCAATCTCAAGGTGCTGGGCATCGAGGCCAGCTTCCGCATGGTCGATCCGGCGCAATATCAGGCGCGGCTGAAGGATTTCGACTTCGACATGGTGGTGCGGCGCTATTCGGTCTCGCTCAATCCGGGCGAGGAGCTGCGCGCCTATTTCGGCAGCGAGGCGGCCCGCACGCCCGGCTCCAATAACCTGTCGGGTATTTCCAGCAAGGTGGTGGACGCGCTCATCGCCGACGCCCTCGCCGCCCAGAATCGCGCCGATCTGGTGACCGCCTGCCAGGCGCTCGACCGCGTGCTGCGCGCCGGGCGCTACTGGGTGCCGCAATGGAACAAGGCATCGTTCTGGATCGCCTATTGGGACATCTTCTCCCGCCCGCCCATCAAGCCGAAATATGACCGCGGCGCGCCGGACACCTGGTGGCGCACCCAGGGCGTGCCGGAACCCGCCGCCCAGCCCGAGCCCGCCGCCCCGCCGCAAAAGGGCGGTTGACGCGGCGCCCCTGCGTACCGCACGGTCCATCCAGTTCCGGAGACCCGATGCTCGCTTATATCGTCCGCCGCCTCGCGCTCATGGTGCCGACCATCCTCGGCATCATGCTGGTTTCGTTCGTGGTCGTGCAGTTCGCGCCGGGCGGCCCGGTGGAACGGGTGATCGCGCAGCTGACCGGCGATGACGTCTCCGCCACGGCGCGCGTGTCCGGCGGCGGCGGCGACTTCGCGGGCGCGGCGGCGGCGCCGGGTGCCGGCGGCGGGGCGGATGCCTCGAAATATCGCGGCGCCCAGGGGCTCGACCCGAATTTCATCAAGGAGCTGGAGAAGCAGTTCGGCTTCGACAAGCCGCCCGCCGAACGCTTCGGCCTGATGATCTGGAACTATGCCCGGTTCGACTTCGGCCGCTCCTATTTCCGCGACATCTCGGTTATCGACCTCATCGCCGAGAAGCTGCCGGTCTCCATTTCCCTCGGGCTGTGGATGACGCTGCTGACCTACGCCATCTCGATCCCGCTCGGCATCTCCAAGGCCATGCGGGACGGCTCACGCTTCGACGTCTGGACCTCGGCGGTGGTCATCGTCGGCTATGCCATCCCCTCCTTCCTGTTCGCCATCCTGCTGATCATCCTGTTCGCCGGCGGCTCGTTCCTGGACTGGTTCCCCCTGCGCGGCCTCACCTCAGACAACTGGGCGCAGATGTCCTGGCCACAGCGCATCCTCGACTACGGCTGGCACCTGGTGCTGCCGCTCACCTCCATGGTGCTCGGCGCCTTCGCCACCATGACCTTGCTGACCAAGAACTCGTTCCTGGAAGAGATCCGCAAGCAATATGTGACCACCGCGCGGATGAAGGGCCTGCCGGAGCGGGCGGTGCTCTATCGGCACGTGTTCCGCAATGCCATGCTCATCGTCATCGCCGGCTTTCCCAGCGCCTTCATCTCTGCCTTCTTCACCGGCTCGCTGCTGATCGAGACCATCTTCTCGCTCGACGGCCTCGGGCTGCTCGGCTTCGAGAGCGTGCTGAACCGCGACTATCCGGTGGTGTTCGCCACGCTCTACATCTTCTCGCTCGCCGGCCTGCTGATCGGTCTCGTCTCCGACCTCACCTATATGCTGGTCGATCCGCGCATCGACTTCGAGACGCGGGAGGTGTGAGCATGGACACCACCGCTCCGGCCTCCGCCGCCCTCGCCGCCCCCAAGCCGCGCCGTCCCTTCTTCTCGCCGCTGAACCAGCGCCGCATCACCAATTTCCGCCACAACGGGCGGGGCTGGTGGTCGTTCGTGCTGTTCATGGTGCTGTTCATCGGCACGCTGTTCGCGGAATTCATCGCCAACGACAAGCCGATCCTCGTCAAGTTCGACGGCGCCTATTACGCCCCGGTGCTGCGGTCCTATCCGGAAACCAGGTTCGGCGGCGACTTCGAGACCGAGGCCGACTATCGCGACCCCTATCTCCAGAAGCTGATCGCGGAGAAGGGCGGCTGGATGATCTGGCCGCCGATCCACTTCAGCTACAACACCCACAATCTCGACCTGCCGACGCCCGCGCCCTCCCCGCCCACCTGGATGCTCACGGAGAAGCAGTGCCAGGCGGTGGCCGAGCGCAAGGGCGTGAACGGCTGCGCCGGGCTCGAATACAATTGGCTCGGCACCGACGATCAGGGCCGCGACGTGCTGGCCCGCCTGATCTACGGCTTCCGCATCTCGGTGCTGTTCGGGCTCGCCCTCACCATCATCTCTTCGGCCATCGGCATCGCCGCCGGCGCAGTGCAGGGCTATTTCGGCGGCTGGGTGGACCTGCTCTCGCAGCGCTTCATCGAGATCTGGACCTCGATCCCCTCGCTCTACCTGCTGCTCATCATCTCCTCGGTGCTGGTGCCCGGCTTCTGGGTACTGCTGGGCATCCTGCTGCTGTTCTCCTGGGTGTCGCTGGTCGGCCTGGTGCGGGCGGAATTCCTGCGGGCGCGCAACTTCGAATATGTGCAGGCGGCCCGCGCCCTGGGGGTGGGCAATTTCACCATCATGCTGCGGCACTTGCTGCCCAACGCCATGGTGGCGACGCTGACCTTCCTGCCCTTCATCCTGTCGTCCTCGGTGATGACGCTCACCGCGCTGGACTTCCTCGGCTTCGGCCTGCCGCCGGGCTCGCCCTCGCTGGGCGAGCTGCTGTCCCAGGGCAAGGCGAACATCCAGGCCCCCTGGCTCGGCCTCACCGGCTTCTGCACGGTGGCGCTGATGCTGAGCCTCCTGATCTTCATCGGCGAAGCCGTCCGCGACGCCTTCGACCCCCGCAAGACCTTCGGGTGAGGCAGCCATGACCGACGCCTCTTCCCCCCTGCTCTCCGTCCAGGACCTCTCCGTCGCCTTCCGCCGCGAGGGCCGGGAGGCGATCGCGGTCAACCGGGTGTCGTTCGACGTGAACCCCGGCGAAACCGTTGCGCTGGTGGGCGAATCCGGCTCGGGCAAGTCGGTCACCGCGCTCTCGGTGCTGAAGCTGCTGCCCTATCCCGCCGCCAGCCACCCCTCCGGCCGCATCCTGTTCAAGGGACGGGACCTCCTCACCGTCTCGGAGCGCGAACTCCGGGCGGTGCGCGGCAACGACGTGACCATGGTGTTCCAGGAACCCATGAGTTCGCTCAATCCGCTGCACACCATCGACCGGCAGATCGGCGAGATGCTGATCCTGCATCGCGGCCTGTCCGGCGCGGCGGTGCAGGCGCGCACCCTGGAACTGCTGCACGAGGTGGGCATCCCCGACCCGGAAAGCCGCCTCGGGGCCTATCCGCACCAGCTCTCCGGCGGCCAGCGCCAGCGCGTGATGATCGCCATGGCGCTCGCCAATGAGCCCGACCTGCTCATCGCCGACGAGCCCACCACCGCGCTCGACGTCACCGTGCAGGCGCAGATCCTCAAGCTTCTCAAGGAGTTGCAGGGGCGGCTGGGGATGGCCATGCTGTTCATCACCCATGACCTAGGCATCGTGCGCAAGATCGCCGACCGGGTGTGCGTGATGCAGAAGGGCGAGATCGTCGAGCAGGGCGGGGCGGAAGAGACCTTCCTCCATCCCCGGCATCCCTACACCCAGGCGCTGCTGCATGCCGAGCCCAAGCCCGATCCCGCCCCCACCGCGCCGGAGGCCAAGGTGGTGGTGTCGGCGCAGGAGCTGAAGGTCCACTTCCCCATCAAGCGCGGCATCCTGCGGCGCACGGTGGGCTACGTGAAGGCGGTGGACGGCGTCAGCGTCGAGATCCGCGAAGGGGAAACCCTTGGCGTCGTTGGCGAATCCGGCTCCGGCAAGACGACGCTCGGCCTCGCCTTGCTGCGCCTCATCTCCTCCAAGGGCCCCATCGCCTTCCTTGGCCAGCGGGTGGACGGGCTGGGCTTCGCCGGGCTCAGGCCGCTGCGCGCGCATATGCAGATCGTGTTCCAAGACCCTTACGGCGCCTTGTCGCCGCGCATGTCCATCGCCGACATCGTCGGCGAGGGCCTGCTGGTCCACCAGAGCGGGCTCAGCGTGGACGAGCGGGAGGCGCGGGTGATCGCGGCGCTGGAGGATGTCGGCCTCGATCCGGACAGCCGCTTCCGCTATCCCCATGAATTCTCAGGCGGACAGCGCCAGCGCATCTCGATCGCCCGGGCCATGGCGCTGGAGCCGTCCTTCGTGGTGCTGGACGAGCCGACCTCGGCGCTGGACATGCTGGTGCAGGCGCAGATCGTCGACCTGCTCCGGGCGCTCCAGCGCAAAAGGTCGCTGACCTATCTGTTCATCTCCCACGATCTGCGCGTGGTGTCCGCGCTGGCCAGCCGTATCCTCGTGATGCGCAACGGAAAAATGGTGGAGGAAGGCCCCGCCCGGGAGGTGTTCGAGCATCCCCGCGAGCCCTATACGCAGGCGCTGTTCGCCGCCGCCTTCAACATCGAGACCGCCCATGCGGGAGTGACCGCGCAGTGACGACGCCGCCCCTCCAGGACGAGACCGCCCGCATCGACATTCTCGACGAAACCCTGATCTACCAAGGCTTTCGCCGGTTCGAATCCTACCGCATCCGGCTCCATACCCCCAACGCGGAACCCGTGGTCCAGAACCGCGAGATCCTGCGGGTGGGCGGGGCGGTGGGGATCGTGGTGATCGATCCCGAGCGGCAGGCATTGGTGCTGCTGCGGCAGTTCCGGATGACCGCCCACCTCGCCACCGGATTTGGCGAACAGATTGAAATTCCAGCAGGATTGGTCGAGCCGGGGGAGGATCCGGCGGTCACCGCGCGGCGCGAATGCGTCGAGGAGACCGGGCTCGATCCCGGCGAGGTGCACCACATGTTCTCCTGCCTCGTCTCGCCCGGCGCGGTGGACGAGATGGCGCACTTCTACCTCGCCTTCGCCGATGCGTCGCATATGCCGCAACATACGGGCGCGGAAGGGGAAACCGAGGTCATACGTCCCTTCCTCGTGCCCCTGGACCAGGCGCTGGCGGCGATGGAGGACGGCTCGCGCCTCGCCAATGGCTACCTGCGGATCGGCCTCATGTGGGTCGCCCTGCACCGGGCGCGGGTGGACGCCTGGGCGGACGCCTGGCGGGCGGCGCGGAGCGACGTTTCCGCGGAATAGGCGCGTTTCGACACGAAGTTCCCCAGCGATTCCGCGCATTTTACGCGTGTTTCCGCGCATGAATGCGGCATGCGACGGAAAACGCCCAAGAGTTGGATGGCTCCGCCAGGCAGACTGTTACCCAACGGCAACACGCGTCCGATTTTGCCGCTTCCTGTCACCTCGGGGTGCCCACCCTCTTCCCGCCCTGTCAGACTGCATCTCCGCCGCGCCCGCGGCGGGATGGGTGGGGATCTGTCTCACATGCTCGATCTGAAGTCGTGCGCATCGCGCACCGCCGTTCTGTGTGCGCTCGTCATCACGCCGCCCCCCGCGACCGCCGCCGGCGTCACCATCAGCAGCGGCACCGATACCGGCACGCCCGCCACCACCGGGACGGTCAGCAGCGGCAACCTGATCACCACCGCCTCGTCCGCCGTCGGCACCACCCTCGCCTCGGCGGTCGGCGTCTCCGGCATCGTCGGCGCCGTCTCCAGCAACACGGCTGTCCGTACGCCGGTGCTGAGCTACGACGCCACCGACGTGACCTTCGCCAGCGTCGCCACCACCTCGAACGCCCGCCGCGCGGCGGCGGCGGTGGAAGCCGGCGGCACCAATACCGCGCTCTACAATGCGGTCGCCACCGGCACGGTGGCCTCGTCGCAGAGCGCCTTCCAATTGCTGTCCGGCGAGGCGCAGGCCTCCTACGGCACCACCGCCTTCAACCAGGCGCAGATCGTCGGCGACGTCATCGACGGCCGCCTGCGCCAGGCCAACTATGCCGGCGCCACCGGCGCCGCCGCCGGGCTCGGCGCGGGCGGGCCCACCGCCTATGCCGCCGCCCCGGTGACCAAGGCCGGGCCGTTCACC
>NZ_KI421497.1:32543-35483 GCF_000473085.1 Azorhizobium doebereinerae UFLA1-100
CTCGCCCTGGGCAAGGGCTTCACGGTGGGCGTCAGCTATGACGGCGCCTTCGCCTCCGGCACCCAGAGCAACACCGTCCGCGGCACCGCCAGCGTCGCGTTCTGAGGCCAGCGTCTCGTTCCGAGGATAGCCGGCGCCGCTCCCCGGCCTTCCGCCGCAAAGGGCGGAAAGGGAATCCCGCGGCATGCGACACGAAACACGCGCCGGTTGCCCCCCGGCGGCCCACACCGTGACCGGCGGGCCACACCGGCCCGGCTTCCTCCGCCCGCCGCGCGTGGCACCCTTGCGCACCCCGCCGCTGTCACCCCCCTGTCATGCAGCGCCCCTACCGGAAGCCCGGTGGGTTTGCCGTGGGGGAATTTTCATATGCCCGGTTTGAAGTCGTCCGCTTCGCGGACCGCCATTCTTTGCGCCATCGCCATCGCGCCTTTGCCGACGCTCGCCGCCAGCTTCACCGTGCCCACCGGCACCACGACCACCACCACCCAGTCGCTCACCGGCACCCAGACCGGCACCATCGCCGCCGGCGGCACGCTGGCCACCTCGGCCAGCAGCATCAGCCTCGGCGTCGCCACCGGCACCGGCGTGGTGCTGACCAACAACGGCACGGTGACGTCCGGCACGCGCGGCATCGACACCCCCGCTGGCGTCACCGGCATCCTCACGGTGACCAACACCGGCACCATCTCGGCCGCCGACGACGGCTTCCGCCTCAACGGCACGTTCGCCTCCGGTACGCTGCTGCTCACCAACAGCGGCACCATCTCCTCCACCGGCGGCCAGGCGCTCGACTTCGACAAGGCGACGGCCACCTCGGCGAACGTGACGATCGCCAATTCCGGCTCGATCCTGACCAGCGGCGCCAGCGGCTCGGATGCGGTGCGCCTCGGCGGCGGCACCATCAGCCTGATCAATTCCGGCACCATCGCCACCACCGCCTCGGCCAAGCGGGCGATCAAGTTCGACACCGCCACCAATATCGACACGCTGGTGTCGCTGACCATCACCAACACCGCCAGCGGCCTGATCTCGGGCACTGACGACGCAATCAAGATCGCCGGCAATGCGGGCGACACCTCCGCCGCCATCATCGCCATCAATAATGCCGGCACGATCCGCTCCACCGCCGGCGGCCAGGGCATCGACCTCGGCGACCTCGTCTCGCCCAACCTGAAGATCACCATCACCAACCAGTCCACCGGCCTGATCACCGCGTCGGACAATGACGGCATCAAGGCCGGCATGAATACGGTGGTGAACAATTACGGCACCATCACCTCGAACTACACGACCACCTCGGCGGACACGCAGAACTATTCCGCCATCAAGTTCGACGGCGCCTCCGGCACGGTGCACAATTACGCCGGCGGGGTGATCTCGGGCGCCTATCACGGCATCAAGGCCTCCGGCCTCACCGACAACATCACCGTCATCAACGACGCCGGCGCCACCATCACCGGCCGCAACGGCTCGGGCGTGAATTCCAACGGCACCGGCTCGGTGCTGAACTACGGCACCATCACCGGCTCGTTCGACCCCGCCGCCAGCTTCGGCGACGGCGACGGCGTGGACATCGACGGCATCGGCACCATCACCAATTACGGCACCATCCAGGCGCTGGGCTCCAAGGGCACCAAGCCGGGCGAGACCAAGCCCTCCACCAGCGAGGGCATCGCCATCGGCGGCGGCACCATCGTCAACGGCTCGGCCTCCTCGCGCACCGCCCTCATCTCCGGCGCCAACAACGGCATCCTGGCCGACAACAGCAACAGCGGCGACATCTTCGGCGCCCTCAGCGTCACCAATTACGGCACCATCCAGGGCCTGAACGGCTACGGCATCCAGATCGTCAACGCCGCCGGCACCTTCTCCAACACCATCGTCAACTACGGCAGCATCACCGGCACCACCTTCGCGGTGGCCATGGGCAACGGCAACGATCTGTTCGTCTACGAGGCCGGCTCCAGCGTCACCGGCGCGGTGATGGCCCAGGGCGGTACCGACACCCTGCGCCTCGGCGAGGTCGCCGGCACCTTCAACCTCGGCCTGCTCGGCGACACCGCCACCTACCAGGGCTTCGAGTTCCTTGACATCCAGTCCGGCTCGGCCTGGACGCTGACCGGCTCCAGCGCGTTCGCCGGCAACACCACGGTGACCGGCGCCAGCCTGGCGCTGAACAATGCCTGGCTCGGCGCGTCCTTCGTCACGGTCAGCGGCACCGGCTCGGCCCTGTCCGGCATCGGCACCATCGGCGGCCTCGCCGCCGCCTTCGGCTCCACCATCTCGCCCGGCCTCGGCGCCGGCAGCATCGGCACCCTCGGCATCACCGGCGCGGCGAGCTTCGCCAGCGGCTCCACCTATGCGGTGACGGTGAACGGCGCCGGCGCCAGCGACCGCATCGCGGTGTCCGGCAAGACCACCCTGTCCTCCGGCGCGACGGTGGCGGTGCAGGCGCTCTCGGGCACCTATAATTTCAGCAACCGCTATACCATCCTCACCTCGGCGGGCGGGGTCTCGGGCACCTTCGGCTCGGTCTCCAGCAACATGGCCTTCCTCACGCCGGTACTGAGCTATGACGCCACCGACGTCTATCTGGCGCTGAACCGCAACGACGTGACCTTCGCCAGCGTCGCCACCACCTCGAACGCCCGCCGCGCGGCGGCGGCGGTGGAAGCCGGCGGCACCGGCACCGCGCTCTACAATGCGGTCGCCACCGGCACGGTGGCCTCGTCGCAGAGCGCCTTCCAATTGCTGTCCGGCGAGGCCCAGGCCTCCTACGGCACCACCGCCTTCAACCAGGCGCAGATCGTCGGCGACGTCATCGACGGCCGCCTGCGCCAGGCCAATTATGCCGGCGCCACCGGCGCCGTGGCCGGGCTCGGCGCGGGCGGGCCCACCGCCTATGCCGCCGCCCCGGTGACCAAGGCCGGGCCGTTCACC
>NZ_KI421497.1:36248-189652 GCF_000473085.1 Azorhizobium doebereinerae UFLA1-100
GGCGTCAGCTATGACGGCGCCTTCGCCTCCGGCACCCAGAGCAACACCGTCCGCGGCACCGCCAGCGTGACGTTCTGAGGCGGCCGGAGGCGGGACTCGTGGGGGCCGGAGGCGGGATCTGCGCAAACCGTCCGCCGCCCCGCACTTTTTCGCTGCGATAATGAGCCGGAGCGGCATCCTGTTGTAAAATTGTAAGCCGGCGCGGGGATAAGGATGACGCTGCGCCGCTTCGGCTCAGCTTCCGCCCACCGACGACCGCCCGCGCCGGGCGGCGAGGCCAGACGGGGACGGCCGATGCCCTGGGAAGCGATCCGGTTTCGCGGACCGCGCATGGCGCGCAAGGCCGGGCCGTGCGGGCTCGTCCGGCGCGCGGAGAAGCCTGCAACGGCCGGCACGCCGGCACGAGGGGACAGGATGAAGGATCCGATCGCGAAGACCATCGGCTACCGGCTCAACCACACCGCCCGGCTGCAACGCGCCCTGTCGGCGCGGCTGCTGGCGGACCTCAGCCTGTTTCCCGGCCAGGAGTCGGTGCTGAAGCTGCTGGTGGAGCATGACGGGCGCACCATGGGGGATCTGGCCGCCGCGCTGCGCGTGCGCCCGCCCACCGCCTCCAAGACCATCGCCCGCCTGACCACCCAGGGTCTGGTGGAGCGCCGCGCCACCGATGGCGACGGCCGGCTGGTGCGGGTCTTCCTCACCGCCTCCGGCCGCGAGCGCGGGCAGGCGGTGGACGGCATCTGGGACGCGCTGGAGGCCGAGATCGTCGGCAACCTGGACCACAAGGAGCGCAAGCGCCTGCGCAAGCTGCTGCGCAAGGTGGAGAAGAGCCTCGCCGCCAAGCTGGGCGCCGACCAGGGCGTCGACGACGAGATCGAGCCCGCCGAGGACGACGACGAGGCGTGAGCGGGGGAGGTCTCTCCCGCTGAATTTCAAGGGTTCCGGCTGGGGCCGGCGCCACCGCACCCCCTCTCCCGCTTGCGGGGGAGGGCCGGGGTGGGGGCCCGCAGCGCAGCGGAGGGAAGGCTCGCCCCTCCCCGCCCCTAATCCGCCAGTTCCAGCCTGAGATTCAACGTCGAGCGGCGGCCGATGTCGTCGTAATGGGCGGTCAGGAAGGCGTCCGCGCTGGCCCGGCCGAGGTCGCGCAAATGCTGGAGGAAGGCCCATTCCGGGTTCAGCTTGGAGGACAAATCGAGGTCGGTGAGCTGGTCGTCGCCGCCGATGCGGTGCAGCCGCACCCGGCGGAAGCTGGAGCCGCCCAGGGTCCAGCGCGTCAGCAGCCCCTGCTCGATGAGCTGGGAGGCGTGGTCGATCGCCCGCAGCTGCGCCAGCAGCGAGGCGTTGAAGGTGATCTCGTTGATGCGGTTCTGGATTTCCGCCGCCGTGCGCGGCGTCTCCTCGCGCAGGATCGGGTTGATCTGCACCAGGACGAGGTCGTCCGCCTCGGTCTTCTCATAGAGCGGGAACAAGGGCGGGTTGCCCATGTAGCCGCCGTCCCAATAGGGCACGCCGTCGATCTCCACCGCCTGGAACAGCTGCGGCAGGCAGGCGGAGGCCATCACCGCCTCGGCGGTCATCTCCTCATGGCCGAAGATGCGGGCCCGGCCGGTGCGCACGTTGGTGGCCGAGACGAACACCTTCACGTCCGACGCCCGGATCGCCTCGAAATCCACGTGGGCGGTCAGGATGTCCTTGAGCGGATTGATGTTCAGCGGGTTGACGTCATAGGGCGAGAGATAGCGCGAGGCCATCTCGAAGGCCAGATAGGCCGGGTTCTTGGCCAGCGACCAGGAGCCCAGCAGCCGGTCGAACGCGGTGCGCTGGAGCGGCGAGAGGTGGCCGTCACGCGACACGTCGCGCCAGAACTGGCCGAGCGCGGCGCGCGCCGCCTCCGGCCCGCCCTTGGCGAGGCCCGAGGCCATCACCACGGCGTTCATCGCCCCGGCGCTGGTGCCCGAGATGCCGGAGACGACGAAATCGTCCTCCTGCAACAGGCGGTCGATCACCCCCCAGGTGAAGGCGCCATGGGCGCCTCCCCCCTGGAGGGCGAGGCTGATGGTCTTCGGGCCGCCACGCCGGGTCATGCGGATACCCGCCGCCTCACTCCGCGACCCAGCCGCCGTCGATCTGGTGCATGGCGCCGGTGATGGAGCGGGCGTTGTCGCCGGCCAGGAACACCGCCAGCGCCGCCACTTCCTCCACCGTCACGAATTCCTTGGTGGGCTGGGCGGCGAGCAGCACGTCCTTCTTCACCTGCTCCTCGGTCATGCCGCGGGCCTTGGCGGTGTCGGGGATCTGCTTCTCCACCAGCGGCGTCCACACATAGCCGGGGCAGATGGCGTTGCAGGTGATGCCGAAGGTGGCGGTTTCCAGCGCCACCACCTTGGTCAGGCCGGCGATGCCGTGCTTGGCCGCCACATAGGCCGACTTGAAGGGCGAGCCGACCAGGGCATGGGCCGAGGCGGTGTTGATGATGCGGCCCCACTTGCGCGCCTTCATGCCCGGCACCGCGGCGCGGATGGCGAGGAAGGCGGCGGTGAGGTTGATGCCGATGATGTTGTTCCAGCCGTCGATCGGGAAGTCCTCGATCGGCGAGACGATCTGGATGCCGGCATTGTTGACCAGGATGTCGCAGGCGCCGAACTCGGTCTCGGCGAGCTTGACCATGCCGGCGATCTCGTCGGCCTTCAGCATGTTGGCGTCGGAATAGAGCGCCTTGACGCCGAAGTCGCTCTCGATCCGGGCGCGCTCGGCCTCGATCGCCGCCGCGTCGCCGAGGCCGTTGATCACCACATTGGCGCCCTCCGCCGCGAAGGCGCGCGCGTAGGCAAGCCCGATGCCGCTGGTGGAGCCTGTGACGACGGCGACCTTACCCTTGATCGACATGATGGATCTTCCTCAGCTTGCGGCGGGCGCGAGGCCCCGGTCCGCCTCTTATAGTGAAGGGTTGTGACGGTCGCGTCATACCCGTGCGCCCGCCCGCCCGGCGACCTTGCGACGGATAGGCGCTTTGCGCAACGCTTCGCGCCCCGCAAAGCGCGGGGAGGCATGGCAAGACGCCGCCGTCCTCGCTACATTGCGGAGCATGAACACCGAAGCGCCTGTGCCGGGCGCCGTGTCCCACGCGCACGGTCCCGACCATGATCATGACGAATGCGTCAGCGGCGCGCTGGCGCGGGTGGAGAAGTGCTGCGCCGAGAAGGGCCTGCGCCTCACCCCGCTGCGCCGGGGCGTGATGCAGGTGCTGGCGCAGAGCCACGTGCCGCTGGGTGCCTACGAGATCGTCGAGCGGCTGGGGCCGGAGGGCGACCGCCCGCCGCCCATGTCGGTCTACCGGGTGCTGGACTTCCTCGTGACGGAGGGGCTCGCCCACCGCATCGAGAGCCGCAACGCCTTCCTGGCCTGCGGCCATGTGCACGATCCCGAGGACGTGGTGGTGTTCCTGATCTGCGAGCAGTGCGGCGCGACGCAGGAGGTGGGCTCCCACGCCATCGGCCGGGACCTGGCCTGGGCGGCGCGCTCGGCCGGCTTCGCGCCGCGCCAGCGGGTGCTGGAGGTGGCCGGCCTGTGCGCCCGCTGCCGCCCCCAAGGCGAAGCGTGACCGAGCCAGGACGACACCGGGGCGGTTGACGGCCACCGGCCGGGCGCATACGTCCGGCGGGCCGGCGCACGGGCCCCGCCCCCCGCCGCCGGATCGAGGTTCGGCTTTGCCGGCGAAGGACCAGAGCGATGACACAGGACCCCCACGCCAAGGGTGACGGTGCACCGATGCCGGTGGTGCCGGACGAACTGCTGCACGCCGGCCCCGCCATGCGCCGGCGCACCGTCGCCGTGCCGGTGGGCAAGGTGATCGTCGGCGGCGACGCGCCCTGCGCGGTGCAGTCCATGACCAATACCGACACCGCCGACATCGACGGCACCGTGCGCCAGGTGGCGGCGCTCGCCCGCGCCGGCTCGGAGATCGTGCGCATCACGGTGGACCGCGACGAGGCCGCCGCCGCCGTGCCGCGCATCAAGGAGCGGCTCGTCCGCCAGGGCGTGGACGTGCCGCTGGTGGGCGATTTCCATTATATCGGCCACAAGCTGCTGGCCGACCATCCCGCCTGCGCCCAGGCGCTGGACAAATACCGCATCAATCCCGGCAACGTCGGCTTCGGCGCCAAGAGGGACCGCCAGTTCACCGCCATCGTCGAGACCGCCATCAAGCATGACAAGGCGGTGCGCATCGGCGCCAACTGGGGCTCGCTCGACCAGGAGCTGCTCACCGCGCTGATGGACGAGAACGCCAAGCTGGCGAAGCCTGCGGAGGCCCGCGCCGTGACCCGCGAGGCGCTGATCCGCTCGGCTCTGCTGTCCGCCGCCTTGGCCGAGGAGATCGGCCTCAAGCGCAACCGCATCATCCTCTCCGCCAAGGTCTCGGCGGTGCAGGACCTGATCGCGGTCTATACCGAGCTCTCGCGCCGCGCCGATTATGCCCTACACCTCGGCCTCACCGAGGCGGGCATGGGCTCGAAGGGCATCGTCGCCTCCACCGCCGCCATGGGCGTGGTGCTCCAGGCCGGCATCGGCGACACCATCCGCGTCTCGCTGACGCCCGAGCCCAATGGCGACCGCACCCGCGAGGTGCAGGTGGCGCAGGAAATCCTCCAGACCATGGGGCTGCGCACCTTCGTGCCTTTGGTGGCGGCGTGCCCCGGCTGCGGCCGCACCACCTCCACCACCTTCCAGGAGCTGGCGCAGGGCGTGCAGGACATGATCCGCGAGCGCATGCCGGAGTGGAAGAAGTCCTATCCCGGCGTCGAGACGCTGAACGTGGCGGTGATGGGCTGCATCGTGAACGGCCCGGGCGAGAGCAAGCATGCCGACATCGGCATCTCTTTGCCCGGCACCGGCGAGATCCCCAGCGCGCCGATCTACATGGACGGCAAGAAGGTGGGCACCTTGCGCGGCCCCAACCTCCAGGTGGAGTTCCGCGCCATGGTGGAGGACTATGTGGCGAAGCGCTTCGGGGTGGGGGCACAGCGCCCCGCGGAGCCCGCCCCCGCGACCGCACAGCCGGTGGACGCCGCCGAATAGGCGTGATTCATGGGAGCCGACCCGTGCCGCGGCGGCAGACCGCTGCGGCCGGAGCTTTCAGGGATGCCGCCGCCATGCCCGTTCCGCGCCTTCTCGCCCTCTTGCGCCCCCGCGCGCGCGGTTTCCGGTTGCGCCGCCTCCTTTCGCGCCTGCTGGCGCCGGCCGCCTGCGCGCTCGCCATCCTCGCCGCGCCGCCGGCCCGGGCGCAGGAGACGACCACCGACCCGGCGATGGTGAAGCCCGGCACCTACCGGCTCGACGCCAGCCATGCGCGGGTGGTGTGGAGCCTCAGCCATCGCGGCTTCTCCACCTATAGCGGGCTGCTGCCGGCCTCGGCCGGCACGCTGACCCTCGACCCCGCCGCGCCGCAGAACAGCCAGGTGGAGGTGACCCTGGCGAGCGCCGCAGTGGGCACGCTCGACCCGCGCTTCGACGCGCGGCTGAAGGGGCCGGACTATTTCAACGCCGAGGCCTTCCCCACCATCACCTTCGCCTCCATCGGCGTGGTGCCGTCCGGCCCCACCGCCAAGGTGACGGGCACCCTGACCTTCCTCGGCGTGACGCGGCCGGTGACGCTGGACGTGACCTTCCACAAGGCGGGGGTGAACCCCACGGACAAGCTCTACCACGTGGGCTTCGACGCCACCGGCACGCTGACCCGCTCCGACTTCGGCCTGACGACCGGCCTGCCGGGCATCGGCGACCAGGTGACGCTGCGGATCGAGGCGGAGTTCGTGGCGAAGGAGTGAGGGGGGGGCAGACCATCGTCTTGACGTCGTGACCGTTGCGTCAAGAGTGCGTTCAAAGCGGTCCCATCCGCAGGCCTGCACCTTGCATTTTCACCGAGCTTTTACGCGCTCAATGCAACAATCCTTCCGCGCCAACAGCCTCACGAACAATTCTCTGGACCGCCTGCCCTTCGTCATGCCGGTACACCGGCAACGCGCTGAGGCGATTTGATGCACGCTGGCGCAGTTTGGACGTAATTGAGCTATCGCTCTCTAACAAGGCAATCACCGAGAGAGCATCTCTGGACTCATACAAGGCTGCCATCTGCAAAAATATTGCATCGTTCACACGCTGCGCCGACTGTGCCAAGAAAATCGCAACGGGGTCACGGTTTGGCGCTCTGATAACAAGATCAGGCTTAACCTCGTTTAAGTGATCGTTTACGACCGCATCCTCTTCGATTTTTGCGCGAGTACCGATCGCTTCCATAATGCGCTTTTTTGCATCGTCCTTGAACGCACTTTCGACGTGCTCTTGGCTCAGGAGCAAAAAATCGGATAGACGCAGCAGAAGCGCCGCAAATCCGATCGATGCCCTCGCAATTTCATGCTCTGGCATATCCGGAGTGCGGATAACGGCCTCGTCTCGATCGTATTGAGCACCATATTCCTCAAGGACGGTTGTTAACGCTTTTTGGCGGGTCTGAGTGTCGAAATCCACACCAGCCGCCTCCAGGTACGGGATAGTTGTTCCATCGTCCTCAAGACGCGCCAAGTTGCTCTCGAGAGAACTCTTGATAACGTAAAAGCCGATGGCGTCACCGTCAGCACGACGAAAAGCCGTGCCTATTGCGAGCCCCGCCGGCACTTCTCTCACGCGAATTTCGTCGCAAAAGGCTCTACAAATCTGCTCCTTCATAGTAACGAGCCTTCTACTTCTATCTTATAACACTTGAACGCAAATCGCTGCGCCGACAATTCATCTTTGATATCAAAATCTTGGCGTTTGTGAGCCCGCTTTGCGTGGGGGATGCGTTTAACCCAGGGGCCTCGCATATATCCGTTCGGCACCTTCGCCACGTTGTCGCACGCTGCGTGGCAATGCCAACCCGGTTCCGAGGGGTGATATTCGTAAGAGCAGAGCACGCGCAATGCTCCGCTGACGATGGCCCCGAGGATCGCCTCAAACTTCTGCTTCCCGGCATTAAAGACGACCAGAACCTTGCATTCAACGCCAAGTGCGACGAACGATATGACGCACCAGCGATACGAAGTGCCAAGACCGTAGGCTTGCCTTGCCATTGGAAAGTCCGCTTTCGGAACTTTCCCCGAATGCCATGACCCGACCTTAATATCCGATTTTGGCGCTTGTACGATGCGCCGAAGTCTGATGATCACCGGATCCCCCCGCGCGGCCCCACGACACGCTACATCAGGGCAATACTACATATGTGATAGTTGCTCCACATTCGTCAAATTCACCCCACCGGCCGGCGGTCCTCGATGGTCTTGGCGTCGGCGGGGAGCGTGCCGGGGGTGAGCGGCACGAGGCGGGCGCGCAGCTTGGTCGAGGCGCGCAGATCCTCCAGCAGGCGCTCCTGCGCCAGCGCGGAAAGATCCGCCACCTCGATCTCCAGGATCATGTCGTCGCCGTCCCCGGCCCGCTCCACCACCAGGCGGGCGCGGGCGACCGCGGGGTGCTTCTTCACCGCCGCGCTCACCTGCACCGGATGCACGAACATGCCGCGGATCTTGGTCACTTGGTCGGCCCGCCCCAGCCAGCCGCGCAGCCGCATGTTGGTGCGCCCGCAGGGGCTCACCCCCGGCAGCACGGCGGACAGGTCGCCGGTGGCGAAGCGCACCAGCGGATAATCCTCCTCCAGCAGCGTCACCACCACCTCGCCGACTTCGCCCTCCTCCTCCACCGGGTCGCCGGTGCCGGGGCGCAGGATTTCGATGATCAGATGCTCATCGACGATCATGCCCTGCTGCGCCGGGCTCTCATAGGCGACGAGGCCGAGGTCGGCGGTGCCGTAGCATTGCAGCGCGGCGATGCCCGCCGCCTGGAATTCCGCCCGCTGGGCGGGGAAGAAGGCCTCGCCCGAGACCAGCGCCTTGGTGAGCGAGGAGAGGTCCGCCCCCTCCTCCCGCGCCTTGTCCAAGAGGATCTTCAGGAAGGACGGCGTGCCGCCATAGCCGTGCGGCCGGATGTCGGCGATGGCGCGCAATTGCAGGTCGGTCTGCCCCACCCCGCCCGGCACCACGGCGCAGCCGATGGCATGGGCGCCGCTCTCGATCATCGAGCCGGCAGGCGTCAGGTGGTAGGAGAAGCAGTTGTGCACGATCTCGCCGGCGCGGAAACCGGCGGCGTGAAGGGCGCGGGCGAAGCGCCAATAGTCCGTGCGGCGCCCTTCCGGATCATAGATCGGGCCGGGCGACATGAAGATGCGGGCGAGCCCGCCCGGCGGCGTGCCGTTGAGCCCGCCGAACGGCAGGCTTTTCGGCTGCAAGTCCAAGAGGTCCGACTTGCGGGTGACGGGCAGCCGGGCGAGCGCGGCGCGGCTCGTCACCGCGTGCGGGTCCACGTCCCTCAGCAGCGCGCCGAAATAGGCCGAGCGCGCCTTGGCGCGGGCGATCTGGTGCGGCAGCGCCGCCATCAGCGCCTGCTCGCGCGCCTCCGGGTCGCGGGTTTCCAGGGCGTCGTAATACCGGCCGTCGGTCATGCTTGCGCTCTTTCGTTTCCGGTGCTGGGGAGATCGGGTCCGTGATGCTTCTGCCCCGGCCGTTTCACCCCCCTCCCTTCCCTCCCCCGCAAGGGGGGAGGAGCCCCCGCATCATATGGCGCCGCCACGTGGGCAAGGCAGCGTTGCTGAAATACCTCAAGGCGATCCGCCGCGCGGTCCGTCATCCCGCGCCACCTGCCCCCTCCCCCCTTGCGGGGGAGGGATGGGGAGGGGGGTGAAGCCCGCTCCGTCGGATGACCCTGTCCCGTCAATCCCGTCCATGACGCGCCGAAGGGAACGCCCCCTCACAGCCAGCGCTTACGCCGCTTGAACGACTTCAGGTTCTTGAACGACTTGCGCTCCTCGCCGCCGCCCTGGCCGAGGTAGAATTCCTTCACGTCCTCGTTGGACTGCAACTGCTCGGCGGTGCCGTCCAGCACGATCTTGCCCTGCTCCATGATGTAGCCGGTGTCGGCCACCGACAGCGCCACGCGGGCATTCTGCTCCACCAGCAGGATGGTGACGCCGAGATCCTTGTTGAGCTGCTTGATGATGGCGAACACCTCCTTCACCAGCAGCGGCGAGAGGCCCATGGAGGGCTCGTCCATCAGGATCAGCTTGGGCCGGGCCATGATGGCGCGGCCGATGGCCAGCATCTGCTGCTCGCCGCCGGAGAGATAGCCGGCAAGGCCGGTGCGCTCCTTGAGGCGCGGGAAATAATGATAGACCCGGTCGATGTCGTCCTTCACCCCGTTGTCGCGCCGGGTGAAGGCGCCGAGGCGCAGGTTCTCCAGCGCGGTCATGTCGGAGATGATGCGGCGGCCCTCCATCACCTGGAAGATGCCGCGCCGCACGATGCGGTCCGGCTCGATGCCCTTGATGGCCTCGCCCTCGAAGGTGATCTGGCCGCGCGTGACCTCGCCGTCCTCGGACTTCAGGAGGCCGGAGATGGCCTTGAGCGTGGTGGACTTGCCGGCGCCGTTGGAGCCGAGCAGCGCCACGATCTGGCCCTTCGGCACCTTCAGCGAGAGGCCGCGCAGCACCAGGATGACGTCGTTATAGACCACCTCGATATTGTCCACCGCCAGCAGCGGGGCGGCAGCGTCCGGGGCCGGCGCGGCATCCATCTTCAGTGCGGCGTCAGTCATGGCGGGCTCCGGCGGTCGGGGATCGGGACTGCGGGGGATCAGGAGGTGGGGGCGCGCCGGGCGCGCCCCCGTGCCGGTCTGGCGGCGGGGCTCACCAGCCCAGCAGGTCGGTCTTGCGGTCGAGCTTGATGGTGGCGACCTTGTCCAGCTTGATGGCGCCGGACTTCACGAGGTCGGCCAGCGGCGCGTCGGTCGGCCCGCTCACCACGGCGCGGTAGAGGTCCACGGTCATGGTCGGGCGGTGGTCGGTGGCGGTCCAGGTGGAGGGATTGCACACGCCCTCGGTGCCCTGCGGCACCCAGTCCTTCTTCTGGTACATGCCCTCGGCGATCTTCGGCCCGGTGACGCCGCCGTTCTTGTCGGCCCACTCCATGGCTTCCTTCATGTAGAGCACCGTGCACACCGCGGTCATGTAATGCACCGAGCGGTAGGCGTTGCCCGACGGGTCGGACTGCTTGGAGACCTCCTTGAAGGTGGCGAGGCCCGGCGCCGTGCCGGTCCAGGTGACGGCGGTGCGCACCGGGAAGACGACGCCGTTGGCGGCGGTGCCGGCGGCCTTCATGGCCTCCTCGCCCATGCCCCAGACGTTGCCGAGGAACTGCACCTTCACGCCCGCCGTCTCGCAGGCTTTCAGCACCGAGATGTTGGAGCCGGCGGTGTTGCCGAGATAGGCGTAGTTGGCGCCCGCCTGCTTCAGCGTCAGGCACTGGGCGGTGTAGTCGCCGGGCGTCAGGGCGAAGGTGATGGGCTCCAGCACATCGAAGCCGAGCTCCTTGGCATAGGCTTCCGCCGCCGCCTTGGGCGAGTTGGGATAGGGGTGGTTGGCGCCCATGTGCACCCACTTGGGCTTGCCCTGGCCGCCCTTGGCCTTCCAGTCGTCCGCCGCCCACCGCACCATGGCGCGCGCGGCGTCCGAATAGGACGGGCCGTAGAAGAAGTTGTAGGGCGCGGCGCGCTCGCTCTTGGGGCCGCCCTTGCCGGTGGGGTCGGTCAGGGTGGCGGCGTAGGAGCCGGAATAATAGGGGATCTGCTCCTTGGTCACCAGCGCCACCAGGGCCTCGGTGTCGGCCGTGCCCCAGCCCTGGATCGCCACCACCTTGTCCGAGCCGGAGGTCCACTTCTTGAAGGCGGCCAGCGCGCGGGGCACCTGGTAGCCATATTCGTTGAAGTCGGAATTGATGGTCTTGCCGTTCACCCCGCCGGTCTTGTTGATGAAGGCGATGGTGTCCTGCACGCCCTGGCCGTAGGGCTGGCCCACGTCCGACGTGCCGCCGGAATAGTCCGCCAGGTGGCCGATGTTGATGGTCTGCTGGGCGAGGGCGGGCGCGGCGAGCGTGAGCGCCAGCGCGGAGACGAACGAAAAGGCTGCGGTCCTCATGGATTTAGGTCCTCTCTTTGGCGTTTCCTCTGCCGGCCCGGGGATCTTGCCGCCCCCGGTGCCGGCCCGGTCTCATGATGCAACGATCAATAGGAGAAGGGATAGAGCTTCCAATAGGCCTTGATCTGCCGCCAGCGGTGGGCGAGGCCGTCCGGCTCGAAGATCAGGAACAGGATGATGACGGCGCCGATCAGCATCTCGCGCAGATAGGTGATGCCGTCCTTCAGATGCAGCGCCTGGTCGATGGCGCTGCCTTGCAGGGCGCCGGCCAGCGCCCCGGTCAGCTCCGGCAGCAGCACCATGAAGATGGTGCCGAGCAGGGAGCCCATCACCGAGCCCAGCCCGCCGATGATGATCATGGCGAGGAACTGGATGGAGAACAGGATGTCCAGCCCCTCCACCGACATGTAGCCGATGTAGTGGGCGTACAGCGCCCCGGCGATGCCGGCGTAGAAGGAGGAGATGCCGAACGCCATGGTGCGGTACTTGGTGAGGTTCACCCCCATCATCTCGGCGGAGAGATAATGGTCGCGCACCGCGATCAGCGCCCGGCCGTCGCGGCTGCGCATCAGGTTGGCGGCGCCCACGTACAGCACCACGAAGAACACCAGCACCACGTAGAAGTAGCGGGCATCGCCGGAGAAGTCGAAGCCGAGGATGGTGAAGGGCGCCGCCACCGCCCCCGACGAGCCGCCGGTAAACCAGGCGGCGCGCACGAAGAAGTCCTGGAGGATGAACTGCGCCGCGAGCGTGGCGATGGCCAGATACAGCCCCTTCACCCGCGCCGCCGGCAGGCCGAACAGCAGGCCCACCACCGTGGTCCACAGCCCGGCCAGGATGATGGCGAGCGGCACCGGCACGCCGTGCTCGGCGAGGAAGGCGGAGGCGAAGCCGCCGAAGCCGTAGAACACCGCGTGGCCGATGGAGATCTGGCCGGAGAAGCCGACCAATATGTTCAGCCCCAGCGCGGCGATGCCGAGATAGCCGATCTGGATCAGCAGGCTGACCAGATAGCTCGACAGCACCAGCGGGGCGAGCGCCAGCAGCACCACGCCGGCGACGCAGCAGGCCAGCGTCAGGCGGGTGGTGAACAGCGTCTGGTCGGCGCGGTAGCTGGAGCGATAGTCGCCGCAGGGGCGCAGGGTATCGGTCGCCATCAGACCCTCTCGATGTCGCGGGTGCCGAACAGGCCGTAGGGCTTGATCATGAGGATGACGATCAGCGCGTAGAACGGCACGATCTCATAGAGGTTGCCCCAATGCAGGAACTGGCTGTCGAAATAGTGCGCCACGTTCTCCAGCACCCCGATGATGAGCCCGCCCACCACCGCGCCGAAGATGCTGTCGAGCCCGCCCAGGATCACCGCCGGGAACACCTTGATGCCGAAGTAGGACAGAGCGGACGACACGCCGTTGACGATGCCCACCACCACGCCCGCCACCGCCGAGACCGCCGCCGAGATGCCCCAGGACAGAGCGAACATCTGCCGCACCGAGATGCCCAGCGACTGGGCCACCTGCTGCGAGAAGGCGGTGGCGCGCATGGCGAGGCCGACGCGGGAATATTTGAAGAACCAGGCGAAGCCCGCCATGATCGCGAGACTGACACCGGTGGACATCAGATAGGCGCTCTGCACCTGGAGGCCGAGGATCTCCACCTTCGCCACCGGGAAGATCGGCGGGAACGGCTGGGCGAAGGTGCCGAACATCCACTTCATCAGCGCCTGGAAGAAGATGCTGAGGCCGATGGTGACCATGATGACCGAGATGATCGGCTCGCCGATCAGCGGCCGCAGCACCAGCATCTGCAAAGCGAGGCCGAACAGCATCATGAAGGCGATGGAAAACAGGAAGCCCCAGATGAAGGGGATCTGCCACGCCGTCATCAGGTACCAGCAGGTCCAGGCACCGATGAGCAGGAACTCGCCCTGGGCGAAGTTCACCACCTGCGAGGCCTTGTAGATGAGCACGAAGCACATGCCCACCACGCCGTAGAGCGTGCCGATGATGAGGCCGTTGATGATCAATTGGAGCAGGAGCGAGGAGGTCATCGGGCGAGCCTCGTGAAGATGCGGACGGACGGCGCGATGCGAATGGCGGCCGGTCCGGCCTTGCGGCCGGCCCCCACCCCCGCCCTCCCCCGCAAGCGGGAGAGGGAGTTGCGGCGCGCCTGGAGAAGAGGACGCGCATGCACTCCCGCTGGCGGCGGCCCGACAACGGAGAGCGCGTCACCCCCCTCCCTGCCCTCCCCCACAAGGGGGGAGGGTTCCGGGCGCGCCCGGAGGACGTCGGTGCGTTGGATGCCCCGCCCCGCAGGGCGACAGGCCCCCTCCCCCCTTGCGGGGGAGGGTTGGGCGGGGGAGGGTTGGGGAAGGGGGTGAAGCCGCTCCGACCCGGAACGCCGGCCCGCCGCGCGCATCCGCACCGAAAGCCAAGCGGCTAAGCCGCCGACGAACGCCCGCCCCATCACGCCGCCCTCTTCTTGCCGGCGCCCGCCACGGGCGCGGCGGGGTCGAGGTGGATGACGTTCAGCACCGTGCGGATGCGCTGCTTGGTGCCGTCCTGGAAGGCGATGGTGGTGTCCACGTCGATGGTCCGGTCACCCCGGTACATGGCGTCGATGATGGCGCCGTAGCGCTCGTTGATGACACCGCGCCGCACCTTGCGGGTGCGCGTCAGTTCGCCGTCGTCCGCGTCCAGCTCCTTGTAGAGCAGCAGGAAGCGCGAGAGGCGCTGCTTTTCCGCCAGCGTCTTGTTCACCTGCTCCACCTCGCGGCGGATCATCTCCGTCACCTCCGGCCGCGACGACAGATCGGTATAGGTGGTGAACGAGATGCGGTTCTTCTCCGCCCATTTCGACACGATGGGGAAGCGGATGCAGATGATGGCGGCGAGACTCTCCCGCCCGTCGCCCAGCACCACCGCCTCGGCCACGTAAGGCGAGAACTTCAGCTTGTTCTCGATATATTGCGGCGAGAAGCGGTCGCCCTGCGCGGTGCGGGCGAGGTCGCGCACGCGGTCGATCACGACGAGATGGCCGCGCTTGTCGAAATAGCCGGCGTCGCCGGTGCGCATCCAGCCGTCCGCCTCCAGCGATTTCGCCGTCTCCTCGGGGTTGAGGTAATAGCCCGCGAAGGGGTTGGGGTGGCGGGTGACGATCTCGCCCAGCCCGTTCGGGTCGGGATCGTCGATGCGGATCTCCACCCCCTCGAACGGCTTGCCCACGGTGTCGAAATCCACCTCGTCCCGGCGGTGCAGGGTATAGGCGCCCAGCATCTCGGTCTGGCCGTAGAGCTGGCGCATGGGCACGCCCAGGGCCAGGAAGAAGCGGAAGGTGTCCGGCCCCAGCGCCGCCCCGCCGGTGGCGGCGGAGACGAGGTTGGAGAAGCCGAGCCGGTCGCGCAGCGGGCGGAACAGGATGACATCGGCGAGCTTCGAGCGCCGGCCCTGGTCCTGCGCCTTCAGGCCCAGCTTCATGCCGAAATCGAACATGGCGCGCTTGAACGGCGAGGCGTCCATGATGCGGGCGCGCACGTCGGCGGCGATCTGCTCCCACACCCGCGGGGCGAACAGCACGAAGGTGGGGCCGATCTCGCGCATGTCGGCCATGGTGGTCTCCGGCTCCTCGACGAAGTTGACCTTCATGCGGGAGATGAGCGCCTGACCAAAAGCGTAGATCTGCTCCATGATCCAGGGCATCTGGAGCACGGAGACATATTCGTCCTCAGGTCCCCGCGGGTCGGCCGCCAGATAGGCGGCGCAATGGCGCAGCAGCGCCCCGCCGGTGAGCATGGCGAGCTTGGGATGGGAGGTGGTGCCCGAGGTGGTGCACAGGATCGCCACGTCGGCGCCGGAGCCGGCGGCGACCAGGGCGTCGTAGCGGGCGGGCGCGGCCGCGTGCAGCGCGGCGCCGCGCGCCTCCACGTCGGCCAGGGCGATCAGGCGCGGGTCGTCGTATTTGCGCACCCCGCGCGGGTCGGCATAGACGATGTGCCGCACGGTGGGGATCTGCTCGCCGAGCTGGAGCAGCTTGTCCACCTGCTCCTCGTCCTCGGCGAAGATCACCTGCATTCCGGCATAAGTGATGAGATAGGCCACCTCGTCCGCCAAGGCATCGCGATAGATGCCGAGCGACATGCCGCCCACCGCATGGGCGGCGATCTCGCCCATCAGCCATTCCGGCCGGTTGTCGCCGATGAGGCCGACCACCTCGCCCCGCGCCACGCCGAGATCGACGAGGCCCAGCGCCATGCGGCGCACGCGCTCGGCCACCTCCAGCCAGCTATAGGCGTTCCAGATGCCGAGGTGCTTCTCGCGCAGCCACACCTCGCCGGGATGGGCGGCGGCATGGAGCGCCAGCAGCTTCGGCAAGGTGTCGTGGCGGGTGACGTCCGGATAGCCGGCCACCAGGGCGTCGGAAGGGGTGTCGCGCATCGCCGGCCTCACGCGGACAGGGCTTCGGGCGCGGGCTCGATCTCGGCATCTTCCTCGCCGAGATAGGCCTTGCGCACATGCGGGTCCGCCAGCACCTCGGCCGGCAGGCCATGGGCGATCTTGCGGCCGAAATCGAGCACCATGACGCGGTGCGAGATGTCCATCACCACCCCCATGTCGTGCTCGATCATGATGATGGTCATGCCCCATTCCTCGTTGAGATCGACGATGTAGCGGGCCATGTCCTCCTTCTCTTCGAGGTTCATGCCGGCCATCGGCTCGTCGAGCAGGATGAGCTTTGGCTCAAGAGCGACCGCGCGGGCCAGCTCCACGCGCTTGCGCAGGCCGTAGGAGAGCGTGCCGGCGGTGGCCTTGCGCACGTGCTGGATGTCGAGGAAGTCGATGACATCCTCCACCTTGCGGCGGTGCTCCAGTTCCTCCTTCTGCGCGCCGCCGAACCAGTAGAGCGCGCCGGTGAGGAAGTTGTTCTTCAAGAGGTGGTGGCGCCCGACCATGATGTTGTCGAGCACGCTCATGTGGTGGAACAGGGCGAGGTTCTGGAAGGTGCGGCCGATGCCGATGGCGGCCCGCTTGTTGGGCTTCAGCCGGGTGATCTCGCGCCCCTCGAAGCTGATCTTGCCCTCGCTCGGCGAATAGCGCCCGGAGATGCAGTTCAGCAGCGAGGTCTTGCCGGCCCCGTTCGGCCCGATGATGGAGAAAAGCTCGCCCTTCTCAACGGAAAAGGAAACGTCGCTCAGCGCCCTCAGGCCGCCAAAGCGCAGCGAGATGTCACGCACGTCCAGAAGCGTGGCGCCCAAGCCGTCCTCCCTCGATGTCGCGGGCTGCGCCGGCCTTCGGCCGTGCGTGTCCCCCGTTGCGGCGCCCGTCTGATGTTGGCGTAGGGCGCCTTTGTCCCGGTCATGCGCCGGGTGTGTTATGGAAACAATCGAACGTTCTTTTTTCGTTCGGTCAAGCCCTCCTTCGTCGGGGGCCGGCCGCCGCGGGGGCGACTTGCGCCGCCGCGCGCGGGCGATCACTGTAGCCGGCGCCGCGGCGGGTCCGCAGCGTCATCCAACACCGAAGGGTCCGGCCCCGCAAGGGCGTTGCGCGGGTTCGAATCGGGATCAACACAGCGGACGGCCCCAGCCGGGGCCGAACCGCCGGGGCACAGGCGCAATGGCGCGGACAGTGGGTTCAAACGGCGCGCGCACGGCACAGGCCATCCGCCAGGCCGGCGTGAAGCTGATCTACAAGCACGGCTACGAGGCCATGAGCCTGCGTCAGTTGGCGGCGGAGGTCGGCCTGCAATCGGGCTCGCTCTACAAATATTTCGACAACAAGCAGAGCCTGCTGTTCGACATCGTGCGCGACCACATGGAGGACCTGATGGGCAAGGCGGAGGAGGCGCTCGACGGCCTCACCGCCCCCATGGACCGCCTCAGGGCCTATGTGGGCTTCCACCTGCGCTACCATATGACGCGCAAGGCGCACGTCTTCATCGCCAACATGGAGATCCGCAGCCTGGAGGACGGCCACCGCGCCGAGGTGGTGGCCATGCGCCGGCGCTACGAGGGCATGCTGGACGAGATCCTGCGCCAGGGCGCGGCGGAGGGCGCCTTCAACGTGGCCGATCCCCGCGTCTCCACCTACGCCATCATCTCCATGCTCACCGGCATCTGCATGTGGTACCGCACCGACGGACGGCTCAGCCAGGATGATCTGGTGGCGATCTATACCGATCTCGTCACCGGCGGGGTGGCGGCCACGGGCCTGCCCGCGGCGGCCGCCGCCACCACGCTGAAGCGGGCGTAATTCCCCCTTGCGGGGCGGATTAAAAAAACGCACGATCGTTTCCAAGGTCGTTGTCCGTCCGCCCGCATCGCGGGCCGCCGGGCAGCGCCCCTTAAAAGAAGAACGCCGGCACGGATCGGCGGCGGAGGACATGCCATCCAGGGCGCAGGCCATCCCGGCCGGCGTTCGGGCGCCTGTCTTCCGCACGCACAGTCCGGCCGGGACGCTCAGGGACGAGGACGCTCAATGGCGATCATCGAGGATGCGGTGGACCGCCGCGCGGAGGCGTTTGCGCGCAATCGCGAGGCCCTGGCGGCAAGCGTCGCCGACCTGCGCCGCGAGGTGGACCGCATCGCCGAGGGCGGCGGGGCAGTGGCCCGCGAGCGGCACCTGAAGCGCGGCAAGCTGCTGCCGCGCGACCGCATCCGCACCCTGCTCGACACCGGCTCGCCCTTCCTGGAGCTCTCGCAGCTCGCCGCTTACGGCCTGTATGAGGACGACGTGCCCGCCGCCGGCCTTATCACCGGCATCGGCCGGGTGTCGGGCCGCGAGTGCATGATCGTCGCCAACGACGCCACGGTGAAGGGCGGCACCTACTTCCCCATGACGGTGAAGAAGCACCTGCGCGCCCAGGCCATCGCGCGGGAGAACCACCTGCCCTGCCTCTATCTGGTGGACAGTGGCGGCGCCAATTTGCCCAACCAGGACGAGGTGTTCCCCGACCGCGAGCATTTCGGCCGCATCTTCTTCAACCAGGCCAGCATGTCGGCGGAGGGCATCGCCCAGATCGCCGTGGTGATGGGCTCGTGCACGGCGGGCGGCGCCTATGTGCCGGCCATGGCCGACCAGTCGATCATGGTGAAGAACCAGGCCACCATCTTCCTCGGCGGCCCGCCGCTGGTGAAGGCCGCCACCGGCGAGGTGGTGACCGCCGAGGAACTGGGCGGGGCGGACGTCCACACCCGCACCTCCGGCGTCGCCGACCACATGGCGGAGAACGACGCCCATGCGCTGGGCATCGCCCGCACCATCGTCGCCGGGCTGAACCGGCGGAAATCCCACGGCCTGGAGATCCGCGCGCCGCGCGCGCCGCTCTACGACCCGGAGGAGATCTACGGCATCGTCTCGCAGGACCCCAAGCGGCCGTTCGACGTGCGCCAGATCATCGCCCGCATCGTCGACGGCTCGGAGTTCGACGAGTTCAAGCCGCTCTACGGCCAGACGCTGGTCACCGGCTTCGCCCACATCTTCGGCTATCCGGTTGGCATCATCGCCAACAACGGCATCCTGTTCTCCGAAAGCGCGCAGAAGGGCGCGCATTTCGTCGAATTGTGCTGCCAGCGCAATATCCCGCTGGTGTTCCTCCAGAACATCACCGGCTTCATGGTCGGGCGGAAATACGAGGCCGGCGGCATCGCCAAGGACGGCGCCAAGCTGGTCACGGCTGTCTCCTGCGCTAGCGTGCCGAAATTCACCGTGGTGATCGGCAACTCATTCGGCGCCGGCAATTACGGCATGTGCGGGCGCGCGTTCGATCCGCGCTTCCTGTGGATGTGGCCCAACGCCCGCATCTCGGTGATGGGCGGCGAGCAGGCGGCCAACGTGCTGGCCCAGGTGAAGCGCGACGGCATCGAGGGCCGCGGCGGCGCCTGGAGCACGGACGAGGAAGCCGCCTTCAAGGCCCCCATCCAGGCGCAGTATGAGGCCCAGGGCCACCCCTATTATTCCTCCGCCCGGCTGTGGGATGACGGCGTGATCGACCCCGCCGACACCCGCATGGTGCTGGCGCTGGCGCTCTCCGCCTCCCTCAACGCCCCCGCGAGGGAGACACGCTTCGGCGTGTTCCGCATGTGAGCCTGCGCACCGCGCTTGAGGACGGCGTCGCGCTCCTCACCCTCGACCGGCCGGAGGTGCACAACGCCTTCGACGACGCGCTCATCACCGCGCTGACCGCCGCCTATGAGGCCGCCGCCGCCGATCCCACTGTCCGCGCCATCCTGCTGCGCGCCGAGGGGCCGAGCTTCTGCTCCGGCGGCGACCTCAACTGGATGCGCCGCATGGCCGGCTATTCCCACGCCGAGAATCTCGCCGACGCGGAGAAGCTCGCCCATCTCATGCGGGTGATCGACACCTGCCCCAAGCCGACGCTGGCCCGCGTGCACGGCTCGGCCTTCGCCGGCGCCACCGGCATGATCGCCTGCTCGGACATCGCCGTGGCGGTGCCGGAGGCGGAATTCGCCGTCACCGAGGTGCGCATCGGCCTCATCCCGGCGGTGATCAGCCCCTATCTGGTGCGGGCCATGGGCGCGCGCGCGGCGCGGCGCTATTTCCTCACCGCCGAGCGCTTCTCCGCCGACACCGCCCGCGCCCTCGGCCTGGTGCACGAGGTGGTGCCGGCCGCCGATCTCGACGCCGCCCTCGCCCGCCACCTGAAGGCGCTGCGCGCGGCGAGCCCGGCGGCGCTCGCCGCCACCAAGGCGCTGGTGGCGGCGGTGGACCGGCCCTTGTCCGACGCCGTCATCGCCGACACCGCCCACCGCATCGCCGACCAGCGCGCCAGCGCCGAAGGCCGCGAGGGGCTCGCCGCCTTCCTGGAAAAACGCAAACCGAACTGGACCGGGGCATGAGCCTGCGCAAGCTTCTCATCGCCAATCGCGGCGAGATCGCCGTGCGGGTGATGCGCACCGCGAAAGCCATGGGCATCGCCACCGTCGCGGTCTATTCCGAGGCCGACGCCCGCGCTTTGCACGTGGAGACCGCCGACGAGGCCTATCCCATCGGCCCCGCCCCGGCGCGCGAGAGCTACCTGAAGATCGACGCCATCCTTGCCGCCGCCAAGGCCAGCGGGGCGGATGCGATCCACCCCGGCTACGGCTTCCTGTCGGAGAATGCCGACTTCGCCGACGCCTGCGCGGCGGCGGGGCTGGTCTTCGTCGGCCCGCCCGCCGCCGCCATCCGCGCCATGGGCTCCAAGAGCGCCGCCAAGGCGCTGATGGAAAAGGCCGGCGTGCCGCTGGTGCCCGGCTATCACGGCGAGGACCAGGAGCCCGCCTTGCTGCGGGCGGAAGCCGCGCGCATCGGTTATCCCGTGCTCATCAAGGCCTCCGCCGGCGGCGGCGGCAAGGGCATGAAGGTGGTCACGTTCGACGCCGAATTTCCCGACGCCCTCGCCTCCGCCCAGCGCGAGGCGAAGAGCGCGTTCGGCGACGACCGGGTGCTGATCGAGAAATACCTCACCCGCCCGCGCCATATCGAGGTGCAAGTGTTCGCCGACGCGCACGGCCATGCGGTCTACCTGCATGAGCGCGACTGTTCGATCCAGCGCCGCCACCAGAAGGTGGTGGAGGAAGCCCCCGCCCCCGGCCTCTCGCCGGCGCGCCGCGCCGCCATGGGGCAGGCGGCGGTGGATGCCGCCAAGGCGGTGGGCTATGTGGGCGCCGGCACGGTGGAGTTCATCGCCGAGGGCGAGGACTTCTTCTTCATGGAGATGAACACCCGCCTCCAGGTGGAGCATCCGGTCACCGAGGCCATCACCGGCCAGGATCTGGTGGAGTGGCAATTGCGGGTGGCGCGCGGCGAAAAGCTGCCGCTGGCCCAGGCCGACATCCCGCTCATCGGCGCCGCCATCGAGGTGCGGCTCTATGCCGAGGACCCGCAGCGCGATTTCCTGCCCCAGGTGGGCCGGCTCGACCATCTGGCGCTGCCGTTCGCCGTGCCGGGCGTGCGGGTGGACGCGGGCGTGCGCGCGGGCGATGCCGTCTCCATCCATTACGATCCGATGATCGCCAAGATCATCGCCGCCGGCGCCGACCGCGCCGAGGCGGTGGGGCGGCTCTGCGCCGCGCTGGCCGCCACCGAGGTGGTGGGCCTCGCCACCAACCGCAGCTTCCTCGCCGCCATCGCCGGCCATCCGGCGTTCGCGGCGGCCGAGCTGGACACCGGCTTCATCGCCCGCCACGCCGCCGATCTGCTGCCGGCGCCCGAGCCGGTGGACGACCGCATCCTGGCACTCGCGGCCCTCTCCATCCTGCTGGAGGAGGCCCGCGTCTCGGCCGCCGCCGCCGATCCGGCCGATCCCTTCTCGCCCTGGGGCCTCGCCCCCGGCTGGCGGCTCAACCGCGCCGCCCACGTGGACCTCACCTTCTCCGACCAGGGCGCCCGCATCGCCGTGCGCGCCCACTACAAGGCAAGCGGCTTCGTGCTGGACCTGCCGGGCGGGCCGCTGGCGGTGGAGGGCGCGCGCGAGGCCGACGGCACGCTCGCCGCCCGGCTCGACGGGGTGCGGCTGAAGGCGCGCGTGGTGCGCTCGGGCATGAAGCTCACGGTGTTCGCGGGCGGGCTGGAGCGGACGGTGGAGTTCGTCGATCCCCGCGTCGCCTCCATCGACGCCACCGGCACCGCCGGTCGCCTCGTGGCGCCCATGCCGGGCACGGTGATCCGCGTCGCCGTGGAGCCCGGCCAGGCAGTGCTGAAGGGCGCCGCCCTCGTGGTGGTTGAGGCGATGAAGATGGAGCACACCGTCACCGCCCCCCGCGACGGCGTGGTGCAGGCGGTGAACTTCGCCGTCGGCGACCTGGTGGACGAAGGCGCGGAACTGCTGGTGCTGGACGAGGCGGGCTGAGGGGCGGAAGCGGGCGTCGCGACCGAAGCTGGCCCCCACCCGAACCACGCCGGAAACGCCCTCTCCCGCTTGCGCAGGATCACCCTGCCGACGCGGGCACCTCCCCCCTTGCGGGGGAGGGCAGGGAGGGGGGTGAAACGCGCGCCGATGGCGACCCGCCTGAAGAAGGCGCCCGGCTTTTGAACACGCGTGAAGGGGCAGCCGCTTCACCCCCCTCCCCAAACCCTCCCCCGCAAGGGGGGAGGGAGTATGGCGTGCCCAGCCAAAGCCGTGCGCGCCCTATCCGGGACGTTCGCGAAAAGGCGTTCTCCCGCTTGCGGGAAGGGTCGGGTGGCGCCGCGCGCCAGCGCGGAAAGACCAACCCTAAACGCCGCGCCCCTACGCCCGGCCGCGGCGGCTGCGTTCGGGGAGGACCTGGTGGGCGATCCAGTTGCGCACCTCGGCGGTGCGCAGCTCCTTGGAGATCACCGCCCCGTCCACCCCGTGGCGCCAGACCAGCGCCGCGTTGGCCGGGTCGCGCTCCAGCTTCTCCAGGTCGCAGATGAAGGCGCTCTCCTCATCCTCGTCGAGGAAGAAGCCCTCCGCCACCAGCGACGGGCTGAGCCGGCGGAAGATCGCCGCCATCTCGCGGAACGGATATTCGGGGTGGTACTGCACCCCCCAGGCGGTGCTGCGGCCGGCCTTGAACTCGGCCGCCTGCACCTGGGAATGCTCGTTGGTGGCGAGCAGGCGCGCGCCGGGGGGCAGCGTCTCCACCTCGTCCAGATGCACCGTCATGGCCTCGAACACCTCGGGCTTGCCGGCGAACATGCCGTGGTCGCGCCCGTGCTCGGTGACGCGGATGCGCCGGCCGAAGCCCACTTCCCGGCCGCGCGGATTGCGCCGCACCGCCCCGCCCGCCGCCGTGGTCAGCAGTTGCAGGCCCCAGCAGCTGCCGAAGATGGGCGTGCCGGTGTCGAAGGCGGAGCGGATCAGGTCGATCTGCTGCTGCACCTCCACCCCGCCATTGTAGATGTTCAGCGACGAGCCGGTGATGGCGATGCCGTCATAGCCGTCCAGGCCCGCGCTGTCGGGCAAATTGGCGCCGGGATCGGCGGGATAGCAGATGTCCACCACCGCCGCGGGGAGGATCTCGCGCAGCAGCCGGGCATAGCCCTCGCTCGCCGCCTCGCCTCCGAAGCTCACCTGCCGCGCGCGGGCTTCGGCGACATTTCCTTCAACGACCAGGAGACGGGGAGCGGGCATGACGGACCAGGGCAGGATGGGAGGGGCGGACGGCCATGACGGGCGGCGGAGGCCGCCGGCCCGCATGTTCGCGTTCGCAGCATAGAGCGCATTTTGACGAAAGAGAGGTGCGCCAGTGGTTCGACCGCGACAGATGAAACCCATCTGCCGCAAGCGGGTCGAACCACAACTCTTTGATCCACTAGGCTTGTCGCTCAATCCCCCAGCGTCGCCTCCAGCGTGCGGGCGGCGCGCGCCTTGCGCTCGTAGAACAGGAGATAGATGCCCGACGCGATCACGATGGCCGCCCCGGCCAGCGTCCAGGCGCTCGGCACCTGGCCGAACAGCAGCCAGCCGAGCACCACCATGCCGATGATCTGGATGTAGAGATAGGGCGCCAGCGTCGCCGCAGGGGCGTGGCGGTGGGCCATGATCAGCAGCATGTGGCCGCCGCCGGCCACCGCGCCCAGCACCAGCAGGGCGCCGAACACCAGCGGCTCGTGCGGCGTCTCCCACATGACGGGCAAGGGCAGGGAGGCCGCCACGGAGCCGACCAGCGAGGAATAGAACAGCGTCGTCGGCGTCTTGTCGCTGTCCGCCAGCATGCGGGTGGCGATGGCATAGAGCGCGTAGCAGAGCGAGGCGCCGAGCGAGAGCAGCGCCGCCGGATGGATGCCGGAGCCCGGCTGGGCCACCAGCAGCCGGCGAAGCCCACGGTGATGGCCGCCCAGTGCCGCGCGCCCACCCATTCGCCCAGCATCGGCCCGGCGAACACCGCCACGAAGAAGGGGGCGGAGAACATGATGGAGACCGTCTGGTCCAGTTGAAGATACTGGAGCGCGGTGAAATTGAGCAGGGTGCAGCCGAACAGCAGCGCCGAGCGGCCGATCTGGAGCCAGGGCCGGCGGGTGCGCAGCAGGCCGGGCACCGTCCAGGGATTGAAGACGATGAGCGCGATGGCGAAGTGGATGACGTAGCGCGCCCACACGATCATCGCCACGTTGATGTGCGCGCTGAGCCATTTGGCGGTCGCGTCGGAGACGGCGAAGGACGACACGGCGAGGCACATCAGGCCGATGCCGACGAGGCGCGAGGCGGCGGCCGGGCGGGAGGGCGCGTGCATGCCGGGCCTCATGCCCCCCGCGCGCGGCGGGGGACGCAGCACGGGACGCGGCGAACGGACGGGCGCCTGTCGCGCGGGCGATGGTGCGGCATGTCTCCCCCGTGGCCACGTCGGCGGCGGCCAGCCTTTAAATCCTTTGAAACAGGGATAGCGCGCGGGCGGGAACGGGCGAAACAGATAAAGCTGCATGCGGTCCCCGCCGCCCATGCGCATGGCGCGGAGCGGCACCGCGCGGAACGCAGGGCATCGCGTGGGACGGCGCGGGCGGCCCGCGCCGTCCGGGGCGGCGAAAGCCCGGCCGGCATGCTATCTGGATGCCGTCCGCCCCGTCCTCACCCCGGTTGCGCCATGTCTTCAGCTTCCCCTTCCCCTGCCCCTGGCGGCGACACGCCCTCGCCGCTGGCCGCGCGCCTCCTCCATCGCGACGGCATGGTGCTGGTGCTGGACAAGCCCGCCGGCCTGCCGGTGCATCCCGGCCCCAAGGGCGGGGAGACGCTGCACGACCATTTGCCCGGCCTGCGCTTCGGCCTGCCGCGCGCGCCGGAGCTGGCGCACCGGCTCGACAAGGACACCTCCGGCTGCCTGGTGCTGGGCCGCCATGCCAAGGCGCTGGCGCTGCTCAACCGGCTGTTCGCCGAGGGCAAGGTGGACAAGACCTATGTGGCGGTGACCAAGGGCGCGCCGGCGGAGGATGCGGGGCGCATCGACCAGCCGCTGGCCAAGCGCTCGCCGCATCGCGGCTGGTGGATGCAGGCGGTGCCCAAGGGTACCCCCGGCGGGCTGGAGGCGATCACCGACTGGCGGGTGCTGGCCCGCGTGGACGGGCTGGCGGTGATGGCGCTCTCGCCGGTGACCGGGCGCACCCACCAGCTGCGCGCCCACCTCTCCCATCTCGGCTTCCCGATCCTGGGCGACGCCATCTATGGCGGCGCCTCGCGCCTGCCGGGCGGGCCGATGCTGCACCTGCATTCGCGCCGCGTGGTGCTGCCGGTGGCCAAGAACGGCCCGCCGCTGGACGCCCGCGCGCCCCTGCCGCCGCACATGGCCGAGACGCTCACTGCGCTGGGGCTCGACCCGGCGGCGCTGGAAGCCGCCGCCGACACCGCCTTCGACTGACCTTTATCGCGCGCTACCGCCGCTCGCGCGTCACCAGCCAGATGCCGGCGGCGATCGGCGCGACGCCGAGGAAATCCAGCGGCGGCACATGCTCGCCCAGCAGCGCCCAGCCGAAGAACAGGCCGAGCGGCGGCATCAGGAAGTGCAGCGCGGTGGCCTCGGTGGCGGTGGAGCGGCCGAGGATGAAGTACCACAGGCTGTAGCCGCCCACCGAGACCCCCACCACCAGATAGGCGAAGGCCCACAGGAAGGGCTGCGTCACATGGATGGCGGAGACGCTCTCGGTCGCCAGCGCCACCGGCAGCAAGGCGATGCCGCCCGCCAGGCACTGGATGCCGCTCGCCTGCCACAGGCCGGACGACGTGCGCAGCCGCTTGTAGACCAGTGTGCCGCTGGTGAGGGCGACCAGCGCGCCGAGGATGAACAGCGTGCCCGTCAGCCCCTCGTGGCCGCCGGCGAGGCGCGAGCGCAGCACGATGGCGACGCCGGCCATGCCCAGCAGCAGGCCGCCCAGCTTGCGCAAGGTGAGCCGCTCGCCCAGCACCGGCCCGGCCACCAGCGCGGTGAGCAGCGGATTGGCCGAGATGATCACCGCGGTGAAGCCGGAGGACACCATGGTCATGCCGGTGAAGCTCAGGCCCAGATAGACCGCATTGTTGAGGATGCCGGCGAGGATGAGCGAGGCCCAGTCCCGCCCGCTCAGCCGCTTCAGCGCGCCGGTGAGCGCGCAGGCGCCAAGGATCAGGCCGCCGGCGAACAGGAAGCGCAGGGTCAGCAGCAGCAGCGGCGGGCAGTCCACCAGCGCCACCTTGCCGGCGGCGAAGGCCGAGCTCCACAGCACGCAGAACAAGGCGATCAGCAGCGGCGTGGTGCCGAACGGCTGCGCCGTGGCGGCGGGGGTGGTGGTCAGCTTGGCGGTGGACATCTTTGGCGTCTCCTCGGGGGCCACCAAGCCACAGGCGGATCGAATTGAGAAATTCGATGTTTTCATGCCTAATAGTGGAAATCCAAATGGAATGCCCGGAGCCCCGGCCATGCTCGACCTCGACCTGTTGCATGCCTTCGTCAGCGTGGTGGATGCGGGCGGCTTCACCCGCGCCGGCGAACGCGTCCACCGCACGCAATCCACCGTCAGCCAGCAGATCCGCCGGCTGGAGCTGGCGGCGGGGCGCGCCCTGTTCGCCCGCGCCGGCCGGCAGGTGCGCCTGACCGAGGATGGCGAGCGCCTGCTCGGCTATGCCCGCCGCATCCTGGCGCTGTCGGCGGAGGCCAAGGCCGCGCTCGCCGCCGAGGCGCCGGCGGTGGTGCTGCGGCTCGGCATGCCCGACGACATCGCGGTCGCCGCGCTGACCCGCGTGGTGGCGGCCTTCGCCGCCGCCCATCAGGACGTGCGCCTCGCCGTGCGCTGCGGCCTCAGCCTCGACCTGGAGGCCGACCTGAAGAAAGGCGATCTCGACGTGGTGCTGCTGAAGCGCGAGCCCGGCCGCGCCGGCGCGCGCGCCGCCTGGGCCGAGCATCTGGTCTGGGTCGGCGGCGCCGGGGCCGGCGTGCCGCGCGACCCGGTGCCGCTGGTGGCCTTCCCGCAGGGCTGCCTCTACCGCAACCGCGCCGTGGACGCCTTGGAGCGGGCGGGCCGCACCTGGCGCATCGCCTATGAATGCCCCAACCTCGTCGGCATCCAGACGGCGGTGGAGAGCGGGCTCGGCATCGCCCTGCTGGAGCGCCGCGCGGTGCAGCCGGCGCACCGGGTGCTGGCCGCCGCCGACGGCCTGCCGGTCATCGCCGCCTCCGAGCTGGCGCTGTGCGTGCGCGACGGCGCCGGCCCCGCCGCCGAGGCCCTGGCCGCCGTGGTGGCAGAGTTCTGCGCCGCGCCCGGCGCGCTGGCCGCGCGGGCGGCGTGAAATCAGGCCATGGATGCCAGCAGGCGGCGGCCGATGGCGGCGGTGCCGGCAAGGCCGGGGGTGGGATGCACCACCACATGGGTCGGCACGCCGGCAAGCCGCGCCGCGAACGGCTCATGGTCCTCGAAGGCGGCGCGGAAGGGCGATTCGGCGAACAAATGCGCCATCGCCGCCGCGACGCCGCCGGGAATATAGACCCCGCCCCGCGCATCGAAGAGCAGGGCATAGTCGCCGAGGATGCGCCCGAGGATGCGCAGGAAGACGTGGCAGGTCTCCCGCTCCGGGCCGTCGGCCACGAGGGCGGCGCGGATGATGGCCTGCGAGGTCAGCGCCTCCCCGGCGAGGATCTCGTGCAGCCGCACCAGGCCGGAGCCGGACAGCACCCGCTCCACGCTCACCGAGCCGAGGTCACGCACCATGTGGGCGAGGATGCGCGCCTCGTCCGCCATCACCGCGCCGAAGCGCACGTGCCCGCCCTCGCTCGGCATCACCTCGAACGTGTCGCCATGCGGCAGCAGTTGCGCCGTGCCGAGGCCGGTGCCGGGACCGCAGACCAGGATGGGCGCGCCCGGCACCGCCTTGCCGGCGCCCACCTGGAGCAGATCGGCGCGGCCGAGCGTCGGCACGCCATGGGCCAGCGCCACGAAATCGTTGAACACCTGCAGCCTGGCGAGCCCCAGCGTGCGGGCCAGCTCCGGCCGCGAGAAGCTCCAGGCCCGGTTGGTCAGCTTCACCGCGTCGCCGTCCACCGGCCCGGCCACCGCGAACACGCCGGCCTCCGGCCGCGCGCCGCCGGTCGCTTCGAAATAAGCGGTGAACAGCTCCTCCAGCGTGGCGTGGCCGTCATTGGCCTCGACCCGCACGTCGAACGGCCGGCCGTCGGCCCCGGCGCGGGCGATGCGGGTGGAGGTGCCGCCGATGTCGGCGAGCAGGACCGTGGAAGCCATGGAGGGTCTCCGGTAACGCGGGACGGGGACCCTACAAGCTGAGGGTCCGTGATCCAAACGCCCAAAACCGCCATGGGGTCCGGCGGCTCGTGATACCGCCCAGTGGCGTCGGCGCGGATGGTCCCGTAAGGTGAGGGTCCGACAAGGGATGTGTCCAGGGGACTGGCGCTTACCCCGAAGCGGCGTACATAAAGGGGAGAATGGCGAGGCACGTGCCGTCCGGCAGCGGCGCGCAGGCTCCCCGGCAAGGGACAACACCCGGTTTTCGCGGCCTCCCGCCTCGGTCACCGGCAGCATGGCGAAGCGCAGTGCTCGATATCTATACGATTATTTTTCTGGCTCTGGCCGTGTTCATCTTCGTGCGGCTGCGCAGCGTGCTCGGCCAGCGGACGGGGCGCGAACGCCCGCCCTACGACCCCTTCTCCCGCGACGCGGCGCGTCCGCCGGCGCAGGACAACGTGGTGAACCTGCCAGAGCGCGCGCCCGACGTGGCGCCCAATCCGGCCGCCCCGACGCCGGCCGCGCCGCCGCTGCCCGGTGGCTTCCGCTGGCAGGGCGTGGCCGAGGAGGGCTCGCCGCTGGCCGCCGCCCTCGACCAGATCGCCGCCGCCGAGCGCGACTTCGACGCCAAGCATTTCATCACCGGCGCCAAGTCCGCCTATGAGATGATCGTGCTGGCCTTCGCCTCCGGCGACCGCAAGATGCTGAAGGACCTGCTCTCCAAGGACGTCTACGACGGCTTCGTCTCGGCCATCGGCGAGCGCGAGGCGCGCGGCGAGACCATGGAATCGCGCTTCGTTGCCATCGAGAAGGCCGAGCTGGTGGAAGCCAGCGTGCGTGGGCGCACCGCGCAGCTCACCCTGCGATTCGTCTCGCAGCTCATCTCGGTCACCCGCGGCCGCGACGGCGAGGTGGTGGACGGCAGCCCCGACACCGTGGCCGACGTGACCGACGTGTGGACCTTCGCGCGCGAACTCGGCTCCCGCGACCCCAATTGGAAGCTCGTGGCGACCGAAGCCGCGCAGTAGCCCGGCCATGCGGGCGCCGGCCAGAACGGGGCGGTGGCCCGGCCGCCGCGCAGTCGCGGCGGCGATCCTCGGGGCGGGCCTCGCCTTGATCGGCGCCGCCGCAGCAGCCATGCCCGACGCTCCGCGCCCCGCTGTCGCACCCTCCGCCGCCAAGGCTTCCTCCGCCGAAGCCTTGCATCCGGTCGCCGCGCCGGAGATCGCCGGGGCGACGCTCAGCCCGGTGGGCTTCGGCGACCTGCCCGGCTGGGCCGCGGACGATGCCGCCGCCGCCTTCTCGACCTTCCTGACCTCCTGCCGCGCCATCGAGACGGCGCCGGCCGAGGTCGGCCCCGCCTCCAACCCGCGCCTGCTGCCCGGCTTGCGCCAGGCCTGCCGCGCGGCGCGGGCGCTCGGCACCGCCGCGCCGTCGTCCGATGTGGCCCGGCTGTTCTTCGAAGCCAATTTCCGCCCCTACGCCATCCGGCCCGACACCGGCCCGCAGGGCTTCCTCACCGGTTATTACGAGCCCGAGGTGGAGGGCGCGCTGGCGCCCGGCGCCGGCTATGGCGTGCCGGTCTATGCCCGCCCGCCCGACCTGATCCCCGGCGATGCCGCCGCCCCCAGCAACAAGGGCCCGGTGTTCCGGCTGGAGGACGGCCGGCGCGTGCCCTATTGGGACCGCGCCGCCATCGAGGACGGCGCGCTGGCCGGCCGGGGGCTGGAGATCTGCTGGCTGAAGGACCCCATCGACCTGTTCTTCATGCAGATCCAGGGCTCCGCCCGCGTCCGCCTGCCCGACGGGCGGGTGATGCGGCTGAATTACGACGGCCACAACGGGCAGGGCTACGTGCCGGTGGGCCGGCTGCTGATCGAGCGCGGCCTCGTGCCGCGCAGCGAGATGTCCATGGACCGCATCCGCGCTTTCATGGAGGCCGACCCGGCCGCCGGCCGGGCGCTGCGCCGCGAGAACCCCTCCTACGTCTTCTTCAAGGCGGTGCCGCTCGGCGCCGACGAAGGCGCGCTGGGCGCCCAGGGCGTGGGGCTGACGCCGGGCCGCTCCATCGCCATCGACCGGGCGCTGCACGGCTACGGCACGCCGGTCTTCATCAGCGCCCGCCTGCCGATCCGCTCGGCCGCGCCGGAGACGCCGTTCCAGCGGCTGATGATCGCGCAGGACACCGGCTCGGCCATCGTCGGCCCCGCCCGCGCCGATTTGTTCTTCGGCGCCGGCCCGGAGGCGGGACGGATCGCCGGGCGCATCCGCGACCCCGGCGCCTTCTTCCTCCTGGTGCCGCGCCTCGCGGGGGGCACGCCATGACCCGCAAGGGCCGGCGCCGCCACCTGCGCGAGGACGAGCGCCATCTCTGGGAGCATGTGGCGCGCTCCGTCGCCCCCCTGCGCCCGGCCCGCACGCTGGCCCTGCCGCCGCCCAAGGCGCCGGAGCCGGTGCCGCCGGACGCCCTGCTGCCCGAGGACGATCCGGCCAGGCCCGCACCGAAATCCATCTCGGCCAAGCCGGGCCCGCCCAAAACCGCCGCACCCAAGCCCGCCGCCCGCAAGCCCCTGGTGCCGCCGGTACCCGCCCCGCCGCCGCTGGCGAAGCTGGAGCCCAAGGTGCGGCGCAAGCTCAACCGCGGCGCCGACGTGGATGCCCGGCTCGACCTGCACGGCCTCACCCAGGCCGCCGCCCACCACCGGCTGCACCTGTTCATGGTCGAGGCGCAGGCGGCCGGGCACAGCCTCGTCCTCGTCATCACCGGCAAGGGCGGCCGCGAGGAGGCCTTCGGCGGCGGGCTCGACGGCGGCCGGGGCGTGCTGCGGCGGATCGTGCCGCAATGGCTGACCGACCACACCCTGCGCGCCTATGTGGTGGGCTTCGAGAATGCCGCGCGGCACCATGGCGGGGACGGCGCGCTCTATGTGCGCATCCGCCGCCGGCGGGCGCGGCCATGAGGACAAGGCCTTGACCCCGTTCGGCCGCCGGGTGCGGGAATTGCGCGCGGCGCGCGGCGCCACCTTGTCCGACATGGCGGTGGCCATCGGCGTGTCGCCGACCTATCTGTCGGCGCTGGAAAACGGCAAGCGCGGCAAGCCCACCTGGGCCATGGTCCAGCGCATCATCGCCTATTTCAACGTGATCTGGGACGAGGCGGAGGACCTCCAGCGCCTCGCCGAGGTCTCCCATCCGCGCGTCACCGTGGACACCGCCGGCCTGTCGCCCGAGGCCACGGAACTGGCCAACCTGCTGGCGGTCGAGATCGCCCACCTGCCGCCGGAGGCGGTGGCCGAGCTGCTCGGGCGCCTGAAGATCCTGCGCAAGCGGGCCTGACCGCCCCTTCGGGTACTCCCTTACGCCAGGCCGCGCGGAACCCCGGTTTGCTCCGGGCGTTCCTTCCTGGAGACGGCGCCGCACGACCGGCGCCGCAACGGGAGAACCGCCATGGAACATCGCGATGAAACCACCTCGCTCATCTCCATCGGGAAGGTGAAGAACACCGACGTCTACGACACCGAGGGCAATCATCTCGGGATGGTGGGCGACGTGCTCATCGACAAGCGCAGCGGCGTCATCACCGGGGCGATCGTGACCTTCGGCAGCGTGCTGGGGCTCGGCGGCGACGAGCGGCAGGTGCCCTGGGTCAGCCTCAAGTACGACACCCGCCAGGGCGGCTACGTGCTCGGCGTGCCGCTGCGCCAGCCGGACGGCGCGCCGGCCTTCTCCCCCTACGCCGCCGCCATCTGACGGCAGGTCCAAATTGGCCCGGAGCGCGCCGGGCGCACGACACCAGAGGAGAATCCCATGGACGTGATCGAAGAAACCCACAGCCTCATCGCCGGGGACAAGGTCGCCGGCACCAGCGTCTACAATCGCGCCGGCGAGAAGATCGGCGCCATCCACGACGTGATGATCGACAAGCGCTCGGGCAAGGTGGCCTATGCGGTGATGTCGTTCGGCGGCTTCCTCGGTCTCGGGGAGAGCTATCACCCCCTGCCCTGGTCCACGCTCGACTATGACGTCGGCCAGGGCGGCTATGTGGTCGACCTGTCGCGCGACCAGCTCAAGGGCGCGCCGCATTACGGCGCCGAGGACCGGCCGCGCTGGGACCGCGACTATGAAACCCGCCTGCATGATTACTACCACGCGCCCTATTACTGGGGCATGTAGCATTCACGGGGCCGGCGGGCTCGGCGAACCGACGGCTCAAGGGTGGTTGAAGAGAGCCACCACGCTGTGAGGAGCATCGACGCCGAAGAACCGCGCGTGGTTGCGGGCGGTCTCGGCGGCGACGTCGGCGCTTCGAGGAAACAGCCTGTTCTCATATCTGGCGAGCGCGGCATCGATATCATCGGGATTGGCGATGATCGCCTCGGCGAGCTCGGCGCCGTCGAGCAAGGCGAGGTTCGCCCCCTCCCCCGCAAAGGGGGACATCAGATGCGCCGCATCGCCGACCAGGGTCAGGCCGAGGGCGCGGTTCCAGCGATGGCCGACCGGAAGCGCGAAGATGGGCCGAAGAATTGGGCTCGTGTCGCTTGCCGTGATGAGAGCGGTGAGTGGCAGCGCCCAACCCGCGAACTGTTCGGCGACCTGGGCAAGACCGGTTCCCGCGTCGCTGAAATCCAGGGCCACGAACCAATCCCATGGCCGGTTCAGGGCAGCGTAGGTGCGAAGCGTGCCGTCCGCGTAACGATGAGCAAGAATGCCCTGGCCCGGAGCCACGGCCATCAAGGTGCCCTCGCCAATCGCGTCGGCGCTGGCCTTCAGGCGCGTGGCGCCCTCCAGCACCGTGGTTTCGACAAACGAAGTGCCCGTGTAGGCCGGCGTCGCGTCCGACAGCAGCGGGCGCACCTTCGACCAGGCGCCGTCAGCGCCCACCACCAGGTCAGTCACCGCCGTGGAGCCGTTGGCGAAACTGATCCGGTGCCGTCCGTCGCCGCGCGGCTCGATGCCGGTGACCTTGTGACCCCATTTGATCGTTTGAGGCGGAAGGGAATCGATCAGCATCTGGCGAAGATCGCCACGGTCGATCTCCGGGCGATCATTTCTGTGGCTCCCCGGCTTGTCGAACAGAATTGTCCCATCCTTCTCGACGATGCGTTTGGCATCTTCACCGGTGCGAACACGGTCGAGGAAGGTCTCGAAAAGCCCGGCGGCCTTAAGCGCGATCTGGCCGTTGTGCGCGTGGATATCGAGCAGCCCGCCCTGTGTTCTGGTGCTGGCGGAGACTTCGGCTTCGTAGATCGTCGCCGGGATGCCGCGGAGATGCAGAACACGGGCGAGGGTGAGGCCGCCGAGCCCGGCGCCGATGATTGTGAGGGGGAAAGGCATGGACGCGCTCCTGTCGTCAGCCGCGGCGCGCAAAGACGCTGACGGCGGCGAAGGCCTGACTCGTCAGGCGATTGGCTGGGAGACGCTGGCCTGACCGCGCTAAACGCTGGGCCAGGATGCATTCGACGGCTTGGGACGGGCCGTCATTTTCGCGACGGTTCGACGTTACAGCGATCGACGGCGCGATACAATTAAGGTCCCGACCAATGGCGGAAGTGACGCACGCGAGCGGCGCTACCGCCCCTCGCAAGGACATCGGCGTCGCGGGCCCCATCCCACCCTGAACAGCCCGCCGGAATACCCGCCTTGAGCGCTGGCGCTCGTCTCTGCCCGTTCCGGTGCATCCCGTCCTTCCAGGGCGTGAATGACCGGGGACGCGACCTCCCGACGGTGCCGGGCCGCGCCGGCCGGGCGCGGCCCAACAGCCTTGTGACCGCCGGCGGCCCCGCCCGCGCTGGCGGGACGGCCCTCCCGTGCTAAGCTCCCTTCTTTGGACGGGCTGTGTCGAGCGGAGGGTCCGTGACCGCGACACCGGAAGGGAACAGGCCACGCAGCGTGGAAGGCCAGGCCGCCCAGGCGCTTGAGCGCGCCCTGCGGCGCGCGCGCCATGTCATCCTGTGGGAGCGGGCGTGGCCCGCCCTCGTCACCTTCGGCGTCGCCCTCGCCCTGTTCCTCGTGGTGTCCTGGGCCGGGCTCTGGCTCATCCTGCCGCCGCTCGGGCGCATCATCGGCATCGTCCTGTTCCTGGCCCTCGGCCTCGCCGCTTTGTGGCCGGCGCTGCACGTGCGCCTGCCCTCGCGCGCCGAGGCGCTGGCGCGGCTCGACCAGGCCAGCGGCCTCGCCCACCGTCCCGCCACCGCCATGGGCGATACGCTCGCCACCAAGCCGGACGATCCCATCGGCGCCGCCCTCTGGCGCGCCCATGTGGCCCGCACCCTTGCCGCCGCGCGCGCCCTGCGCGCCGGCCTGCCCGCCCCGCGCCTCGCCGCGCGCGACCCGCGCGCGCTGCGGGCGCTGGCGCTGCTCGCCGTCGTCGCCGGCTTCTTCCTGTCGCCGGGCGACCATTGGAGCCGCATCCGCACCGCCTTCGACTGGCGCGGCGCCGTGGTGCCGCAGACCTATCGCGTCGATGCCTGGATCGACCCGCCGGCCTATACCGGCCGCCCGCCGCTGGTGCTGCCGGGCCTGCGCTCGGAGGATGCCACCACGGCGCAGGCCGCCGCCGTCTCGGTTCCCGCCGGCAGCGTGCTGGTGGTGCGCGCGGCGGGCACCGGCCTTGCCGGCCTGAAGGTGGACGGGGGCCTGGAAGAGGTGAAGCCGGCCGAGCCGGCCGCCGGAGACGCCGGCGCGCCCGCCCCGGCGCAGAAGGCCGACGCCGCCGCGGGCGAGCGGCGCTTCACCATCGCCGGCCCCGGCGGCGTGAGCTTCGTCGGTCCCGACCAGCGCAGCGCCACCTGGCGCATCGGCGCGGTGCCGGACGGCAAGCCCAGCATCGCCTTCACCAAGGATCCGCAGCCGGGCGCGCGCAACACGCTGGTGCTGACCTATCGCGTCGAGGACGACTATGGCGTCAAGGAGGCCCAGGCCACCTTCGCCCCGCTGGCGCCGGAACGCGGCCTGTTTCCCCGCCCCGGCTCGCCCGCGCCGGTGGCCGGCCGGCCGCTGGTGCCGGCGCCGGACTTCGCCCTGTCGCTGCCGCAGGGCAGCAGCCGCGGCGGCACGGCGCAGACCACCAAGGACCTGATGACCCATCCCTGGGCCGGCGCCCGCGTGGCGGTGACGCTGAAGGCCAAGGACGAGGCCGGCAACGAGGGCGTCAGTGACACCCGCGTGGCGCGCCTGCCGGCCCGGACCTTCTCCAAGCCGGTGGCGCGGGCGCTGATCGAGGAACGGCGCCGCCTCGCGCTCGACGGCGCGGCCCGCGGCCGGGTCGAGGCGGTGCTCGCCGCCCTGACCCTGGCGCCCGCCCAGTTCGCCATCCCCTCCAGCGAGTATCTCGGCCTGCGCACGGCCTATTACCGGCTGAAGAACGCCCGCTCGGACGACGACCTGCGCGGCGTCGTGGACTATCTGTGGGAGGTCGCGGTCCTGATCGAGGACGGCACGCTCAGCGCCGCCGAGCGCGAGCTGAAGGCCGCCCAGGAGGCTCTGCGCGAGGCGCTGGAGCGCGGCGCCAGTGATGAGGAGATCAAGCGCCTCGCCCAGGACCTGCGCCAGGCCATGGACAAGATGATGCGCCAGATGGCCGAGCAGGCGCAGCGCGACGGCGGCAAGGACGCCCGCCCGCTCGACCAGAACACCCGCGTGATCCGCCCGCAGGACCTCCAGCGCATGGTGGACCGCATCGAGAACCTCGCCCGCAGCGGCTCGCGCGACGCCGCCAAGCAGCTGCTGGACGAATTGCAGGCCATGATGGACGGCATGAAGCCGGGCAACCGCCAGGCCGGCCAGCAGGGGCAGCAGGGCCAGAGCGAACTGGGCAACATGATCCAGGAGCAGCAGCGCCTGCGCGACCGCACCTACCAGCAGGGCCGCCCCGGGCAGCGCGGACAGCAGGGGCAACAGGGCCAGCGTGGACAGCAGGGCCAGCGCGGGCAAGGTCAGCAAGGGCAAGGCCAGCAGGGACAGCCGGGCGAGGGCCAGGACGGCCAGGAGGGCGACACCGGCTTCGGCGAACTCCAGCAGGGCCAGCAGGAGCTGCGCCGGCGCCTCGGCCAGATGCTGGAGCAGTTCCGCCAGCAGCAGCAGGGACGCGGCCAGGGCCAGCAAGGGCAGCAGGGACAGGGCCAGAACGGCCAGGGCGAACCCGGCGGCGATTCCGCCGGGCGCGCGGGCGACGCCTTCGGCCGGGCCGAGCAGGCCATGCGCGACGCCGAGGGCGCGCTGGGCGAGGGCAACGGCCAGGGCGCGCTCGATGCCCAGGGCCGGGCGCTCCAGGCGCTGCGCCAGGGCGCGCAGGCGCTCGCCGACGGCCAGCAGGGCGATCCCAACGGTCCCGGCCCCGGCGGCCCGTCCGGCGAGAGCGCGCAGCGCACCGACCCGCTGGGCCGGCCCATGCGCACCCAGGACTATGGCGACGATTTCTCGGTGAAGGTGCCGGACGAGGTGGACGCCCAGCGCGCCCGCCAGGTGCTGGAGGAACTGCGCCGCCGCCTGGAGCAGAACGAGCGGCCGCAGCAGGAGCTGGACTATATCGAGCGCCTGCTGCGCAATTTCTGAGGGACCTCGGACAACGCGCTCCGGACATGCGCTCCGGCCGCTCTCCCGATGGCTCTGTGTGGCCCCGGTCGAGGCGCCGGCCGCCATGCGCGATGCGGCCCGTCAGGCGTCGGCCCGCAGGTCGGGGATGACGCCGAAGCCGGTCTTCTCCAGATAGGCGGCGGTTCGCGCCAGCAGCCCGTCATGGTCGCCGAAGCCGGGCAGCGGCGCCGTGAGCGCCGCCAGGTCCGCGTCGCTCGCGGTCCAGGTCCGGTATTGGCGCCCGTCGCGAAAATCATGGACCGAGCAATCCGCCTTTTTCACCACGAAGGACGATTCCCACACGCGGCAGTCCTCCGCCCGGTCCATGACCGATACAGTGGTAAAATCGACCGTCTCCCCGCTGCCCAAAGCTTCGTTGAACGAGACATGCAGGGTCCAGCGCGCCGTCTGCACAAACAAGCCGAGGCGCCGGCCGGGAACATGCTCGGGGTTCATGACGGGACTGGGATCGCCCGGATCGCGGCCCCAATAGCTGACCAGCAGGCGGGTGTCCGTTTCCGGCACAAGGTAGGCGACACAAAACCGCTCCCGCCGGTCGTAGCGCCGCTCGGCCTCCGCCCGCGACAGCGGACCGACCAGCTTCGGTCCGTCGGCAACACGCAGCCACCGGCTCGCGAACCGCTCCTCGCCGGGCACATCGGGCAAGGGTTGGAAAAGGGACCGAGGCGGTTCCGGCCAGGGCTGGCGCGCGAACTCGGGATCGCGGGTCAACGCGTTCCGCCGCGCCGGCGCCTCCTGCGGCAGCTCGACGGGAAACGGCGTCGGCAGCCAATCCTCTCCCAGCTTCAGTTCTGCCGCCGCCGCAGCCTCCAGGGCGTGCAGCTCGGCGCACAACTCTCCAATCGGCCGCGACAGATATGACCGCTGTTCGCGGGCGGTCGCCGGCTGCGTCTGCTCCAGTTCCTCCACATAGGCCTCGGCCTGCGCCCGTTCGCCGGCCAGGAGGAAGGCCCGCACCGGCGACAGGGCATGAGACCACTCGGAGCGGCGCATCCTGGACCTGGCGGCGATGTCCTGCGCGAACGCGCCGAGGGACGTTATGGGACCGAGCGGCGCGAATACCTCCTCATCCAGGCGGTCCAGCAGCAGCGGCACGAAATCTGGCTCCCAGACCGCCCAATGGCCATCGTGCAGTGTCTTGCGCACGATCGGTCCATTGGGGTGATGGTAGAGTGGCCGGACTTGGCGCTCGATGCGAAACGCATAGCGATCAGATGTGCGGTCGAAGAACACCCCGCGCAGCAGATGGCGCACCGGCGTGATGACCAGCGAGCGGCCCACCAGCCGCAGGTCCGGCCGCAGGGCCAGCAGCGGAGCGAGATAGCGCTTGAGGTCCGCCGGCCGCGTGCCGGGCTGGCGCCCCTTGGCCGCCTCGGCCTCGGCAGCGGCCGCGGCCGCCTGCAGATTCTTGCGGGCCACGGCGATGGCGCCGTCGGCATCGAGCAGGGCATCCTCCGCCTCGTCGAACACCGCCGCACCCAGGAGATGCGCCAGGGCGGCGGCAGCGCACAGGCCGGCGAGCATCTCCTCCGTGTCGCCGCCCCAGCGAAAGCTCGCGGTGCGGTCGAAGGCCGGATCGATCTCGCCGGCGAACCGGGCCAGCAATTCCTGGTCGTCGAACACGTCGAACTCGACCCCGGCGGCCGCGCGCCGCAGCCGCACCGGCATCCGGCCGCGATGCCCCTCCAGCCCGCCCCGCCCGCCGAGGGCGACGGGAAATCCCAGCTCCTTCAGCGCCCCGTTCACCGCCGCGCGGGACGGCAGCGGGCCGCGAAACATCACATGGCTTTCCATCGACATGAGCCAGCCCCCCGGCCAACGCCCGCCTCGGCATATGTGCTGGAAGTCAGCATAGAACAAAAAGAGAACAATACAACCCGGAACAATCCATTCCGAGGCATGCAACCGGACCGCCGAGCGGCACCGGACAGCAAAAAGCCGGCCCGCGGGCCGGCTTTCAGGACGCGCGACGCGGCGCTGCTACCCCAACTGCTCGATATGGCCGATGAACGGCAATTGCCGGAAGGCATGGGCGACGTCCATGCCGTAGCCGACCACGAACAGGTCCGGGCAGACGAAGCCCACATAGTCGGCATCCACGCGCACCGCCCGCTTGCCGGGCTTCTCCAGCAGCACGGCCACCAGCACCCGGCGGGCGCCGCGCGCCATCAGCAGATCCTTGGCGAAGGCGAGCGTCCGGCCGGATTCGAGGATGTCGTCCACCAGCAGCACGTCGCGGCCGCGCACGTCGCTCTCCACGTCGCGCAGGATCGCCACCTGGCCGGACGACACCTGCGCGTCGCGGTAGCTGGAGAGGTGGACGAACTCCATTTCCGGCGCCATGCCGGAAGCGTGCATGGCGCGCAGCAGGTCGGCGGCGAAGATGAACGAACCCTTCAGGACCGCGACCACAAGCAGCTTCTCCAGCCCCGCGCCGGCGATTTCGCTGGCCAATTCGCGATTCCGGGCGGCAATGCGGTTCTCATCAAACAGAACTTTAACGGGTGGTAAGGACATGGTTCCTCCGTGGTGTCCGAGCATGCCGCGCCGGAGGGAGATCGTCCAGGGCGCGCAGGCGGGGCGCCCCCAATCGCCGCGGAAGCCGGGCTTCCGCTGGATTCACCCTGACGTCTTCCCGCTCTATGGTGGCGCGCGAAGGCGGTCGCGATTCGAGGAAGGTGAAAGGCGTGGTCCGGTTCGAGAATGTGGGCCTGAGGTACGGCATGGGGCCGGAGGTGCTGAAGGACGTGACCTTCGGCATCGAGCCGAACTCGTTCCAGTTCCTCACCGGCCCCTCCGGCGCGGGCAAGACCACCCTGATGCGCCTGCTGTTCCTCTCGCTGAAGCCGACGCGCGGCCTCATCACCATGTTCGGGCGCGACGTCTCCTCGCTCGATCCCGACGAGGTGGCGGTGATCCGCCGCCGCATCGGCATCGTGTTCCAGGACTTCCGCCTGCTGGACCATTTCACCACCTATGAGAACGTCGCCCTGCCGCTGCGCGTGCTCGGCAAGGAGGAGGCAAGCTACCGCGCCGAGGTGACGGAGCTGCTGCACTGGGTCGGGCTCGGCGACCGCATGCACGTGCTGCCCCCGGTGCTTTCGGGCGGCGAGAAGCAGCGCGCGGCCATCGCCCGCGCGCTGATCGGCCGGCCGGAATTCCTGCTCGCCGACGAGCCCACCGGCAATGTGGACCCGACGCTGGCCCGCCGCCTGCTGCGCCTGTTCGTGGAGCTGAACCGCTCCGGCACCTCGGTGCTGCTGGCCACCCACGACATCGCGCTGATGGACCAGTTCGATGCCCGCCGCCTGGTGATCGCGGACGGACGGCTCTATGTCTACGACTGAGACGCCCCCCCTCCCCGCCCCCCCGCCGCCGGCCGGCACGCCGGACAAGCCGCGCCCGGCGAAGCTGAAGCCGAAGGCCGCCCCGGTCACGCCCATCGTGCCGCGCGCCACGGTGGCCGGCCGCGCCCTGGTGGCGGTGGTGGCGATCATGACCTTCCTCGCCGCGCTCACCATCGGCTCGGTCATGGCGGTGCGCACCACGGCGGGCGCCTGGCGCAGCGACGTGACCCGCGAGGTGACCATCCAGATCCGCGCCGGCGACAAGGCGGTGACCGACGCCCAGGTGCGCACCGCCGTGGACCTCGCCCGGCAGACCCCGGGCATCGCCGAAGCCCACGTGCTCACCGACACCGAGACCAGCCGCCTGCTGGAGCCCTGGCTCGGCGCCGGGCTGGACTATTCCGACCTGCCGGTGCCTCGCATCGTGGTGCTGCGGCTCGATCCATCGGTCCCGGCCGACCTCGCCCGGCTGCGCCGCACCCTCACCGACCGCATCCCCACCGCCGCGCTGGACGACCACCGCACCTGGTCGCGGCGGCTCGGCGCCATGGCGGAGGGGGTGATGTATGTCGGCTTCGGCCTGCTGGCGCTGGTCGCCACCGCCACCGTGCTCTCGGTGGTGTTCGCCACCCGCGCGGCGGTGGCCACCAACCGCTCCATCGTCGAGGTGCTGCATTTCGTCGGCGCCCGCGACGGCTTCATCGCCGCCCAGTTCCAGCGCCATTTCCTCAAGATCGGCACCCAGGGCGGGGTGCTGGGCGGGGTGGCGGCGGCGGCGCTGTTTGGCGCGCTCATGAGCCTGCCCCGCTTCGGCTTCGAGGCCGATCCGGAGAATCCCGGCATCCTCACCTGGCTCGATCCCGGCTGGCTCGGCTTCGGCGGCATCGTCGCCGCGGTGGTGGTGATCGCGCTGGTCACGGCGCTGACCTCGCGCATCACCGTCTACCGCACCCTGCGGACCATCACATGAGGCGCGGGGCCGCGCCCGCGGCTGCCCCGAAGTCCTCGCGTCTGCCGCATTTGTCGGGCATCCTTCGGCCATGACGGTGACCCAGACGGCCGGCACGACCCGGCCCGAACAGTCGACAGGCAGGGCGCCGCGGCGCGGACCGGGTTTCTGGGTGCGCCGCGCGGCGGTGGTGCTGGCATTTGCCTTCGGCAGCCTCGCCCTGGTGTTCGTGGGCGGCTTCGTCGTGTTCACCACCGCCATCGCGCCGCGCGAGCCGGCGCAGCTCAAGCGGTCCGACGGCATCGTCGTGCTCACGGGCGGGGCCTCGCGCATTTCCGACGGCGTCCAGTTGCTGGCCTCCGGCCACGGCCAGCGCCTGCTGATCACCGGCGTCAACCGCACCACCTCGCCGGACGAGATCCGCCGCACCCTGCCGGACAACGAGCACCTGCTGGATTGCTGCGTCGATCTCGGCCACCGGGCGCTGAACACCTTCGGCAACGCCATCGAGGCGGCCGAATGGACGCGGGCGCAGCACTTCCGCTCGCTGGTGGTGGTCACCTCCGCCTGGCACATGCCCCGCGCCCTGGTGGAACTGGGCCGCGCCCTGCCGGAAGTGGAGCTGCAACCCTATCCGGTGGTGACGGACCGGATGCAGGCGCCGCGGTGGTGGACCGACCCGCAGACGGTGAAGCTCCTCCTCAAGGAATATTTGAAGTACATGATGGCGCAGGCCAAGATCCGCCCCGCCCAGGCGGTCGCGCCCAAGGCCGCGCCGGCGGCGTCGCCCGCTCCCGCGCCGGGCGCGCAGGCATCCATGGCCGGATCGATTCACGGGGCGGACAGGAAGCCCGAGTGACCCTGCTGCGTTCTCTGCTGTTCCAGCTGCTGTTCTACAGCGTCACCATCCTCTACATGCTGGTGTGCCTGCCGGTTCTGCCGTTCATATCGCGGCAGGCCATGTGGCACGGCATCGTGCTGCCATGGGCGCGGATCACCGGCTTCCTGCTGCGGGTGGTGGTCGGCACCAAGGTGGAGGTCGTCGGGCGCGAGAACATCCCCGCCGGCCCGCTGCTGATCGCCTCCAAGCACCAGTCGGCGTGGGAGACCCTCGCTTTGCTGCCGCTGTTCAGCGACGCCACCTTCATCCTGAAGCGCGAATTGATGTGGCTGCCGCTGTTCGGCTGGTACCTGACCAAGGGTCGGGTCATCCCCATCGATCGCGGCGCCCGCGCCGCCGCGCTGAAGAGCATGACCGCGCGGGCGCGGGCCGAGCTCGCCACCGGCCGCCAGATCATCATCTTCCCCGAGGGCACGCGCCGCCCGCCCGGCGCGCCGCCCGCCTACAAGTTCGGCGTCGCCCATCTCTACACCTCGTTCGGCGTGCCCTGCCTGCCCATCGCGCTGAACTCCGGCCTCTATTGGCCGCGCAACGCGCTGATCCGGCGGCCGGGCACCATCCGGGTGGAGATCCTGCCGCCGATCCCGCCCGGCCTGCCGCGGGACGCGTTCTTCAGCCGGCTCCAGAGCGACATCGAGACCGCCAGCGACCGCCTGCTGGCGCAAGGCCGCGCGGACCTGGGACCGGACGCGCCCGCCCCCGTCCCCGCCGCTCCGTAATTATCCCCGTAACCATACCCTGTGGAAAACTGTTGCGGGGTCCGAATCGGCGTTCTAGTTTCGTTCTCATGAACGCCACTGATTCGCTCCTCATTCCATTGTCTGACGCTGGTCGGCTGAGCGGCCTTACCGATGGCGCGCTGGGTGCGCGCTATCGTTTCTGGCGCGATCAGGACGGCGTCCGCCATGTGTTTTCGGTGTATCCGGCGGACGACGCGCCGGACTATCCCGAGGCCCTCGCCATCGCGGTCCGGCGCACCCCCGCCGGCTCCATCGCGGTGTGGGCCGGCATGCCCGGAGAGGCGGCCAACCGGGCCGCGCGCCGGGCGATGGCGGAAGAAATCCACATCCATGTGATGGGCGAGGACGCGCCCGAGGCGCTCCGGCGGCTGCTGACGCCGCGCCCCTGCGCCATGGACATGCTGGCGCTGCCCGCCCCGGCCCGCCGCACCCAGGACGCCGAGCGCCGCCACGCCGCCTGAGGCCTCGCCCCAGCGACACCATCCCGGCCGCTCAGCCGTGCCCCTCGCGCAGCTTCTGCGCGATCCAGGCGAGGCCGCTGTCCTCGATGCCCATCTCGGCCAGCAATTCCATGGTCGCCAGCACATAGTCCCGGTTGGGGCCCGACTGGCCGTGCGAGCGGCGCACCAGGTGCAGCTGGTCGTCCAGCGTCAAGCCGCGGGCATATTGCGGGTGCGCCCGGTTGGCCACATAGGCCACCGCCGGCGCGTCTGCGCGCGCCGCATTGCGCAGCCGCACCCGCCGCATGGTCTCCCGGTAGACGCCGGAAATCTGCTCGCGCTCGGTGAGATAGGCGTGGGTCACCGGCCAGTCCTGCGCCGCCACGCGATAGGCGATGCCCCGGCAGGAACCGCCGAGATCCAGCCCCAGCACCAGGCCCGGCTTCTCCGGCGTGCCGCGGTGATGGAAGGAATAGATGCACAGCGCCCGGTGGCAGCCGATCAGCGTCGCCTCCACCCGCTCGGCATAGGCAAAGCCGGGGTTCCACATCAGCGAGCCATAGGCGAACACCCAGGGGTCGTGGTCCGGCACCGGCACGAGGCCGGCCGGGGGGAGGCGGGGGGAAGACTGGTCGGCAGGCATGCGGGTCCGGACGTCTGGCGCGGGCTGCGGCGATACCGCCGTGGCCGAGGGGTCTCGATCGGCAAGCATAAAGCCGGAATTAGGGCATGGGCGGTTCCGCACACCGGCAAATCGCAGATTGCTCCACCCGCCTGCCGCCGCCCGGCCGGCAAAATGCGGGGCAGGCCCATCAAAGCTGCGGCACCGGGGCGCGTTTGGGTCTTCAACTGGTCCCAAACATGCTCTACAGCCCTGAACCTGCTCTCGACCGCCCCTCGGGCCGGAGGTGTTCGCGTGGCCGCAGGACCTGCTGCCATCCGGAGGCCGTTGCGCCCAGCGTGAGACACGAAGGGAACGCATGTCTGTCACCGAACCCGCGCCCCGGCGCCGGCGGCCCTGGATCATCGCGCTGCCGCTGGCGCTCCTCGTCCTCCTGGGCATCGGCTGGTCCGGCCTGTGGGTCTATGCCGCCCGCACCGCCGACGGGGAGATCGACGCCTGGATTGCCCGCGAGAAGCTGCTGGGCCGCCAGTGGAGCTGCTCCGAGCGCGCGCTGGAAGGCTTTCCCTTCCGCTTCGAGCTGATGTGCCGCGACCCGGTTCTGGTCACCCAGGGCGGAGACAGCTTCCGCATTTCCGCCGCCGCCGCCCATGCGGTGGCGCAGGTGTGGGACCCGAGCCACATCGTCGCCGAGTTCGCCTCGCCGGCGCGCATCGAGGACCAGGCCACCGGGCAGGTCTACACCGCCTCCTGGTCGCTGCTCCAGATGAGCGGCGTCGGCGACAGCACCGGCCGCCCGGTCCGGTTCGACCTCGTGGTCAACACGCCCATGGTGGAGCAGGCGCCGGGCAATGCCTCCGCCACGCCGCTGCTGTCCGCCAAGCAGATCGAGACCCACGCCCGCCGCCGTCCCGGCGAGAACGGCGCCCGCGACGGCATCGACTTCGCCTTGTCCATCGCCGGCGGGGAGAGCCCGCAGCTCGCCAGCACCGGCAGCGCCGGCCCGCTGGACCTGGCGGTGCAGATGACGGTCACCGCCGTGGACGACCTGCGCCCCATGTCGGTGACCGACCGGCTGCGCGCCTGGGCCATGTCCGGCGGCATGATGCAGTTGCAGGGCTTCACCCTGACCACGCCGTCCGCCGCCGCCAACGCGACCGGCGCGCTGTTGGTGGATGGGCAGGGCCGGCTCAACGGCCAGCTCGTGCTCGGCTTCGCCGGCATCGAGGACACGCTGAGGAACCTCAGCAAAGCCGGGCTCATCTCGCCGGAATACGTGCCCATCGTCGGCGCCCTCGCCATGGCGGGCAAGAAGGGCGACGTGGCCGGCCGCAAGGGCGTGACCTTCTCCATCGCCTTCGACCAGGGCGCGCTGAAGCTGGGCAAGATCCCGGTCGGCATCGTGCCGCCGCTGTTCCCGCCGCCGGTGGCGCCGCTGCCCGCGCCCCAGTCCATCACGCCTCAATCCATCACGCCGCAAGCCGTTACGCCTCAGGCGCCCGCCCCGGCCACGCCGGCTCCGGCGCAATAGCGCGCGCGGCGGCTCAGCCCGCCGCGCCGTCCTTGATCACCCGGCGGCCGAAGTCGGGCGCCGCCGTCTCCTGGCCCTGCTCGATGATCGAGCGGCGGATGGCGCGGGTGCGGGTGAAGTGTTCGAACAGCGCGTCGCCGTCGCCGTAGCGGATCGCCCGCTGCAAGGCGGACAGGTCCTCGGTGAAGCGCCCCAGCATCTCCAGCACCGCCTCGCGGTTATAGAGGAACACGTCGCGCCACATGGTGGGATCGGACGCCGCAATGCGGGTGAAGTCGCGAAAACCGCCGGCCGAGAACTTGATCACCTCGGAGGTCAGCGTGTGCTCCAGGTGCTCGGCCGTGCCGACGATGTTGTAGGCGATGAGATGGGGCACGTGGGAGGTGATCGCCAGCACCAGATCGTGGTGCTGCGGCGACATGGTCTCCACGTTCGCGCCCATGCCCCGCCACAGCGCTTCCAGCGCCGCCACCGCCTGGGGATCGGCATCGGCGGTGGGCGTGACGATGCACCAGCGGTTCTCGAACAGGCTGGCGAAGCCGGCGTCGGGGCCGGAGAATTCCGTGCCCGCCACCGGATGGGCGGGAACGAGTTGAGCATGGGCCGGCACGTGCGGCGCCATCATCTCCACCACCGCCGCCTTGACCGAGCCGACGTCGGAGAGGATCGCGCCCGGCTTCAGGGCCGGACCCACCTCCGCCGCCACCGCGCCCGACGCGCCCACCGGCACGCAGGCGATGACGATGTCCGCGTCCCGCGCCGCATCGGCGGCGGTGTCGGCCACCACGTCGGCGAAGCCCAGCTCGCGCACGCGCGCGCGCACCGCCGGATCGCGATCGGCGACCACCACCGTGCCGGCCAGCCCCTTCTCCCGCGCGGCGCGGGCGATGGACGAGCCGATCAGCCCGGCACCGATGACCGCAAGGCGCCCGACCAGGGGCGCGCTCACCGCTCCGCCCCGGCCAGGAAGTCGGACAGGGCCGCCACCACCAGGCGGTTGGCCTCCTCCGTGCCGATGGTCATGCGCAGGCTATTCGGCAGGCCATAGGCGCGGACCTGGCGCAGGATGATGCCGCGCCGGGTCAGGAAGGCATCCGCCTCAGCGGCGGTGCGGCCGGGCGAGGTCGGGAAGTGGATCAGCACGAAGTTGCCCACGCTGGGCGTGACTTTGAGGCCGAGCGCGGTCAGCTCCCCGGCCAGCCACGGCAGCCAGCGGTCGTTATGCGCCACCGCCTGGTCCACATGGCCGGCATCGGCGATGGCGGCGGCGCCGGCGGCGATGGCCGGGGCGTTCATGTTGAACGGCCCGCGCACCCGGTTGAGCGCGTCGATGACGGCGGCCGAGGACACCGCCCAGCCGATGCGCAGCGCGGCGAGGCCGTGGATCTTCGAGAAGGTGCGGCACATGATGACGTTCTCGGCCGAGAGCGCCAGTTCCAGCCCGGTCTCGTAATCGTTGCGGCGGACATATTCGCTATAGGCCGCGTCCAGCACCAGCAGGACGTGCGGCGGCAGCGCCGCGTGCAGGCGGCGCACCTCGTCGAACGGCAGATAGGTGCCGGTCGGATTGTTGGGGTTGGCCAGGAACAGCACCCGCGTGCGCGGCGTCACCGCGGCGATGAGCGCGTCCACGTCGGCCACCAGGTCGTCGGTGTCCGGCACCGCCACCGGCGTGCCGCCGGAGGCCAGGGTGGCGATCTTGTAGACCAGGAAGCCGTGGGTGCTGAACACCGCCTCGTCGCCGGGGCCGATATAGGTATGGGCGATCAGGCCCAGCAGCTCGTCCGAGCCGGCGCCGCAGATGATGCGCTCGGGATCGATGCCCATGGCCTTGCCGATGGCCTCGCGCAGCACGCTGGCCGAGCCGTCGGGATAATCCTGCAAATTGGCGCCGGCGGCCTGGTAGGCGGCGATGGCGGCCGGGCTCGGGCCGAGCGGCGTCTCGTTGGAGGAGAGCTTGAACACCTTCTCGACGCCCGGCGCGTGGCTCTTGCCGGGGACATAGGCCGAGATGGCCATGACGCCGGGGCGCGGCTCGGGGCGGGCGGGGTGACGCTGGGTCTCTTTGGCGGGAACGGACATACCCTACTCCACATCAGGGCCGGGCGGAGCCGGCGCTGTCCATGCCGAAACGATAGGGGGCGGCATGGCTCCCCACGGGAATGAAGGACCGCACGCTGGCGCCGCTCTGGCGGAGCGCGTCCAGCACCGCGTCGCGGGCGCCGGGCTCGCGCACCGACACCAGCAGCGCCGCGCCGTCGAGCGCGCCGTCGGACACCGCCAGCACGTCGGCCAGCGCCGACACCGCCGCCGCCGACTTGGCGCTCCATCCGGCGACCCGGACGCTGAAGGTCTCCACCTCCGTCACCGCCGCGTCGGCGATGGGATGGGAGACCACGAACACCGGCAGGCCGGCGGGATGGTCGGCGCGCTCCACGAACGGCAGGCGGGCGATGATCTTGGGCGCCTGTTCCGGCTCCAGCGCGGTCCACCAGGCATCGCTGCCGGGCACCATGGCGGCAGGCAGCAGGCCGAGGTCGCCCTTGGAGGCCTCCACCGTCTTCACCACCGCCCGCGCGCCCATGTGCGGCACGAACGGCGCGGTAAAGCCGAAATGGAAGCGCGCGCTGTCGCGCATCAGCGGCTCGCCCACCGACAGGTCCGCATGCACCGCATAGGGCGCCTGGACGTAAGTGAAGGTGGAGATGATGACGCGCCAGATGCTCTCCACCGTGTCGAGCGGCAGCAGCCCGCGATGGCGCTGCACCAGGCTGCGCATCATCGAGGCCTCGCGCGCCGGACGGAACGCGGAGCCTTCGGTCTGGGTGCGCTTCACCTTGACGAGGCGATCGATGATCTCGCTCCGCTCCATGAGCAGGCGGTGCATCGTTTCGTCGATGCGGTCGATCTCCGCGCGAAGGTCCGCGAGGGAGGGTGTCTGAGCTGCGTCTGTCATGGGAACCCGAGGATTGCCGCGACCTGTAGCGGGAGATGGGCGGCGAATCAAAGAATTGTTGCACAAGGCAGGCCCGCATCCCGCGCACGGCCGGCGGGCCCGGACAAGCATCGCCATGGACTTCCCCGCGCGGATGGGCGATTGCGGAACATGGAGCGGGAGGCGGCAGGTGGCGGGCGCAATACGCGAGACGCTCTATTACACGGTGGGCCTGGTGGTGCTGCGCGCCATCGGCCTCGTCATGCTGCCGGTGAACACCTACTTCCTGTCCAGCGCCGAATACGGCCGGCTGGAGGTGATGCTCTCCTTCATCGACGTGGGCGCGCTGCTGTTCGGCCTCGCCTTGCCCTCAGCGCTCGCCCGCTTCGTCGGCGATGCGCAGACCTGGGAGGCGCGCAAGGCGGTGTGCGCCGAATATGCCGGGCTGGCGCTGCTCGTCTGCGGCGTGCTGGTGGCGCTGGGCGCGGCATTCTCCCATCCCATCATCGGCCTCCTGCCGGAGCCGGTGACGCGCACCGAATTCCTGCTCCTGCTCGGCGCCATCTGCCTGGAAGGCGTGCTCGGCGTCGGGCTTACCTGGATGCGCATCCGCGGCGCGGCGCGCACCTTCCTCATCATGAGCCTCAGCCGCGCCTTCGCCCAGGCGGCGGTCACCGCCACGCTGCTGGCGCTGGGCTTCGGGGTGGAAGGGGTGCTGATCGCCTCGGCCAGCGCGGCGCTGGCCCAGGGCGCGGCCATGATGGTCTATCTGGCGCGGGACTGCGGCATCTCGCTGCGCTTCGTGCGCTGGCGGGAGATGATCGTCTATTGCGGCCCGCTGCTGCTCTCCGCGCTCGCCGCCTTCGTGCTCGGCTCCTACGACCGCTGGGTGCTGGCGGCCAATGTGACGCCGCAGGACATCGCCCTCTACGGCGTCGCCGGGCGGCTCGGCGTGCTCACGGCGGTGCTGCTCCAGCCGTTCCACATGTGGTGGTTCCCCAAGCGCTTCATGGTGCTGGCGGAGGAGAACGGGGCCGAGCGCAGCGCCGACATCGTCTCGCTGGGCTATCTCATCGTGCTCGGTGCCATGGCCGGGGTGAGCCTCGGCGGCCCGTTCGCGGTGCATGTGCTGACCCGCGAGGCCTATTGGGGGGCGAGCGGCTTCATCGCCTTCATCGCGCTCAACTACGCCATCCAGGAGACCGGCAGCCTGCTGGAGATCGGCTGCTTCCTGCGCAAGGACGGCTTCGCGCCCCTCATCATCAACCTGATCGGCGCCGGCATCGCCATCGCGCTCTATTACACGCTGATCCCGACCTATGGCGTGGCCGGGGCCATCGGCGCCACATTGGTCGCCCAGAGCATCCGCGTGCTCATCACCTATGCGGTGTCGCAGCATTATGCGCCGATCCCCTACCGCTTCGCCCGGCTCGGGCTCGTCACCGCCATCACCGTGGTGCTGACCGCGCTCGCCACCTTCGCCCTGCCGCCGCTGGTGCTGCCGCTGGCCGGCGTGGTCATCCTGCCGCTGATCGGCTGGATGGCGGTGCGCTTCAAGCTGCTGCCCCGCATCGACCCGGCCGAGCTGCCCGAACCGATCCGCCGCCGGCTGAAGCTGGGGTAGCCGCTCCGAGGAGCCGCATTGCGCGCCTCGCCCCCGGCGGCCATACTCGGCAAGGTTGAGGAACGGCCATGAGCGACACCACCATCGACGTTCAGGAGCAGATCGCCCGCATCGAGCGGATGCAGGAGGAAACGCGCAAATTCGTTGCCGAGAGCCACAAGCTGGCCGCCGAGCAGCAGAAATTGATGGCGGAGCAGCAGAAGCTGACCGCCGAGGCGTTGAACGCATCGCGCGAACACGCGCTGGCGCCCTGGCAGGTGGCTTTCGCCGGCATGGGCGCCGGCGCCGCGCTCGTCGGCGCCACCATCGCGCTGATGAAGGTGCTCGGCGGATAGCACCGGGTGCGAGCGTCCCGGCTCCGGCGTGCTTCTTGCTTCGCATGCGGGAGAATGGGAAACCGGAGGCAGCCGGTCCCCGCAGCGCGAAGGCCCATGGATCTCAACACCGTCTCCGCCCTCCACCGACCCCGGACCCGTGACGAGATCGGCCCCTGGCAGGCGGGCGATGCCTGGCTTGCGGGCGGCACGGTCCTGTTCGCCGATCCGAACCCGGGGCTGAGCCGGCTGATCGACCTCACGGCCCTCGGCTGGCCCGCGCTGGCCTTGACGCCGGACGGGCTGGACATCGCCGCCACCTGCACCCTCGCCGAGCTGGAAGAGCCGCTCTTGCCGCCCGGGGCGCGGATCGCCGGCCTGTTCCCGGCCTGTTGCGCGGCGCTCTATGGCGCGTTCAAGGTGCGCACCGCCGCGACCATTGGCGGAAACCTGTGCACCGCGCTCGCCGCCGCACCCATGGCCGCGCTCATTGTGGCGCTCGACGCGCGCCTCACCCTGTGGCCCGCCGCGGGCGGCAGCCGGCAGGTGGCGGCGGCGGATTTCATCCTCGGCCTGCAGCGCACAGTGCTGGCACCGGGCGAATTGCTGCGCAGCATTCTTGTGCCGGCTTGCAATATGGACCTGCGCTGGGCCTTCCGCCGCATCGCCCTGAACGACCTCGGCCGCTCCGCCGCGCTCCTCATCGGCACGCTGGCAGCGGACGGCCGCTTCGCCCTCACCGTCACCGCCTCCACCCCCCGGCCCCTCCGCCTCGATTTCCCGGCCCTGCCTGACACCGCAGCACTTCTGGCCGCGCTCGACGCCGCTATACCCGCCGACGGCTGGTATGACGACGTGCATGGCGCGCCCGCGTGGCGCCGCGCCATGACACAGCTTTTTGCGCAGCAAATCCGCAGCGAACTGGCCGAGGGCGGCCCGGCATGAGCACGCTCATTCTCAACGGCCGCACCGTCGCCATCGCCCCCCGCCCCGGCCAGTGCCTGCGCACGCTGCTGCGCGAGCTGGGCGCCTTCGGCGTCAAGCGCGGCTGCGACGTGGGTGATTGCGGCGCCTGCACCGTGCTGGTGGACGGCACGCCGGTGCACAGCTGCATCACCCCGGCCTTCCGCGCCGAGGGCCGGAGCGTCACCACCATCGAAGGGCTGGCGGAGGGCGACAGGCTCCACCCGGTACAGCAGGCCTTCCTCGACGCCCAGGGCTTCCAGTGCGGCTATTGCACCGCCGGGGCCATCCTCACGGTCTCATCCCTCAACCAGGCCCAGCGCCAGGACCTGCCTGCCGCGCTGAAGGGCAACCTGTGCCGTTGCACCGGCTATCGCGCCATCGCCGATGCGGTCGCCGGCACCACCCATGCCGAGCGCGGATTGGCGGGCGAGGCCTGCGGCCACAGCCACCCGGCCCCGGCCGGCCCCGCCATCGTCACCGGGCAGGCGCGCTACACGCTCGATGTGGACGTGCCCGGCCTCACCCACCTGAAGCTGGTGCGCTCGCCCCACCCGCACGCTTGCATCCGGTCCATCGACACCTCCGCCGCCCTGGCCGTGCCCGGCGTCATCGCCGTGCTGACCCATCTGGACGCTCCCGCCACCCTCTATTCCTCCGGCCGGCACGAGATCGCCGCCGACGACGTGGACGACACCCGCATCCTCGACACCGTGGTGCGTCATGTGGGCCAGCGGGTCGCCGCCGTCGTCGCCGAGACCGTCGCCGCCGCCGAGGCGGGCTGCCGGGCAGTCGCGGTCGATTACGAACTGCTGCCCGCCGTGCTCGACCCGGAGGCTGCCCGCGCGCCGGGCGCGCCTTTGGTGCATGGCGACAAGGGGCCGGAGAGCCGCATCTTCGACCCCGCCCGCAACGTGGTGGCGCACCTTGCCGGCGAGGTGGGCGACGTGGCCGCCGGCTTCGCGGCGGCGGACGTGATCCATGAGGAGACCGTCCGCACCCAGCGCCTCCAGCATGCCCATCTCGAAACCCATTGCGCCATCGGCTGGCGGGACGCGGACGGCCGCCTCGTCCTGCGCTCATCCACCCAGGTGCCCTTCCTCACCCGCGATGCTTTGGCCGGCGTCCTCGGCCTGCCGCGCGATCAGGTGCGGGTGTTCGCCGGACAGGTGGGCGGCGGCTTCGGCGGCAAGCAGGAAATGCTGGTGGAGGACATCGTCGGCCTCGCCGTGCTGAAGACCGGGCGGCCGGTGCAGCTGGAGCTGACGCGCGCGGAGCAGTTCGCCGCCACCACCTCCCGCCATCCCATGCGGGTGCGGGTGAAGCTCGGGGCGACGGCGGACGGCACGCTCACCGCGTTCGAGATGGAGGTGCTGTCCGACACCGGCGCCTATGGCAACCATGCCGTCGGCACGCTGTTCCACGGCTGCAACGAATCGGTGCAGGTCTATCGCTGCCCGAACAAGAAGGTGACCGGCGAGGCGGTCTATACCCACACCCTGCCCTCCGGCGCCTTCCGCGGCTATGGCCTCAGCCAGACCATCTTCGCCATCGAAAGCGCCATGGACGAGCTGGCCCGCAAGCTCGGGCTCGATCCCTTCGCGCTCCGGCGCCGCAACGTGATCCGGCCCGGCGACCCCATGGTCGCCCACAGCCTCCACGCCCACGACATCGAATATGGCAGCTACGGCCTCGACCAGTGCCTGGACCTGGTGGAGCAGGCGCTGTCGGAGCCGGGCGAGCCGCCGCCGGACGGGCCGCAGTGGCGGGTGGGCCGCAGTGGCGGGTGGGCCGGGGCATGGCACTGGCCATGATCGACACCATTCCCCCGCGCGGCCATTACGCCCAGGCCCGCCTCGCGCTCACCGCCGACGGCGCCTATGAGCTGGCGGTGGGCACGGTGGAGTTCGGCAACGGCAGCCTCACCACTCATGCCCAGATCGCCGCCACCGCTTTGTCGGCCCGCGCCGATGCCATCCGCCTGCGCGCCGCCGACACCGACGCGGTAGGGCACGACACCGGCGCCTATGGCAGCACCGGCATCGTGGTGGCCGGGCGGGCGACGCTGGATGCGGCGCAAAAGCTAGCCTCGGCCCTCCTCGCCTGCGCCGCCCGGCTGGCGGGCACCACGCCGGAACGCTGCCGCCTGACGCCCGAAGGCGTCGCGGTGGAGGGCGGCCGCCTGCTGCCCCTGGCCGATCTCTTCCGCGCGGCGGAAGCGACGGGCATGCCGCTGGCGGCGGAGGGGCGCGCGGACGGCTCGCCGCGCTCCATCGCCTTCAACGTGCAGGGCTTCAGCGTGGCGGTGAACGGCGAGACCGGCGAGGTGCGCATCCTGAAGAGCGTGCAGGCGGCGGACGCCGGGCGGGTGATGAACCCCATGCAGTGCCGCGGGCAGGTGGAGGGCGGCGTGGCGCAGGCGCTGGGCGCGGCGCTGTTCGAGGACCTGCTGATCGGCGAGGACGGCGCGGTGGTGAACCCGGCGTTCCGCCACTATCACATCCCCGCCTTCGCCGATGTGCCGCGCACACAGGTGCTGTTCGCCGACACCTATGACAGGCTGGGGCCGTTCGGGGCGAAATCCATGAGCGAAAGCCCGTTCAATCCGGTGGCGCCGGCGCTCGGCAATGCCATCCGCGATGCCACGGGCGTGCGCCTGACGGCGACGCCGTTCGCGCGTGACAGGGTTTTCAGCGCGCTCGCCGCCGCGTGCGGCGGGGCGGGCGCGCATCTTTGAGGCTGGGACGAGGGGGACTTTGCCATGCTGGAGCGGGTGTTCGGGCTGAAGGAAAACGGCACCACGGTGCGCACGGAGATCATGGCGGGGGTCACCACCTTCCTCACCATGGCCTACATCATCTTCATCAACCCGAAGATCCTGGCCGACGCGGGCATGCCGCACGGCTCGGTCTTCGTCGCCACCTGCCTGATCGCGGCCTTCGGCAGCCTGGTCATGGGGCTCTATGCCAATTATCCCATCGCCATCGCCCCCGGCATGGGGCTGAACGCCTATTTCGCCTATGTCGTGGTCATCGGCATGGGCTACACGTGGCAGGTGGCGCTCGGCGCGGTGTTCATCTCCGGCGTCTGCTTCATGCTGGTGACGATCTTCCGCATCCGCGACGCCATCGTCGACGGCATCCCCCATTCCATCCGCATCGCCATCACGGTCGGCATCGGCCTGTTCCTGGCGATCATCTCGCTGAAGAGCGCCGGCATCATCGCCGCGAGCCCTGCCACCTTCGTCACCCTGGGCAATTTGCACCAGCCCACCGTGGTGCTGGCCGTCCTCGGCTTCTTCGCGGTGGCCGCGCTTTCCGTGCTGCGCATCAAGGGCGCGCTGCTGCTGGGCATCCTCGGCGTCACCGCGCTGAGCTTCCTGTTCGCCGGCAACTCGCTCTCCAGCCTGGTCTCGCTGCCGCCCTCCATCGCCCCCACCTTCCTCGCCCTCGACATCAAGGGCGCGCTGAACGCGGGCATCCTCAACGTGGTGCTGGTGTTCTTCCTGGTGGAGCTGTTCGACGCCACCGGCACGCTGATGGGCGTCGCCCGCCGCGCCGGCCTGCTGAAGGACGGCAAGATGGCGCGCCTCAACAAGGCGCTGCTGGCGGACAGCACCTCCATCTTCGTCGGCTCGCTGCTCGGCACCTCCAGCTCCACCGCCTATCTGGAGAGCGCGTCCGGCGTGCAGGAGGGCGGGCGCACCGGCCTCACCGCCGTCACCGTGGCGGTGCTGTTCCTGGCCTGCCTGTTCTTCGCCCCGCTCGCCGGCTCGGTGCCCGCCTACGCCACCGCCCCGGCGCTGTTCTACGTCGCCTGCCTGATGCTGCGCGATTTGACCGAGCTGGACTGGGAGGACATCACGGAGGTCATCCCCGCCGCCGTCACGGCGCTGATGATGCCCTTCACCTATTCCATCGCCAACGGCGTCGCCTTCGGCTTCATCTCCTATGCCGGCATCAAGCTGCTCACCGGCCGGGCGCGGGAGGTGAAGTGGATCGTGTGGCTGATCGCGGCGGTGTTCGTGTTCAAATATGTCTATGAAGGCGCCGCCGGGTGACGGCGGGCGGCCACCGCATCGCCCTGCGCGCAGGCGCCATCTCCTTCCGGGGCAATCCCTTCCTTGCCCCGGCGGAGGACTGCTTCACCCACGAGCCCGACGCCCTGCTGGTGATGGAGGGCGGCCGCATCGCCGCCTTCGGCGCCTATGACGCGGTGCGCCCGACCCTGGCCGAGGGCACTGAGATCCGCGCCTTTCCGGACGCGCTCCTGTGCCCCGGCTTCATCGACACCCATGTGCATTACCCGCAGACCGAGATGATCGGCTCGTTCGCGGGTGAGTTGCTGGACTGGCTCGACGCCTACACCTTCCCCACCGAGCTGAAGTTCGCCGATCCCGCCCATGCGGACCGCATCGCCAGGGTGTTCCTGCGCGAATTGCTGCGCGCCGGCACCACCACGGCGATGGTCTATTGCACCGTCCATCCCCAGTCCGCCGAGGCGCTGTTCGCGGAGAGCGAACGCTTCGACACGCTGATGATCGCCGGCAAGGTGCTGATGGACCGCAACGCGCCGGACGGCCTGCTGGACCGCAGCGTCCGCCAGGGCATCGACGAGAGCGAGGCGCTGATCGCCCGCTGGCACGGGCGCGGCCGGCAGCTCTATGCGGTGACGCCGCGCTTCGCCGGCACCTCGACGGCGGAGCAGTTGGAAGCCGCCGGCCATCTGCTGAAGCGCCACGACGGCCTGTTCCTCCAGACCCATCTCAGCGAGAACCGGACGGAGATCGACTGGATCGCCGGGCTGTTTCCCGAGCGGGCGGACTATCTCGACATCTATGCCCATGCGGGGCTGGTGGGGCCGCGCTCGGTGTTCGGCCATGGCGTGCATCTGCAAGAGCGGCAGTTCTGCACCTGCCACGAGACCGGGGCGGCGCTCGCCCACTGCCCGACCTCGAACCTGTTCCTCGGCTCCGGCCTGTTCCGCCTGTTCGACGCGCTCGATCCCCGCCGCCCGGTGCGGGTGGGGCTCGGCACGGACGTGGGGGCGGGCACCAGCTTCTCGGCCCTCGCCACCCTGAACGAGGCCTACAAGGTGGCGGCCCTCAGGGGCGACCGGCTGGACGCGCTGAAGGCCTTCTATCTGGCGACGCTGGGCGGGGCGCATGCGCTCCATCTCGACCACCGGCTGGGACGGCTGGAGGCGGGCTATGAGGCCGATGTCTGCGTGCTGGACCTGAAGGCCACGGACCTCATGGCCCTGCGCACCGCGCGCAGCACCGACATCGCCGACCACTTGTTCGCGCTGATGACGCTGGGCGACGACCGGGCGGTGGCGGCCACCTATGTCGCCGGGCGCTGCGTCTACGACCGGGCGCGGCCGGGCGATCCGTTCCGCCACGCGGCGGAAGCGTGAGCCCGCCGGCCTGTCCTACTGCCCCTTGCCCAGCACCATCACCGAGACGGTGCGCAGGATGATCCACACGTCGGTCTTCAGCCAGTCCCACGGGTCGAGCAGGCGCATGGCATAGGCGTGGTCGTAGCCGACCTTGGAGCGCACATCCTCGATGGAGCCGTCATAGCCCTGGTTCACCTGCGCGAGGCCGGTGATGCCGGGACGCAGGCCATGGGTGCGCTCCACATAGAAGGGAATCTCCTTCTCCAGCTTCATGAAGAAGGCCGGCCGCTCCGGGCGCGGGCCGACGATGGACATGTCGCCCTTCAGCACGTTGATCGCCTGCGGCAGCTCGTCGATGCGGGTCTTGCGCATGAAGCGGCCGACCGGGGTGATGCGCGGATCGTTGGCGGTCGCCCACACCGGGCCGGTACGCGCCTCCGCATCCACATACATGGTGCGGAACTTGTAGAGATAGAACAACTCGGTGCGCGTGCCGGTGGACCGGCCGACGCGGATCTGGCGGTAGAAGATCGGCCCCTTGGAGGTGAGGCGGATGGCCAGCGCCACGGGAATGAAGGCGACCGCCAGCACCAGGAAGGCCACCAGGCCGACCACGATGTCGAAGGCGCGCTTGCCGACGCGCACCAGGGGATGCACGTAGTCCAGTTCCTGATCCCCCGACGCGCCCATGATCGCTGAACTCTCGCTCGCCCGGCGCCACCGGCCGGTGTCGCGCCCGGTGATCTGGCGCGCCGCGCCGACCAGTCCCGCCGCATGGCCTTCCACGAAATAGCCCGCGAACCGTAGCACCCGTGGCAGGCGCCGGCCTGGATTCGCGATGGCGAACAGCGCCAGCCCGTAGAAGGCGACCTGCCCGGCCAGCAGGAGGCGGTAGAGGAGTGACGGCGAGAAGGCAAGCACGACGTTGGCGGCGAACATCACCACCAGCAGCAGCGGGGCGAAGGCCCGCAGCGCCTTGCCCGACAGGAAGACGAAGGCCAGCCCCGGCCGGCGCGGATCGGCAAGCCGCCACAGGCGCAGCGCCTGCTGCACGTTGCCGGAGGCGATGCGCACCCGGCGGCGGAACTCCTGGGTGCGGTGGGTACGCTCCTCCTCCGTCGCCACCATGGCCCGGTCATAGACCGCGCGTGCGCCGCCCGCGACCATGCGCATGGGCAGGATGACGTCGTCATTGATGGTGTCGGCGGGCAGGCTCTCCCACAGCTCGCGGCGGAACAGATAGAAGGCGCCGTGCACCCCCACCGGGGCGGCGAGCGCCGCCTCGTCCGCCTTGATGGCGGTCTGGTAGCGCCAATAGCCCGCCTCCCCCGTGCTGCCCGCCTCGCGCAGCGCATAGGTCGCGGCCACCACGCCCACCGCCGGATCGGCGAAATGCGCCGCCGCACGGCGCAGCGCGTCCGTCGACAGGCTGGCCGACACGTCGGTGAGGCCGACGATGCCCGGCGGCAGGCCGGCGATGACCTCGTTGAGCACCGCCACCTTGCCGCGGTTCTGCGCGAACGCCCGGACCTCGGCGTTCAGCCCGGCGCAGGCCGGCGCGGCCAGCGCCGCGGCGGCGCGCTCCGGCGTGCCGTCGGTGCAGCCGTCACAGGCGACGATCACCCTCAGGAGGTGGCGGGGATAGTCGAGCCGGGCGCAGTCCTCCAGCTTCTGGGCGATGAAGCCGGCTTCCTGATAGGCCGGGATCACCAGCGTCACCGGCGGCAGGGCGGCGTCCGGCACGGGGGCGGGGCCCGGCCGTCCGGGGCGGCGCCGGGCCAGCGCCCGCAGCAGCACCGGAAACATCACATGGTGATAGGCGACGCCCAGCAGGCTGAGCCAGAACAGGACCTGCGCGAGGATCATGGCGTGAGCAGGCGCCGATACGCCGCCACCATGCGCTCCCAGGAGAATTGCTCGGTGATGAAGCCGCGCGGCCCGACGGCGGGCGGATGGGCGAGCAGGTCGGCCAGCGCCGACGCCAGCGCCGGCGCGTCGCCCGCCGGCACGAGGCGGCTCGCCCCCGGCGCCAGCCCCTCGCGCACCGAGCCGACGTCGCTCGCCACCACCGGGATGTCGCAGGCCTGCGCCTCCAGCACCGAGAGCGGCAGCCCCTCGGCGCGGGACGGCAGCGCCACCACGTCGAAGGCCGGATAGACCACTTCCATGTCGCTGCGGTAGCCGAGGAACATCACCCGCTCGGCAATGTCGAGATCGACGGCCAGCGCCTGGAAGGCCTCGGCCTGGGAGCCGTCGCCCGCGAGCACCAGCAGCACGCCGGGCAGCAGGGCCAGCGCGCGCAGCAGCACGTCCTGGCCCTTCACCTCTTCCAGGCGGCCGGCGGCGCCGACGATGGCCCGGTCCAGCGGCAGGCCGAGCCGGGAGCGCGCCTCCGCCTTCCCGGCGGGAGCGAAACGGGCGGTGTCCACGGCGTTGCGGATGACCGAGATCCGCGACCACGGCATGAGCTTGCGCATGGCCGCCGCCACCGCCTCGGACACCGCCACCACCTGCGGGCGCGCCAGCAGGCCCACCAGCCTGGCGATCCAGCGGTCGCTGCGGCTGGCATAGTGCCAGACGTCGTGCTCCACATGGGCGATGACCGGCACGCCGGCGAGGCGCGCGGCGAGGCCGCCATAGAGCATCGGCCCGACATGGTGGGTGAGGACAGCGCGTGGCGCCGCCGCCTTGAGCTCGCGCGCGAGCTTCAGGATCAGTCCCGGATGGAGGCCGGCGGGCTTGCCGAAACCGGTGATTCGCAGCGGCAGGGTGCCGAGCAGCGGCCAGCGGCGCGTCATCTCCGCCTCCGTCAACTCGAGGCTGAAAATGACGTTCTCGCCGCCGAGGCGGAGCGACAAGTCTATGGCCAGAACCTCAAGCCCGCCGGGGGTGAGGCGCTGCACGATCTGAACGATGCCGTCCGGCAAGGCTGCCACCCTCAACCCGTTTTACGTCGACCCACCAGCAACGCTTTACCGCTTATTAAGGTAAATCGTTTGTTCTGGCGATGGTTAAGGACGGTGTCGCGAGTCGGGCGTGGGCTTACCCATTGGGTAGCGCCTGCAACGCCTGACCGGACAACGTTCGGCGAGGCCGGCTCAGCCGTCGCCTTGGGTTTCGCGCGGGGGCCAGCATGGCGAAGATGGTCAAAATCGCCGGCGACATGGACGCCGCCGCCATGTCTGAACTCAAGACCACTTTCGAAAGTCTGGGCGGCAGCCCCGAGGACGTCGTGCTGGACCTCGCAGAGGTGGAGTTCATGGATTCATCTGGCGTCGGCGGGATCGTCTTCCTGTACAAGCGGCTCCGGGTAGCGGGCTGCAAGCTGCGCCTGACCGGCGCGCGCGGCCAGCCGCTCCAGCTGCTGACCCACCTGCGGCTGTCGGACCTGATCGACGGAGGCCGCCCATGACCGGCCGCGTCTTCCCCCCCGCCTCCCCGCTGGCGCTGGTCGCCGCCCTGGCCGCGACCCTGGCGCTGGCCGGCTGCGAAACCAGCACCTACACCGCCTGGCCGCCGGACGGCGCCGGCGGCCTGGCCGAGCGCCGGCCCTCCACCGATGCCCGCATCGACCATCTCTCCGACCAGCTGGTCGGGCTGATCGGCCGCAACGCCCGCTATTACGCCGCCGCCGACACCGCCGACGCCGAGGCCCTGCTGATCCAGATCCGGCGGGAATCCGAAGGCACGTTCGGCGAGGACGCGGAAATCGACATTGCCCGGCTGAAGCAGAAGTTCGCCGCCATCGAGCGGCAGCTTCCGCGCCGCGCCGCCAGCGGCGGGAGCAGATGAGATGAACCCCCCCGCCGCCCGCCACGTCCTCGCCGCCCTGTTCGCCCTGCTGATGCTGGCGCTGCCGACGGCGGTCTTCGCCCAGCAGGCCGCCACCGCCCAGCCGAGCCTGCGCCTGCGGGTCGGCGATGTGCTGAGCATCGTCATGCCGGGCGAGGCCGCCTTCAACAAGGACTTCCTCGTCGACCGTAACGGCCGCGTCTCCCTGCCGGAAGTGGGCGACGTGGACGTGGTCGGGCGCACCCTGCCCGAGGCCATCGTGCTGGTGCATGACGCCCTCGCCCGCGCCTACCGCGACCTCGGCCGCCTCCAAGTGGAGCTCAAGGAGCGCCGGCTGCTGGTCACCGTGCTCGGCTACGTCGCCAATCCCGGCGAGGTCAACCTGCCGGTGGACGCCGGCATCCAGCAGGCCATCACCGCCGCCGGCGGGCTGCTGCAGGGCGCCCAGCTCGACAAGCTGCAATTGCGCCGCGGCAACCGCACGAGCGTCTTCGACTACAAGAAGTATCTCGACACAGGCGACACCCGCCTGATCCCGCAATTGCAGCCGCTGGACGTGATCTTCGTCCCGTCCTCCCCGGCCACCGGCAACGTGCAGATCAATTTCGACGCCCGCACACTGGCCGACCAGGGCGACGCCGCCGATACGACGAGCGCGGTCAAGGTGTTCGGCGAAGTCGTCCGCGCCGGCTCCTTCGGCTACAAGGAAGGCCTCACCGTCGTCGACATGATCATGCGCGCCGGCGGCGTCACCCGCTACGCCTCCACCGAGCAGATCCGCGTCATCAACGGCGGCGAGCCCATCGTCTTCAACCTGCGCCGCTATCTCGACACCGGCGACGACAAGCTGCTGCCGGCGCTGAAGCCCGGGGCCACCATCTTCGTGCCCAAGCAGGAGGAGGAGATCCGCCGCTCGGTGCGCACGGTCTATGTGATCGGCGAAGTGAACCGCCCCGGCCCGCTGGAAGCCCCGCCGGATGCGCGCCTGATCGAGATCCTGGCCAATGCCGGCGGCCCGACGCGCTACGCGGAGACCCGCCAGATCCGCATCCTGAAGGCGGACGGCGGCACCGAGCGGTTCGACCTCACGGCCTATACCGAAGGCAACCGCGTCCCGCTGCCGCTGATCCTGCCGGGCGACGCCATCTTCGTGCCGGAGAAGATCGAATCTTCCGACCGGCCGTCCTGGCTGAAGATCCCGCCGTCCCGCGCGGTGCAGGTCATCGGCGAGATGAACAAGCCCGGCCGCTACGAATGGTCGGACGAGATGAGCCTGCTCGACCTGCTGGGCGAGGCCGGCGGCCCGAACCAGCGCGCGGACATCGCGCACCTGCAGATCCTCCAGTCCGAGAAGGACACCGCGAACCCGCTGTCCTTCGACCTCCAGGCCTTCCTCTCCACCGGTGGGTCGCTGTCGCAGCTGCCGAAGATCCGCGCCGGCAACGTGATCCGCATGCCCTCGCTGCCGGAATCGCCCATCGACAACAAGGCGAAGTGGGTGCAGATGGCGAAGGAAGACGTCATCTACATCATGGGTCAGGTGCAGATCCCAGGCCGCTACGCGTTCAACAAGAACATGAGCTTCCTGGACATCCTGACCGCCGCCAACGGCCCCACCGGCACCGCGGACCTGCGCAACGTGCGCATCTCCCATCGCGGCCTGCCGGGCTCGAAGGTGACGCAGCTCAACCTGGCGCAGTATTTCGCCACCGGCGACGAGAAGCTGCTGCCCAAGGTGAAGACCGGCGACGTCATCTTCGTCCCCGACCGCACCAACAAGGACTGGTTCGACGACAGCAAGGAGAGCACGGTGCGCGTGCTCGGCGCCGTCGCCAAGCCCGGCCGCTACCGCTTCGACAACAGCATGACCCTGCTCGACCTGCTGGCCGAGGCGGGCGGGCCCACCAACGAGGCCTATCAGCAGAAGATCGTGGTGGTGAACCTCGGCTGCTGCCGCGAACAGGCCCGGGTGTTCGACCTGATCCAGTTCGCCAAGACCGGCGACATCCGGCAACTGCCGGTGGTGCAGGCGGGCGACACGGTCTACGTGCCCACCACCTCGCAGAGCGGCTGGAAGATCTTCGTGGACGGCATCCAGAACGTCCTGCCGATCATCTCGCTGATCGCCTACCTGTCCGGCGGCTGAACGCCGCTCCACCCCGGCGCGCCGCCGCGCCGGGGACGAAACCGGCGCCCGGGGTTGCTTTCGGTACGGCAAACCCCATTGTGACATCTGACCGTGCGGGGCCGCATCCACGCCTGCCGCGACTGGAGGAAGGAATGTGGGGCAGAGGTCTTCGCGAGGTTGAGACGGTCTTCCTCGCCACATTCGGCCAAGGGGCGCGGGTGGTCGGGGTCACCGGCGTGCTCAGCGACAGCGGCGTGTCCACCATGGCCGGGGCGCTTGCCGAGCGCTCGCAGCGCCAGAGCCGGACGCTGCTCGTCGGCCTCGCCGACCCCACCGCCGCCGTTCCCGCCCAGGCGACCACCTGGACGCCGGAGGACGCGGACCTGAGCGACTTCATCCTGCCGGACCCGCGCGGCTTCGACCGCCTCATGGCCGCGCCCATGCCGGAGATGAGCTTCGCCTTCCGCAACGCGGTCGCCATCCGCAACATGCTGGACCGGCTGCTGCGGACCTATGACGCCATCGTGCTGGACCTCGCCCCGGTGGAGCCGCGCGAGCGCGTCGCCGTGCCGGTGACGGCGGTCGCCTCCGCCTGCGAGAGCGTGATCATCGTCTGTCTGGCGGGGCGCGTCACCCGCGGCGCGCTGAACCGCGCCGCCGCCTCCCTGCGCCAGGCCAATGCCCCGCTCCAGGGCATCGTCGTGAATGATCGCTTCAACCCCACCCCGGGCGAGGAGATGGCCGACGAGGCGGAGCGCTTCGCTCCCATCGCCCCCGGGCTGGTGGACCGCTTCATCGCCGCGGTGCGCAACAGCAAGCTGCTCAACACCAAGCTCTGACCGGCGGACCGATCAGGCCGTCCGCATGCGGTTCGGCGCCTCGATGCGGGGGATGCGGGCGATGACCGGAACGCCGAGCACCCGGGCGAAATCCACCGGCCGGCGCAGGCGCGTGTCCAGCAGCTCGCTCGCCGCCGCCAGCGCCGCGCCCACCGCGCCGCCGCAGAACACGCCCGCCAGCAGGTACAGGAAATAGCCCGGCGACACCTTCGACGCCGGTTCGGCGGGCGCTTCCAGCACCTTCACGCGCTCCGGCGCCTCGAACAGGCCGAGCGCGCCGGTGACGCGGGCCATCTCGTAGCGCTTGGCGAGCGATTCGTAATTCTCCCGGGCGAAGGTGACCGCGCGGTCGAGCTGCTGCTGCTGCTGCTCGATGGGGCCGAACTCGGCGATGTCGCGCTGGAGGGCGGCGATCACCTTCTTCAGCTGCTCGACCTCGTTCTCAAGGCCGACGCGCTTGGCCTGCTGCTCCTGCAGGCGCTGAAGCTGGGAGACCAGCAGCGGCGTGGCGTTGCGGTTCTCATTGTCCTTCGCCTGCCCGCTGGCGGTGCTGCCGCCGATGCCGGCGGCGAGATTCCACAGCCGGTCGAGGTCGGACGAATCGATCGCATGGCTGTCGCTCAGGAGGTGCCGGCGCTCCTCCTCAAGGCGCTGCAACCGCCATTCGGCGGCCTGGACCATGCTGTGCTGGTCGGTATAGCGCGAGCGCAGGCTGGCCAGTTCGCTGGACGCCTGGATGATGTTCTCCTCGATGCGGCCGATCAGCGGATTGGTGGTGGCGAGGCGCTTGCGCAGGTCCTCCATGGTGGCACCGGCGATGGAAAGGTCCATCTGCTTGGTCTCAAGCTGCTGCTCCAGCCCGGCGAGGCGCTGCACCGTGTTGTTGTAGAGCGCCGGCAGCTTGTCGGCATTGGCGGTCTTGAAATCGAGGAAGGCCCGCTCGGCCTCGTCCAGCGAGCGGCGGCGCTCGGACATCTGGTCCTTCAGGAAGCGCTCGCTGTCCTGCACCGCGGTCCGCTCGGGCGAGACGATGCGCTCGACAAAGCGCCGCGACAGGGCCTGGAGGGTCTGGGCGGGCGAATTGGGATCGAGGCTGCGCACTCGCATCTCGACGATGTCGGTGCCGACAAGCTGGATGCTCACCGCCTCTGACAGCGAGCGCACCAAGTCATCGCGGGCCTTGGCGCTGGTCTCCGGGGTGACGCGGTGGAGATCCTCCAGCACCTTGCCCAGCACCACCTCGGAATGGGCCAGCGCAATCAGCGCGGACATGCGCTCCTTGAGGTTGGGATTGACCGCGATGTCGTTGAGGATCGGGTTGAGCTTCGAAGGCTCCTGGACGAGCAGCGTCATCCGCGCCTCGTAGCGCGACGGGGCGAGGCTCGCCGCCACCAGCGCCAGCGGCGGCAGCAGCAGGATCGGGATGAGGGCCAGGTACCGCCGCCGCCAGGCCACCTGGACGATATAGGCGAAGGTATCCGACGTGGTCTCGAACATGGTCCGTCAATCCGTCGTCCCGACCACGATCCGGACGGTGTCCGGAGGCATGTCGGGATCATAGAGCTGCTTGGCGTCGATCTCCGCCGGCAGCAGCGATCTTACCGTGCGCAGGCGTCGGTTCGCCAGCAGGGCCTGGTCGAAAGCCGAGGCTGCGGAGGCAGGACCTGCACTTATCATTACCTTTGCCTTATCAGGCACCTTGCCGGCCTTCCAGGCGGCGGCGAAAGCAGCCTGCGCCTTGGCGCTCGGCTTGTCCTCGCTGCCGTCGAACACGATCTCGAACTCCCGGCCCGGTGCCGGGCGCTTCGGCGTCGCCGACGGCGCTGCGCCGGCCGGCCCCGCGCCCGTGGCACTGGCGGCAGCGCGGGCCGACCCCGCGCCGGCCCCCGCCGGCGGCGCGCCAGCAGCGCCCTCGGCCGGCGCGGGCGCCGCGTTTTCGGCGGTGCGGGCGCGGGCCAGCATGGCCTCGACCGTGGTCGGCGACGCGCTGGGGTCGCCGCTGTTGGCGGCCTCGCGCGCCTGCCGCAGATGGTCCTCGGCCATGACGGTCGCCTGAATATTGGCCGGAATCATCGCCGTGGGATCCTGGGGGGCGGTCTGGCAGCCGGCCAGGGTAAGCACCAGCGGGGCGAACCACACCAGACGCCGCAGTCCGGGCCCACGCCCGGCGGCATCGCATTCCCTGGCCAATCCCCGCACCGCCACGCACATACTCCCGACGCAAGCGCAGTCCGGCGTCACTGTCGCTCAAACACGGATTTTTTGCGACCCGTTCCGGTTACGCGGCGCCATCCTCCACCGCTTGGGGGTTGCGCCCGACCGCCCACATGCGGCACGTCATCGGACGGACAGCGCGGGGGCGAAGCATGGGCACGGGACCGGACACTGCGGCAGCGAACGAGCGGCGGGCGCCGCTGCCGGCCTCGCTCTGGCTCGTCCTCGGCGCGCTGCTGGCGAGCTCCTACGCGGTCAAACTGGCCGTCTTCCACCTCGCTCCGAACATGAGCTATGCGGACGTGACCTTCCAGTATCTGGAGCAGGCGCACCAGCTGATGTACGGGCGCGGGCTGCTGCCCTGGGAGTTCGTCTCCGGCGCCCGCCCCTGGCTGGTGCCGGGCCTGATCCTGCCCGGCATGGAAGCCGCCCGGTTGCTGGGCGGGCAGGCGCAGGCGCAGATCTTCGGCGCCGCGGCGGTGTGCAGCCTGGTCTCGCTGCTGGTGATCCCGCCCGCCTTCCTGTGGGGCTGGCGCGCGGCGGGCACGGTAGGCGCTGTGGTCTGCGGCGCGATCGCCGCCTATTGGTTCGAGACGGTCTATTACGCCGGCCAGCCGCTACAGGACACCATCGCCACCTTCCTGCTCGTGCCCGGCGTCTACCTCGCCTATCCCGACGGCCCCGCCCGCAGCTTCCGGCGCCTGGTCTGGGCCGGCCTGTTCCTGGGCGCGGCGCTGGCCTTCCGCATCCAGCTCGGCCCCATCGTCCTGCTGGTGGGCGTCTGGGTCGCCCGGCTGGACATCCGCCGCTACGCCGCCTTCGTGCTCGGCGGCATCGGCCCGCTGCTGTTCCTCGGCCTGCTGGATTGGGCCACCTGGGGCATGCCGTTCCAGTCGATCATCAAATACGTGAAATACCAGTCCGCCAGCATCGGCGAGACCGGCGAGGGCCGCTTCGGCTTCGTACCCTGGTATCACTACCCCGGCTGGATCCTCGCCTATTGGTCCGGCGCCTTCGCGCTGATCGTGCTGACCGCCTGGGTGGCGGTGAAGCGGCTGCCGCTGCTGCTGGCCATCCCGGCCTTCAATCTGGCGGTGCTCGAACTCATCGCCATGAAGCACCCGCGCTATCTCTATCCCGGCGTGCCGTTCGTGCTGGTGCTGTCCGGCATCGGCGGGTCGCTGCTGGCGCTGCGGCTGTGGGAGGCGAGCACGCCGCGCTGGCGCATCGCCGGCATCGGCTTCGTCTTCGTGGCGCTCACTTCCGGCCTGCTCGGCGGCTTCGGCTATTTCGCCGCCACCTTCTCGCTCGGCCGGGGCACCATCCTCGCCACCCGCGCGGTGAATGCGGACCCGGCGAGCTGCGGCCTCGCCATCGCGCCCGGCAGTTCCTGGTGGCTGAGCGGAGGCTACGTCTATCTCAACGCCGACAAGGGGCTCTACGGCATCACCGCCGCCGATCCCGACTTCAAGGCGAGGAACGCCGCCTTCAACTACATCCTCGCCACCACCGAGCTGCCGGGCCAGCCGCTGGAAGACTTCGCCGGCCTCGGCTTCGAGCAGGTGGCGTGCTTTGCCAACGGCACGCGCGGCCCCGCCTGCCTGTGGAAGCGCCCCGGCACCTGCACCCCGGGCGCCGCCCCGCCCTTGAAGGCGAGCCTGCCGCCCTGGCTGGAGGAGGCGCGGCCATGACGACGCCCGCCCCGCTCCTCTCCCACGCAGACGCCGCGCCATGCGCATCGTAACCAACTGGCCGGCCGTCCCCGCGCAGTGGCAGGCCCACAACGGGCGAAGCGGCACCCGGGTCCTGGCAGGCACGGTGGCCGAGATGCGCGCGGCCGGGCAGCCGGCGGACAGCGTCTATCTGGTCAATTGCGACCCCGGCCTGACCATGGGCATGGCGCTCGCCAACCTGCTCTGGCCGCCGGGGCGGCGGCCGCTGGTGGCGTCCGACCTGGTGCTGCGGCGGCCCGGCACCCGCAAGGCCCGGCTGCTCCATCCGTTCAAGCGGGCGCTGATCTCGCGCGCGGACCTCTACATCAATTTCTTCGCCGACACGCGCGGCCTCACCGAGGTGTTCGGCATCGCGCCGGAGCGCTGCGTCTACGTGCCGTTCAAGGTCAATCTCGCGCCCGCCGACGTGGCGGCGGCGCCGATGGCGCAGGACTATGTGCTGTGCTTCGGCCGCTCGCTGCGCGACTTCGACACTTTCTTCGCCGCCATGGAACGCCTGCCCTATCCCGGCGCCATCGCCCGGGTGGACCCCGCCGACCTGGGGCGGCACGGCGCGCGCTTCTCCCGCCCGCTGGACGCCTTGCCGGCGAACGTGGCGCAGCTCGACGACGACGGCAGCCAGGGCGCCCAGCTGCGCATGCTGGCCGGCGCGCGGCTGGTGGTCATCCCGGTACTTCGGTCCTCCATCGTCGCCTCCGGCATCTCCACCGCGCTCAACGCCATGGGCCTCGGCAAATGCGTGATCGGCAGCGCCGGCCCGGGCATGTCGGACATCTTTGCCGGCGAGGTGCTCACCGTGCCGCCGGAAGATCCCGCCGCCCTTGCCGCGATGATCGACCGGGCGTGGCGGGACGACGACCTGCGGACCCGCACCGCGCAGGCGGGCCTCGCCTATGCGCAGGCCCAAGGCGGCGAGGACGCCCTTGCCCGCCGCATCGTCGATGCCATGGCCGAGCGCCTGAAGTAAGCCGGGAATCAGGCCCAGGCCGGCAGCCGTCCCGTCGCATCCGGGCGCCGCTGGGGAACCCTCTCCGTCCGGCCCCGTTGAGTCGGCAGGAGGAGCTTTGCCATGAAGTCAAAGATCATCATTGCCCTGGTCGGGCTATCCCTTGCCGCCGGTCCCGTGGCCGCGCAAGGCGTGGTTCGCGGCGCCCAGGAAGGCGCGGCGACCGGCAATAATGTCGCCGGTCCGGTCGGTGGCGCGGTCGGCGGGGTCGTCGGCGGCGTGGCCGGCGGGGTCGCGGGCGGCGTGAAGGGGGTGCTCGGCATCCCGCAGAACAGCCGGCCGCACAAGGCCAAGTCCACCAAGCGGGTGCAGCAGACCAACACCGCCGCCAAGTCGGACATCATGAAGACCGACAAGACGGCTCCGGACGCCAATCGCGGCACCACGGCGCCGACGCCTGCGGCGGGGACGCCCGGCCCCACGGCCCAGGGCGTGAACCCGGCCGATGCCGGCACCGCCACCGCGCGCGGCACGGCCGCGCCCGAAAGCCCCAGCGCCACGGCGCCCGCGCCGCAGCCCAGCCCGGCCCCGACGCCGAGCACCGCCCCGGCGCAGTAGCTACAGCCGGTCCAGCGCGGCGGACAGCACCGCCGCGCGGGCGTCCCAGTCTTCCGCCGCCACCGCCGCCCGCCGCTCGGCGGCGCGGGGGTCTGCGGCGGCCGCGCGAATGGCGGCAGCGAGATCGCCGCCCGGCGCGATGCTCGCCACCACGTCCTCATAGGGGGCGAGCGCGGGAAAGCGCGTCGCCGCGATGGGCGTGCCGCTGGCCAGATATTCCCGCAGCTTCAAGGGATTGCAGGCGCGGATCTGCGCCGTGTCGCGAAACGGGATGAGCGACACGTCCCAATGCTGCACATAGGCCGGCAGCGCATCGTGCGGGCGCGGGCCGAGAAAGCGCACGTTGGGCAGCCCCTCCAGCGCCGACACGTCGGTGCGCACCGGCCCCACGAACACGAACGTCCAGCCGGGGAGCGCACGGGCCGCCGCCACCAGCATGGCGATATCCAGCCAGTCGGAAATGCTGCCGTAGAAGCCGGCCACCGGCCCCGACGGCAGGTCGGCCGGGCGCGGCGCGGGGGCGGCGAACAGCGCCGCATCCACCCCGTGCGGCAGCAGCAGCACGTTGCGGCCGGGAAACCGGGCCGCCAGCGCCGCGCTCGCCGCCACGATCAGGTCCGCACGCGCGGCGAGCCGGGCTTCCATCTCCAGCACCGGGGCGTGATCGACGCCGGTGAGCGCGCCGAAATCATCGCCGCAATAATAGACCAGGGCCCGCTCCCCGAGCGCCCCGGCGACGCTGACCGCGCTCGGCAGCGAGGCCCACAGGATGGGCCGGCTGATGCCCGCCGCCGCCATGGCGCCGCGCACCTGCCGGCCGAGCAGCACGCGGTTCGCCGCCTCCGCCAGCGCACTGCCAGGCCAGGGGATGGCGATGGGCGAGACGATGCCGGCGGGACCGGCCGGAAGCGTCGCCGCCGCAGGCCGGGGGGCGCCGCGTCCGGCCACCAGGGCCTTCAGCTTGCCCGCCAGCCGCCGCAGGTCGTGCGCGTCGAGGCGCGGACGGCGCAGGCCGATGGAATTCACCCACAGCACGCGGCGCGAGCGCGCAAGGCGGGTGACGAGATGCTGGGTCGAGGACGGGTGACTGCCCCAATCCTCCCCGAACACGACGAGATCGGCGCTCATTCGCCGGGCCGGGCCAAGGGCACGGCCGCCTCCGGCGGCGGCGCCAGCGGCACCGTGCCGAAGGCGCGCGGCGGCGGCGCGGTCAGGACCGCCGGCTCCGGCTCGGCCAGCGCACGGGCGAGCGCCACGGTCATCGCCAGGATGACATAGAGCGGCCAGGCGAGGCCCTGGGTGAGGAAGGTGCCGGACACGCAGAAGCCGACGAGGCCGGAGGTCAGCGCCAGCGCGGCCACCTGGAGCCGGGGGTCGGTGCCCGGATCGGTGGCGGCCTTCAGGCATTTCAGGCTGCGGCGCATCAGCATCGCCACCATGGTGATGAAGGCGCCGAAGCCGAGGAAGCCGGTCTCCGCCAGCACGCCGAACCAAGTGGAATGGACCGCGTGCTCATGGCCGTCCCATTCGTTGGTGTAGAAGAAGTAGTTGGCCGGAAAGGTGTTGACCCCGACGCCCAGCAGCGGATGGGCCTTCACCATGTTCCAGGCCGTGGTCCAGGCGTTGAGCCGGCCCTCGGAGGATTCGTCGATGCCCTGCTCGGCGGCGCCGCCGGACGAGCGGCCGGAGATGCCCGCCACCGCATAGAGCAGCCCCATCACCACCACCGCGCCGACGATGAGCAGCATCTTGTTCTTCACGAACCGGCTGCCGATCACCCCGGTGACGGCGGCAAGGCCAAGCAGGCCGCCACGGCTCTGGGTGCAGACGATCGCCGCCACCACGAAGGCGAAGCCGACCGCGCCGTAGAGCCGGTTCATGAAATGGGTCCGCCCCACCGCCGCGGCCCCGGCGAAGCTCAGCGGGAACAGCAGCGCCAGGGCGAGATCGTTCGGATCGCCCAGCACCGATCCGACGGCGCGGCCGATGGTGACACGGGTGCCCTCCACCAGGCCGATGCCGTTCACCTTGTTGTAGATGGCGACGCAGGACACGGCGATGCCGGCAAGAATGATGGTCTGCACCGCCAGCTGGAAATCCGCCGCCTTGCGGGTGGTCCAGGTGATGAGCAAGGTCATGATCGCCACCTTCACGAAGGTGTCCGACCAGAACTTGAATGAGAGGTCGCGCCCCGAGGAGGTGAAGGCGGAAGCCGTCACGATCAGAAAGAAGACGACGAAGGCCGTCATCTCGCTCGACCAGTAGGGACGGATCGAGCGCATGAGCACCAGATGCCAGAACATCACCACGATGGTGAGCTGGGCCAGCAGCTGCGGGATATGCAGGTCGCTGAGCACGGGGAAGGCTTCGTGGATGCGCAGGAACGAGAAGCACACGAAGATGATGCAGGGCACCGACGGACGCTTGAACGCGAGCACCACGAGGACCGCGCCGCTGGCCAGCAGCAACGGCATTTCCAGGCCCGGCTTCGCCATCCAGGAATAGAAGATGAACCCGACGCACGCCAACGCGACGATGATCTGCACCCAGTGCCCCTCGCGGCGCCAGGCTGGCTGGTCCGGTTTTCCGGCCGGAAAATGGGTGCGTTCGGTCACGTCCAGCGGCCTCTATGGCGGCGATTCCCAGAAGTCGCGCAGTCTATACGCAGGATGGCCGGAGGACGAGACATCCGCAGCTTACCCCGGTACGGAAACCCGGCGCGCGCCCGCCGCCGCGTAGACGGCGCGCACCTTCGGGGCCAGCAGGTCCGCCGCATAGCCCTCCCGCGCCGTGCGCCAGGCGGCTTCCCCCATGGCCGCGCGGCCGGCGCCGTCGAGCTGCCGCCAGGCCTCCACCGCCGCCGCCATGGCGTCGAGATCGCCCGGCGGAAACAGCCAGCCATTCTCGCCCGGCCGGATCAGCTCCGGCAGCGCGCCGACCGCGCTCGCCGCCACCGGGATGCCCGCCGCCATGGCCTCGATCGCCGCCAGGGGCAGCCCTTCGGCGCGGGACGGCATCAGCAGCAGGCCGATGCGCGGCCAGATCCGCGCCGGGTCGGTGACAAGGCCATGGAAGACCACAGCGCGAGCGCGCGCCGCCAGGTCCGCCCGCATCGCGCCGTCGCCGAAGGCTTCGAAGGTCAGTCCCGTGCCGAAGAAGCGCGACGCCAGCGTGCAGAACAGGTCCGGCCCCTTCTCCGGGCTGAAGCGGCCGACGAAGCCGACCGTATCCGGGCGCGGCGCGGCGGGCGGCGCGGCCGGGACCGGCACGAAATTGCCGATCACCTCGGCCCCGAACGGCAGCGCCGCGGCGATCGGCCGGCTCACCGCGATGCGGCGGGCGAGGCAGGAGGTGGCCGCGTCCACCGCCTGGTAGAGGGAGACCGGGAACGGCCCGCGCTCCCCGGCATGGAAGGTGGACACGCAGGGCACGCCCGCGAGGCGCGCCGCGAGGCGGCCGAGGATGCCGGCCTTGTAGCCATGGGTGTGCAGCACGCCCGGCCGGTCCCGCCGCAGCGCCGCCAGCAGCGGCCCGAAGCCGCCCGCCAGCGTGCGGTGCGGCACCCCCGCCGCGTCGAGCTGCGCCAGCCACGGGTTGGCGCCGTGGTCCGCGAGTAGCACGACGCGCACGGCGAGGCCCTCGCGCATCAGGGCGCCCGCCAGGACGCCGATATGGGTCTCGATGCCGCCGACGGTGGAGGAATCCACCAACTGCCACACGTCGTCCGCCACCCCATGCCCTCCCGACCCGGTCATTTCGCCGCTCCCGCGCCCGCGCAGGCCATCTATGTCGCGCAAGGCCCTGTATCCCGCCGCCGGCTCTGATATATGCGCCCAGCTACTGTTTGAACGAGGCGCCGCGACCCATGTCCACCGTCACCGCTTTCACCGACAAGGCCACCGTCGCCCAGCTTACGGCGCGCATGCTGCTGGAAGTCGAAGCGGTGCGCTTCTCCTCCGGCGAGCCCTTCATCTTCACCTCCGGCTGGGCGAGCCCGGTCTATATCGACTGCCGCCGGCTGATCTCCTTCCCCCGCGTGCGCCAGACGCTGGTGGACTTCGCCATCTCCACGCTCTACCGCGAGATCGGCTTCGAGCAGTTCGACACCGTGGCCGGCGGCGAGACCGCGGGCATCCCGTTCGCCGCCTGGATCGCCGACCGGCTGATGCTGCCGATGCAATATGTGCGCAAGAAGCCCAAGGGCTTCGGCCGCAACGCCCAGATCGAGGGCCATCTCGACGCCGGATCGCGCGTGCTGCTGGTGGAAGACCTGACCACCGATGGCCGCAGCAAGGTGAATTTCGTCCAGGCCCTGCGCAATGCGGGCGCCACCTGCGACCATTGTTTCGTCTTCTTCTATTACGACATCTTCAACGAATCGAAGGACATCCTGAAGGAGGCGGGCCTGCAACTGCACCATCTGTGCACCTGGTGGGACATCCTCGCCGCGGTGAAGACCATGAACCGCTTCGAGGCCGCCCAGGTGGCGGAGATCGAATCCTTCCTCAACGATCCGCACGCCTGGTCGAAGGCCCATGGCGGCGCCTCGCAGCTGAGCGAGTAGCCGCCGGACCATGGATCTCTACCCCCTCCTTCGCCCCCTGCTGCCGCTCATCTCCCCCGAGCGGGCCCATGGCCTGTCGATCCGCGCGCTGAAGAAGGGCCTCGTGCCCGCCGACCGCCGGCCCGATTCCCCCATCCTGGCGACGCGGGTGTGGAACATCGACTTTCCCAATCCCATCGGGCTCGCGGCGGGCTTCGACAAGGATGCGGAAATCATCGACCCCCTGCTGTCGCTGGGCTTCGGCTTCGTGGAGGTGGGCTCGGTGACACCGCGCCCACAGCCGGGCAACCCCAAGCCCCGGCTGTTCCGGCTGGACGAGGACCAGGGGGTCATCAACCGCTTCGGCTTCAATTCGGAGGGCCTCGCGCCCTTCATCTACCACCTCGGCCGCCGGCGCGCGGCGGGCCTGCCCGGCATCGTCGGCGCCAACGTGGGCAAGAACAAAGAGACCGAGGACGCGAGCGAGGACTATGTCGCCGGCGTCTCGGCCACCTGCCGCCTCGCCGACTATATCGTCTGCAACATCTCCTCGCCCAACACGCCGGGGCTGCGCCTGCTGCAGGCGCGCGCGGAGATGTCCGCGCTCATCGGCCATGCCCTGTCCGCCCGCAACGAAAGCATTCCCGAGGTGGCCGCGCGGCCGCCGCTGCTGGTGAAGGTGGCGCCGGACCTCGACGACGCCGCGCTGGAGGCGGTGGCCGAGGTGGCGCTCGAACTCGGCGTCGACGGCATCATCATGGGCAACACCACGCTGTCGCGCCCGGCCAGCCTGCGCAGCCGCGACAAGGGCGAGACCGGCGGCCTGTCCGGCAAGCCGCTGTTCGCCCTCTCCACGGAGCGGCTCGGCGCGCTCTACCGCATCGTGCGCGGGCGCATTCCCCTCGTCGGCGTGGGCGGCGTCTCGTCCGGCGCCGACGCCTATGCCAAGATCCGCGCCGGCGCCGACCTGGTGCAGATCTATTCCGCCCTCGTGTTCCACGGGCCGGGCCTCGTGCCGCGCATCAAGGCCGACCTCGCCGCGCGGCTGAAGGCGGACGGCTTCAGCCACGTGGCCGAGGCGGTGGGCGCCGACTTTCGCTGAGCGGCTGAGGACGCGCCCCCGGCGCTAGACCTGCGGGGCCGGGCGCTCCTCCCCGCCCCGCGCGGCCACGTCGCGGGCCAGCAGGTCGCGGATCTCCTCCAGCAGCAGTTCCGAGCGCGGCGGCGCGGCGGGCTTCTTCTCCTCGTCGCGCTTGAGCGAATTGATCGCCCGCACGATGAAGAACAGGATCGCCGCCACGATGATGAAGTTGATCGCGATGGTGATGAAGTTGCCATAGGCCAGCACCGCGCCCTGCTTCTTGGCATCGGCCAGATTGTCGGCCGTCACGGCGGAGGACAGCGGCAGGAAGTAATTGGAGAAATCGAGGCCGCCGCTCACCGAGCCGATGATCGGCATGAACACGTCGCCCACCAGCGAGGTGACGATGTTTCCGAACGCGGCGCCGATGATGACGCCGACGGCGAGATCGACGACATTGCCCCGCATGGCGAACTGCTGGAACTGCTTCAGCATCCGGACCTCCTCGCTATGAGCCGGGTCGGCGCGCCGGGCTGCGGCCCCGCCTTCACCCCGTTTCATCTGATCGTCTGACCTGCGTCTCTTTACCCATCCGCGGACGGGCGATTCCCGCATCCGCTATTGTGCGTGGCATGGCCCGGGAAGGGAATGCGCCCCCGCTGGTCAACGCGCGTGCGGCGATTACGTGCCATCCACCAGCCGCCCGCCGCGACCGCTGCGCACGCGCCATGTTTCCGAGCGTCGCAAGCGGAGGCGTGACGCTTTCATGACTTTGAGCGCGATGCCTCCTATGATAGGGAGTGCCGGCGTTCGGCGACGGGCGCGGCTCAAAAGGCCTATGAAATCACTCCTTGTGGACAGCATGGCGACAGCAGAGAGAATGGCGGACCGGCAGACCAGCTTCGACTACGAGGAACTCCTCGCCTGCGGACGGGGCGAGCTGTTCGGTGCCGGGAATGCACAGCTTCCCTTACCTCCCATGCTGATGTTTGACCGCATCTCGGAAATTTCCGAGACCGGCGGCGCCTACGGCAAGGGCATGGTGCGCGCGGAACTCGACGTCAATCCGGACCTCTGGTTCTTCCCGTGCCACTTCAAGGGCGACCCGGTGATGCCCGGCTGCCTGGGCCTGGATGCGCTTTGGCAGATGGTCGGCTTCTTCCTCGGCTGGCTGGGCTCGCCCGGCCGCGGCCGGGCGCTGGGCCTCGGGGAACTGAAGTTCTCCGGCCAGGTGCTGCCGACCATGAAGAACGTGGTCTACGGCGTCGACCTGAAGCGCGTCATGCGCTCCAAGCTGGTGCTCGGCATCGCCGATGGCTGGCTGTCGGCGGATGGAGAGATCATCTATCGCGCCAAGGATCTGAAGGTGGGTCTGTTCCAGACCGACATGGCTCCGGGCATGGCTCCGGGATCGACGGGCGCCTGACACCGCCTCGCCACGATCCTCTGCCATCCCCCTCGGGAATGGGGCGGACGCTGGCTGGATGACGCCATCCGCAGCATGACCACACCCGGCGCCCGGCTTCCTGTCCGGGCTGATCCGGGCTCCGCGCGGACCGTTCCGGTCCGCCACTGTTTGGGCTTCGCCCGCGCTGCCCTTGCCGGACGGCATAGGCGGCGGCGGGCTCCCCGGTGCGGGAAGCGCCGGAGGTTTTGACTGGGAGGTGACATGCGGCGCGTCGTCGTCACCGGGATGGGCATCGTCTCGTCTATCGGAAATTCCACACAGGAAGTGCTGGCCAGCCTGCACGAGGCCAAGAGCGGCATTTCTACCGCCACCGAATTCGCCCGCCTCGGCTTCCGCTGCCAGGTGCAGGGGGCGCCGACCCTCGACGCCAGCGCCGTGGTCGACCGCCGCGCCATGCGCTTCCACGGCGGCGGCACCGCCTGGAACCATGTGGCCATGGACCAGGCGATCCTGGATTCGGGCCTTGAGGCCAGCGAGGTCTCCAGCGAGCGCACCGGCATCATCATGGGCTCGGGCGGCCCGTCCACCCGCACCATCGTGGAAGCCGCCGACATCACCCGCGAGAAGGGGCCGAAGCGCGTCGGCCCGTTCGCGGTGCCGAAAGCCATGTCCTCCACGGCCTCGGCGACGCTCGCCACCTGGTTCAAGATCAAGGGCGTGAACTATTCCATCTCGTCCGCCTGCGCGACGTCCAACCATTGCATCGGCAATGCGTACGAGATGATCCAGTACGGCAAGCAGGACGTGATGTTCGCCGGCGGCTGCGAGGAACTGGACTGGACCCTGTCCGTCCTGTTCGACGCCATGGGCGCCATGTCCTCCAAATACAACGACACCCCGGCCAAGGCATCCCGCGCCTATGACGTGAACCGCGACGGCTTCGTCATCGCCGGCGGCGCCGGCGTGCTGGTGCTGGAAGAGCTGGAGCACGCCAAGGCGCGCGGCGCCAAGATCTATGGCGAGATCGCCGGCTACGGCGCCACCTCGGACGGCTACGACATGGTCGCCCCATCCGGCGAGGGCGCCGAGCGCTGCATGCGCCAGGCCCTGTCCACGGTGAAGATCCCGGTGGACTACATCAACCCGCACGCCACCTCGACCCCGGCCGGCGACCCGCCGGAAATCGAAGCCATCCGCAAGGTGTTCGGCGTCGGCGAGAAGTGCCCGCCCATCTCCGGCACCAAGTCGCTGACCGGCCATTCGCTCGGCGCCACCGGCGTGCAGGAGGCGATCTACTCGCTGCTGATGATGCAGAACGGCTTCATCTGCGAGAGCGCCAACATCGAGGAACTGGACCCGGCGTTCGCGGACATGCCGATCGTGCGCAAGCGCATCGACAATGCCAAGCTCGCCTGCGTGCTGTCGAACTCGTTCGGCTTCGGCGGCACCAATGCCAGCCTGGTCCTGAAGCACATCGACGCCTGAGGACGCCCGGCGCCGTCAGGATTGGAAACTTCAGGTGATCGCCGCCGGCATGGCGCTGGACCCGCAGGTCTGCTATCGCCGTTGCAACGTGGCAACTGAGGACCATCGGCAATGCACGACCTGATGAAGGGCAAGCGCGGCCTGGTGATGGGCGTGGCGAACGACCATTCCATCGCCTGGGGGATCGCGAAAACCTTGGCCGGTCAGGGCGCGGAGCTTGCTTTCACCTATCAGGGCGAAGCCATGGCCAAGCGGGTCCGCCCGCTGGCCGAGAGCCTCGGCGCCAAGGTGATGATGCCGTGCGACGTCGAAGACCTGGCCAGCGTCGACGCCCTCTTCGCCGCCCTGAAGGCCGAATGGGGCAGCATCGACTTTTTGGTGCATGCGGTCGCCTTCTCCGACAAGTCCGAGCTGAAGGGCCGCTATGCAGACACCACGCGGGAGAACTTCTCCCGCACCATGCTGATCTCCTGCTTCTCCTTCACCGAGGTGAGCAAGCGGGCGGCGGAGCTGATGACCGAGGGCGGCTCCATCATCACCCTGACCTATGGCGGCGCCACCCGGGTGATGCCCAACTACAACGTCATGGGCGTTGCCAAGGCGGCGCTGGAGGCGAGCGTGCGCTACCTCGCCGCCGACTTCGGCCCGCAGGGCGTGCGGGTGAACGCCATCTCCGCCGGCCCGGTCCGCACCCTGGCGGGGGCCGGCATCGCCGACGCCCGGCTGATGTTCAACTACCAGAAGCGCCACGCGCCCCTGCGCCGCACCGTGTCGCTGGACGAGGTGGGCGGCTCCGCCCTCTACCTGCTGTCCGAGCTGTCGGGCGGCGTCACCGGCGAGATCCACTTCGTCGACAGCGGCTACAACATCATGTCCATGCCGCATCCCGACGTGCTGAAGACCCAGGAAGACGCCGAGGCGAAGCTGGCAGCGGAAGGCGACGCCTCCTCGGGCGCGGCGCCGCACGCCGCCCCCAAGGCTGCGGAATGATCCATGGCGGCGGAGCGCTTCGCGCGGCTGCGTGCAAGCGATCCCGTCTGGCTGGCGGACGGCGGGCTTGAGACCCGGCTGATCTACGAAGCCGGCCTCGACCTGCCTGAGTTCGCCGCCTTCCTTCCGCTGTTCCGCCCCGGCGAACGGGAGATCCTCGCCGACATCTACCGCTCCTACCTGGCGATCGCCGCCGCGTCGGGCCTGCCCATGCAAATGGGCACGCCGACCTGGCGCGCTCATCGCGACTGCCTCTCCCGCCTCGGCTTCGATGCGCCCGGCGACGTGGCGCGGGTGAATGGCGAAGCGGTGCGCTTCCTCGACGGCCTGCGGACCGAAGCCGGTCTCGGCGACCGGGTGGTGATCGCCGGCGTCATCGGCCCGCGCGCCGATGGCTATGATCCCGCCGGCGCTCCCGACCGCGCCACCGCGCGGGCCTACCACCGGGAACAGGCGGAGATCCTGGCCGGCGCCGGCGTCGACCTGCTCTACGCCCCCACCTTCGCCGGCGCGGCCGAACTGGAAGGCGTCGCCGAGGCCATGGCCGCCACCGGCCTGCCCTATGTCCTGGCCCCGGTGATCGACCCCGACGGCCGGCTGATGGACGGCACGCCCTTCGCCGATGCCATCGCCCGCATTGATGCGACGGTGGTCCCGCCGCCCGTGGACTTCATGGTCGGCTGCACCCACCCCACCCGCTTCCGCGCCGCCCGCGCGGCCACGGCGCCGAATGGCCCCCTCGCGAGCCGCGTCGCCGGGCTCAAGGCCAATGCCTCCACGCTGCCGCCGGAGGAACTGGCGAAGCTCACGACGCTGGACGAGGGCGCGCCCGACAACTTCGCCCGCGAGATGCTGGGCCTGCGGCGCGACTACGGGCTGCGCCTGCTGGGCGGCTGCTGCGGCACCAACCATCGCCATATCGCCGCGCTCGCCGCCGCATTGGTGGCGGACCGGGCGCCATGAGGCCGGATCTGGCGGCTCTCGACCCGGCGCTTTCAAGGATTCTCCGCGCATGAACTCCTGGGCCGTCGCCGCCATCGCCTTCGTCTGCATGTTCTCCGCCGCCATGGGCGCGATGCTGGCCGCCCGGTATCTGCCGGCGCAGCATGTCTCGAAGGAGACGCAGGACGCCGTGAAGCTGGGCGTCGGCATGATCGCCGCCATGGCCTCGCTCATCCTCGGGTTGATGACGGCGTCGGTGAAGGGCGCGTTCGACACCACCGACCGCGACGTGCACACCTATGCCACCTATATCCGCGCGCTCGACAGCACCCTGCGCCACTATGGACCGGAGGCGATCCCAGCGCGCGCGCTGCTGGACGGCTACAGCCGGGCGGTGAGGGCCGAGACCTGGGACGAAGCGGGCTTGCCGCAACCCAGCGAAGATGCATCCTCGGAGGTCCTGATGGCCCGCCTCGACAGCGTCCTGCATGGGCTGGCGCCCGCGACCGACGAGCAGCGCCAGATGCGCAGCGAGGCGCTGCCCGCTTCAACGCGCTGGTCACCACCCGCTGGACGGTGCTGGAGGAGAGCGTGACCGCCATCCCGCCGGTCTTCACGGTGGTGCTGGTCATCTGGCTGACGCTGATCTTCCTGAGCTTCGGCCTGTTCGCCCCGCCCAACCCGGTGAGCATCGGCGCCTTCTTCCTCTGCTCGCTGTCCATCGCCGGCTCGCTCTTTCTCATCATGGAGATGAGCGGGCCGTTCGACGGCTTCATCGCCATCTCGCCCAAGGCCATGAACGACGCCATCACCGCCATCGAGCGGCCGGACGCCGTGCCGGGGCGCTGAGCGTCAGTTGCCGCCTTCCAGCAGGCGGCGGGCGATCACCTGCGCCTGGATCTCCGCCGCGCCCTCGAAGATGTTGAGGATGCGCGCGTCACACAGCAGGCGTGACACCGGATATTCCAGCGCGAAGCCGTTGCCGCCGTGGATCTGCAATGCATTGTCCGCCGCCGCCCAGGCGACGCGGGCGCCGAGCAGCTTGGACATGCCCGCTTCCAGGTCCGTGCGCCGGCCCTCGTCCTTGGCCCGCGCGGCGAAATAGGTGATCTGGCGGGCGATGGCGATCTCCACCGCCATCATCACGATCTTGTCCGCCACGCGCGGGAAGGCGATCAGCGGCTTGCCGAACTGGACGCGCTCCTCCGCATAGCGCAGCCCCACTTCCATGGCCGCCTGCGCCACGCCCACCGCGCGCGCCGCCGTCTGGATGCGCGCCGCCTCGAACGTGTTCATGAGCTGCTTGAAGCCCTGCCCCTCGACCCCGCCGAGCAACTGGCCCGCCGGCACCTCGAAGCCGTCGAAGCCGATCTCGAACTCCTTCATGCCGCGATAGCCGAGCACCTCGATCTCGCCGCCGGTCATGCCCTTGGCCGGGAAAGGATCCGCGTCCGTGCCGCGCGGCTTCTCGGCCAGCAGCATGGAGAGGCCGCGATAGCCGGGCTGGCTGGGATCGGTGCGCACCAGCAGCGTCATCAGGTCGGCGCGCACCGGATGGGTGATCCAGGTCTTGTTGCCATGGACCTTGTAGACCGCCGCATCCCCCTCGCCCTCCTTCACCGCGCGGGTGCGCAGCGAGGCGAGGTCCGAGCCGGTGTTCGGCTCGGTGAAGACGGCGGTGGGCAGGATCTCGCCGGAGGCGAGCTTGGGCAGGTAATGCGCCTTCTGCGCCTCGGTGCCGCCGCCCAGGATCAGTTCGGCGGCGATCTCCGAGCGGGTGCCGAGCGAGCCGACGCCGATGTAGCCGCGCGACAATTCCTCGGTGACCACGCACATGGCCTCCTTCGGCAGGCCAAGGCCGCCGAATTCCTCCGGGATGGTGAGGCCGAACACGCCGAGTTCGGCGAGGCCGGAGACCACCTCCATGGGGATGTAGTCGTTCTTCAGATGCCAGTCGTGGGCAAGGGGGGCCACCTCCGCCTCGACGAACCGGCGGATCTCGGAGCGCATGGCCTCCATCGTCTCGTCGAGCCCGGCATCGCCCACCGTGACGGCGCCGTGGGCGGCGCGAATGATCGCGGCCAGCGCCGCGCGGGCGGCGGCGGAATTGCCATGGCGCGCCAGCGTCGCCACCGCCTCGGTCTCGCGCAGCGCGGCGATGCTCTCGTCGGTGAGGAACAGGTCCTCCAGGCGCACGATCTCGCCCTGGCTCATGGCGATGCCGCCGAGGATCTGGGCGGTGTATTCGCCAGCGCCGATCTGCACGATCAGCCGCTCGGCCTCGCCGAACTTGCCGCTCTCGCCCAGACGGTCGGCATAATGCACCAGTTCGCGCACACCGAAGACATAGGTGGCAAGCCAGGACAGGCCGTGCACCGCGCGCTGCTCCTGCTCCAGCAGGGTCGCGGACAGCTTCTCGCCCTCGCTCACCGCCGCGCGGACGGTGGAGATCGCCTCCGCCAGCACCCGCTCCAGGGCCGGCAATGCGGTGCGGACGAGCTCGACGACATCGGCGCCCGCCTCGGGCGCGGTGCGAAGGGCAAGGCTGCTCGGCATCGGACGGAACTCCCCAAAGTTGTGCATTGCGGTATTTTGCCCATCCTTGCGCCGGGATGGCCCGGACGCAACGGGAGATTGCGGCCCGCGCCGCGCGCGGTACGCCCTGTCAGCCGCTCAGGCCGCCGTCTCGTCCGCCTGATCGGCCCGGTAGGCGGCGAGCTGGGTGCGCAGTTCCACCAGGTTTTCCTGCACGTGGGTGCAACCGGCCACGGCCGTATAGAGGCGGGTGAGGCTCGCCCCGTCCGCCCGCAGCAGCCCCGCCGTGCCGGCCCGGTCCATCTCCGCCGCCAGCGCGGCCACCGCCGCCGCCATCGCCGCGGCGCTGTCGCTGGGTGCACCGAGGCCCACCGGATTGCCGCTGCGCAGGCTCTCCGCCAGATCGCGGCACTCGGTGGCGAGCGCCGCCAGCGCCGCCTGGAGGGCGGGACGGACGGGGGCAGACAGGGTCTCCGGCAGCGGCTGGTCCGCCACCCGCATCAGGATGATGACGGAATGCCAGAGCCGGCGGCACAGCCGCACGATGGGCGCGGCGTCCGGCTGCCCGGCCAGCCATCCGGCGCGCTCCCGCCGCGCCTCGCCCACCCGCAGGTCGGCGGCCCGCAGGGTGACGCGAGCCTCGGCGTTCAGCCGGTCCACCTCCGCCGGATCGAGCGTGCCGTCCAGCAGGCCGGCCCGGCCCTGCTCCAGCAAAGCGGCGCAGGCATCCAGCGCGTCGGCCGCATGTGGAAACAGCAGGAACAGCGCGCGGGTGGGAAAGACGAACAGGGCGCAGGCGACGCCCACCATGCCGCCCAGGCCGATCTCGAACACCCGCTGCAGGCCGGAGATCACCGGCTGGGCATGCGTGGGGTCGGCCAGCATCACCACCACCACGGTGACCGGCGCCAGCTTGAAGCTCGGCCGGTAGGCGGACATCAGCGCGGTGACGAGGGTGCCGACCGTAAGCAGCAGCACGGTGAGGTTCTGCGATGGCCCCGCCAGCATGGCGAGCCCCACGCCGATGATGCCGCCGGCGATGGTGCCGAGGCCACGGTCGGTGGCCACCGCCACGCTGGCGCCGAGCGAGGATTGCACCACCAGGATGGCGGAGAGCACCGCCCAATAGCCCTTCGGCAGGTCCAGCCACCAGGCGATGCCATAGGACAGCAGCGCGGCCACCGTCGCCCGCACCGCAAGGCGCAGGTGGGCGATGTCGAAGGCCGGCCACAGCGCCCTGAGGCGCGGCAGGAGGGAGGACATGAACCACGACGGGAGGGGCATGCGGCACGAACCAGATGGCAGGCGTGAACCGGAACGGGCGAACCCGGATTATTCCCAGGGGCGCGGCTGCACCCGGGCATCCTCGCCGGGTACTCTTGGCTTATGATGCGTCGCGACGGATGTCACGCGGAACGGGAAACCATGCTGCTACGGGCCTATCGAGTGGTGATGGACGCGGTATGGACCTTCCTCGCGGACGACGGCTGGGCGATCGCCAGCCACATCGCCCTCTCCCTGCTCATGTCGCTGTTCCCGTTCCTCATCTTTCTCACCGCGCTCGCCGGCGTGCTCGACCTGCGGCCGCTGGCCAACGAGGCGATCCAGCTGATGCTGGAGACTTGGCCGGAGCAGGTGGCCGAGCCCATCGCCCGCGAGATCCACAACGTGGTCAACCAGGTGCGCGCCGACGTGCTGACCGCCGGCGTGGCGCTCGCCATCTACTTCTCGTCCAACGGCATCGAGAGCCTGCGCATTGGCCTCAACCGCGCCTATGGGGTGAAGGAGCATCGGGCCTGGTATCGCCTGCGCCTCGGCTCGACGCTGTTCGTGATCGTCGGCGCGGCCGCCATGCTGGCTTTGTCCTTCCTGGTGATTCTCGGCCCGCTGATCTGGCAGACGCTGGTGAACAACCTGCCAGCCCTGAAGCCGCTCGGCGGCGTCGTCACCATCGCCCGCTTCGGCACTACGACGGTCATCCTCATCGCCGCGCTGCTGATGGCCCATCTGTGGCTGCCAGCCGGCCACCGCCGGTTCCTCGACGTGCTGCCGGGCGTGGCGGTCACGCTCACGCTCTGGCTCGTCGCCGCCACCGCCTTCGGCTTCTATCTGGGCGAATTCTCCGGCAATTACGTCACCACCTATGCCGGCCTCGCCTCGGTCATGATCGCGCTGGTCTTCCTCTATCTCACCGCCACCGCTTTCATTTTCGGCGGCGAGCTGAACGCCGCGATCCTGCGCGCCCGCGAGGCGCGGCGGCACGCGGCGGGCGGGCGCAAGGCCCGGCACGCCGTGCAGCAGGTCCGGTTTTGAGCATGTCCCAGCCTCCGCCCCGTCCGGACGGACGCCAGTCCCCCACCGCGCAGGCCGTGCAACGGGGCGTGCTGCGCTTCCTCAGCGCGCACGGCCAATTCGGCCTTCCGGAATTCTCGCTGGTGAGCGGCCGGCGGGCCGACATCATCGCGCTCGACGCCAAGGGCATCGTCACCATCATCGAGATCAAGTCCTCGGTGATCGACTTCCGCACCGACGGCAAGTGGCCGGAATACCGGGCCTATTGCGACCACCTGCTGTTCGCGGTGCCGCTGGATTTCCCGGCGGAGATCCTGCCGGACGACGTGGGGCTGCTGGTGGGCGATGCCTTCGGCGCGGAGATGCTGCGCCCCCCGCCGGTCCATCCCTTGGCCGCCGCCACCCGCAAGGCACTGACCCTGCGCTTCGCGCGCGCCGCGGCGGGGCGGCTCGCCGCGCTCTACGACCCTGACCTCCGGCCCGCGCTGGATTGGTAAGGCGCCGGAAAGGCTCCCGCCCACCCGCCGCCGGAAGCCCGCTTGCGTTGCATCAAGGCGCTTTCGCGCGCGATCCGGCATGATATGCCCATGACCGCCGCCCATGCCATCGTCCGCGCTGCCGGCCCTGTCGCCGTCACGTCCGGCCCCCGTCCGTTGCAGGACCTCGTCGCGCGCTACAGCCGCCCGGTCCCGCGCTACACCAGCTATCCGACGGCGCCGCAATTCGGCCCGCAGGTGGATGGCGAGGTCTATGCCGGCTGGCTGGCGGCGCTTCCTGATGGCGCGCGCGCCTCGATCTATCTGCACGTGCCGTTCTGCGCCGAGCTGTGCCTCTATTGCGGCTGCAACACCTCCGTCGCCCGCCGCTATACGCCGGTGGCGGCCTATGCGGAGCGGCTCCGGACCGAGATCGCCCGCGTCGCCGCGCTCATCCCCGGCCGGCTCAAGGTCTCGCATCTGCATTGGGGCGGCGGCACGCCGACCCTGCTCTCCGGCGCCGACATGATCGCCATCATGGCCGACATCCGCACGCATTTCGACGTGGACGCGGACGCCGAGCTCGCCATCGAGGTGGATCCGCGGGTGCTGAGCGACGAGATGGTCGCCGCGCTCGCCGCCTCCGGCCTGACGCGGGCCAGCCTCGGCGTGCAGGATTTCGATCCCGCCGTGCAGGAGGCGATCGGCCGCCACCAGTCATTCGAGGAGACCGAGAAGGCCGCGAAAGCCCTGCGCGCGGCGGGCGTCGGCTCGCTCAATCTCGATCTCATCTACGGCCTGCCACACCAGACCGTCGCCTCGGTGCTGGAGACCGTGCGCACCGCGCTCGCCCTGGCGCCCGACCGGATCGCCGTGTTCGGCTATGCCCACGTGCCCTGGATGAAGAAGCACCAGGCGCTGATTCCCGAGCAGAGCCTGCCCGGTGCCGCCGAGCGCCTCGCCCAGGCGCAGGCGATTACCGCCCTGCTGGAGGCGGAAGGCTACGTGGCCATCGGCCTCGATCATTTCGCCCGGCCGGACGACGCCATGGCCCGGCGCGCCGGCGAAGGCACGCTGCGGCGCAATTTCCAGGGCTATACTACCGACGACGCGCCGATCCTGCTGGGCTTCGGCGCCTCCGCCATCGGCATGCTGCCGCAGGGCTATGTGCAGAACCTGCCGGCGACGCCCGCATGGCACGCGGCGCTGGAGGCCGGCCGGCTGCCGATCGCGCGCGGCCTCGCGCTCACCGCCGAGGACCGGCTGCGGCGCGATGTCATCGAGCGCCTGATGTGCGACGGGGAGGTGGATCTGGCGGCCGTCCTCGACCGCCACGGCTTCCCGGCCGACACCTTCGCCGCCGAGATCACGCGCCTCGCGGCGCTGGAGGCGGACGGCCTCGTGGCGCGGACCGATGCCGTGCTGACCGTTCCCGCCCCGGCGCGCATCTTCACCCGCACCGTGGCCGCCGTGTTCGACGCTTACCTGCCGGCACAAGAAAACGCCGCCGGGCCAAAGCGGCACGCGGCGGCGATCTGAGGTGGGGAGGAACCGAACCGGCCGCGCGTGGCGGCCGGGAAATGGATGCTCAGGAGTCCAGCCGGCGCAGGGCCGAACGGTCGCGCAGGAGAACGCGGCGCGAGGAAGGAAGCGAGATCGTGCCCTGCTCTTCCAGATAGGTGAGCGTGCGCGACACGGTCTCGATGGTGAGGCCGAGGAAGTCGGCCATGTCCTGGCGGGACATGGCGAGCTGCAACTCGGTCACGTGCGAGGCATTGGTGGTGCCGGAGCGGCGGGCGAGGTCGAGAAGGAAGGAGCCGACGCGCTCCTGGGCGGTCTTGCGGCCCAGCAGCAGCAGATGCTCCTGCGCCCGCTGCAATTCGGCGAAGCTCAGCGCCCACAGGGCGCAGGCCAGCTCCGGGTCGGTGCCGGCGCGGGCGAAGAGCACAGAGCGCTTGACCCGGACCAGACGGCATTCGCTCACGGCCTCGGCGGAGAAGCGGTAGCGCTCGCCGGTCTCCCAGCCGAAGGCATCGCCCGGCAGGCAGAAGGCTTCGATCTGGCGGCGACCGTCCCCCATCAGCTTGCAGATGCGCACCACGCCGGAAACCACCACATAGACATTCTCGGCAGCCTGATCGTCGCCGAAAATCTCGCTGTTGCGGGCGAAAGTCACTGGCGCGCCAAGCGCCGCAACCACATGGGCCGGCCGCGCGCTGTCCTCGGTGCAGGCACCCTTCGCCATCTCATTCCACCTTCCGGATGGCATCGGATGCGCATAGGCTTGGGGCGGCACGGGAGCGATATGGGCGATGACGCTGGGGGCGATCGACATCGAACTCATCTCCGAATTTCTGTGAATTCAGGGATAGCTCTTTGACGGGATTACAAAAATTCGGATTCACTCCTTAGGGCGCAGCCCTTAAGTAGTTCTACTTAGGACATTGGTCGTGATCGCCCGGTTCCGGTGGCGACCGCGCCGGCCGCAGATCCTTCCGATTGGTGGACGAGACGAGGACAAATGAGCGAGACGCCGACCCAGGCGCTGCCCCCCAAGGCCAAGCAGATGGCGCAGAGCCTGCCCGCCATGCTGCGCCGCGCACTGCCCGGGGCCGCGGCCGCCGTCATCGTGGTCGCCCTCGCCGCCGCGCTCGGCACCCCCCCGTTCGACAGCCGCGCCCTGCTCGTGCTCCTCGTGCTGGTGGTGCTGGCGAGCTGGCGGGGGCTGATCTCCGGCCTTACCGCCACGCTCGCCGCCAGCGCGGGCATTCTGGTACTCGGCATCGCCGCCGCCGACACCGCGATCGCGGACTGGCAGACCCTGGCCCTGTTCACCCTGGCGGGCGCGGGCGTCGCGATCCTCGGCGAGCGGCTGCGCCGCACCCGCATCGACGCGGTGGCCCGCGACCGCGCCCTGCTGGCGCGCGAGGCGCACCTGTCCTCGATCCTCGACACCGTGCCGGACGCGATGGTGGTGATCGACGAGCAGGGCACCATGCAGTCCTTTTCCATCACCGCCGAGCGCCTGTTCGGCTATGCCGCCTCGGAGGTGATCGGGCACAATGTCGCGATGCTCATGCCGAGCCCGCACCGCGAGCATCACGACGGCTACCTGAGCCGCTACCTCGCCACCGGGGAACGCCGCATCATCGGCATCGGCCGGGTGGTGACGGGCGAGCGCAAGGATGGCGCCACCTTCCCCATGGAGCTGGCGGTGGGCGAGATGCATTCCGTCTCGGGACGCTTCTTCACCGGCTTCATCCGCGACCTGACCGAGCGCCAGGAGACCGAAGCCCGGCTCCAGGAACTCCAGGCGGAGCTGGTGCACATCTCCCGCCTCACCGCCCTCGGCGAGATGGCCTCGACCCTTGCCCATGAGCTGAACCAGCCGTTGTCGGCCATCGCCAACTACATCAAGGGCTCCCGCCGTCTGCTGGAAGAAGGCGACGCCCGCCGCATTCCCATGCTCCAGGGCGCCCTGGACAAGGCCGCCGAACAGGCCCTGCGCGCCGGCCAGATCATCCGCCGCCTGCGGGATTTCGTGTCCCGGGGCGAGAGCGAGCGGCGGCTGGAGAGCATCTCCAAGCTGGTGGAGGAAGCAAGCGCGCTGGCCCTTGTCGGCGCCAAGGAGCACAGCATCCAGGTGCGCTACCAGTTCGACCCTGCCTGCGACCTCGTGCTCGCCGACAAGGTGCAGGTTCAGCAGGTATTGCTCAATCTTATGCGCAACGCCCTTGAAGCCATGATGGAAGCCCCTCGCCGCCAGCTCCTCGTGCAGACCCAGGCAGCCGACGACGACATGGTCACCATTTCCGTCTCCGACACCGGCCACGGCGTCTCCGAGGAGATGCGGTCCCAATTGTTCATGCCGTTCGTCACCACGAAGGCCCACGGCATGGGGGTCGGGCTGTCCATTTCCCGCACCATCATCGACGCGCACGGCGGACGCATCTGGGCCGAGCCGAACCCGGAAGGCGGAACCATCTTCCGCTTCACCCTGCGCACGGTGGACGAGGAGGCCATGCAAAATGTCTGATGCGCTTCCGGTGCATGTGATCGACGATGACGATGCCGTGCGCGAATCCCTCGCCTTCCTGCTGGAGAGCTCCGGCCTCACCGTCCAGCAGCATGTCTCGGCCCTGGCCTTCCTGGAGGCGGGCGTGCCGCTCGACCGGGGCTGCATCGTCACCGACGTGCGCATGCCCGGCATGAGCGGCGTCGAGCTGCTCAAGGAGCTGAAGGAGCGCGGTGCCCGCATCTCGGTGATCGTGATGACCGGCCACGGCGACGTGCCCCTGGCGGTGGAGGCGATGAAGCTCGGCGCGGCGGACTTCCTCGAGAAGCCGTTCGACGACTATGCGATCGTCTCGGCAGTGAAGGCCTGCCTCGGTCGCAATGCGGAGGAAGGCCGGCAGGAGGACCTGCGCAGCGAGGTCGGCCGGCGCATCGCCGCATTGTCCCAGCGCGAACGCCAGGTGCTGGAATGCCTGGTGAGCGGTCTCGCCAACAAGACCATCGCCTACGACCTCGGCATCAGCCCGCGCACGGTGGAGGTCTATCGCGCCAACGTAATGACCAAGATGCAGGCCGCCAGCCTCCCGGAACTCGTGCGCATGGCCTTGCTCGCCGGCGTGGCGCCGACCGATTCCTCGGTCCGTCAGTAGATCGGCCTCCCGCACTTGATCTACCTCAAGGCCGGCATGCCCCGCCGCCATGATGCTTGCTGCCTCCGGGCGTGTCGTGAAGGCACAGCCCGTATGAGGCCCGTATGCTCTTGATTGGCGATGAGAAAGCCACTGAAGGCCCCACCTCTCCGGTGGTGGTCGTGGTGGATGACGACCCCGCAGTTCGCGGGTCGCTGAAGTTCGCCCTGGAGCTGGAAGGGTTCGACGTGCGCATTTTCGCGACGGCGGACGAAATCCTTCATCAGAACATGGCGGACCTGCCGCTCAGCGGCTGCCTGGTGGTGGACTACAATCTGCCGGGCATCAACGGCCTGGACCTGCTGCGCGAACTGAAGCAGCGCCATGTCGCCTGGCCGGCCATCCTCATCACCAGCCACCCCACCGAGCAAGTGCGGCGGCGTGCCACGTCAGCGGGCATCGCCATCGTGGAGAAGCCATTGTTCTCCAATGCCTTGAGCGACGCGGTCCGCGACACCTTCCGGCGCCCCGGCCAATAGGGCCTCACCGCCTCCCCGGGCTTGGCAGCGCACGCTTTTCCGACAATCCGGGCATGGCGCGGGCCAACCGGCCGCCGCCCGGCCGCGAAGTTATCTCCCCTCAAGGACCAGGCATCGGGGCGGGCTTAAGGTCGGCGCGCGGATCCGGCATTCTGTCGGCGGTCCACCGGCCGCCACCGCGCCCAGACCAGAGGTCGCCCATGACGACGCGCAATCTCGACGCCTTGTTCCATCCCGGCGCCATTGCCCTGGTCGGGGCCGGAAACCGGCCCGGCTCCATTGGCGCGGTCGTCGCCAAGAACCTGTTCGAGGGCGGCTTCGACGGACCGATCCTGAGCGTCAATCCCAAGGAGCGCGCGGTGCGCTCCTCGCTCAACTACGCTTCCGTCGCTGACCTGCCGATCCCGGTCGACCTCGCCGTCCTCACCGGCCCCGCCGACGGCATGCCTGCCGCCATCGCCGCGCTCGGCGCCAAGGGCTGCCGGGCCGCCATCGTGCTGAGCGGCGGGTTCGGCCCGAACGATGGCCCCGACGGGCCGGTCCTGCGGCAGAAGATGCTGGACGCCGCACGGCCGCACCTGCTGCGCATCATCGGCCCTGATTGCCTCGGCTTCATCTCCACCGGGCCGCACATCAACGCCAGCTATGCGCACATCATGCCGCGCAAGGGCGATGTGGCCTTCCTCAGCCAGTCCGCGGCACTCGCCACGGCGGTGCTGGACTGGGCCGACGGGCGCGGTGTCGGCTTCTCCCACGTGGCTTCGCTGGGCGACAAGGCGGACGTGGACTTCGGCGACATGCTGGACCACCTCGCCCTCGACGCCGCCACCCGGGCCATCGTACTCTATGTGGAACACATCACCGACGCACGGAAATTCATGTCCGCCGGCCGCATCGCCGCGCGCGCCAAGCCGGTGATCGTCATCAAGGCCGGGCGCAGCGTCGCCGGCGCCCGCGTGGCGCTTTCCCACACCGGGGCGCTCGCCGGTTCCGACGCGGTCTATGACGCCGCCTTCCGGCGCGCCGGCATGCTGCGGGTCTATGAATTGCGGGAACTGTTCGAGGCGGTGACCACGCTGGCGTCCGGCATCCGGCTGGCCGGCGGGCGCCTCGCCATCCTCACCAACAGTGGCGGGGCCGGCGTTCTCGCCACCGACGCGCTGGAGGAGGCCCCCGGCGAACTCGCCGTGCTGGCCCCCGAAACCATGGCCCGCCTCGAACGCCTGCTGCCGCCGCGCTGGTCGCGCAGCAATCCGGTGGGCATCGCCTCCGATGCGCCCGGCAAGCGCTATTCCGACGCCCTTTCAGCGCTGCTGGAGGACCCCGGCTCCGACGCCACGCTCATCCTCAACTGTCCGACCGCCATGGCCGACAGCGCCGAGGCGGCGGACGCGGTCATCGACGTCCTGTCCCACCGTTCGCGCGCCCCCGTGCTGACCTGCTGGCTGGGCGACAAAGCAGCCGCAGAGGCCCGCCGCCGCTTCGCCGCCCGCCGCATCCCGACCTACGACACGCCGGACGAGGCGGTGCGGGCGTTCGGCCACCTCGTTTCCTACCAGCGCAACCAGACCATGCTGATGGAGACCCCGCCCGCGCGCTCCTTCGACGAACCCGACCGGGGCAAGGCACAGCAGGTGGTCGATGCGGTGGTCGCGGCGGGGCGCAGCATCCTCACCGAGGTGGAGGCGAAGGCGGTGCTCGCCGCCTACGACATCCCGGTGGTGGAGACCCAGATCGCCCGGACCCCCGAGGAGGCCGCCGTGCTCGCCGCCAATTTCGGCGGGCCGGTGGCGCTCAAGATCCTGTCGGACGACATCATTCATAAATCGGACGTGGGCGGCGTGCGGCTGGACCTGCGCTCGCCGATCCAGGTGGAGGAAGCCGCCAGCCTGATGCTGGCGGCGGTGAAGGAGCGCCTGCCGCAGGCCCGGATCGAGGGCTTCACGGTGCAGCGGATGGTGCACCGGCAGCGGGCGGTGGAGCTGATCGCCGGCATCGCCAATGACGAGACCTTCGGCCCGGTGGTGCTGTTCGGCGAGGGCGGGACGGCGGTGGAGGTGATCGCCGACCGCGCGGTCGCCCTGCCGCCGCTCAACGGTCGCCTCGCCCGCGAGATGATCGAGCGCACCCGCATCGCCCGGCGCCTTGCCGGTTACCGCGACAGCCCTCCGGCCGACATCGACGCCATCGCCAATACGCTGGTGAAGATCGCCGAACTGCTGGGCGACCTGCCGCAGATCGGCGAATTGGACATCAATCCCCTCCTCGCCGACGAGCACGGCGTGATCGCGCTCGACGCGCGCATCGTCGTGCATCCGGCCCGCAGCGCGGGGACCGGACGCTTCGCCATCAAGCCCTTCCCCACCGCCATGACGCGGCTCATCACCCTCACCGACGGCCAGGATCTGCTGCTGCGGCCGATCCGCCCCGAGGACGAGCCGGCGCTCGGCGAGATGGTGCGCCGCTCCGACCCGCGCGACGTGCGCATGCGCTTCCTCGGCTCGCTGAAGGACTTTCCCCACCTCATGGCCGCCCGCCTGTCGCAGATCGACTACGACCGCGAGATGGCGCTGGTCGCCGTGGCGCCGGATGGCGAGATCCTCGGCGTCGTCCGCATCATCGCCGACCCGGATAACGAGGCGGCGGAATACGCCATCATGGTGCGTTCGGACATGAAAGGGCGCGGGCTGGGCTACCGGCTGATGAACGAGATCCTCGACTATGCCCAGGAGCGCGGGCTCGCCCGGATCTTCGGCGACGTCCTGCGGGAGAATCTGCCCATGCTGCACCTGGCGCAGGACCTCGGCTTCAAGGTGAGCCCGGGCAGCGACGACCCGACGCTGGTCCGGGTGGACCTCGACCTCGCCGCGCGCACGCGGCCCGACCCCGGCGCCACCTCGGCCCATCCCTGATCGCCGGCCTTGCGGCGGGGTTTTGGCCCCGCCGATTGACGGCATTGGCCGGAAATGGGCGCCGAGCGGGATCACCGGCCGCAACCGGGATGATTTTTGTCGTAGAGAACCGCCTGCGGCGCACATCATGGTTAACACGGATGGCACAGCGCCCCGTGGGACGCAGCGTCAAAACCGAATGGAACGACCGCAATGGTTCCCGCCGCGCGATGAGACGGCGGGACTAGGCCCCGGGCGCCGCCACGGCTCCCGGGCGACAGCTTTGTGGGGCATTCTGTCGCAACGCAACCCTGGCGCCACTGGCGGTGGCTTCCATCCGCCACTTAGGATGACCGACCCTCCAAAGGTCGGGATGGCTCATGTTGCGTTCTTGGTTGGGGTCGCGGGACGCTGCGAGCGCGACGATCTTTGCCAGATGGACCCTGCCCGCCATCGCCATCCTGGTGGCGGCGACCTATGTCGTTTCCGCCGCCATCCTGCTGCATTCGGCGCAGCAGGAAGATGCCCGCTCACGCGCACGCACCGAAATGCTGATCCGCGGCGTCCTCGCCGCCGAGGACGTGCGCCTGACGAGGACGCTCAACGCCTATGCCAACAGCGGCGAGAGCTATCGCAACCTGCATGTCGCGTTCGATCTGGAATGGACCTACCTGCGGGACAATCTCGGCCCCAAGATCTACCACCTGATCGGCATCGATCAGGTGTACGTGGTCGGGCCGGACGACAAGGTCGTCTATGACCTGCGCAACGGGCGCCAGCGTGATCCCGATGCCGACCACCTGCCCATCGGCGTGCCCGCCATGTTCGCCGAGGCCCGCTCCGGCTCGGTGCACGGGCTCTTCTGGGTCGAGGGCAAGCCCGCCCTCCTCGGCATCGCCCCGGTCACGCCAGGGGCCGACCCCACGGTGCAGCTCACCGGCGGGCCGCAGACGCTACTGGTCTTCATCCGCTTCCTCGGCAGCGACGTCCTCGCCCGCATCAGCAGGCAGACGGCCCTGTTCGACCTCCGGCTGGTGGATTCCATGGCCTCGGACCCGGCATCGCCGCCGATGACCCTGCCCACCCTGAACGGGCCGTCCGTGGCGCTGAGCTGGACCACGCCCGCGCCAGGCTATTCCGTCACCCTGGCGGTCATGCCCTGGCTGGTGGCCTGCGGTGGGGCCTTCGTTCTACTCACCTGGCTGGCCCTGGCCCATGCCTCGGCCAACGCCCGCAATATCGAGCAAGCCAACCGCCAGATGCGCGTCAACCGCGAGGCGCTGCTCGCCAGCGAAGCCCGCTTCCGCGACGTGGCGGAGGCCGCGTCCGACTGGATCTGGGAGGCCGACCCCCGCCTCGCCCTCACCTATCTGTCCGAGCGCTTCGAAATCCTGACCGGCCGCAAGGCGGCGGAGCTTATGGGCCAGCCGCTCGACCTCGTGCTCAACGCGACGGACGGCCCGCTGACGGCCTGGATCTCCCAGCCGGCCGGCCGGCCGCTGACGCCGCTCATCTGCCGCTATGTGACCGCCGACGGCTCCATGCGGCTGTGCCGGGTGGCGGCCAAGGCAGTGCGCACCGCCGATGGCGCGCTGGCGGGCTTTCGCGGCACCGCCACAGACATCACCGCCGAGATGGAGGCCCACCGGCAGGTGGAGCACCTGGCGCTCTACGATCCCCTCACCAGCCTGCCGAACCGGGCGCTGCTGATGGAATTCCTCGCCGGGGCGCTCAGCGGCGCCTCCGAGGGCAAACGCATGGTCGCCACCCTGCGCATCAGCCTCATGAACTTCAAGCAGGTGACCGACGGCTACGGACTGCCGGCCGGCGACGACCTGCTGGTGGAGACCGCCCAGCGGCTGCGCCAGAACATCCATGACAACGACCTCGTGGCGCGGCTCGGCGCCGAGGAGTTCGCGCTGGTGGCCAGCGCGCCGAGCAGCGTGGCCGCGATCGAGGCCATGTGCGCCCGGCTGCGCGACGCGGTGACCGCGCCGTTCACGCTGGCGGAGGCCGCGCACGTGCATGTGGGCTGCGCCATCGGCGTGGCGCTGGCGCCTGCGGATGCGGCGGAGCCGGAACGGCTGCTGCGCTGCGCCGAGCTGGCCATGCAGCACGCCCAAACCGAGGACCCCAGCGGCATCGCCTTCTTCACCGCCGACATGAACGAGCAGGTCCGCACCAAGCGCACCCTTGAGCACGACCTGCGGCGCACCGTCGGCAGCGAGGATTTCGTGCTGCTGTACCAGCCGCGTTATGACACCGCGACCCTGGAGGTGGTGGCCGTGGAGGCGCTGGTGCGCTGGCTCCATCCCCGCTTCGGGCTGCTGAGCCCCGACCAGTTCATCCCGCTGGCGGAAACCACCGGCCTCATCGTCCCGCTCGGCGAATGGGCGCTGCGCCGTGCCTGCGCGACGATCGCGAAATGGCCCGATCTCAGCGTCTCGGTCAATGTCTCGCCGGTACAGTTCCACCAGGGGGACCAATTGGTGAGCGCCATCGAATCGGCGCTGAAGGACAGCGGCCTGCCGCCATGGCGCCTGGAGCTCGAACTGACCGAGAACGTGCTGATCGCGAACACCGAGAAGGCGCTCGAGGTGCTCCAGAAGATCAAGAAGCTCGGCGTCCAGCTCGCCATGGACGATTTCGGAACCGGCTATTCCTCGCTGAACTACCTGCGGAACTTTCCCTTCGACCGGATCAAAATCGACCGGCGCTTCGTCGGCGATCTCGACCAGAGCCGGGACGCCCAGGGCATCGTCGAGGCCATCCTCGGGCTCGGCCGGGCGCTCGGCCTCGCGGTGACTGCCGAGGGCGTGGAGACCGCCGCCCAATATGCCTGGCTGCGCAATGGCCGCTGCGACGAGGTGCAGGGCTTCCACTTCGCCCGCCCGCAGTCGGAAGCCGACCTCATGCAGCTCAAGCCGCGGGGCTCCACCCGGCCCTGAGGCCGGGCGGATGCCGGCTCGCCCTCAGGCCAGCCAGGACGGTACGCGGTCGAGCGCGATCAGCGCATCGGCATCGATGCGCGGGCGCACCACTGCCGCCTGCGGCCCGTGCACCAGCACTTCCGGCACCAGCGGGCGGGTGTTGTAGGTGGAGGCCTGCACCGCGCCATAGGCCCCGGCGGTCATGATCGCCAGCAGGTCCCCCGGCATCACTTCCGGCAGCTCGCGGTCGAGGGCGAGATAGTCGCCGGTCTCGCAGACCGGCCCCACCACGTCCACCCGCCGCACGGCGGCGCCCGGCCGCTTCTGGACGGGCTGCACGTCATGGTGCGCCTCGTAGAGCGTCGGGCGGATCAGGTCGTTCATGGCCGCGTCCACGATCACGAAGGTCTTGCCCTCGCCGTGCTTCACATAGAGCACGCGGGTCACCAGGATGCCGGCGTTGGCGACGATCATGCGGCCCATCTCGAACACCAGAGGCAGGTCGAGCCCGCCCAGGGCGCGGGTGATCACCTCCGCATAGGCCTCCGGCGCCGGGGGCACCGGGTCCGAGGCGGCATAGGGGACGCCGAGCCCGCCGCCGAGGTCGAGATGGTGCAGCCGGTGGCCGGCGGCCAGCAGGTCGCGGGCCAACTCAGCCAGCAGCACGGTGGCATTCTCGAACGGCGCCATGTCGGTGATCTGGCTGCCGATGTGCATGTCGACGCCGGAAATGGCGAGGTTCGGCAGCTTGGCCGCCTCGGCATAGACCTCGCGGGCGCGGGAGATCGGAATGCCGAACTTGTTCTCGGACTTGCCGGTGGAGATCTTAGCGTGGGTCCTGGCATCCACGTCCGGATTGATGCGGATGGATACCGGGGCGGTGCGGCCCATGGCCCCGGCCACCTGCGACAGCGCCACCAGCTCCGGCTCGCTCTCCACGTTGAAGCACAGGATGCCCGCCTCCAGCGCCGCGGCCATCTCGTCGCGGGTCTTGCCCACGCCGGAGAAGACGATGCGCTCGGCGGGGATGCCGGCGGCCAGGGCCCGCTTCATCTCGCCGCCCGACACGATGTCCGCGCCGGCGCCCAGGCGCGCCAGGGTGGAGATCACCGCCTGGTTCGAATTGGCCTTCAGCGCGTAGCACAGCAGCATCTCGCGCGTGGCGAAGGCGGAGCGGAACACGCGGTAATGCCGTTCCAGGGTGGCCGTGGAATAGCAATAGAACGGCGTGCCCACCTCCTCGGCGAGGGTGGTCAGGTCGACGTCCTCGGCCCGGAGACGGCCGTCGTGATAAACGAAATGGTGCATGGCAAGCCTGCGCGAATTCCACCAGCGGCCTTGGAACGGCGCTCTGAGCCTCGCGGGGGCCGGAGCGCGGCCCGCCCAGCCGGCGCTGCGAGCTGAACGGTGCCGCGTTCCCTAGCACAGAGTGTGGGATGACTTCACGGCGCGATCATCTGCACCACCCATGTCGGCGCAGGCGCGATCAGAGCAGGCCGTCGAGGATGAAGGGGGTGTTCGGCTTCTTGACCTGGTCGAGATTGACCGGCGCCGAACTGGTCGTGCCGCTGGTCGATTTCGTCCGGCCGCTGGCCGAGCCCACCGTCGAGGCATTGCTCGTGGCGCTGGTGGAGCGGCCGGTGGCGAGCGACGTGCCGGTGGAGGACGTGGCGCTGTTCACCCCCGTGTCCGGCTGGAAGCCCCAGGTGGAGCTCGATGTGTCGGCGGTCGGGGTGCTCTGGTCCGTCGAGGTGGTGGCCTGCTGCACCGGCGCGGCGGGCGCGGCGCTGCCCTGGGACGTCTTGGCGCCGGGCGTCGTCGCGCTCGACGGCGGCGGCTCCAGCGGGCCTTTCACGCCGCAACCGGCCAGAGCCCCGGCGCAGGTCAGGACCATGACAAGGGCAGGGATGCGAAAGCGTCGGGACACGGAACACCTCGGGCAAGATCGCCGCCACTATAGCGACCGGCACTGCAAAGGCGAGCCCCCGGCCGCGCCGGGCCGCTCACCGCCGCAGCAGAAAGCTCCCGGCGGGGCGGCGATGCTCCCATCCCGCGGTCTCCAGCGTCGGCGTCTCCTGCTCGGCCTGCGGATAGCCGATGCACAGATAGCCCACGAAATGCCAGCTCTCCGGCACGTCGAGCGCCGCCGCCACGCCGGCGGGATCCAGAATGGAGACCCAGCCGACCCCCACGTCCGCCGCGCGGGCGGCGAGCCAGAGCGTATGGATGGCGAGCACGGCGGAATAATCCACCGCCTCCGGCATGGTGCGCCGCCCGAGGCCGTGGCCCTGGGTCGTCCCGGCATCGGCGAACACCGCCAGATGGCAGGGCGCCTCGTCGAGCCCGGCCAGCTTCAGCCGGGCATAGGCCGCCTGCCGGTGGTGCGCCTGCGCGGCGAGGGCAGCGGCGTTGGCGGCCTCGAAATTGGCCCGGATCGCCGCCCGGCGGCCCGGCTCCGTCACCTCGACGAAACGCCAGGGCTGGCTGAGACCCACCGACGGCGCGAGGCAGGCGGTGGCGACCAGTTCATCCAGCAGGCCCGCGGGCAAGGGGTCGGTGCGGAAGGCGCGCACATCCCGCCGCCAGGCGAACAGCGCTTGGAGCTGCTCGCGGAAGGCGGGGGAGAAGCGCGGCGCGCTCACGCGGCGCCGAGCTTCTTCAGCCAGCGGCGCGCCTGGGCCCGCACCCGGCTCGGCGCGGTGCCGCCATAGCTGGTGCGGCTGCGCACCGAGCTGGTGACGGTCAGCACCGAGAACACATCCTGGGTGATGCGCTTCTCGACGGCCTGCATGTCCTCCAAGGGGACACGGTGCAGCGGCAGGTTCCGCTCGGACGCGAAGCCGACGATGCGGCCGGTGACGTGATGCGCCTCGCGGAACGGGATGCCCAGCGTGCGCACCAGCCAGTCGGCGAGGTCGGTGGCGGTGGCATAGCCCTGGCCGGCGGCGGTCTTCATGCGCGCGGTGTCGGGCTCGATGTCGCGCACCATGCCGGCGGTGGCTGCGATAACCAGGGAGAGGGCGGAAAAGGCATCGAACGCGCCTTCCTTGTCTTCCTGCATGTCCTTGGCATAGGCGAGAGGCAGGCCCTTCATCACCACCAGGATGCCGGTCAACGCGCCGATGATGCGCCCGGCCTTGGCCCGCACCAACTCGGCGGCGTCCGGATTGCGCTTCTGCGGCATGATGGACGAGCCGGTGGTGAAGGCGTCCGACAGCTTCACCAGGCTGAAGGACGGCGAGGTCCAGATCACCACTTCCTCGGCGAAGCGCGACAGATGGATGGCGCAGATCGACGCGGCGGACAGCGTCTCCATCACGAAGTCGCGGTCGGACACGGCGTCCAGCGAATTGGCGGTCGGCCGGTCGAAGCCGAGCGCGGCGGCGGTGGCGTCCCGGTCGATGGGGAAGGAGGTGCCGGCGAGCGCGGCCGAGCCGAGCGGGGATTCGTTCAGCCGCTTGCGGGCGTCGGCGAAGCGGCTGCGGTCGCGGCCGAGCATCTCCACATAGGCCATCAGATGGTGGCCGTAGGTGACCGGCTGGGCGGTCTGCAGATGGGTGAAGCCGGGCATCACCGTCGCCGCATGGGCGAGCGCCTTCTCCGCCAGCGCCGTCTGGAGATCGGCCAGCTGGGCGTCGAGGGCGTCCACCGTGTCGCGGACGTAGAGGCGGAAGTCGGTCGCCACCTGGTCGTTACGCGAGCGGGCGGTGTGCAGGCGGCCGGCGGAGGCGCCGATCAGCTCGGCGAGGCGGGACTCCACGTTCATATGGATGTCCTCCAGCTCGCGCCGGAAGGAGAGCTTGCCGCTCTCGATCTCTGACAGGATCGTGTCTAGACCCTTCTGGATCTTCTGGGCATCTTTCGCCGCGATGATCTTCTGGGCCGACAGCATGGCGGCATGGGCCTTGGAGCCGGCGATGTCCTGGGCGTAAAGACGCTGATCGAAGCCGATGGAGGCGTTGATCTCCTCCATGATGGCGTCCGGCCCGGTGGAAAACCGCCCGCCCCACATCTTGTTGCTCATGACGGACCTCCGATGACCGATCTCAACCCACGCCCGGACAGCGACCCCGCAGCGGCCCCGGCCCCGGCCGAGGCACGCCCGGCCCGCCGTGGGCCCTGGCGCATGATCGGTCTGGTGGCGGGAGCGACGGTGGCGGGGGCCATGGTCGGCGCGCTCGCCCTATACGGGATGAAGGGCCTTCCGGGCAATGCGTCCGCAACGAAACCTCAGGCCGACGGCACGATTCCGGCCGCCACCGCCGCCCTCGCCGACCCGGACTGCCAGGGCGCGGTAGACGCGGCAAAGCGTCTCGCCCCGCTGGCCAAGGGCGAACTGGCCGCGCTCAGCCTCGCCACCACGCCCCGCCGCCTGCCGCCGCTGGCCTTCGCGGATGCCGCCGGCAAGCCGGTGACGCTGGCCGACTTCAAGGGCAAGACGTTGCTGGTCAATCTCTGGGCCACCTGGTGCGTGCCGTGCCGCAAGGAGATGCCGGCCCTCGACGCGCTGGAGAAGGCGCAGGGCGGCAAGGATTTCCAGGTGGTGGCGATCAATCTCGACACGCGCGACCCGAAGAAGCCGCACGCCTTCCTCTCGGAGATCGGCGTCGCCTCGCTCGGCTTCTATGCCGATCCCGACACCAAGACCTTCCAGGCCCTGCGCAGCGTCGGGCGCGGCTTCGGCCTGCCCACCACACTGCTGGTGGACGCCAAGGGCTGCGAGATCGGCTATCTGGCGGGACCTGCGGAATGGGCCTCGCCGGACGCGCAGGCGCTGATCAGGCAGGCGACGGGCAAGGGCATCTGAGCCCCAACAAAAAGCCCGCCGGTGCGGCGGGCTTGCTGCGGGCGGGGCTGAGGATGCCTCAGCGGGTGGGGACCGGCTTCTCGCCGCGATAGTCGTAGAAGCCGCGCTGCGTCTTCCGGCCCAGCCAGCCGGCCTCCACATATTTCACCAGCAGCGGGCACGGCCGGTACTTCGAGTCGGCCAGCCCCTCGTGCAGCACCTGCATGATGGCGAGGCAGGTGTCGAGGCCGATGAAATCCGCCAGTTGCAGCGGACCCATGGGATGGTTGGCGCCGAGCTTCATGGCCCGGTCGATGGCGTCCACGGAGCCGACGCCCTCATAGAGCGTATAGATGGCCTCGTTGATCATCGGCAGCAGGATGCGATTGACGATGAAGGCCGGGAAGTCCTCCGCCACCGCATAGGTCTTGTGCAGCTTGGTGACGAAGGCCTTGGCGCTCTCGAAGGTGTCGTCGTCGGTGGCGATGCCGCGCACCAGTTCCACCAGTTCCATCAGCGGCACCGGATTCATGAAATGAATGCCGATGAAGCGCTCGGGGCGGTCGGTGGAGGCGCCGAGGCGGGTGATGGAGATGGACGAGGTGTTGCTGGCCAGCAGGGCGTCCGGGCGCAGCACCTCGCAGACGCCGGCAAAGATCTTGCGCTTGACGTCTTCCTTCTCGGTGGCGGATTCGATCACCAGATCGCATTCCGCCAGCTGCTCGGTGGCCTCGGCGGTGACGATGCGCTTCAGCGCCGCCTGCCGGGCCTCCTCGGTGACGGTGCCCTTGGACACCTGCTTGGCCATGTTGCCATTGATCGTGGCAAGCCCCGAGCGGACCCGTTCCGGGTCCTGGTCGTTCAGCACCACGTCAAAGCCGGCCAGCGCGCACACATGGGCGATCCCGTTGCCCATCTGCCCGGCTCCGATCACTCCGACCTTCTTGATCTCGAGCGGCATGGTGCTGGTGTCTCTCGGCTCTTGTTTGGTGGCGGCGCGGGCGAGGCCCGCGCCAGTCTCAAGGTCAGCCCTTGACCTTGGCGATTTCGGATTTCAGCTCGGGCACGATGGCGAACAGGTCACCCACGAGGCCGTAGTCGGCCACCTGGAAGATCGGCGCCTCCTCGTCCTTGTTGATGGCGACGATCACCTTCGAATCCTTCATGCCGGCGAGATGCTGGATCGCGCCGGAGATGCCGATGGCGACATACAACTCGGGGGCGACGACCTTGCCGGTCTGGCCCACCTGCCAGTCGTTCGGAGCATAGCCCGCGTCCACCGCCGCGCGCGATGCGCCCACGGCAGCGCCAAGCACGTCGGCCAGGGGCTCGATGACCTCGCCGAACTTCTCCTTCGAGCCGACGGCGCGGCCGCCCGACACGATGATCTTAGCGGCGGTCAGCTCGGGACGGTCGGAGACAGCCAGGCTCTCGTCCACGAAGGACGACACGCCGGGATCAGCCTGCGCGCCGACCGCCTCGACGGCGGCCGAGCCGCCGGCGCCGGTGGCGGCGAAGGAGGCGGTGCGCACGGTGATGACCTTCTTGGCATCCGTGCTCTGCACCGTCTGGATCGCGTTGCCGGCGTAGATCGGGCGCTCGAACGTATCGGGCGAGACCACCTTGATGATGTCCGACACCTGCATCACGTCCAGCAGTGCAGCGACGCGCGGCAGCACGTTCTTGGTCATGCTGGTGGAGGGCGCGACGATGGCGTCGTAGCCGCCGGCGAGCGAGACCAGGAGCGCGGCCAGCGGCTCGGCGAGGCGATGCGCATAGAGCGCGTCGTCGGCCAGCAGCACCTTGTCCACGCCCGAGAGGGCGGCGGCGGCCTCGGCCACGGCCTTGGCATCCTGCCCGGCCACCAGCACATGCACCGGCGCGCCGAGCGCCGTGGCGGCGGTCAGCGCCTTGGCGGTGACGCCGTTAAGGGCCTTGTTGTCGTGTTCGGCGAGAAGCAGCGTCGCCATCAGATCACTCCCGCCTCGTCCTTGAGCTTCGCCACCAGTTCGGACACCGAGCCGACCTTCACGCCGGCCTTGCGGCCCGCGGGTTCGGCGGTGGTGAGAACCTTGAGGCGCGGCGCCACGTCGACGCCATAGCCGTCCGGCGACTTCTCGTCGATCGGCTTCTTCTTGGCCTTCATGATGTTGGGCAGGGAGGCATAGCGCGGCTCGTTGAGCCGCAGGTCGGTGGTCACGATGGCCGGCAGCGCCAGGCGCACGGTCTGCGCCCCGCCGTCGATCTCGCGCGTCACCAGCACGGCATCGCCGTCGATCACCACCTTCGAGGCGAACGTGCCCTGGCCCCAGCCGAGCAGCGCCGCCAGCATCTGGCCGGTCTGGTTGGCGTCGTCGTCGATGGCCTGCTTGCCGAGGATCACCAGCCGGGGAGCCTCCTCGGCGATCACCGCCTTGAGGATCTTGGCCACCGCCAGCGGCTCCACCGTGGCATCGGTCTTCACCAGGATGCCGCGGTCCGCGCCCATGGCGAGCGCGGTGCGCAGCGTCTCGGACGCCTGGGCCGGGCCGATGGACACGGCCACCACCTCGGTGGCGATGCCCGCCTCCTTGAGACGCAGCGCTTCTTCCACGGCGATCTCGTCGAACGGATTCATCGACATCTTGACGTGGGAGAGCTCGACACCGGTGCCGTCGGATTTCACCCGTACTTTTACGTTGTAATCGACCACGCGTTTGACGGGTACCAGGACCTTCATCGAGGTAAGCTCCACCTTGATGGCAAGAAGTCGATCCCCGTTGCATTTGCGCGCGAAACCAAGCAGCGCTTGCAACATGGGAAGCCTTGGGGGCGGCACCCTAGGAGTGGCCCGAAACGGTGTCAACGCCGAACGGCGACGCATGAGCGCGCGCCAACAACCCACTGCCATAGCGCTTGGAACCGGGCGCGGAAGGCCCTATATGCCAACAGCGTCAGGGGACCATGCGCCGACAGAGGGAACGGCGGGAATGAAGCATGCGGGCTCGCCTTCTTCCGGGATGCCCCTTCGTCTCGCCTTCATCGGCCCTTGGAATTATTCAAATGGACTGGGTGTCGGCGCGCGCGGCCATATCTCCGCGCTCTGGCACACGGCGCATGGAATCAACCTGCATCCCATCCACCAGCCATTCCATGTGCACGCCCGGCTGCCGGTCTCCAGCGACGTCGCCAGCTTCGAAGGCCCGGCGGACATCGCCATCGTCAGCATCAATCCCGATGGCTGGGACCGGCTCCTCACCGAGGCGCAATGGCAGGTGGTCCGCGGCGCGCGGGCGCGGGTCGGCGCCTTCGTCTGGGAGATGGACACCGCCCCGCTGGAGTGGAAGGGGCTGATGGACACGCTCGATGCCATCTGGACCCCCAGCAGCTTCTGTGCCGCCGCCATCGCCCGTCGCACCGCACGGCCGGTGCATGTCGTCCCCCATGTGGTTCCGGTGACGCCGCCGCCGCTGGTGCGCCCGGCGGACCTCGGCGTGCCCGCCGGCCGGCACACCATCCTGTACGCCTTCGACGGCGCCAGCTTCCTCTCGCGCAAGCGGCCCATGGCCCTGGTGGAGGCGTTCGGCGCCTCCGGGCTCGGCGCGCGCGGTTGGCAGCTGGTGCTGAAGACCAAGAACCTCGAGCACGCGGCCGAGGCCGGGGCGGCGCTGATCGCCGCCACCGACGCGGACCCGGCGATCACGCTGCTGACCATGCCGCTGCGCGAGGACCAGATGTCCGCGCTGGTGGAACGGGCGGCCATCTATGCCTCGCCGCATTGCTCGGAAGGCTTCGGCCTGACCATCGCCGAGGCCATGGCGCGCGGCAAGATCGTGGTGGCGACCGACTACGGCGGCAGCCGCGACTTCCTTGATGCCTCCTGCGGCTTCCCGGTGGCCTGGAAGCAGGTGTCCCTGGCCCGGAACGACGGCCCGTATCCCAAGGGCGGCGTCTGGGCGGAAGTGGACCTCCCGGCCCTCACCACCGCCCTGCTGGACGCCGCGGCCCTGGCGGAGGCGGGCGACGCCAGCCTCGGCGGGCAGGCCCGGCGGCGGATCGCGCAGGACCTGTCGCCCGTCGCCGTCGCCGGCCGGATCGACGCCAGCCTCGCCCAGATCGCCGCCGGCGTCGGGCTGGCCTGATGGGCGTCATCTGGGGAGGCCGCATCCGCCTCATCACCATTTCGCTGCCCTGCCGGAAGCTGCCCGCGCGGATTCCCTCCGGCCCGGGTGACTTCGTGGTGCTGACGACGCCGTTCACCTTCCTGCGCCGCCGCCTGCGGCGGGTGCTGTGGGACGCCACCGTCGCCCGGCCGGACGTGGACCTGTTCTACGGCTTCGACGGCGTGCCCTTCGGCCCGCAGCCGGCGGCCAAGCCCGCCGCGGGCTTCATGCTGCTGGCCGCCTACGATCCGCTCGGTCTGCCGCTGGTGATCCGGGGCGCCGCGCTGGCCGCGCTCGGCGGCCTGCGGCCGGAATTCGGGCTGAGCGCCGCCTATGACATCGGCCTGCGCGCGCTGTCGTGCGGTCTCGTGGCGCAGCAGCTGCCGCTGCACTTCGCCCACATCATGGCCCCCGCCATCGGCCGGGCCGCGGTGCGGCGGGCGGTGCTCGAACGCTGGAACGCGGAGACGGGCGCGCCCTGGCGGATCAGCCCCGGCGCGCGGCCGGGCACCTTGCAGGTGCGCCGCGCCTTCGCCGCGCCGCCGCGGGTGAGCGTCATCGTCCAGCCCGCGCCGGACGGCGCGAACCGCCTCGCGCCGACGCTGGCGGCCCTCGCCCGGGGCGCATGGCCGGCCGAGAGCATCGAGGTGCTGGCGGATTCCCGCCTCGACACCGCCGGCGCCGAAGCCGGGCCGATCCGTTGGCGCACCGTGGACACCGCCGCCGGCGCCTGCGAGGCCGGCCGCCGCAACGCCCTGTGGCAGGCGGCGGAGAGCGAGCTGGTGCTGTTCCTGGACGCCGGCCTGGAACCGGACCGGACGGACTGGATCGACGCGCTGGCCGGGCTCGCCGCCGACCCCACCGTGGGCATGGCCAGCGGACGTGTGCTCGCGGACGGGCGCGACCGTCCGGACGCCGCAGCCGCGCTGTTCGGCTTCAGCCCGCGCACCTGGCCCGAGCAGGGCTACGTGCATCGCGAGTTCGCCGTGCCCATCTCGCCGCTCATCGCCACGCGGCGCAGCAATCTCGAGGCGGTGAACGGCTTCGTTGCGGGGCTTCCCGCGCCCTTCCTGGCGGCGGACGCGGCGCTGCGCATGCGCCTGCTCGGCCTCTCGGTTCTCGCCACGCCGTTCGCCGCGGCGCGCGGGCCCGCCTCCGGCGCCGCACCGGAAACGGATGCCGCCACCTTCCTCGGGCGTTGGAACCAAGTCCGCGACGCCGACCGCCTCAGCTTCCCCGACGCCCCTCTGGCCGGGCCGCGCTGAAGCCGGGTCCGGCTATTTCTCCCGCATCGACCGCGTCACCGCATCCACCAGGGGGCGGGTGAGATAGCTCAGCACGCTGCGCTCGCCGGTGGAGAACACCACCTCGGCCGGCATGCCGGGGCGCAGGCGGGTCTTCATGGCGTCGGGAATGTCGGTGTTGGCCACCGCCACCACCGCCTGGAAATAGGGCTGGCGCGTCGCCTCGTCCATCAGCCGGTCCGGCGACACCGAGCGCAGTTCGCCGAGGATCAGCGGCGTGGTGCGCGAATGGAAGGCGGGGAAGCGCACCTCCACCCCGGTCACGCCGTCATGCAGGCGGTCGATGTCGGTGGGCGGCACCTGGGCATCGACGATCAGCTCGTCATTCTGCGGCACGATCTCCAGCAGTGTGTCGCCCGGCTTGGCCACCGCGCCGATGGTGTAGATCTTCGGGTTGATGTTCTGGACGATGCCGGCGCGCGGGGCGCGGATGTCCACGCGCTTCAGCACGTTCTCCGAAACCGCCAGCTTCTCGCGCACGTCGGAGATCTTCTGGCGGGTTTCCACCATCTGGCTCGCCACGTCCTCCTGCTGCTTCTGCAGCAGTTGCTGGATCTGAAGCTTCATCTCGCCGATGGTGTTCTGCGCCTTCGCCGCATCCGCCGTATTGCGGCCGACGAGGCCCTGGAGGCGCGCCTTCTCGCGCTGAAGTTCGGCGAGGCGCGGCTTGGAGACCAGCCCCTTGTCGCTCAGCGCGCGGATGCCGGCCAGTTCGTCGTCGATATAGAACAGCTGGCTGTCCAGCGCCTCGCGCTCGCGGCGCAGGCCGTCGAGCTCGGTCTCGCCCTGCCGCGCGCGGCTGTTCAGGATGTCGATCTGGCCGTTGAGCGAGGCCTTGCGGTCGCGGAACTGCGCCGCCTGGTCGGCGAGCGCCGCCTTCACCAGCGGCTGGGCGGCGCGGTCCAGCAGGTCCGGCGGGAAGGTGACGCGGTCCGCCTGCGCCCGCTCGGCCTCCAGCCGCGCCTCGTTGGCCAGCAGGGTGTCGAGCTGGCCGCGCAAGGCGGCGTAATTGGACTGCGAGCTGGTCGGGTCGAGCCGGAACAGCAGGTCGCCCGCCTTCACCAATTGGCCGTCCTTCACGTCGATCTCGACGATGATGCCGCCTTCCAGATGCTGCACCACCTGGCGCTTGCTCTCCACCGAGACGACGCCCTGGGCGATCACCGCGCTGTCGATATTGGCCAGCGCCGCCCAGGCGCCGCCAACGCCGAAGGTCAGGAAGATGACGCCGTAGCCGATGGCCGCCACGCGGCGGAAATCACTGCTCACCGCCGGCGCCGCAGCCGAGAAATCGGTGCGCGCCGGGGCCGATGCCGGCACGGGCGGCTGGGGCGCCGCCGCCCGGGCAGGCGGTGGGGACGGGGCCGCGGCGGGTTCGGCGCGCTGGATGTCGTGGGTCTCTGACATGGCGTCCTCCCTCAGGCCTCCGCCGCGGCGGGCGTGACGCCCTGCGGCGCGGCGGCGGGCTGCACCAGGCGCGGCCCGAGCAGCTTGGCGATCACCTCGTCGCGCGGCCCGAAGCCGTGCACGCTGCCCTCGTTCAGCAGCAGCACCAGATCGCACAGGCTGAGATTGTTGGTCTTGTGGGTGATGAGGATCACCGTCCGCCCGGCCTTCTTCAGCGCCTGGACGGCGAGGATCAGCGCCTGCTCGCCGGCGGCGTCCAGGCTGGCGTTGGGCTCGTCCAGCACAATCAGCGCCGGCAGGCCGTAGAGCGCCCGGGCGAGCGCGATGCGCTGGCGCTGGCCGCCGGACAGCGAGGCGCCGTTCTCGCCGATGTCGGTGTTGTAGCCGTGCGGCAGGCGCTGGATCATCTCATGCGTGCCGGCCATCTGCGCCGCCTGCACGATCAGCGCCTCGTCCTTCTCGCCGAAGCGGGCGATGTTGTCGGCGATGCTGCCGGCGAACAGCTCCACGTCCTGCGGCAGGTAGCCGAGATGGCCGCCGAGCTGCTCGGGGTCCCAGTGGCGCAGGTCCGAGCCGTCGAGCCGCACCGCCCCGGCAGTGGCCGGCCAGACCCCGACCAGGATGCGGGCCAGCGAGGACTTGCCCGCCGCGCTCGGGCCGATGATGCCGAGCACAGAGCCCGCCGGCACGGCGAAATTGATGCCGCGCAGCACCGGGAACTCGGTGCCCGGCGCATGGGCGATGAGGTTCTCCACCTGCACCGCGCCCTGCGGCGCGGGCAGCCGCATCCGGCTGCCTTGCGGCGGCAGGCCGCGCAGCAGCTCCTGCACCCGGCCATAGGCCGAGCGCATGTTGACGATGGCCTTCCAGTTGCCGATGGCCATCTCGATCGGCTGGATGCAGCGGCCGACGATGATCGAGGCGGCGATCATCATGCCGGGGGTGATCTCGCGATTGATGGCGAGATAGGCGCCGAGCCCGAGGATCAGGCTCTGCATGAACATGCGGTTGAAGCGGGTGGCGGCCATCAGCGCGCCGCCCCGGTCGGAGGCGACCGCGTGCCAGCCGAGTGCGTCGCCATGGCTGGCGATCCAGCGGCGGCGCAGGTTCGGCACCATGCCCATGGCCTGGAGCACCTCGGCATTGCGGAAGGTGGTGGTGGCCTGGTTGGCGGCGGCGATATTGGCCTTGGTGGCCTGATCCAGCAGCTTGCGGGTGGCCCGGTCGTTGGCGACCGCGAGGCCGCCGGAGATGACGCAGCTCAGCACCGCCAGCAGCCCGTACCAGGGGCTCAGCAGGGTGGCGAACAGGATGTAGATCGGCACCCAGGGCAGGTCGCACAGCGAGATCAGCCCGCCGCCGGAGAAGAATTCGCGCACCGTGTCGGTGTCGCGCAGGGCCTGCACATGAGAGGCCGACGCCTTGCGCAGCGAGGCGCGCTGCACGGCGTCGAACACATGGTCGTTCACTTCCTCGTCGAACTTCAGCCCGGCCCGCACCAGCAGGCGCGAGCGCAGGGATTCCAGCCAGGCGCACACCGCGTAGAGGATGGCGATGAGGATGGTCAGCACCACCAGCGTGGCGATGTTCCGGCTGCTCAGCACGCGGTCGTAGACCTGCATCATGTAGAGCGGCCCGGTGAGGCCAAGGATATTGATGAACAGGCTGAAGACCACCGCCGTCACGAGGGCCGGGCGCGCCGCCCGCACCGCCGCATTCAGGGCGGTGTCCACCTTCGCGCCAGGCATCCGCTGGCGCATCTGCGCGAATGACATGAATCCACCCACCCTGCCATTCCTCGGCCAGCAGTTACCATCGCACCCTTGTTTGGCTCGCGCAAAGGGAGGAATGGCCCGATCTGAACGGGAAACGATGATTTCCCTCCTTAGGCGGAAAGCCCCCGCCCCGCCACGCCGGCTCTTTCGTTCGGCCCGAAAACTCTTCTAAATGGACCGGCTGGACGTGGTCACCGCCCCGGCTGACGCAGATGGGGGACGCATGACGAGCGCGGTCTGGGCTGTGGTGGCTGAAAACGAAACCGGCGGGGGGGACAAGGACCAGCCCCTGCGCGACGACATCCGGCTGCTGGGCCGGATCCTGGGCGACACGGTGCGCGAGCAGGAGGGGGACGCGATCTACGATCTGGTGGAGACCATCCGCCAGACCTCGATCCGCTTCCACCGCGACGCCGACGAGGCGGCGCGCCAGGAGCTGAACACGCTGCTGAACGGCATGGAGCCGGAGGTGGCGGTGCAGATCATCCGCGCCTTCAGCTATTTCTCCCACCTCGCCAATATCGCCGAGGACCAGCACCACAGCCGGCGCAACCGCGCCCATGCCGTCGCCGGCTCGGCGCCGCGCCCGGGCACGCTGGCCAACGCCCTCGCCCGGGCCGAGAAGGCGGGCATCGACGCGCCCGCCCTGCGCGCCTTCTTCTCGCAGGCTTTGGTGAGCCCCGTGCTCACCGCCCACCCCACCGAGGTGCGCCGCAAGAGCACGCTGAACCGGGAGATGGAGATCGTCGGCCTGCTCGACCTGAAGGAGCGGGTGCAGGCGACGCCGGAGGAGGCGAAGGCCCAGGACGAGAGCCTGCGCCGCGCGGTGCTGACGCTCTGGCAGACCGCCCTGCTGCGCAAGGTGAAGCTCACCGTGCTCGACGAGGTGTCGAACGGCCTGTCCTATTACGACTACACCTTCCTCGCGGAGGTGCCGCGCCTGCTCTGCGCCATCGAGGACCACCTGGAGGAGCTGGACGGCGCCGAGGCCGAGGCGGGCGAGGTCCCGCCCTTCCTGCGCATCGGCAGCTGGATCGGCGGCGACCGCGACGGCAACCCCTTCGTCACCGCCGACGTGCTGGGCGAGACCGTGCGCCGGCACCGCGACCGCGCCATGGCCTTCTACGAGGACCAGGTCGGCCAGCTCATCACCGAATTGTCCCTCGCCAAGCGCCTCGTCGCCGTCTCGGACGAACTGGCGGGCCTCGCCGAGCGCTCCGGCGACCGGGCGCTGGAGCATCGCGACGAGCCCTACCGCCTCGCCCTCGTGGGTATCCTCGGCCGGCTGAAGGCCACGGCGGCGGCCCAGCACGCGGCCGACACCGCCGCGAGCGACCTGCCGGCGGACGGCGCCAGCCTGCCCTATCCCGGCCCGGCGGATTTCCGCGCCGACCTCGACATCGTGCATCGCTCGCTGATGCAGAACGGCTCGAAGATCCTGGCGCGCGGCCGGCTCAGGCAGATGCGCCGGGCGGTGGACTGCTTCGGCTTCCACCTCGCCAGCCTGGACCTGCGGCAGAATTCCGACGTCCACGAGCGCACCGTGGCCGACCTGCTGGAGCAGGCCGCCCCCGGCACCGCCTATCGGGAGCGCGACGAGGACGGCCGCATCGCCCTGCTGCGGGCGGAACTGGCCAATCCCCGCCCCCTCGCCTCGCCGTTCCTCGCCTATGCGGAGGAAACGGGCTCGGAACTCGCCATCCTGCGCACCGCCGCCGCGGCCCACGCCCGGCTCGGCGCGGCGGTCATCCCCAATGCCATCATCTCCAAGACCGAGGGCGTCTCGGACCTGCTGGAGGTGGCGCTGCTGCTCAAGGAGGCCGGCCTCGTCACCGCCCACGGCACGAGCGCGGTGCACATCATCCCGCTGTTCGAGACCATCCCCGATTTGCAGAACTGCGCCGAGGTGATGGACCGCCTGCTGTCGCTGCCGGAATATCGCGCGCTGGTGGACAGCCGGGGCGGCGTGCAGGAGGTGATGCTCGGCTATTCCGACAGCAACAAGGACGGCGGCTTCGTCTCCTCCGGCTGGGAGCTGTACAAGGCCGAGATCGGTCTGATCGCGGTGTTCGCCCGCCACAAGGTGAAGCTGCGCCTGTTCCACGGCCGCGGCGGCTCGGTGGGCCGGGGCGGCGGGCCGAGCTACGAGGCCATCCTCGCCCAGCCGGCCGGCGCCGTGAACGGCCAGATCCGCATCACCGAGCAGGGCGAGATCATCTCGTCGAAATACTCCACCCCCGAGAACGGCCGGCGGAACCTGGAGATCCTGGTCTCCGCGACGCTGGAGGCCACCTTGCTGGACGCCGAGCAGGCGAGCCCCCGGCCGGAGTTCCTCGCCGCCATGGAGGACCTGTCGAAGACAGCCTATGCGGCCTATCGCGCCCTGGTCTACGAGACCCCCGGCTTCGAGGATTATTTCTGGTCGTCCACCGTCATCAGCGAGATCGCCACGCTGAACATCGGCTCGCGGCCGGCCTCGCGCAACAAGACGCGCTCCATCGAGGCGCTGCGCGCCATCCCCTGGGTGTTCTCCTGGGCGCAATGCCGGGTGATGCTGCCGGGCTGGTACGGCTTCGGCGCCGCCGTCGCCGCCTTCGTGGAGGCCCGGCCCTCGGACGGCATCGCCTTCCTCCAGTCCATGTACCGGGACTGGCCGTTCTTCCGCACGCTGTTGTCCAACATGGACATGGTGCTGGCCAAGAGCAGCCTGGCGGTGGCCTCGCGCTATGCCGAGCTGGTGCCGGACGAGGAGCTGCGCGCCCGCATCTTCAGCCGCATCTCGTCGGAATATCAGAGCTCCATCACCAGCCTGCTGGCGATCATGGGGCAGAAGAAGCTGCTGGAGGCCAACCCGCTGCTCGACCGCTCGATCCGCAACCGCTTCCCCTATCTCGATCCGCTCAACCACGTGCAGGTCGAACTGCTCAAGGCGCACCGGCGCGAGGCGGCGAGCGACCATGTGCTGCACGGCATCCAGCTCACCATCAACGGCATCTCCGCCGGCCTCAGGAACAGCGGCTGATGCGCGCGGATGACAGACACACGACGGCGGGGCGGTCGCGAACCTTGCCACACCCCCCCTGATCGCTTAAGACCCACGGACGAGGCCCCGGAACCAAAGCCGGGGCTTTCCTGTGTTCGCACGGCCCCTTGAGGCCGCGGCCCTTCGGGGCCGATAGCTGGAAGGACCCCACACCGTGGCCAACGTGGTCGTGGTCGGCTCGCAATGGGGCGACGAAGGTAAAGGCAAGATCGTCGACTGGCTCTCGGAGCAGGCCGACGTCGTGGTTCGCTTCCAGGGCGGGCATAACGCCGGCCATACGCTGGTGGTGAACGGCGTCACCTACAAGCTCTCCCTGCTGCCCTCGGGCGTGGTGCGCCCGGGCAAGCTCTCGATGATCGGCAACGGCGTGGTCCTCGACCCGCAGGCGCTGGTGGACGAGCTGGCGCGGCTGGAGAGCCAGGGCGTGCACGTGGGCCCCGAGCGCCTGCGCATCGCCGAGACGACGCCGCTCATCCTGGCGCTGCACCGGGAGCTGGACGCGCTGCGCGAGGGCACCAATTCGGGCACCCGGATCGGCACCACCAAGCGCGGCATCGGCCCGGCCTACGAGGACAAGGTTGGCCGCCGCGCCATCCGCCTCGTCGACCTGGTGGACGCCGAGGCGCTGCCGGCCAAGGTGGAGCGCCTGCTCTCCCATCATAATCTCATCCGCCGCGGCCTCGGCATGCCCGAGGTGGTGACCAGCGAACTGGTCGCCGACCTGCTGGCGCTCGCCCCCAAGGTCCTGCCCTTCATGGACCGGGTGTGGGAGCTGCTCGACAAGGCGCGCAAGGACGGCAAGAAGATCCTGTTCGAGGGCGCGCAGGGCGCGCTGCTCGACATCGACCACGGCACCTATCCTTATGTGACCTCGTCCAACACCGTCGCCTCCTCGGCGGCGAGCGGCTCGGGTGTCGGCCCCGGCGCTCTGGACTATGTGCTCGGCATCACCAAGGCCTACACCACCCGCGTCGGCGAAGGCCCCTTCCCCACCGAGCTGACCGACGAGATCGGCAAGACGCTGGGCACCAAGGGCCGCGAGTTCGGCGTGGTGACCGGCCGTCCGCGCCGCTGCGGCTGGTTCGACGCGGTGCTGGTGCGCCAGACCGTGCGCACCTGCGGCATCCACGGCATCGCGCTGACCAAGCTCGACGTGCTGGACGGCTTCGAAGAACTGAAGGTCTGCGTCGGCTACCGGCTCGACGGCAAGGAGATCGACTATCTCCCGGCCGAGAGCGGCGCGCAGGCGCGGGCCGAGCCCATCTACGAGACCATTCCCGGCTGGAAGGAATCCACCGCGGGCGCCCGCTCGTGGGCGGACCTGCCGGCGGAAGCGGTCAAGTATGTGCGCTGGGTGGAGGAACTGATCGGCTGCCCGGTGGCGGTGCTGTCCACCAGCCCCGAGCGGGACGACACCATCCTGGTCCACAATCCCTTCCAGGCTTAACCATAGTTTCGTGTTTTAAGGCAAAGCTCCCGCCCAATGGCTGATTACTACCCGCTCCTGGTCCGCGCGATCTCCGGCCTGCCGCAGAATAATGCGGAGGCTCGGAAGGTGGTGTTCGACCGGGCGCGGGCGGCCCTCCTGAAGCAGCTGCGCAGCGTCGATCCGCCTCTGCCGGAAGGCGAGATCGGCCGCGAGCGCATGTCGCTCGAAGACGCCATCCGCCGCATCGAGGCGGACCATGCCGACACCGCCCCAGCGGCGGAGGCGCCCGCCGCCCCGCCGCTGCCCCCGGCCCGGCCGAAGCCCCGGCCCGAGGCGGCCCCGCACGCCCCGCTCAATCCCCGCCGCGAGGAAGCCCCCGGCGCCCCGGCGGACGGCGCCCGCCCCACCGGCCGGCCGGCCTTCTCCCGCGCCGCCCCGCCGCCCGCCGCCTCTGAAGAGCCGACGGCCGAGGCGGATGAAACCGACAGCCCCGACGCGACCGGGACCGACGCCACGGTGGCCGGCGACCGCCGCCCGCGCATCGGCCGGGCCACCGTACGCAGCCGCAGCGCCGCCCGCGCGCCGCAGGAGACCGGCGGCAGCGGCCGGCGCATCGCCGTGTTCATCGTGCTGGCGGTGCTGGTGCTCGGCGCCATCGCCGGCGCGGTGCTCAAGCGCGACGCCATCGCGTCCCTGTTCGGCTCCGGCGCGCCGCAGACCGCCGCCACCCAGCCGACCCCGGCGGCGCCCGCCGCGCCCGACCAGCCCAAGAACGGCGACCGCGTGGCCCAGGCCGCCCGCGACGGCAGCCGCCCGGCCGCTCAGCCCACCTCGCCGCGCGCCGGCGCCTCGGTGACCCAGAAGGCGATCCTGTTCGAGGAAAGCCCCGGCAACGCCCAGCAGGTGCAGCAGTTCGAAGGCACGGTGACCTGGAAGACCGAGACGGTCGCCGGCGGCCCCGGCCTGCCGCCGGACATCGGCATCCGCGCCGACATCCAGATCCCCGAGCGGCGCATCAGCGTCGGCTTCACGATCCGGCGGAACCTCGACCAGACGCTGCCGGCCTCGCACACCATCGAGATCACCTTCAACCTGCCGCCCGACTTCCCCTATGGCGGCGTCAGCAACGTGCCGGTGGTGCGGGTGAAGCAGACGGAGAGCGCCCAGGGCGCGCCTCTGGCCGGCCTGTCGGTGAAGGTGAGCCCGACCTATTTCCTGGTGGGCCTCTCGGCCGTGCCGGCGGATCGCCAGCGCAATCTGCAGCTGCTGCAGACCCGGCCGTGGATCGACATCCCGATCGTCTACACCAACAACAAGCGGGCGATCCTCGCCTTCGAGAAGGGACCGGCGGGCACCCAGGCGTTCCAGGACGCCTTTTCCGCCTGGGGCGAGCTGTATCAGGGCGGCGCCGACAACGGCGGCTGAGGTCCCTGGCGGACCACCCCTCCGCATGACGGGGGGCACGACCTATCCCCCCGCCTGACAGGTCCCCTCTCCCGCTTGCGGGGGAGGGATAGGGTGGGGGCACGGTGCGCCGTCGCCACCCATCGCCCGACCGGATTTTCCGCATAGTCCGCGCTTCGCGCGGCCCCCACCCAAACCCTCCCCCGCAGGCGGGAGAGGGCTTTGCCGCGTACCCCGCTCAGTCCTCGCCCTGTGATTCGGCCAGGATGGCTTTCAGCCGGTAGAGCGCCTCCAGGGCGGCGCGCGGCGTCATGGCGTCGGGATCAAGCGCCTCCAGCGCCATCAGCGCCGGCTCGGCCGGATGCGGGCCGGCCAGGGCGGGCAGCGCCGCCGGGCGCGCGGCGGCGGCGAACAGCGGCAGCTCGTCCAGCAGGCGCTGCGCCGGGGAGACCCGCTCGGCCGCCTCCAGCTCCGCCAGCACCGCCTTGGCACGCGCGATCACCGCCTTGGGCAGGCCCGCGAGCTTGGCCACCTGGATGCCGTAGGAGCGGTCCGCCGCGCCCGGCACCACCTCGTGCAGGAACACCACGTCCCCCTGCCATTCGGTCACCTTCACGGTGGCGTTGGCGAGGCGCGCGCAGCGCTGGGTCAGCGCCGTCAGCTCATGGAAATGGGTGGCGAACAGCGCCCGGCAGCGGTTCACCTCGTGCAGGTGCTCAAGGCTCGCCCAGGCGATGGACATGCCGTCGAAGGTGGAGGTGCCGCGGCCGATCTCGTCGAGAATCACCAGCGAGCGGCGCGTCGCCTGGTTCAGGATGGCCGCCGTCTCCACCATCTCCACCATGAAGGTGGAACGCCCGCGCGCCAGGTCGTCCGCCGCACCGACGCGGGAGAACAATCGGTCCACCACGCCGAGCCGCGCCGACCGCGCCGGCACGAAGGCGCCCGCCTGGGCCAGCACCGCGATCAGCGCGTTCTGGCGCAGGAAGGTGGACTTGCCGGCCATGTTCGGGCCGGTGACCAGCCAGATGCGCGCGTCCGTCTCGGTCTCCGGCGGGGAGAGGTCGCAGTCATTGGCGACGAACGGCCCGCCGCCGCGCGCCAAGGCCTGCTCCACCACCGGATGGCGGCCGCCGGCAATGGCGAAGTCCACGCCCTCGGTCATCTCCGGGCGCACATGGCGCTCGTCCACCGCGAGGCGGGCGAGGGCGGAGAGCACGTCCAGCTCGGCCAGCGCCTCGGCGGCCTCGCGGATCGGCCGGGCGGCCTCCACCACCGCATTGGCCAGCCGGTCGAAGATCGACTGCTCCAGCGCCAGCGCCCGCTCGCCGGCGCTGGCGATGCGGCTCTCCAGGTCGCCCAGCTCCACCGAGGTGAAGCGCACCGCCCCGGCCATGGTCTGGCGGTGGACGAAGGTGGCGCTGAACGGCGGCTCGCGCAGCCGGTCGGCATTCTGCGCCGTCACCTCGACGAAATAGCCCAGCACCGCATTGTGCCGGATCTTCAGCGAGCGGACGCCGGTCTCCTCCACATAGCGCCGCTCCAAAGCGGCGACCACGCGGCGGCTCTCGTCGCGCAGCGCGCGGGTGGCATCGAGGTCGAGGTCGTAGCCCTGCCGCACGAAGCCGCCGTCGCGGCGGTTGTGCGGCAGCTCGTCGGCGAGCGCGGCGGTCAGTTCCTCCGCCAGCCACGGCTCCACCGCCGCCAGCAGCCGGGCGCAGCGGGCCAAGTCGCGCGGCGGCTCGGTGGTGAAGGCGGAGGAGATGGCGAGCCCCTCCTTCAGCCCCGCCGCGATGGCGCCGAGGTCGCGCGGGCTGCCGCGCCCGAGCGCGAGGCGCGACAGGGAGCGGGCGAGGTCCGGGGCGGCGGCGAGGCGGCGGCGCAAGGTCTCGCGCAGGTCCGCCTCCTCCATCAGGAAGCCCACCGCATCGTGCCGGGCGCGGATGGCGGCGATGTCGGTCAGCGGCTCGGCGAGCCGCCGGGCCAGCAGGCGCGCGCCCGCCGCCGTCACGGTGCGGTCCACGGCGGCCAGCAGCGAGCCCTTGCGCTCGCCGGACGTGGTGCGGACCAGCTCCAGATTGGTGCGCGTGCCGGCGTCGATCTGCATGGCGCCGCCGTCCGCATCGCGCTGCGGCGGGGCGAGCGCGGGCCGGGCGCCCAATTGGGTGCGCTCGATATAAGCGACGATGGCGGCGGCGGCGATCAGCTCCGGCCGGGTGAAGCTGCCGAAGGCGTCCGAGGTGGCGACGCCGAAGAAGGCGGCGAGGCGCTTTTCCGCCTGCGGCCCGTCGAAGCTCTGCCGGGGCAGCGGCGTCACCGGCACGGCGAGGTCGCGCCAGAACGCGCGCAACGCCTCGTCGTCATAGACCGCGTCGGACACCAGGATCTCGGCCGGATCGATGCGGGCGAGGTCGCCGCCCAGCGTCTCCTCGCTGCTGGCGGCGACGCGGAAGGCGCCGGTGGAGACGTCGGTGAAGGCCAGCGCGTAATCGTGCGCCCCCTCCCCCGCCGCGCGGGTGCGGGCCACCGCCAGCAGCACGTTCTCGCGCTTGGCGTCGAGCAGCGACTCCTCGGTCAGCGTGCCGGGGGTGACGAGGCGGGTCACGTCCCGCTTCACCACGCTCTTCGAGCCGCGCTTCTTGGCCTCGGCGGGGTCCTCCAGCTGGTCGCAGACCGCGACCCGGAAGCCGAGCGCGATGAGCTTGTGGAGATATTCCTCCGCCCGCACCAAGGGCACGCCGCACATGGGGATGTCCTCGCCCAGGTGCTTACCGCGCTTGGTCAAAACGATGCCCAGCGCCTGCGAGGCGGCCTCCGCATCCTCGAAGAACAATTCGTAGAAATCGCCCATGCGGTAGAACAGCAGGCTGCCCGGATTGGCCGCCTTGATCTCCACATATTGCGCCATCATCGGCGAGACGCGGCTGGCGTCCTTCTCCGCTTTGTCGGCGCGGGGGGCATCGGCCTCCGGCGCCCCGGCGCGCGGTTCGGCTTCTTCGGCCGCGTCGGCTTCGGCGCGGGCGGGCAAGGCGGTATCGTCCATCATGGGTCGCAGGCTAAGCCCGGAAGGGGCGAGAGGGAATCGATCCTGGCGCGCAATCCCCCGCTCCGCGCCAGCATGTCCGGCGCGTCAGCTCTCCACGCCGAGGCGGCGGCAGAGCTGGTCGAGCTGGTCGAGGTCGGTGTAGCGGATGCGCAATTCGCCCGCCTCGCCCTTGCCCTGGAGCGTCACCACCAGCCCCAGCGTGTCGGTGAGCAGCTTCTCCAGCGCCCGCGTGTCGGCATCCTTCGCCGGCGCCGCCGCAGCGACTGGCGCCTTGCCGGTCAGGGCCTGCTTGGTCTTGGTCAGCGCCTCCACGTCGCGCACGGACAGGCGCTTCTCCACCACCGCCCGCACCAGCCGCTCGGGATCGTCATGGGCGAGCAGCGCGCGGGCGTGGCCGGCGGTGAGGCGCCCGTCGGCCAGATAGGCCTTCACGCTCTCCGGCAGCTTCAGCAGGCGCAGCGTATTGGCGATGTGCGGCCGGCTCTTGCCGATCACCTTGGCGAGGTCGGCTTGCGAATAGTCGAACTGCGCCATCAGCGCCTCGTAGCCCATGGCCTCTTCCAGCGCGTTGAGGTCCGAGCGCTGGACGTTCTCGATGATGGCGATCTCCAGCGCCTCGCGGTCGGAGAGCTCGATCACCACCACCGGCACCTCGTGCAGGCTGGCGCGCTGGGCGGCCCGCCAGCGGCGCTCGCCGGCGACGATCTCGTAGGACTGCGATCCTAGAGGCCGCACCACGATGGGCTGGATGATGCCCTTCTCGCGGATCGAGGCGGCCAGTTCCTCCAGCCCCTCCTCCACGAAGGTGCGGCGCGGGTTGCGGGCGCTGGCGCGCACCTGCTCGATGGGCAGCTTGCGCACGCCGCCGCGCGCGGCCGCCGCGCGGGCGGGCGCGGCGGTCTCGGCCGGATCCTCGCCCATGTCGCCGATCAGGGCCGCGAGCCCGCGTCCCAGACGCGAGCGACCTTCTTCCGCCATCTGCTAGTCGTCCCTTGAGAGAGTTAGGCCGCCGCGCGGGCGGCGCGCTCGCGCTGGATCACTTCGGAGGCGAGCCGCAGATAGGCCTGCGAGCCCGCGCATTTCAGGTCGTAGAGCAGCACCGGCTTGCCGTAGGACGGCGCCTCCGACACCCGCACGTTGCGCGGGATCACCGTCTCATAGACCTTCTCGCCCATGAACTGCCGCACGTCCTGCACCACCTGGTCGGACAGATTGTTGCGGGCATCGTACATGGTCAGCACGATGCCGTGGATGGCAAGGCCGGGGTTCAGCCCGGTGCGCACCTGCTCCACCGTCTTCAGGAGCTGCGACAGGCCCTCCAGCGCGAAGAACTCGCATTGCAGCGGCACCACGATGGCATGGGCCGCCGCCATGGCGTTGACCGTGATCAGCGACAGCGACGGCGGGCAGTCGATCAGCACATAGCTGAAGCGCGGCCCCGCGTCGTCCTCGGCCAGCGCCTTGACCGCGTTGCGCAGGCGGAAGGCGCGGTCGCGCTCGCTGGCGATCTCCAGCTCCAGGCCGGACAGGTCCAGGGTGGAGGGCGCCACATAGAGCTGCGGCACGCCGGTCTCGTGGATCGCCTCGCGCAGGGAGGCTTCCCCGGTGAGCACGTCATAGGTGGAGAGCTTGCGCGCCCGGCGGTCGATGCCGAGGCCGGTGGAGGCATTGCCCTGCGGGTCGAGGTCGATGACCAGCACGGTCTCGCCGATGGCGGCGAGCGCGGTGCCCAGATTGATGGCCGTTGTGGTCTTGCCCACCCCGCCCTTCTGGTTGGCGAGCGCCAGGATGCGCGGCGTCACGCCGCCGGTGAGCGGAGCAATGGCGAAAGGATCGGTCATGGGGCATTCCCCTTCACGGTCCGCCCACGGGCGGGTGCCGCGGGCGTTGCGGATGGTTCGCCACCGGGAGGCGAGCCGGCGGCAGGGGCCGCCCGCTCCGCCGAGATGATCGCCAGGATGCGTCCTTGGGGATCACCGAGGCTGCGGTGGAGGTTGAGGTCGAGTGTCCAGCCTTTGCGGGCGTCGGTCAATTCGCGCTCCCAGTCGCGGCCCTTGGGAAACAGGCCCAGGGCGCCGGCGGCGAGGAAGGGCGCGGCGAGGTCCAGGAGCTTGGGCAAGGGGGCGAGCGCGCGGGCGGAGACCACCTGCGTCCCCGGCGCAAGCCGCTGCGCCGCCTGCTCGATCCGCTCCGGCACGATCCGCGTCGGCAGGCCGGCGGCGCGGCTGGCCTCGCGCAGAAAGGCGGCCTTGCGGGTGTCGCTCTCCACCAATGTCACCTGCGCGCCCGGCCGCTCGGCCAGCACGGCGGCGACCACGAGGCCGGGAAATCCGCCGCCGGACCCGAGGTCCACCCAGCGCGACACATCGGGCGGAACATGGTCAACGAGCTGCAGGGAATCCGCGATATGGCGGCTCCACAGCTCCGGCAGCGTGTTCGGCGCGACGAGATTAATCTTTTTCTGCCAGCGGATTAGCTGCTCGGCGAGGAGGTCGAGCCGGGCCAATGTTTCACGTGAAACGGTGGCTGCGACCGCCGCGCGGCCTGTGTCGTTCGACATGAAGTTCCCCGGCTTTGACACGCGATTCCCCTGCCGTTGGACCACACTTCCCCACTTGCGACACCGTGTCGGAGGCCCGCTGCGACAAAGGGCGGTGCCGTCCCCAATATTCACACGCCAGGGGCCGCCACAGGAGGCGCGCGATGCGCGACAGGCTTATTGTGCAGTGCAGCATCCGCCAACACGCCCAGGTGCTGAGCCGGCTCCGGGTTTTCCGCCGGATGCGACCGGCCCGGTGTTCAAGACGACCTGCCCCGCGCCCCTTCTTAAAACCGGATTCGCGTCGCGGGGGGAGTCCCAATCGCGCGCACCCGCCCCGCCGCCCTGGATGGGGAGCGCCTCCCGCCGCTGCGCGGCGCCCCCACCCTGCCCTCCCCCGCTCCGCGGGAGAGGGTGAAATCGGCACCGTCGCCGTTGAAAAAAAGCCGCCCCGTTCGGCATCTGGCCTGCGCTCGCCCCACGCGCGCCGGAACTCCCTCTCCCGCTTGCGGGGGAGGGTCGGGGTGGGGGGCGCGAAGCGCGGTCCGTGCCTCCGAGGCACGTCCCCTCCCCTCACCCCGCCTTCGCCGCCCCCTGCCGCCGGGCATAGGTGACCAGCAGAGCGAGCGCCGCCGGCGTCATGCCCTCCATGCGCCCCGCCTGGCCGATGGTGCGCGGGCGCACGCGGGCGAGCTTCACCTTCAGCTCGTTGGACAGGCCCGGCAGCCCCTCATAGGCGAGGCTCTCCGGCAGCACGAGGTCCTCGTCGCGCCGCAGCGTGGCGATGTCCGCCGCCTGCCGGTCCAGATAGACCGCGTATTTGGCGTCGATCTCCAGCTGCGCGGCGACGGACGGGGCGAGCGCGCCGAACTCCGGCCAGATGCCGGCCAGCTGCTCCAGCGTGATGTCCGGATAGGCGAGCAGATCGAAGGCGGTGCGGCGCTGGCCGTCCCTGTTCAGCGCCAGCCCGTATTTCGCCGCCTCGTTGGGGGTGAGGCTCACCGCCCGTGCCCGGTCGCGCGCCGCGTCCAGCGCGTCCATGCGTTCGCCGAACACCCGCGCCCGCTCCGCCCCCACCAACCCCAGCTCAAGCCCCCGCCGCGTGAGGCGCTGGTCGGCATTGTCGGCGCGCAGCGTCAGGCGGTATTCGGCCCGCGAGGTGAACATGCGGTAGGGCTCGCTCACCCCCCGCGTCACGAGATCGTCCACCATCACGCCGAGATAGCCCTCGGCGCGGTCGATCACCGCCCCCTCGGTGCCGGCCGCCCGGCGCGCGGCATTCAGCCCGGCGAGCAGGCCCTGCGCGGCCGCCTCCTCATAGCCGGTGGTGCCGTTGATCTGGCCGGCGAGGAACAGGCCGGGCGCGCGCCTGGCCTCCAGCGTCGGCTCCAGCTCGCGCGGGTCCACATGGTCATATTCGATGGCATAGCCCGGCCGCGCCATCACCACCTTCTCCAGCCCCGGAATGGTGGCGAGCACGAGCCGCTGCACCTCCTCCGGCAGCGAGGTGGAAATGCCGTTGGGATACACGGTCGGGTCGTCCAGCCCCTCCGGCTCCAGGAAGATCTGGTGGCCGTCGCGATCGCCGAAGCGCACCACCTTGTCCTCGATGGAGGGGCAATAGCGCGGCCCGGTGCTCTCGATGCGGCCGGAATACATGGCCGAGCGGCCAAGGTTGGCGCGCACCACGTCATGGGTCGCCTGGGTGGTGCGGGTGATGCCGCAGGCCACCTGCGGATTGGGCAGGCGGGTGGTGAGCGCCGAGAACGGCTCGGGGTCGTCGTCGCCCGGCTGCATCTCCAGGCTCGCCCAGTCGATGGTGCGGCCGTCGAGGCGCGGCGGCGTGCCGGTCTTCAGCCGGCCGAGCGCGAGGCCGAGCCGGGCCAGCGTGCCGGAGAGGCCCAGCGCCGGCTCCTCGCCGATGCGCCCGGCGGGGATCTGCACCTCGCCCATGTGGATCAGGCCGTTGAGGAAGGTGCCGGTGGTCAGCACCACGGCGCCGCAGGCAAAGCTGCGCCCGTCCTTCAGCACCAGGCCGGTGACGCGGCCCTCAGTGAGGATGAGGTCGTCCGCCTCCCCTTCCACGAGGACGAGATTGTCCTGTTCGGCGAGCGCCGCCTGCATGGCGCGGGCATAGAGCTTGCGGTCGGCCTGGGCGCGCGGGCCGCGCACGGCCGGGCCCTTACGGCGGTTGAGCAGGCGGAACTGGATGCCGCCCTGGTCCGCCACCCGGCCCATCAGCCCGTCCAGCGCATCGATCTCGCGTACCAGATGGCCCTTGCCCAGCCCGCCGATGGCCGGATTGCAGGACATGGCGCCGATGGTGTCGGCCCGGTGGGTGACGAGCGCGGTGCGCGCGCCGCAGCGCGCGGCGGCCGCCGCCGCCTCGCAGCCCGCGTGCCCGCCGCCCACCACCATCACGTCGAAGCTCTGTGTCATCTGTCGTATCATCCGCCCGCGCGCAGGCCGGTGCGGCTCTGCGGGGTGAAAAGCCGGGACGCGGGCACGGGCGGCAACGGCCCACCCGCCCCGGCGGTCGCCGCCTAGCGAACGGCAGTTTCGCGAGGCGGTCAAGGCGCGCGTGGCATGGCCGGGATGTTTCACGTGAAACATCGGGCGGCCCGTGCCGGGGCCTGGGCCAGACGCCGCCCCCCTCGCCCGTCTCGCGCCGCCCGTCCTGGGCCCCCATCTTGGGGCCCCCGTCTCGGGACAGGCGCGGGCGCGGCGGGGGCGCGACGAGACGGGGGATGAGGGCCGGGGGCCGGCGGGCGCGGCGATGGTCGGCGGGTCTCCGGGGCCGGCCCTCGCCCCCAGGCGCGCGAACCTCAAGCGCTCATCGTAACCCCGGCCGGTTCGCGCGGCGTCCAACCGCCTGCTCCGGCACGCTTTCCCCTCCCGCGACCCCGCGCCCAGGCCGCATTTCGCCCCGCGCCGGCGCGGTTCGCGCCGCCCCGCCCTTTTCCCCTGCGCCCGAAATGGCTTACCACTAGCGGGGTCGCTCCTTCACGGGAGCGTGGATCGAAACGTTGTAGGTTTGCGGCGTGCTCATGTCATCTTTCGTCGCTCCTTCACGGGAGCGTGGATCGAAACGGCCCATGGCCTGCGCAAGGCGGGCGCGACGATCGTCGCTCCTTCACGGGAGCGTGGATCGAAACGCTGGCGACGAGGTGGCCCGCGACCTCCTGACCCCGTCGCTCCTTCACGGGAGCGTGGATCGAAACATGCTCGGCGTCGCGCTCGCTCCGCTGCCGCCCATGTCGCTCCCTCACGGGGGCGTGGATCGAAACCCGGACGGCTACGGCGACATGGCCGTCGCTCTCGGTCGCTCCCTCACCGGAGCGTGGATCGAAACAAGGCGATGCAGGCGCTCTACTGATGGCACGCGGTCGCTCCCTCACGGGGCGAGGTCAGAATGCCGGTTCGCGGCCCTCGCTTCCGCCGGGCGGAGCAGCAGGCCCCCGCCCCTGCCCCCCGATGTTTCACGTGAAACATCGGGGGGCCCGGCGGAAACCGCCGCCATCCCTGTTTCACGTGAAACACCCCGGCCCTATTTGCCGATGCAGAAGGTGCGGAACAAAGCGTCCAGTACGTCCTCCACGTCCACCCGGCCCACCACCGTGTCGAGGGCGCGGGCGGACAGGCGCAGGTGCTCGGCCAGGAGGTCCTCGCCGCCGGCGCCGATGGCCAGCGCGGCGTCAAGCTCGATGAGCGCCGCCGCCAGGGCATGACGCTGGCGGGCACGGGTGACGAGGGCGGGCTCGCCGCCGCCGAGCCTCGCCGCCCGGCGCTCGATCTCGGCGATCAGATCGTCCATGCCGGCGCCGGTGCGGGCGGAAATGGCGAGAGGCGCAACGCCCGCCGAAGCCCCGGCCGGCGACCCGCTCGACGGCTTCGCCGGCCCATCGGCAGGTCCAACACCAGGTCCAGCGCCAAGTCCATCAGCCGGGGCGCGGGCAGCGCCGGCGGAATGCGGGGCGGGCAGCGGCGCGCCGGGGTGCCCCTGATCGCGGGCGGCGACCGGCGGCGCGGCACCGCCCGCCCCCACGTCGCGCTTGGTCCACACCGCCAGCGCGCCCGGCAGGTCCGGCGGCGGCGGGGCGCCGTCTTCCGACAGCCACAGCACCAGGTCGGCCGCCCCGGCGCGGGCGCGGGCGCGGCGCACGCCCTCCGCCTCCACCGCATCGTCGGTCTCGCGCAGGCCGGCGGTGTCCACCAGGATCACCGCCTGCCCGGCCAGATCGAGATGCACCTCCAGCACGTCCCGCGTTGTGCCGGGCGTCGCCGAGACGATGGCCGCCTCCCGGCCGGCGAGCCGGTTCAGCAAAGTGGACTTGCCCGCATTGGGCGGGCCGGCGATGGCGATGACGAGGCCGTCGCGCACCCGCTCGCCGCGCGCCGCATCCGCCACCACGGCGGCGATCTCGGCGCGCAGCCGCGCCGCCTCCACCCGCGCCGGGCCGGTGAGATCGTCCGGCACGTCGCCCTCGTCGGCGAAATCGATGGTCGCTTCCACCAGCGCCAGGGCGCGGATCAGCCGTTCGCGCCAGCCGGCCACGGCGCGGGACAAAGCCCCGGCGGATTGCGCCAGCGCCTGCCGGCGCTGCGCCTCGCTCTCGGCGGCGATGAGGTCGGCGAGGCCCTCCACTTCGGCCAGATCCATCTTGCCATGGGCGTGCGCCCGGCGGGTGAACTCGCCCGGCGCGGCAGGCCGGAACCCCGGCAGATCGCCCAGCGTTCGCAGGATGACCGCCACCACCGCCGGGCCGCCGTGCAGATGCAGCTCCACCAGGTCCTCCCCGGTGGCGCTGCGCGGGCCGGGGAAGAACAGCACGAGGCCGCGATCCAGCACCTCACGGGTTTCCGGGTGACGCAGCACCGCATAGCGCGCCACCCGCGCCGGCGGCACGGCCCCGGCCAGCGCCAGGGCCGCCTGCCGCGCGGCGCGGCCGGAAATGCGCACGAGCGCGACACCGGAGGGCAGGCGGCCGCTGGACAGAGCGAAGATGGTGTCCGAAGAACGGGTCATCCTTTAAGCCTTTGACGTCACCTGGAAGAGAACCGACGGAGCAGGATCATGAGCGACAACCGCCTCGGGGCCGAGACCAGCCCCTACCTGCTCCAGCATAAGGACAATCCCGTCGCCTGGCGGCCCTGGGGGCCGGAGGCGTTCGCGGAGGCCAAGCGCACCGGGCGCCCGGTGCTGCTCTCGGTCGGCTATGCCGCCTGCCACTGGTGCCACGTGATGGCGCACGAGAGCTTCGAGGACGCCGACGTCGCCGCCCTCATGAACGAGCTCTATGTGAACATCAAGGTGGACCGCGAGGAACGGCCGGACGTGGACCAGATCTACATGGCCGCGCTCCACCATCTGGGCGAGCAGGGCGGCTGGCCGCTGACCATGTTCCTGGACGGCGACGGCAAGCCGTTCTGGGGCGGCACCTATTTCCCCAAGACCGCGCGCTACGGCCGCCCCGGCTTCATGGACGTGCTCACCCAGGTGGCGCAGGTCTATCGCGAGAGCCCGGACAAGGTGGCCCACAATACGGATGCCATCCTCTCCCGCCTTAACGCCGCCGCCCGGCCGGCGGAGGGCGTCACCCTGTCGCTGGCCGATCTGGACAAGGCGGCGCAGCAGATCTCCGGCCTGTTCGACCGCACCCACGGCGGGCTGCGCGGGGCGCCGAAATTCCCCCAGTCCGGCCTGCTGGAGCTGCTGTGGCGGGCAAGCGCGCGCAGCGGCGACGCGCATCTGAAGGCGGTGGCCGCCTTCACCCTGAACCGCATGTGCGAGGGCGGCATCTACGACCATCTGGGCGGCGGCTTCTCGCGCTACGCCGTGGACGAGATGTGGCTGGTGCCGCATTTCGAGAAGATGCTCTACGACAATGCCCAGCTGCTGGAGCTGCTGGCGCTCGCCTATCAGGACACCGGCGACGAGCTGTTCCTGCTCCGCGCCCGCGAGACGGTGGGCTGGCTGAGGCGCGAGATGCTGACGCCGGAGGGCGCCTTCGCCGCCAGCCTCGATGCCGACAGCGAGGGGCACGAGGGCAAGTTCTACGTCTGGACCAAGGCCGAGATCGAGGCCGTGCTCGGGGCCGAGGACGCCGCCTATTTCGGCGCCTTCTACGACGTGTCGGAGGCGGGCAATTGGGAGGACCGGATCATCCTCAACCGCACCCGCTTCGGCGATGTGAGCATGGTGGAGGAAGCCCGGCTCCAGCCGCTGAAGGACAAATTGCTGGCGGCGCGGGCCAAGCGCGTGCGCCCCGGCCTCGACGACAAGGTGCTGGCGGACTGGAACGGCCTGATGATCGCGGCGCTCGCCCGCGCCGGCGCCCTGCTGGGCGAGGCGGACTGGGTGGCGCTGGCGTCCAGCGCCTTCGCCGCCGTGACGCGGCTGATGGTGAAGGACGGCGCGCTCGGCCATTCCTACCGCGCCGGCCGGCTGCTGCTGCCGGGCCTCGCCTCGGATCTCGCCGCCATGGCCCGCGCCGGCACCGCCGTGCATGAGGCGACCGGGGAGGCCGCCCCCCTCGCCCAGGCGAGCGCCTTCCTGGAGACGCTGGAACAGGATTATCTCGACCCGGCGAGCGGGGCCTATTTCCTCACCGCCGTCGGCGCCGACACGCTGGTGGTGCGGCCCTTCTCCAGCCTCGACGAGGCGCTGCCCAACTATAATGCGGTGGCCGCCGACGCTCTGGTGCGCCTCGCCCCCCTCACTGGGCGGGACGATCTGCGAGCGCGGGCGGACCGGATCATCGCCGCGCTCACGGGGGCGGCGGCGCAGAACCCCCTCGCCCACCCCAGCCTGCTGAACGCGCTCGACACCCGCCTGCGCCTCGCCGAGATCGTCACTGTCGGCATGCGGCGGGAGGCGTTCGCCGACGCCGCGCTGCGCCTGCCCTTCCCCACCCGCGTGGTGGTGCGGGCGGCGGACGCGGCGGCGCTGCCCAAGGGCAGCCTCGCCCGCGCCCGCGCCGACAGCGCGCCGCCGGAAGGGGCGGCGTTCGTCTGCGTCGGCGAGCGCTGCTCGCTGCCGGTGACCGAGCCGGACCAGTTGGCCGGGGCGCTGAAGGATCTGGAGGCGTGAGGCGCCCTGGAGGGCCTGATCCGGACGCGCCGTCCGGGTCATAGGCCCTCAGATCGCCTGCGGAGGCCGCTGGCGGGCGTTTTTCTCCGGACGAAGAATGGGTCGGAAGCACCCGCGATCGGCCGCCAGCGCGCATCTGACGCGACCGATTTTTTCGGCTGTAAGGTTAAAAAATGCAATTTGCGGGTGTTATTGCGACGCAGCATCGGCGGAGGGGATTTTCGCCCGCTGAGTCGCGCCGCGCCGGCCGGCGGTCGCGCGGCGACGCATCGCTGCTGTGAACCCGGCCGCGCGCCCATGCAAAAATCCTCCCGCCGGCGGCGAGAGGATCGGGATGATGTTCGAACGATGAATGAGGCGGACCGCCGCCCGCGCCGGGCCGTCAGCCTCCGGTGCCGGTCTCGCGGGCCTCGTCGACGAGATACTGGTTCCAGATCGCCTTGTCCGCCATGCCGGCGATGAAGTCGCGATGGACGGTGATCTCGTCCGCGGTCAGGCGGGTGGGCAGCGGCAGCGGGCGCTGGGGGGCGGCCACATGGTCCACCACCAGGCGGGGGGCGCCGCCCTCCTCGTCCACCAGGCCGACCAGCATGGCCTGCCGGCCGCCGAGCAGCTCGCTATAGACTTCGGCCAGCAGTTCCGAATCGAGCAGCGCGCCGTGCTTCACGCGGCGCGAGCTGTCGATGCCGTAGCGGCTCATCAGATCGTCGAGCTTGGCCGAGGCGCCGGGATGCTTGCGGCGGGCGAGGGCCACCGTGTCCACCACCCGGTCGCGGGCGATGGGCGTGCGCCCCATGCGCGACAGCTCGGCATTCAGGAAGCCGATGTCGAAGGCGGCGTTGTGGATGACCAGCGTGTCGTCGGCGATGAAGTCGAGGAAGGCGTCGGCGATCTCCGGGAACTTCGGCTTGTCGGAGAGGAACTCCTCGGACAGGCCGTGCACCGCGAACGCCTCCGCCGGCATGGCGCGCTCGGGGTTGATATAGACGTGGTAGGTGTTGCCGGTGAGGATGCGGTTGACCATCTCCACGCAGCCGATCTCCACCACCCGGTCGCCATTGTTGGCTTCAAGGCCGGTGGTTTCCGTATCGAGCACGATCTCGCGCATGGTTTCGTCCGTCGCCCTTTTCTCAGCGGCCCGGCCGATGCCGGATCGGTCCCTCTTTCACCGCGCCACGGCCAAGCGGATGTCCGGCCCCGGCCGTTTCACCCCCGCCTGCCCTCCCGCAAGGGGGGTCTCCGCGCGGCTCGAAAGAAGATCTCTACGCCGTGCACCATAGTCCCGCTCCCCCCTCGCGGGGGAGCGTTAGGGCGGGAGGTGAAACGCCATCCACCGGAAACCACGCCCGGTCTCCCCGTCCGCGCGCCTCAGGCCGGCCTTGCGGTGCCGCGGCCCGGCCCGGCGAAGGCACGCAGCAGCCCGGCCACCTGATGTTGCGCGGCGGGGAAGCCCCGGCCGGTGTCGATGATGAAATGCGCCCGCCGGCGCTTCTCTCCATCCGGCATCTGCCGCTGGAGGATGGCCGCGAACCGCGCCGGCGTCATGCCGTCGCGCGCCAGGACGCGTGCCGCCTGCACCTCGGGCGCCGCCGTGACCACCACCACCGCGTCCACCGCGCCGGCCCGCCCGGTCTCCAGCAGCAGCGGGATGTCCAGCACCACGAGGCGGGCATTGGCGGCGCGCGCCGCCTCCAGGAAGGCGGTCTCCCGCGCCCGCACCAAGGGATGGACGATGGCTTCCAGCCGCTTCATGGCGGCGGCATCGTTGAGCACCCGCGCGGAAAGCTGCGGCCGGTCGATGGCGCCGTCCCGCGTCACGCCGGGAAAGGCCGCCTCCACCGGTGCCACGGCCTCGGCGCGATACATGGCATGCACGGCGGCGTCGGCATCATGCACCGGCACCCCTGCCGCCCGGAACAGGCCGGCGGTGGCCGACTTGCCCATGCCGATGGAGCCGGTGAGGCCGATGATCCACATGGGTTCAGGCCTCCAACTGACCTTTAGCCGCCAAGTCCGCGACGATGAGATCGCGCAGCCCGGCATCCACCACCGGCGTCACGCCGAACCAGCGCGCGAAGCCCGGCACCGCCTGGTACAGCAGCATGCCGAGCCCGTCCACGGTGGTGAGCCCACGCGCCTTGGCGGCTTTCAGCAGCGGCGTTTCCAGCGGCACATAGACCACGTCCGCCACCACCGCGCTCGCCGGCAGGGGAGAGAGGTCGAGATCAAGCGGCGGCTGGCCCTTCATGCCGAGCGAGGTGGTGTTGACCAGCACGCGGGCGTCCTTCAGCGCGGCGGGCAGGCCATCCCAGGCCAGCGGCACCACCTTCGGTCCGAAATGCGCCGCCACCGCCTCGGCGCGGGCAAAGGTGCGGTTGGCCAGCAGCACCTTTTCGAAGCCGCGTTGCAGCAGGCCGTAGATCACCGCGCGCGAGGCGCCCCCCGCCCCCAGCACCAGCGCCACCGAGCGGTCGCGGTCCCAGCCGGGCGCGGTGGCGTCCAGATTGCCGATGAAGCCCGGCGCGTCGGTATTGGCGCCGCAGAGCCGGCCGTCCTCCAGCCAAAGCGTGTTGGCGACGCCGAGCGCACGGGCCACCTCGTCCGCCTCCGCCAGCGCGTTGAACGCGGCTTCCTTATGCGGAATGGTGACGTTGCAGCCGGCGAGGCCGTGCGTGGCGAAGCGGGCGAAGAAATCCCGCGCCTCTTCGGGGGCAACGTCGCGGACACCATATTCGCCGGCGATGCCGTGCTGCTTCAGCCAATAGCCATGCACCAAAGGCGAACGCGAATGGGCCACCGGATGGCCGACGATGACAACCCGCTTCACGGTACCCATCCCTCACTGCGGAAATAGGCCAGCACCGGCAGCAGCGGCAGGCCCAATATGGTGAAATGGTCGCCCTCGACCGCCTCGAACAATTGCACGCCCGGCCCCTCGATCTGGTAGGCGCCGACGCTGTGGACCACATGCGGCCCCGCCTCGGCGAAATAGCTGTCCAGGCAGTCCTCCGACAAGGCGCGCATCAGCAGGCCGGCGCTCTCCACCACCTCGAACAGCAATTCCTCGTCGCGCACCACCGCCACGGCGGAATGCAGCACGTGGCGTCGGCCGGAGAGCTGGCGCAACTGGTCGCGGGCGCCCGCAAGGTCGGCCGGCTTGTGCAGGATCTCGCCGGCCAGCGCCAGGGTCTGGTCGGCGCCGAGCACCACCCGGCCCGGTGCCAGGGCAGACGCCGCGAGCGCCTTGCGCTGAGCCAGCACGCGGGCGACGTCGTCCGGCGCGGCGCCGGCGGCGCGGGCTTCCGCCTCGATCGCCCGCTCGTCCAGATCCACCGCGCGCGCTTCCACCCGGAGGCCCGCGCCGCGCAACACGCCGAGCCGGGCCGCGCTGCGCGAGGCCAGCAGCAGGGGCTCGGGCGCGCGCCACAGGCTCATGTCTCGACGATGCTCCGGCGCCGCCGCTCGGACAGGTGGCCGATGATGGCCGCCGCCGTCTCCTCGATGGAACGGCGGGTCACGTCGATCAGCGTCCAGCCGTTGCGGGCGAACAGGCGGCGCGAATTGGCGATCTCCTCGGACACCGCCTCGCGGTCCACATAAGAGGAATTGGTGGTCGGCGCGTTGAGGCCGAGAAGCCGGTTCTGGCGGATCTCGACGATGCGCTCGGGGCTGGCGATCAGGCCGACGATCAGCGGCTTCTTCAGCCGCTCCAGCGCGCTGGGAATGGGCACGTTGGGCACCAGCGGGATGTTGGCGGTCTTGATGCCGCGATTGGCCAGATAGATGGAGGTGGGCGTCTTCGACGTGCGCGAGACGCCGAGCAGCACCACGTCGGCCTCTTCCAGATCGTCCGTCAGGTGGCCGTCGTCATGGCTCACCGTGTAATTCAAGGCGTCGATGCGCTTGAAATAGGTGGCGTCCAGCGCGTGCTGGCCGCCGACCCGCGGCTGCGGCTCGCCGCCCAGATAGGACTGGAACAGCTGCACCACGGGGGCGAGCACCGACATGTACGGCACGCTCAATTCCCGGCAGCGCTCCTTCAGCCGCTCGCGAATCTCCTTGTCCACCAAGGTGTAGAGCACGATGCCGGGACTGTTCTCGATCTCGGTCAGCACCCGTTCCAGCTGCTTGGTGGAGCGCACCAGGGGGTAGACGTGCTCGATGGGCAGCACGTTCACATATTGGGCGCAGGCGGCCCGGCCGACATTGATCAGGGTCTCGCCCGTCGAGTCGGAAACCAGATGCAGGTGAAAATAGTTCTGATGCGGTGCGCCTGGAGCGGTCACGACTTCTCCACCGGGCTGTGGACGGCATGTGCAGCAAGGCACGCCCGCAGACCCCTTGCAAGCTCCCCCACGGAATAGCGGGCACGGCCATCCACAAACCGACCTGTGTGGACGCGATTCATCCCCTCTCTGTGGGCGGATGGGGATAGCGTGGCGGAGGCAATGGTTAATCGTTTGTTAACCGGCTCCGAATCGGGGTGCGCCGCGCCGAAAATGCGGGTGCGCTCTCATGTCGGCCTGTGGATCGGTTGTCGATCGCGGCGCGAATAGTTAATCAACGGTTAAGACTCAAACGACTCTCTTTCTCTAAGAGATTCTAGTTTTAAGAGGGTGTGTGGGCATGAGTGAACCGCGGGCCAAGCCCTCCCCCTTTCTCAACGCGCTGGACGGCTTCGCGCAGCCGACGCCGCCGCTCTGGATGATGCGGCAGGCGGGGCGCTATCTGCCGGAATATCGCGAGGTGCGGGCGAAGGCGGGCGACTTCCTCACCCTGTGCTACACGCCGGAACTGGCCGCCGAGGTGACGCTCCAGCCGATCCGCCGCTTCGGCTTCGACGCGGCGATCATCTTTTCCGATATCCTGGTGGTGCCGCACGCGCTCGGCATGAACGTGCGGTTCGAGGCCGGCGAGGGGCCGCGGCTCGATCCGGTGACCGACCGGGCGGGGCTGGACGGCTTGCGCAAGCTGCTCGATCCAGCGCGGGTGCAGCCGGTCTATGAGGCGATCAGCAAGGTTTCCGGCCAGCTTGGCCGCGAGACCGCGCTGATCGGCTTCTGCGGCGCGCCCTGGACGGTGGCCACCTACATGATCGCCGGGCGCGGCACCGACGACCAGGCGCCGGCGCGGATGATGGCGCTGCGCGACCCGGGTTTATTCGAGGCGCTGATCGACCGGCTGGTGGAAGCCTCCATCCGCCATCTCGGCGCGCAGATCGACGCGGGCGCCGACGCGGTGCAGATCTTCGACACCTGGGCCGGCGTGCTGGACCCGGAGCAATTCGACCGCTGGTGCGTGCATCCGCTGCGCCGGATCGTCTCCGGTCTGCGCGCCACCCATCGCAACGCCCGCATCATCGCCTTCCCCAAGGGGGCGAGCCTGGAGGCGCTGGAAGGCCTGGCGGCGCTGAAGCTGAACGCGCTCGGCCTCGACTGGACGGTGGATCGCGCGGCCGCCAAGGCGCGGCTTGGGGATAAGGTCGCCCTGCAGGGCAATCTGGACCCGTTGCGGCTGATCGCCGGCGGACCGCAGCTGGATGAGGAAATCCTCAATATCCGCAAGGATTTCGAGGGCGCGCCGCACATCTTCAACCTGGGCCACGGCATCAAGCCGGAGACGCCCATCGCCCATGTGGAAAACCTTGTGGAAAAGGTGCGGGAAAAGCTGTGATCATCCGCTCTCCGCACGGGCCTGACCGGCCTGGGGCGGAGCGGGTATAACGGGGACGGCGGCCCGCTGCCCCTGGCGCGGGAGACCTCCCCCGTGCCCTCTTGAGCCGACCGGAGGCGATCTCCGGCCCCGCACCGGACCTGTCCCAGGATCTGCCCAGGACCCGCTCATGTACGAATGGATCAAGGCGCTGCACGTGATGGCGGTCATCTCCTGGATGGCCGCGATGCTCTATCTGCCGCGCCTGTTCGTCTACCATGCCGACGCCGAGCGGGGCTCGGTGCAGTCCGAGACGTTCAAGGTCATGGAACGGCGGCTGCTCAAGGGCATCTGCAACCCGGCCATGATCGTCGCCTGGCTGGCGGGGCTGTACCTCATCTATGAGGGCGGCTGGATCAAGTCCGGCTGGCTGCACGGCAAGCTGGCGCTGGTGCTGCTGCTGTCCGCCTTCCACGGCCTGATCGTGCGCTGGCAGAAGGGCTTCGCCGCCGACACCAACACCCACACCAGCCGCTTCTACCGGATGGTCAACGAGATCCCCGCCCTGCTGATGGTGGGCATCGTCATCCTGGTCATCGTCAAGCCGTTCTGATTCTCCCGCATGGGGCGTGCGGTTTCGGCCCAGGCAACCATGTTTCCTGCCAATCGCCAGTGGTCCCAGCGGCGCGGATGCAGCCATCCGCCCCGGAAGGGGGGAACGCAAGGGGACTTGCGCGAACCGCCCATGTTCCGGTATTGTGCCATCGCTTCCTAAAACGCAGGCAGCCGCTGCCGTATGCCGATCCCGTCATGAGATCGGCGTCGCGCGTCAGGCGAAGGCCCAAGTCTTCCGCCTGAAGACCTGCGATTCCCCTCCCCTCCCTGCCAGTCGGACCTTCCCCACGCGGAGTCCCCGGCACCATCCAAGATTTTGAGGCTTTCCCCTATGCGGGAAGTGAAACTCCAGGACCTCAAGTCCAAGACCCCCGTCGAGCTGCTCGCCTTTGCCGAGGAGAACGAGGTGGAGAACGCCAGCACGCTGCGCAAGCAGGAGCTGATGTTCGCCATCCTGAAGCAGCTGGCCGCCACCGAGACCGACATCATCGGCACCGGCGTGGTCGAAGTGCTCCAGGACGGCTTCGGCTTCCTGCGCTCGCCGGACGCCAACTACCTGCCCGGCCCGGACGACATCTACGTCTCGCCCTCGCAGATCCGCCGCTTCGGCCTGCGCACCGGCGACACCGTCGAGGGCCAGATCCGCAGCCCGAAAGAGGGCGAGCGATATTTCGCGCTGCTCAAGGTCAACACGATCAATTTCGAAGACCCTGAGAAGACCAAGCACAAGATCAATTTCGACAACCTCACCCCGCTTTACCCGGATGAACGGCTGAAGCTGGAGATCGAGGACCCGACCGGCCCGAAGAAGGACTTCTCGGCCCGGATCATCGATGTGGTCTCGCCCATCGGCAAGGGCCAGCGCGGCCTGATCGTCGCGCCGCCGCGCACCGGCAAGACCGTGCTGCTGCAGAACATCGCCAAGTCCATCACCGCCAACCATCCGGAGTGCTTCCTCATCGTGTTGCTCATCGACGAGCGGCCGGAGGAAGTCACCGACATGCAGCGCTCGGTGAAGGGCGAGGTGGTCTCCTCCACCTTCGACGAGCCGGCCTCGCGCCACGTGCAGGTGGCCGAGATGGTGATCGAGAAGGCCAAGCGCCTGGTCGAGCACGGCCGTGACGTGGTCATCCTCCTGGATTCGATCACCCGCCTCGGCCGCGCCTACAACACCGTGGTGCCGTCCTCCGGCAAGGTGCTGACCGGCGGCGTGGACGCCAACGCTTTGCAGCGCCCCAAGCGCTTCTTCGGCGCGGCGCGCAATATCGAGGAAGGCGGCTCGCTGACCATCATCGCCACGGCGCTGATCGACACCGGCTCGCGCATGGACGAAGTGATCTTCGAAGAGTTCAAGGGCACCGGCAATTCGGAAGTCATCCTGGACCGCAAGGTCTCCGACAAGCGCGTGTTCCCGGCCATCGACATCACCCGCTCCGGCACCCGCAAGGAAGAGCTGCTGGTCCCGGCCGACGTGCTGAAGAAGATGTATGTGCTGCGCCGCATCCTGAACCCCATGGGCACGGTGGACGCCATCGAGTTCCTCATGGACAAGCTGCGCCAGACCAAGACCAACGGCGACTTCTTCGATTCCATGAACACCTGATCGCTCAGGCGTTTCGCAGGCCCTTCGCAGGCTTTGCTGCGCAAAAAGAAAGCGCGCTCCCGACCGGGGGCGCGCTTTTTGTTTGTCCGGGATCTGGTCCGCAAAAAAATCCCCGGCCGGAGCCGGGGATTCGGATGGGGCAGGCGACCTGAGGCCGAAGGCTCAGGCTTCGCCGACGGTCTGAAGCTTCTCGGCCTCGGCGGTCACGCGCTGCTGGTAGAGGGCGGCGAAGTCCACCGGATCGATCATCAGCGGCGGGAAGCCGCCGCCGCGCACGCCGTCGGCGATGATCTGGCGGGCGAAGGGGAACAGCAGGCGCGGGCACTCGATCAGCACCACCGGCTGGAGGCTCTGCTCCGGCACGTTCATCAGGCGGAAGATGCCGGCATAGGTCAAATCGAAGGCGAACAGCGTGTTGCCCTGGACGGTGGCGCCGCCCTCGATCTTCAGCTCGACCTCGAACTCGCCCTGCTGGAGCGGGCGGGCGTTAACGTTGATCTGGATGTTCACGTCCGGCTGACCCTGCGGATTGCCGAGCGAGCGGGGCGCGTTGGGATTCTCGAACGAGAAGTCCTTGATGTACTGAACGAGCACGTTGAGCGCCGGCGCCTTGGGATCGGTCGGGCTGCCATTTTGCGTCGCCATGCTTATCTCCTATGAATGCGCCTCGCCCCCGGCGAGAGTTGGCGGTCGCTACCATGCCCCGGAGCGGGCGGCAAGGACGCGGCGCAAACCGTGCGCCGCCATGCAGCGGAGCCGGATCGCGCGCCGCCGCGACAGGAGAAGACGATGGCTGATCCCAAGGTGTCCCCGCAGGCCGTGCCCGCCGGAACCGAGTCCCCGCGCAAGGACCTTTCCCCCGCCGCCCAGCGGGCGCTGGCGGAGGCTGAGGCGCGCCGGGCGCAGATCGATGCGGCGGGCAACCTGCCGAAGGAATATAACGGCCGCGGCGGCAAGGAGCCGGTGCGCTACGGCGACTGGGAAGTGGGCGGCATCGCCTCGGACTTCTGAGCGCCAAACGAAAAGGCCCGGATCGCTCCGGGCCTTTTGGTCTCAGTAGCCGAGCATCACGCCGGCGAGCCCGGCAAGGCCCACGGCGATGCGCCACCAGCCGAACACCGCGTAGCCGTGGCGCGAGACGAAATCCAGCAGCCAGCGGATGACCAGCAGCGCGGCGCAGAAGGCGGCGACGAAGCCCACCGCGATCAGCAGCCCGTCGTCCAGCGACAAGGCGGAGCGGTTCTTCCAGAAGTCGTAGACGAAGGCGCCGAGCATGGTCGGTAGCGCCAGGAAGAAGGAGAATTCCGCCGCCGAGCGCTTGTCCGCCCCCAGCACCAGCCCGCCGACGATGGTGGAGCCCGAGCGCGACATGCCGGGGATGAGCGCCAGGCACTGGAACACGCCGATGCCGAACGCGGTCTTCAGCGGGAAGCCCATGGCATTGTTGTAGCGCGGCTTGAAGGCGATGCGGTCGAGCACGATCAGCACCACGCCGCCGAAGATCAGCGCCGCGCAGATGGTGACCGGGCTCTCGAACAGCACGCTCTTGATGAAGCCGTGCAGCAGCACGCCGAGCACCGCCGCCGGCAGGAAGGCGAGCACGATGCCGAGCACGAATCGCCGGGCGCCGGGATTGGTGGGCAATTGCAGCGCCACCCGCAGGAAGCGCTGGAAATAGACCACCAGGATGGCCAGCACGGCGCCGAGCTGGATCAGCACCTCGAACGCCTTGCCGGTGCTCTCGAAGCCGATGAAATGCGCCGCCAGCAGCAGGTGAGCGGTGGAGGAGACCGGGATGAACTCGGTGAGTCCCTCCAACAGGCCGAGGGCGAGGGCTTCCACCAGGGTGCCGAGTGTCATTAGCGCGCGTTTCCGGAGGGTGGAGGGGGAAGAGGTGGCGGCATCCTGTCGCCTTGGTCCCGCGCATGCAATCGGCGGCTGAATCCGGCCGGGTGCGACGCAGCGTCAGCCTGTGGAAATGCGTGAACCATGTTGCGGCATTGCCACATGGTTGTGGCGAATGCGTGCTTGCGGCCCCGCGCGAAGGCCATTAGACGAAAGCAACGGAGTGGCCCACCCTTCCCCGATACGGCGGCCCGATCGTCTCCCCTAGATGCAGCTTTATCACCATCCCTTCTGCCCGCATTCGCGCTTCGTCCGCCTGCTGCTCGCCGAATACGGCATCGAGCCGGAGCTGGTGGAGGTGCGCGTGTGGGAGCGCAAGCCGGAGTTCCTGGCGCTGAACCCGGCGGGGGAAACCCCGGTGATGGTGGAGGAGCACGTGCCCTCCGCGCCCGGCGCGGCGATCATCGCCGAATATCTCGACGAGACCCGCGGCCTCGCCTTGGCCGACCGCCGCCTGCTGCCGCACGCGCCGCTGGAGCGCATCGAGGTGCGCCGCCTGGTGGCGTGGTTCCACGAGAAGATGTTCCTGGACGTCACCGAGCATCTGGTGCGCGAGCGCATCTACAAGCGCTACATGAAGGCCGACCAGGGCGGCGGGCCGCCGGACGCCACCGCGCTGCGCGCGGCCCGCGCCAACATCCGCTATCATCTGAAATATATCGGGTGGCTGGCCAAGGCGCGGAACTGGCTCGCCGGCGACCGCCTGACCCATGCGGATCTCGCGGCGGCCGCGCATCTTTCCGTCGCCGACTATCTGGGCGATGTGCCGTGGGACGTGGACGAGGATGCCAAGGCTTGGTACGCGCGGGTGAAATCCCGTCCGACCTTCCGTGGCATCCTGGCCGATTCCATGCCCGGCATGCCGCCGTCCAGCACCTATACGGACCTGGATTTCTGAGCCTGTCCGCGATTGCGACAGGGTGTTCTTTGTCCAGCCGTGTGCATCCGACCCGTATTCCTGCCGCTTCCCCTCCCCCCTTGCGGGGGAGGGCAGGGAGGGGGGTGACGCCGCTGCGTCTGTCGGGCCGCCCCGAAGCCACGATCGGTTGTTCGCCGAAAGGCTGGCGCTTCTTTGATGGCGCTCTGCGCGGAGAGGGCGTCACCCCCCTCCCCAACCCTCTCCCGCAAGGGGGGAGGGAGAGCAGACGGAAGGGAGGCGTGCCATGAGCGCGCCCGTCCGCAAGCCCGCCCCGCTCTCCCTGCCGGAGCTGAAGGAGCGCCTGCGCGCCCTTGCCCAGGAGGACGGCTTCGATGCCTTCGGCGTCGCCGATCCCGACCGGGCGGGCGCCGCCGGGGACCGGCTGCGCGCCTGGGTGGCGGAGCGGCGTCACGGCGACATGGGCTGGATGGCCGAGACGCTGGAGCGGCGCGTCCATGCCCGCGCCATGTGGCCGGACGCCCTGCGGGTGGTCATGCTCGGGCTCAATTACGGGCCGGACGAGGACCCCCGCGCCGTCCTGCGCGAACGCAGCCGGGGCGCCATCTCGGTCTATGCCCGGGCGGAGGATTATCACGACCTCGTCAAGGCCAAGCTCAAGCGCCTCGCCCGCGCGCTGCTGGCGCTGGCCGGGGAAGGCGACGTGAAGGTGTTCGTGGACACCGCGCCCTTGATGGAGAAGCCGCTGGCCGCCGCCGCCGGGCTCGGCTGGCAGGGCAAGCACACCAATCTGGTATCGCGGGCACGCGGCTCCTGGATGTTCCTCGGCGCCATCGCCACCACGCTGGACCTGCCGCCCGACGACCCCATGGGCGACCATTGCGGCCAGTGCCGCGCCTGCCTCGACGCCTGCCCCACCGGCGCTTTCCCGGCGCCCTACCAGATCGATGCCCGGCGCTGCGTCTCCTACCTCACCATCGAGCACAAGGGGCCGATCCCGCGCGAATTGCGGGGGCTGATGGGCAACCGCATCTATGGCTGCGACGACTGCCTCGCCGCCTGCCCCTGGAACAAGTTCGCCGTGCTCGGCCGCGAGGCCAAGCTCGCCGCCCGCGACGAGAATCGCGCACCCGACCTCGCCGGCCTCGCCGCGCTGGACGACGCGGCCTTCCGCGTCCGCTTCGCCAAGAGCCCGATCAAGCGCACCGGGCGCGCCCGCTTCCTGCGCAACGTGCTCACCGCCATCGGCAATTCCGGCGATGCGGGCCTCGCGCCCAGCGCCCGCGCCCTATTGTCCGATCCCGAGCCTTTGGTGCGCGGCGCGGCGGTGGGCGCGCTCGCCCGCCTGCTGCCGCCGGAGGCGTTCGCACTGCTGGCGGCGGAGCATGCGCCGGGCGAGCCGGACGCTGATGTGCGGGAGGAGTGGGGCGCGGCAACCGGCGCCTAGCCCGGGTCGGCGCGCCCGCCGTCTTGCCCTTGTCGGACTTCTTCGCCACACCTGGGGCATGACCACCCTGCTTGCCGTTGGGCTGGGCTATTGCGCCCGGCATTTTATCGCCACCTGTCCCCACGCCTTCGACCGCGTGGTCGGCACCGCCCGCACGCCCGAGGGCGCGGCCGCCATCCGCGCCACCGGGGCCGAGGGCCTCGTCTTCGACGGCAACCAAATTGGCGCGGACCTCGCCTTCGCCATCTCCCAGGCCGACGTGCTGATCCTCTCCGCCCCGCCGGAGGCGGCGGGCGATCCGCTGCTGGCCGCCGCCCGGCCGCTGCTGGAGGCGGCGCCGCGGCTCTCCCAGGTGATCTATCTCACCACGCTCGGCGTCTATGGCGACCACCAGGGCGGCTGGGTGGACGAGACCACGCCGCCCAAGGGCGACAGCCCGCGCCTGCAACGGCGGCTCAGGGCCGAGGCGGACCTGCTGGCGTTCGGCGCCGCCAAGGGCATCGCGGTGGCGAGCCTGCGCCTCGCCGGCATCTACGGCCCCGGCCGCAACGCCTTCCTCCAGCTCAAGGCGGGCGAGGCGCGGCGCATCGAGAAGCCGGGGCAGGTGTTCAACCGCATCCATGTGGCGGACATCTCCGCCACCATCGCCGCCGTGCTGGCGCGCCGGTTCAACGGCGTGCTGAACGTCACCGACGACCGCCCGGCCCCGCCCGGCGATCCCATCGCCTTCGCCGCCGGCCTGATGGGCGTCGCGCCGCCGCCGGCGGTGCCGTTCGAGGTGGCGGCGAAGACCATGAGCCCCATGGCCCTGTCCTTCTGGGGGGCCAGCAAGAGGGTGCGCAACGCCCGGCTGAAGGATGAACTGGGTGTCACCCTGGCCTATCCCACCTTCGAGGAGGGCCTGACCGCGCTTTACGCGCAGATGCGCGCGGCGGGCGATCTTTAGCCGCCGCAGGCATTTTATTTCGCCGGTTATTTATCGCCGAAGTCCCCGATCGGATCAGGCCCCGGTGAACCAGGCGTTGAACAGCGCCAGCTCCTGCCGCGCCAGAGGCGCGAGCCCGCGCGCCAGGGCGAGGCGCAGCAGCGGGTCGGGCTCGTTCTCCACCGCCCGCGCCCGCAGCGCGGCCCCGGCCAGGCCGAATTGGCCGAGCAGCCCGGCCAGAGCATGGGCGGCGGCCACCACCGCCGCCGGATCGTCCGCCTGCTCCCACTGGGCGATCTTGTGCTCGGCATTCTCCAGGAAGCGCGCGGCGAGGCGGGCGAACGCCTCCTCCCCCACCGCCTTGCGCAGCGCGCCGATGCCCGCCGGCTGGAAATCTGGCGTCTCCGTCTCCGCGTCCGCCCCGCCGGCGGGCTCCACCGCCGGCGCAGCGGCCGTGACCATCGGCGCGCGCGCGGGTTCCGGCGCGGGCGCGACCGGGGCGGCGGCCGGGCGGGGACGAGCCTGCTCCGTCGCGGTGCCCTGGCCTTCCCCGGTGCCCTGGCCTTCCATGGCGGGCAGCGCTTCGCGCGGCGCGCGGGCGGCGGCGGCCGGCTCCAGCAGCACCATCATCCAGTCGTCCTGCGGGTCCGGCCCGAGGCGCGCGGCCACGCGGCTGGCGGCGCGGCCGGCGGCGATCTCCAGCGGCGCGGCATGGCGGCCGGAGAGCTCCTCGGTCAGCCAGGCCGGGCAGGGGCCGCCGCTGGCCAGTTCCGCCGGGTCGAGCCCGTCGGTGGTCAGCAGCAGGCGTTCGTGCGGCGCCAGCGTGAGGGTGAGGGCCTCGTAGTCGGCGGTGTCGGTGAAGCCGAGCAGCGGGCCGTCCACCTCCAGCGCCCGCGCGCCGTCCCGCGTCACCACCATGGGCCGGGGATGGCCGGCGGAGGCGATGGCGATGCGCCCGTCGGCATGCAGGTCCACCACCAGCGCGGTGGCCACCACGCTGTCGAACCCCGCCTCGCGGAACACGAGGCCGGACCAGCGGGCGAGGAAGGCGCCCGGCGGCAGCGGCTCGCCCACGTCCAGCGCCCGTACCATGGCCGCGTGGGCCACCGCCCCGGCCTTGGCATTGATGCCGTGGCCCATCACGTCCACCAGCACCAGCCGGTCGCGGCCGGGGCGCGGCAGGTGGATGACGAGGTCGCCGCCGCCGATGTCCGCCGTCTCCCAGCGCAGCGCCGCCGCGAACGGGCCGAGCTGCTTCGGCAGCTCGGGATGCACCAGCCGGTCGAGCGAGGAAGCGAAATACTGGAACAGCCGCGCCCGCTGCCGGGCCGAGCGCACCAGAGCGAGTTTCACCGTCTCCAGCAGCCGCTCGGGCACCACCGGCTTGGTGAGGAAGGTGTCCACGCCCAGCTCCAGCACCCTGAGGCGTACCGAGGGGTCGCCGGTGATCATGATGATCGGGATCGGCGGGCGGTCGGCATCGTTCTCCAGCGCCTGGAGCAGCGCGGTGCCCGGCTCCGACCCCAGGTGGAAGTCGGTGAGGATGAGGTCCACCTTGGTCTTGCGGGCGATGTCGAGGGCGTTACGCAGGGTCTGCGCCGGCAGCACGCGATAGTCCGGCTCCAGCAGGGTGAGGTAGGCGTCGAGCAGCACCGGCTCGTCCTCCACCACCAGCAGCTGCGGCCGCCGCCGGGCGAGCTGCCGCCGCGCCACCAGCCGGTTGGGCGGCCCGGCCTCGTAGCGCACCGCGTCGAGCGCGGCGCGGGCGATGGCGATGCCCCTGCCGCCGCCGCCCTCGGGATCGGTGGCGGCGAGCCGCACCCGCCGCCAGCGGTCCTCGAAGGCCGGGAAGGCGCCGCCGTCGTCGGTCAGGGTCAGGGTGATGACCACGCCGTCGAGATGGACCTCCAGGCCGATCTCCCGGGCGGGCGGATGGGAATGGCGCACCACGTTGGTGGCCAGCTCCACCATGGCCAGCACCACTTCGTCGGCGATGTCCGGGCCGATGCGCAGCTGCGCGAACTGCCGCTTGAGCGCCTTGCGCAGCCAGGACACTTCTTCCAGCGTGGCCGGCCGCGACGCCTCGAACAGCTTCACCCATCCCTCCCGGTTTCGGCGCACTGTCGCCGATGCGCGTCCCGTCCGCCAGCCTCCCCGTCCGGCTCCGACCTCAGGCCATGGCGTCGAGGTCCTCGTCGGACAAAGCGCCGGGCACGATGGTGATGGGAATGGGGAAGGCGGCGGACGCGGCGCCGCCGAGGGCCGTGACCAGCGGCCCCGGCCCGTCGCGATTGAGGCCGGCGGCCAGCACCAGGATGGCGATGTCGCGGTCCTCGGCGATCAGCGCCTGGAGCACCGCCACCTTGCCGCCCTCGCGGACCGCCGTCTCCGGCGTGACGCCGGCTACCTGCCGGGCGCGGGCCACATAGGCGTCGAGCCGGCGGCGGGCCTCGTCGGTGGCTTCCGCCCGCATCAGGTCGGCGACGCCGAGCCATTGCTGGTGGGCGTCCTCCAGCTCCAGCACCGCCAGCAGCACGAGGCCGCCGCGGGTGCGGGCGGCGCGGCGGGCGGCATAATAGACCGCCCGGTCGCATTCCGGCGTGTCGTCCACGATCACCAGGAACTTGCGGTGGTGGCCGGGCTCGTGGCTCTGGCGTTTGAGGCTCATCTGGCGTCTGCGGCTGGTGCGGGCCTGGGAGGGCAAATCAGGCGGCCGATGGTGCCATGGCCGGCCCCGCCGCGACACCGAAATTCCCATCCCGCTGCGGCCCGCGCGGATTTGCGCTACACCCTGCGGCGTCAGTCTTCCGGAGGCAGCATGTCCGTACTCACCCTCGATCAGGCCCAGGCCATCGTCGCCGCGGCGCTGGAGAAGTCCCGCGCGCTCGCGCTCAGCCCGCTGGCCATCGCCGTGCTCGACGCCCGCGGCGCGCTGAAGGCGTTCGCCGCCCAGGACGGCACCAGCCTGAAGCGCGGCGAGATCGCGCTCGGCAAGGCCAAGGGCGCGCTGGCGCTGGGCGTCGGCTCGCGCGGGCTGTTCCGCCGCGCGCAGGACCAGCCTTTCTTCATCGCGGCGGCCACCTCGGCCATCGGCGGCGACCTCATCCCGGTGCCGGGCGGCGTGCTGATCCGCGACCGCGACCGCACCATCCTCGGCGTGGTGGGCATCTCCGGCGACACCTCGGACAATGACGAGGCCTGCGCGCTGGCCGGCATCGCCGCCACCGGCTATGCCGCCGATCCCGGCCAGGACTGAACGCAAAAAAGCCGCCACCGGCCGGGCCGGTGGCGGCTGAAGCGGGGCCGGCTGCGGGCTCAGACGATCTTCGCGCCGTCCTCGAACGGCAGGCGCGGCAGGCGGTCGAACACCTTGGAATGATCGCCATGGCCGAGCGCGGCGATGAAGTTGGTCTTGATCTGGGTGCCGGCGAAGAATTCCTCGTCCACCTTGGCGGCGTTGAAGCCGGACATGGGGCCGACGTCGAGCCCGACCGCGCGGGCGGCGAGGATCAGATAGGCGCCCTGCAGCGAGGAATTGCGGAAGGCGTGCGGCTCCACCATGCCCGGGTTCTTGGTGAACAGGTCCTTGAAGCCGGGATTGTGCGGGAACAGCTGCGGGATCTTCTCGTAGAACTCCAGGTCGTAGCCGACGAGGGCGATGACCGGGGCGGCGAGCGCCTTCTGGTTGCCTTCCGACAGCGCCGGCTTCAGCCGCGCCTTGGCCTCCTCCGAGCGCACGAACACGAGGCGCGCCGGCTGGGTGTTGGCCGAGGTCGGGCCGTGGATATAGAGCTCGTACAGCTCCTTCAGCTCGGCGTCGCTCACCGGGGCGCTGGTCCAGCCATTCTGCGAGCGGGCTTTCAGGAACAGCAGGTCCAGGGCGGCCTGGTCGATCTTGTAAGACATGGCAAGTAAACCTCTGGGTAAAGCTTTGAGGTAAGTTCCCTTGGGAAAGGCAACCTGAAGGAGGGACGGCGGGCGCGCCGCTGCGTTGCACTTAAGCCGGCGGGAATTTTCAGCAAGGTGCCGCGGTGTGCTGCGATGCAAAAGCTACTTGCATTCCTGCAAAGTGATAGAGGGTTTCCTTTAGGTGACCTTGCGCGCACGGCCCCTCCATCACCGGGATCGATGGCCGGGCTACGGTAATTGATGAGCGCCGGCGGCCGAAGCGGGCTATGGTCATGCTTTCCCGTCCGTGCCGAAGAGTCCCATGATTCCTGCCTCGCGCCTTGCGTCCGTGCCCGCCGCTCCCGCCGCCGATGCCGCCGCCACTCCCGCCCTTGCCGCCTCCGACGACCGCCTCCTGCGGGAGGTGAACGCCCATGCCGCCGCCTTGCCGCAGAGCGGCATCGTCGAGGTGGTCAATTACGGCCGCACCCGCGAGGGCATGATCCCGCTGTGGGTCGGCGAGGGCGACCTGCCGACGCCGGCCTTCATCTGCGAGGCGGCGGCCGAGGCCCTGCACGGCGGCCAGACCTTCTACACCTGGCAGCGCGGCATTCCCGAGCTGCGCGCCGCCATCGCCCGCTACATGGCGAAGCTCTACGCCATCCCGGAGACGCCGGAGCGCTTCTTCGTCTGCGGCTCGGGCATGCAGGCCATCAACATCGCCTTCTCCATCGCGCTGGCGGCGGGCGACGAGGTGATCATCCCCACCCCGGCCTGGCCGAACGCGGCGGCGGCGGCGATGACGCGCGGCGCCAAGCCGGTGTTCGTGCCCTTCGCCTACGGGCCGGACGGCTTCTCGCTGGATTTCGAGCGCATCGCGGCGGCCATCACCCCGCGCACCCGCGCCATCTTCATCAACACCCCGGCCAATCCCACCGGCTTCGTGGCCAGCCTCGACGACCTAAAGGTCCTGCTGGACCTCGCCCGGTCGCGCGGGCTGTGGATCGTGGCGGACGAGATCTACGGCCGCTTCTATTACGGCCCAGAGGGCCGCGCGCCGTCGTTCCACGACATCATGGAACCGGACGACCACATTTTGTTCGTGCAGACCTTCTCGAAGAACTGGGCCATGACCGGCTGGCGCATCGGCTGGATCGAGGCGCCGCCCGCGCTCGGCCAGATCATCGAGAACCTGGTGCAGTTCTCCACCTCGGGCGTCGCCCCCTTCATGCAGCGCGGCGCCATCGCGGCGCTGGAGCAGGGCGAGCCCTTCGTCGCCGAGCAGATCGCCCGCGCCCGGCACGGCTGCGACCTCGTCGCCGATCCGCTGATCGCCACCGGCAAGGTGGACCTGGTGAAGCCGCACGGCGCCTTCTACCTGTTCATGTCCATCCCCGGGCAGGACGACGTGCGCAAGCTGGCCCTGCGCCTGGTGGACGAGGCCAATGTCGGCCTTGCGCCCGGCACCGCCTTCGGCCCCGGCGGCGAGCGCTTCCTGCGGCTGTGCTACGCCCGTGGCGAAGCCCAGCTCACCGAGGCGACGCGCCGCCTGGTGTCCTGGCTCACGCGCCAGCCCTGATCCGGTGCCGCGGTTCGCGCGTCCCGACCGGCGGGTGGTGAGCGCCACCGCCACCACGCTCGCGCTCGGCGCGGCGGGGGGCGGGCTGTTCGCCGCCCTCGGCCTGCCGGCGCCGTGGATGTCCGGCGCGCTGGTCGCCACCACGCTGTGGGCGCTGGCGGGGCGGGCGCTGGCGGTGCCCGATCCGGTGCGCTGGATCACCTTCCTGGTGCTCGGCGCCTCCATGGGCGGCGCGCTGTCGCCTGAGGCCCTGGCGCAGGCCTCCGCCTGGCCGGTCAGCATGGGCTTCCTGGCGGTGAGCGTGGCGGCGGTGATCACCGGCGGGGTGCTGTACTTCCGCCGCGTGGCCGGCTGGGACCTGCCGACCGCGCTCTATGCCTCCGCCCCCGGCGCGCTCTCGGCGGTGATCGCCATGGCCGAGACCACCCCCGCCGACATGCGCAAGGTGGCCTTTTCGCAGGGCCTGCGGCTGTTCCTGCTGGTGGCGGCGCTGCCCAACCTGCTCAACGCCGCCGGGCTTGATCCCGGCGTCGCCCCGGTGCCGCCCGCCGACGGGCCGCTCCTGGGCGTCGCCCTGCTGCTGCTGGCGAGCGCGGCGACGGGCGGGGTGTTCGTGCTGCTGAAGGTGCCCGGCGGCCTGCTGCTCGGCGCCATGGCCGGCAGCGCGGGGCTGCACCTGTCGGGCCTCACCGACGCGCATGTGCCGGCGCTGGTCCTGGTGCCGGCCTTCGTGGTGCTGGGCGCCACGGTGGGCGTGCGCTTCGAGGGCACGCGCCTCACCACGCTGAAGGAGAGCTTCCTCGCATCGCTCGGCGGCTTCGCGGTGGCCATGGGCATCTCCATGGCCTTCGCCGTGCTGGCCGCCGCCGTCACCGGTGAGGATACCGGCAAGATGGTCACCGCCTTTGCCCCCGGCGCGCTGGAGACCATGACCGCGCTCGGCTTCGCGCTCGGCTACGACCCGGCCTTCATGAGCGCGCACCATCTGTTCCGCTTCGTCGGCCTGTCGATCGCGCTGCCGCTGTCCGCCCATCTGCTGTTCACCCTCTCGGGCGCCAACCGCGCCGAGTGAGCGCAGGCGGCCTCTCTCAAGCATTTGTGTTTCGCGCCCGGCTTGCCAGCGCGGGCCCCCGCACCGCACATGCTGCGCTGCGGCGAAGCTTGAATCGGTGTCCGGTTGACGCAGCGGACATCCGGTGGGCTCAATCCATGCGCGGCATCGCCGTCCGTGACCCTGTGCGTCCCCGACCCCCGAAAGAAGGTGATGACAATGCAACGTCTGGACGATCTGGCGCTTCTCGTCGGCCGGCTGCTGGTAGCCGCTCTGTTCCTGCCCTCCGGCGTCAGCAAGGCGATGAACATCGCCGGCATCACCGGCATGCTGGCCTCCAAGGGCGTGCCGTTCCCGGCCGTGATGGGCATTCTCGCCACCGCGGTGGAACTGGGCGGGCCGGTCCTGCTGATCCTCGGCGTGCTCCCGCGCCTCACCGCCTTCGTGGTCGGCGGCTTCACCCTGGTGGCGGCGCTGCTGGCGCATAATTTCTGGGAGGTCACCGACGCGGCGGCCCGCGCGGCGCAGCAGATCCAGTTCATGAAGAACCTGGCCATCGTCGGCGGCCTGATGTTCTATTTCGTCTCCGGCCCCGGCCGCTTCTCGCTCGGCGGCGGCCGGCGCTGAGGCTTCAGGCGCCGAGGCTCCGGCCCGCAAGGTGAACGGCCCGTCCCTGGAGGGCGGGTCTATCCAAGTGTGAGAGGGCGATTCACCGATCAGATTGATTCAATCTGATCGGATCGCGCCCTACTCCACCCCGTAGCGGTGCAGGCCGGCGCCGTTCTGGCGCAGCCACGCCTCCGCCGCCCGCCGCTCGGGGTAGATGCTCTCCACCAGCCGCCAGTAGCGGGCGGAATGGTTCATCTCCAGCCGGTGGCAGACCTCGTGCGCGGCGAGATAATCCAGCACCCACGCGGGCGCCAGGATCAGCCGCCAGGAATAGGACAGGTCGCCGTCCGCCGAGCAGGAGCCCCAGCGGCTCGCGGTGTCGCGCAGTGTGATGCGGCCGATCTCCACCTTCAGCGCGGCGGCATGGCGCCGGCTCGCCTCGGTGAACTCCGCCCGCGCCAGCCGCTTGAGATAGTCGCCCACCCGGCGGGCCATGTGCGGCGCATCGCCGGCGACGCACAGCAGCATCGCGCCGTCCTCCTCCGCCGTCCACACCGTGCCGCGCGCCTGCGGCAGGTGGCGGATGGTGTGCGGCACGCCGCGCACCGGCAGCACCGCGCCGTCCACGAACGGCACGCCTTCCGGCAGGCGGCCGAGGCGCACCCGCACCCATTCGCGGTGCCGCTCGACGAAGGTGGCGGCGGCGGAATAGGAGACGTGCGGCGGGGCGGTGAGGGTGACGTCGCGGGAGGCGGCCCGCACCCGCAGCGTCAGGCGCTGGGCGGCGGGATGGCGGCGGATCTCGACCTTGAGCGTCTCGGCGTCGAGCGCAAGCTCCACCCACTCGGGGCCGCGGGGCGGCCGAGGCGGCGGGGGAGCGGAAGGTTTGTCCCGGCGGCGGAAGAGCATGGACCCGGCGACCCGCCCCGGACCGTCGCGCGCAGACGGACAGGGCCATGGAGGTTCACGACGGAACCGGCCGCCCCCAAGCTGGCTGCGGGCGGGTCCGGCTCGGCAGATTCGAACCTGATCTTGGTCGGATTCGTCGCGCCCCGCCACTCACAAAGTGCGTGCGGGCTCCGCCCGACGGGGAGCCGCCACGGGCCGGTGGCGGCGCTCGCGGCGGGCACGTGCCGCTAACGCTCTGAGGGCACATGCTTTACCGCGCGGCCGGCCGGACCGGCCGCGCGGATACGCTTCAGCGTGCGTGCAGCAGCGTCACGTTGTCGGCCTCGGCCCCCTCCACCGTGGCGCGCGGGCGCTCCTGGGACAGGATGAAGTCGGCGATGCGCGGCTGGATCTCCGAGCGGAAGCGCGAGCCGTTGAACACGCCGTAATGGCCGACGCCGGGCTGGAGGTAATGGGCGCGCTTCGCCTCGGGAATGTGCGGGCACAATGTGTGGGCGGCGCGGGTCTGGCCGACGCCGGAGATGTCGTCCTTCTCGCCTTCCACCGTCATCAGCGCGCAGCGGCGCACCGCCTGGGTGCGCACCGGCATGCCGCGATGCAGCATGCTGCCGGCGGGCAAGGCGTGGGTGATGAAGACGCTCTCCACGGTCTCCAAATAGAAGCGCGCGTCGAGGTCCATTACCGCGAGGTATTCGTCATAGAATTCGCGGTGCTTCTCGGCGCTGTCGCCATCGCCCTCCACCAGGTGGCGGAACAGGTCGGTGTGCGCCTTCACGTGCCGGTCCAGGTTCATGCTCATGAAGCCGGTCAATTGCAGGAAGCCGGGATAGACGTGGCGCAGCGCGCCGTCGTGCGGCCAGGGCACCTGGGTGATGACGTTGCGGCGGAAGAAGTCGATGCCCTTGTCCTTGGCGAGAGCGTTCACCGCGGTGGGCGCCTCGCGGGTATCGATGGGGCCGCCCATGAGGATCATGGATTTCGGCACATAGGGGTCGTCTTCGGCCTCCATGCGCGAGATCGCCATCAGCACCGGCACCGCCGGCTGGCAGACGGCGAGCACATGGCAGTCGCCGCCGAGGCGATGGAAGATGGAGATCAGGTAGTCGACGTAATCGTCGAGGCCGAAGGTGCCCTCGGTGAGCGGCACCGACTTGGCGTCCAGCCAGTCGGTCACATAGACGTCGTGGGTGGGCAGGAAGGCTTCCACGGTGCCGCGCAGCAGCGTGGCATGGTGGCCCGACATGGGGGCGACGACCACGAGGCGCGGCTGCGGCCGGCGCGGCGGATGCTCGAAGGCGCGTTCGAAATGCAGCAGGCGGCAGAACGGGCGCGACCACACCGCATTGATGTGCACCGGCACGCGCGTGCCGCCCACCAGCGTGTCGGTAATGCCCCAGTCCGGCTTGGCGTAGCGCCGCGTGGTGCGCTCGAACAATTCCAGCGCCGCCGCCATCGACTTGCCCATGGTGGTGTGGGACACCGGGTTCATGGGGTTCTTGAACAGCAGGCGGCTGGCATCGGCCATGGCCCGCGACGGATTGAGCGCGGCGTGGCTCAGTTCGTACATCCAGTACAGCGGCGAGGACTGAAGCGGGAGGGCGTCGTCCTGCTGCCGCACAGGCCCGACGAATTCTCCGATGGCGGCCATGAGGTTTCCTATCTGTTTTTCGCGCACCCTCCTGTCCGTGATGCGGCACATGCCGTGCCCATCCCTCCGGTGCGCGCTTATTAACAGGGGGCTTGCGTCGCCTGGCTGCCTCGATCCGCAGCACCCTTGGCGAACCAGACTCTGCCTGCTCTTGCGGGCAGTCAATTACGACGAAAGACGGCGCCTGTTATCAATAACATAGGAGCCGGCTTTGCTTGCCCGAGGCTGACGGTGCGGAAATAAGAGGCAGAGAATCAGATCCAATGCAGCATCCTTTCTCACCTTCCGGAAGGTCATTAGGACTTCGGCTCGACACGCTCATCCGCCTGCGATGGCTTGCGGTGGCGGGCCAGACTTTGGCCCTGGTGGTAGTCTACGTCCTGCTGGCCTTTCCGGTTCCCATCATCTGGTGTCTGGCGGTCGTCGCACTGTCCGTCGTGGTAAACGTGGTGTTGCGCCTGAAGTATCCCGGCGCCCGCCGGTTGCCGGATGTGGCCGCGGGACCTTTGCTTGCCTATGACGTCCTCCAGCTCACCGCGCTGCTCTATCTCACCGGCGGCCTGAGCAATCCGTTTGCTTTGCTTTATCTCGCCCCGGTGATGATCTCGGCCACGGCGCTGACCTGGCGCACCACCGTGCTGCTGGGGGCCTTCGCGGTGGCCTGCGCCGGCGCGGTCGGGCTGTGGCACTGGCCGCTGCCCTGGGCCGGCCCCGGCATGCCGCTGCTGCCGGATCTCTATCTGTCCGGCACCTGGGTGGCGCTGTCGGTCTCGGTCGGCTTCATCGGCCTGCATTCCTGGCGGGTGGCGGAGGAGGCGCGGGAACTGGCCGACGCGCTCGCCGCCACCGAGCTGGTGCTGGCCCGCGAGCAGCACCTGTCCCAGCTCGACGGCCTCGCCGCCGCCGCCGCCCACGAGCTGGGCACGCCGCTCGCCACCATCGCCTTGGTGGTGAAGGAGCTGGAGCATTCCACCAAGCCCACCGATCCCCACGCGGAGGACGTGGCGCTGCTGCGCGACCAGGTGAAGCGCTGCCGCGACATCCTCCAGAAGCTCACCTCGCTCGGCTCGGGCGATGCCCCGTTCGACCGCATGCCGCTGTCGCTGCTGATCGAGGAGGTGGTGGAGCCGCACCGCGACTTCGGCGTCGAGATCGCCGTGGCGCTGCCGGAGGACCGGACCGGCGAGCCGGTGCTCGACCGCAATCCCGGCCTGATCTACGGCCTCGGCAATCTGGTGGAGAATGCGGTCGATTTCGCTGGCCACCGGGTGGAGATCACCGCTCGCTGGACCCAGGCGAAGATGGAACTGGTGGTGCGCGACGACGGGCCGGGCTTCGCGCCGGAGGTCAGCGACCGCATCGGCCTGCCCTATGTGACCAGCCGCGCCCGCAATCCGGCCGACGCCGACGCGGATGGCGAGAGCGGGCTGGGGCTCGGCTTCTTCATCGCCAAGACGCTGCTGGAGCGCACCGGGGCCACCCTGGTGGTGAAGAACCGGCCCGCCCCCGCGCGCGGCGCGGAGGTGCGCATCTCCTGGCCGCGCAGCGCGCTCGACGGGAAAGAGAAGGATCTTGCGTCAAATCAACGCATCGCGTCCCATGAGCCGGGTAAAGGGGCGTAAAAGCCCCGCACCCCTGCGTACGCCCGGCTGTCGTCCGGCGCCCTTAGGAACAGAGCAATGTCCGACCTGCAGATGCCTGAAACCACCGAGGAGCGCTCGGTCCTGATCGTCGATGACGACCGCTCCTTCCTCCAGCGCCTCGCCCGCGCCATGGAGACGCGGGGGTTCCAGGTGACGACGGCGGAGAGTGTCGCGGACGGCCTCGCCCAGGTGGAGCAGTCGGCGCCGGCCTTCGCCGTGGTGGACATGCGGCTCGGCGACGGCACCGGCCTTGACGTCATCCAGGCGCTGAAGAAGCAGCGCCCGCACGCCCGCGCCATCGTGCTGACCGGCTACGGCAACATCGCCACCGCCGTCACCGCGGTGAAGATGGGCGCCGTGGACTATCTGGCCAAGCCCGCCGACGCGGACGACGTGATGGCCGCGCTCATGGCCACCGCCGACCACAAGCCGACCCCGCCGGAAAACCCCATGTCCGCCGACCGGGTGCGCTGGGAGCATATCCAGCGGGTCTATGAACTGTGCGGCCGCAACGTGTCGGAGACCGCCCGCCGGCTCTCCATGCACCGCCGCACGTTGCAGCGCATCCTCGCCAAGAGGGCGCCGCGCTGAGCAGGGAGGCCGCCGCGCCGCCGGTGGTGCCCGCGCCGGAGGGCCGGGCCGACCGCGAGGCGGTGGAGGCCGCCGTGCGCGCCGCCGGCGGTCCGGTCACCTTCTCCGGCTGGAGCCTGCACGGCGCCGACCTCTCGGCGCTCGATCTCGCCGGCTGCACGTTCGAGCGCTGCCGGGGCGCGGGGGCGGACTTTTCCGCCTGCGATCTCGGCGAGGCCGTGTTCACCGGCTGCGATTTCAACAATGCCGTGTTCCGCCGCGCCAAGCTGGCCTCGGCGCAGTTCACCGACTGCAAGCTCACCGGCATCCAGATCGTGGCGGCGGCCACCTTCCAGCTCGCCTTCACCCGCTGCCTGCTGATCAACGCCCAGCTGCGCGGCCTCTCGTTCCGCCGCATGGACCTGGAGGGGCTGGACTTCCAGGATGCCGATCTGTCCGAGGCGGACTTCCGCCAGGCGGTGCTCACCGGCTGCAACCTGCGCGAGGCCAATGTCACCCACGCCCGCTTCGAGGGGGCGGACCTGCGCGGCGCCGACCTCGGCGGCCTGAAGCTGGCGGACGCCGGGCGCTTCAAGGGCGCGCTCATCTCCAAGGCGCAGGCGGCGGACCTCTTGAGCGGCCTCGGGCTGAAGGTCGGCTGAGCGCCCTTAAAGACGGCCGCTAGGCTCAGGACCTATTAATTTGCCTTGAGTTGTGATTCACAGTCTCCATTGAGGAGGCTGTGATGAGCGATTTGTTCCTGCTGAGCGAAAGGCAGATGTCTCGGATCTCGCCCTTCTTTCCCTTGGCCCATGGCGTGCCGCGCGTCGATGACCGCCGGGTGGTGAGTGGCATCGTTTATGTGATCCGCAACGGGTTGCAGTGGAAGGATGCCCCCAAGGACTACGGCCCGCACAAGACGCTGT
>NZ_AXBA01000064.1 GCF_000473085.1 Azorhizobium doebereinerae UFLA1-100
TTTCGGTCTGGCGTTGGTGTCAGCAACCAGACCCTAACCGAACATCACCGGTGACCACCTCTACCTCGACCTACACCACGTCCGGGGACACGATCGTTTTTTTCCGCCGACCGCCCGGATTGCGAAACGATCTTCTACTCCCCGCGGTCCAATGGCTTCACCCCGATGCCGGACAGATCGATTCAGATGTTGGCGCTATTCGGATCTCCCAAGGAGGCGCCCTTGCCATCTGGCTCCGCTGCAACGATTTCCGGTGGCGGAGACGACATCGAGCCATGAGGCTCCTGACGCGCAGGTGGAAACACGAGGTCACCTTCGAAATATCCTGCTTCCCACTATAGCACCGCATCCTCAAATGCTTCGTCCGTCTCTCGCCCGTACCATCTGGTCACGATTTTTAGACCTTGCCGAACAGCGCGCTGCCCACGCGGATGGTCGCGCAAGGATCCAGCAGATCGGCTTTGAGCTCGGCAGCGTCTTGTACGCCATGGCCCACCGGATACTGGGGAACGCCGACGCGTACGACATGACGTCCGACATGCTGGCGGATCAGTTCCAGCGCCTGCTCGTGCGAGGCCGGTTTCGGCACCAATACGACCCGATTGCCGGCACGAACCGTGACGGCCAGGGGATCAGGCGTTCCCGCTTGGTCGATGAACTTCTCGACGATCGCGGGTTTCAGGTTGGGGTCGGCACATCGCTGGACAAGGGCGGCATCCACCATTCCCGTCTCTCCTTACTTCAGGTGTTGAACGACATCACCAGTGGGAGGGCGAATAGCTGGGCCCAGGCAGTTATGCTGGCCTTCTGGATGTCGACGATCGAGGAGCCGTGGGTCCACCAGCCATTTCCGACCGCGACGACTGTCTCCGCGCCGAACCACATCGACTGAAGGATCGGCCAGGCGATGAGCTGTTCGTAGCAGATGACCGGCGCGATCCGAGTGCCAGCGAGCTCCACTACGGGGTTCGCAAAGAAGTGGGCGCGGGCGCCGCCACCCGCTGCGGTCCACGTCGTCCAAGGCTGCCACATGGACACGGGTACCGGCATTCGCTCGCGGTAGAGGACATTCGCCCTACGGCCAGAAATCGCCACCATCACGTTGTCGTAGCCATGCCGTTCGAGCACCGCGGCGCCGGCGAGGAGTGTGACGTTCGAGTCACGCAGCGCTTTGATCCAGAGACCTTCGAGGGTCTGGGTCCAGAACCCGAGCGTACTTTCCGGCAAGATCACAACGCGGGCACCGCTTGCGGCCCGCTCACGCACCAAGGCCATGAGCATGTTTTGATAGGCAAGCGATCGCTCGCGGCCGAGACCCCGACCGAGAGAGAGATCAACGCCCCTCCATCCTGCGGACGGCGTCGGTTTCGTAGGGTTCGTCGCCGACCATAGCCATAACCCAGCGAGGACAATCATCATGACCGGCCAGGCGCGCGTCGTCATGACAAGCAACATCGCGACGGCAGCCGTGAGCCCCCACCAGCCCCAGCCGGGGAAGAGGACGCCGGCAGCCGTCACGGGATGCGCCCACCCCGTGATCCCAAACGGCGGAAACGCCATCAGGACAGCAGCCACCAGATAACGCAGCGCGCGCGTCCATCCCGGTTGTCTCAACCACAGCGCAGCGTGCACCCCGGCAAATAGGCACGACGCGCCGATCCATAGCGCAAGTCCGGGCCAGATATCGGCCGCGTAGAAGGCAGAAACGCCCTGCGGCAGGCCCCGCGAAGCTGCCAGGAAATACCCCATCGACACCGCCGCCGCTGTGACCCGGTTCGGCGCCCACGCCCAAAGCGCCGGGAACAGCATGGCGAGCGGCAACGTCATGACATGCCCGGACCATCCGATCCAGCCGATGGCGACGGCCCCGGCGACAAGCTGGGCAGGGCGCCAGCAATCAGGGATAGACGGTGAAGATCGGCCGCGCCAGACCGAGAAGGCCGGCGTCGGGGATCGGCCCGAAGTAACGGGAATCATAGGAACCTGCGAGGGGAGAATGAACGAAAATCTGACCGCCCGGAACCATGCCGCCAGTCCAGGGGATGAGCGGACGGCCGGCGCCGTCGCGAGCGATCAGTTGGGAGCGGGGCAGGGCGGCACCACCGATCACGATGCCGGTGCCGACCTCGATGCGGCCGCCAGCAAGCGCCGCGACGGTCTTGATGAGGGGCGCTGCGCCGCTTGGGCATAAGCCCCAGCGGAAGTACCCGCGCTTAAGGCCGAACACCGCGATCGACCCCGGTGGCGGACAGACGAAAACGAGATCGCCGATCCCCACGGGACGATCGAGCGGCACGAGGCGCCACAGCCCGAGCGGCTCGCTCGGCGTCAGGTTGATGCGCAATCCGCCGAGCCCGCCCAGAACAGCGATCACCGCCATCACGACCACGCCGCCGACGAGCATCGTGAGTGCACGCCGCCGCGTTTCGCCGCTCCTCCTTCCAGCTGCCTTTCCGATATCCGCACGCGCACCGACTGTCATTTGAGCGACAGCCCCTGTCGCTGTCCCTGACGCATCGCCTCGACCTGCTTCAGTCTTTCGGCGGTGCGCTGCTGGGCGGCGAGTTGCTGCGCCGTGCGCATTGTCGGCCAGGCCGATTTCAGTTCGTCGCGTTGGGTGGCGTTCATGCCAGCCGCGAGCTTCTCGAAGGCTGGGCCGTCCGGCGTCTTCGCGCCGTTCGCAAGCATGGAGCGCTCGCCGAAGCGCTCGGAGACGGCCCGAGCGAACCCTTCGAGCTCGGCCTTGACCATCTTGTCCTCGAGGGAGAAGGCCAGCGCGGCGGGAACGTCGTTTCGGTCGATCGCGTCACGCACACGCTCGAGCACATTCTTCGCTGCCGGCGACAATGCCGGGATGTCGACGGCGGCCTTCACGCGTGCCGCGCGTTCCTCGGTCTCGTGCTTATCCTCGGCCTCGGCGCGCGCGCGCAGATAGCGCTCGAGGTCACGAGCGAGCGCCGGCACGTTGAGCGCCGCGCGTTCGCGATCCTCTCGGTCGGCTCGGCTGGCGAGAAGGCCGGTCTTGCCCTTGAGTGCACCGAAGCTCTCAGGCCTCGTAGCGATCCTCGACAGGGTGGATCTGGCCGTGTCGGCGTTCCTGATCATGCCGTCGACGTCGACCTTGCGGAACGCGGCCTCCGGCTCGGCGAAGACGAAGCGGAAGCGGGTCGAGACCTCCTCCCATTGCCTCGATAGGGCGGGATCGGCGACGAGCCTGTTCTCGACCGCCTGGTCGATCGATCTGGCGAATGTGGTGATGCCCGCGACCATAGGCTTGGCCTCCGTTGCAATGTTGGTTGCAGCTGGTGCGGCGGACGCGCCGCGGCCGAGCCTCAAACCCAGCGCGACGAGCCGCGCGCCGAGATCGGCAAGCTTTTGCTTCTGTCGAACCGTCCAGCGCAGATGGTCGGCGACAAGCGTGCGGGCGACGCGCACGAGATGAAGCCCGCGCGCATCGGCGAAGCGCAGAGCGGCGCGATAGGAGCCTGCGCGATCGTAGTCGAGCGTGGTTTCCTTGCCCCGATGTTGCGACAGGATCTTCGTCAGGCTACCGGCCTTCCGGAAGGAGCGCGCCCCGTAATAGAGGCCGACATCCTCGCGATGGCGGGTCAACGCCACATAGGAGAGGTGCCGGTCGAGCGAGAGGGTGGCGAGCACCTTGACCCGGTCGACGGTCGACCCTTGCGACTTGTGAATGGTGGTCGCATAGCCGTGGTCGACATGGGCGTAGAAGCGCTGGTCGACGTCGACATGGCGACGGTGTTCGCCCTCGCAGACCATGGCTTTGAACCAGCCCGGCCGCGCCTCGACGACATGGGCGATCATGCCATTCTTCACCCCAAGCGCCGCGTCGTTCTTCAAGAAGACGATCTGGTCGCCGGCCGCGAAACGGCGGGGGCCGTCCACGGTGCGGAAGGCATGGCCTTCCTCGACGAGGCCGCGCTCGATCAGCTTGTCCCGCGCCATGTCGTTGAGCGCGCGCACGTCACGACGGAGATGAGCGAGGATTAGCGTCGACTTCGCCGGATCATAATCGCGGTTCCAGTCCTCGATCAGCGTCGCGATGGCCTCGGCCTTGAATGTGCGCGGCTGGAGCTTGCCGTTCGCCTCATAGCTCTTCAGCGCCGCGGCGACATTGCCGCGCGCCAGATCGAGCGAGGCATCACGCATCCATTGTTCGCGCTGGCGATAGATGGTTTCCAGTTCGGCATAACCGGCACGCTCAACGATGGCACGGAACGCGGCACCCGCCTCGATCGGCTGGAGCTGATCGGGATCGCCGACGAGCACCAGCTTAGCGCCGGCTTTCACCACTGTCTCGACGAACAGCGCCATCTGCCGGGATGAGACCATGCCGGCCTCATCGAGCACGAAGACGCATCTGTCGTCGATCTGGTCACGGCCCTTCGACCAGGCGAGCTCCCATGAGGCGAGCGTGCGCGAGGCAATACCGGCCTCCTTCTCCAATCCCTCGGCCGCCTTGCCGGCAAGCGCGGCACCGACCACGCGATACCCGGCCGTCTCCCAGACCTCGCGCGCGGCCTTCATCATCGTGGTCTTGCCGGCGCCGGCGCGCCCGACGATCGCGGCCAGCCGTCCGTCACCGGCGACATGGGCTATCGCCACGCGCTGCTCCTCCGAGAGCCGGGCATGACGCTGAAACACCGCCTCGAGCACCGTCTCGCGAACACCGTGCGAGGACCGCGCGGCGAGCCAGATCGCGCGATGGGCCATCCCGGCTTCGAGCCGGATCAGCTCGCGCGTCGTGTACTTGGCGGGCTCGCGGACACCACTCGCGAAGCCGATGCGCTCGCCTTCCAGACGGAGCACTTCGGGATCCTGCATGATCCGCGCAAGGAGATGCTGGAAGGTGTCGGCATCGTCGACATAGCGATGCAGTGCCTTGCCGATGTCGCGCTCGGTGAAGACGCTCATCTCGCGCGTGACGAGGTCGAGCACGAGCTCCGGCCGGCGCAGGATACGCTCGCGGTTCTCCGCCCTTCTCTCCTCATGGAGCGCAACGCGCTCCAGCCTGGGCGACCACCCCGCCGCCCCTTCCTTCCGGTCGATCGCCTTCGCCGCTACGCCGACATGCGTCGTGGGCACGAGCTCGATACCGCGCTCGGCGTAGGCGCGCCCGTCGACGCGAATATCGAGACCGGCGAGCGCCAGATGCCTATTCTGGAGATCAAGCCAGCCCTCGCGCTGCTCAAGAAACTCAGCCTTTTCGCCCGACCAAAGTCGATAAACGATCTTGCCCGCGTCGTTGCGGAGCGGTTGGCCATCCTCGCCGATGACCGGGACCTTCTTCGGCCCGAATCCGCCCTCGGTCAGCGGCCGCAACGTCGTCATCAGGTGAATGTGCGGATTGCCCGGCTCGTCGTGGAACACCCAGTCCGCGACCTGCCCGCGGGTGAGCACCTGCGTTTCCACGAACTCCCGCACCAGGGCGATGTTCTGGTCGGCTGAGAGCTCAACCGGCAACGCGATGATGAATTCCTTGGCGAGCTGGGCATCGGAGCGTTTCTCGAAAGCCTCGACCGCATTCCAGAACGATTCCGCGGCCCCTGCGACCGCGCGGTCGGCTATCAACGCTCGCGCCCATTCCGGCGCATCGGCCGGCAGCAACAACTCCTCATGCCGGAGGCCTTGCTTGGCGGAATAGTCGACGGTCCGCCCCTCGGCCTGGTGCTCCATTCGGGTGCAATGACGGTACGCAGCCGACAGCACGGCGCTGCGGCCAGCGCCGCGCGAGATGAGCTGGGGCGTGAAATGGGTAATGGCCAAGATGGGGCGGGCTCCGGGAAGGCGGCAAAGCAGGCGTGCTCGTCGGGAGTGGCGGCCACCGGCCGGGCTGAAGCAGGGCGTCGCGAATGCGACGTATTACTGCGCCCTTGGACCATTCCTTCAGAATGGTCGGGATCATTCAGCCAAAGTGTCGGCTGCGCCGACGTGCAAATCTGCACCTTTCGATCACAGGGCATCCGGAAGAGCCTTGCCCGATGCGATCCGCGCCAGGCGCAACAGGAGGGCCAGCCGGAAATGAAGAAGCCATCGTCGAAGATCCGCGAGGAAATCGTCCAGCTCCAGGCTCAGCTCAAGCTCGCCGAAACGCGCGAGGCCGAGCGGATCGGGCGCGTGGCGCTCAAGGCGGGCCTGGGCGAGATCGAGATCGACGAAGGCGAACTACAGGCCGCGTTCGAGGAGATCGCCGGGCGGTTTCGGGGGCAGAGCGGAAGAGCGACCGGCAAGAAGGGGGCCGAGATCGGCAGTCGGGACAGCGGCAATGCCGCGAAGGTCGAGACTGGCGCGCCTGCGGGCTACTCTGGCGAGGGGTGAGCGCATGCACCAAATGTCATCCTCAGAGGCCCGCAAGAAGGACACGCGCGAGAAGATCGAACTCGGTGGCCTGATCGCCAAGGCCGGGCTTCGCTACGAGAAGCGCGCCGTTTTGCTCGGCGCGCTGATCGAACTCGGCCAGCGGCTGAAAGCCGACGATGCCGAGCGTATGCGCCTCGCCGCGCTCGGCGCGAAGGCCTTCGGCAATAATGGCGAATAGACTCCTGCTTGGCCTCGCGCCGATGGCCTTGATGATCGGAACGCTGATCGGCATGTCCGGCTATGAACAAAGCCTTGCTGCCTTCGGCAAGATCGAGCCGCAACGGGTGCTGTTCGCCCGCGCCGGGCTCGCGCTGCCCTTCTTCGCCGCCGCTTCGGTCGGCGTGATCTTCCTCTTCGCCGCCGCTGGCGCCACCCGTATCCGCACGGCCGGATGGGGCGTCATGGCGGGATGCGCGATGGCGATCACCATCGCCGTGCTGCGCGCGACATCGCAGTCGCCAGCGTTCGCGCAGTTCGACCCAGCCTACATGGTCGGCGGAAGCGCTGCTCTGATCGTCGGATGCTTCGCCCTGCGCGTTGCCGTGAAAGGCAACGCCGCCTTCGCCGCGTCGGTGCCGAAGCGCGTGCATGGCAAGCGCGCCCTGCATGGCGATGCCAACTGGATGACGATGGCCGAGGCCGGCAAGCTCTTTCCCGATTCCGGCGGCGTCGTCATCGGCGAGCGTTTCCGTGTCGACCGGGACAGTGCGGCAACAGCGGCGTTTCGTGCGACGGATCAGCAGAGCTGGGGAGCGGGCGGCCGCTCGCCGCTGCTCTGCTTCGACGCTTCCTTCGGCTCCTCCCACGGCATCGTCTTCGCCGGTTCCGGCGGCTACAAGACCACCTCGGTGACGATCCCGACCGCGCTCAAATGGGGCGGCGCGCTCATCGTGCTCGATCCCTCGAACGAGGTCGCGCCGATGGTGATCGACCATCGCCGCGCGGCCGGGCGCACCGTCCATGTGCTCGATCCGAAGGAGTCGGCGGCGGGCTTCAACGCGCTCGACTGGATCGGCCGCTTCGGCGGCACGAAGGAAGAGGACATCGCGGCGGTCGCCTCATGGATCATGAGCGACAGTGGCGGGGCCCGCGGCGTGCGCGACGACTTCTTCCGCGCCTCGGCCTTGCAACTCCTCACCGCGCTCATCGCCGATGTCTGCCTGTCGGGGCATACGAGCGAGGCGGACCAGACCCTGCGCCAGGTGCGCGCCAATCTGTCCGAGCCGGAGCCGAAGCTGAGGTCGCGTTTGCAGGAGATCTATGATGGCTCGCAATCGCAGTTCGTAAGGGAGAACGTCGCCGTATTCGTCAACATGACGCCGGAGACGTTCTCGGGCGTCTATGCCAACGCCGTCAAGGAAACCCACTGGCTGAGCTACCCGAACTATGCCGCGCTCGTGTCGGGCCATTCCTTCGTCACCGATGACCTCGCCGGCGGCAAGACGGACGTCTTCATCAATCTCGACCTGAAGACGCTGGAGACCCATGCGGGCCTCGCCCGCGTCATCATCGGCGCGTTCATGAACGCGATCTACCATCGGAACGGCGAGATGACGGGGAGGGCGTTGTTCCTGCTCGACGAGGTGGCGCGGCTCGGCTTCATGCGGATCCTCGAGACCGCCCGCGACGCCGGCCGCAAATACGGCATCACCCTCATCCTGCTGTTCCAGTCGATCGGCCAGATGCGCGAGACCTGGGGCGGTCAGGACGCCGCGAGCAAATGGTTCGAATCGGCGAGCTGGATCAGCTTCGCCGCCGTCAACGATCCCGAGACCGCCGACTACATCTCGAAGCGCTGCGGCGCGACCACGGTCGAGATCGATCAGGTCAGCCGCTCGTCACAATCCTCCGGATCCTCGCGCACGCGCTCAAAGCAGCTCGGGTCTCGGCCGCTGATCCAGCCACACGAGGTGCTGCGCATGCGCGCCGACGAGCAGATTGTCTTCACCGCCGGCAACGCGCCGCTGCGCTGCGGCCGCGCGATCTGGTTCCGGCGCGAAGACATGAAGGGCTGCGTGAAGGCGAACAGGTTCCAGCCGGAGAAAGACTGAGCCCCGCGCTATGTCGGGCCACACAAACCTTCACGGAAATGAATCGATGGCGCCGGAACGATTCAGCAAAGTCGTTGGACGCGGATTCGTCGGAGCGCGATTCTAGTCCCTTGCTCGCCCAGCCCTACCACCTCTATATCGAACGCCGGGATGCCCCCAGGAACATGGCCCGGTTCTACGCCATGTCGATCGAGCGGACGCTGTTCGGACAGGCCTGCCTCATCCGACGCTGGGGGCGCATCGGCGCACATGGGCAGATGATGCAGCATTCCTTCGACCGGGAGGACGAAGCCGTGCAGCTCTTCCTCGACCTGCAGCGGCAGAAGCGCAATCGCGGTTATCGGCCGAAGGGAAAACCGATCTCGTCCAACAACTCAGCTCCTGAGAGGTAAGAAGTTGGCCCCACCTCGTCGGCGGGGCCAGTTCTGGGTCAATCTCGGTTCGGTCGGGACCAGATCAGCGAGAGGCCGTCCTCGCCTTCGACATCGACCAGGGTGGCGTAGATCGGAGCCGGGAAGCTCGGATCGTCCAGCTTGACCGATAGGTAGTCGCGGCCGCTTTGCTCGGAGTGCTTCTGCCACGCCGCGCCCAGCTCAACCGACCCGCCGGCGAAGATGTGGAAGTGCGGACCCTTGTCGAAGGGGGTCTCGATCCGCTCGAAGCGGGCCTTGACGTTGAGGGTGAGAGTCCTGATCGAGCCGGTGAAGCCGTTCGAGGCGGAGGTGAAGGTGCCGATGGTCGCCATGCCATGGTGCTCATCCTTTTCCAAAGTCTCGGGCCGCGCCCTCCGCGGCCTCAATGGCTGTCGACAAGACCGAAGACGATCGGACCGTACCCACCGGGGTGCCCGTCGCCGACATCCGA
>NZ_AXBA01000065.1 GCF_000473085.1 Azorhizobium doebereinerae UFLA1-100
CGGCCCAGTGCTCGGCGCCGCGGTCGGAGCCGGCGAAGAGCGCATTCTTCCGGGTGAGGGCCGGGGGGCGGATGGAGCGCTCCACGATATTGTTGTCCAGCTCGACGCGGCCGTCGTCGAGGAAGAGGGGCAGCCCCTCCCAGCGCGAGAGCGCGTAGCGGATCGCCTCCGNGAGCTTGGTCTTCTGGCTGATCAGCGCCAGCTTCGCCCGCAACCATGGCTCGAGAGCCTCGATGATCGGCCTGCTCTTTTCCTGGCGCGTGGCCTGACGCTCATCCGGGCGCCGCCCCCGGATCGCAGCCTCGACGTGATAGAGCTCGGCGATGCGCTGCAGGGCCTCGCCGGCGATGGGCGCGGGGCCTGACTGTGCGAGCTCGTAGAAGCGGCGCCGTGCATGCGCCCAGCAGAACGCCAGGTTCACCGTGTTGCGCCCGGCCAGCGCCTTGTAGCCGGCATAGCCATCGACCTGCAGGATGCCGCTGAAGCCGTCGAGGTGGGCGGCGGGCCGCCCGCTCTTGCGATCCGGTGCATAGACATAAGCGACTGCGGGCGGGTCGGCGCCGCCCCAGGGCCGGTCGTCGCGGGCATAGGCGAAGAACTGGCCCGTCTTTGTCCGGCCTCGCCCGGGATCGAGCACCGGCGCCGTGGTCTCGTCGGCGAACAGCTTGGGCGAGGTCTTCAGCGCCGCCAGCATCCGCTCGTGCACGGGGCGCAGCAGGAAGGCCGCGCGTCCTACCTAGTCGGCCAGCGTCGAACGGTCGAGCGTGATGCCCTGGCGCCCGTAGATCTGGGCCTGGCGATACAGGGGCAGATGGTCGGCGTATTTGGAGACGAGCACATGGGCGACGGTCGCCTCGGTCGGGATGCCGGCCTCGATCAGCCGCGCCGGAGCGGGGGCCTGCACCACCACATCCGCGCAAGAGCGGCAGGCATATTTCGGCCGCCGCACCACCAGGACGCGGAACTGGGCGGGCACCATGTCGAGCCGCTCCGCCACGTCCTCACCGATGCGGTGCAGCTTGCCGGAACAGCACGGGCAGATGTCGCTCTCGATATCGACCACGGTCTCGATCCGCGGCAGATGGGCGGGCAGAGCACTGCGGTTTGCCCGGCGCTTCGCGACCCGCTCGGCCTTCTCGGCCGGGGCCTGCTCCTCGGACGCGGCGAAGCCAGAGGCTTCGACCTGTTCGGCCTCTTCCAGGGCGAGCAGCAACTGGTCCTCGGGCAGGCTCTCCGCCCGACGGCCGAAGCGGTGCCTCTGCAGCTCCTTGATGATCTGGCGCAGGCGCTCGATCTCTGCGTCCCGCGCCATCAGCATCGCCTGGAGCGTCTCGGGATCGCGGGGAAGCTCGGTGGAGAGCGAGGCCATGATCAAGATAGAATCATATTCGCCCGGCCCCGGCGAGCCTCTTCAACTGGCGGCGACCGGTGTCGTCGTACGCTGCACCTCATGGACCCGCCGCCAGTCGAGCCCCTCGAGCAAGGCCTGGAGCTGGGCCGACGTCAGCTGCAGGGAGCCGTCCTCTACCCTGGGCCGACGGAACTCCCCGTCCTCCAACCGTTTTGCCACCAGAACGACCCCGGTGCCGTCCCAGAACACCAGCTTCACCCGGTCGGCGCGCTTGGCCCGGAACACGTACACCGTGCCGGAGAACGGATCGGCGCCCATGGTCTCGCGCACCAAGGCGGCGAGCCCCTCCGCCCCCTTGCGGAAGTCCACCGGACGCGTCGCCACCATGACGCGGACCGCGCCGCTCGGGCCGATCACGACCCGGCCTTCAACGCGCCGATGACTGCTGCGATGGTGGACGGCGAAGCCCCGTTCTCGATCATCACCCGAACCCCGGCGACGTCGACCTCGATGGCTGCCGCGCGACGTTGCCGGCCTCGCCGCTTCGGCCGCGAGTATGTGGGCGAAGGCTCCGATGCCGGAGCAATCTCCTGCGTGACCACAGCTGGCACGAACGCTGGGACCGTCTCGCTTGCCTTGCGTGCCTCACGGCGCCACGTGAACAACTGCTGCGGCGTCAGTCCGTGGCGGCGGGCAACCGCGGACACCATGGCGCCGGGAGCGAGCGTCTCTTCCAGGATCCGAGCCTGGTCGTCCGCCGTCCAACGCCGGCGCCCCATCGCGCCGTTGATCACCTCGAAGCGCCGGACCTCACCCTCCGGCTCAAGTCTATGGTCAAGCGTAACCATCCGCCGAGCACCACGGTCATGCGGGGATCGGGGTCACTTGGGCGGCTTTCCAATTCCAGGGCAGGAGTTCGTGAAGGCGGGTCTGAGGCGTGTCGGCGATGCGGGCGAGCACGTCGGCGAGCCAGGCCTGGGGATCGACGTCGTTCAATTTCGCGGTTCCGATCAGACCGTACATGACGGCAGCGCGTTGACCGCCGCGATCCGATCCCGCGAACAACCACGCTTTCCGTCCGAGGGCCACGCCGCGCAGCGCGCGCTCCGCCGAATTGTTGGTGAGACAGATCCGTCCGTTGGCGAGAAAGCGGGTGAAAGCGTCCCAGCGGGTCAGCATGTAGTCCATGGCCTTGGCGACGGGAGCGTGTTTCGACATCCGCGCCCGTTCGGTCCGCATCCAGGTTTCGAGTTCCCCGACCAGGGGTTTGGAGCGCGCGACGCGAACCGCGAGGCGCTCCGCCGGGGAGAGGCCGTTGATCTCGCGCTCGATGTCGAACAGGGCGTCGATCCGCGTCACCGCCTCCAACGCCAGAGGCGGGATCGGCGGGGCGTTCGGTCCGCGCCGTTTGTTCGCCGCGATGTCGGCCAACTCGAAGAACTTCCGGCGCGAATGCGCCCAACAGAAGGCGGCGGAAACGGGTGCGGGTTTTCGCTCCGCGTCATAGAGGCCGTTGTAACCGGCGTAGGCGTCGGCCTGGAGAATGCCGGTGAAATCCCTCAGGTGTTCCTCGGGATGTTCGCCCCGACGATCGCGGGAATAGCGGAAGATCGCCGCCGGTGGAGCCGTCCCCGCGAACGGGCGATCGTCGCGGACGTAAACCCACAGCCGACCGGTGTCGGTCTTCCCCTTGGCCAGGACGGGAACCGTGGTGTCGTCGCCGTGCAGCCGTTCGGCGGCCAAAACATGGTCTTCGATCAACTCGTGCAACGGTCGCAACAGTCCGGCGACGGTGCCGACCTGATCCGCCAGGGTCGACAGACTGATCGCGACGCCCTCGCGGGCGAAACGCTCCACTTGGCGGTTCAGCGGCTGGTGTTGGCCGAACTTCTCGAACAAAACCATCGCCAACAAGCTGGGTCCGGCCCAAGCCCGAGGGACGGTGTGGAACGGCGCGGGCGGTTGGGTGATCGTCTCGCACTGCCGACAAGAGAACCTCTCCCGCACGGTCTGGATCACCTTCCATCGCCGGGGAACGACCTCCAGGGTCTCGGTGATCGTCTCCCCCAGCTTCACCAGCTTGTCCGAACCGCAACAGGGGCAGGTCGTCGGCGCCGGAACGACCACCCGTTCACGCGGCAAGTCCGCCGGGAACGGTTTGCGGCCCGTCTTGGCGCGCGGCGTCACCGGACGGGCGGTTCCAGCCTTGGCGGCGGCCTGTTCGGCGACGAGGTCGTCTTCGCCCGCCGCCGCCTCCAGGTCTTCGAGTTGGAGTTCAAGCTGGTCGAGCAACCGGGCCTTCCGTTCCGAACGGGTGCCGTACAGTTCACGCCGAAGCTTCTCGATCTCCAGCTTCAACCACGCGATTTGGGCCTCGGCGTCCGATGCCGCCGCCCTCACGCGGGCCGCGTCGGCCTGGGCCGAGATCAACAACGTCTCCATCGCCAAGGCGCGCGCCTCCGCGGCGGCCAGGGCCGCGCGTAACGCGAACACATCGTTCGAGGGGGCGTCGGACATGCTCGAAGTATACTTGGAACTACTTGAAATATCGCGGGAATTCGGCCTGAATGGGGCCCTGATTCACCGTGTCGCGGTCACCCCGCCGTCGTCGGACGCCAGGTTTGCCGAGGGTTGCGCCAATCGATCGCGTCGAGGAGATAAGCCAGTTGCGCCGTCGAAATCGAGACCGCGCCCTCGGCCGGCGACGGCCAGATGAAACGGCCGCGCTCCAGCCGCTTCACGTACAACGACATCCCCAGACCGTCGTGCCACAGGCACTTGATCAGGTCGCCTTGACGCCCCCGGAAAACGAAAACGTCCCCGGCGTGGGGATCACGGCCCAGTCCCTCCTGGACGCTCAGCGCCAACGAGTTCATCCCACGGCGCATGTCCGTCACCCTGCACGCCAACCAAACCCGGACGCCCGACGGGATCATTCCGCTCGTCCCATCAAGGCGCCGATCGCCGCGCCGAGCGTTCCCGGGTCGAACCCGCCGTCCACCCGTAGCCGCGCTCCCGTTGGAAATTCAATCTCCAAGCGACCGGCCCGCGATGGCGAGGGCGCGACACGCTCCTCCACCTCGACCGTCGTGTCCGCGACCACCAGGAAACGCGCCGCCGCCGACGGCTCTTCTTCCGAAAGACGCCGCCACCGATAGAGCAGGCTCGCGTCCACTCCCAGACGACGCGCGGCGTCCGCCACCACGACGCCGGGGCGGAACGCTTCCGCGATCATCCGGGACTTCTCAAGCGCCGTGTAGCCCCGCCGCCGCGCCCGACCCGTAATAACCTCAACCCGTTCGTATGCCATGGGGACTGCCACTGGTTTGCACCGTCGCGATGACGCTTCGCGAGAAAATCGGCGCTTTCCCACACCTCATCAAGGCGGTCCTCCCCGGAGGGATACGGTTGAATAGAACCGCCCCGCCCCGGTCAGTGCCGCCCCCTGGAAGCTCCGTTTGGCCAAACCGATCGCGAGGACATGAACATCTGGCATGTGGTCCTCCCCTGAAAGGGCCACCAAGGCGCAGCACGGGCATCATACGATGCTGGGCGGGGCATCCACCCCATCAGTTCAGACGCTTTAGCGCAACTCGATTGACGTCAGGCCCAAGCGCTTGCCGCGCGGCGAGCCAGGAGAAAGCCACCCAGAACGCCGGCATTCGCACACGGTCCGCCATTAATTCCAATTGCTGGCGAGAGCGAGGATGGAACGATGACATCGTGCAGCCGCTGCTGAAACAGCGGGTGCGTGTGATAGCCGTTCAAATTCTTTTCAGTGGCCTCACAGATTTTTGCCAGCAGGGGACGCCGTGCCATGACACCGCCCCCGAGCACAATGCGTTGCGGTGCAAGCGTCAGAATAAGCACGGTGCATAAGTGGCCAAGATACCGTGCAACCAGATTCCACACGAGGTGATCGTCGGAAAGTTCTCTTGCGTCTTTCCCTGTCCAGTCTCGAATGGCTGCGCCGGATGCCAAGCCCTCCAAACAATCACTGTGATATGGGCAGCACCCTTGATATTCGCCATGTTCGGGGTCCTTCCCGGGCCGATAATGGCCAAGTTCTGGATGGCCTACGCCATTGAGAAGTCTCCCATACTCGGTGCCACGGATGGTTTCGCTGCCCGACACGATCCCGACCCCAATACCCGTCCCTATCGTCACATAGGCGAATGTTTCGATCCCGCGGGCTGCTCCCCACTCGCGTTCAGCAAGCGCTGCGCCGTTCACGTCTGTGTCTATGCTTACTGGCAAGCCAATGGTGCGCTGGAGGTTAACCTTTTCCTGCAAGTAGCTGCCAATCGCAGCGGTTCGCCAGCCGGGCTTCGGGGAGTTTCGCAGCGAACCGTAGTCAGGATCGCGCGGGTCTCGTATCAGCGGTCCGAAGGAGGACACGCCAATGCCGGACAATCTGAGTCCCGAGCGCTGTTCCCATTTATTGAAGAACTTGGCTACTGCGAGCAGTGTTGTCTTTGGCGAGCTGGTCGGGATCGATTCAATCGCGCGAATGTCGCGATCTAGAGTTCCGATAGCGCAGATGAATTTGGTGCCTCCGGCATCGACCCCCCCATAAATTGGCGCTTCGCCATGTCGGTTGTCCATCGCCCCCCCCCCCCTCCATATTACAGAAAGTCGGCATCCGTCATAAATCAACCATTATCGAAACCGCTCCATCTTAGTCGGATGGCATGCCTCCTTGTTGTATTCAGAAAGGTTGCTCAACCGTTGGAACGGCGGGATGCCGTTGCGGGCTGAGTGAAGGTCTCTGCGTGTTGTAGGCGTCGATCCAGGAGGGCGCGGCATCGGTTCGCCTGCCTCATGCATGGGCGGAGGGCGCTCTCTTCTCGCCCCGCAAAGGAAAGGCACCGTCGGCGGCCCGACGGAGTATCTGAACGTAGCTGGTGGCCCCCGCCTGCCTTCGGAAACAAACGGGCGCCGCAGAACTGACTTGACTGCCGTCAAGGCTGCATTCTTGTGCGCCATCCTTCGCAAGGTCCGCTTAAAACTGCCGGAACTCAGGACTTGCCGCTTCCCGTGACCGCCCCGACGATAGCAGTAGCGACTCAGACTGACCGGTTCAACCATCGCCGGCTCCCTGAGCCAATCTGCAACATTCCGCTGGCTCAGGCTAAGGAACACGACTTCGGAACACGACAACGCCCTCCTGGATAAGCGAGCGTGTCTGCTACGTGTGACTGGCGCAACTCAAACGTAACAGCCCGCCCCAACCCGATCTAGCGGACCCGGTTACCCCCGCCCTATATCAGTTGCGGATGATAAATAGCGCTACCCAACATGCAACTAGTATAAATATAAACAATATAGCCAGAGCTACAATTGCCTCCATTTTCCACCCCCACTTCAAGTGCCACCAAATGCATCGTAGCCATACACTAATTCATCCGTAACGACTCCTGGATAATATTAGTGCAACATAAGCAAGAAATAACTCGCTACACTGAATAACCGCGAATAACAACTGCAAAACCCGCCCATTTGGCGCGAGCGGCAAGGCCACACTCACAGAATTAGGCCTGCACAAAGGCGCTAGACAGTCAGCTGCGATCGCCGCTAGCCCGCCAGGGCGGCGAATGACATACCTCACATTCCAGACACGATCTGGACCGGATACAGGCCAGGAGCGCCTCCTCCCAACAAAAAATCACACACCGAGCTACCCATGACTGCCGCCACGAAGAATTGCACGCGTTGCATAAAAAATCGATAACTGAGAGCGAGTATAATTAGGCGCTGCCTTGCGTGTCAATGTTGTATAATTTTTACGGATATCTCGTTTTTATGAAAAAAAACAACGATGAATTCATTTATATAGCGCAGCTTTGTGACATGTTGACCCGAAAATGGCTGTATGCGCATAGTGGAGCGCGTGCAATCCTCAAGGCGCTTGCGATGTTTTTAATTCTTGGCGGGATGACCCTGCAAGCAGCAGAACAGGTGGGGCTGAATGAGGGCCTATGCGTTCGGGGCATGCCAGGCATGTGGGTCCCACGACTTTGTGGAGAATCGCACGCACAACGGAGGAAGTTCAGCATGCCCAACGTGATCGATGCGTTTACGAGGGAATGCTTGGCGATCCGCATCGACCGCAAGCTCAACTCGACCGCAGTCGTCGACGTTTTGTCGGACCTGTTCGTGCTCCGTAGCGTGCCAGGGCATGTACGCTCTGACAATGGCCCGGAATTCGTCGCCAAGGCGGTGCGAGACTAGCTCACGGCGGAAAAACGGTATTGCGAGAGCTTCAATTCCAGGCAGCGTGACGAGCTTCTGCACGGGGAACTCTTCTACAGCCTGGCAGAACGCGGATCGTCGGCGCCAGCGCCCCACTCTTCGCTCGGCCACAAACCTCCGGCGCGGGCGGCAGCTATCGTGCCACAAAATCATCTATCCCTGACAGACTCACAATGCGACATGACTGCAAACGGACCGCAACATTGGAGTAAAATATGATCTTACGGAGGATGATGTATTTTTCGACCTAGTGTACCTCGACAACCGTCGAAGACATGATTGCGCTCATCAACGATCATAGCGGCGTGTATTGGGCGAGCCGATCTGAAGTCTGCCTGAACATTCACTGGTTCCTGACGCCTGCCGACGTGATCGAAACGATGAAAGCTTGGCTCAGGCGCTGCAACCGGGACCGGCCGCATGGGGCCATCGGCCATAAACCTCCGATTATGTTGCAGAACTCTAGCGGCGCACCCAGCCCACCGCAGTGAACGAGGCCGGAAAATCCAACTTCCGACGGTCCAACGAATGGGCACGGATCATGCCGGCAACATCCGCATTAGGGGGCTAACCAATAACCACTCGGTCAAGCTCGATATGCCGCACAATCGACAATTCAGCACCGATCGCAGCTTTTAGCCAAGTACCAAAGGCGGCTTCTTGGGTTCAATGACGATAAGCTCCGCGTGACCATACAGGCGTGTCCCGCAGATTTGGCCGCGGACTTGAGGTGGGCCTTTTCCAGGCGAACCGACGAACGGGGAGAACCTCCATGTGTGAGCTGTGCACGCCGAAAACTGGCCTCTCGCGCCGCCGCCTGCTGGGCTCGGGCCTNGCAGCNGCGGGCCTTGCCACGGCCGGCCTGCTGGGCGGCCTCGCCCTGCCGGGCCAGGCCTTCGCCGAGNCTCCCGCCCGCCCCAACGCCATCAGCCCCGATGAGGCGTTGAAGCGGCTGACCGCCGGCAACGGGCGCGATGCCGCCAACAAGCCGCGGCAGCATGATTTCTCCGCCGGCCGCGCCGGCCGCGCCAAGGCGCAGTATCCCTTCGCCGCCATCGTCAGCTGCGCGGATTCCCGCGTCGCCCCGGAGCTGGTCTTTGACCAGGGGCCGGGCGAGCTGTTCGTCTGCCGGGTGGCGGGCAATTTCGTCAACGAGGACGGGCTGGCCAGCCTGGAATACGGCGTCCAGTTCCTGGGCGTGCCGCTGATCATGGTGCTCGGCCATTCCAATTGCGGCGCGATCGGCGCCACCATCAAGGTGGTGCAGGAGAACATCTCCCTGCCCGGCCATCTGCCGGGGCTGGTGAATGCCCTGAAGCCGGGCATCGAGGCGGCGATCGCCAAGAAGCCGAAGGA
>NZ_AXBA01000066.1 GCF_000473085.1 Azorhizobium doebereinerae UFLA1-100
CTCGATCTCGGCGACCCACGCGGTGATAGCGTCCGGGGTACTGGGAATTCGCAGCGTCTGGCCGGACGGCAGAGCGCAGAGGTCGAGGAAAGCGCGCGACAGATCGCAGCCGATGACGGGTTGTGGCATGGTGATGGCTCCTGTCCATGTCGTGCGGGATCTGCAGTCCCACGCAACTGTTCAGGGTTCAGCGACAGCGGAAGGGACCCTTGCTCCCGCACGGGCTGCACACCCTCGGGGGGACGGGCTCCCTCCCGCACCATCTCCCTCACAGCTTCAAAAGACAGGGGATGCGACCACGCGTCACGCAGTCGCCCCAGCAGGAATCCCAAGAACGCCAGCCGTTTAAAAATCTCCTGAAGTAGTGCCAGGAACCATTTGCACCCTGAGGCCGACCGCGCTATTTTGGATGGTGAATCGGGGTGCAATCATATTATGAGCTGATTGCCCATAAAAGGCAAGATGCTCTAATTATAGATTCGACTATCGTGCAAATCAAATACGTTGCACCTGTTGATGCAAATCGTAAAACTACGCCCGGTGTGAGCTGTGCTGCATTGCAGGCGGTGGATTTACTGTATAGATAATAGGTTTATTATTGTACGGTAATTGCTGAACTGCGTCTATGTAAGTATGGGTCGGTATGCGGGGTGGCGTAGCATGAGATTTAATGGCTTGGATCTGAATCTGCTGGTCGCGCTAAATGCCCTCTTGAATGAGGGTAGCGTGACCGTTGCGGCAAAGAGTATTAATCTTAGTCAGCCTGCGATGAGTGCAGCCATACAACGCTTGAGGCAGTATTTCGATGACGACCTATTCCTGATGAATGGGCGTGAAAGGATTTTTACGCCTCGCGCAGAGAGTCTTGCTCCGGCTGTGCGTGATATATTATCTCGCATTCAGTCGTCCGTCATAGGGTCGGGGCAATTTGATCCAGAAAATACGAGTCGGAAATTTAGAATAATTGCGTCTGACTATGTAACTGTCGTATTTATTGGCCCTGCCATAAACTCCATATCTAAGTCTCTTCCCACATTGAAGTTTGAGTTGATCGCGCCAGACGACAACTATCATGATTTAATTCAGAGATCCGAGGTTGATATGCTGGTTATGCCTGAGCTTTTTTTATCTTCTAATCAGCCGTGTGCGCCCATTTTTGAGGAAAAATTGGTATGCGTCGCCTGTCGGACCAATAAAAGCGCTCGTGGAGATATTACTTTCGAAAAATATATGTCGATGAAACATGTGTCCGCAAAATTTGGCCGCGGCATGCGCCCGTCTATAGAAGAGTGGTTTATGGTCGAGAATGGAATTAGAAGAAACATAGATGTGACGGTGCAGTCGTTTGGCATGATACCTCAGCTCGTCTGCGGAACCGACAGGGTGGCGATTATGCCCTTGAAATTAGTGCGTCATGCGATGTATAGACGAAATCTAAATATAATTAACCTTCCCTTTCCGTTGCCGAAGTTTACGGAATCGATGCAGTGGCCTATTCATGCGGAGGGGGATCTAGGCAATCAATGGCTCAGGCAATTTCTTTTGCGAGAAGCACTTTCACGTTTATAATGTAACGTGTGGTTGCTCGTCATCCGTGGTTGCTCATCATCCTAGGTGTTCAGTTCCGGCATTTGGTGGATCGGATCGAGATTGAATCGTTCGGGGTCGATTGTCCAACGTCTGCAGATGAACTCATAGGGCGAGAGACCATTCAGATTCTTCAGGCGGCGGCCGAAATTGTAGGCGCCGACGAAGTCCTGGAGGTGGCGTTCGAGTTGGCCGTGGCTGTCGTAGTGATAGCGCTTGACTGTCGCATCCTTGATAGTCCGGTTCATCCGCACGGCACGGCCGAGATCAGGGCGACCAGGAAGGCCGAAGCTGTGACCCGGTTGGCGCTTTCCACCAACTGTACGAAGGCGAATTTGCTCGTTCGATCAATGGCGGCGAACAGGTAGAGCTTGCCCTCAGCCGTCTGGACATCGGCGAATATCGATATGGAAGAAGCCGATCGGGTAGGACTTGAACCTCTTCTTCGGCTCCTTGTCGCCTTCGGCCTCCGGCAGCCGGCTGATCCCGTGGCGCTGCAGGCAGCGATGCAGCGACGCGCGTCAGATGCGGGATCGTGGCCTGCAGCGCGTAGAGGCAGTCATCCAACGGGAGCAGGGTATGTCGTCGGAAGGCGACGATCACCGCCTCCTCCTCCATCGACAGAAACGTCGACTTCGGCTCCTTCGGACCGGTCGGCAGATCGACCGCCGAGGCTCGCCTTTTCCACTTCGCGACGGTCTTCTGGTTGATCCCGTGGCGCTTGGCCAGAATCCTCAGGCTCTCTTGACTATGTTGTATCGCGCGACGGACCGCCTCTGTCGTCGTGGCGCTCCCGTGGAGAACTTGGCCCATAGCGCTTCCGTCCACGCTCGCGAAAAGAGCTGCACCATCAGAGTCCTGGATCAAACATCTCTAGGGCGGGCCGCGGAGGCGCTTGAGCTTGGCCTGGTACGCGGAAAGCTCGGCTGCCGTGGACAGGGTGCCATGGACGAGAAGATGAGCAATCTCCTCGAAAGTGCAGGTCTCCGCCACGTCGAGGACGTCGTGGCCGCGATAATGCTGGTTGTTGCCCGTGCGGCCGACGGTGCACAAGGCGGTGTTGCCGGCGACCACGCCGGAGAGCGCCAAGGACTTCTTGGGTGCGGGCTTCCCCCCGCTTGCGTGTTGCTCGGACATGGATGCCTCCTCAGCCGGAAATCACTGTGAGCTCGGGCGCCGACCTGACGCGCCAGTCGAAGATGCCGGTGGTGCACACCGCTCCCAGTAGTGCCGGGTCCACCTGGAAGGTGAGGCCGCTGAGATCTTCCGCCTTGAGCCGGGTGAGGCGCTCCACCGTGCCGAGGAAGCGATCCTGCTCGGACGGGGAGACCACCCCCTCCGCGAGCGAGCGGAACTTGGCGATGTACTCACTCCGGCAGAAGGGGCGCGCCCCGAAGGGGTGCGCATCGGCAATCGCCAGTTCGTCCGCGATCACGCGGCCGTCCTTGATCGTCACCATCACACGGCCGCCGAAGGCCTTCTCCTTCGGATCGCGGCTGTGGTAGCGGCGCGTCCACTCCGGGTCTTCCTGCGTGGAGATCTTGTACCAGAGGTCGACAGTGGACGGGCGCGACGCCCGCTCCGGTGCATAGGACCGCGTATGGTGCCACGCACCGTCCTCCAGCGCCACGGCGAAGATGTATGTGATGGAATGGTCGACGGTTTCCCGGCTGACCTTCGGATCCATCTTCTGCGGGTCGCCAGCGCCAGTGCCGATCACATAATGGGTGTGATGGGAGGTGTGGATGACGATGGAGGCTACCTGAGAGAGGTCGCCGATTTTCGGCACCATCCGGCGGGCGAGGTCGATCAGAGCCTGGCTCTGATATTCCGCCGAGTGCTCCTTGGTGTAGGTGTCGAGGATAGCGCGCTTGGGCTCGCCCTTCTCCGGCAGCGGCACCGCATATTCCGCTTTCGGGCCGCCGAGCAGGTAGGCGATGAAGCCGTCCTCGCCCTCCCAGGCCGGGGAGGGGGCGCCTTCCCCACGCATCGCCCGATCCACCGCCTCCACCGCCATCTTGCCGGCGAAAGCGGGCGCATAAGCCTTCCAGCTGGAAATCTCGCCCTTGCGCGACTGGCGGGTGGTGGTGGTGACGTTGAGCGCCTGCTGCACCGCCTGGTAGACGGTCTCTGTCGGGAGGCCCAGCGCGGCGCCGATGCCAGCGGCCGCAGACGGTCCGAGATGGGCGATGTGGTCGATCTTGTGCTCGTGCAGGCAGATGCCCTTCACAAGATCGACCTGGATCTCGTAGCCGGTGGCGATGCCGCGCACCAGCGCTGCGCCATCGAGCCTGCAATGCTGCGCCACTGCCAGAATTGGCGGAATATTGTCCCCGGGATGCGAATAGTCGGCGGCGAGAAAGGTATCGTGAAAATCGAGCTCGCGGACGGCGACACCGTTGGCCCAGGCACAGCCCATTCCGGTGACACGCGCCGGTGCTGGGAGAAGCCGAACACGGTCGCACCGGGCTGGCAGGGATGAGCCCGCGCCTGCGCCCGGGCGCTAGCCACCGGGCGGCGCGTGAGGGATGCGGCCGCCACCGCCGAATTGTCGATGATGCGGTTCCCGATCATTTCGGCCACCTCATCGCCCACCGGTACGGGATCGGTGGCGACTTCGGCGATCTTCCAGGCGAACTGGTCCGCGCGTCCGAGCGGCTCGGCGGACTTGTAGGTGCGTACGGTGTGCGACTTCACGAGGATTGATCCTTGGGTGAGGCTGAAGGGAATTGCACGGGTGCGAGCTGACCGTTGGCGCCGACCGCGACCATCTCGAAGGCCCCGCGAACGGCCAGGCGGCGGGCGCCGGACGGGATCGCTTCCGCGGTCATTTCCACCTCCACGGTCATGGAGGTGCGGTCGACGCGCGTGAACGCCTTGCACTCCTCGGTGGCTTCCGCCGTGCCGTCGCCTGTGTCGGGCCAATTGAGGCGGGCTTCCATCTTGTCCAGGCAACTGGTGAGCGCCTCGGCATAGCCGACCTTGGCCTCCATCTTGTCGAGACGGATGATCACCTCGCCCTTGAAGGTGTCCAGGGCCTTGGTGACGATGGCGGCGGGATCGTCCTCCTCGCCCTTGTGTTCGATGACGCCCTGCGGCGCCGGGGTGCAATGGAGCATGGGGCTACCTCGCAGAATGCGCCGACGCGGCGCGGTGGCCCACCTCGCCTTCACCGCACCGGCGAGGCGCTTGAGAGGCGTGCGCGGATGCTTACCTAGAGCGGTAGCCGATCGTTCTGAAACGGCAGGTCTTCCCCAATCAGGGGAAGGTGATTCAAGCTCCCTGCCGGAGGTGGGGGCCGGCAGGGATGGCGAAGGCCCTGTCTCTGGATCTTCGGGTCCGTGTTCTTGCTGCGGTGTCGGGCGGGATGAGCCACCGCGAGGCGGCACAGGTGTTCGCAGTCAGTCCCGCGAGCGTGAGCCGATGGCGCAAGCTGTCGCGTGAGAGGGGGGACTGTCAGGAATTTCGTGCGCGGGCGTGCATAGTGGTATCGATGGAGAGCCCCTATGGCACGACGGAAAGAGCCTTTAATCCCGGACGCGATATTGGACCAGTTGCTGGCGGGTGCCGACGCCAAATCGGCATTTGACAGCAATGGCTTGATCGACCAGTTGAAGAAGGCGCTGGCGGAACGGGCGCTGAACGCCGAGATGGATCATCACCTCGCCGGCGACGGCAGTGCCGGCAATACGCGCAACGGCTACGGCAAGAAGAGGGTGCTGACCGACAGCGGCTCGGTGGAACTCGCCATCCCACGCGACCGGCAATCGAGCTTCGATCCGCAGCTTCTGGCCAAATACCAGCGCCGGTTCCCTGGCTTCGACGACAAGATCGTGTCGATGTACGCACGCGGCATGAGTACCCGCGAGATCGTCGGCCACGTGCAGGAACTCTACGGCACCGACGTGTCGCCGGACCTGATCTCGGCGGTGACGGATGCGGTGCTGGACGAGATAGCGGCCTGGCAGACCCGCCCGCTGGAATCCGTCTATCCCATTGTCTTCTTTGATGCTCTTCGGGTGAAGATCCGCGACGAGGGCCATGTCCGCAACAAGGCGGTGCGTGTGGCGCTCGGGGTTCGCGGCGACGGGGCCAAGGAAATCCTCGGGCTATGGATCGAGACCAACGAGGGGGCGAAATTCTGGCTGCGCGTGATGAACGACCTGAAGAACGGCGGCGTCGAGGACATCCTGATCGCCGTCGTCGACGGCCTGAAGGGCTTCCCGGACGCCATCAATGCGGTCTTCCCTGAGACGACCGTGCAAACCTGCATCGTCCATCTGATGCGCAATTCGCTGGATTTTGCCTCCTGGAAGGACCGCAAGGAGCTCGCCGGCGGGTTGAAGGCAATCTATGCGGCGCTCGACGACAAGGCGGCCGAAGCGGCGCTGACAGCCTTCGAGGCAGGCCCCTGGGGCCGGAAATACCCGGCCATCGGCCAGATCTGGCGGCGCGCCTGGTCCGAAGTCATTCCGTTCTTCGCCTTCCCCAAGGACGTCCGGCGGATCATCTATACGACGAACGCCATTGAGGCGCTGAATTCCAAGCTGCGCCGGGCGGTTCGCGCCAGGGGCCACTTCCCGACAGATGAAGCCGCCATGCAGCTGCTGTTCCTGGCCTTGAACCGTTCGGAGAAGGAGTGGAAGATGCCGCCCAGGGAATGGGCAATGGCCAAGAGCCAGTTCGCCATTCTCTTCGCGGACCGCTTCCAGGCCGCGAGGGCGTAAGCAATGTTCAACCGCACGCCCGCACACGAAATTCCTGACACTCCCGTGAGAGGGGGAATCCGCGCGTCAAGGGGGCCGGAGGCGACAACCGTTCGCATTATGTCGAAGCCCACAGGGACTTGATCCTGGCCCTTCTGGAGAAGACGCCGGACCTCACCATCGGGGAACTGCGCGGCCTTCTTGCGGAACAGGGGATCGGTGTCGGCGACGGCACGGTCCGGCGCTTCTTCGCCCGCCATGCCGTCACGCGCAAAAAAAAAGACCGCCCATGCGGCCGAGCAGGACCGCTCCGATATCTTGAAGCAGCGCCGCGCCTGGTTCGCGGCTCAGCTCGACCTCGATCCCGACCGGCTTGTCTTCATCGATGAAACCTGGGCCTCCACCAACATGGCCCGCCGCCATGGTCGATGCCGCCGCGGCCAGCGCCTGCGGGCGCTCGTTCCGCATGGCCACTGGAAAACCACCACCTTCCTCGCCGGACTGCGCCGGTCCGGCATGTGGCTCCGATGGTTCTGGATGGCCCCATCAACCGTATCGCCTTCGAAGCCTATGTGGAGCAGGTGCTCGTTCCCGAACTCATCCCAGGTGACATCGTGGTGGTGGGCAACCTATGGCTCTCACAAGGGGCCACGGGTGCGCAGCCTGATCGAGGCTGCCGGCGCCGGCCACCTGTTCTTGCCGCCCCACAGCCCCGACTTCAATCCGATCGAAAACGCCTTCTCCAAGCTCAAGGCCCACCTGCGCAAAGCCGCCGAGCGCACCGTCGAAGGCCTATGGGCTGCGATCGGACGCATCGCCGATCTCTTCACGCCCAGGGAGTGTCAGAACTTCTTCGAAGCGGCAGGATATGATCCAATATGATCGGCTACCGCTCTAACGAGAGCAATGCGGTAGCTTCTTCGCTCTTGGGGCGAAGGTAAAAAGTGGTCAGCAGCGGGCAGGCTGATTGGTCTACTTTGTGAACCGCCCCGCGTTTTCTAGACGCCCTCGGCATTGGCTTTGTGCTGCCGTTCGAACTCGATGGGCGACAGCATCCCGTTGCGTGCGTGGTTGCGGGTGGGGTTGTAGAACATCTCGATGTAATCGAACACGTCCCGGCGTGCCTCGTTGCGCGTGCGGTAGACCTTGCGGCGGATGCGTTCGCGCTTGAGGAGATTGAAGAAGCTCTCGGCCATGGCGTTGTCGTGGCTGTTGCCACGACGGCTCATCGAGGGCTGCAGATCGTGGTGTTTCAGGAACGAGGCCCACTCCATGCTG
>NZ_AXBA01000067.1 GCF_000473085.1 Azorhizobium doebereinerae UFLA1-100
TCACTCGATGATCGAGGCGACGACGCCGGCGCCGACGGTGCGGCCGCCTTCACGGATGGCGAAGCGCAGCTTCTCCTCCATGGCGATCGGCACGATCAGATGCACGTCCACCGAGATGTTGTCGCCCGGCATCACCATTTCGGTGCCTTCGGGCAGCGTCACCACGCCAGTCACGTCCGTGGTGCGGAAGTAGAACTGAGGACGGTAGTTGGTGAAGAACGGCGTATGACGGCCGCCTTCTTCCTTGGTCAGGATGTAGGCTTCGGCCTTGAACTTGGTGTGCGGCTTCACCGAACCCGGCTTGCACACAACCTGGCCACGCTCCACGTCCTCGCGCTTCGTGCCGCGCAGCAGCACGCCGACGTTGTCGCCCGCCTGCCCCTGGTCCAGCAGCTTGCGGAACATCTCGATGCCGGTCACGGTCGTCTTCACCGTCGGGCGGATGCCCACGATCTCGACTTCCTCGCCGACCTTCACGATGCCGCGCTCGACGCGGCCGGTCACCACCGTGCCGCGGCCCGAGATCGAGAACACGTCCTCGATCGGCATCAGGAACGGCTGGTCAACCGGACGCTCCGGCTGCGGGATGTAGCGGTCGACTTCCGCCATCAGCTTCAGCACCGCCTCGGTGCCCAGCTCCGGCGACTTGTTCTCAAGCGCCATCAGCGCCGAGCCGCGCACGATCGGGATGTCGTCGCCGGGGAAGTCGTACTTGGACAGCAGCTCGCGCACTTCCAGCTCGACCAGCTCCAGCAGTTCCGGATCGTCGACCATGTCGCACTTGTTCAGGAACACCACCAGCGCCGGAACGCCGACCTGGCGCGCCAGAAGGATGTGCTCGCGGGTCTGCGGCATCGGGCCGTCGGCCGCCGACACCACCAGGATCGCGCCGTCCATCTGCGCCGCGCCGGTGATCATGTTCTTCACATAGTCGGCGTGACCGGGGCAGTCCACGTGCGCATAGTGGCGGTTCGCGGTCTCGTACTCGACGTGCGCCGTCGAGATCGTGATGCCGCGCGCCTTCTCTTCAGGCGCCTTGTCGATCTGGTCGTACGCCGTGAACGTCGCCCCGCCAGACGTCTCCGCCAGCACCTTCGTGATCGCGGCCGTCAGAGACGTCTTGCCGTGGTCAACGTGCCCGATGGTGCCGATGTTGCAGTGCGGCTTGTTACGTTCAAACTTAGCTTTGGCCATCGTTCTCTCTCAGTCCTTCGGGCGACCGGCGGGCCGCGAAAAAAGCCGCCGTGGGATAGGGGGTTTCTGGGAAGATCGCAAGTGCCTGCGCAACAGTGCCCGCGCGACACGTGCCCACGCGAGAGCCTGCGCGACGCACTGGCCGGCACCGTTCCTCAGCAGCCGCGCGGCAGCGGCGGAGCTGGAGCGGGTGAAGGGAATCGAACCCTCGTCATCAGCTTGGAAGGCTGTTGCTCTACCATTGAGCTACACCCGCGCGACGCACGATGCTGCGCTCTTCAATCCGACGACGGGTGGTGGAGGGGGTTGGATTTGAACCAACGTAGGCAGAGCCAACGGATTTACAGTCCGTCCCCTTTAACCACTCGGGCACCCCTCCACATCCGGGCCCGTCGTCATTCCTGCTTGGCAAGAGCCGGGCGGGAATACAAGCATTTGCCTTGTGCCAGCCAAGCCGGCCGAGGGGAATGGGCACGCCCCGCCCCCTCAAGGCCCGGTTTTATGTGAGGCGCCCTTCCACAAGTCAACCCCGGAAGATAAGTGCCCGTCCGCCCCTGTGGATCGTGCCCGCCGCCGATGGCCCGGCATGACGCCGCAAGGCCCGGTTCCGCTGGCCCCGCGGGCCGGCGGCGCTATGCTGGGAATTCATCGCCGCTGCCGGATCGCGCCATGCTCCCCCCTCTGCCACGCCCTCTTCCCGCCCCGATCACGTCGGCCGTGCCGCGGTCCGTGCGACGCCGACGCTGGATCCCCTTCGCCCAGGCGCTGCTGGGCGCGGCGCTGCTCGCCGCGAGCCCCGTCCGCGCGGCCGAGCTCAAGGTGCTGACCTCCGGCGCGTTCAAGCCGGTGGTCGCCGAGATCGCCGGGCGATTCGCGGCGGACACCGGCACCGTCGTCACGCTCGACAACGACACCGCCGGCGCCCTCGCCCGCCGGGTGGAGGGCGGCGAGACGTTCGACGTGCTGATCCTCACCCCCGGCGCCCTCGCCGAATTGCAGAAGGCCGGCAAGGTCGGGCCGGGCGCCATCGCGCCGCTGGCCAAGGTGGGCATCGGCGTGGCGGTGAAGGCCGGCGCGCCCAAGCCGGACATCGCGACGCCCGACGCCTTCCGGCAGGCCCTGCTTTCGGCCCACCGCGTGGCGATGATCGACCCGGCGGCGGGCGGATCAAGCGGCATCTATCTCGCCGGACTGTTCGCGCGCATGGGCATCGCCGATGCGATCAAGGCCAAGGCGGTGCTGGTGCCGGGCGGGCTGGTGGCGACCCGGCTCGTCTCCGGCGAGGCGGACCTCGCCATCCACCAGATCAGCGAGATCCTCGCGGTGAAGGGGGCCGATCTGGTCGGCCCGCTGCCGGCGGCGATCCAGAATTACACCATCTATGCCGGCGCTCTGGCTCCCCGGCCGGCCGATCCCCAGGCTGCCGCCGCCTTCCTCGCCCGGCTCGCCGGCCCGGACGCCGCGCCCGTCCTCGCCGCCAAGGGCATGCAGCCCGCCGCGCCCTGAGCCCCGAGCCTCCGAGCCCCTGCCCTGCCCGCGTGGTCGCGCCTCTTGCGCGGCGGGCACGGGTCTGACAAAGCCTTGCCCATGTCTGACCGTCCCGACCGCCCGCCCTTCCGCAGCGCCAACCGCCCGTTCGGCGGCAAGGGCGGCGCGCGCCCCTTCCCGCCCAAGCGCCGGAGCGGCGGCGGGCGCCCGCCGGCCTGGGAAGGCGAGAACGATGTCGCCCTGCTCTACGGCTGGCACACGGTGAGCGAGGCGCTGGCCAATCCCAAGCGCAAGTTCCGCAAGATCCTGGCCACCGAGAACGCGGCCCACCGCCTCCAGGAGGAAGGCTTCCCCCTTCCCGTGGCGCCCGAGATCGTCCGCCCGTCCGAGATCGACAAGCTGCTCGGGGCGGACGCGGTGCACCAGGGCCTGCTGGCGGAAGCCGACCACCTGCCCTCCCCGCCGCTGAAGAAGGTGGCCAAGCACGACCTCGTGCTGGTGCTCGACCAGATCACCGACCCGCACAACGTGGGCGCCATCGTGCGCTCGGCGGCGGCGTTCGCGGTCGGCGCCATCGTCACCACCGCCCGCCACAGCCCGGTGGCCACCGGCGTGCTCGCCAAGAGCGCCTCCGGCGGGCTGGAGCACGTGCCGTTCTGCCTCGTCACCAACCTCGCCCGCGCGCTGGAGGAACTGAAGGAGGCTGGCATGCTGGTGGTCGGGCTCGACAGCGAAGGGCCGGCGGACCTGGAAGACACGCCCATGCGCGCGCCCATGGCCCTGGTGCTGGGCGCCGAGGGCAAGGGCCTGCGCCAGCTCACCCGCGAGACCTGCGACGTGCTCGCCCGCATCGACCTGCCCGGCGCCATCAAGAGCCTGAACGTCTCGAACGCCGCGGCGCTGTCCCTGGGCATGGCGCGCCGGGCGATCAAGCGGAACGCGTGAGCGCACGCCCCGCCTTCGCCGGCGATCAATAGCCAAGTAAAAACCGGCCCGGCGGCGGCAGCTTCATTGTCCGCAATACGTTTTGCGCGCCGCAACTCAGCATCTCGCAGTTGCACCTAAGACCATTGACCAATCGAAAGCCGATCCAACCTCGGTCATCCTGTGTTCAAGGCGCGGTCTGCGCCCGGATCGGCTCATCCGCGCACAAGACGCGGAACGGACGACACCGCCGGAGGAAAAGCCCATTCCCTCGCGTCCTGGCGGCGCGGGGCCGGACCCTATCCCCACAGGTGCGTCAGCCCCCGGAGCGAACGGCCTGTGTCTCCTCGTCCGTTCGCGGCTTGAGGGGCGTCCGAATAGTGGGAGGAGCAACAATGTCAGTTACGACCGCCAGTCCGGCTGCGGCCCATGCGCCGATGACGCGCGAGGAGAAGAAGGTCATCTTCGCCTCGTCTCTCGGCACCGTGTTCGAGTGGTACGACTTCTATCTCTACGGGTCGCTCGCGGCGATTATCGGCGCGCAGTTCTTCAGCGCCTATCCGCCGGCCACGCGCGACATCTTCGCGCTGCTGGCCTTTGCCGCCGGCTTCCTGGTCCGCCCGTTCGGCGCCATCGTGTTCGGCCGCGTCGGCGATCTCGTCGGCCGCAAGTATACCTTCCTTATCACCATCCTCATCATGGGCCTGTCGACCTTCATCGTCGGCATCCTGCCCAATGCCGCCACCATCGGCATCGCAGCCCCGGTCATCCTCATCGTGCTGCGCCTGCTCCAGGGCCTGGCGCTGGGCGGCGAGTACGGCGGCGCGGCGACCTATGTGGCCGAGCATGCCCCGCATGGCCGCCGCGGCTTCTACACCTCGTGGATCCAGACCACGGCGACGCTCGGCCTGTTCCTGTCGCTGATCGTCATCCTGTTCACCCGCTCCATCGTCGGCGAGCCGGCGTTCGCGGCCTGGGGCTGGCGCGTGCCCTTCATGGTGTCCATCGCCCTGCTCGGCGTGTCCGTCTGGATCCGCCTCCAGCTCAATGAATCCCCCGCCTTCAAGCGGATGAAGGAAGAGGGCACCACCTCCAAGGCGCCGCTCTCGGAGGCCTTCGGCCAGTGGGGCAACCTCAAGATCGTGCTGCTGGCGCTGTTCGGCCTCGTCGCCGGCCAGGGCGTCGTCTGGTACACGGGCCAGTTCTATGCCCTGTTCTTCCTGCAATCGATCCTCAAGGTCGACGGCTACACCTCCAACCTGCTGATCGCCTGGTCGCTGCTGTTCGGCACCGGCTTCTTCGTGTTCTTCGGCTGGCTGTCCGACAAGATCGGCCGCAAGCCCATCATCCTGGCCGGCTGCCTGATCGCCGCGGCGAGCTACTTCCCGCTGTTCAACGCCATCACCACCTACGCCAACCCGGCGCTGGAGCAGGCGATCAAGAACGTGCGGGTAACCGTCGTCGCCTCCCCCGGCGAATGCGGCAGCCTGTTCAACCCGGTCGGCACCCGCATCTACAGCGCCCCGTGCGACGTGGCCCGCGACTTCCTGGCCAAGTCCTCGGTGAAGTACAGCACCGAGACCGGCCCGGCGGGTTCCGCCACGGCGCTGAAGATCAACGACGCGGTCATCCCGTATGGTCCCGACTTCGCCAAGACCGCCACGGCGGCCTTGCAGGCGGCGGGCTATCCGAGCGCGGCGACGAACAAGGACGTGATCAAGATGTCGCATCCGTTCGACATCTTCCAGCCGCGGGTCGCGGCGGTCATCGGCCTGCTGTTCGTGCTGGTGCTGTTCGTGACCATGGTCTACGGGCCGATCGCGGCGGCGCTGGTGGAACTGTTCCCCACCCGCATCCGCTACACCTCCATGTCGCTGCCCTATCACATCGGCAACGGCTGGTTCGGCGGCCTGCTGCCGGCCACCGCCTTCGCCATGGTGGCGGCCACCGGCGACATCTACTACGGCCTCTGGTACCCGATCGTGATCGCGCTGGGCACCTTCGTCATCGGCCTCCTGTTCGTGCCCGAGACCAAGGATCGCGACCTCGAGAACTGGCACTGAGCCTGCCCCCTCCGGCCCCCGGGCCGGAGGAACCCGCTCAATGCTGTCAGCCGAGGCTGCGGCGACCGAGGCACAAAGGAGAACGGCCCCGCACCCGCGGGGCCGTTTCATTTTGGTCGGGCACCTTGAGGCGGCAGCCCTCGAACTGGCGATCTCGCCTCCCCCGCACCCTCTTCCGCCCGCCGCCAGCCGCCAGCCGACCGTGCCGCCCGGGAGCGACCGCGCCGACGGCCGGCGGCGCTCTCCACACCCCCCATCTTGTTCGGCCTCCCGGCCGCTGATACATGCAGGGACCCGGGCCGTGAGGTCCCGTAGCGGTTTGGACCGGGCCGGTTTAGCTCAGCGGTAGAGCAGCGGTTTTGTAAACCGAAGGTCGGGGGTTCAATCCCCTCAACCGGCACCATACCCGTCACCGTCCGCCAGGATTCCGGTACCCACCAGGAGTAGCCACCGAAAGCCCCCGTCGCCGCGGCGTGGTGTGACACGCAGGATCAGGTGTCATCTAGGGACGGTGGTGGGATTAGGTGGGATTTGCCGGGAATGGGCGGGAAAGCCTTGCGGTGAAACGTCTCCCGGCGGGAATCCCCGTGATCGTTGATCGGCGGGGCGCGCAGGATCAGATGTCACCAGCGCGCGTTTGGGCGAGGCGCGCAAGATCGGATGTCACCTCCGCGCCGCCGCCTTCCAACTGAGCCGGCTGAAGATATCCCCACACGGATCGCGAGTGCGCAGGAGCCTAGCGGCCCGCCAACCCTTATGGCTTGAGCGTTGCCGCAACTGCAAGGCGGCGCCGAATAACATCGCTTGCGTATCAATGCGTTAGCGGCATCCGGATACAAACAGGCATTCGACGATCTCGGCTAGAGCGTCGATGATGGTTGCGACAATGGCCTCCTTTACGAGCATCAGGCCGAGCGTTTGCCGGTGCCAGGTTCTTCTGTCGCCAACTTGAGGCGTCGCTTAAGCCGTTTGATCATCAGTTCCAGTTGTTCTGGATATTCGTCCGGCCCCTCGGCTGCGCTGAATACGTCGGCGAGCACCTCCGCAGATACGTGGCCAAGTCGAACCTCGGGAAGATTGATCCCAAGTTCTTTGTGGGTGCGAACAACCGCCTCAACGAGCCGGCCCATAAATTCCGGATCGACGTGATGCAGGGATACGTTGTCGCTTCTGCGCATATTGCCCTGCCCCGTCATGAGCCAGGAGAGGTCGTAGCCGAGCGCTGCAAGCTTCTGCAACGTCGCCCAACTAGGGGTGCCCTTCCCCTTTTCGTATTCACGCCAAGCGTTTTCGCCGATCCCCAAGCGATCTGACATCGCCTTCGGTGTGGCGGCACCGGCGTCGACGCGAATTTGCGCGAATCTTGCACCGATATCAGCGCCGGTCACAGCATTTCTCCATAGCCGTGACGGTGGAAGGGGGTGCTTGAAATCGCGGTCACACCCAGCTCAATCCATTGGGATTCAAGTATTTTGAGCGTCCTACCCTCGGCGAACGATCGAGCCGCAGGCGTGACGCTGATTTTAGCGTTGATCGACGCTGAAATTAGTGTCATCTTGACTCCATCGTGAACGCACTCGCGCTCTCATCCGTGTGCGCAATGCCCCGAAAAAACCGGCTCTGGCAGGAGCCGGCTTCCGAGGAGTTCAACATGACCAAGTCGGCGCCTGTCGTGTGGGACAGGCACGCGATCCGGGCCGAGGTGCATCGGCGCGAGACCACTTTGACGGCAATCGCCCTCGCAGCCGGTCTCGACCAATCGGCCTGCCGCTCCGCTCTCGTCCGCCGTCACCTGGCAGGCGAGAAAGCCTTGGCCGATTTCCTCGGAATCGCTCCCGAGAAGATCTGGCCCGAGCGGTACGCCAAGCCGTCACCCTGGGC
>NZ_AXBA01000068.1 GCF_000473085.1 Azorhizobium doebereinerae UFLA1-100
CGAAGGCATCGAGCACCACCTCAAGCTGGACGGTGGAGGTGGCGAGCCCGAATGCCTGGACCTTGGACACCGCCACCATGTCGCCGCGCGGGCGGAAGGTCATGCCGCGGGCCTTGGCATCGAGCACGAGGGCGGGCTGAAGATCGGTGGTGCCGACGAACACCGCGCGCAGCTGCACCAGCGCCGGCAGGCCCGCCAGCGCATCGGAGCCCTCGGCCGCGCTGAGGGTCAGCGGCTGCCAGGTGGTGGCGCTGCTGGGCTTGATCTCCCAGGTCAGCGCCGTGCCGCCGGGCGCCCAGCCGCCGTGGAGCAGGCGCAGCTCGGTCATGCCGTTCTCCAGCGTCAGCGGCGCGAACTCCACCACCGTGCGCGGGGCGGCGAAGGTCGCCGCCTTGATGCGCATGGCGAAGTCCACCTCGGTGGAGACCTGGCTCCAGGCGCCATCGGTGCAGGTGAAGCGGCTGCCCTGGGCGTATCTGTTGCCGGAGACGGTCTCCAGCGCATGATTGCCGGTGGTGACCGTTGCCCAGGCATAGCGCTTGCCGCTCTCCAGCAGGCTCGGGCGCAGATTGAACGTCACCCAGCCCGTGGCGAGGCTGGAGGCGGCCAGCGTGGCGGTGGCGATCACCTGGTCGAGGCGCGGCTGGCCGGTCTCGTCGCAGGCGCAGACGAACAGATGCACATCGCCGGAGGAGCCGACGCGGGTAAAAGACAGGTCGATGGAGGTAAGGATCATGGGCTGGGCACAGAGCCACGTCTGGCCGTAGATGGAGCCGTTCACCCCATAGCTCTCGGTCACATAGTCCCAATAGGTCTCGTTGACGGTGCGGGTGACGATCCGGCGCACGGCGCGGATCACATGCCCCGCCCATTCCAGGCCGTTGAGGATGGTGACCACCTCGAACGTCTCGCCATTGGCGGTGAACAGCTCACCGACGCTGTGGCCGGCGCTGTTGGCCCATTCCGCCTGGTTCTCGCAGACGGTGACGGTCTCGCCATACTCGATCACCTGGCGCGCGATCTCCCGGCGCACCGCTGTGGTCACCGTGTGGGTGAGCTGGGAGATGTTGGTGGAGCCGCCGTCGCCGGCCACCTCGATCCGCACCGCCTCCTCCCAGGCCGGCAGCAGCAGCGTGCCGGACATGCGCAGGGCGGAGGAGCCGGCATCCAGCAAGGCGAGCTGGCTGTCGCGTTCCGCCGCCCATGGGAAACGGATGCCCTCGCGCACCCGCGCCAGCCAGGTGGCATGGGCCTTGTCCCAGGCGTCGGATACGAGGCCGGCGTCATACCAATAGGCCCGCGCCTCGTCCGGCATGGCGATCTGGCGGCGCACATGGGCCACATCCCGCTTCAACTGGCGGATGATGGTGGGATGGGGGATGTCGGTGAGGCGCGAAGCGATGTTGGCGACGTCCGTCTCCAGCGTGGTGGTGCGGCGGACGGTGTTGGCCACCTCGCCCTCCAGCAGGGTGAGGCGCCCTTCCACCTCGGCGAGGCTCTTGAGGCGGGAGCCGTGGTCCAGCTCCACAGCGACGATGCCGGTGGGCGCCAGCTCGACGAAGGCAAGGCAGCACTGGTCGGCCGCCACGGAGGGCTTGAGCGGCGTCGGCGACGGCAGGCCCTGCTGGATCACCACCTCCACCGTGCGGCGCTCCACCTTCGGCACCGCCTGTTCCACGGTCTCGCCGGTCTCCGCGTCGGTCTCGATCATGCGCTGGGCGGTGACGGTCTGCGTCGCCCCGCGCAGCAGCAGGGCCACATAACGCCGGTCGCCGGTGACCAAAGGCAGGTGGACCTGGAGATTGATGTCGATGGCCTCGTCCGCCGCATAGACCAAGGCGCCCACGAACAGGCGGCCGGGGTTGAGGCGGATCTCGATGGAGGACGGCTGGGAGATGCTGAAGTCGGCCCAATGGTGGGCATAGTCGATGGCGCCGCCGACGATGTGGCCGTCGCCCTCGCGGGCAAACAGCGAGATGTTGCCGAAGTCCTCCGGCTCGGCCACTTCCGCCTGGGTGAAGCTGACGATCTTGGTCATGGGGGAGCCTTCAGAGCTTGCGGCGCGCCACGTAGGCGCCGAGGGAAAATGTGCCGTCGAGCGGCGGGCCATCGGCGAGCATCAGTTCGCGGGCGTGGCCGAAATCCACCCGGTACTCGGTCTCCGGCGCCTTGGCGGCGACGAGCGCCGCAAGGCAGCGGCGGCGGGGCTCGCGGCTCGGCGTCTTGAGGCGGGCGCGGCCCAGCACCGTGCGGCCGGCGACCAGGGCACGGGGCGGCCTTGTGGTGCGCACCCTCACCAGATAGCGGGCGAGCCAGGGCGGATGGCCGATGGGCGCGCGGCCGATGCGCGCCCGGTTCATGACGAAGCGGGCGGGATAGGCCACCGCATCGACCAGTTCGCCGTCCACATAGCCGAGGAAGGTCACCGCGCCCGGTCGCGTGCCCACCAGCCAGGCGGCACGGGGCGCCTCGGCGATCACCTGCCGGCGGCGCGCCTCGGGCCAGTCGGAGAACCACAGGCGCACGCCGTCATGGACAGCCAGCCAGGGCAGGAAGCGCAGCGGCGCCGAGGCGGGGTTCAGCGTCTCGCCCACCGGCACCGGCAAGGTGTCGGTCATGGCCTGGGCCAGCGCCTGCTCGAACGGGCGGGCATTGTCCGGCAGGAGGTCGGCGGCGGTGCTCATGGCGCCACCTCCGCGGTGAGCGCCACCTCGCCCAGGACCGGGATTACATAAGGCGCAGCGGGAATGTCCGCCGCCGGCTCGGTGAGATCCACCCGCTGGATCGAGAGCCCATAGGCCCGCCCGCTCAGGAAGACGCTGGGCACCTCGGCGCCGATGCGCATGCGCTCGGCCGCCGCCGCCGTGATGCGCGCCACCGCCTCCAACCGCACCGTCTCCGCATCCGGCCCTGCCGGCACCACCAGGCGCCCGCGCACCGCATAAGTCCGGCGCGTAGCCCGCAGGACCGAGACCGATGTGGCCTCCGGCTTCACCGAGGGAGCGGTGACCGCGGCGCGCACCACCGCCGTCTCCGCGTCCGTCGCATCGCGCCCGCCGGGGCCGGCGATGACGATGTCCGTATCGCCCCGCCGGCCATGGATCGCCCGGCCGATCACCGCCGCATGCAGCAGTTGCGGCCAGGCGGTGTAGGCCTCGAACAGATAGCGCTCGGCGCTGCCGGCGGCGGGCCGGGTGAAGGCGAGCAAATAGCGCAGCAGCAGGCGCTCATCGCTCTCCATCACCGCCGCATTGGTGTCGGTGGCGGGCGTGAGGATGAGGCGCTGGACGCCGATACGCGCCACCACGCTGTCGAGGTCGGTGCCCTTGGCGAGCGGTGCCAGGACGGCGCGCACCGCATCATTCACCCGCGCCCGATCCAGCAGCCGCAGATAGGACCAGGCCTGCGAGGCGATCACCGCCGGATCGGTCTCCAGCGCCCCCACGTCCCAGGCGGGCAAGCTGGGATCGATCAGCCGGGCCGCCTCCCAGGCTGCCTCGAAGCGGGCGACGAAGGCCGCCTGCAGCGTCTCGTAGTCGAGCGGCTCGATGGCGTCCGGCGCCGGCAGGCGCGAGAGGTCGATGACCTGGGTCATGCGATCCGCCGCGCGATCTGCTGGGCGAGCACGATGGGCGCGCCATAGCCGATGGGGATGGCCTTGCCGTAATCGCCGAACCGGCCTTCCGGGTAATAGGTCCCGGAATGGCGCAAGGCCAGGCTGCCCGCGCGGCCGGCATTGACGAACTGCAGCTCGGTGAGCCGGTATTCCGGCTCGAAGGTGTGGGCGGCCACCACCAGGTCCGCATAGATGCCGAGCGCGGTGGCGGGGCTCAGATCCTCGGCCAGCCAGGAGCGCAGCTCGGAGCCCACGGCCAGGCGCATCACCCGCTCGCGGAAGCGGGTGGTCCAGATCACCGCCAGGGACTGCTGGACATGCGCCCAGCCGGTCAGCACCTGCCCGGTGCGGCGGTCCAGTCCCGTGCGATAGCGCACCGCCTGCGCCATGGGTTCAAGCTCCTTTTGTAAGCCGGTTTCAGCGGCGGCGAGCGGGCTTGCCGGAAGCGCCGTCGTCCGCCGGTGTTTCGGCCGTGGTCGCGGTGTCGACCGCCGGCACCTCGGCCACCGCCTCGGGGTCGGCGGCAGAGCGGATCACGCCCGCCAGCAGCTCGCTGCGGGCCTCGAACTCGGTGAGGTGGATGGTGTCGCCGGGCTTCACCGCGCCCCCCGCCACCTTGGGGCCGGCGGCGTCGGTGACGATGAAGGGGAGCTTGGGGAGGTCGGGTGTCATGGGGAGCCTCAGACGGGGGGACCGGAAGTGCTGTCGCCGCCCATCACCTTGCCGTGCTTGTGCTCGGCGCCGATGGACTTGCCGTTGTGGGAGACGTCGCCGCCGGTGACGGTGAGGCCGGCGCCGTCGATCCGGACGCTGACGCCGCCGCTGGCGATCTCCACCGCACCGTCCGTGCGCGCGATGACCAAAGCGCCCACTTTCTCCACCACCGCATCCGCGGCGGCCGAGGGCGCCGGCTGCGCGCCGGAATAGGCATCGCGCACGGCAATGGAGGCCGAGCCCAAAGTGCCGGACGGGCTTTCCACCGTGACCAGATCGCCCACCCGCATAGGCGTGTGGGTGGCCAGAAACCCGTTCGCCGGTTCGCGCCAGGCGATCCAGGGCGAGAGCACCGGCTTGCCCGCGGCCGTGGCGCCGATCTTCACCCGGCAGCGGCGCCGGTCGGCGTCCACCTCGGCGGCCTCGCCCTTGAGCTTGGTGCTGGCGAGGCGGCGCTCGGTCTGGTTGATCTTCCGGTGCAGGCGCCGGATCTCCTGCTCAAGCAGCGCCATCGGCGCTCTCCTGGGCCAGCAGCGCCAGAACCTCGGGCGGGATCTGGTCGGGGAACTGCACGTCCGCGAAGGGCGCCGTGCCGGTGCCGTCCAGCTCGGTGACGGCGGGCCGGTCGGAGGCGAACAGGCTGCGGCCAAGATCCGCCACCACCTGCGTCCAGGTGACGGCGTAATAAGCCGCGCCCGCCGCCGCATCGCGCACGGTGAACATGGGCTTCAGCTCCGGCGCGGGATCGGCCTCCGGCGGCAGCACCAAGCCGAGCCCTCCAACGGCGCCCCAGGTCTGCGCGTCCGCATCCTCCAGGAGCGCGAGCAGCCGGTGGCCGATGGCCAGGCCCAGCGTCTCGCGCTCGACGCGCCGGCCGGCGATGACCGCATCCTCGGTCACCACGTAAGCGGCGAACTCCACCGCCAGCCCATAGCCGCCGTCCAGCAGCCGCCGGGCGCGGATGCGCGACCAGCCGATGGCGATGCCGGGGGCGGCCACCACGGATTTTGCGACCACGTCGGCAATGTCGATCTTGCCGGGATGGGACACCACCCTGACGCCGGGCATCAGTACGCCCACGCGGGCCACGACGGCCGCCTTAAGCGCCTGGACCGGATCGGCTGCGATGAGATCGGCCAGAGGCAAGGGTGCGATGGGAGCGGGCGCGATCATGCCAGCAGCCCGCCGAAAAGGTCGGTCACCAGGTCAAGGATCTCGGTGCGATTGTCGTCCGACAGGCCGATGAAGGGCCGCGCCGGGACCGTGACCTGTTTGGCCAGCATCAGGTTGCCGCCGGCCATGAAGGCCAGCGCCTTGGCCGTCTTGGGCTTGATGACCGCGCCATCCTGGTGGACATGGGCATATTGCCAGGAGGCGCCCCACTCGGCCTCATCGGACGACGAGGTCCAGGCCACCGAGCCCAGCAGGTGCTGGCCGGTCTCCAGCAGGATCGAGCTGCCGTTATGATTGGGCGCCCAGGGTGTTCCATCGGGCGCGGTCTTCTCGCTCTCGATCCGCCGCCGGGTCTGGCTCTCGCCCATGGCGCCGATCATCGACATGAGCTCGGTGCCGTCGAAGCGGGCCAGCGCCATGAGCTTGGCGACCACCGGGCCGAAGTCGGCGGCATCCACGGTGAGGGAAATGCCGGCGCTCATGACCGGCCCCCGAAACTGGCGCGGGAGAAGATGCGCGGCGGCACGTCGATGACGACGCCGTTGGGCCCGATCTCGCCGGCCGCGTCCGCATCCGTGGGCGCGGGCACGGCGGTGCCGGGGAGGATGGCGAGCGCGCCCTTGCCGGAGGCGATGGCCTCCAGGCGCTTCACCGCATTCTCATAGCCCTCCTTCAGCCGGTCGCTGGAGCGGGCGAAGGACAGCGCCACCCGATAGAGTGCGATGTCCATGGTGTAGACCGCGAGGATCTCGGCCGAGCCTTCGTCCACGGCGCCAAGATCGGCGGGCGTGTAGCGGGCCTGGAGGATGCTGCGTACCTCCACCGAGGCATCGCGCAAGGCCGCATCCACGCGACCATCATCCCGCAGGCCGGTGGTCTCGTCCGCCGCGAGCAGCGTCAGTTCCGCCGGATGCCGGGCGGCCAACTGGTCGAGCGTGGCGAAGGGGGCGGCCATGGGGATCTCCTCGGGATCGGAAGAGGACCGGGGCGGCGAACCGTCCCGGCCGGGGATGCCAAGGGGTGGCATCGTGGGACCATGGCAGGTGGGGGCTGGTGCCCGTGCTCAGGCCTCGGGAGTGGCCTCGGGCTGGGAAATGGGTCGGCGGTGGGGCGTGAGGGAGAGCGAGCTGTCGGAGCGCAGCATCTCGACCAGGGCCTCGGGCGTGAGGCCCTTGGCTTTTGCCGCGGCCTCGATCTCCGCTTCGCCCAGGTCCACCGGCTCCCGGCCGAACTGGAGGCCGGCTCGCCAGCGTGAGCCGCCCGGCGCGCGCACGCGCAGGCAGTCCTCGGTCTCTCCGGCCGTCTCCGGGCCGGCATCCTTCAGGGTGGGTGTGCGCGCCATTACAGGTCTCCCGTCACGCCGCCAGCTTCGGCGCGCGGACCAGCGTCACCAGATTGCGGTTGGTGTTGGTGGAGCCGTCGATGACCTCCTTCTCCAGGATGTCCTTGCCGGCGAAGAAATTGGTGTTGCCCACCACCAGATGG
>NZ_AXBA01000069.1 GCF_000473085.1 Azorhizobium doebereinerae UFLA1-100
CAGCCCATCGGACAAAGCGGTTGTAGAGCGTCTTACGCGGCCCATATTCAGGCGGCGCGTCGATCCATCGGCCGCCCGATTTCAGAACATGCACGATGCCGCTGATCACCCGTCGGTCATCGACGCGCGGCTTACCACGCGTGTCCTTGGGCAGATGCGGCTCAAGCCGTGCGAACTGTCCATCCGTCAGCCAGAAACAGTCTCCGCTCATCACCAGATCCTCCATGGATCTGGTGAATCACAACACGCTGCCAACGCAAATCATTTTATGGGTCTGAACCCTAATCCCCCATCTAGAGATGCTTGTGCACGGCGCGGTCCATCTGACCCAAGAACCGCCTGCCGATGCGGACGCATACAATAAGCTCGTGGAGGTCTACTAGGCCACACTGCTCATGGCCCAAAGCATCAGGGTCCTGCTCGACCACCCTAAGAATTCGAAGGGCGACAACCCCGACGTAATTGCGCTGGACGGCAGTCAGGCCGCCCGCGCCTACGCCTTCAAGACGGTGCGTTCGCCACATACGCAGAGCCTCCTCGATCACATCGTCAAGGGCGTCGACCAGATCGAGCGATGCCCGGCGCCGGAGGGCATCGTAGCGTTCAACCTCACCCCCCGGCTACTCGGCGCAGGCCTCTGGCCGGAGGCCGGTTTTTTCGCGGACTGGCGGCAGCCCGCCGTCCACACGATCGAAAAGCTGACAGGGATGATCTCCGACGTCCTTAAGGACAACGGGAAGGAAGCTATCGAGGGCGTCTTCGCGGGTAAGAAGGCGGCCGGCTCAATCCTGTGCGTCGCATTCATCCCGACGGTCGCCAGAAACCCCATAACCGGGAATGCGGTGTTCATGCCGCTGAAGGTCGCCACGCTCGTCAATCTGGTCGCGGACCGTCCTCTGTCCGCAGAGATGTTGGCGGAGATAGCGGCAGCAAACCACACCATGCAGACTACGCTCGGCTGACGCTGGACATCGCGACTTTGGGTGAGGCGAAATGAGCACTACCCGCAACTTAAGGTCGCGTCGACGACGCCGTGTAGTTCGCAACCGCCTTTACCTAACAACGCGCCAGCAGCATGATCGGGTATGGCAGAGCACCAAAAACACAGCTACGACCTCTTCGCGCGCAGGCCCGGACGAAAGGCCGAGAGGGTACTTGTCGTCACACCCTATGTGGAGCGGGAGTTCTTTGAGCGCCTGATAGGCGACCTCAGACCCAAGCAGCTTCATGTCGTCATCGACGACGGATGCCGGCGCGATGACATCCAGATGATCAGGGACTGCGTCGACGCCTCGAATCGGAAGGTCGCGCTTACGTGCGTTCCGGGTTCCGCCCCGGGCCTCGTGCACTTGAAGCTCTTCTATATCGTCTGGACTACAGAGGCGAAGCGGACGGAGCGCACGCTGGTCTTCGGGTCGGCCAACGCCACTCGGCAGGGCTTCGGGGGCAACGTGAATGCTGAACTCATAGCCAGCTGCCGCCTCACGAAGACTCGGCACTCTCACATCATCGACTGGTGCGAAGGCGTCGTGGCCGCGACCTCCTCGGGCGAGGAACGCTTGGTCGAACCAGCCAGAGACCTAGACCTTGGCACCGGTCTTCAGCTCCGACTTCCTGGCATGAGGGTCGGCCGGGAAAGGTCCAGCCTCAGCAACTTCGACCTGTGGATCCAGCGTGGCTACCTCCTTTCCGACTACCGGCCGGATCCGAGCTTCCTGAAAGTGACCGTTCGCCTAAAGCAGTCGCTGGCGCAGTCGGAGGAGTCGCAGATGGTGACCCAGAGCGGCTTCGACGTCCCCGTGAACAAGACCCTCACGTATCATTACGTGGATAACACCGGTGCGCCCGACGACGGTCACGCGCCAGCGGAAGAGCCCGACGGCGAAGCGGGGAACTGGCGACGCCGGCTGTTCGTGTGGACGCACCTTGGAGACTGGTGCTCGGAAGCATGCCACTTGGCTAACGGCGTCAAGTTCAAGCGTCGCGGCTATGACGACCGCGTCGCGCAAATCCGGGCGCTGGAAGGACTGGATGATGCGACCACACGGGGGAACGCGCGTCAGGCGTTCATTGACGCTGTCTCCGGGCTCTGGGACAGGCTGGGGAGCGCAGCAAGCTCGTTCTTGGAGGGTGGCGCCAGCCTAGACCGAGCGCACTACGCGCGGGTTTTCGACGAAAGGGTGTCGAGAGACCTGGAACTGATCGAAGACTTGGAGTTCAGGCGCCGATATCTGACCGGATACGAGCTGGCGCAGGTGCCGCGCTTCCGGACGGACATAAGCGGCTGGGGCGAATTCCTCGAAAGCATGACCCAGCAGTTGTGCCTTGACGATGCGCGTGGCGGCCGGAGCCACTCGCTCTTCCTCAAGGCGGTCAGGGAGGCCGTTCAGGCCGCCGGCGCGGACAACTCGGTCCTTGAGGAGAGCGGCTCGCTGCTGACATTCCTGCGCACCACCTGGCGAGACTCCAAGAGGCGGCCCGGCAGGCTCTCCAAGCCGGCACTCATCCTGGAAGCCTATCACGCACGGTGACCCGCCCTGCGCCTGGCCCTGCTCCCATCTATCGCTGATTAGACGGAGTGAAGTGACCGGGGCGGCATTCGACCAGCCCAGAACCTCCAAGTGTCCGGCAGCCGAATCACGGCCCTCGTTCGGAGCGATGTTTGAGAAAACGTCGATCCGAACCGTATCACTACGGCAGGAGCAGTTCCGTAGGATCACCCGCCGCCTTGAACCATAGCTCGCGTATCTGCGCGTCATCGCTTCTAGGACGAGGGGAGACGTTCCGGACCTTGAACGTAGTCGGCAGGTTGACTGCGTTCCCGAAGATAAGGGCGTGCTGCTTGGGCAGTGACGGAAGACGCTTCATGACGCTGTCCGAAATGAACGGCGTCATCTGGCGGATATGCGCGAGATCGTCCGGATTCTGGATACGATGCACCACGAAGTTTGAGCATTGGGAAAGCACTGTTTTCGACAGTTCGCTCGGCCTCTGCGACGCGACCATGAGGAAGGCTCCGTATTTGCGGCCCTCCTTCGCGACCCGTTCGAAGATTCGGCTCGCGTCGATGGCGTGATGCGACGGCCGCTCCGCAATGTATCGGTGGGCCTCCTCCAGGACGAGATGAACTGGAAGACGATTCCGGGGATCCGCACGGCGCAGCCGGTCGAACAGTAGCCGGGCGATCACCGCCGAGACTACCTCGACCACCTCGTCCCCTGCGTCGTTCATGTCCAGGATGATGATCTGGGAGCGCTTATGGAGGGCGCCCTGCTGCCGCTCGAGTCCGAGTAAATGTTCGACGAAGAGTTCGGTGGACTGCTCTTCGGGGCGGAGCGCATCGGTCGGAACGCGAAGGAAGGCGAACTCCTCGCGGTCCCTGATCCACTTGAAGCGGGTCAGCATCTGCGAGCAATAATCGCGAATCTGCTTGTTGCCGTGCGCCTCCTCGTAGAGGAGCGCGATTTCGAAGCACTCCTCCAAAGTCCCGAAGCCGAACGGCTTGCCAGTGTAGGCGGGTATGGTAACGCCTTCCTGTATGAAGGTCTTCAGCTTTTCAATGAATGCTTCGGTATTGCCACCCTGCGGGAAGTTGCCGAATTGCATGTTGAAGCCATAGTTGGTCAGCACCGTCATGTTCAGCTGATCGTCACCGAAGTGATTGAGCAAGCTGACCATCCGGTGGGTCTTCGAGACTGCCGCATCGTTGCCGCCGAAGACCTCCTTTAGGCACATGGCCAGAATGTGCCGTCGGAGAGCGGCGGAGTTCGCGGTCTGCTCGGCGAACAGGCTGGTGAGCTGCAAGGCCGTCCGCAGGACCGGCTGCTGCGTCCGTTCGCTGGCGCGGAGCAGCAGTTCCCATTCCTCGATCGACATGAACCAGTGCGGCAGCCGGAAGACGGACGGCATCTCGTTCGCGTCGAGGGGGACAGGGGGCGCCGCTTGGGGGTTCGCTCTCATCGCGAGATAGGATCGTCTGATCGGTGCTGGCAGTTCGGCAAAGGCGGCACGGTATTCGCCGTTCACATCGAGCAGCAGGAAGGTTGCTCCCCGCGCCGCCAGTTCGTCGCGCTTGTCGAAGAGGGACTGGAGTATGCTGGCGACGGTGCACGACTTTCCGCTGCCGGTATTGCCGAGCACGGCGAGATGGCCGCCGAAGAATTCGTCGACCTTCGCCTTCACGTCGTAGCCTTTGAAGACGACCGATGTCCCGATCGAAAGGGCCTTAAACCGCGTGTGCTGACCGCCTTCAGGCGGCACGTGTTCCTGCCAGTCGGCCACCTCGAAGATGCGGTCGAGCTCTGCATCGAGGACGTAGAGCGCGTCGGCGTAGAGCGACGGAAACGTCGAGACGCCGAACCGGAACGCGCCGTCGCGCGCCAGCGGAAGCATTCCGACTGGCACCAGTTCGAGGAACTTGGAGGAACCGGCCTTGTCGAGCGTGTTCGACGTGTCCGCACCCGCCCGCCCGCTGGTCGGATCCTTCTCCCAAAGTCCGATCACCTCGGCGACGACGTATTCCGTTTGGCTGGGTATGACAACAAACGAGCCGAGCGCCGCCACGTAGTGGACATCGTCGAACCCGACGACGGTGAAGTTGTCGCTGCCCCGATGGAGCTCGACCACGAAACGATCGGCCGCGACCGTGACGACCTTGCCGATCGCGCGGCGCGCATCGTCAGTCGCCATCGGCGCCCCCGGCCTTCTTCGCAAGCAGGTCGTGCAGGACCTTTTCGACCGCGCTCTCGATGCGGGTGCCCGGCAGCTCTGGCATGAATCGCTCGACGAATGCGTCGAAGTAGTGGGCTGACCGTATGGAGAGCATGCTGTCGCTGCCGATGTGCCAGATGCGCGGGTCGCCAAGATCGCGTAGCTGCCTGATAACGCCCCCAGAGTCTTCGGCGGCAAAGATGATTAGGCGGAAGTTTGGGATCGTCAGCGCCTGGAAGATGATATTGTTGATGTGCTGGTCACCGAAGCTGTAGCCGCATGTGACGAGGACGCTCTGATCGCGGACGACTTGCGTTTGGAACTCGCGGAATAGGTCCGCGTAAGGGCTTACAAAGCTCGCGCTCTGCTTGGCCGGGGTCGGATAGATGAGCACGCGACCTTCCGGCGAGCCGGGCACGTCGGTCAGCTCGCGGATCGGGAATAGCGTCTCGCCGTCCTCGATCCAGTTCACCGATCCATGCAGCTTGCCCAAATAGATGAAGCTGTCGACCGCCGACCATTTCCGGTTGCTGATGTCGAGTTGTTCCGCCAGAGAATAGCGGAACATGGCGGGATTGAACCGGCGCTCGATGACGCCCGAGAAGCCGTTGCAATATGGCATTCCGCGCCTGTCCATCGCACGCTCGTTGAACAGATCATAGTTCGTGGTGAAGATCCACGGGCGAGGCAGGGACCGGTCGCGGAACTGGAGCTTCTGATAAAAGGACTGGTAGAGTTCGAGGACACTGTCGTCGCCTCGTGCAAACGGCCCGGTCGTGCAACTGTCGAGGACGTGCTTGGCGACTTTGCCGATCACGCGGTCGACGACAGCGGCGACGGCCTTTGGGTTGGCCTCCTCGGTTCCGTCGTAGACAAACCTTGCGCCGTAGAGCGCCTCCATCAGCCGCTCCAGGTTGTTCGCGAACCGCTCGGCCCCGATATCGAGCCCTAGCCACTGCTTGAGGGTGTCGCGCTCCGTTGCCGACACGTGCGGCGCGTCGTCGTCGTCGCCGACCGTGCCGAGGAACGACTTCGCCATCGGTCCCATCGTTGGAATCCCGACTTCCGCATTCCCGACGCGGAACGAGGAGCAGCCGGAGCCAAACAGGAAGGACAAGTTGCGGGCGTTGAGGGCATCCCCGAGTTGCCCGCGCACGGTCTCGACGGCATCGCTCGCCTCGAGGGTGGTCCCATCCTTGTTCTTGAGGACGTCCTGCGCACCCTTCCAAAATGAAAAGGGCTCGAAATCCTTGTCGCCTGCCACTCGCTCCCCCTTACATGCCGTAGGTGTAATGAAGAGGATCGCACCTGTTAGTTCAAGGAGATATCGCCGCCACAATGGCGATCGACAGATGGAAAACCGCAAGGTTGTCTCATCCGGGAACCCTACACCTGACGTCCCCGAATGTCCGCTCCTGCTGAAATCTGACGCTCGCCATTTGGCTGGCGAACGTCGGCTAAGTCCCAGACGCAGTCGAAATCTGAATGTCCGGTGCTAGGCGCGGCCATATCGCCATTAAACGGCTTGGATGGGGGCGCAAAGTGGACATAGCCGAAAGGTCAGTCAAGGAGCGGGTATGGGTCAAACCCTCCCCTTTTTCTTACACAGCCGACCCCGGCGACACCCGTCACCCGTCCAACCTTCCCCCATCCTCCCCATGATCGCCTCAGCGCGTTTCGGGGCTGGCCCGGAACGCCGTCCTTCAGGGGGAGCGGCGGGTGTCAGCCCAGACCATTTCGCGAGACGGAACCGATCTCGTCAAAGCCTTTGAAAGCTGCCTGAAACCGATCTCCGGCCGCAAGGGCTTTTTCACCACCTACATCTGCCCGGCGGGTGTTCTCACCATCGCCTGGGGCCACACCAACGACCACGGGCGCGCCTTCAAGGCCGGAGAGGTCTGGAGCCAGGCCGAGTGCGACACCGCGCTGGCGCAGGATCTGACGACGTTCGAGACCAGCGTCTCGACCATCCTCAAGGACGTGCCGCT
>NZ_AXBA01000070.1 GCF_000473085.1 Azorhizobium doebereinerae UFLA1-100
GCCCTTTCGGCCCAGGCCGCTCTGCTGACGGCCGTGCCAGGCATCGGTCCCACGGTGCTGGCCACGCTGCTCGGCGAGCTGCCCGAGCTGGGAACACTCTGCCGCCGCCGCATCGCCTCTCTGGCCGGCCTTGCGCCCCATGCACGCGAAAGCGGCACATGGCGCGGGGCCCGGCGCATCTGGGGCGGCCGGCGAAAGGTCCGAGAGGCCCTTTACATCGCCGCCCTATCGGCCTCCCGCCGCGTTCCAACCCTCACGGCTATGCGCGACAGGATGCGTCTCAAAGGCAAGGCACCCAAGACCATACTCATCGCCGTCGCACGCCAACTCCTCGTCATCATCAACGCCATGAGCCGAAAAGGAGCACCCATCGCCATGGCTTGAACAACACAGTGGCGCTCTTGGCTCATGGTCCGTCGCTCTGTTACGATGGGCGGGCTGGGGATGGAGGGCGTGGATACGATTGCGCGGATCCGGCGCGAGCAGTTCGTGCGCGGCAAGTCCGTCAAGGAGATCGTGCGGGAGCTGCACGTCTCGCGAAACACGGTGCGCAAGGTACTGCGGACCGGAGCGACGGCCTTCAGCTACGAGCGGGAGGCGCAGCCGCTGCCGCGGATCGGGCCCTGGCGGGAGGCCCCGGCAACGAAGTGAAGCCGGCGCGGGAGCCGCTGACGCGGATCCGCATCTTCGAGGAGCTGCGCAGCCTGGCGTATGAGGGCAGCTACGATGCGCTACGCCGCTATGCCAAGGGTTGGCGACGGGCACAGGCGACGATGACGGCTGCGGCCACGTGCCCCTGAGCTTCGCGCCCGGCGAGGCCTACCAGTTCGACTGGAGCCACGAGATCGTCCTGATCAACGGCACCACGGTGTCGATGCGTGTCGCCCATGTGCGGCTGTGCGACTCGCAGATGCTGTTCGTGCGGGCCCACTCGCGCGAGACGCAAGAGATGGTGTTCGACGCCCACGATCGGACCTTCACCTTCTTCAAGGGCTGCTGCACGCCCGCACACGAAATTCCTGACAGGCCCGCGCAGCTCGGCTATCTGCTGGAAGGCATAGACTGGCGGCATCCGCAGAGGACGTGGCGACCGGACGCCTCAGGGTGATTTGGGCGTGGCATGGGGGCGGCGGATATGATTCCATCCCCCTATGTCGAGCCCGACGGACCCTTTTGCCGAGCGACCTTGCCGCGGCCCACGCCATGATCCTGGTGGAGCGTGCCGCGCGGCTCGAGGCCGAGGCGAGCGTTGCCCGGGAGCGTGCCGCGAACAGCAGCATGGATGCCCTCATCGCGCGGTTGAAGCTGGAGATCGAGAAGCTCCGGCGTGAGCTCTACGGCACGCGCTCGGAACGCAAGGCGCGGCTGCTTGATCAACTGGAGATGCAGCTCGAGGACCTGGAGGCCGACGCCACCGAGGACGAACTGGCGGCGGAATCCGCAGCACAGACGGCCCATGTTGCGTCCTTCCCGTGCAAGCATCCCTCCCGCCAGCCGCTCCCTGATCATCTCCCGCGCGAGCGCGTTGTCGTTGCCGCGCCGGAGAACTGTCCGTGCTGCGGCTCGTCCCGGCTGGTGAAGCTCGGCGAGGACATCACCGAGACGCTGGAGTGATCCCGCGCCAGTGGAAGGTGGTGCAGACGGTGCGCGAGCGCTTCTCCTGTCGGGCCTGCGAGGCGGTGACCCAGCCGCCGGCGCCATTCCACGTCATCCCGCGCGGCCATGCCGGACCGAACCTGCTCGCCATGGTGCTGTTCGAGAAGTTCGGCCAGCACCAGCCGCTGAACCGGCAGAGCGAGCGCCATGCCCGCGAGGGCATCGACCTGCCGCTGTCGACGCTGGCCGACCATGTCGGGGCTTGTGCCGCGGCACTGCGCCCGCTGCACGACCTGATCGAGCGCCATATCATGGCGGCAGCGCGCCTGCATGGCGACGACACCACGGTCCCGATCCTGGCCAAGGGCAAGACCGACACCGGCCGGGCCTGGGTGCATGTGCGTGATGATCGCCCCTTCGGCGGCACTGATCCGCCGGCGGTGCTGTTCCGGGCGTCCCGTGACCGCTCGGGCGATCATCCGCAAGAGCATCTGATGCGCTTCGCCGGCATCCTGCAGGCGGACGCCTATGCCGGCTACAATCGGCTGCTCGCGCCCGATCGTCATCCGGGGCCGGTCATCGAGGCGCTGTGCTGGGCGCACGCACGGCGTAAGTTCTTCGAGCTTGCCGACATCGCGGCGAACCGCCGGCGTGGACGCAACGCCGCGCCGATCTCGCCGCTCTCCTTCGAGGCTTTCACCTGCATCGACGCGCTGTTCGACATCGAGCGCGAGATCAATGGCGTGGGTACCGATCAGCGCCGGGCCGTTCGCCAGGAGCGCAGCGCTCCTCTCGTTGCCGAGCTTGAGGTTTGGATGCGCGAGCATCGCGCCAGGCTCTCCCGCCACGCACCTGTGGCCCAGGCCATGGACTACATGCTGCGCCGCTGGGACAGCTTCTCCCGCATCCTCGACGATGGACGCGTTTGCCTCACGAACAATGCGGCAGAACGGGCGCTACGCGGCATCACTCTCGGCCGTAAGGCGTGGCTGTTCGCCGGATCCGAGCGCGCCGCCGTCATGTATAGCCTGATCGGGACAGCCCAGCTCAATGACATCGATCCGCAGGCCTGGCTCGCCGACGTGCTCGCTCGCATCGCCGACACGCCGCAGAACCGGCTACACGAACTCTTGCCTTGGAACTGGCATGCGGCGCGAGAGCCCGGGACTCGCGGCATGCGCCATGTGTCGATCGGATCGCTCGCCTGAAGATCCAACTGGATGACTGGCAGCCCACCATCTGGCGCCGTGTCGAGGTGCCGCTCTCCGCCTCGCTCAAGGCCTTGCACGACGTCATCCAGGTCGTCATGCCGTTCGAGGACACTCACCTGTTCGAGTTCCGCGCCGGCGAGCAGCGCTTTGCCATCCCCGATCCGGAGTGGGATAGCCTGCGCGACAGGACCTATTCCGCCAAGACTTTGAGGCTCGGCGCTCTCATCGACCGCGGCGTCACCGAGTTCAGCTACACCTATGACTTTGGCGACGACTGGCGGCACACGATCACGATCGAGACGACCACCGCAGCCGATCCCGCCATGGATTATCCCCGCTACCTCGATGGCGCACGCCGCGCCCCACCCGAGGATGTCGGCGGCATCCCAGGCTTTGAACTCTTCCTGGAAGCCATCGCCGATCCAACCCACGAGGAACATGACGAGCTTATGCGCTGGTACGGGGCGCCATTCGATCCGGCTCTCATCGACGAGGACGCCATCCGTACTCGTATTGAAAAGCTCGCCCGACGCCGCGCTCTCGGCAAAGCCGCGTTCGCCAAAAGCCGTGGCCAGATTAACTGATCAGACCGGTAGCAGCCGTGGCCTTCGCCGGAGGGTTACGTTCGAGGAGGAGAACGCCAAGCTGAAGTGGATCGTGGCGGACCTGTCGCTGGACAAGGCGATGTTACAGGACGTGCTGTCAGAAAAGCTCTGAGGCCTGCGTGCAAGCGCGAGCTTGTGGACCGCCTGCGTCACGATTGCAAGGTCTCGGTCCGGCGTGCCTGCGCCACCCCGGCTGTTGATCGCGGCCTTACGTCTACAAGTCGAAGCGCGGCCCGCAGGCCGACCTGAGCCAGCGCATCAGGCAGATCTGCCAAACGCGCGTGCGCTACGGCTATCGTCGTGTGCATGTGCTGCTCCGGCGCGGGGAATGGCTCGTCAACCCGAAGCGGGTCTATCGTCTTTACAAGGAGTTGGGCCTTCAGTTACGCAACAAGGTGCCCAGGTGGCGGGTCAAGGCGAAGCTGCGCGACGACCGCCGTCCGGCGAGGCAGGGCAACGAGACCTGGGCCATGGATTTCGTCCACGACCAACTCGCCACGGGCCGGAAGATCCGGATTTTGACCATCGTCGACACCTTCACGCGGTTCTCGCCTGCGGTGGATCCGCGGTTCAGCTATCGGGCGAGGACGTGGTTCTGACACTGGAGCGGATCTGCCGGAGCATGGGCTATCCGCAGAGCCATCCGGGTGGATCAGGGATCGGAGTTCGTTAGCAGGGATCTGGACCTGTGGGCCTATCAGAAAGGCGTGATGCTCGACTTCTCGCGGCCCGGCAAGCCGACCGACAACAGCTTCATCGAGTCGTTCAACGGCAAGTTCCGGACGGAGTGCCTGAACGCTCACTGGTTCATGAGCCTTGACGACGCCCGGTCGAAAATGGAGGCTTGGCGTCGAGACTACAACGAGGTCCGGCCACACAGCGCGATCGGCAACAAGCCTCCGATCGCGCTCATGAATGGCTCTCCGGCGCCCCCGCCGGCATGAGCCCTAACCCCGGAATTTTCCGGTTCCGGATGGCATAAGGACGGGGAACTGGTCACCAACCGTCAGAACGAACTAAAAGCTGGATAGAAGTTGGGGGCAACGGCACCTCCGTGGTTGCGACGGTGATGCCGCAAGGGCGGGGCATTGCCGGCGTGCAGATCAGAGGCTTGTCCACCACGGTGCAAGAGCGGGAGGCGGACGACGCGAAAGTTCTTTTCCTCACTGACCTTCCAGACGTGGGCGCGGTCCCGGCCCCGATCTGGGCGCTGGTGCCGGACTATGTGAAAATGGTCGATAACACGGCCAGGTTCGGACACAAGGAAGAGTGGCCGCGTCCGGCCGGTGCTGGGGGAGGCTGACCGCTGCATTCTGCGGTGGCATCAGGGGTGATGAGACCGGGGAGGGACGGAGCGCGTGATGGCAAGCAAAGACCTGATCGTCCTGGTGGACGCGAACGACACCCAGTTGGGCGTCATGGACAAGCTGCAGACGCACCTTGAAGGCGCCCGCCATCGCGCGGTCTCGGGTTTCCTGTTCTCACGCTCGGGCGAGATGCTGATCCAGAAGCGGGCCGCGACGAAATATCATAGCGGCGGGCTCTGGGCGAACGCGTGCTGCTCGCATCCGCGGCCCGGCGAAGCGGCTTTGGACTGCATGCAGCGCCGGTTCGGCGAGGAGCTTGGGATCAGTCCCAGCCTCCATTGGTTCGGGATCACGCAATACCGTTGCAGTGTCGGAAATGGCCTGACCGAGGACGAGGTCGTGCATGGCTTCGCCGGACGCTTCGACGGCGAGGTGATGATGAATGCGGACGAGGTCGAGGACTGGCGCTGGGTCTCGCGCGAGCGCCTGACGGACCTGTGCAGGGCTCAGCCCGGTCGCGTCGCGGCATGGCTTCGGGTCTATAGCTCCGAGGGCTTCATCGATCAGGCAATAGCGAGCTGCCGCTGATCGCCCCTAGGACGAGGGACTTTGCCAAGGAGGGCGATCGCCTCACTGGCACGGTGCAACGCTTCGTGGGTGCCGGCGGTGATGCACAGGCACGGCCAGACCTTCGCGCCGGCGGATTAAGACCGCGCCCGTCCCGGCGACGGCAAGTTTATGCACGGTGGAGTGGATCAGGTGGACCTCCTTCTTACGCCTGACACCTGTTGGATGCCCTCAAATACCTCTGCGAGCTGCTCGCCGCGCGCCCGTCACCCGTGAAGCCGATGCGGGTGACGTCCTGACCGTCGTGATGATGACGCATGACATTTCCTTCCGCGCGCCGGAGGAGATCGTCGCGGGAATCGGCGGAGCCGACGCCCACGGCTACCACAGCATGGTCGGATCCATGCCGAGCATGGCTGGGATGACAATGCTGGGAGACCATTCTGACCACAGCATGGACGGCATGCATAATGGCTCACTCCAACGATGTCGATGACGATGCCTTCTCGCTAACCGCCACAACCAGGCCGATCCCGAGGTCGTCACGATTCTCCGGGACCAAGCATCTAGAGGCGCGCGTATTCACCGAACGTCGCAAATCTGAAACCCGCGAGCGCATCATGCTTTGCGCGTTCATCCTCACCATATAGACGAGGATGCGCTCACCGGTCGCCTGTTCGCCCCCCTGTTGCTACGCGAACTGAACCGCCGCGGGTTTGCTGGAGGCCGTTTCGTGTGAGTCACGCTGCCCGTTTCTGCCCGTCGAGCAGGGCGTAGTAGCGTTCCTCGGCTTCGGCCGGCGGGATGTTGCCGATAGGCTCCAGCAGCCGGCGAT
>NZ_AXBA01000071.1 GCF_000473085.1 Azorhizobium doebereinerae UFLA1-100
TGGAGTGCGCCCCTTGAGGCGGACAGTGTGACGGTGAGCAATTGACCGGAGAGCCGGGCTTTCGAAGGATGAAAGCCCATGGCCCGACACCGCACTCACAGCATCGAGTTCAAGCGCCAGGTAGCCCAGAATTACCTGGCGGGCGAGACGCTCCACAGCCTCGCTCGACGACACGATCTGTCGCGAAATCTGATCCGTATCTGGATCCAGAAGTTCGAAGTCGGCGCCTTCGACGACGAGGCCGCCGCCGCCGATACGATCGAAGCCTACGAGGCGCGCATCGCTGCGTTGGAGCGGCTCGTTGGCAGACAAGCTCTGGAGATTGAGTTCCTAAAGGGGGCTCTGAAGCACGGACCGCGGCCGAGAAGCGCGACTACATCCGTTGTCACCGGCCCCGCGGCATCTCCGTCGCAGAAGGATGCCGGTTGATGGGGATCGCGCGTTCGACCTATTACGACACGACGGTCACCAGCATCGACGACACGGCGCTCGTCGAGACGATGGCGGCGGTCTCCGACAGCTTCGAGGCCTATGGCTACCGCCGGATGCAGGCAGCGCTGCGGCACCGCGGCTTTGTCGTGAACCACAAAAAGATCCGGCGCCTGATGCGCGAGCATGGTCTTCAACCACGTCGGCGCCGGCGCTATGTCGCCACCACCGATGGCGATCATGAACTGCCGATCTTCCCGAACCTGGCGAAGGATATCCTGCCGGATGGGCCGAACCAGCTCTGGGTGGCCGATATCACCTATGTCGCGATCACCGCGGGCTTCGTCTACGTTGCCGTCATCCTCGACGCCTGGTCGCGCAGGGTCGTCGGTTATGCCATCGGCCGCTCGATCGACGTTAGGCTGACGCTGGCCGCCCTGCGCTCCGCCATCGAAAAGCGAAAACCGCCGCCCGGCTGCGTCCACCACACCGACCGCGGATCGCAATACGCGGCCGGACGCTACCGGCAGGCCCCGGCCGAACATGGTCTCGTCGGATCGATGGGGCGCCGCGGTAATCCGTACGATAACACCAAAGCCGAGAGCTTTATGAAGACGCTCAAGGTCGAAGCCGTCTATCCGATGGCCTATGAAACCTTCGAGGATGTCGCCGCCGACGTTCCGCGCTTCATCGATCAGGTCTACAACGCCAGCCGACTGCACTCCGCGCTCGGCTATCTTAGCCCACAGCAGTTCGAGGAAAAATACGCCCGGCTCACGGTCAAATCCGCAGCCTGATCCTGTCTACCCGCAGGGGCGCACTCCACAGCGACGTCCGCTTTGCGCCCCCATTTCGGCCGATCACGGCAAAGCAAGAACTTTCCGAAAGCGGACACAGGTCTGAGTTGGTGGAAGACTCAGGCAGGTGCAATGTCACCGTAAGGATCGGCGACGTTTGCTTCCTCAGCTGTTGTGGCCTCAGTGGCTTGTTGCGCGGCCTCGACTAGGGCCGCAGCGAACGACCTCTTCTTAAACCCGTTTCATCACCTTGCTGCCGGTCCTTGATCAGGGTGATGATACCGGGCTCGTTGAGGTCGCCCTTGGCGAGGGCGGCTGCTGGGAATGCAAAGTTCCAGGCTAGCAGTCCCATTTTCGAAACTTCGTCATCGGTTCCCGTCTCGGACGGAATATGAACCCACGCGTCAGACCTGGTGCCCTTCAGACTCAGACCTTTGGTCAACATCCGTCTGACGTCGGGCGAGGACTTTATGTGCGCGAACGCTTTGCGAGCTGGTTCAGCGACTTGTTCTTCCGGCAACGCTAAGAGTGCGTCGACCACGCCGTCGCAGGCCAATTCGGGCATGACCAATCGCAGGATTGGAGCCTTTTTCTCGTCGCGTCCAACGAAGCAGACGGCGCCGTCCGCGACGGCAGGGATATCTAGTCTGGCTGGGATACCATCCAGTCCCGCATAGTAGATTTCCGTATCAACCGAAAAGGTCGCAGGCATCGGCGCGACGAGGCCCACGCGACCAAGTCCTGAAAGCAGCCGTTGCTGCAGCTCGAGAGCATGCGCTTCACGCAGGCGGCGGCCGTGACGAGGTCGCCATCGCCGAAAGCTTTCTCAAGTTGTTCATGGGAAATTGTGTCGATGTGTTTGAGGTTCCATTTGCCCCAGCGAAGGTCGGCGCCGAGTTGGATGGCGGCTGTTCGTGCATCCTCGCCATAAGTCCAGGACGAGGCTCCGATCGTTTCGATCTTGCCGACAAGCAGCAAAATCCGCGGTGCCCCGTCGCGCTGGAGATCGCAAGCTGGCGTCAGCACCAGCAACGCCGTGGTAGCGCCGATTTCGACCGGCATCGTTGCTTGCAAGCGTGCCGCATCGGAGTTTGGTGATGTCGTGATCACATCGCCGTCTCCCACAGTGGATTGAGGGATGCGTCGATCCGGCGTGGCCTCTCCGGCATTACCCGCTTCCGCGGCCCGGGCGAGCGCCAGGACCGGATCCGGCAACGTCCCTCCAAGGACGCTGTAGAAGGCATCGGCGCCGGCCAAGCACGCGTCTGCGGTTCCCCAGTCGCCGCTGTAGCCGATCGCGATGTCGACCCGCTTCCGAAGCGCCGCGAGTTCGGTGGCGATATCGCCGTCGAATGGGAGCGAAATCTTGATGGCCCGAACTGTCGGAAGCCGGGACAGCAGCTCCAGGAGATCGACGCCGAAGGTGAAGCGGGTCGTGCCAGGGTTGTTGTAGACGCATAGCGATAGGCCGGAGACACTTGTCACCGCGCGGTGGTGCTCGAACGCCTCATCCTGGGTCAGCGGCGTGTGGGACATCGGTGCCATCAAGTGCGCATCCGCCCCCGCGGCCTCGGCGTCCCGGGCGAGGGCTTGCGCCTCGTCGGTCCGTAGTGCACCGCCCCCGACGACCACACGCGGCCACGCACGCATTCGACCGCCGTCTCCACCGCGCGGCGGCGCTCCTCCCACGTTAGGTAGGCGTAGGTGCCCGTCGAGCCGAGGAGTCCGATCGAGTCGACGTCGGCTTCGCACAGTCGCTCGATCAGGTTGCCCAGCGTTTCGCGATCGACCCGGCCGCCTTGATCGGCAGGCGTGATCGGGAAGGCCGAGAGGCCGTGGAACGGTGATGGGCCCGGCATCGTGGGCTCCGTGCGAACGGTCATCGAGAAAGGAGCAGGCGGTCGTGGATATTCATGGGCGGCTCAGCCGGGTTGATTTACGGCGCCCACAAGGAGCGAGGCGGCCAGCGACAGCATCACGACGCCGACAACGGCGTCCAGGATGCGCCAGGCAAACGGTCGTGTGAACACCGGCTGGAGGAGGCGAGCTCCGTAGCCGAGGGCGGCGAACCAGGTGAAGCTCGCCGACGCCGCCCCGAGGACGAAGAAGGGACGCAGGTCCTCCGGCTGCGCCGAACCCGCCGTTCCCATGAGCAGGACCGTGTCGAGGTAGACGTGCGGGTTCAGGAAGGTGAACGCCGCGCCTGTCGCCATCGCGCGGCCGAGCGACAGGGCGCCGCCCGCAGCCACCGTCATGGCAGAGGGCGAGGCCATGCGACGGAGCGCGGCGATCCCGTACCAAGCGAGGAAGGCCGCGCCGCCCAGCGCTAGGACGGCCGTCAACTTCGGGGCCGCCGACAGGAACGCGCCCATGCCGCCGACGCCGGCCAGGATCAGCAGGGCGTCGGAGAGACCGAACAAGAGCACGATGGGGCCAACGTGCTCGCCCCGCAGCCCCTGCCGCAGAACGAAGAGGTTCTGAGCGCCGATGGCCATGATGAGGGCGGCCGACAGGGCAAAGCCGGACAGGAAGGCAGGGAGGAGTGTCGTCATGCCGCCGTGATGCGCCTCACTATTGGCGAAGTAAAACTTGTTCTCCTAAAGCCTCTGAAGGATAACTTCATCCATGCTCGACTACCCCGCCCTCACCGCCGTCGCCGCCGTTGTCCGCGAGGGAACCTTCGAACGTGCCGCTGCGGCGCTCGGCATCACGCCATCGGCCATCTCGCAACGCGTTCGGGGACTGGAGGAACGGTTTGGGGCCATACTCGTCGTCCGCGGCCAGCCGTGCCAGCCGACGGAGCTCGGCCGCACCCTCTGTGCCCATCTCGACCGGGTACGGCTAATGGAGGTGGAACTCGCGCCTGGGCTTCCACAGGGCATAGGGCTGGGGCCGTCGCGCATCCCGCTAAAGGTGGCGGTGAACTCGGACAGTTTGGCGACCTGGTTTCCAGACGCGGTGGCAGCGTTCGGAATCAAGACGAGCATCCCACTCGACCTGACACTCGACGACGAGGCGCTCACAGCGGATCGCTTGCGTTCGGGCGAGGTCCTCGCCGCCGTCACTGCCGACCCACGCACCGTGCAGGGATGCCGAACGATCCCGCTTGGTGTCCTGGGTTACGCGGCCTGCGCCAGCCCGGACTTCGCGACGCGGTTCTTCGAAGATGGCACGACCCACGAGGCGCTAAGGGCGGCGCCGTGCCTACGGTTCGATCGTCGGGATGGACTTCAGGTCCGCTGGGTCAAGGACACGTTTGGTTTCGAGTTCGACGCACCGACCTACACGGTCGCGTCGACGCACGCCTTTCTCGACTTGGCGCTCGCCGGCGTCGCCTGGGGCATGCAGCCCGTCACGCTGGCCGAGCCCCACCTCGTGGCTGGACGACTTGTTGAACTTAAGCCCGGCTCGAGGCTCGACGTCATCCTGCACTGGACGGTCGCTCGCCTGCCGATCGCGTCGCTCCCAATCTTGACCGAGGCCGTGCGCAAGGCGGCTTCGGCGACGCTGACGTGAAACCTAGGTAAGGTCCGCTGAGTTGAACGCACGTTTCAAAGCAGACAGACCGGCTTCCACCCCTTAGTGACCTAGGCGGCACGCTGTTCCGCGCGTCGAAGCGGCCATCCGCGCGACATCGGATGACTGCCCGACGTCAGATTTCCGTCCGCTCTGCCGGCAGCAGCGCGTCCTCCACGTCGACACCAAGATATCGGACCGTGTTCTCAATCTTGGAGTGACCGAGCAAGATCTGGATGGCGCGGATGTTGCCGGTCGCTTTGTAGATCATGGATGCCTTCGTGCGACGGAGCGAGTGAGTGCCATAATCCTCTTGGCGCAACCCGATCGCGGTCACCTACTCGTCGACTAGGCGAGCATATTGCCTTGTACTCATGTGGTGCGCGTGATCGATCCGGCTCGGAAAGGCATAATCCTCGATGGTGCCGCCGCGCCGTTCCAGCCAAGCGAGCAGGCTCGCTCTGAGCTACTCCCCGAAATCGGGACAGTGACGGAAGCTACGATGTGACGTCTGCTGATCTCCAACGATTGGGAGATCAGAGCATGCGCAAANGCAGGAACCATGACGCGGGCTTCAAGGCACGCGTTGCGCTGGAAGCCGTGAAGGGTGAACGCACCGTGTCGGAGTTGGCCGCCACATACGGCGTGCATCCGACGATGATCCACCAATGGAAGAAAGCGCTCCTCGATGGAGCGGCAGACATTTTCGAGCGGGGCGGCAGGAAGACGGCCGATGTCGACGAGG
>NZ_AXBA01000072.1 GCF_000473085.1 Azorhizobium doebereinerae UFLA1-100
GTTGGAGACGGTCGCCTGCGCGCCCGGCATCCCCACCGGATGGTCGGTGTCGAAGAAGGGCTGGCCGTCATAGCAGGCCGTNGTCCAGGCCGCCGGGATCAGCTCGCCGAAGACGAGATCATCGGGATGCTCGGCGGCGGCCTGGCCCAGCAGCTCGAAGCGCGGGGCATAGATGCCGAGCCGGTCGTCCTCGATGTCGTCGCGGCTCACCGAGACCGTCAGCTCGAACTTGCGGTTCTTGATGGCGTAGCCATGGGCGCGCAGGCCGTGCACCTGGCGGTCGCCGATCCATTCCCGCATCTTGGGGATATCGCCCAGCCAGCCATAGGTCTCTTCCGAGGAGGTGGACGGCACCACCGTGCAAAGGGTGGTGTAGAGCGCGGAAACGCCCGCGAAACCCTTCTGGAAATTGGTCTTGAAGCCCTTGTTGATGGCCGAGATCAGCTCGGGCGTGACGACGCGGGGCATGGGGCTCTCGCTTCTAGCTAGGGGTTGGGATCAGAAGCCGAGGCGGACCCAGACGCCCTGGGCGTCCAGGTCGATCACGGCGCCGGCTTGCGAGCGGGTGTTGCCGCCGTGGGTCTTGGCCACCGTCTGGTCGTCCACCAGGAAGCAGGGCTTGCCGATCTCGGCCGCCGTGACCGCATCCGTGGGGAGGTTGAAGAGGCGGAAGGTGCCGCGCCGGGTGGTGATGCTGATGGCGCCGTCCGCCCCGCCGGAATTGTCGGCGGTAGCATCGGCAATGCCGAGCACGATCAGGCCGAGGCCGGTCTTGCCCGGCTTGGCGAGGCCGCCCTCGCTGACGGTGACGGCGCCGCCATGGATCACCGTGTCGGCGGCGACGGGGGCGGTGGAGGTGACGCCGGCCTTCTCGGACACGACGCGGGGGGCGGTGAGCGCGACCATGGGTGGGAGCCTTTGCTGGCCTTTCCGGCCGGTTGGGGGATCAGGCGGCCGGGAGGCCGTTGGCGGCGCGGAACTCGGCCTCGGTGAGGCCCAGCTGGCGGATCACCTCACGGTCATCGGCGCTGAGCAGCGCCGGATTGCCCTCCGGCGGGGTCTTGCCGCCGAGGCCGGAGACGCCCAGAAGCTCGGGCGCCGAGGCCAGCAATTGCTCCACGGCGGCAAGGCCGGCATCGGTGGCGCACAGGGCGACGTAATGGTCGCGCTGCGCCGGCAGGATCTTCTTGGCCTGCAAGGCGCCCTCGATCACCGCTTCCACCTTGGCGCTGCGCTGGCTGCCGCGCAGGGTGTCCAGTTCGGTGGACACGGCGGCAAGCTTGGCCACCGTCTCCTCATGCACCGCCTTGGGCACATGCACCGCAGGGTCGGCCGAGGTCTTCAGGGTGGTGACGGCGGCAAGGCACTCGGCCTCGCTCGCGGTCTCGGCTAGGCCAAGCGCGGCAAGCACGGTCTTCATGGGGATCTCCGGGGTGTGAGACGGATCGGCCTGGGCCAAGGCCGGCTGCGCGGCGAGCGCCGGGGATGCCACCAGCGCCACGCTCTTGAGCCACAGCGCCTCGCCTTCGGGGCGGGAAAGGCGGGCGAGACATAGGGATAGGCCTTGAGCAGCGCGGGCGCGGCGGCGGGGTCGATCCACGCGACGCGGCCATAAAGCGCCGCGCCGTCCTGCTCCAGCGCGGTGACGAACCCCACCGGGTCGGCCCGCTCGCCCTTGGGCGCCAGGATCTCGGTGGCGTGGTTGATGTCGAGGGGCACTTTGAGGCCATCGGCCTGGAACCGGGCCATGAGCCGGGCAAAATCGATGGCGAACGCCCGGCCGTCGCGGGTGCGGATCGCACCGCCCTGCGGAAACAGCATGATGCGTTCGGGCGCGGCGTCCGTGGAGCCGGCGGCGAGAACGGTCAGGATGTGGGTATGGACGGCGGTGTTCGACATGCCCCGACCATGCCGGGCCGGCGGGGGCGGATCACGGGCGACAGGTGTCGCCGGGAGGGGGACAAATCACCGTCCGAGGGGCAGGTTAGCCCGTCAGTGAGGATGGCACCAATATCCTGCGCGTAGGAGGCGCGTTAAAGGTGGTTTGAAAGCCGTGACGAGCCAGCTTATGCCGTGCCGGGGAAGCGGGGCGCCAGCCGCCGAAAAGCGCTCCCAGGCTTTCGCAATCGAAAACGCCAGTGCCGCTCCTTCCCTGCGGACCATCGCTAGATGGTCTGTCCTACGCGAGGGGCCCAGAGATTTTCTCGAACCCATCGTGGGCGCGCCGTCAAGTCGGCCCCTCAGACTTGGTCGCGGCTTGGCCCATTGAGACATCCCAGACGGTCGCGCGATTCCGCCCCATCGCCTTGGCCGTGTAAAGCGCCTTATCGGCATTGTCGATCGACTGCTCTACGGTCAAATCAGGGGCCAAAAGGGCCAGTCCGAACGAGGCTGTAACGTGAAACCTCTCATTTCTCGCCGCTTCAAATGGCAACGAGCTAATTTCTTGACGTAACCGATCAATGATACTGAAGCCAACTTCTAAATCCGCATTTGGCAGGCAAATCAAAAACTCTTCTCCACCATATCTGAATACGCGATCGTAAGGGCGGAGATGGGCCATAATGTAGTGAGATATGTCGACTAAAACCTTATCTCCGACCGCGTGGCCATATTTATCATTGACAACCTTGAAATGATCCAGGTCGACCATCGCAACGGTGCAGGCCTGCACATTGCGCACAACCAGTTCACGTTGTTCGCGGAGATTTGTCAGCATTCCCGTGCGACTTGGCGTTCCCGTCAGCGGATCGAGATTGTAGAGCCCATTTTCAAGTTCACGCTGGAGAGTTGCGACCTCTAGACGGAGGCGTTTAGTCGCCGTCACGAAGCGTTCGTAGTCCCCGATCGAAATTGGCACCCCATCCCTGGAGGAGCGTAGAAGTGTTCCGGCATATTGGTGCATGCGCTCATGAGCCGTGCCGACCTCCGAGATGCCCGGAAGGCGCTCGAGATCAACGATTCCAATTTTGTAATACCATTGCCCAAACCGGCACAGACGATGTGCGTCACCACTCAGATCCCGTTGGTCAGGCTCCAAGTGACAAATCAAGGTGCCGTAGAGCGCCTCCGCCCATTGCTCGTGATTATAGATAGCCTGCTCCAGTTCCTTCAGCACTGCACGCATCATCTCGGAAGGGATGGGTGAGACAGGCATTTTTCTCAGAGCTCGGCCTTAGAATTACAAATGCATTATTGAATCAATTTCCTGCTCCGACTAGATGGCGCATCAAAATTTGATTGCCAGAGATTTTGCTAGACTGAACCGCCTCGGATTCAAGGCACCGCGAGGACGTGCAGCGAGAGCTGGATGTGATCTCGCTCGAGGTGAGGCGCGGCCAGATAAGGCGCGGTGCGTCAGCTTCTTGAAGGGCGCCGCATTTTGCCCTATCTGCGTTTTGCACGGCGGCGAAGTCCGTTGGCCTCGATTGCCCGCTGGAGGGATGCCCTGAAAGGGGATTCGGCTCCTCCCCGCCGTGCTACTCCTCTTTCGACGTCCGCACCGCCTTCAGGCTTGGCTGCATATCGCGCCGGTGCATGGAGATGACCCGCAGGTAGCCGTTCTCCGATCTGGTGACGTTGGCGCGCCACCAGGCCTTCCCGAGGTTGAAGAGCATCGCCCGCCGCTTCGGGCTCTTGTCCGCCACCACCGTCCCCTCGGCGATGGCCACCGGCAGCCGCCGCAGATCCTCATAGCTGCGGCCATCCTTATACCGGCCATCGTGATTGGCCCGTGCCACCACGTCCGCGCCGTTGACGGAGACCAGAGGCGACTTCGCTCCCATTTCGGCCTGGAGCTTCGGCGAGACGCCGACCGGCAGCCACACCTGGCGCGCCTCAGCCTCCGGCAGGCGGCTCACCACCCGCGTCCACGGGCTGTCCCACAGCTGCTCCAGGGTGCGCGCGGCGTCAGTGGGCGCGGCATCCACCAGGGACTGCTCCAGGGCCCGCAGCACGCCCTTCACACGGGCCAGGCCCGGATTGCCGCCCCAGCCGGGATCGATACCCACCGGCACATGCACGATCTCGCCGGTGCGCTTGTTGGTGAAGGCGCGGGTCTCGATCACCGGCCGCTCGGCGGAATAGCGAATATCGTTGTCGTTGGCGGGAACACGGGCCAGCAGGTCGTCGCGCTCGCGGGCGGTGATCTGGCGCACGGTGCATTTGCACAGCCAGCCGTTGGGCGGGAAGTGGCTCGACCAGAACGGATCATCCACCGGCAGGATCGTGCCGACCCAGGAGAGGTGCTCCTTGCGCGGGTCGGCCGCCGTGGTGCGCACATAGAGCAGATAAGGCAGCGCCCTCTTGGTGCGCTGTGCCCGCTCCCATTGGCCGGCGGCGCGGGCCGAGGCCATGTTGCCCCAGAAGATGGTCTTGAGCCGGCGTGGCGCGGTGAAGTCCACCGCCGTGTCCGGCTGGTCGCCCGCGGGATCAGCCACCATCCGCAGGCCGCCCCAGCCGATGCGCTGGAGATCCGCCACCACTTGCGTGCGCCAGGTCTCGAAGCCAAGCCCGTCCCGCTGCGCCTTGGCGATGGAGGCCTTGAAGGTGGTGAGCAGCTCGGTCTCCACCGCTTTGGCGACAGTGAAGGCGTGGGCATGTTCCTCCTGCCAGACATCCTGCCAGTGGAAGCCGGGCTTGAGGCCCTTGTCGTCCAGATAGCGCGTCACCTCCGGCGGCGGGCCGAAGCCGCGNGTGGTCTCGGCCATGGCTCAGTCCACCGCGTCGCCGATGCCGCGGGCGATGGCGGTGGCCTGGGCCAGGGCCTCGGCGAGGCGCGCCCCATCTGGACCGCGCGCCTCCAGCAGGGCCAGAGCCTCGTCAAACGAGGTGGCCGTGGCCAGCACCTGGCGCAGCGGATCGAGCAAGGGATCGGTGATGTCCTGCCAGTCGTCGAGCGCTGCCTCGAAGGCGGCATCGGTCTCGGCAATGCCGTCCGGCACTTCGCCGGGCGCCCGCAGCAAGACCGGCGGCGCGCAGGTGCCACAGGCGCAGCCGGCCCCGTGGGCGGCCAGGCGCTTGGCCTTGGGCTCCGGCGGAGCCTCGGCGGGCGCTGCGGCTGCGGGCGCCTGGAGCAGTTCGTCGTCTTCCCCCGGCTCCGATAGGCCCATGCGGTCGCGGATCTCCCGCTGGCTCACNTTCAGCCCCACCGGCACCAGCCGGGCCACCGCATCCGCCAGAGCNGCGATGTCCTCCGGCTCGGTCACCGGCCATTCGGCCTTGGGNTAGAGCGGCTGTGGGCCGAAGTTCATGGCCACGAACCACTGGATCAGGTCGCGATTGACCGTCTGGCCCAGCTGGCGGCCGTCCGCCTGGGCGATGTCGATGCGCACCTTGTCGTGGATCTTGGCCTGGCCGTAGGACGA
>NZ_AXBA01000073.1 GCF_000473085.1 Azorhizobium doebereinerae UFLA1-100
CCTCAGAAGGGGACAACTATCGCCTCGGGGTCCTCGGACCCCGGCAAGGAGATCGACTGACGACCTATGCGGCAAGGACTTCAATGTTCAGGACGGGGAAAACCAGTCCCGGGGCTCGAGCGCAAAGCTCTCTGAACCGATCTGGACCCTGTTCTTCGAACTGCATACCGGCCCCGTGGCGCAGGTCACGACCAGAGGCCTGACACACGACCGATAGAAGCGCCAAGCCGCCGAAGCCTGTCAGAAGAAACCCCTAGCAAAACCGGGGGCATCCACACACGCCCCGGTTCTTCAGTTCGTTCAGGACCCGCAGCCAGAACTTGGCGCCTTCGTTCTGCTCGATCCAGAGGCCCAGTACTTCCTTGGTGCCGTCGGCTCGCACGCCGATGGCAACGTGGATGGCCTTGTTGCGCACGAGGCTCTCATCCCGGATCTTCACCCGGATGGCATCCAGAAACACCAGCGGGTAGATCGCCTCCAGCGGCCGGTTCTGCCAGGCCGTCACTTCCTCGATCACCGCGTCCGTGACCGTCGAGATCAGGTCGGCCGACACCTCAATGCCGTAGAGTTCCCGCAGGTACCCCGCGATCTCTCGCGTCGACATGCCCCGCGCGTACATCGAGATGATCTTCTCGTCGAAGCCCGGAAAGCGCCGCTGGTACTTGCCGATCAACTGTGGATCGAACGTCGCCGTCCGGTCCCGGGGGACGGCCAGCTCAACCGGGCCACCATCCGTCAGCACCGTCTTGCGGCCATAGCCGTTACGCCGGTTGCCGCTCTCGTCACCAACCAGGTGATGATCCAGTTCCGCGTTCAGCGCCCGCTCCGTCAGCGCCTTCTTCAACTGATCAAGCAGCCCTTTCTGCTCAAACGCTGTCCTGGCGTCCGCACCGGCCAGCAATTGGTCCAGGATCGCGTCGGGAATAACTGGCTCTTTGCGTCGGGCCGAGAAGGCGGTGACGGCTCACGAAGGGTCGGTCGCGGGTGCGGCACGGAAAGTCAGATTGAATAGCCACGAGATTTGTAGACGCCTTATCTCCTAATTTTGAGGCAAGAAGAGCATCATGAACAGATCGATTTTCCGCGACGATTTTAAGCGCAACGCAACGCGTCAGGTCATGGCGCGAGGCTATCCGGCTGCCGATGTTTCGCAGAAACTAAAATTGATATATGCCAGAACAACATGACCGCGACCTCAGCCAAAACAAAATTGCAGCGGCGAAATGTCCATTGCGGAATACACGTTTTAGTGGCAACATCGCACGGACGGCAATTTCTGGCATTTTTAACTTCAAGTTGCATTTTGGTAAGACCAAACACTACCCTGGGGAGGGTATCTCCATGAAGAATGGATCGCTGGTTGTCGTCGGCTCCGGCATAAAAAGCGTCGGACACCTAACCATCGAAACGCAGGGATGGATAAGGCATTCCGACGTAATTTTGTACTGCGTCGCAGATCCAGCCACTGAAGTCTGGATCAAAGAAAATAGCAAATTTAGCGTTGATCTTTATAAATTCTACGACAATGAAAAGAAACGACTTGATACTTATATAGACATGGCGGAAGAAATTTTGAAGTACGTGCGTCATGGCAATAACGCCTGCGCCGTATTCTACGGCCATCCCGGCGTATTCGTTTACCCCTCTCACCGCGCGGTCGACATCGCCCGTAAAGAAGGTTTCAAAGCCGCTATCTTGCCAGCTATTTCGGCGCTTGATTGCCTTTATGCCGATTGTGGTGTCGATCCTTCATCCAAAGGTTCTCAGACCGTCGAAGCCACAGACCTCTTATTGCGCAGGCGCCAGCTTACAACCGACGGTCACGTAGTTGTCTGGCAAATCGGCTGCGTCGGCGATCTCGGGTTCAATTTTTCAGGGTATGATAATCGCAACCTGCATATTCTCGTCGACTATCTGGAGACGTTCTATAGTCCCGAGCATGAGGTGGTTCACTACCAAGGGGCGCAATACCCGATGTGCCCATCGGTGGTGGAGAAGATACGGCTGGACGACCTGCGCCGCGCGGCCGTTACCGGCATTTCAACGCTTTACATTCCTCCGCAGGACGAGCTCAAAACCGATGTTGAGATGGCGCGTCGGCTTGGCTTGGTAGTCAAGCAGATCACACCTGCAGAAGCACAGGCCGCGCGCAGAGGGGAAGCGATGCCTCAGCGCTCAAGCGAACGCAACGCTTCGGACAGCCGGACACAGATGAAGAGCAACGGCAGCCGATACTACCCATCGCCCGACCATAGCGGTTTGGCTACGTTTATCACGGACGTATTCGAGAATCCGTATATTCTATCGGAATTCATGCGCAATCCAGCATTGACCGCAGAGACCCACGCCGACCTCACACTCTCGGAGCGCAAAGCGCTTCTCTCTATGCATTCAGGCCGCATTCGCATGGCGATCAAGCACTCGACCTGGGACGACCCACGTGTAGCCGCAGCCGATGCGACACACAAGCTACACTCGGAGATCGAAACAGCGACGCTCTCGAAGCAGACCACCGAAAAGATGACCCCAGCTTAATATCACCGCTTCACAATCACAATGTCTAGTCGGGGCATGGCTACGTGGCTCCGCCGAACAGAACGACCGCGCCCATCATCCGATTCACGCGGTGCAGGAACTTGCATCCTTAGGCCTGTAATTCCCAAATACCTAATCATGGAGCTTCATGATGTCAGACAATACTGCCAGTCAAGACTCCTTCGCCGACGCTCAACGGTTCCTTCAGGACTGCCTCACCTCGCCAACCCTGGCATCGGACTATCAGTCCCAGGGTCAAACCGCCCAGAGCAGCGGGGACCCGCAATCTCTTGTAACGTTCCTCCAGAAGCAAGGCTACGACACTACCCCTACCGAGATAGTACAGGCCCAGGAACAGCAGAAGGACTACCAGCTTGCATATTGGATAGGTACCTACGGCACGACCTCGGTGAAGAAATCCGACGGAACCTTCGTTCTGGGGCCGCCTCTGGTGGTTGTTTCCAATACGTCGGTTCTGATCAACAACGTTGCCATCGCAAATTTCAGCTTCACAAAAAAGACATTGACCTGGACCAATGACGGCAACGACACCTCCGGTTCGATAACTTTCGGTGAAGTGCCGGCCGTCACCACCGATGCAAATCCATCCAGCGGGTATACGGGAAAACTGTTCAGCGGAACTCTGACACAGACAGACGCCTGCGCTCCAGGTTCTGGTGCACTCACCTACAGCGGCCAGATTGGTCCTATTGTCTCATTCCCATTGGAAAACTGGTCGGGCAACTATGGTTCGGCTTCGCTCAAACAGCCAGACGGCACCTACGTCATAGGCCCTGCCCTAATCGTCCAGGACGGCACAACAGTCATTCTCGACCAGACACCGATCAAGAACGCGACCTATTGCCCTATCGGAAACAAACTCTCCTGGGGCCTCGACAGCAACACGACAGCCGGCTCCGTGTCTTTCTCCAAAATCACCACACCGACCGCGAGCGGCTATGTGGGCCCTACCTTTTTCGGAACGCTTCAAACGAACCAATCTGGGCCAGCGCTGCAATACAGCGGTACATTGTCGACGCCGAAAAAGCTTTCTGACTGGATTGGTGTCTATGGACAGACCACGATTACCAATGCCGATAAGACTTACGCGGCAGGCCCGCCGATTTCGGCAATCTCCGATACTCAGGTAACGCTGAGCGGCGTCAATCTGACCGGGATCAATTTCGATGCGAACACCAACGTGCTAACTTGGCCCTTCAGCGGTAATTCTGCCGGCGGCTCGATCACCTTCACGCGCATTACCACGCCGACTTCGACGGGCTATGTCGGCAATTCCTTCTACGGGACCATCCAGCAGACGAGCGATGGCGCGTCATTGTCATTTTCAGGCATTCTCGGAAACCCCTATTCCGGAGGCGGCGGCTATCAGGAAACAACGCTTCAGAAAGTCTTCACGATTGCAGGCTACGTGATGACCGTCCTCGGCGCCATTCAATTCATCTATATAGGCTTCAAGATAGCGAGCTGGGCATGGACCAAGATCACTGCTAGCCGCGCTGCAGCAGAGGATGCTGATCCGGGGTTGGCAGACGGTGTGCCGCAAGCCGAAGCCGACCCCGGCCCGGCTATCGATCCGGACAACCCGCCGCCTGAGAACACGACCACAGACACGACCACAGAAACACAGGCGGAACCCGTAACTACGACAGATACCACCACGGACGTTACGACGGAAGTAACAACCGAGGTCACCACTGAAACCACAACTGAAGTAACAACCGAAACTACAACGGAAGTTACAACTGAAGTCACCACCGAGGTCGTCGAAGTTGTGGAAGCCGTCGTAATCGCAGATGACGAACTTGAAAAAAACGACAATAACAACCCCTTTTCGGACGAAAAGGACCCAGACAAAATATAACTATATATTCAACCGGATTGACATTCGCCACCCTGACTCCAGATTGCACTACCTCTCAAATTCTTGGTCGAAATAGGTGCACGTAGATTGCTGTTCTATCAAGTTTACTAGGCGATGTTGATCAAGGACGCGTTTGTCGTAACATATGACACTCAAAAAATATGACTTTAGGCATTGGGCGACTTCTGCGCTGGAATGGAGCGATCTTGAACAGTTACACAAGCGACCCGACGTAGTTGCGTTTGATCACTGCGTTTTTGTTTCGCAGATCGAAATTTGACGCAGTTTTCTGGCGGACAACTTTCCGCAGTGCTTGCCGCTGCACGCCCGCTTTGTTCACAAAAGTACTCGGGGAACTCTTAGGGTTCAGACCCATAAAATGATTTGCGTTGGCAGCGTGTTGTGATTCACCAGATCCATGGAGGATCTGGTGATGAGCGGAGACTGTTTCTGGCTGACGGATGGACAGTTCGCACGGCTTGAGCCGCATCTGCCCAAGGACACGCGTGGTAAGCCGCGCGTCGATGACCGACGGGTGATCAGCGGCATCGTGCATGTTCTGAAATCGGGCGGCCGATGGATCGACGCGCCGCCTGAATATGGG
>NZ_AXBA01000010.1 GCF_000473085.1 Azorhizobium doebereinerae UFLA1-100
TTGTTGGCCGCGTACATGGCCATCATCTCGCCGGACATGACGATGTAGATCTCCTGCGCCTTGTTCTCGCGGATGGGCATGGCGAAGCCGCCGCAGACCACGTCGCCGAGCACGTCGTAGGAGACGTAGTCGATGTCCTCATAGGCGCCGTTCTCCTCCAGGAAGTTGATGGAGGTGATGACGCCGCGGCCGGCGCAGCCGACGCCGGGCTCAGGCCCGCCGGACTCGACGCAGCGGATGTCGCGGTAGCCGACCTTCATCACCTCTTCCAGCTCCAGGTCCTCGACGCTGCCGGCGGCGGCGGCGAGCGAGAGGATGGTGTCCTGCGCCTTGGCGTGGAGGATGAGGCGGGTGGAGTCGGCCTTGGGATCGCAGCCGACGATGAGGATGCGGTGCCCCATCTCGGCCAGCGCCGCCAGGGTGTTCTGGGAGGTCGTCGACTTGCCGATGCCTCCCTTGCCGTAAAACGCGATCTGTCTCAGTGACGACATGACTGGGATCTCCTTCGAACCTTGGTTCGTACCCATGGCAGCGTGACGGTCGGGCGGGACCTGCGCCGTCGGAACGTGTGAGGCCCGCGCCCGACGGGGCTGGGCCGAACCCTTCGGCGGCGGGGTTTTTGAACCTGGGCTCCGGCAGGTCGGAAAGTGCGGAGCCAGCAACCCGTCGCCATCCACGGAGGAGTTCTGCAACTGCTGTGCCAGCGGTGCGACGTTCGAAAAATGCGATAAAATTCAATATGTTATAAAATCGAACGGTTCCAAGGCGCACGTGTTTCAAACCCGACATCGCTGGTGGGCACGCGACCATGGCGGTGGGAAACGGCACACGGGCCGGGCGCCGTCCGGCGGGCGTGTCGCGGGCGTGTCGGGCGGCGCGGTACGCCCCTTGCTTGGCCCTCCGGCGACGACCGGCCCCGTCCGTACGCACGATGCGCGCGGCGGGGCGCGTTCAAGAGGTGCCGCCCGATGGACATGCTGGACCTGACCTTGCTCCCCACCCTCGACGACATCGTCGAGAACTTCGCCTTGCTGGACGATTGGGACGACCGCTACCGCTATGTGATCGAGCTCGGCCGCGCCCTGCCGGAACTGGCGGAGGCCGAGCGCAGCGCCGCCAACAAGGTGCCCGGCTGCGTCAGCCAGGTGTGGCTCGCCACCACGGTCGCGCCGGGGCCGGTGCTGCGTTTCCGCGGTGACAGCGACGCGCAGATCGTGCGCGGGCTGGTGGCGATCCTGCTGTCCATGTTCTCCGGCCGGCCGGCGCGCGACATCCTCGCCGCCGACCCGGTGGCGGTGTTCGAGCAGCTCGGCCTGAAGGCGCATCTGACCCCGCAGCGCTCCAACGGCTTCCGCTCCATGGTCACGCGCATCCGTGCCGACGCCCAGGCCGCGCTCGCCGACCCGATCTGAGGCGGCGCGGGCCGACACGCGCCATGTCGCAGTCGCGACACGCTGTCGGGGGCGCGACAGGGCGGGGGCTTGTTGGGAACTGGAAAAACTCCAGCAAATACAGATGAAACCCCTTTGGCACGGGGCTTGCGATGCTGGGGTGGCGGGACGACGAGCGAGCTCCCGCGCCCTCAGGAGTCACGTTGATGGCCTACAAGATCATCGCTTCCCAATGCACGGTGTGTGGCGCCTGCGAATTCGAGTGCCCCAACGCCGCCATCCGGCTGAAGAACGACATCTACATTATCGACCCCAAGAAGTGCACCGAGTGCGAGGGGGCGTTCGACGCTCCGCAGTGCGACGCGGTGTGCCCGGTGCCCAAGACCTGCGTTCCCGCGGGCTGAGGCCGCGCCCGGCGTGGCGCGGCGCCCCCCGCGCCGTCCCGCCGGCCCTCTCCTGACCGCGGCCGCGCGCCGGCCGCGGGTCCCACCGACAGTCGCGAAAGGAGCCGCGCATGGCCGCCGTTCAGGAGACGATCGAGCAGGTTCGCCGGATCGACGTCGAGCAGTACAAGTACGGGTTCGTCACCGACGTGGAATCCGACAAGGCGCCCAAGGGCCTGTCGGAGGACATCGTGCGCTTCATCTCGCAGAAGAAGAACGAGCCCGAATGGATGCTGGAATGGCGCCTGGAGGCCTATCGCCGCTGGCTGACCATGCGCGAGCCGGACTGGGCGCGGGTCAACTATCCCAAGATCGACTATCAGGACCTGTATTATTACGCCGCGCCGAAGAAGAAGAAGGAGCTGGCCTCGCTGGACGAGGTCGATCCGGAGATCCTGAAGACCTATGAGAAGCTCGGCATCCCCTTGCGCGAGCAGGAGCTTCTGGCCGGCGTGGTGCGCCCGGAAGGCGAGCGCAGGATCGCGGTGGACGCGGTGTTCGACAGCGTCTCGGTGGCCACCACCTTCCAGAAGGAGCTGAAGGACGCCGGCGTCATCTTCATGCCCATCTCCGAGGCGCTGCGGGAATATCCCGAGCTGGTGCGCAAGTATCTCGGCTCCGTGGTGCCGGCGAGCGACAATTATTTCGCGACGCTGAATTCCGCCGTCTTCTCCGACGGCTCCTTCGTCTATGTGCCGGAGGGGGTGCGCTGCCCGATGGAGCTTTCCACCTACTTCCGCATCAACGAGAAGAACACCGGCCAATTCGAGCGCACGCTCATCATCGCCGACAAGGGCGCCTATGTGAGCTATCTGGAAGGCTGCACCGCCCCGCAGCGCGACGAGAACCAGCTGCATGCGGCCGTGGTCGAGCTGGTGGCCATGGACGATGCGGAGATCAAATATTCCACCGTCCAGAACTGGTACCCCGGCAATGCCGAGGGGGTGGGCGGCATCTACAATTTCGTCACCAAGCGCGGCGACTGCCGGGGCGACAATTCCAAGATCTCCTGGACCCAGGTGGAGACCGGCTCGGCCATCACCTGGAAATATCCCAGCTGCATCCTGCGCGGCGACAATTCCAGCGGCGAGTTCTACTCCATCGCCATTTCCAACGGCCACCAGCAGGTGGACTCCGGCACCAAGATGATCCATCTCGGCAAGAATACGTCGAGCCGGATCGTCTCCAAGGGCATCTCCGCCGGGCGCTCGCAGAACACCTACCGCGGCCTCGTCTCCGCCCATCGCAAGGCCAAGGGCGCGCGCAACTTCACCGCCTGCGACAGCCTGCTGATCGGCGACCAGTGCGGCGCGCACACCGTGCCCTACATGGAGGCGAAGAACCCCACCGCCGTGTTCGAGCACGAGGCCACCACCTCGAAAATCTCCGAGGACGTGCTGTTCTACTGCGTGCAGCGCGGCCTCTCCCAGGAGGAGGCGGTGGGGCTGGTGGTCAACGGCTTCGTCAAGGACGTGCTGCAGCAGCTTCCCATGGAATTCGCGGTCGAGGCGCAGAAGCTGATCTCGATCTCCCTCGAAGGCAGCGTCGGCTGACCCTTCCGCACAACCCCTCAAGGCGAGGACTTCGTGATGACGGCGCTCCTGGAAATCCGCGACCTGAAGGCCGAGGTGGCCGGCCGGCAGATCCTCAACGGCCTCTCCCTCACCGTGAACAAGGGCGAGATCCACGCCATCATGGGGCCGAACGGGGCGGGCAAGTCCACGCTCTCCTACGTGCTGGCCGGCAAGCCGGGCTATGAGATCACCGGCGGCGAGGTGCTGCTGAATGGCGAGGATTTGTTCGCCATGGCGGCGGACGAGCGCGCCGCCAAGGGCCTGTTCCTGGCCTTCCAATATCCGCTGGAGATCCCCGGCGTCGCCACGCTGACCTTCCTGCGCGCCGCGCTCAACGCCCAGCGCCGCAAGCGCGGCGAGGAGGAATTGTCCTCGCCCGATCTGATGAAGCGGGTGCGCGAACTCTCCAAGAAGCTCGGCATCGACCCGGACATGCTGCGCCGGCCGCTCAATGTCGGCTTCTCCGGCGGCGAGAAGAAGCGCAACGAGACGCTGCAGATGGCCCTCCTTGAGCCGCTGCTCTGCGTGCTGGACGAGACCGATTCCGGCCTCGACATCGACGCGCTCAAGGTGGTGGCCAATGGCGTCAACCAGCTGCGCGCGCCGGAGCGGGGGATGATCGTCATCACCCATTACCAGCGCCTCCTGGACTATATCGTGCCCGACGTGGTGCACGTGCTGGCCGCCGGCCGCATCGTGGAGACCGGCGGCAAGGATCTCGCCCTCCAGCTCGAAGCCACCGGCTACGCGCAGTACCAGGGCGAGGCGGCGTGATGAACGCTCCCGTCGCCGCCCTCAAGACCGAGGCCGAGCAGGGCCTCGCCACCGCCTTCGCCGCCGCCGCGCCGGGCCTGCCCGGCGGGGCCGCCGTCGCCGCCGCCCGCGCCGCGGCGTTCGATGCGTTCGCCCAGGCCGGGCTGCCGCACCGCCGGCTGGAGGCGTGGAAATATACCGATTTGCGCCGCCTGATGCGCGACGCCAAGCCGCTGGCGCCGCCGCCGGAGGCCGCCGCCAAGGCCGAGGCGGCGACCGCCGGCGCGGTGATCGCCGGCCTCGGCTTCCGCCGCCTGGTGGTGGTGGATGGCGTGTTCGCGCCGGACCTGTCGGATCTCGCCGATCTGGAGCCCGGCCTCGCCATCGCGTCGCTGGCCGATCAGCTCGCGGCCGATGCCCCCTTGCTGCCGGCGGCGTTCGCCGACGTGCTGCCGGCGGCCGAGCCGGCGGTGACGCTGAACGGCGCGCTGGTGCGCGGCGGCGTGGTCCTCACCGTCGCGCCCGGCGCCGTGGTGGCCCGCCCGCTGCATCTCGCCTTCATCACCACCGGCACCGCGCCGGTGGCGGTCTACAGCCGCTCGCTGCTCACCCTGGGCGCCGGCGCGAAGCTGAGCCTCATCGAGACCCATGAGGGGCCGGAGGGCGTTGACTATCAGGTCAGCGCCGTGCTGGGCCTCGATGTGGGCGACGGGGCGAGCCTCGACCATGTGAAGATCACGCGCGAGGGCTCCGCCGCCCTGCATGTGGCGAGCCTGATCGCCAGCGTCGGCGCCGCCGCCACGCTCACCACCTGCGGCTTCACCCTGGGCGGCGCCGTGGTGCGCAACCAGGCGTTCGTGCGGCTGAAGGGGGCGGGCACCAATGCCACGCTTTCCGGCGTCAGCCTGCTGGCCGGTCGGCAGCATGCGGATGCCACCTTGATGCTCACCCACGCCGCCCCCGGCAGCACCAGCCGGGAGGTGTTCAAGGCGGTGGTGGACGGCGCCGCCCGCGCCGCCTTCCAGGGCAAGATCGCGGTGGAGCAGGCGGCGCAGCAGACCGACGCCCGCATGATGGCCCGCGCGCTGCTGCTGTCGGAGGAGGCCGAGGCCTATTCCAAGCCGGAGCTGGAGATCTTCGCCGACGACGTGCAGTGCGGCCACGGCGCCACCACCGGCACGCTGGACGACCAGCTGAAGTTCTACCTCATGGCGCGGGGCATCCCGGCCAAGGAAGCGGAGGCGCTGCTGATCCAGGCCTTCGTCGGCGAGGTGATCGACGGCATCGCGCAGGAGGGCCTGCGCGAGGCGCTCACCGCCGCCACCGTGGCCTGGCTAGAGGCGCGCGACGCATGAACGCCCATCCCGGCATCCTTAGTCATCCGGCACTCACCGCCGAGGGCTACGACGTGGCGCGCGTGCGCGCGGATTTCCCCATCCTATCCATGTCGGTCTACGGCAAGCCGCTGGTCTATCTGGATAATGCCGCCTCGGCGCAGAAGCCGCGGGCGGTGCTGGACCGGCTCACCCAGGCCTATACGTCGGAGTATTCCAACGTTCATCGCGGCCTGCATTATCTCGCCAATGCGGCGACCGAGGGCTATGAGGGCGCGCGCGAGAAGGTGCGCGCCTTCCTGAACGCGGAGCGCACCGAGGAGATCATCTTCACCAAGGGCGCTACCGAGGCCATCAATCTGGTGGCCCAGACCTTCGGCCGCACGCAGATCGGCGCGGGCGACGAGATCGTGCTCTCGATCATGGAGCACCACGCCAACATCGTGCCCTGGCACTTCCTGCGCGAGCGGCAGGGCGCGGTGCTGAAATGGGCGCCGGTGGACGACGCGGGCAACTTCCTCATCGCGGAATTCGAGAAGCTGCTGACGCCGCGCACCAAGCTGGTCGCCATCACCCAGATGTCCAACGTGCTGGGCACGGTGGTGCCGGTGAAGGAGGTGGTGCGCATCGCCCACGCCCGCGGCATCCCGGTGCTGGTGGACGGCTCGCAGGCCAGCGTCCACATGGACGTGGACGTGCGCGACATCGACTGCGACTTCTACGTCATCACCGGCCACAAGCTCTATGGGCCCACCGGCATCGGCGCGCTCTACGGCAAGCATGACCTGCTGGCTCAGATGCCGCCGTTCAACGGCGGTGGCGAGATGATCCGCGAGGTGTCGCGCGACGCGGTCACCTATGGCGCGCCGCCGCACCGCTTCGAGGCCGGCACGCCGCCCATCGTCCAGGCCATCGGCCTCGGCGCGGCGCTGGACTATATCTCCTCGCTCGGCAAGGCGCGCATCCGGGCGCACGAGAGCGCGCTGCTGCGCTATGCGGAGGATCGCCTGCGCGAGATCAACGCCATCCGCGTCTACGGCACGGCGGCGGACAAGGGCGCGCTGATCTCCTTCGCGCTGGAGAATGCGCACGCCCATGATGTCGCCACCGTGATCGACCGCTCCGGCGTCGCCGTGCGGGCGGGCACCCATTGCGCCATGCCGCTCTTGGAGCGGTTCGGCGTGTCGTCCACCTGCCGCGCCTCGTTCGCCCTCTACAACACGACGGAGGACGTGGACGCCCTCGCCGGCGCCCTGGAGAAGGCGCGCGCATTCTTCGCCTGAGCCCGGCGCCCGCCGCCGCGGCCTGTTCAGGGGGCCGCGCGGCGGGGGCGGGCCGGCGAAGCGTCAGGTGAAACCGGGCTTGCGCCGGCTGGGCTTCGACCTGGCGGCAGAGCCCGCCGGCACGGCCCGGTTTCACCGTGGCGCTTTTGGGCAATTGCACCGGGCCGAGGGGACGCGGGCCTGGGGCCGTCTTGCGCCCGAGGCGCCCACGCTTCACAGCGGAAGCTGGCGCAGCCGGGTCATCTTGCCGATGGGAATTTCGTGCATGGAGGGCGGCGCGATGAGCTTCGTCACCTGTTCGATCTCGGGCCACTTCCACACCAGCGTGGCCGCCACCTGGTGCAGCGGGGTCTTCTGGTAGGCCGCTGCGAGGACGAAGCCGTGCAGGCCGGCGGAGCGCAAGGCGGCCCGCTCGGCCGGGTTCTTGAGCACCTGCGCGTCGCCGGTGATGAATATCCAGGATGCCGATGCATGGCGCAGGTGCTCGATCCACTGGACGTCGGTGGCGCTGCGCCCGTTCGCCAGTCCCTGGACATCCTTGATGTGGAAGGCCCTGTGGCCGTCGAAGGAAATGAAACCATCCAGTGTCGACGCCAGCACCGGAGCGGTGCAGTTGTCGAGCATGACGTTCACGCGGCGGATCTCGCTTCCAGCGCGTCTTCGAATTCCATGGCGCGCCTGATCGAGGGCGGGGGGACGTCAAAGGCACGGGCCGCCCGGGCGACGCCTTCGGCGCGTCCCGCAGCGGCGAGGACGCTGGTGGGCACGCTGGAGACGGCATCGATGGGCTGGCCGAAGGCGCGGGCGGGATCGACGAGGATCTGCCCCTTCCTGCCACGCGGCCACCAGATCAGCGGACTGCCCTGGTCGTCGAACTCCACGTGCTTGAAGGAGGGTTCGATTACCTCGGCGAAGGCGTATTGCTTCTGAAACGTATTCAGCAGCCGTTCCCGCTCGTCCCCATCCTCGGCGCTCTCGATCACGCGGAGAAAGATGTCCTTGCCGTCGGTCCGGAAACGATTCGTGGAAAGCGGGTGGTCCTTGCCATAGACCTCGCGGGCCAGCGTGATGGCGGCGCGCACACGTTGCGGCGAGACGCCATGGCTGATGAAGGCGGCGGCCACCCGCGCTTCCATCAGGTCCCGGAATCCGAGGTAGGTGTGGCCATCCTCCAGATCCACCTGCGATTTCCAGAGCGGGGCATAACGGCGCCCGTTGGCCGTATGGCCGCGCAGCCAGCGGCTCACCGTCGCAGCCGGCAGCTCCAGCAGCCGTCCGGCCTCCGCCGGCGTATATAGGCCAATGCCGATCAACGCGTTCATTTCCCCTCCGGATGGCTGGTATTGGGCCGTCGATGCAAGGGGGATGTCAATATCGCCACCGTCTCGCCCCCACCCGTCCCGCTCACCCCGCCTCGCTCATCAGCCGCTTCAGCGCCAGTTCGCGGATCTCGGAGACCTCGTCGTCGGCGAAGGTGGGGAGGTGGCGGCCGGGGATGCGCTCGGCCACCGCGAAGCGCACCCGCATGTCCGGGTCGCGCATCAGCACGGTGAGGCGCTCGGGCGCCAGGCGCTCGGCCACCGCCAGGCGCACCAGCGGGTCGGGGTCGCCGGCCATGGTCACAAGGTTGGCGAGCGGGATGCGGCCAGCCACCGCCCGGCGCACCTCCGCCTCGTCGTCATAGAGCGCCATCACCAGCGTGCCCGGCGGGGCGCGCCGCGCCGCCACCAGGCGCACCGCATAGTCCGGGTCGCCCAGCATGGCGACGAGGTCGCTGCCCTCCAGCCGGTAGGTCACCGCCATGCGCACCCGCGGGTCGGGGTCCTTGCGCATGTCGCGCATCCGGGCCAGCGGCAGGCGGTAGGCCACCATGATGCGCACGTCCGGCTCCGGGTCCTCGCGCAGCGGGGCGAGCAGGAACAGGCTGGCGTGCTTGGCCGCCAGCAGGCGCACCTCGAAATAGGGGTGGTTCAGGTAGCGTGTGGCCAGTTCCGGATTGCGGGCGAAGAAGCCGTCGATGCGCTTGCCGCGCCGGTCGGCGACGCAGATCTTGCCGAGGTCGCAGCGGCCGATCTCATGCATGTCCTCGTGCGGGCAGTCCTGGCAGCGGACCGGGCGGCCCTGCCAGTCCAGCGCCTCGGCCGGCTCGGCGCCGGCGCGTCCGGGCGGCGGCGTGTCGGTGTTCCCGCTCATGCCCGCTCATCTCCCACGCCGGCCCTCCCGGCCCGCCGGCGCCGCGCCGTCCACTGCGCCGTCCGCTGCTCGGTGCGGCGCGGTGCCGGTGGGACAAGGGCGGCCGCGCCGCCGGGCGCGGGCATCAGAAGCGCTTGATGTCGATGCCGTGCTTGCGCAGGGCATAGCCGATCTGGCGCGGGCTGAGGTTCAGCAGCCGCGCCGCCTTGGCCTGCACCCAGCCGGAGCGCTCCATGGCCTGGAGCAGCTGCTCCTTCTCGCTCTGGCGCGGCGGCACGGCGGGGCAGGCCTCGGTGCCGGGACAGGTGACCGGCAGCGCGTCCGCCACCGCAAGCGCCGGGCCGGCGGCGGCCAGGGGCGCGGGGGAGAGCGGCACCGGCGAGAGCGGGGTCAGCGCTGTCGGCGCCGCCGGCGGCACCGGCAGCGTGGGCCGGGGCGCCGAGCCCTTCCACAGCATGGCCGAGAGGCACTGGCCGCTGTCGCAGGCGAAATCGTGCGGGGTGATGACATGGTCGTGCGCCAGAGTGGCGGTGCGGCGCACGCAATTCTCCAGCTCGCGCACATTGCCGGGGAAATAGCAGCGGCGCAGCACGTCGATGGCCGGCGCCGACAGCATCATGTCCAGCTTGTTCTCCTTGTTGAAGCGGTCGAGGAAATTCTTCGCCAGCTTCGGGATGTCGCCCGGCCGCTCGCGCAGCGGCGGCAGGATCAGCGGCACCACGTGGATGCGGTAGTAGAGGTCGGCGCGGAACTCGCCCTTGGAGACCGCCTCCTCCAGATTCTTGTTGGTGGCGCAGACGAGGCGCACGTCCACCTTCAGCGTGCGGTTGCCGCCGACCCGCTCGAACTCGCCTTCCTGGAGCACGCGCAGCAGCTTGGCCTGGAAGGAGGGGGAAATCTCGCCGATCTCGTCGAGGAACAGCGTGCCGCCGTGGGCCAGCTCGAAGCGGCCCTGGCGCATGCTGAGCGCGCCGGTGAAGGCGCCCTTCTCATGGCCGAACAGCTCGGATTCCAGCACCGCCTCGGGCAAAGCGGCGCAGTTCACCTTGACGAAGGGCTTTGATTTGCGCGGGGAGAGCTCGTGGATGGCGCGGGCGAACAATTCCTTGCCGGTGCCGCTCTCGCCGCGCAGCAGCACGGTGGAGTTGGAGCGCGCCACCACCTGGGCGGTGGCGATGAGGCGCTTCACCAGCGGGCTGTCGCCGACGATGCCCATGGACGGGCCGGCGGCGGCGCCGGTGTCGGCGGGGTCCTTGTCCGGGCCGGTCTTCTCCTCCTTCAGCGCCTTCTCCAGGCGGTGGGTCTGGGCGATCAGCCGGTCGCGGTCGCTGGCCACCAGTTTGTGCAGGCGCACGGTCTGGCCGACGAGGTTGGCGACCATGGAGAGGAAGCGCACGTCCTCGTCGAAGCGGAAGCGGGCGGTGCCGTCCCAGACGCGGTCGATGGAGAGCGTGCCCATCACCTGCGTCTCCGCCTTGATCGGCACGCCGATGAAGGAGACGGTGGCGTTGTCAGGCGAGCCGAACAGGTCCTCATGCCCCTCGAACAGGGGATCGGCGGACATGTCCTGCACCACCAGCGGCGTCTGGGTGGCGACGATCTGGTCGATGGCCTTCTGCGGCACCCGGGCACGGATCTGCCCGGCCATCTCCGGCGTCCAGCCGGTGGTGGCCACCATGTCCGGATCGCCCTCGCCGTCGAGGATGCAGATCATGCCGTGCCGCATCTGCAGCATGGAGGACAGGATGTTCACCACATTGGCGAGGGTGACTTCGAGGCGGCGGGGGGCGGTGAGGATCTTGGAGATCTCATAGACCCCGATCAGCGCCACCTCCGGCGAGGTGCCGCGCGACATGGCCGGCATGATGTCGTCCTGGCGCGCGGCGGCGCTCCTGTCCGTCACGGGCGCGCGTGTCGGGTCCCCGGCAAGGTTCGACGATGCCCGAGGGACACGCACCTGGAATGCGTCGGTCATAGGCGTGCTCCCAGCCGCAAGGCGGCGTGCGAGGGATCAGCCTCCGGTCGGTGTTCCCCTGTGCGGCCTCTGAGGGCGGGCCGCTGATGTATCGATGAATGAACTATGGAACCCGCGGAAGCGCGTGTCAGCTTTGATCTGGATCAATTCAAAATGAGGATTGCCGCCGCGGTCATTCCGCAGCGGCCGGATAAGCCTCGCCCGCCGCCTCAAGGGCCACGGCGGTGGAGGCGACGACGGCGGCGATGCGCACCGCCGTCTGGATCTGCGGCTCGGTGATGCCGGCCTCGCGCAGCACCGCCTCGTGGGCGTCGATGCAGCGGCCGCAGCCGTTCATGGCGGAAACCGCCAGCGACCACAGCTCGAAATCGGCCTTCTCCACCCCCGGATTGCCGATCACGCTCATGCGCAGCTTGGCCGGCAAGGTCTCGTAGGCCTTGTTGGAGGCCAGATGGGTGAAGCGGTAATAGACATTGTTCATGGCCATGATGGAGGCCGCCGCCTTGGCCGCGTCCAGCGCGGCGGGCGAGAGGTGCGGCGCCGCCTCGGCCTCCAGCGCCTGGGCCACGGCGGGATTGCGCGTGGTCAGGCCGCAGGCCACCAGCAGCCCGTAGAGCTGCTGGGGCGTCAGGCTGTCCTCGCGGGTGAGCGAGGACAGGTTCAGCTTCACGTCCTTGGCGAAGGCGGGAAGCTGGGCCTTGAGCGTCTCGATGCTCATCAGGCCACCTTCAGCACGTCGCCGCCGACCTCGCGGTTGCAGGGGCACAATTCGTCGGTCTGGAGCGCGTCCAGCACCCGCAGCGTGTCCTTCGGATTGCGGCCGACGTTGAGGTTGGTGGCATAGACGTGCTGGATCACGTTCTCAGGGTCGACCACGAAGGTGTAGCGATAGGCCACCCCGTCGGCCGAGCGCACGCCCAGCCCGTCCACCAGCGAGCCGTTGGTGTCGGCGAACGACCAGATCGGCAGGCGGTTGAGGTCCTTGTGGTCGCGCCGCCAGGCCAGCTTGACGAACTCATTGTCGGTGGAACCGCCGAGCACCACCGCGTCGCGGTCGGCGAAATCGCCGGACAGGCGGGCGAATTCGGCGATCTCGGTCGGGCAGACGAAGGTGAAGTCCTTCGGGTAGAAGAAGATGATCTTCCACTTGCCGGGGAAGCTTGCGTCCGTGAGCGTCTCGAAGGCGGAGGTGCCGTTCTCTTCATGAAAATTGAAGCCCGGCTTCACGCCGGTGATGGAAAAGGCCGGAAGAGTGCTGCCAATGCCGAGCATGTCTGTCTCCAAAGGTCGCGCCATTGGGGGGAGGGCGCCACGCGCGGGCGCCGAGGGCCTGGGCCAGGCGCCGCCATGGACCGTTCCAAGCAATCGACGTGCCAGCCATGCTGCTGTGCAAAATGCTTCTGATTCCAATCAGCAGCTTTGCGACAAGGCCTGAATGTCGGCTTCCCGACACGACGCGCCGCAACGGCGGTGTCGGGCCGTGTCGGAAAGCCACCGCGCCGCCAAGCGGCGGGCGGCGGCGGGGTTGAGAAAGCGTGAAGATTGCGGCCGGCGCCGCCCCGCCGCGCCGCCGCCGGCCGGCCGGGGCGGGGGCAGCGCTTGGCACGAATGTCGCTAGAGGGGCTGCGTCCCGCCCGGGGCCACCCTCGGGAGCCGGGCGGGGCATGCGCCGTCTGGCCTTTCGGGGCCAGGCGCCGGCGCCGCGCGGCCTGCCCGCGCCGCCGGTGCCCGGTGGGGGGCGGCGGAACGGGGCGGAGCAGAGCGGAGCCCTTTGGGGCCGGAGACACGATGCGCAGCGAAAGCGAATTCATCCCGTCGAGACGCGCCCCGGTGGCGGTGGTCCTCGGCACCAACGACGTGGCCTCCGCCGTCGCCCACCGCCTGTTCCATGCCGGCTACGGCGTCGTGCTCTCGCGCGATCCCACCCAGCCGGTGCTGCGGCGCAGCCTGTCGTTCGACGATGCGCTGGTCACCGGCTTCTCCGAGGTGATGGGCCTGTCCGCCCGCCCCGCCCATGCTTTGGTGGAGGTGCTGCGCGGCTTCACCGAGCGCGGCGGCGTCATGGTCACGGCCATGGAGCTGGGCGACCTGCTGTGCCTCGGCCTCATCGACCTGCTGGTGGACGCGCGCCTGCGCATGCGCGGGCTGAAGGTGGACATCCGCCCGTTCGCCCGCCTCACCATCGGCCTCGGGCCGGGCTTCACCGCCGGCCGCCATGTGGACGTGGCGGTGGAGACCGCGCCGGAGGCCATCGGCGTGCTGCGCGACGGCTCCACGCTGCCCGCCCACGGCCGCTCCACGCCGCTGGCCGGGGCGGGGCGCGAGCGCTTCGCCCGCGCCCCCTGCGCCGGGCTGTGGACCTCGTCCGCGGCGATCGGCGACCGGGTGACGCGGGACGAGGTGATCGGCCTGTGCGACGATCAGCCGGTGGCGGCGCCGCTCACCGGGCACCTGCGCGGCCTGGTGCGCGGCGGCGTGGACGTGCCGGCCGAGCTGAAGCTGGCGGAGGTGGATCCCCGCCTCGGCGCCGAGCCGAGCTGGCTCAACCCGGGCGAGCGCGCCCTGCGCATCGCCGACGCCACGCTCGACGCGGTGCGCACCATGGAGGCGATCGGCGCCGGCACGGCGGCGGGCATGGCGCACTGAAGGCGGCGGGCGCGGGCCGGCCCGCGCGCCCCATCCGGCCTGTCCGGCTCGCAGCCGCGGCTTCGGCTGCGGACCGGGGCGTCCGGCGGAGACCCTCTTGTTGAAATCCGGCTCAGCGCGGGCTGGCCGCCGGCCGCGCCGCGCTCTAAGCTCGGCCCGGACGGGCGGGCCGTCGCGCGGCGGGGCGGTCCCGGCGCGATCCCGCCCGCGCGCGATGGGGCGCGAGCGAGCGGAGCCGAGATGATGCGGGAGTGGTCGCCGGAGCGGATCGAGGCCCTGTTGGCGGAGGATGTGCCGCACGGCGACCTCACCACCCATCTGCTCGGCATCGGCGCCCAGCCCGGGCGGATGCGCTTCCAGATGCGCCGGCCGGGCGTGGTGTGCGGCATCGAGGCGGCGGCGCAACTGGTGCGCGCCGCCGGCGGCGTGGCGCAGGTGCGGGCGGCGACCGGCACGCGGGTGGATGCGGGCGACCTGCTGCTGGAGGCCTCCGGCCCGGCGGGGGCGCTGCATCAGGCCTGGAAGGTGGCGCAGACGCTGGTGGAATATCTCTCCGGCATCGCCACCGCCACGGCGGCCATCGTCGATGCCGCCCGCGCGGTGGCCCCGGACGTGGCGGTGGTGACGACGCGCAAGACCTTCCCCGGCAACAAGGCGGCGATGATCGCGGCGATCCGCGCCGGCGGGGCGGAGCCGCACCGGCTCGGCCTGTCGGAGACGCTGCTGGTGTTTCCCGAGCATCGCGCCTTCCTGGCCGACCCGGCCGCCGCCATCGCCCGGCTGCGCCGCCTGGCGCCGGAGAAGCGGGTGGTGGTGGAGGTGGACACGGTGGAGGGCGCCCGCGCCATCCTGCCTGCCGGGCCGGACATCCTGCAATGCGAGAAGATGACGCCCGCCGACATCGCCGCCGTGGTGGCGGCGGTGGCCGAGGCGGGCAGCCCCGCGCTGGTGGCGGCGGCGGGTGGGGTGAATGCCGGCAACGCGGCGGACTATGCCCGCGCCGGCGCCCACATCCTGGTCTCCTCCGCCCCCTACTGGGCGGCGCCGGCGGACGTGAAGGTGACGCTGGAGCCGGCCTGAGCGACGGCTTCTCCGGCGCGAGGAGCGGCGGTGTTGCGGTTGTTCGGTGGGCTGGGCAAAGGGCGTGCCGGCCCTGCATGCGCGCGGCTGCTCCCTCCCCCGCAAGCGGGAGAGGGCTCTTCCGGTGCATGGGGCGGCGGGCGGTGAGCGGTCACTCAGTGGCGCGGCTCACCCGGCCGAAATCACCCGGCCGGGATCACCCGTCGCGGTCACTTGCCGACGATGATGCTCGACGACTTGATGAGCGCCACCACTTCGTCGCCCACCTTGATGTCCAGTTCCTTCACCGCGTCCTCGGTGATGTGCGACACGAGCACGTTGCCGCCGCCGATGTCGATGGCCACCTTGCCGGAGATGGGGCCGTGATCGACGGAAATCACCTTGCCCTTGATCTGGTTGCGCGCGCTGATCTTCATCGGATCCATCCTTGTCCTGTGCCGCCGGTGCTGTGCCCGGAGGTATATAGCTTTAAAGGGGCCGCCCGATGCCGCGCAAGCCGGGTTTCTACGGAGGCACGCCGGCGCGGCGCGGCGGCGCGCCGACAGGCCCGGACAGGGCCATGCGACACGGCTGTCGCGAACGCGCCGAAAGCCGGACACCGCCCGTCGCGCCACCCCCGCACCCCGGTAGGCCGTAGCCGGAAAACCATTATCTTCCAGAACTTTGTCGCGATGGCACGCGGGTTGCTTCGGGCAGGGTACCTGTCACGCGTCATCGGCGGAAGGGACCCATGCTCGCAAAGACGCCCGTATCCTCCCCCTTCGAGCCCGCCCCGGCGGCGCGCACCGCCTTCCTGAACGACACCACGCTCCGCGATGGCGAGCAGGCGCCGGGCGTCGCCTTCACCCGCAAGGAGAAGATCGAGATCGCCGAGGCGCTGGCCGCCGCCGGCGTGCCGGAGATCGAGGCCGGCACCCCGGCCATGGGCGACGAGGAGATCGAGACCATCCGCTCCATCGTCTCGCTCAACCTGCCGACCCGGGTGATGGCCTGGTGCCGCATGAGCGAGGCCGACGTGATGGCCGCCGTGGCGGCGGGGGTCGGCATCGTCAATGTCTCCATCCCCACCTCCGACAAGCAGCTCGCCGGCAAGCTGGGCAAGGACCGCGCCTGGGCGCTGGCCAATGTGAGCCATGTGGTGGGCTTCGCCCGCAAGCTGGGCTTCCAGGTGGCGGTGGGCGGGGAGGATGCCTCCCGCGCCGATCCGGATTTCCTCTGCCGCCTCGCCGAGACCGCCAAGGCGGCGGGCGCCTTCCGCCTGCGCCTCGCCGACACCCTGGGCGTGCTGGAGCCGTTCGGCACCTATGCGCTGGTGCGCCGGGTGGCGGCGGCCACCGACCTGGAGCTGGAGTTCCACGCCCATGACGACCTCGGCCTTGCCACCGCCAACACGCTGGCGGCGGTGATGGGCGGGGCGCGCCATGCCAGCGTCACGGTGGCCGGCATCGGCGAGCGGGCCGGCAATGCGGCGCTGGAGGAAGTGGCCATCGCCCTGAAGCAGACCGCGCGGGCGCACACCGGCATCGATGCCGCCGCCCTCGGCCCGCTGGCCGAGCTGGTCTCCGCCGCCGCCGCCCGGCCGCTGCCGCGCGGCAAGGCCATCGTCGGCGCCGACGTCTTCACCCATGAATCCGGCATCCATGTCTCCGGCCTGCTGAAGGATCGGGCCACCTACGAGGCGCTGAACCCGGAGCTGTTCGGGCGCGGCCACCGCGTGGTGCTGGGCAAGCATTCCGGCCTTGCCGCCATCGAGAAGGCGCTGGCCGACCAGGGCATCACGGTGGACGCGGCGCGCGGCCGGCAGATCCTCGACCGGGTGAGGGCCTTCGCCCAGCGCACCAAGGCCAATGTCTCGCCCGAGATGCTGCTGCGCTTCTACCAGGACAGCTTCACCGACGCGGCCCTGCGCCTGCGCCGCGCGGCGATGGAGAGCGCGTCGTGATCATGGGCGCCCGCCGCCAGCCGGGGCATGCCGCGCCCGCCCTGCCGCCGGACGCCGCGCCGGCGCCGCCTGTCCTCGCGAGGTCCATCGCCGTGCCCGCCGCGCCCCCCGGCCTGTGGCGCCAGATCCGCGAGGACGTCGCCTGCGTGACGTCGCGCGATCCCGCCGCGCGCGCCACTGTTGAGATCGTGCTCACTTATCCCGGCGTGCACGCGGTGATCTGGCACCGCATCGCCCACCGGCTGTGGCGCGGGCGGGGCAAGTTCGCCGCCCGCTTCATCTCCTGGTTCGCCCGACTGCTGACCAATGTGGACATCCACCCCGGCGCCCGCATCGGCCGGCGCTTCTTCATCGATCACGGCGCCGGCGTCGTCATCGGCGAGACGGCGGAGGTGGGGGACGACGTGACGCTTTATCACGGCGTCACCCTGGGCGGCACCTCCTGGACCCCGGGCAAGCGCCACCCCACGCTCCAGGACGGGGTGCTGGTGGGGGCGGGAGCCAAGATCCTCGGGCCGATCACGGTCGGCCCCGGGGCGCGGGTGGGGGCCAATTCGGTAGTCATCGAGGACGTGCCGCCGGGCATGACCGTGGTCGGCATCCCCGGCCGGGTGGTCAAGGCGGTGGCCGACCGCCGCCGCCTCGGCGACGGCCGCATCGACCTGGAGCACCATCTGATGCCCGACCCGGTGGGGGAGGCGGTGTCGGCGCTGCTGGACCGCATCGAGTTCCTGGAGGCGCGCCTCGCCCATCACCAGGAATATGGCCACCTGCCGCCGGTGCCCTCCGACTGCCCGACCCCGCGCGTGGTGCGGCGGGAGGATGCGGCCGGGGTGTGAGCGGGCGCGCGGGGGCCGCGCCGCGGCCGGCCCCGTGTCGCAAGACAGGGTGTTTCGAGTGGTGAAGTCCGCGTCGAAACGCGCGCCATGCGCGGCGGGCGCCGAGCCATGCGCGGAGCGCGGCGCAGGATGCTTGCAAGTTAATAATTAGGCTCCTAATTAAATGCATGACTTACGAAACCACAGCTTCCGCCTCGCCCGGCGCATCGGCCTTCGGCCAATTGGTGATGCAGGTGAACCGCCTGTGGCGGCGGGAGCTTGACCATGCGCTGGCCGTGCACGGCCTGTCCCAGGCCACCGCCTTGCCGCTGCTCATGCTGTCGCGGCGCGATTGCCAGCGGCAGGGCACACTCGCCGAAGAGCTGGGCATCGAGGGCCCGTCCTTGGTCCGCCTCATCGACATGCTGGCCGCCGAACATCTGGTGGAGCGCCGCGAGGACCCCGCCGACCGGCGCGCCAAGACGCTGCACGTCACCCCCGCCGGGCGCCGCAAGGCGGCGGAAATCGAGACGATCGTCCAAGGGGTTAGGTCGCGCCTGCTCGGCGACGTGGCGGCCGCCGACCTCGCCGTGGCGCTGGAGGTGCTGCGCACCGTGGAGGCCCGCCTGCACCGCGAGGCCGAGGCCCGCAGACCCGGCGCCGAGCGGGGAGCCCCCGGCGCCGAGCGGGGAGGGCAGGCGGCATGATCCGGTCCCTGCTCACCCTGCGCCCGGGCTTCGGTGACCTGTTCTTCTCGCTGAAGACCTTCGCCGCCGCCATGCTGGCGCTGTTCATCGCGCTCTATTTCGGGCTGGAGAAGCCCTATTGGGCCATGGGCACGGTCTATATCGTCTCCCAGCCGCTGTCCGGCGCGCTCACCTCCAAGTCGGTCTACCGGGTCATCGGCACCGGGCTCGGCGCGGTCATGGCGGTGGTCAGCGTGCCCGCCCTCGCCACCGCGCCGGAGCTGCTGAGCCTGGCCCTGGCGCTGTGGGTGGGCGGCTGCCTCGCGGTCTCGCTGCTGGACCGCACCCCGCGCTCCTACCTCACCATGCTGGCCGGCTATACGGCTGCGATCATTGGGTTTTCCTCCGTCAGCGACCCGTCCGCCGTGTTCGAGACGGCGGTCGCGCGGGTGGAGGAGATCGTGCTCGCCATCACCTGCGCCGGCCTCGTCGGCCATCTGGTCTGGCCGCGCCACGTGGGCCCGGTGATCGCCGCCCGGGTGGACGGCTGGCTGAAGGATGCGGGCGCCCTGGCGGTGGAGGCCCTGTCCGGCGCCGGCGGCGCCGAGGCTCGCCGCCGCCGGGCGCGGCTCGCCTTCGACGCCACCGAACTGCACGGCCTCGCCGTCCACCTCGCCTACGACCATTCCGACCTGCGCGGCACCACCCGCCAGATGCAGGCCCTGCGCGGCCGCATGCTGCTGCTGCTGCCCCTGCTCGCCACCATCGGCGAGCGCGTCGCCGCGCTCAAGGCGGAGGGGCTGCCGCCCCGGCTGGCCGAGGTCCTCGATCGCCTGAAGGCCTGGACCGCCGCGGGCGAGAGCGCCGATCCGGCGGAGGCGGCGCAGTTGCGGGAACTGCTCGACGGCCTCAAGCCCGCGCTCGGCCCTCAAGCTGGCTGGGATGCCCTCAAGCTCGCCTATCTCATTGAACGGATTAAGCTCTTCATGGAGCTGAAGGACGAGTGCCGGGCCCTGTGGCTGGCGGTGCGCACCGGCCGGGCGGGCATGCCGTCGGGCCTGCGCGCCAGCCGCCGCGTGCCGCCGCCGGCCCCGGTCCACCGCGACGCCCGGCTGGCGATCTGGTCCGGCGCGGCGGCGGCGCTCGCCATCCTCGCCTGCTGCACCTTCTGGATCGCTTCCGCCTGGCCGGAAGGCGCGGGCGCGGCCCAGATGGCGGCGGTCGGCGCCTCCATCATGGCCGGCTTCGACGACCCGGTGCCGATGCTGCTGTCCTTCATCCGCGGCACCCTCATCGCCTTGGTGGTGGTGTGCATCTACCAGTTCGCGCTGCTGCCGGGCATCGACGGCTTCCCCATGCTGGCCGTGACCCTGGCCCTCTACATGGTGCCGGCGGGCATGCTGCTGAGCATGCCCGGCTGGGGCGGCACCGGCATGGCGCTGGTGGTCAATTTCGCCGTGCTGAGCGGTATCCAGGAGCGCTTCTCGGCGGATTTCGCCACCTTCCTGAACGGCAATCTGGCGGCGGTGGCCGGCATGGGATTCAGCGCCATCGTCATCGCCCTGGTGCGCTCCATGACGGTGGAGCGGGCCATGGGCCGCCTCCTGGCGGCCAATGCGGCGGACCTTGCCGCCATCGCCTCCGGCCCCACCGAGGCGCGGGCCGAGCCGCTGGCCGGGCGTATGCTCGACCGGCTGGGCCTGCTGGTGCCGCGCCTCGCCAAGGCGGGGGAGGGCGCGCCGGCCACCGGCCATGCCCTGCGCGAGGTGATCGCCGCCATCAATGTGGCCGACCTGAAGCGCGCCCGCATGGTGCTGCCGGCACCCGCCCGCGCCGCCATCGAGGCCCTGCTGCCGCAGGTGGTGGCCCGCGCCGTCGCCGTCTCCGGCGATGTGGCGGCGGGGGCCTATGAGCACGCCATGGCGGACCTGCGCGAGCCGCTGGACGCGGCGCTGGAGGCGGTGCTCGCCGCACCCGCCGGCCACCGCCGCACCGACGCGGCCGTGGCGCTGACCGCCCTGCGCTGCGCGCTCATGCCCGCCGCCCCGGCTTTCGCGGCGCAGGCGCCGCAGCCTTTGATCTGGAAGGAGGCGGTGTGATGGGCGAGATCGATCTCTACGGGGTCTTCGTGCCCACCCTGCTGCCGCTGGCCATCGCCGCCTATGCGGTGATGGCCCTGCTGCGCCCGCTGCTGCTGCGGGCCGGCCTCTATCGCATCGTCTGGCATCGCGCCTTCTTCGACGTCTGCCTCTATGTCCTTGTCCTGGGCGGCCTCGTCGCCCTGTCCACCCAATGGTCGCTGTCATGAAATCCTATCTCGCCACCGCCGGGCGCATCGGCGTGACCCTCTGTGCCCTGGTCCTGGCCGTGCTCGTGGGCGGGCACCTGTGGCGCTATTACATGGAGGAGCCCTGGACCCGCGACGGCCGCGTGCGCGCCGCCGTGGTCGAGGTGGCCCCCGATGTCTCCGGCCTCGTCTCCGAGGTGGACCTGCCGGACAACGCCACGGTCCACAAGGGCGACCTGCTGTTCCGCATCGACCCCCGGCGCTTCGAGATCGCGCTCGCCCAGGCCGAGGCGAGCCTCGCCAGCAAGCAGGCGGCGCTCGATCAGGCCGTGCGGGAATCCAAGCGCTACAGCCAGCTCAACGACAGCGCCGTGACGCAGCAGAAGCGCGAGCAGGTGGAGACCGAGCTGGCCCAGGACCGTGCCGCCCTCGCCTCGGCCCAGAGCGACCGCGACCTCGCGGCGCTGAACCTGGAGCGCTCCAGCGTGCGCGCGCCGGTGGACGGCAAGATCACCAATTTCGACCTGCGCCCCGGCAATTACGTCACCGCCGGCAAGGCGGTGGCGGCGCTGGTGGATGCCCATTCCTTCTATGTGGCCGGCTATTTCGAGGAGACCAAGCTGCCGCGCATCCATGTGGGCGACCCGGTGCTCATCCACCTCATGGGCGGCACGGTGCCGCTGCATGGCCATGTGGAGAGCATCGCCGCCGGCATCGAGGACCGCGAGCGCAGCGACGGCACCAGCCTGCTGGCCAACGTGACCCCCACCTTCAGCTGGGTGCGCCTCGCCCAGAGGGTGCCCGTGCGCATCGCCATCGATCCCGCGACCGCCAATCTGGTGGCCGGCCGCACCGCCACCGTGGAGGTGCTGCCCGGCGCCGGCCAGCCGGTGGCGGCCGGGGAGGCGACGCCCGCGCCGCAGCCGTGAGCGGACCTTGCGGTAGCCCGCTGTGCGGTGACAAGGCGGGCCGGCGCAGCTAGGTTCGCAACGCCTGTTGAGCCGATTTTTCGTCGGTACAACGGCAGGTTGGGGCGGCAGGGTGATGCAATGGGCGGCGGCTTTTTCGGCCGCCGTGCGTTCCGTCGCGACCAGGATTGCCCCGGGGATGCACAAGTCTTTTGAGAGTGGGCCGGACGCGTTTTCCTACGAGCGTCTGGGCGAGACCTTCGTCGAGGAGCGGCAGGCGTGGCACGCCTGGACCCGCTGGCAGTCCGAGCCGGCGGCCGGCGTCCCGCCGGAGGCGGTGGAGGACGGCTTCCTGCTGGCGGTGCTCGGCCGGATCGAGACCGACCTCTCGGTGGTGACCGACCTCGACACGGTGGCGCGGCAGGCGGGGCTGAGCCCATTCCATTTCCACCGCCGCTTCGCCGAGACCATGGGCGAGACGCTGGGCGCCTATACCCGCCGCATCCGGCTGGAGCATGCGGCCACCATCATCTGCCGCACCTCCACCGGCATTCTCGATGCGGCGCTGCGCACCGGCTACAACAGCCAGCCCGCCTTCACCCGCGCCTTTTCCCGCCGCTTCGGCATGACGCCGAGCCGTATGCGCGCGATGGTCCTGGCATCGACGCCGGCGCCGCGCCGGCTGCATCACGACCTGGTCGAGGGAACCGCCGCCGTGCGCCAGCCGGCCGCACGGCTCATCGCCATGCGCTTCCACGGCGGGCTGGACCTGATCCCCTACCACTGGCGCCGCTTCGCCCGCGCCCTCCAGGCCGCCGGCGTCAGCCTCGACGGCCTGTCGCCGGTGGGCATCCTCTATGACGACCCGGCGCTGACCGGACCGGAGCGCATGCGCTACGACTGCGCGATCATCGATCCCGGCCTCGGCCTGCCGGCGCTGCGCGCGCCGTTCCGGCGGCTCGACATGCGCGAGGGCTTCTTCGCCAGCCTGGATCTGGCCGGGCCGCAGCACCTCATCGCGGAGGCCATCTTCGGCGTCTGCGTCATCTGGCTGCCCCGTGCCCGGCGCGGCTTCGGCGAGACGCCCGCCTATGTGATCTACCGCGCCCCGCCCTGGGAGACCGGGCATCAGGTGGCGGTGACCGTCCGCGTGCCCACCGACCGCTGAGCCGGCCGCAAGCCGGCCCACCGCAAGCGCGATCAAGACGCCGCGCGCGAACCTGCTACAGCCGATTTCCAGATCCCCCGTTCCCGCCTTCTCCGGAGCCCCGCCATGCCCCGCCCGCTTCCGCCGCGCCTGTTGGCCGCTTCCACCTCGCTGGTCGCCCTGCTGGCGGCGGGGGCGGGGAGCCGGGCGGCGGACCTGGTTGTCACCGGCACGCAGACGCTGCCGGCGGGGGTGGTGTCGGCCTATGACAACACGCTGATCGGCAGCGGCGCCGCCGGCACGCTCACGGCGGCGGGCAGCGGCACCGGCCTCGTCAACGGCGGCGCGGTGACGGTGGGCGTGGACGCGGATGGCGGGCTGATCGTCATCGGTGGGGCGACGGTCTCCGGCGCCACCGGCAGCGTGGGCGTGACCGCGGGCACGTTCAGCGGCGTCGTGCTGTCCGGCGGCGGCTCGGCCTGGACCAGCAGCGGAGCGCTCGGCATCGGCACCAACGGCGCCGCCACCGTGGAGGTGTCGGACGGTGCCGCCCTCGCCTCCGGCGGCGCGGTGCTGGGCGAACTGACCAACACCGCCTTCGCCACCGTGACCATCACCGGCGCCGGTTCCTCCTGGACCAATGCCGGGGGGCTGCAGGTGGGCGGTTTCGGCTCCGGCGACCTCAGGATCGAGGACGGCGGCCGCGTTTCGACCGGCGATATGATCGTTGCGGGCCTGTTGTCGCCCAGCGGCACGGTGGAGGTGAGCGGCGCCGGCTCGCGGCTCGACGTGACGGGGGCCTTCTCCGTCGGCACCAATGGCATGGTGGCGGTGACGGCGGGCGGCGCGATCACCACGGCGGGCGACGCCGATGTGGGCGTGGGCGTGAGCAGCGAGACCGGTAGCATGACCGTGACCGGCTTAGGCTCGCGCTGGGACGTGGCCGGCAGCCTGACCGTCGGTGTGCTGGGGCAGGGGGCGATGACCATCGCCGACGGCGGCGTGGTCACCACCGGCGGCGCGGCGGTGATCGGCAACAGCGGCAGCGTGGGGCAGGTGGGCGTGCTCGGCACCGGGTCCGCCTGGATCATCGGCGGCACGCTGACTGTGGGCGGGACCGGCGAGGGCACGCTCATCATCAGCGACGGGGCGCGGGTGTCCGACACCGGCGCCAGTATCGGCCAGCTCGCCGTGCCGGGACTGGTGGTGGTCGCCGGCGCCGGGGCGCGCTGGGACACCGCCGGCACGGTGACGATCAATACGGACGGGACCGTGGAGGTGCTCGGCGGTGCCGCCGTGACCGCGGGCGACACGCTGGTGGGCAACGGCCTCGGCGCGCCGGTGGCGCAGCTCGATCTCAGCGGCGCGGGCACGGCCTGGACGTCCTCCAACGCGGTGGTGATCGGCTATGGCGGCTATGGCGCGCTCACCGTGTCCGACGGGGCGAAGCTCGCCGATGCGTCGGGAGTGATCGGCTATCTGTTCGGGACGCCGGGCGAGGCCAGCGTGTCCGGGCCGGGCAGCCAGTGGACCAGCGGCGTGCTCTATGTGGGCGCGTCGGGAAGCGCCCTGCTGACCGTCACCGGCGGCGGCGGGGTCAGCGCCAACGATGCCGTGATCGGCTGGCAGTCCACGGCGACGGGCCTGCTCGGCGTCAGCGGCGCCGGCTCCAGCCTGGCGGTGAGCAACCTGCTCTATGTCGGCTTCGGCGGCTATGGCGAGCTGGATGTCTCCGATGGCGCCAGCGTCAGCTCCGGCACCGCCGGCCTCGGCCTCAGCCCAGGCGCTGTCGGGGCGGTCTCGGTGGATGGGGCCGGGTCGCGCTGGAGCGTCAATGGCGGGCTGTTCGTCGGCACCGACGGCACCGGCCTGCTGGCGATCAGCAATGGCGGCACCGTCACGGCGCAGACCCTCTCCATCGCCGACGGCGGCAACGTGGGAGCGGTCTCCGTCAATGGCGCGGGCTCCACCTTGACCGTCGCCGGGCTGCTGGCCATGGGCGGGGTGTCCTCCACCCTCGTCATCGCCGACGGCGGGACGGTGACGGCGGGCGCGGTGGCCATGGGCAACGCATTCGGGCCGTCCACCAGCCAGTTGGTGATCGGCGCCGCCGCGGGCAGCGCGCCGGTGGCGCCGGGCACGCTGAACGCCGCCTCGGTGACGGTGGTGAACGGAACCGGCAGCATCGTCTTCAACCACACCGCCACGGATTATACCTTCGCGCCGGTCATCGCCGGCCTCGCCACGGTGGAGGTGGACGCGGGCACCACGCGGCTCGCCGCCGCCAACAGCTATTCCGGCGGCACTCGCATCCTCGGCGGCACGCTCGCCGGCACCACGGCGAGCTTCGGCAGCGGCGCTATCCTGGACAACGGCACGCTGGTGCTGGACCAGTCCGGGGCGGGCACCTTCGCCAACACGCTGACCGGCTCGGGCAGCCTCATCAAGAGCGGGACTGGCACGGTGACGCTGGTGGGGGATGCCTCTGCCTTCGCCGGCACCACGCGGGTGACCGCCGGCACGCTGTCGCTGGCCGGCACGCTGGGCGGCACCGCGCAGGTGGAGGCGAGCGGCACGCTCGCCGGCAACGGCACGGTGGGCACGCTCGCCATCCTGTCCGGCGGCGTGGTGGCGCCGGGCAACTCGGTCGGCACCATCGCCGTCGCGGGCAATTTCACCCAGGCGGCCGGTTCGCTCTACCGGGCCGAGGTGTCCGGCAGCACGGCCGACCTCATCACGGTCAGCGGCACGGCCACCATCGCCGAGGGCGCCCTGCTCTCGGTCGCCGGCATCGGCGGGCTCTATACGCCCGGCGCGCGCCTCACCATCCTCACCGCCAGCGGCGGCGTGACGGGCAGCTATACCCTGCTCGGCGACGCCATGATCTCCGCCTTCTACGGGGTGACGCTGGAGACCGGGTCGGGCACGCTCTTTCTCGACGTGGCGCAGATGCGGGCCTTCGCCAGCGCCGCGCAGACGCCGAACCAGGTCGCCACGGCGGTCGCGCTCGACACCTTGCCCACCGGCAACCTGCTGCACGACACGGTGGGCTCGCTGGCGACGCAGGCGCTGGCGCGCGGCGCCTTCGACCAATTGTCCGGCGACCTCTACGGCTCGCTGCTGACCGGCGCGCTGGAGGACAGCCGCTTCGTGCGCGCGGCGGTGGTGGACCGGCTGCGGCAGGCCTTCGGCACCGCGCCGGCGGCGGGCGGGGCGGCGGCGCAGCCGAACGGCGTGTGGGGCCGGGCCTTCGGGTCCTGGGGCTCGGTGTCCGGCGACGGCAATGCGGCGGGCTTCGACCGCAGCATCGGCGGGTTCCTGACCGGCATCGACGGGGCGGTGGGCGAGGCCTACCGGATCGGCGCCTTCGGCGGCTACAGCCAGGGCAGCCTCACGGTCGGCGCGCGCAATGCCTCGGCCGATGCGGACACCGTGCATGCGGGCCTCTATGGCGGGGCCCAATTCGGCGCCCTCGGCGTGCGCCTCGGCGCGGCCTATGCCTATTCGGACGTGGACACGGCGCGGGTCATCGCCATTCCCGGCCTCGTCAATGCCCTGTCCGGCAGCCAGGACCTGAGCGCCATCCAGGCGTTCGGCGACGTGGGCTGGCGGGTCGGCCTCGGGCCGGCGGCGCTGGAGCCGTTCGCGGCGCTGGCCTATGTGAACGTGTCGGGCGGCGGCATCGCGGAGAGCGGCGGCATCGCCGCTCTGTCCGGCAGCGGCACCCATGCGGGCGTCACCTTCACCACGCTGGGCCTGCGGGCCGATACGGACGTGGTGCTCGGCACCATGCGCGCGACGGTCCAGGGCATGGCGGGCTGGCGGCATGCCTTCGGCGACGTGGATCCCACGGCCACGCTCGCCTTTGCCGGCAGCGCGCCGTTCAGCGTCTCCGGCGTGCCGCTGGCGCAGGACGCGCTGGCGCTGGAGGCGGGCCTGTCGGTGGCCCTGTCGCCGGCCGCCATGCTGGCGGTGTCCTACGCCGGCCAGTGGGGCGGATCGCTCTCGGACAACGGCCTGACCGCCCGGCTCGCCTGGACGTTCTGAGCCGCCGGCGGCCTACGGGGAGAGGGTGGCGAGCGCTGGGTCGCGCCCGGCGCCCAGGTCCTGGTCGAGGCGCGGGGCGATGCGCCGGGCCTCGGCCACCAAAGCCGCCGTGAGCGGGGTCGTCGGCTCGCGATGCGGCACCACGAGGCCGATGGAGTGGGTGATCTCAGGCTCGACGATGGGGATCGAGCGCAATTGCGAGGTCAGGCCGAGGCTGTCCGCCAGCATGGCCGGCATGACGCTCGACCATTGCCCGGTGCGCACATGGGTGAACAGCACGATCATGGAATTGGATTCCAGCGTCGGCTTCTGCACCGCGCCGGAGGCCGCCAGCAGGCCGTCGACGATGCGGCGGTTCTGCATGTCGGGGGTGAGCAGGCACAGGGGCAGCTCGGCGATCTCGGCCCAGGTCACCTTGTCCCGGTCGCCATATTTGGCCCCCGGCGCGGTCACGAGGCGGTAGCGCTCGCGATAGAGCGGCACGGTGTTCACCCGGCCCAGCGGCTCGTTGTCCAGATAGGTCAGGCCGGCGTCGATCTCCAGATTCTCCAGATGGTTCAGGATCTCGATGGAGGTGGAGGAGATGACGGTGAAGCGCACGTCCGGGTGGCGGGCGCGGAACGGCGTGGTGAGCGCGGCCACCATGGGCAGAGCGGTGGGAATGGCGGCGATGCGCAGCGGGCCGGACAGGCCGCGCTTCAGGGCATCGATGTCCTGGCGCATGGCGCGGCTGTCGGCGACGATGCGGCGGGCCCACTCCAGCGTGCGCTCCCCCTCCGGCGTGAAGCCCATGAAGCGGGAGCCTCGCTGCACCAGCAGCACGCCGAGCGTGTCCTCCAACTGCTTGATGCCGGCGGAGAGCGTCGGCTGGGTGACGCCGCAAGCTTCGCCCGCGCGGCCGAAGTGGCGTTCCCGCGCGAGGGCAATCAGGTATTCCAGTTTGTCGATCATCAAGCCACTCGGTGCGCTGCCGTCCCCGCCCATCCCTGGCAAGGATTGCCGCCGCCCGCAAGCGGAAGAACGCATGCGGGCTAAAACGATTCAAGGCCTGGGGACAAGGCTTCGCCCGGCGCAGGACGCCCGGTTTTCCGCCGATTTGGCCGGAGCGAAGCCGAATAAATTCCACGTCTCGCATCGTTGCATGACGTTGCGTCGCGGTGGGCGCAGTGCGGGTGGCGTAATTTCGCCAAAGTGGCAAGTATCCGATGGCGAACCGGCGGCGCGGGCCTTCGGTGGCATTCATGATTGCTTAAGCAATCAGTCGACGAACGGCCCGGCTGGAGGGAACAAAGGTCACGCTTTGTCGATTTCAGCTCTGCACCTTTGCGTGCCGTCTGGTCAGGTGGGAGAAATAAGATGAGAAGTGCCACTCTCTGCGCGGCCGCGCTGTTCGGCGCGCTCGCGCTCGGCACGGTGGCCGCCGAGGCCGCCAGCCCGATCTCGCCCGGAGCGGCGCCCGCTCCGGTGGCCGGCGCGCCGGTGGAGCCCGCCGCCTGGGTATGCGGCCCCTCGCGCTGCAACTGGGTGCCCGGCCCGCCGCGCGGCCCGGTGCCGCCGTGGGCCCGTGGCTGGGGCCCGCCGCCGCGCGGCGGCTGCTACTGGGTGCGCCAGTCCCGCCCCTATGGCCCGCCGCGCTGGGTGCAGGTCTGCGGCCGCCGCTGGTGAGCCCCGGCTGACGGCCAATCGCCGACGATGCATCCAAGCGGACGGTCCGCTTCTCCTCGGCGGCGCCTTCGGGCGCCGCTCTGCGTTTGGGGGCTCCGCCTGAACCGCCGCGCGGACCCGGCGGCGTGCTATTCGCCGGCGGCCTGACGGGCCGGAACGTAAGGCGGCGTCTCGGTGTCCGGTATCCCGGCCTCCAGCCCCTCGTCCGCCGGCACCTCGTCCGCCGCGCGCGCGGCGCGGATGCGGGCCGCCAGGGTGAGGCCGTTGGCACCGGCCTCGGCCGTGTCCGCGCGGGCCAGAAGCTCGGGCAGGGGCGAGCCGGGGGCATCGGCCGCCCGAGCCGCCACCTTGGCGGCGAGATCGAGAATGGTTTCCTTCAGCGCCGAGCGCTCCGCGTCGCCCATGGCGGGCGCCGCCGCGTCCCGGTTCCCGGCCCGAGGCGCGGCCTGGGGCACGATCTGGGCCGGCGCGGCCCCGGGCGGCGGGGCCGGGACGTCGCGGGCGGCGCGGGCGCGGTCGAGCGCCTCGCTCATCATCGCGTGGTCGGCCTTGAGCATGTCGAGCGCGTCGGATAGGCGGCGGGTCTCGCCCTGGGAGGCGGTGAACTCCTCGCTGCGCCGGTGCTCCAGCAGATGCAGCGCGCTGCGCGTGCTTTCCAGGTCCTGGGTGGCCAGCGCCAGCGCGGCCTCCAGTTCCGCGACGCGCGCGGTCCGCTCGGCCAGCGCGGTGCCGCGCTCCTCGCTCTGCTGGATCTTCTCCATCAGCGCGCGCCGGGCCTGGCTCAGTTCCGACGACAGCCGCGCCTCGGTCTCCGCTGCCTTGACGGCGTCCGCGCCGGCATCGGTCCGCGCCTGCCACAGCAGGGTCTCGGTGTCCTTGAGGCGGGCGTCGGTGGCGACATGGGCGGCGCGCTCATCGCCGAGGCCGCGCTCCAGCTCCATGATCCGGCCATCGCGCTCCAGCAGCGCGGCGTCGCGCTCGGCCAGCGTGACCTGAAGCTCCTCGGTGCGGCCGATCTGCTCGGTCAGCGCGGTGCTGGTGGCGGCCAGCGCCGCGCGGGTGTTGGCCAGCGTCGTGGTGGCCTGCTCCAGCAGCAGCGTCTTGTCCGCAAGCTCCGCCCCCTGGGTGGCGAAGCGGGCTTCCAGGTCCGCATGGGCGAGGGTGAGGGCCTCATGCGCGGCGGTCTTGGCGGTGAGGCGCTTGTCCAGGTCGAACACCTGGAGCCGCTGCTCCTCGATGGTCGCCGCCTGGGCCACGATGGCCGCCCGCGTCTGGTCGAGCTGAAGCTCGAGCCGCCGCTGCGACAAGGCGAAGGCCGCCCGCTGCTGGTCCTTGTCCGCCTGGATCTCGAAGATGGAGACCGGCACCGCCGCCTCCACCCGCCGCGTGGTCAGGCGCACCGCGCGATGCCAGACGGCAGGCAGCACCAAGAGCGCGACCAGGGTCGCGCTCAATAGGCCCAATGCAAAGAACATGATCTGTTCGATCACGCGAAACCTGCGCTTTCACCCCCGCCGAGGCCCATTCATGCCATGCAAACGGGCGGCGTGCCACCGCGTAGCACCGCCACCCGCTTCACTTGACTTAAGCATCCCTTACGTATGCGCCGGCGAGCCTGGTCAGAAGGGGTTCCATGTGGGCTGCGAGGTAAATTTGAGATAGCCGATGTTGGCGCCGAGCCGGACGCCGACGCCGGACCGGATGGGCACCACGACGATATTGTCGGCGGTGAGCGCCGTCATGCCGAAGCCGGCGACGAAATAGGCCGAGCCGGTGACGCCGCCGAAGCGGCGGAACACGTCGTCCACGGTACGCAGATTATAGACCAGGATCATGGTGCGGCCGCCGTCGCCGCCGAAATCCCAGCCGATGGACGGGCCCTGCCAATAGACCTTCAGGTCGCCGGCATTGCGGGTATAGAGCACGCCCTCGCCGTAGCGCAGGCCGCCGACGAAGGCGCCAGTGCCCTCCTGGCCGAGGATGTAGCCGTTGGGCTGGCCCCACTGGTTGACCGCCTTCTCGATGGTCAAGGCGAGGCCGCGCGAGACCGAGCCGAAGAAAGAATGGCCCTTGGTCACCAATTCGTTGGTTGAATATGTGCCGGGCTGGCCGCCGGGGGCCTGCTGCTGGGCCGCCGCCGGGGCGGCGAGGGCAACGAGGCACGCAAGCCCGGCAACAAGGCGGGCCAGGGAAAAACGCGGGATGGTCATGCGGGATCTCGCGGTTGGCGTCGGACGGAAGAGCCGCGAATCGGCCTTGCACTGTTGCGTCTCACTGTGACGCAGAGAAGGCGGGGCGCAAGGCTGCCACCGTTACCGCCGCCGCGACCGGCCGCCACCCGCTCAGGCCGGAGCGGGCGCGCCCTCGGCGATGAAGCCGGCGACCTTGAAGCCGTTTTCCGGATGCCCGTAGGTCAGGGGCTGGCCGTCGGGGCGCAGCAGGCGTCCGCCGGCGGCGGCCACCACCGCGTGTCCGGCGGCCGAATCCCATTCCATCACCGGCGACAGGCGCGGGTAGAGATCCACCTGTCCGTCGGCCAGCAGGCCGAACTTCAGCGCCGAACCGGCGGAGATGCAGGCGTCCACCGGCAGGCTGTCGATCAGGGCGCGGGTCTGCGGATCGGCGTGCGAGCGGCTGGCGGCGATGCGCAGCGGACCGGAAGGGCGCGGGCGGCACCGGATCCGGGTCCAGCCTTCCGACGCCACCTCCGCCTCCGGGGCGCGGTCGGCCTTGAAGGCGCCGCCGGGCGCCGCGGCATAGAGCAGGCCCTTCGCCGGGGCGTAGACGACGCCGAAGGTGGGCGTGCCATGCTCCACCAGGGCGATGTTGACGGTATATTCGCCGTTGCCGGACACGAATTCGCGGGTGCCGTCCAGCGGGTCCACCAGCAGGAAGCGCGGGCCGATGGTGACGTCGCAGCCGGCCGACATGGCTTCCTCGGCGATGATCGGCACGTCCGGCAGCAGCGCGGCCAGCGCCGGACAGATCAGGTCTTCGGCCGCCTGGTCGGCGTCCGTCACCAGGCTCGCATCCGCCTTGGTGCGCGCGGTGATGCCCGCCGCCTCGATGCGGCGGATCGCGCCGCCGGCATCAAGGGCGATGCGGGCGAGCGCCGCGAGCAGCTTCATATCCTCGGGGGCGGGCAGCGACATGGACAGGCCGGGGCAGGAGGGGAGCGGCCGATGCCGCAATGCAGCGTCGGCGCCGGGGAACCGGGCCGCTTTTAGAGCCAAATCCCGGGCAGGGGAACGGGCAGGGCAACGGGCAAGAGGGCAGCCGCACGCCGGCGCTTATGCTTGTAGCCGGCGAAGTCCGGGTATATCAGAGCGCGCACGCGCCGTTCTGCGGGATTCGGTTGCGCTGCATCATGATGTGTGCGCCCTCGGTTTCGCGTCCTTCGCCGTCTCGGAACCGCTAACGGATACGCCATGTCTTCCGCGCCCACCGGCTCGTCCCTCACGCTGTCCATCTCGGCCCTCGATCTGGCGGCCCTGCTGTGCTCGCGCGTCTGCCATGACGTGATCAGCCCTGTCGGCGCCATCGTCAACGGCCTGGAGGTGCTGGAGGACGAGGACGCGCCGGACATGCGCGAGGTGGCGCTCGATCTCATCGCCAAGAGCGCCCGGCAGGCCTCCGCCCGCCTCCAGTTCACCCGCCTCGCCTTCGGCGCCGCCGGCTCCGCCCGCGCCAGCCTCGACCTCGGCGACGCCGAGCAGGTGGTGCGCGGCATGATGGAGGACGCGCGCACCAAGATCGAATGGATGCTGCCGCGCGAGCTGCTGCCGAAGAACCGGGTGAAGCTGCTGCTGAACCTGATGCTGCTGTCGGGCATGACCGTGCCGCGCGGCGGCGTCATCCAGGTGGCGCCGGTCGGCGCCGGCCCGGAGATGGGCTTCTCCATCGCCGCCACCGGCGTCAGCGCCCGTATTCCGCAGACGGTGGTGCCGCTGCTGGAGGGCATTCCGCCCGAGGGCGGCCTCGACGCCCATGCGGTGCAGCCTTTCTATGCCGGGCTGCTGGCCCGCGACTGCGGCCTCGTGCTCGGCTTCTCGCAGGACGGCGAGACGGTCACGCTCACCGCCCTGCAAGGCTGATCTCTCAGGCCGGAACGCTCTCCATTCGAGGCTCCAGCAGGCCCACGGTCTTCAGCGCGAAGATGTAGACCAGCGCCACTTCCTCCAGCCGGTCGAACCGGCCGGCGGCGCCGCCGTGGCCCGCTTCCATGTTGGTGCGCAGCAGGATGGGCCGGGACGAGGTGTTCGCCTCGCGCAGCCGGGCCACCCATTTCGCCGGTTCCCAATAGGTCACGCGCGGGTCGGTCAGGCCGGCCAGGGCGAAGATGGCCGGATAGGCCTGCGGGCGCACATTATCCACCGGCGAGTAGCCCAGGATGGTGCGGAACGCCTCCGGGTCGCGGATGGGATTGCCCCATTCCGGCCATTCGGGCGGGGTGAGCGGCAGCGTGTCGTCCAGCATGGTGGCGAGCACGTCGACGAACGGCACCTCGGCCACGATGCCGGCGAACAGATCCGGCCGCATGTTGGCGATGGCGCCCATGAGCATGCCGCCCGCCGAGCCGCCCTGCGCCACGATGCGCTCCGGCCGGGTGAAGCCGTGCGCCACCAGGTGCTCCGCCGCGGCGATGAAATCGGTGAAGGTGTGGGTCTTCTTCGCCAGCTTGCCGTCGGCATACCAGCGCCAGCCCTTGTCGGTGCCGCCGCGCACATGGGCGATGGCATAGACGAAGCCGCGATCCACCAGCGACAGGCGGCTGGTGGAGAAGCCGGCGGGCATGGCGATGCCGTAGGCGCCATAGCCATAGAGCAGGCAGGGCGCCGAGCCGTCGAGCGGGGTCCCGGCCTTGTACAGCAGCGAGACCGGCACCTGCTCGCCGTCGGGGGCGGTGGCGAACAGGCGGCGGGTCACATAGGCCGCCGGGTCATGGCCGCTGGGCACCTCCTGGCGCTTCAGAAGCTCGCGGGTGCGCGCCGCCATGTCATAGGCCCACACCTCGGACGGCGTGGTCATGGACGCATAGGTGAAGCGCAGGGTGGCGGGGTCGAACTCGTAGCCGCCGTTGAGGCCCAGCGAATAGGCCTCCTCGGCGAAGGCGATGGCATGCTCCGCGCCATCCGCCCAGGCGTGCAGCACGATGCGCGGCAGGCCGTCCTGGCGCTCCAGGCGTACCAGGTGATGGCGATAGGCGGTGTGGGAGAGGATCATCCGCCCCGCCCGGTGGGGCACCAGGTCCCGCCAGTTGGCCCGCGCGGGATCGGCCATCGGCGCGGTGACGATCTTGAAGTCCTCGGCGCCGTCCGCATTGGTCAGGATGACGAGGCTGTCGGTGCCCTTCACCGAGGGATGATGCTCCACGTCGTAGCGCACGCCGACCGTGCGGGCGGCGACGAGGCGGGGCCGCGCCGCCGGGTCGGCAAGGTCCAGCAGATGCGCTTCGGAGGTCTCGTGGTCGCCGCAGGCGATCAGGCCGAAGGCTTTGGACTGGGTTTCGCCCAGCGAGACGAAGAAGCCCTTGTCCGGCTCCTGGTAGATCAGCTCGTCCGTCGCCGGGTCGGTGCCGATGCGGTGGCGGTAGACCAGCGAGGGGCGGTGCTCCGCGTCGCGGCGGATGTAATAGAGCGTCGCCCCGTCGGCACCCCACAGCAGGTCGCCGGTGGTGTCGGCGATGGCCAGCGGCAGGTCCTGCCCGCTGGCGAGATCGCGCACGCGGATGGTGAACAGCTCGGAACCCGCCTCGTCGGCGGCGAAGGCGAGGCGGCGGTGGTCGGCGCTGTGCCGCACCGGGCCGAGGTGGAAATAGGCCTTGCCGGCGGCTTCCGCGTCGCCGTCGAGCAGGATCGCCTCGTCCCCCTCCGGCAGCGCCTTGCGGCACACCAGGGGGTGCTGCCCGCCCATGCGGTGGCGGGAATAATAGGCGAACGGGCCGTCGGGGGAGGGGACATTGGCGTCGTCCTCCTTGATGCGCCCGCGCATCTCGGCGACGAGGCCGTCCTTCAGCGCGCCGTGGGGTGCGAAGGCGGCGTCGCTATAGGCGTTCTCGGCTTCGAGATAGGTGCGGATGTCGCCGGCCAGGACGGCGGGGTCGCGCATGACCTCGCGCCAGTTGTCGGCGCGGAGCCAAGCATAGGCGTCGGTGAGGGCGGTGCCGTGGACGGTGCGGGTGGTGGGGCGCCGGGGGGCGCGCGGGATTTCAGGCAGCACCGGGTCCCTCGCCTTCGGGCTTGAGGTTGAGGGCGGTGCCATTCATGCAGAAACGCAGGCCCGTGGGCCGCGGCCCATCGGGAAACACATGGCCCAGATGTCCATCGCAGCGGGCGCAGCGCACCTCGACGCGGTGCATGCCATGCGATTGATCTTCCACATTCTTCAACGCCGCCGGATCGAGCGGCTGAAAGAAGCTCGGCCAGCCGCTGCCGGACTCATACTTGGTGTCCGAACTGAACAGCGGCGCGCCGCAGGCGGCGCATTCGTAAAGTCCGGGCCGCTTCTCGTCCCAATACGGGCCGGTAAAGGCCCGCTCCGTGCCGTGCTGGCGCATCACGCGATATTGTTCGGGCGTCAGTTCCTTGCGCCACTCTTCCTCGCTGCGCAGGACTTTTTGCTGGGAGACATCGTCGGCCATGGCGCGCCTTTCGAAACATATTGGCGAAATTCTTGCCGCGACAGGTAGGCATCCGGCGGCGCCGGCGCAAGCACCCGCGCACCGCAATGCGGCTTCGTCACCGCAAGCTGTGCACCGCACATGAAGGATGCGTCATGTGGTCTTTACACGTTGTAGTGCTGCCGGAGCCTTTGGCGGCGTTTGTAAAAGAGCAGGGAAGAAGATCCCTGATTTTGGGGAAAATGAACTTGCAATTCATGTCGGATCAACATAGGTAGGCAGCAGCGGCGCTCGCTCGAATCGCTGTGTGGTCGCTGCGCAGCGCGCGCAGCAGCGTTAGGGGGCGACATTTTCGCCGCGGTGAAGCGTACCGTCTTGAATTTCGTTTCGAACCTGAAGAAAGACCCATGAGCGAAGCAACGGAATCGACCACCTACATCGAGCTGGCCGCGGATATTGTCTCTGCGTACGTCAGCAACAATTCGGTCGCGGCGGCGGACCTGCCCAACCTCATCAACGAGGTGCATGCTGCGCTCCAGCGCGTTTCCAAGGGTGAGGGCGAGCCCGCGCCCGAGCCGCTGAAGCCTGCCGTGCCGCTGAAGAAGTCGGTCACCCCCGATTTCATCGTGTGCCTGGAAGATGGCAAGAAGTTCAAGTCGCTGAAGCGCCACCTGCGCACGCAATACAACATGAGCCCCGAGCAGTATCGCGAGAAGTGGGGCCTTGCGCCCGACTATCCGATGGTGGCGCCGAACTATGCCGCCGCCCGCTCCGAGCTTGCCAAGCAGATGGGCCTCGGCCAGCAGCGCCGCCGTCGCCGCTGAGGCACCCGCCGCGCCAGGGCGGTCAGATCGAGAGGCGTCCGCCGGTCTTCGGGCCGCGGGCGCCTTTTTTGTGTTCGGCGGGTTCACGGGCGCCCGCGGCCTTCGCCAGCCGGCACAGGGCGGCGTGCCGCACCGGATCATAGCCCCGCGCCCCTGCACGCGCGGCCTGCCGGGAGGCGCGCAGCGCCGCCAGGATGTCCGGGCGCGTGCGGGCGAACACCACCAGCGCCGCCAGGCGCTGGCCGATCGCCGCCTCCCGATCGCCGGCGGCAAAGGCCAGGATCGCCGCCGGCCCGCGCTGCCTGCCTCCCGCCGTGGCCGGCCGGCGGTCCCGCCCGTGGCGGCGGGGCGTTAGTTGTCCCTCTCCAGTATCGAAGTATTGCCGGCAATCCTGCCGATCTTGTTCAGGGCGTCGGCCGGTGTTCGCGGCGTCGGTCGTGAGGGGTGGGGCGTCTGCGGTCTGGGGCATGGCATATCCTTTCGGATGCCACGATGCGCCATGGGCGTGATGGTGGGGATAAGTTCCTAGTTTTTGCCGCTCCGATACGCCGCGGCGAATCGATAAGATGATTTAAAATCAAATAATTAAATTCATTTCACGGTCCCGGCCGTGCGGGGGACTTATCTCCCCTTGTGCCATCCTTGCGCAAGATATAGGAAATTAATCCTTGATTGCGGAGGACTATATGGCACGAAATGCTTCTGTCCGCGCGGTGCCGTTGCGGCGCCGCCGGGCCTCATCGCTGTTCCGAGCCGGCCTGCCGTGGGGCCGGGCCGCATCGGCCCGTGCCTCGGGCAGCCACGGGACGGGGGGCGCCGTCTCCGCCGGCGCGGCCGACCTGTTGCTGCTGTGCCGGCTCGCGGTGCTGCTCGCCGCCCGGCAGCAGCAGTGCGCGGCCGATCTGGTGATGGCCACGCCGACGCGGGAGGCGCCGGTGGCCGGCGCGCGGCAGCTCGCCATGTATCTCGCCCACGTGGCGCTGGGCCTGTCGCAATGCCAGGTGGCCGTGGGCTTCGCGCGGGATCGCCGCACCGTGGCCCATGCCTGCCGCCGCGTGGAGGACCGGCGCGACGACGCCGCGTTCGACGCCCAGGTGGCGGACATCGAATATCTCCTGCGCTGGGCGGTGGGCCGATGACCGGGCGCCGGGAGGCCCCGCGCCGGGCGGAGGGGATGACGCAGGAGAGCGTCCGTGCGCGCCCGGAGGGCGCCGTGGCGCGGCGGCGGCGCGAGGTGCGCGCCATGGTGGTGGACGGCCGGCCGCAGGCGGTGCTGGTGCAGGCCGACGAAAGCCCGCTGGGCTGGCTCGCCCGCCGCAAGGGGCGCGATGGGCAGCCCCTGATCTCACCGGCCCAGTTCCAGGCCGGGGAAAGGCTGCGGCTCGATTTCACCCGGGCCAGCCTGACGCCCCGTATCAGCAGCGACTGGTCCGCGCTCGGCTCGGCGCGCGGTGGCAGTCCCGGCAGCTTCTCAGATGCCGTGCTGGCGGCGAAGGCCCGCGTTGCGGCGGCGGTCGGTGCCGTCGGGCCCGAATTGTCCGGGGTGGTGCTCGACGTGTGCTGCTTCCTCAAGGGACTGGAAAACGTGGAGGGGGAGCGCGGCTGGCCGGCGCGCACGGCCAAGGTGGTGCTCGGCCTCGGGCTCGACCGCCTCGCCGCGCATTACGGCCTCGCCGGCGCGGCGGTGGGGCGCGGCGGCGTGGCGTCGCGCGCGTGGCGGGCGTCCGATCCGCCGCCCGGGGGCTGAGCGCGGCGGGGGAGGGCGCGCCTGGGCTGTGGAGCGCGCGTCCGTTCGGGGCGCTGCCGGCGAAACATGTATTGACGGCGCGCTTGATCGGCGGACCATGTTGCCACGTCGGACCGAGGGGGAACGGGATGGACGGTTATCTTGCTGCGATGAGGAAGTACGCGACGTTTTCCGGCCGCTCGCGGCGCGGGGAATACTGGGTCTTCCATCTGGTGTTCGTGGTGCTGTCCATTGCCGCCTCGCTGCTGGACCTGCTCATCTTCCAGACCGGCCTCGACCACCAGGGGCCGATCGGCGCGGTGGTCCTTCTCGCCCATCTCATTCCGTCCTTCGCGGTCTCCGTGCGACGGCTGCACGACATCGACCGCACCGGCTGGTGGCTCCTCTTGGAGTTCACCATCATCGGCGCGCTGGTGCTGCTGATCTTCGCCATGCAGAGGGGGACAGCGGGCTTCAACCGCTACGGCTCCGACCCGCTGGCGACGCCGGCCGCCGCCTGACGGCCGCGCCGCGCGCTCAGGCGGCGGCCAGCGCCGCCCGGGCGTCGGCGCGGATGCGCTCCACCATGGAGCGCAGGCCGTTGGAACGCTGCGGCGTGAGGTGCCCCTCAAGGCCGATGCGGCGGAACACGGCGAGCGCGTCGGTCTTCAATATGTCCTCGGCGGAATGGCCGGACAGAATGGTGAGAAGCACGGCCACCAGCCCGCGCACGATATGGGCGTCGGAATCGCCCTGGTATTCCAAGACCGGCCCGTCCGGGCCCTCGCGGCGTGTGCCCACCAACCAGACCTGGCTGGTGCAGCCCTGGACCTTGTTCTCCTCGGTGCGCTGCGCCTCGGGCAATGGCGGCAGGGCCCGCCCGAGTTCGATGACGAAGCGGTAGCGGTCTTCCCAATCGTCCAGGAACTCGAAATCCTCGATCAGATCCTCGGCCGTCTTGCCTGCATCCATAGCGGGAACCCGTCTGTCGTCGTGCCTGCCCGGTCCGTCGGCGCCGGGAGCCTCAGACATATAGGGTCAGTCGTCCGCCGTTGAAAGCAACGCGCCGGCCGGAGGAAACTCAGGCCGGGCGGCGCGGCGGCAGGGGCATGCCGGGGGCGGCCGGGGGCGCCGCGCGGGCGGGCTCGACAGCCCAGGCCGGCGCGAGGTCCTGCGGCGTCAGGTCGTGGGAGGCTTCGCCGTCCTTGCCGGCATTCTGGCGGGCGGGTTCGGCGGGGGCGGCCTGGGCGTCGGCCTTGCCGTGCTCGCCCTTCGGCGTGCCGATGGTGTCATAGACCCACTTGGCGCCGGCCTGGGCCTTGTCGGTGAGATGGCCGAGCATCTCCCCGCCCACGGCGCAGGCGTCCGGCTGGCGCTGGCAGAAGCCGCGCGCGTCGGCGATGGCCGCCTGCACGGCACTGAGGGCCTGCCACGCGCCCACCTGCCGCCCGCCATCGCTGGTCAGGCCGATGGGCAGAATGAGCAGGATCAGGGCCAGCCAGAAGGCCATGCGGATCAAAAAGAACATCGGCGCCCTCGCGCATGCCTGGCCAGCCTCCTTTGCCAGGCTCACCCCAAAATACCAGACGCGAGCGCGCGGGGCAGTCCGGCGGGGGGCCGCGCACCCCTTCTTTTCAAGACATCGTTAACACTGATGGCAAGTCCGGCGGCGGCGCGGCACCCGGTGCCGCGCTTAGCGTTCGCTTAAAGCCTTCCGTGCCAAGCTCCCCTTAGGAACATGCAGGGCGCCTTCCGCGCCGGTCGCACGGTGGAGCAGATGGACTGGGTCTTGAGCGATCATCGGCAGGGAGAAGCCGGCCCGGATGCACGGCAGGATGCGGCGGCGCCGCGCGGCCGGACGTCCATGCGCGACCTTGCCGCCGTGGGACGTCACAGCGCCGCCGCCCTCGGCGCCCTGGCCTTCATGTGCGCGCTGGCCGGCGGCGGCCTGCTGCTGGCGGCCGCCCTCGGCCTGTCGGAGACCGGCGTGCCGGAAGGCGGCTGGCTGCTGGGCTGCGGGCTGATCAGCGCGGCGCTCGCCGCCGTGGCCGCCGGCCTGTCGCTGGCGGCGGAGCGGCTGGATCGCTCGCTGCTCAGCGTGGATTTCGCCTTGGTGACGCTGCACGGGCGCGGCGGCGAGGTGATCGGCGTCGAGCATGCCGATCCGGTGCGCGCACGCCTGCCGGAAGAGGCCTGGATCAGCCAGGGCCTGTTCGACCGCATCCTGGTGCCGGACCGCCCGTCCTTCCTGGCGGCGCTGTCCGCCGCCTCCGCCGGCGCCGCGCCGGCCGAGAGCGTCTGCGAGGTGCGCCTGCGCTGCGAGCCCGAAGGCGCGGCGCCGGATTTCGTGTGGATGGAGATGCGCTGCCTGCCGGCCGGCGAAGGCCGCGCGCGGGCGCGCTGGCGCGACGTCCATGCGCTGAAGCTCCGGGTCGAGGCGGACCATCACGCGCGCACCGAGGCGGAACGGGCCAACCACGCCAAGAGCCGCTTCCTGGCCGCCATGAGCCATGAGCTGCGCACGCCGCTCAACACCATCCTCGGCTTTTCCGAGCTGCTCGCCACCGACACGGGGCAGCGCATCGATGCCCGCCGCAAGGAGGACTACGCCCGCATCATCCACGAGAGCGGGCAGCACCTGCTGGGCGTGGTGAACGACATCCTCGACCTGTCGCGGGTGGAGGCGGGCGCCTATGAACTGTCGTTCGAGCCGCTGGACATGGCCCATCTGGTGGACGGCTGCGTGGAGATGATCGGCCTCGACGCCACCCGCCGCAACATCAAGGTCTCCAGCATCCTGCCGGCGCGCCTGCCGCGGCCCATGGCCGACAAGAGGGCGGTGCGGCAGATGACGCTGAACCTGCTGTCCAATGCGGTGAAGTTCTCCGATCACGGCGGGCATGTGGAAGTCAACGTCTCGGCGCAGAACGGCGTCATCAGCCTCAGCGTGCGCGATGCCGGCGCCGGCATGTCGGCGGCCGAGGTGGAACGCCTGGGCGAGCCCTTCTTCCAGACCGGCGACGCCGAGCGCCGGGCGCGCGGCAGCGGCCTCGGCCTCGCCGTGGTGCGGGCGCTGGTGCAACTGCATGACGGCGCCTTCGACGTGGCGAGCGCGGTGGGCGGCGGCACCACCGTCACCATCAGCCTGCCCATCAAGCGCGCAGGTACCGTGGTCGCGCCGTTCGCGCGCGCCGGCGCCGAAGACGACAGCGGCCGCCGCGGCGGCGAGGGGCGTAAGATCGCATGAGGATCGAACTCGGCAGCGCGCGCGGCTATGAGGCCGACGCGGCGCAGGAGGGCGCGTTCCTGTCCGGGGCGAACCCCTATGCGGCGCTGGACGGCGCCCGCGCGGTCCGCCGCCGGCGCCGGCTCGACGTCATGGCCGGGGCGCTGCTCGCCGCCGCCGCCGTGGGCGTGCTGGTGAACGTCTTCGCCCTCCAGCAGGGCAACCGGACCAATTTCGTCTTCGGCTTCGTGCTGCCGGAGGCCATTTCCACGAGGCTGTCGCTGGCCCCCTCCGCCAGCCCCGCGCCGGCGCCGGTCCAGGCCGCCCGCCCGCAGCCGGTGGCCGCCACGACACCTGCGCCGGCACCGGCTCCGGCCGCGCCCGCCGCGCCGCCTGCGGCGCCGCCCCAATCCATCGCCGCCCTGCTGAACGCGACGGCGCCGACGCCGCCGGCGGCGGCGCGCCAACCCCAGCCGGTGGTGGCCGAGGTGCAGAAGGAACTGGCGCGGCGCGGTCTCTATGACGGTCCCGCCGACGGGCTGACCGGCCCGAAGACCGAGGCCGCCATCCGCAGCTTCGAGCAGAGCGCCCGCCTGCGCGTGACGGGCGAGGCGAGCGATGCCGTGCTGGCCCAGCTTCGGCGCAGCGGCGTCCCGGTGCCGCCAGCCGGCCTCGGCGGCGCGGCCGACGTGACCGGGGCCATCCGCCCGCCCGGCGACGTGCCGGCCTCGCCGCGCGTGCTGGCGGTGCAGAAGACCCTGGCCAAGCTCGGCTATGGCCCGCTGAAAGTGACCGGGCGGCTGTCGCCGGAGACCCGGCAGGCGGTGCAGCGCTTCGAGCGCGACCGCAACCTGCCGGTGGACGGCGAGATTTCCGACCGCATGGTGCGCGAACTGGCCGCCGTCTCCGGCACGGCCATCGACTGATGCGACTCAAGAGCGCCATCTTCGTCTCGGCCCTGCTGCGGCGCTGCCAGGTGGAAGGGGCCTATGCGGTGGTCCGGCGGCGCGGGGCCGAGGAGGCCGGCGCGGTCTTCGTCAAGGTGACCCCGCTCGACGGCACGGCGGCGCTCTTTGGCCCGGCCCCGCAGAGCGAGATCGACGAGAGCTATCCGGTCGACCGCCTGTTCGGCGCGATCGTGCCGCCCGGCGCGCCCGAGGCGGACGTGGAGGCGCGCATCGTCAAGGAGATGCGCTTCGATCCCGATCTCTGGCTGGTGGAGATCGAGGACAAGCAGGGCCGCAGCTTCCTGGACCTCGCCGAGGCATAGTCCACGGCCCGTCGGCGCGGCGCTCGTTCGATATCCGCCATTATGTCGCGACGGCCGCTTTCCTCCGGCCGCGCCGGGCTTTAGCGTGCGCGCGTCGCAGCTTTTCTGGCAGGCCGGAACGTGTCCATGGACGTCATCGAAGTCGAGCATGTGGTGGTCGGGGCGGGTGTGGTCGGGCTGGCGTGCGCCGCGGCCCAGGCCCGCGACGGGCGCGAGGTCTATGTGCTGGAAGCCGGGCCCCGCATCGGCAGCGGCATCTCCTCGCGCAACAGCGAGGTGATCCATTCCGGCGTCTATTATCCCACCGGCTCGCTCCGCCACGTGCTGTGCGTCGAGGGACGGCGGCGGCTCTACAGCTATTGCGAGACCCACGGCGTCGCCCACCGCAAGTGCGGCAAGCTGGTGGTGGCGACCTCGGACGCCGAGGCGGAGAAGATCGCCGGCATCGCCGTGCGGGCGCGGGAGAACGGCGTCGAGAATACCGAGCTGATCGATGCCGCCGCCGCCCGCGCGCTGGAGCCGGCGCTGGACCTGGTGGCGGCGCTGCACGTGAAGGAGACCGGCATCGTCGATACGCACGGATACATGCTGGCGCTCCAGGGCGAGGTGGAGGCGGCCGGCGGCGCCGTGCTGCTCAACCACGGCATGCGGGCCGGCACGGCCCGGCCCGGCCGGTTCGAGCTGGAGGTGGACACGCCGGACGGCCCGCTCGCGATCACCTGCCGCAGCCTCGTGCTGGCCGCCGGCCCCTGGACCCACAAGGTGGCCGGGCGCATCGCCGGCTATGACATCGCCCCGGTTCACCCGCTGGTGCTGGCGAAGGGCTCCTATTTCTCCTATGCCGGCAAGCCGGTGTTCAAGCACCTCATCTATCCCGCGCCCATCGACGGCGGCCTCGGCACCCATGTGACGCTGGATCTCGCCGGCCGCATGCGCTTCGGGCCGGACGTGGAATGGCTGGAAACCGGGGACCCGGACGCGGTGGACTTCGCCGTCGATCCGGTCCGGGGCGAGAGTTTCTACGCCTCCGTGCGGCGCTTCTGGCCGGGCCTGCCGGACGGCTCCCTCACGCCGGACTATTCCGGCGTGCGGCCGAAGCTGGCCGAACGCGGCACCCAGGCGGATTTCCTGATCCAGGGACCACAGGAGCACGGCATCGACGGGCTGGTGGGGCTGTTCGGCATCGAGAGCCCCGGCCTGACCTCCTCGCTGGCCATCGGCGAGCGGGTGGTGCGCATGCTCGCCGAGCAGCCCGTGGCCGCCTGAAGGCAGGTGCCCGTCCCCTGCTGGGAGGGGGTGTTGGGGTAACCTGATCCGGATGTGGCGCGGTGCGAGCATGTGCTGGAGGTTGCATAGTCCCTCCATTTGACGCTCCCGCCAAGCTTCAGGAAACCTTCAGGTTGGATCGACGTTACTCATGCAAACCCGTTCTGGAGGACAGGGCATGACGACCGTGGTTCCATTCCCGACCGTTCATCGCAGTACCAAGGCCCCGGTGGAAACCGGCACGAGCGCTCAGATCTACATCCTGCCGGTGGTGCGCATCGAGCGTCACGCCGAGCCTGCGGCCATCGCCCAGCCGGTGCCGCAGGCGCCGCGCCGTCCGCTGGGCCCGTTCTTTTCCGGCGGCGGCCGCCGGGCGCGCTGACGCGTCAGGTGGGAGAGGGCGTGCAGGTGGCCGTTTCCAGCTGGCGCCGCACGACGTCGCGCATGTCCCGGTCGCGCGAGAAGGCGCGCACCAGCACGATGCCGGTCACAGACGGCGAAGCCACCACGAGACGGTCGGCGGCCGTGATTTCCTCGTCCTCGGGCAGCGCAGCCTTCTGCGCCTGGGTCATGAGGTCGAGTTCGATGACGCGCCCAGCGGCCTTGTCGCTCAGGGCATAGAAGCCGACGCCGCGCGCGGTGTAGAACGACACCGAGGTATAATCGGCCGTCGCCGGCACGCGCACCTTCAGCGGTTGCTTGGCGAGGTCGTACAGGCACACCGCATTCACGAACGCCGGGTCGAGCATGGGCAGCGCCCCTCCCGCGGCGGTCGCGTCTGGCAGCAGCACCAGTTCGTTCATCGGCCGGTCGGCCGCCAGGCGGCGGAAGGCGGTGCGGTCCGCCAGCATCGGCATGGCCAGGATCGAGACGAGGTGCACCAGCGCCGCCAACACCAGGACAATCGCCAGGACCAGCAGCACGGACGGGCGCGCCGCCTGCGTCGGCAGCCGCCAGCGCCAGACGTTCGGCAGCCCCCCGCGCAAGGAGGCGAACGGGGCGGAGGGACGGAAGGCGGAGCGGTCGCCGGGCAGGCTCATGGGCAGCGCTCCGTGGTGATGCGCGGAAGGATCGAGCCGTCCACTACGCCGGAGGCGAAGCTGAAGGGGGCGTCATAGAGCCGGAGCGCCACCTGCACGCGGGAGCGCGCGCCCGTGGGCACCCAGTTTCCGGCGTGGGCGCGGGGGCTGAGCACCACGTTGACGTCGCCGGCCGAGGTATAGACCGGCTCGGACGAGGTGAAGCCGTGGCGCTGCGCCTCGTTGTCGATGAGGTTGCCCTTGCCGTCGGTCACCGACAGCGTCCACAGCCGCGCCTGCGGCAGCCGGCCGACGATGCGGATGTCGCAGCGCCCGTCGAGCGGGTGGCCGGAACTGTCCTCGCGCGCCAGGAACAGGAGGCCGTCGGCCAGTTCCAGCGGCAGCTCTCCGGAGCGCGAGATGAAGGCCCGGGCATAGGGATCGGCCTGCGTCGTGCCCGAGCGCGGCCAGCCTTCCCAGGCGCCGGCGCGCACCAGGTCCATGCCCCGCGACTTGGTCACGGCCAGCCAGGTGGCCCCCAGCCCGATGGCGGTGGCGGCAAGGAAGGTCATGGCAAGGGGGAGGGCGCGCACGGGGCTTTCGTCTCGATGGGTCAGTTGGTCCGGCCGGCGGGCTCCGCCGAGGCGGTGGGGCCGGCGGGGCGGATCGGCAGCGGGGGCGCTTCCTTGAACAGGCGTTCGAGGCGCATCAGGTCGGCCGCCGCCTTGGGGGACAGGGTGACGGGGCGCTGGTTGGCCTCCAGGCCCGGCACCTCGATGGCCGCGGGCGGCTCGTCCAGCTTGGGCGCGGGCACGTTGCCGACGCCGGGGATGAACTTCAGCTCGATGCCCTGGTGGGCATAGGCCATCACCTTCTGCCAAGTCATGGCGGGCAGGGTGCCGCCGGTCATCTTGTTCATGGACTGGTAGTCGTCATTGCCGAACCACACGCCGCCCACGTAATTGCCGGTGAAGCCCATGAACCACGCATCGCGATAGGCGTTGGTGGTGCCGGTCTTGCCCGCCACCTTGATGTTCTCCAGCCGCGCCCGGCGCCCGGTGCCGTTCTCGATCACGTTGTTCAGCATCGGGTTGATTTCGTCGATGATGTTCGGCGGCAGGATCTGTTTGGGCTTGGGGGCGTCGCGGTCGAACCGCCAGAGCACCTCGCCGTCGCCGATGCGCATCTCCACCATGGCGTGGGGATAGACGCTGCGGCCGCCGTTGGCGAATACCGAATAGGCGGTGGCCATGTCGATCAGCGTCACCTCGGCCGCGCCGAGCGGCAGGGCCGGGGAGGTCTTCAGTTCCGAATTGATGCCCATCTTGTGGGCGAGGTCGATGATGTTGTTGCGGCCGAACTTGTCGCCCAGGCGCACCGCCACCGTGTTCAGCGAATGCTGGAGTGCGGTGATGAGCGGGATCGAGCCCATGTAGCTGCGGCCGTAATTCTGCGGGCACCAGTTGCCGTTGCAATAAGGCGCGTCCACCACGATGGTCGTAGGCTTGAAGCCGCCCAGCAGCGCGGTGGTATAGACGAAGGGCTTGAAGGACGAGCCGGGCTGGCGCAGCGCGTCGGTGGCGCGGTTGAACTGGCTCTCCCCATAGTCCCGCCCGCCGACCATCGCGCGCACGGTACCGTTCGGCTCCATCACCACGATGGCGCCCTGGTTGACCTTGTAGTCCTTGCCATATTCGCGCAGCGACTGGTCGAGGGCGGCTTCCGCCACCGCCTGGATGTTGGGATCGAGCCCGGTGCGCACCACGAAGCTGCGCTCGTTCACGCTTTTCGGCAGCGTGTCCACGAACTTGCGCACCTCGGAGAAGGCATAGTCGAGATAATAGTCCGGCACCGCCTGGTCGCGCCGGTCGATGGGGGTGGCGGGATTGCGCCGGGCGCCGAACACCTGGCCCTCGGTCATGAAGCCCGCATCCACCAGATTGTCGAGCACCGTGGAGGCGCGGGCGCGGGCGGCGGGCAGATTGATGTGCGGCGCGAACTTGGTCGGCGCCTTGAACAGGCCGGCCAGCATGGCGCTCTCGGCCAGATTCACCTCGCGCACCGACTTGCCGAAATAATAGCGCGCCGCCGCGTCCACCCCATAGGCGCCACCGCCCAGATAGGCGCGGTCGAGATAGAGCTTGAGGATCTGGCTCTTGGTCAGGCGGCTTTCCAGCCAGAGCGCGAGGAAGGCTTCCTTGATCTTGCGCTCGATGGTGCGCTCGTTGGACAGGAACAGGTTCTTGGCGAGCTGCTGGGAGAGCGAAGAGCCGCCCTGGCGCACCCCGCCGGCCCGGGCATTGGTCACCAGGGCGCGGAATGTGCCGGCGACGTCGATGCCGAAATGCTCATAGAAGCGCCGGTCCTCGGTGGCCAGCGTCGCCTTGATGAGGGTGTCCGGGAAGTCCTCCAGCGGCACCGTGTCGTTCTGCTTCACGCCGCGCTCGCCCAGCGTGTTGCCGTAGCGGTCGAGGAAGGTGACCGCGAGCTCGGTGCGCTTCAGCCAGTCGTCGGAGGTTTCCTGGAAGGCGGGCAGGGCGAGGGCCAGCAGCACCACGGCGCCGGCCGAGCCCAAAGTGAAGCCTTCCGAGGCCATGCCCACGAGGAAGCGCGGAATGCCGCCGAGCGAGAAGCGCTCCATGAAGGCGGAATAGTTCGCCGCCGACCGGCGGGTGAACTCGCCTAGCCGGAACAGTCCGCTGTCGACGCGCGAATCCAGGTCCAGCAGCGCGTTGCGCAGCCGTGTCCGGAAGGAGGAATGCTCGCCGTCGCTCACCGCAGCCGAACCGTGTCCCTGGGCCGTGTCCTCACGGCGCTAAGCTCTGGCATGTCCCTGCGGCGGGAAAACGGCGCGGGGCATGTCCATTCTGTCTATAGCGTGCCGGGCGCGTTCGGGCGAGGTGTTCGGCAGCGTCCGAACATGCCCTTCATTTCGCCCCGGCGATCCGCTAGCAAGGCGCATGGCCGACCTTCCCTTCTGGCGCACCACCCCGCTGGCGCGCATGTCCACCGCGCAATGGGAGAGCCTGTGCGACGGGTGCGGACGCTGCTGCCTCGTCAAGCTGGAGGACGAGGATACCGGCGAGATCGCCTATACGGACATCGGCTGCCGCCTGCTGGACGGCGAGACCTGCCGCTGCACGGACTATCCCAACCGGCAGGCGCAGGTGCCCGACTGCGTGCGCCTGACCCCCGAGGCGGTGGCGAGCCTCGGCTGGCTGCCGCCCACCTGCGCCTACCGTCTACTGGACGAGGGGCGGGACCTGCCGTGGTGGCACCCGCTGGTGTCCGGCGACCCGGCCACCGTCCGGGCCGCCGGCGTCGCCATCTCCGGCCGCACGGCGGGGCCTGAGGATGCGTTCGGGCTGATGGAACTGGTGGCGCACGTGGTGTCCTGGCCCATGCGCTGGCCGCGCGGAGCCAAGGCGGCCGCGAAGGCGCCGGCCGCGAAGGCGCCGACGGATCCGCGGGCCAAGCCCCGGGCCTCCAAGCGCGCCTGAGGCGGGTGCCGCTCCCGCCGGGCGGGTTCCAACTGCCGGAACTGCCGCCCGCTCCGTTCGGGGCTCTCGGGGAAGCCATGCGCATTCCGCGCTTTTCCACCGGCCGATCAAGGACTAGACGATGCGCGACGACCCTCGGTCCGCATCTGTTTCCAGCCGTCCGCACGGACGGCGGTTCCCGACGAGTCCCTGATGCCTTCCCCGCATGAATCCCTGCCGTCCGGCGCCGATGCCGGCGGACCGCCCCAGCCGTTGCCTCGCAGGAGGGGCGGACCGCGCGTGCAGCCGGGCTATCGGGCGATCGCGCTGATCGTGGCCAGCGCCATGTTCATGGAGCAACTGGACGCCACCGTCCTGTCCACCGCGCTGCCGGCCATGGCGCGGGACTTCGGGGTGACGGCGCCGCACATGAGCATCGCGCTGACCTCCTACCTGCTGTCGCTGGCGGTGTTCATCCCGGGCAGCGGCTGGGCGGCGGACCGTTTCGGCTCGCGCACCGTGTTCCGCGCCGCCATCGCGGTCTTCACCCTCGGCTCGCTGCTGTGCGCCCAGGCCGAGAGCCTCGGCTTCCTGGTGCTGGCGCGGCTGCTCCAGGGCATGGGCGGGGCGATGATGATCCCGGTCGGGCGCTTGGTGCTGCTGCGCTCCACCAGCAAGTCGGACCTCGTCTCGGCCATGTCCTGGCTGCTGGTGCCGGCGATGATCGGGCCGATGGTCGGGCCGCCGGTGGGGGGCTTTCTCGTCACCTATCTGGACTGGCGCTGGATCTTCTACATCAACGTGCCGATCGGCGTGCTGGGGCTGGTGCTGGTCAGCCTGTTCATCGCCGACAGCCGGGCCGAGCGGCCGGGCCGGTTCGATGGCCTGGGCCTTGTTCTGTCAGGCATTTCCCTGGGCGGGCTGCTGTTCGCCTTCGAGCTGTCGAGCCGCGGGGAGGGGGATGCCCGGGTGACCTACGGGCTGATGGCGGCGGGGCTGCTGAGCGGGTTCGCCTACCTGCGCCACGCCCGCAGCCTGGCCGCCGCCGGGGGCCAGCCGATCCTGGATATGTCCTTGATGCGCATAGAGACTTTCCGTCTCTCGGTGATCGGCGGCAATATCACCCGGATCACCCAGGGGGCCCAGCCCTTCCTCATTCCCCTCATGCTCCAGCTCGGCTTCGGCATGAGCGCGGCGCAGGCCGGGATGATCACCCTGTCCACCGCCGTGGGCTCGCTGCTGATGAAGGGCGTCGCCCCCAAGGTGTTGCGGCGGTTCGGTTTTCGCAACACGCTGCTGGTCAACGGCATCATCTGCACCGCCACCTATGCGCTGTGCGCGCTGATGCGCCCGTCCTGGCCGGACTGGGCGCTCTACATGCTGCTGATCGGCGCCGGCTTCTTCATGTCCCTGCAGTTCACCGCTTACAACACCGTGGCATACGACGAAGTCCCCGCCGCCCGCATGAGCGCGGCGTCGAGCTTCTACACCACCTTCCAGCAGCTCATGCTGTCCATGGGCATCTGCGTCGCCGGCCTCGCCCTCCAGCTGTCCATGGAAGCCAACGGGCGGAGCGTCGCCGGGCTGGCGGATTTCTCGGTGGCCTTCGTCACCGTGACCACCATCGCCATGGCCGCTACCTTCTGGAACGCCCGCCTGCCGCACGACGCCGGCGCCGACATCTCCGGCCATCGCCGCCGCCGGAGCCTGGCCGCCGCCGTCAACGAGGCCACCGACGCCCCCGACTGAGCCCGGCGGCGGGGCCGACCCGGCCCGCCCTCACGCCCACCCCTCGCCACGCCCATTCCCGCCCCCCACGGGCCCTGGCCGTGCGCTTCCGGATTTGGTAGCACTCTACGGCACTGTGCGGGTGGGGGCTAACATGGGTGCGGGTGGCTGGTCGCGGCCGCGAGGCGGCGTGCGGCGGGGGCTGGTCCCGGCGCTGTGGGGTGTTCTGGCGGGCGCGGCCGTGCCGCTCGGGGCCGAGGCGCAGACCAGCCCCGGCTGGAGCCTCTATTCCGGCTACACCACCTCCTTCACCATTCCCTATGTGTCGGCGCCGGTGTTCGGCGGCACCGGGGCGGTGCTGCGGGTGGCGGCGACCATCGGCGGCCAGGCCACGGTGCTCCAGGTGGACACCGGCTCGCAGGGCATCGTCATCCCGCAGTCCCTGCTGGGCTACCTGCCCGCGGGAACCCCCGGAACCATCTCCTATTCCTCCAGCGGCAATTCGGCGACCGGGGTGTGGGCGACGCTGCCGGTGACCTTTCCGGGCAGCTCCAACGGCAGCGGGCAGGTGGCGACCGCCGTGGTGCCGGTGTTCGTCGAGGCCACCGCGAACGGCGAGAGCTGCGCCACCGCGAACAATTCCTGCTACCTGATGATGGGCATCGGCTACGGCCGCCCGGACACCGGCTGGACCAATTATCCCGCGCCGCTGTCGTCCAACCCGCTGCTCAACCTCCAGGGCATGTCGGACCAGACGGTCCGCGCCGGCTACATCGTCACCAAGGACGGCATCCAGGCGGGCCTGACCAGCAGCAATGCCGGCGCCGGCTATGCCTTCATCCAGCTGCTGCCGACCACCGACGCGCACGGCTACGCCAACTGGCAGACGCCGACGGGCACCGTGGTGGTGAGCTATGCCGGCAGCACCACGACGTCGAGCCTCCCGGTGCTGGTGGATACCGGCATCACCTATCTGTGGGGCAGCCTGGGCGGGGTGGCGGCGGCGAGCTGCACCTATCACGGCCAGGCCTTCAGCTGCGCCCAGGACGGCACCAGCGTCAGCGTCTCCATCGGCCCCGGCAGCTATATCGGCTATTCCTATACGGTCGGCGCCAGCGACAACAACAGCGCCGCCCCGCCGGTGTCGCGGGTGGGCGACATCGGCGGGCTCAACACCGGCATTACCCCGCTGGCGCAGTTCAACCTGCTGTTCGACGCGGTGGGCGGGTTCGCCGGCTTCCAGGCCACGGCGCCGGGCACGGCGGGCACCGCCTTCACGCCCTATCTGTTCACCGCCGGCACGCTGGCGCTGCCGACCAACTTCCTCACCAACCTGCCGATCTATGTGATGAGCGCGACCACGGTCACGGAAGCCGGCAGCGCCTCCCTGTCCGGCGCGGTGAGCGGCACCGGCAACCTGATCCTCGCCGGCCCCGGCAGCGTCTCCTTCGCCAGCACGCTCACCCTGCCCGCCGGGGTGGCGGTGACCGGCGGCAACGCCAGCTTCCTCGGCAACGTGACCGCGCCGCTGGCCATCGCGGCGGGCGCCTCGGCCGACAGCTGGGCGACGCTGACCGGCACCGTGACCAATGCCGGCACCTTCCTGAACAACGGCAGCGTGGTGGGCAATGTCACCAACAGCGGCACGCTGGTCAGCGTCGGCTCCATCACCGGCACCGTCGGCAACAGCGGCACCCTCTCGAACACCGGGACCATCACCGGCACCGTGACGAACGCCGGCCAATTCAGCAATGACGGCCAGGTGGTGGGCAACGTCGTCAACACCGGCACCCTGACCGGCGGCGGCACCATCACCGGGACCCTGACCAACGACGGCACCGTGGCGCCGGGGCATTCGGTCGGCCGGCTGACGGTGCTGGGCGACGTGGCGCTGCGCTCCGGCGCGGTCTACGAGGCCGAGCTGGGCGCGCGCGGGGTCAGCGACCTGATCACCGCCACGGGCACCATCGCGCTGGACAACGCCACCCTGCTCATCAAGCCGGCGGCGAGCTACGAGCCGCACCTCGGCGCCTACCAGATCCTGTCGGCCGGCGGCGGGGTCAGCGGCACCTTCCGTGTCTCGGCCCCGGCCTTCGGCACGCTGTCCGCCCTCTATCCCTTCCTCGCGGCCACCACGACGGCGACCGGCAGCGGGCTGACGCTCAACATGGTGCGCAGCGCGGTGCCCTTCGCGGCGGCGGGCGCGACCGCCAACGAGCGGGCGACGGGCGGCGGCCTCGACAGCCTCCCGGCGCAGTCCGCCGTGTTCGACGCGCTGCTCGGCCTCAACGCCGCCGCCGCGGCCGCCGCCTATGACCTGCTGTCCGGCGAGGCCTATGCCAGCGTCCAGAGCATCCTCCTGGACCAGGCTTTCTATGTGCGCGACGGCGTGCTGGGGCGGCTGCGGCAGGCCTTCGACGCGCCGGGCGCCAACGGCGTCGATGCCGCCCAGGCCGTGACGCTAGTGCCCGGCCTGCCGCTCACGCTGTGGGCCGAAGCCTATGGCGGCTGGGGGCAGGCGACGGCCAACGGCAATGCCGCCGGCGACAGCCGCTCCATCGGCGGCTTCCTCATCGGCCTCGACGCCCCGCTCTCCAACGACTGGCGGGCGGGCCTCGCCGGCGGCTTCAGCCAGAGCCGGTTCGACACCGGCGCGCGGGCCTCCAGCGGCACCAGCGACAATTACGACCTCGCGCTCTACCTGGGCGGGCGGCTGGCCGCGCCGGGGCCGGGCAGCCTGATGCTGCGCCTGGGCGCGGCCTATGGCTGGCACGATCTGGCGATGGCCCGGACGGTCGCGTTCAGCGGCTTCGCCGAGGCCCTGTCCTCCGGCTATGCCGCCGCCACCGCCCAGGCCTTCGCCGAGCTGGGCTACGGCCTCGACCTCGGCGTCACGCCCGTGGGCGCCGCGCGGCTGGAGCCGTTCGCCGGCCTGTCCTACACCCGCGTCTCCACCGATGCGGTGACCGAGACGGGCGGCGCGGCCGCGCTGTCGATCGCCTCGGGCGCGCTGGATTCCACCGCCACGCAGCTCGGCCTGCGCGCAGCGACCCTGCTGCCCACCGGCCCCGGCGGCGCGACGCTGGACCTGCACGGGCTCGCCGGCTGGCAGCACGGGTTCGGCTCCGGCCTGCCGGTGGTCTCGGCGCAATTCGCCGCCGGCAGCCTGCCGTTCGCCGTCGCCGGCGCGCCGATCGCCGCCGACAGCCTGCTGGTGGGCGTCGGCCTCGACGCGGTGGCCGGCGAACGGTTCCGTTTTGGTGTGTCCTACCTGGGCCAGATCGCCTCGAACACGCAGGACAATGCGCTGAAGGGGACGCTCTCGGTGCGCTTCTGACCGGCCCGCCGCACGGGGAGACCCGCCGTCAGGCGCTCTCTCCCGGACGGCCCCAGGCCGGGAACGGGTCCGGCAGGTGGGCGAGGGTGGCGAAGTCCAGCGCCGCCGGGTCGGTGGGGCCGGTCAGGCAGTCGTCCAGCGCCGCGCGGATGGCGGCCTCGTCCAGACCGCTTCCACCTTGCCGCATGCCGATGAACACCAGTTCCTGCCGCCGGTCGCCATAGAAGGCGGTCCAGTGGCGCTTGAGCTCCAGGCGCCATTCGGCGTCCTGCGGCCAGCGCGCCTGGGGCACCGCCGCCCACCAATAGCCCAGCGCCTCGGTGCGGCAGAGCGCGCCGGCAAGGCTCATCTCGCCCACATGGGCATCGCGGGTGGCCAGCCAGAACAGGCCCTTGGCGCGGATCAGCCCCGGCCAGGTGCGGCGCAGGAAGGCGGAGAATTTCTGCGGATGGAACGGCCGCCGGGCGCGGTAGACGAAGCTGGTCACGCCGTATTCCTCGGTCTCCGGCACATGGTCGGCGAAGCCGTTCAGCTCCTTGAACCAGAGCGGATGGGCGTGGGCGGCCTCGAAATCGAAGCGGTGTGTGCCCAGCATCTCGCCGAGCGGCACCCGGCCGAAGTCCGCTTCGATGAGCCTGGCGTCGGGGTTCAGGCCCCTGATGACCGCGCGGGCGAGCCTGAGCTTTTCCGGATCGGTGGTGGAGACCTTGTTCAGCACGATGGCGTCGGCGAATTCAATCTGGTCCACCATCAGATCGACAATGGTGCGCTGGTCTTCCTCGCCCAGGCTCTCGCCCCGGTCGCGCAGGAAATCGGTGGAGGCGTAGTCCTTCAGGAGGTTGGCGGCATCCACCACCGTCACCATGCTGTCCAGCCGGGCGATGTCGGACAGCGAGAAGCCCTCCTCGTCGCGGAACTCGAAGGTGGCGGCGACGGGAAGCGGCTCGGCGATGCCGGTGCTCTCGATGACCAGGGCATCGAACCGCCCCTCGGCGGCGAGGCGCTTGACCTCGGACAGCAGGTCGTCGCGCAGGGTGCAGCAGATGCAGCCGTTGGTCATCTCCACCAGCGTCTCCTGGGTGCGCGAGAGATCGCCGCCGCCGGCGCGCACCAGTTCCGCGTCGATATTCACCTCCGACATGTCGTTGACGATGACCGCCACCCGGCGGCCCTCGCGATTGGCCAGCACGTGGTTGAGCAGGGTGGTCTTGCCCGCGCCCAGGAAGCCGGAGAGGACGGTGACGGGCAGGCGGCTGTCGGGCAGGCGGTTCTGGGGCGGGTGGTTGCGGGTGACGGGCATGGCGCGCTTCCATAAATGATATAATGTATCATTTAATGCCACGGCATCGGGAGCGGGCGCAAGGGGGCGATTGCTTTGGTCGACTTATCATCCCAGTCTGGAGTTTTTCCAAGTTGTCAGCCACGCGCAATCCTGTTGCTCTAGGACAAGAACATAGAAACCGCCTGATGCGCGGGGAGAACGGCGGACATGGCGACCTTCATGCAGGCCAGCAAGATCATGATGGAGGCGGATCATCACTTCGATGATCGCACCGCCTACTGCATGAAGTGCGGCTGTCACTGGAACACGGCCTATCAGCTTCGGCGCGGCTGCGTGCAGGCGGAGAACGTGACCGCCATCTCCCATCTGCGCGCCCGCGCCCGGCTCGATGCCCTGCTGGCGGCCCGCCGGCAGTCCCATGCGCCGCAGAAGGCGTGATCTGGGGATACGATCCTAGGAAAATATGCCTTGACAGCGTGACGCTGCACGGGCATGATTTCCCCATGCTCCGGAATTGTAGCTGAGGCGCCGCTCGCGGCGCCTTTTTGCTGTCCGCGCGGCCCCGCCTCGGCGGGGCGGGCGCGGGCTCCGGCGCGTCCTTCCCTCGCACAGCGGATCGCACCCATGATCGAGCGCACGTCGCCGGAGACGGCGGCCCGTGCCCGCGCGCTCTATGCGCAGGGCGTCCCCGTCAAGGCGATCTCGGCCGAGACCGGCCTGTCGACCCGCCAGATCTATTATTGGCTGGACCGCGAGGCCGGCGCGCCGAAGCGGCCCGGCCGCCTCGCCCCCGAGCCCACCACCCGCCGCCGCCGCGCCGACCTCGCCCGCCCGCCGGGCGCGGTGGCGCGCCGCCGCCTCATGGGCCGCCTGTGGAAGGCGGCCGAGGGCCAGATCGCCGAGATCGAGGCCCGCCTCGACGCCGCGCGCGGCGAGGGGCGCGCGGACGCGGACGCCCCGCCGCCGCGCGACAGCGAGCGCGACGCCCGCGCCCTGGCGGTGCTCGCCCGGGTGATGCGCGACCTCTCCGCGCTCGACGCCGCCGCCCGCCGCGAGCGCGCCGACGGCAAGGCCGCCGTCGCCCGCGACCCGTCCGCCTTCCGCGCCGAGCTCGCCCGCCGCCTGGAGCGCCTGCGGGCCGGGGTCAAGGCGGAGCGGGGCGAGGGCGCGGCCGAGGGCCCGGCGCCGGCGGAACCACCCGCGCCGGGCTGAGACGCGGCGCCCCGCCGCCGGGGATGGCGATCGGATTTCGCCCGCGCCCGGCCGCTCCCTCTCCCGCTTGCGGGGAGGGCCGGGGTGGGGGCCGCGCGGCAGCGCGGCGGCCGTGCCGCCCGCCTGTCCCGAACCGGCACACATGTCCCATCCCCTAGGAACAACCCGCGATCAAACCCCGTCCGAATCGGCGCGCCGTGGGCGTGCCGGCTTCGTTCCCGCCCCCTCCACCGCAGGAGCGCCCATGCGACAGCCGAGAGGCCGTGCCGCCGCCGCTGCGGCCCCCGTGGCGGCGGAGATCCGCGCCGCGCTCGCCGCCCTGATGGGCGATCCGCGCAAGGCCAAGGCCTTCCTCGCCGCCATCGACGAGGGCACCGCCGAGCATCTGCTCAGCGACTGGGAGCTATGGGCGCGGCCCGACCAATTGCCGCCCGCCGCCGCCGCCGACGGCCGGCCCTGGACCACCTGGCTGGTGCTGGGCGGGCGCGGGGCGGGCAAGACGCGGGCGGGGGCGGAATGGGTGCGCGGGCTGGCGCTGGGGCGCCCGCCTTTCGCCGACCGGCCGGTGGGCCGCATCGCGCTCGTCGCCGAGACCATGAGCGACGTGCGCGAGGTGATGGTGGAGGGCGTCTCCGGCCTGCTCGCCATCCACCCCGCCTCTGAGCGCCCCACCTTCGAGCCGACCCGGCGCCGCCTGGTCTGGCCCAATGGCGCGGTGGCGCAGGGCTTCTCGGCCGAGGACCCCGAGAGCCTGCGCGGCCCGCAGTTCGAGGCCGCCTGGCTCGACGAGCTGGCCAAGTGGCGCCGGGGCGAGGCCACGTTCGACATGCTGCAATTCGGCCTGCGCCTCGGCGCGCGGCCGCGCCAGATGGTGACGACGACGCCGCGTCCCAGCGCGCTGCTGCGCCGCCTGCTGGCCGACCCCGCCACGGCGGTCAGCCGCGCGCGCACGGCGCAGAACGCCTTCCACCTCGCCCCCGCTTTCCTGGACACCGTGCTCGGCCGCTATGGCGGCACCCGGCTCGGCCGGCAGGAGCTGGACGGCGAGATCATCGACGACCGCCCCGACGCTTTGTGGTCCCGCGCCGCGCTGGAAGCGGCGCGCGAGGCCGAGGCGCCGCCGCTCGCCCGCGTGGTGGTGGCGGTGGACCCGCCCGCCTCCTCCCGCGCCGGGGCGGATGCCTGCGGCATCGTCGCCGCCGGTATCGACCCCGCCGGCGCGCTGCACGTGCTGGCCGACGACAGCGCCGCCGGCCTGCGCCCGGCCCAATGGGCGGCGCGCGCCATCGCCCTCTACCGCGCCCGCGAGGCCGACGCGGTGGTGGCGGAGGTGAACCAGGGCGGGGAGATGGTGCGCGCCGTGCTGGCCGAGGTGGATGCCGGCGTGCCGGTGGTCAGCGTGCGGGCGACGCGCGGCAAATACCTGCGCGCCGAGCCGGTGGCCGCGCTCTACGAGCAGGGCCGCGTGCGCCATGCCGGCGCCTTCGCCGCGCTGGAGGACGAGATGTGCGACTTCGGCCCGGACGGCCTCTCCTCCGGCCGCTCGCCGGACCGGCTCGACGCTCTGGTATGGGCCATCACCCATCTGGCGCTGGGCCCGAAGGCCCCGGTGCCGCGCGTGCGGCGGTTCTAGCGCGCGCCGACGGCGCGGGATCGCGCCGTCAGGCCGGCTCGGCCATCTGCGGCAGGGTGAAGCCGAACAGGCGCGCGGGGGTGTCCAGCAGCACCTGCCGCAGCTCCGCCGCCGGAAACACCCGCGCCAGCAGCGCCAGCAGGTCGGCGGTGTCGGCCCCGGCCTCGTGCTGGGTATGCGGCCAGTCCGTGCCGAACATCAGCCGCCCGGCGCCGAAGGCGGCGCGCGCGGCCTGGGCCAGGGGCAGCGGGTCGCCGCCGTCCAGGCGGTAGGGCGCGGACAGCTTCAGGAACAGGCGCGGCTCGTGCGCCGCCAGGTCCATGAGGCCCTGGAAGCCCGGATCGGCGGCGCCGAGATCGCGCGTCGGCAGGCCGAAATGATCGACCACCACGGCGGGCACGTCGCTGGCCAGCAGCCCGGCGAGCAGGCGCGGCAGCCGCGCCGCCGGCGCCTGCACCTCGACCTGGAAGCCGCAGCGCGCGGCACGGGCGAGGAAGTCGCGCCAGCCGGGCGCCGCGAGGTCCGGGTCGGGCCGGCCGACGAGGTTGAGCCGCAGGCCGGCGATGCCCTGGGCGGCCAGCGCGCGCATCTCGTCCTGCGGGCAGTCGGGCGGCACCACGGCGATGCCGCGCCGGAGCGGCCGGTCGGCGGCGAGGGCGGCGAGGAGATAGCTGTTGTCGGTGCCGAGGAAACTCGGCTGCACCAGCACGCCGCCGCAGAGCCCGTGCGCCGCCAGCATGGCGGCATGGGCCTCGGGCACGGCGTCATAGGCCGGCACGTAGCGGGCATCCGGGCTCGGCGGCAGGCCGCGGCGGAACACGTGGGCGTGGCTGTCGATGGCGCGGCACCCGGTGATGGGGCCGGAGGCGGCGGGACCGCCGGTGGCCCGCGCCGGCGGGCGGGGGGCGCCCGCGCGCCCGCCGCAGTGCATGTCGTCGCTCATCCGTGCCGTTTCCGTCCCGGTTGCGGCGTCATTCGCCGGCGCGCGCGGCAAGGCCGGGCATGGTGGAGGGCGCGGCGGCCGGCGCCGCATCGAGCCGCACCGCCTTGGTTTCGGGCAGCAGGAGGACCGCCACCACCACGAGGCCGTAGGCCACTGCGGCGTCGATGCCGATGGCGGCGCCCAGCGGGATGGTTTCGCTCATATGGCCCACCAGGAAGGGGAAGATCGCCGAGACGATGCGCCCGGCATTGTAGCAGAAGCCCACCCCGGTGCCGCGAATGCCGCCGGGATAGAGTTCGGAGAACAGCGCGCCCATGCTGGCCGGGATGCCGGCCGAGCAGAAGCCCAGCGGAAAGCCGAGCAGCAGCATGGCGGTGTCGCCGAACGGCAGGAACACATAGGCCAGCACGACGATGACGCAGGACACCGCGAACAGCCCCACCGTGCGCCGCCGGCCGATGCGGTCGAGCAGGTGCGCGGCGGCGATGCAGCCGCAGAAGAAGGCGATGATGATCACCGCCAGATAGCCGCCGGTGCCCAGCGTGGAGAGGTGGCGCTCGGTCTTCAGATAGGTGGGCAGCCAGCTGGTGACGGCATAATAGCCGCCGTGCGCGCCGGTGCCGAGCAGCAGGCCGACCAGCGTCACCCGCAGCACGTCGGGCGAGAAGATGCCGAGCAGCGGCGTGCGGCTCTGGCCGGCGGCGCGCGGGGCACGGGCCGGGGAGGCCTCGGGCTCGGGCACGTGGCGGCGCACGAAGATGACCAGCAGCGCCGGCAGCAGGCCGATGCCGAACAGCACGCGCCAGGCGATCTCCGGCGGCACGAAGGAATAGATCGCGGTCTGCATGAGCACGGCGGCGCCCCAGCCGACCGCCCAGGCGCTCTGCACCGTGCCGAGCGCCTTGCCGCGGTGGGCGGGGCGGATGGCCTCGCTCATCAGCGCCACGCCGGCCGCCCATTCGCCGCCGAAGCCGAGCCCCTGCAAGGCTTTGAGCACCAGGAGCTGGGAATAGTCCTGGGCGAAGGCGGAGAGGAAGGTGGCGAGGGCGAACCACAGGATCATCAGTTGCAGGGCGCGCACCCGGCCGATGCGGTCGGAGATCGCCCCGCCCACCCAGCCGCCCACCGCCGAGGCGATGAGCGTGGTGGAGGTGATGAGGCCGGCATCCGCCTTGCTGATGTGCCAGAGGCCGAGCAGGGTGGGGATGACCAGCGAGAACAATTGCACGTCGAGCGCGTCGAGCGCCCAGCCGCCGAAGCAGGCCCAGAACGTCTTGCGCTCGGGCGGGGTGATGTCCCGGAACCAACTGAACATGGCGTGTCCTCCCGGCGTCGCGCGGCTCTTGCGGCCGCTTGCGGCGATATGGGTTGAGATGCGGCGGATAAGGTGCGGCGATGCCGCTCAGCGGATTTCGATGCGGTAGCGGAAGCGGTCCGCCGGCCCGCGCGAGCGGCGCCATTCGATGGCGTGGCGGTCGAAGCCGCGGGCGATGCGGTCCACCACCACCACCGGCGCGCCCTTGGCGATATCGAGCAGGCGCGCATCGGCGGCGGTGGCTAGATCGACGGTGAGGGTCTCGTCGGCGAGCGCCACCACCTCGCCGCACAGGCGTTCGTAGAGCGGATAGAGCAGGTCGCCGAAGCCGGTGAGCGCGAGCTCCTCCAGCGGCGCGAAGCGTTCGCGCGGCAGCCAGATTTCCTCGGCGAACACCGGCGTGCCGTCGATGAGGCGCAGGCGGTCGATGCGCAGCGCCGGCGTGCGCGGGGCAAGGCCCAGCGCGGCGGCGGGTTCGGCGGGGCAGGGCGCCACCTTGCGGGCGAGGATCCGGCCCTCCGGCAGGGTGCGCGCGCCGCTGGCGTCCTCGGCGCGGAAGAAGCGGAACAGCGAGCGGTCCAGCGAGGGGCGGCGCACGAAGGTGCCGCGCCCCTGCACCTTGTCCAGCACGCCCTCGGCGACCAGCGTGTCGAGCGCCTTGCGCACGGTGCCCACCGCGACGCCGTTGGCGCGGGCGATCTCAGCCTCGGCGGGGATCGCCGTGCCCGGCGCCCAGTCGCCGGCGACGATGCGGCCGATCATGGCGTCGCGCAGCCGCTGGTAGAGCGGCAGGCGGGCGTCCCCGGTGTCGGGCAGCAGCGCGTCGAGCTGGTCGTCAGCGGTCATCAGGCATTCGCCAGTTGATTGGTCATCTATAGGACTAGAGATGAGAGGTTGGGGCGTCAACGGGGTCGCTGTGCGGGTGCGAAGGCACCGTGCTGCGCCGCACGCGCCGGCCGGAAAGGGCTATGCCGTCCGGCGGGGCAGGCCCGCGTCCTCGGCCGGCGGCCTCCCACGTCGTCGCTTGGCGCCGACGACCCACACGCTCCCTCCGCCGCCCGCGCGGGAGGCGCGGCCCGACGCCTGCCCGCATGTTGAATAAAAGATCAATGAGCGCAAGCGCAGGGTGGACGCCCGCCATCGTCCCCGCCGCCGCTCCCACCCCATCCCCGTCCCAGCCGCCGATCGGAGCCGTCCATGCTCGCATCCGTCCTCAACGCTTTGCGCCCCCGGCCCGCCGAGGCCAAGGCGAGCCGCACGGCGGCGCTGGTCGCGCTGCTCACCACCGGGCGGGCGCGCTGGACGCCGCGCGATTATGCCGGCCTCGCCCGCGAGGGCTTCGCCCGCAACGCGGTGGCCTATCGCGCGGTGCGGCTGATCGCGGAAGCCGCCGCCAGCGTGCCGCTGCTCCTGATGGACGGCCCGCGCGAGATCGACGCCCACCCGCTGCTGGACCTCCTGGCCCGGCCCAATCCGCGCGCGGTGGGGGCGGACTTGCTGGAGGCGGTCTACGGCCACCTGCTGGTGGCCGGCAACGCCTATGTGGAGGCGGTGGCGGCGGGCGGCGCGGTGCGCGAGCTGCACGCCTTGCGGCCGGACCGCATGCGCGTGGTGCCCGGCCCGAGCGGCTGGCCGGAGGCGTTCGACTATACGCTGGACGGGCGCACCCTGCGCATCCCACAGGACAGCCTGCTGCCCGGCGCCGAAGTGCCGCCCATCCTGCACCTCGCCTTGTTCAACCCGCTGGATGACCTCTACGGCTTCGCCCCGCTGGAGGCCGCCGCCCAGGCGCTCGACCTGCACAATGCGGCGGGGGCCTGGAACAAGGCGCTGCTGGACAATGCGGCGCGGCCCTCCGGCGCGCTGATCTACGGCGGCACCGGCAGCCTCTCGGAGGACCAGTTCGAGCGGCTGAAGGGCGAGCTGGAGGCGAGCTTCCAGGGCGCGGCCAACGCCGGGCGGCCCATGCTGCTGGAGGGCGGGCTCGACTGGAAGCCGCTCGGCCTCAGCCCCAAGGACATGGATTTCGAGGCGGCGCGCGACGGCGCGGCGCGGGAGATCGCTTTGGCGCTGGGCGTGCCGCCCATGCTGCTGGGCATCCCCGGCGACAACACCTATGCCAATTATGCCGAGGCCAACCGGGTGCTGTGGCGCCAGAGCGTGCTGCCCCTGGTCAAGCGCGTGGCGGCGGCGCTCAGCGCCTGGCTGGCGCCGGCCTATGGCGGCGGCCTCGCCTTGGTGCCGGACCTCGACCAGGTGGAGGCGCTCGCCGCCGAGCGCACCGAACTGTGGAGCCGCATCGGCGCCGCCGGCTTCCTTTCCGACGCGGAGAAGCGCGCGGCGGTGGGCTACGGCCCCGCCGGCTCCTGACCGGCCGACCGGCCGACCCATTGTTCGATCTAGCCCGGGGAGGGCGCCGCATGGACAGCGTGATCCGCGTCTTCGCCGAGCGCGGCGACCTCGCCCATCTGGCCCTGGTGGCCTGGGCGGTGAGCGCCTCCGGCGTGGCGCTGGCGGCGGTGGGCGCGCTCACCCGCGCGCACCAGCGCATGGACGATTTCGTGCGCGAGCTGGCCCGCTTCAACGCTCGCCACGGCGAGGAGTGAGCGGGCGCGCGGGCGGCGCCGTTATCTTGAGCAGAAGGTCATTCCGCCTGCGGCGGCCCCCACCCAACCCTCCCCCGCAAGCGGGAGAGGGCTTTTCCGGCGCGCGGGCTCAGTTCCGGCTCCCCTTCCCGCGCGGCAGAGGGCCTTTTCGGCACGCGGGCTCGGGCTGTCGGACAGCGTCTCCGTCCGCCTGTGCTCCCGCTCAGAACAAGCGGGGGCACCTCCCCCCTTGCGGGGGAGGGCAGGGAGGGGGGTGACGCGCTCTCCGTTCGTGCCCGATGCGGGCAGTCCGGCGCGGCTCTTTGCCGGCGCTCGCGTGTTCGTCTTCGCCAGCGGCGCGTTCTTCCCTAGCGGTTTCACCCCCCTCCCCAACCCTCCCCCGCAAGGGGGGAGGGGGTATGGCGCGCGGGGGTGGGCGTTGCGGGTGCCGCTGGCGGGCATGAGGCGAACCGCCTCCCGCCGGCGCGCCGCCGCTCCCTCTCCCGCTTGCGGGGGAGGGCCGGGGTGGGGGCCGCGCGCAGCGCGGATGTGCCCGTGCCGTCCTCCTCCGCAGGAAGGGCCGCGCGCAGCGCGGGCACGCACGCGCCACCCCCGCCGCATCCATTCCCCACCAGGAGACGTCCCAGCCATGCGAGCCCCCTTTCTCGTCAAGGCGCCGGCGCCGCGCATCCGGGCGCTGACGCCCGGTCCCGCGCGCCAGCCCGCGCCGCCCTCCGGCGGCGTGTTCCGCGATTTCGTCGCCACGCTGGAGCGCCTGGAGAAGGCCAAGCGCCGCAAGCCCCGCGCCGGCGGGAAGGCGCCGTGATGGCGGCGCTGTCCCTGCCGCCGCCGCAGGCGGTGCCCATGGCCGCCTTCGAGGGCTATGCCTGCCTGTTCGACCAGGTGGACCTGGGCCGCGACGCCATCGCCCCCGGCGCCTTCGCCGACACGCTGGCCCGGCGCGGCGCGGCCGGCGTCCGGCTGCTCTACCAGCACGATCCGGCCGAGCCCATCGGCGTGTGGGCGCGCCTCGCCGAGGATGCCCTCGGCCTCAAGGTGGAAGGCCGGCTCACGCTCGACGTGGCGCGGGCGCGGGAGGCGGCGGCGCTCATCGCCGCCGGCGCGCTCGATGGCCTGTCCATCGGCTTCAAGGCGGTGGAGGCGCGCACCGATCCGCGCACCCGCGTCCGCCGCATCACCCGCATCGACCTGTGGGAGGTGTCCATCGTCACCTTCCCCATGCAGCCCGGCGCGCGCATCCGCCGCCCGGACGCCCTCGCGCTGCCAGCGGCGCCGCCGCCCGCGCCGCTCACCACCCGGCAGGCGGCCGCCGCCGTCACCCGCGCCGCGGCGCGGCTGCGGCCGCACCTCGCCCTCGTCTGAACCTCCCCTTTCTCCAGCCCAGGAACAGCCATGACCTCGTCTCTGTCCGCGCCCGAAACCAAGGTGGCCGTGCCCGAGAGCCGCTCGGCCCTCGACACGCTGATGCATACGTTCGAGACCTACAAGGAGGCCAACGAGATCCGCCTCGCGGACCTGGAGCGGCGCGGTGCCGCCGACCCGGTCTCCACCGATCGCCTCGCCCGCATCGACGCGGCCATGGAGGCCATGTCCGGCCGCATGGACCGGGTGGAGACCAAGACCCTGCGCCCGCCGCTGGGCGGCGGACCCCTGCCGGGCGCCGGCGCCCGCGAACATGGCGCGGCCTTCCTCAGCTATGCGCGCCATGGCGAGGCGGACGGGCTGAAGGCGCTGGAGGCGAAGGCGCTGTCCGCCGGCTCCGGCGCCGACGGCGGCTATCTGGTGCCCTATGAGACCGAGCAGGAGATCGGCCGGCGCCTCCTCGCGCTGTCGCCGATCCGGGCGCTGGCCACGGTGCGCACCATCGGCGCCGGCACCTATCGCAAGCCGTTCATGACCTCCGGCCCGGCGGTGGGCTGGGCGGCGGAGACCGCCGCGCGGCCGCAGACCGACAGCCCGGTGCTGGCCGAGCTGTCGTTCCCGGCCATGGAGCTCTATGCCATGCCCGCCGCCACCCAGGCGCTGCTGGACGACGGGCAGGTGAACATCGAGGAGTGGATCGCCGGCGAAGTGGACAGCGCCTTCGCCGAGCAGGAGGGCACCGCCTTCGTCAGCGGCGACGGCATCGCCAAGCCCACCGGCTTCCTGAGCTATCCCAAGGCGGCGGAGAGCGCCTGGAGCTGGGGCAAGACCGGCTATGTCGCCACCGGCGCGGCCGGGGCCTTTCCCGCCGCCAATGCCTCCGACGTACTGCTGGATCTGGTCTACGCGCTGAAGGGCGGCTACCGGCAGAACGCCGGCTTCGTGATGAACCGCCGCACCCAGGCGGCGGTGCGCAAATTGAAGGATGCCTCCGGCGCCTATCTCTGGGCGCCGCCGGCGGTGGCCGGGCAGCCGGCCAGCCTGCTGGGCTTTCCGGTGCAGGAGGCCGAGGCCATGCCCGACGTGGCGGACGGCGCCTTCCCCATCGCCTTCGGCGATTTCCGCCGCGGCTATCTGGTGGTGGACCGGGCCGGGGTGCGGGTGCTGCGCGATCCCTATTCCGCCAAGCCCTACGTGCTGTTCTACACCACCAAAAGGGTGGGCGGCGGCATCCAGGACTTCGACGCCATCAAGCTGCTGAAGTTCGCGGCGAGCTGAAGAAGGGCCGCCCTACCGGGGGCACCACGCTCCCTCTCCCGCACGCGGGAGAGGGCTTTGCTCGCCTCACTCCTTCAGCGGGCTGCCGAGCTTGCCGGCGGTGGCGTCGATCCAGTCGCGGTGGAGGCCCACCAAGGTAATGCCGGTGACGCCGCCGCAGCCGCGCGCGCCGCCGGGGCCGGTGGCCCAGCCGATCACGCCGGCCAGCGTGTTGCCGAGGAAGGCCGGGCCGCCGCTGTCGCCGGTGCAGGCGCCGGCAAGGCCGAGGGTCGGCGACAGCCGCGCCATGATGCCGCCCGTGGTGCCCACGCTCGGCAGCGAGACGCAGCGCAGCGTGCCGGCGGTGGCGTCCGCCCCGTCCGACGACATGCCGAAGCCGGCGACCAGGAATTCGGTGCCCCGCGCCGGCAGGTTGGCGTCGTCGGAGAGCGGCGCCGGCCGGATGCTCGACGGCAGCGCCTCGGCCAGCTTCACCAATGCCAGGTCCGGCGTCGGGTGGCGGTTGCGATACTGGTCGGGATCGAAGCGCGGGTGCACTGAGATGCGCAGCGCCGGGATGAGGCGCGGCGTCGCCGCCCCCACCAGGGCCACGGCGTAATTGCCCGGCGGCGCCACGCAATGGGCGGCGGTCAGCACGAGGTCGGGCGCGATCGCCGTGCCCGAGCACGAGGCGCCCCGCGTCGAGACGATCATCACCGTATGCGGCCCGGCCACGCCGCCGCCGGAGCGCCCGGAGACGATGGCCTGAGCCGGCGGCGCCTGGAGCAGAAGCGCTCCCGCCCCCAGAAGCACGGCGCAGATGGCGCCGCGACCGATCAACGAAACACCAGGCAAACGGACCCCTCACTTCGAGCGCAGGCATTTGTGGCCCGCCGGGCCGCGCCGGGTCAACCCGCTGCCGCACCGGCAAGCGGCCCCGCGCCGCGTGTTCCCGTCCGCCCGCGACCTTTTTCCCCGCCGCCCGCCATGGAGCACGCCATGTCCCAACGTATCGCCGGCCCCGCCGCCGAGCCGCTGACGCTCGCCGAGGCCAAGGCCTATCTGCGCCTCGACGCGGACGATGCCGACGCTCTGGTGGCGGCGCTGGTCGCCGCCGCCCGGCGCATGGTGGAGGCGGCCACCGGCCGCGCGCTCATCCACCAGAGCTGGCGCGTGGTGCGCGACGTCTGGCCGCCCAGCGGCGTTTTCCCGCTGCCGGTGGCGCCGGTGGCGGCCATTTCCGCCGCGCGGGTGCGCGGCGCCGGCGGGACCGTGCTGGAGGTTGTGGACGGCGCGCTGAGCCTCGCCGCCGGGCGTGCCCCGGCGCTGGTGCATGTGAACCTCGCCCGGGTGCCCGCGCCCGGGCCAGCGCCGGGCGGCATCGAGATCGACATCCTGGCCGGCTACGGCCCCGCCGCCGCCGACGTGCCGGAGGATCTCGTCCAGGCGGTGCGGCTGGTGCTGGCCCACTTCCACGAGCATCGCGACGCGCCGGGCGATACCATGCGCCTGCCGGCCACCGTCACGACGCTGCTGGCGCCCTACCGGATGGTGCGGCTGTGAGCGGCATCGGCGCGCTGCGCCACCGCATCGACCATCAGGCGCCGGTGGAGACGCCGGACGGCATCGGCGGCGTCACCGTCAGCTTCGTCACCGTGGATCGCCTGTGGGCGGCGGTGGAGGAGAGCGCGGCCGGCGCCTTCGCCGAGGAACGCCGCTTCGGCCTCGCCACCGTGCGGGTGACGGTGCGCGCGCCCAACAGCATCGCCGCCGGCGACCTGCTGCGCCTCGGCGCCCGCCGCCTCGCGGTGGAGGCCACCTCCGACCCCGACGGGCGGGGCCGCTTCACACGCGTCCATTGCCGGGAGGAACAGCCGTGACCGCCACCACAACCACGCCCGCGCTGATCGCCACCGCCCGCCTGTCCGGGCTCGACGGGCTCGCCGCGCGGCTTCAGGCCCGCCTGTCGCAGGATCGCGTGGAGGCCGCGCTCGACGCGGCCGCCGCCGCCCTCGCCGGTGCCGCCGCCGCCCGCCTCGGCGCCCCGCCGCAGGTGGAGGCCGCGCCCGGCCGCCGCACCGTGGGCAGCGCGGATCCCGCCGCTGTGGCGCGCGAGACCGGCGGCCTCGCCACGCCCGCCGACCCGTGGCTGGCGCCGGCGCTGGCCGCCGTCGCCGCCGTCCGGCGGGGAGGCGGGGCATGAGCGCGCCGCTCTCCGCCGCCCGCGCCCTGCGCGGTGCCATCCAGGCCCGCCTCGCCGCCGACGGGCCGCTCGACGCGCTGCTCGCCGGGCGCATCCATGACGTGCCGCCCAAGGACGCGGCCTTTCCCTTCGTGACGCTGGGCGAGGCGGTGGTGTCCGACTGGTCCACCGCCACCGAGGGCGGCAGCGATCAGGCGCTCACGCTGCACGTCTTCTCCCGCGCGGGCGGGCGGGCCGAGGCGATGGCGCTCGCCGCCGCCGTGCAGGAGGCGCTGCACGAGGCGCCGCTGGCGCTGCCCGGCCACGCGCTGGCGCTGCTGCGCGCCACCACCGCCGAGGTGCGCCGCGACGGCGACGGGCGGACCTTCCACGGCCTGGTGCGCTTCCGCGCGCTCACCGAGCCGCTCTGATCTCTCGACCCGCAAGGAGGATGCGATGGCCGCGCAGAAGGGCAAGGACCTGCTGCTGAAGATGTATGACGGGGCGACCTACGTGACGGTCGCGGGCCTGCGCTCGCGCACGCTCGCCTTCAACGCCCAGACCGTGGACGTGACCCATGCGGAGAGCGCCGGCCGCTGGCGCGAGCTGCTGGCCGGGGCGGGGGTGAAGCGCGCCAGCATCTCCGGCTCCGGCGTGTTCAAGGACGCCGCCTCCGACGCGCTGGTGCGCACCGCCTTCTTCGAGGGCGAGCTGCGCGACTGCCAGGTGGTGATCCCGGATTTCGGCACCGTCTCCGGCCCGTTCCAGGTCTCGGCGCTGGAGCTGGCCGCCGCGCATGACGGCGCGGTGACCTTCGACCTCACGCTGGAGAGCGCGGGCGTCCTCGCCTTCGCCGCGCTGTGAGGAGGGCGGAGATGGCCAACAGGCATCGCGGCGAGATCTGCGCCGTGCTCGACGGCGAGAGCCGCACCCTCGTGCTGACGCTGGGCGCGCTGGCGGAACTGGAAGCCGCCTTCGCTGTGGACGACCTGGTGGCGCTGGCCGAGCGCTTCGGGCGCGGCCGGCTCGCCGCCGCAGACATGGCGCGGGTCATCGGCGCCGGCCTGCGCGGCGCGGGCGCGGCGATCTCCGACGCCGAGGTGGCGGGGCTGCGCGCGGAGGGCGGCGCGGCCGGCTTCGCGCGCATCGTCTCGGCGCTGCTCGCCGCCACCTTCGGCGCGCCGGAGGCTGCGGACCCCGCCCGCCCTCCGCCGCCGCAGGCGCCGTGAGCGCGGCCCCGGCGCGTCCCTTTCCCTGGGACGCGGCCATGGGGTTCGGCCTCGGCCACCTGCGGCTGTCCCCGTGCGCCTTCTGGGCGATGACGCCGCGCGAACTGGCCGCCGCCGCGCGGGCGCTCGGCGGCGCGCCGCCCGCCGGCGCGGCGCTCGACCGCAGCGGGCTCGCCGCGCTGATGGCGCGCTTTCCCGATGCTCCTTCGCGAGGCTGAGGCAGACCCATGGACACCATCGACAGCGTGGCGGTGGCGATCACCGCCGACACCTCCGCCTTCACCGCCGGGGTGGCGGAGGCGGAAGCCTCCGCGCGCGCCCTCGGCACCAGCGTCTCGGCGGCGCTGACCGCCGCGCAGGCGCCGGCGCGCTCGTTCGGCAGCGCGCTCACCGACGCCTTCACCGGCGTCGCGGTGAAGGGCCGCGACCTCGACGACGTCATCTCCGGCCTCGGCCAGCGGCTCTCCAACCTGGCGCTCAACGCAGCACTGAAGCCGCTGGAGCAGGGGATCGGCGGCACCATCAGCCAGATCCTCGGCACCGCCTTTGCCGATGGCGGCGTGCTCCAGGGCGGGGGCGTGCGCGCCTTCGCCGACGGCGGCGTCGTGTCCGCGCCGACCTATTTCCCCATGAGCTCCGGCACCGGCCTGATGGGCGAGGCGGGGGCGGAGGCCATCCTGCCGCTCAGCCGCGGCGCCGACGGCGCGCTCGGCGTGCGCACCCAGGGCGAGGCCGGCCGCACGCAAGTGAACGTCACCGTGGCGACGCCGGACCCCGGCGCCTTCCGCCGCTCGGACGCCTATCTCTCCGGCCTCATCGCCCGCGCTGTGGCGCGGGGTCAGCGCAGCCTGTGAGGGGCGGGCGGCCGGACAGTATTCGCGCCGGCCCCAGCGTGGAACCGGCCCGGGGCGGGGCGGATCGACAGTCCAGACGGAAGCAGCCAAGACAGCCGGCGCGCACTCCGCGCGCCGTGGCCGGGCACGGGCCGGCCGGCTCTGGCGCCGATCGACATTCATCCGACCGCGGGTCTCGGGACCAACACTCCTGTTGCCAACACCCTTGTGCCTCAAGGTTCTTGTGGCCGAGACCCTGTGGCGACGCCAGGCGCTTGCTGGTGCCCGCCCACCTATGAGGGGGTGCTCGTGCGGGGCGGGCCGGCGCAAGCACAGGTCGGGGCACCTCCCCCCTTGCGGGGGAGGGCAGGGAGGGGGGTGAAACGCCATCCCCTTTCACCCCGGCCTGCCGTCTTGCGCATCGGCGCACGGGCACCTAAGCGGGCGCACCCCGGATCACACAGCGGTTGTGATCGGCGCGCGTTTCACCCCCCTGTCCAACCCTCCCCCGCAAGGGGGGGCGGCGTGCGGGATTGGGGGTGAGAACTCGCTGTTACAGAGGCATCGGGTCTGACTGTCGATCCAGCCTAGCGCGTGCGCTGCCAGGGGTCGGGGGTCGCGGTGGTGGCTCCGGCGGAGGGCGTGTTCTGCAGGCCCTGGTTCGGCGCGTTGCTGGCGGCGGCGCCGCGCCCCACGGTCACGTCCGCGCTGCCGCTGATCTGCACGCAGGTGTCCGAGCCCGGCACGCGCCGGAAGCCGGCGCCCATGGCCGCGCAGGCGGCATCTGGGCGCGCGGGCGCCTCTCCCGCCACCGCCGCCGTGGCGGCGAGGAGGGCGGCGATGAAGGCGATGCGGCCGGCGGCGCGGCCGTGCCTGTGGCGTTCGGGCATCCGGGGCATGCCAGTTTCTCCCGCGCGGCCGTCCGGCGGCCGCAGGACGGCAGGGTAGGGCAGGCGGCGCCCGGTGCAAAGCCCCCCGGCCGGCGCGGCGCGATCACGCGCGACGCGCCGGAGGCGGGACTGCGGGACTGCGGGACTGCGGGACTGCGGGACTGCGGGGCGGCATGGAGAGAGCGGGGAGGCGTCGCGGCGGTGCGCACCTCTTGGGCGCGCACCTATTGATCGTTCCCCTACCAGACGCACGCCGTCCGGCGGCTGGTCCGGCCCGGAACGGGGCGGAGGCTGCATGCCGACGCGCCAGGCGCAGGCCGGTATGGCGAACGCGGCGAGGCGGACGTCGGCAAGGGGAGTGGTCGGCAAGGGAGAGATCGGCCAGCCAGGGGCTGTCAGACAGGCACCGGCAGGGCAGATGCCCAAGCGGCAGGCCGATGGCGGGCGGCGGGACCGGCGATCCATGACGCGCGATCTGTGACATGCGCCCCAAGACATACGCCCCAAGACATGCGCCCCATGACGTGCGCCTCAAGACGCGCTGCCCATGACGTGCGCCCCACGAGGGGCGGCGGGCGGGAAGCGGGGGCGAGGGACGGCGGCTCCGCCGCCCCGCCGCCGGCACGCCGCGCCCCATGGGAGCGCGGCGCGCGGAGGGGTCACTTCTTCTTGGCGGCGGCCTTCGGGGCGGCCTTGGGCGCGGCCGGGGCCTTGGGCGCGGGAGCCGCCTTCGCGGCGGGCTTGGCAGCCGCCTTGGCGGGCGCCTTGGCCTTCGGCGCGGCCTTCACGGCCGGGGCCTTCTCGGCGGTCTTGGGCGCGGCGGCGGCCTTCGCCGGGGCCTTCGCGGCCTTCGGCGCGGCGGCCTTGGCCGGCGCCTTCGCGGCGGCGGCCTTCGGAGCCGCGGCCTTCGCCGGGGCCTTCGCGGCCTTGGGGGCGGCCTTCGCGGGCGCCGCCTCGGCGGGCTTCGCGGCGGCCTTGGCGGCAGCCTTCGGCGCGCTCTTGGCAGCGGCCTTCACGGCAGGCTTCGCGGCCGGTTTGGCAGCCGCCTTCGCGGGGGCCTTCGCCGGGGCTTTGGCAGCGGCCTTGGCGGGTGCCTTCGCAGCCGCTTTGGCGGGCGCCTTGGCAGGGGCTTTCGCGGCGACCGGCGTGGGTGCAGCCGGGGGCGCAGCTTCGGTCTTTTTCGCAGCCGGCGCCTTGGCGGCGACGGTCGTCTTCCGGGTCTTCGTGGCCATCACGCGGCTCCATCCTTTACGACGGGCCTGAAGTCAAAGCGTCGCACTCAACTATGTCAAGACTGATTTTATTAACGGAACGCCAGAATTGAAGGGATTAGACATAAGATGCCCTCCTTTCATGAGGTTTTGTTTCCGATCGACGTGGCGCGCGGTGCCGCAGGCGGCCCGGAACGCGTGACGGAGATCGTCACAACCGCCACCGGGCGCGAGGAGCGCAACACGCGACGCGCTGATTCGCGCCGCCGGTGGGACGCCGGATACGGGGTGAAATCGCTCGCCGCGCTGCACGCCGTCCTGGCCTTTTTCGAGGAGCGCCGCGGACGCCTTTACGGCTTCCGCTGGCGCGACCCGATGGACCCCGCATCCAGCCCGCCGGGCAGCCCCGTGACGCCGCACGACCAGGTCATCGGCAGCGGCGACGGCGCCACGCGCATGTTCGCCCTGACCAAGACCTATGGCGGGCTGGTGGCGCCCTACGTGCGGCGCATCGCCAAGCCCGCGCCGGGCACCGTGCGCGTCGCCGTCGGCGGCGCCGAGCAGGGGGAGGACGCATTCACCTGCGACCTCTCCACCGGCACGGTGATCTTCGCGGCCGGCCGCGCGCCGGCCGCCGGCGCCACCGTCTCGGCGGGCTTCGTGTTCGACGTGCCGGTGCGCTTCGACACCGATTATCTGGAGATCAATCTCTCCCATTTCGCGGCGGGCGAGATCCCGCGCATCCCCATCGTCGAGATCCAGCCCTGAGAGGCCGCCATGCGCACGCTGCCCGATGCCATGACCGCCGCCCTCGCGCGCGGCGCCACCACGCTCTGCACCGGCTGGCGGCTGACCCGCCGCGACGGCCTGGTGCAGGGCTTCACCGACCATGACCGCGACCTCGTGGTGGAGGGCCTCGCCTTCCGCGCGGCGAGCGGCATCGCCGGCAGCGAGAGCACGCTCGCCCAGGGCCTCGGCGTCACCGGCGCGGAGGTCTCCGGCGCGCTCAGCGCCGATACGCTGGACGAGGCCGCCCTCGCAGCCGGCCTCTATGACGGGGCCACCGTCGACCTGCTGCTCATCGACTGGAGCGACCCCGGCGTGTCCGTGCTGCTGCGCCGGGGCACGCTGGGCGAGGTGCGCCGCCAGGGCCTCGCCTTCACCGCCGAGCTGCGCGGCCTCGCCGACGCGCTGAACCAGACCCGCGGCCGGGTGTTCGCCGCGCTGTGCGACGCCGACCTCGGCGATGCCCGCTGCGGCGTCGATCTCGCCCAGGGCACCTATCGCGCCGATGGCGTCGTGCTGGCGCGCGAGGCCGGCGGGCGGCTGCGCGTCGCCGGGCCGTGGCAGCAGGACGGCTGGTTCACGCGCGGCCGCTTCGCCCTCGTGGGCGGGGCGGCGGCGGGCTTCGCCTGCGAGGTGAAGGCGCATGCGGCGGAGGCCGGCGGCGTGGTGCTCGACCTCTGGCAGGCGCCGCCGGAAGGGGTGGCGGCGGGCGATCCGTTCGGCCTCACCGCCGGCTGCGACAAGCGCTTTGCCACCTGCCGCGACCGCTTCGCCAACGCGCTGAATTTCCGCGGCTGCCCGCACATGCCGGGCAACGACTTCGTGCTCGCCATCGCCGTGCCCGGCGAGGGCGGCTATGACGGCGGCACGCTGGCATGAGCGCGCCCGCCGGCGCCGTCCTGCGCGCGCGCATCGTCGCCGAGGCGCGCGGCTGGATCGGCACGCCCTATCATCATCGCGCCTCGGCCAAGGGGCATGGGGCCGACTGCCTCGGCCTGGTGCGCGGGGTGTGGCGCGCGCTCAACGGCGCCGAGCCGGAGGCGCTGCCGCCCTATGCGCCGGACTGGGCCGAGGCGCTGCGGGCGGAGACGCTGGCGGCCGCCGCGCGGCGCCATCTGGTCGCCGTCGCGCCGGAGGCCATGGCGCCGGGCGACGTGCTGCTGTTCCGCTTCCGCGCCCACCTGCCGGCCAAGCACTGCGCCATCCTCGCCACGCCCGCGCGCATGGTCCACGCCTATGACGGCGCGGCGGTGTGCGAGGGCCACCTGACGCCCTGGTGGCGGCGCCATCTCGCCTTCGTCTTCGCCTTCCCCGGCGCGGACTGACCGGGGCCGCGCGCCCCATCGCGCATTCCCCTCCAGCATCGGAGAACCATCCATGGCGACGCTCCTTCTCGGCGCGGCGGGCGGCGTCATCGGCGGCGCGCTGTTCGGCCCCATCGGCGCCATCGCCGGCCGCGCGCTCGGCGCGCTCGGCGGCGCGGTGCTGGACCAGACGCTGATCGGCGGCGCGCGCTCGGGCACCACCGTCACCGGCGCGCGCCTCGCCGATCTCGACGTGATGACGTCGAGCGCCGGCGGCGGGGTGCCGCGCGTCTATGGCCGCGCGCGCCTCGGCGGGCAGGTGATCTGGGCGACGCAGCTGGAGGAGGTGGCCTCCGTCTCCACCACGCAGAGCGGCGGCAAGAGCACCAGCCAGGGCGCGGCCAAGACCACCACCATCACCTATCTCTATTACGCCAGTTTCGCCCTCGCCTTGTGCGAGGGGCCGGTCTCGCGCATCGGCCGCATGTGGGCCGACGGCAAGCCGCTGGACCTCACCGGCATCACCGTGCGCACCTATCACGGCTGGGGCGACCAGCCGCCCGATCCGTGGATCGAGGCCAAGCAGGGCGCGGGCAACACGCCGGCCTATCGCGGCCTCGCCTATGTGGTGTTCGAGCGCCTGCCGCTGGCGAACTACGGCAACCGCCTGCCGCAGATCACGGTGGAGGTGGAGCGCGCCGTCGGCCAGCTGGAGCAGCAGGTGCGCGCGGTCACGCTGATCCCCGGCGCGACGGAGTTCGGCTATGAGCCGCGCCTGGTGCAGCGGGTGACCGGGCTCGGCGCCTATGCGCCGGAGAACCGCCACGCCGCCACCGCGCCCACCGATCTCGCCGCCGCGCTCGACCAGCTCCAGGCGCAATGCCCGAGGGTGCGGCGCGTCTCCCTGGTCATCACCTGGTTCGGCTCGGACCTGCGCGCCGGCGCCTGCCGCATCGAGCCCAAGGTGGAGCGTGCGGACAAGGAGACCAGCGGCGCCACCTGGATGGTGGGCAGCCTCACCCGCGCGGACGCCGCCACCGTCTCCTGGTATGGCGGCTCGGCGGCCTATGGCGGCACGCCCTCGGACGAGAGCATCATCGGCGCCATCCAGACGCTCCAGGCGCGCGGCCTGGAGGTGACGCTGAACCCCTTCGTCATGATGGACATCCCGGCCGGCAACACGCTGCCCGATCCGTGGAGCGGCGGCATCACGCAGGCGGCCTATCCCTGGCGCGGGCGCATCACCTGCCATCCCGCGCCGGGCGTCGCCGGCTCGCCGGACGGCACGGCCGAGGCGGAGGCGCAGGTGGACGCGCTGTTCGGCCACGCCCAGGCCGGCGACTTCACGCGCTTCGGCACGATGATCCTCTATGCCGGGCCGGACGAATGGAGCCTGCGCCGCATGGTGCTGCATTATGCGGTGCTGGCGCGCGACGTGGGCGGCGTCGAGGCGCTGCTCATCGGCTCGGAGCTGGCGGCGCTGACGCGGGTGCGCGGGCCGGGCGGCAGCTTCCCCGCCGCCGCGCGCCTCGCCGCGCTGGCGGCTGACGCCAAGGCGGTGGTGGGCGCCGGCACCAAGGTGTCCTACGGCGCCAATTGGGACGAGTATGGCGCGCAGGCGTTCGCCGACGGCACGGTGGCTTTTCCGCTCGACGAACTGTGGGCCGCGCCCGCCGTGGACTTCGTCGGCATCGACCATTACGCCCCGCTGGCCGACTGGCGCGACGGCGCCGGCCATCTCGATCTGGCGCGGGCGAGGAGCATCTACGACCGGGCCTATCTGAAGGGCAACCTGCGCGGCGGCGAGAATTACGACTGGTATTATGCCAGCGAGGCCGCCCGCGCCGCGCAGGCGCGCACGCCGATCACCGACGGCGCCTATGGCGAGCCCTGGGTGTTCCGCCAGAAGGACCTGTGGTCGTGGTGGGGCCTCGGGCATTTTCCGCGCCCCGGCGGCGTGCGCGCGGCGAGCCCCACCGCCTGGGTGCCGGGCTCCAAGCCCATCCGGCTGATGGAGACCGGCTGCGGCGCGGTGGACAAGGGGCCGAACCGGCCCAGCACCTTTCCCGATGCGAAGTCCTCGGAGGGCGGCTTCCCGCCTTTCTCCAACCGCAGCCGCGATGACCTCGCCCAGCGCCGCATGCTGGAGGCGGTGACCGCCGCGTTCGATCCGGCCTTCGGCGCCTCGGCGGCCGACAACCCGCCGGCGGGCGTGGCGGGCGGCTACATGGTGGACCCCATCGGCATCTATCTGTGGACCTGGGACGCGCGGCCCTTCCCGCACTTTCCCCTCGCCACCGCCGTGTGGGCGGATGGGGCGAACTGGGAGACCGGCCACTGGCTCACCGGCCGGCTCGCCACCGCGCCGCTGGACGGCCTCGTCGCCGCCATCTGCGCCGACCACGGCCTCGCCGACATCGAGACCGACCGCCTCGAAGGCGTCGTGGACGGCTATGTGGTGGACCAGCCCATGTCGGCCCGCGCCGCCATCGAGCCCTTGGCCCGCGCCTTCGCCTTCGACGCGGCGGAGGAGGGCGCGCGCCTGCTGTTCCGCCCGCGCGGCGCGGAGCTGGCGGCGAGCCTCACCGAGGACGATCTGCTGATGCAGGAGGATGCCGCGCCGCTCAGCCTGACCCGTGCGCAGGAGAGCGAACTGCCGCTGGAGGTGCAGATCACCTTCGGCGACGGCGGCGCCGACTTCCGCCGTAGCACCGTCTCCTCCCGCCGCCTCGCCGGCGCGAGCCGGCATGTGGCGCGGGCGGAGGTGGCGGTGATGGCCTCCGACGCGGTGATGGTGCGCGCCGCCGATACCTGGTTGCAGGACCTGTGGGCGGGGCGCGAGCAGGCGCGCTTCGCGCTGCCGCTTTCGCGCCTCGCCTTGCAGCCGGGCGACATGGTGGACCTGACCTGCGACGGCCGCACGCGCCGGCTGGAGATCACCGAGATCAGCGACGGCGCGGGCCGCGCGGTGACCGCGCGCTCCATCGACCCCTCCGTGTTCCGCGCGCCGCTCGGCACCGCAACGCGCGGCGCGGTGGCCCTGCCCGCCGCCTTCGGCCCGCCGTTCGCGCAGGTGCTCGACCTGCCGGCGCTGGACGGCACCGATCCGCCGATCCTCCAGTATCTCGCCGCCGGCGCCACGCCCTGGCCGAGCACGCTGGCGGTGTGGCGCTCCAGCGACGGGGCGAGCTTCTCCGCCGTGGCGGCGGTGCGCGCGCCGGCCACCGTCGCCACCCTCCTGGACGACCTGGCGCCGGGTCCGCTGTGGCGTTTCGACCGCTCGACGCGGCTGCGCGTGCGCCTCGTCTCCGGGGCGCTGGTCGGACGCAGCGAGGCGGAGGTGCTGGAGCGCGCCAATGCCCTCGCCCTGGTGGCGGACGGGCGGGCGCCGGAGATCCTCCAGTTCACCGAGGCGGCGCTGCTGGAGAGCGGCGTCTACCGGCTCTCCGGCCTGCTGCGCGGGCAGGCGGGCACCGAGGCGGCGGGCGCCGTGCCGTGGCCGTCCGGCACCCGCGCGGTGCTGCTCGACGCGGCCCTCGTCCCGCTCACGGCAGGGCTGTCGGACCTTGGCCGCACGGTGCTCTACCGCATCGGCCGCGCCGACCGCGACCAGGGCGACGCCATGGTGCGCGAGATCACCGCCACCGCCGCCGGCACCGCGCTCGCGCCCTATGCGCCGGTGCACCTGTCCGCCGCGCGCACGGCGGCGGGCGTCACCTTCGCCTGGGTCCGCCGCACCCGCATCGACGGCGACAATTGGGCGCCGGTGGAGGTGCCGCTTGGCGAGGCGAGCGAGCTCTATCGCGTGGAGATCCTCGCCGGCGGCGGCGTGGTGCGCGTGCTGGAGGCGGCCGCGCCGTCCTGCCTCTATCCGGCCGCCGCCGAACTGGCCGATTTCGGCGCGCCGCAGGCGGCGCTCACCGTGCGCGTGGCGCAGCTCTCCGCCGTGCTCGGCGCCGGCGCGCCGGCCACCGCCACCTTCTCCCTCTGACCTCCCTTCGCCTTCAACCGAGGACCTGCCCATGGCCGCCATGACGAGCGCCAATCTCGCGCTGCCCTATCTCGCGGCCGCGCAGTCGCAGAAGCACGTCACCCATAACGAGGCGCTGCGCACGCTCGACGCGCTGGTGCACCTGCGGCTCGAAAGCCTCACCGCCACCGCCCCGCCGGCGGCGCCGGGGGAGGGCGCGCGCTGGTTCGTGCCGGCAGGCGCGACGGGCGCCTTCGCCGGGCAGGCGGGCACGATCGCCGCCTATGAGAGCGGGGCGTGGGATTTCCTGCCGTGCGCGGCGGGCATGCTGGCCTATGTGGCGGACACTCACCGGCTGGCGCTTTACGACGGCGCCGCCTGGGTCTCGCCGCTGGCGGCGGCGCCGCGCGGCGGCATGCTGTCGGCTCATGTGCGCGAGGAGGACGTGTTCCTGTTCGGCGCGAGCGTTTCCACCGCCATCGCCATCCCCGACCGGGGCATCGTGCTCGGCGTGTCCACGCGCACGCTGGAGAATGTCACCGGCGCCGCCGCCTATCATTGCGGCATCGCCGGCGAGCCGCAGGCGTTCGGCGGCTACCTCGGCGCGGCGGCTGGCAATGTGAATGCCGGCGTGATCGGCCCGCGCGCCGTCTATGCCGATACGCCGGTGGTCCTCACCGCGCAGGGCGGCGCGTTCACCGGCGGCATGGTGCGGGTGGCGATCCATTATGTCACCTGCGAGGTGCCCGGCGCGACGCTGCCGGCCTACGGCTTCGCGCGGCCGGAGGCGGAGGCGCTGGTGGCGCGCATGGCCAGCCCGCCGCCCACCTCGCGGCGCTGGCTGATCGACCGGCTGGTGGGCGCGCTGGTGGCGGCCGGCGTGTGGCAGAAGCTCGACGCGCTCTATCTGCTGGCGGCGGCCGACGGGCAGGCGGCGCGACTCAACTGGATCGCGCCGGCCTACGGCCTCACCGAGGTGAACAGTCCGGGCTTCGCGGCCGATCGCGGCTATGCGTCGGACGGCGCCGCCTCCTATCTGCGCACCGGCTTCGTGCCGGGCGCGGCGACGCAGTTCCAGACGGACGCGGCGAGCCTCGGCGTGTGGGTGCAGGAGAACGGGCGGCGGGGCCTCGCCATGGGCGTGCTGCTGCCGCCGACCTATCACGGCAGCCACATCGCCCGCTATGCGGCGGCGGACGGCGGCTATTGCGCGCTGACCGTCACCGAGACCGGCATCACGGCCGTCGGCACCTACACCAATTTCCTCGACACCGGCTTCTATGCCGCCGTGCGCAGCGGTCCGGCGGCGCAGGCGCGCTACAAGAACGGCGTCGTGCTGGAGAGCGCGACGGCGACCTCCACCGCCAGCTCGGGCCTGGAATTCTATCTGCTCGGCACCAATCTCGGCGGGCCGCTCATCAACAGCACCGGCCGGCTCGCCGCCGCCTTCATGGGCGGCAGCCTCACCCCGGCGCAGATGGCCGCGTTCGACGCGGCGCTGCGCGCCTATCTCTCAGCCATCGGAGCCTGACATGGACACGGAGCCTGACATGGACATCGCGCCGGACACCGCGCCCGACTTCCTCATCCTGACCGCGGCCGAGGCCGCCAGCCTCGGCGGCCCCACGGCGGACGGGGCGGAACTGGCGCCGCTGGCGCTGGCCGACGGGGAGACCTTCGTGCTGCCGCTCGCCACCCTGACCGACCCCGCCCATGCGGCGCGGCACGCGGCGCTGGCGGCGCTGCCCGTGGCGGCGGTGGCGCGGGAACTGTTCCCGGCCCTGCCGCCCGCGGCGGGCTGAGACGGGCTACCAGCTCTCCCGCGTCATCGGGCATTTGCGCTGGCTGTCGTGGAAGGTGACCTGATGCAGGCTAAGGCCGCCGTAATAATAGCAGGTCAGCTCGTTGCCCTGAAATGACCGCCAGTAGAGCAGGCCGATGGCGTTGGCTTGCAGATAGAAGACGAAGGTGATGACCACCAGGGTCAGGCCGAGAAACATGACGGCCAATGCCCGTTCCATCGCAACGCCTCGCGTCATCCAGTCCGGGGAGCCTGTCGCGCCCCCGCTTCACATAAATAGGAGAGGGCCATGGCCGCGTCCAGTTTCGACGCCGCGCTCGCGCGCGTCCTTCAGCATGAGGGCGGATATTCCAACCATCCCGCCGATCCCGGCGGCCCCACCATGCGCGGGGTGATCCAGCGGGTCTATGACGGCTACCGCAGCGCGCGCGGTCTGCCGGTCCGGCCGGTGCGGCAGATCGCGGCACGCGAGCTGACGGACATCTACCGCACGCAATATTGGGACGCGGTGCGCGCCGACGATCTGCCCCCCGGCCTCGACTATGTGGTGTTCGACGGCGCGGTGAATTCCGGTCCCGGCCAGTCGGCCAAATGGCTTCAGCGCGGCCTCGGCCTTGTCGCCGATGGTCAGGTGGGGACGGTGACGCTGGCCGCCGCCCGCGCCTCGACCGATCCCGCCGCTTTGGTGGACGCCATCTGCGACCGCCGCCTCGCCATGCTGCGCAGCCTCGCCACCTGGCCGGTGTTCGGCGCCGGCTGGGCGCGGCGGGTGGAGGACGTGCGCCGCGCCGGCCGCGCCTGGGTGCGCGAGGGTGCGCCGGCGGCGGTGGCGGCACTGGCCCCCGCGGGCGCCAAGGCGCCGGCCGGCAGCGCGGCGCCGCTGCCGCGCCCGCAGGCGGCCGCGGGCGCGGCGGCGGGCGGGGCGATGACCTCGGCGCTCTCGGAGGCGGCGCGGCAGATCGAGCCGCTGGCCGGCACCTCGCGGCCCATGGCGCTGCTGTTCGCGGGCCTGACGGTGGCCGGGGTGCTGGTGACGCTCGGCGCGCTCGCTTGGCTGTGGCGGGCCGAGCAGCGTCGGGCCCGGCAGGCGGCGGCGCTGGACCTGCTGCCGGCGGCCGGGGAGGGCGGCGCATGAGGACGATCGCCGAATGGCTCGCCTACGGCCTGCCGTGGTGGGCCTGGGCCATCCCCGCGCTCCTCGGGGTGCTGGGGCTGGTGCGGCTCGCGGGCGTGCGGGCGGGCCTCGGCGCGGCGGCGGTGGCCGCCGCGCTGCTGGCCTATCGCAAGGGCACCCAGGCCGGCTGGGCGGCGCAGGGAGCGAAAGGAGAGCGGGATGCGCAGGAAGCTGTGGATCGCGCGGCGCGGGCGCGCCGCGATGCTGAGCGCGATGCTGGCGATGCTCGCCGGCTGCGCGACACCGACGGCTGGCGGCGGGAGTGACGTGTTCTGCCGCGCCGCCCTGCCGCTGCGCTGGTCGGCCGCCGACACCGACGAGACCATCCGCCAGGCCAAGGCCCACAATGCGGTGGGTCGGTCCCTGTGCGGCTGGCGCTGAGCCTTGCGTCGGCATTGCGGGTCGCGGCGATGCCGGCGGCCTGCGGCGGCGCGGGGACTGACAGGCGGCGCGCGCTCTGGCATTCTCGCACCGGCGCCAGGGCATGACCGCTCCGGCGGAGGTATGGCCGTGAAACCGGCGCCTCCGCCCCGGAGCGGGTGATTGGATGAGGGACGCACGTGCGGCTGTTGGTGATCGAGGACGATCCGGACCTGAACCGGCAATTGGTGCATGCGCTCGGGGACGCTGGCTACGCGGTGGACTGTGCGTTCGACGGCGAGGAAGGCCACTTCCTGGGCGACAGCGAGCCCTATGACGCGGTGGTGCTGGACATCGGCCTGCCCAAGCTGGACGGCATCTCGGTGCTGGAGCACTGGCGGCGGGCGGGGCGGCGCATGCCGGTGCTGATCCTCACCGCCCGCGACCGCTGGAGCGACAAGGTGCAGGGCTTCGATGCCGGCGCCGACGACTATGTGGCGAAGCCCTTCCATATGGAGGAGGTGCTGGCGCGACTGCGCGCCCTGCTGCGGCGGGCCAGCGGCCATGCCTCCAGCGAGCTGATCTGCGGCCCGGTGCGGCTCGACACCCGCTCCGGCCGGGTCTCGGTGGGCGGCACGCCGGTGAAGCTCACCAGCCACGAATACCGGCTGCTGTCCTACCTGATGCACCATGCCGGCCGCGTGGTCTCCCGCGCCGAGCTGGTGGAGCATCTCTACGAGCAGGATTTCGACCGCGATTCGAACACCATCGAGGTGTTCGTCGGCCGCCTGCGCAAGAAGATCGATTGCGACGTGATCCAGACCGTGCGCGGGCTCGGCTACCTGCTGACCGCGCCGGAGAGCCCGAGATGACCGCCGCCGGCACGCGTTCGCCTGCCCCATGATCCTGCCCCGGACCCCAGGTTCGCTCGCCTTCCGCCTGTTCCTGTCGGCGGTGGTGGTGACGGCGCTGGTCCTGCTGGTGGTGGGCGTGGTGCTGTCCTCGCTCTATCGCGCGGGGGCGGAGCGGGCGTTCGACCGGCGGCTCGACGTCTATCTGAAGACCATCGTCGGCGGCATCGCCAACAGCGCGGTGTCCGCCGGCGCCGGCCTGCCCGACCCGCAGGCGCTCACCGACCCGCTGTTCATCTTCCCCTTCTCCGGCTGGTACTGGCAGATGGCCCGGCTGGACAGCGCGGACCTCGTGGTGCGCCGTTCCCGCTCGCTGCCCGAGGGCAGCCTGCCGACGCTGGAATCGCTCGGCGTCGAGGAGCGGCCCGGCGGCGTGCGCGAGGGCTATGCGCCGGGGCCGGAGCGGCAGAACCTGCGCCTCGTGGAGCGCATGCTCGACCTCGGCCAGGACGGACGCTACCTCATCACCGTGGCCGGCGACGCCTCGGAGATCGAGGAGGAGATCACCAATTTCAACCTCGCCTTGGTGGGCACGTTCGGCGTGCTGGGCGTCGCCTTCCTGCTGATCGTGCTGTTCCAGGTCCGCTTCGGCCTGAAGCCGCTGAGCCGCATCCAGGAGGCGCTGGCGAACGTGCGCTCCGGCAAGGCGGAGCGCCTGGAAGGCGACTATCCGGAGGAGATCGCCCCGCTGGTGAGCGAGGTGAACGCTCTGATCGACGCCAACAAGGAGATCGTCGAGCGCGCCCGCACCCATGTGGGCAACCTCGCCCATGCGCTGAAGACGCCGCTCTCCGTCCTGCTCAACGAGGCGGGCAACCGCGAGGACCCGTTGGCGGTGCGGGTGCGCGACCAGGCGGAGGTGATGCGCGACCAGGTGGGTCACCATCTGGAGCGGGCGCGCATGGCCGCCCGCGTCTCGGTCGTGGCGAGCGTGTGCGACGTGGCGCCCATCGTCACCGGCCTCGCCCGCACCATGGAGAAGATCCACCGCACCAAGGACCTGGCCATCGACGTGGTGGTCGGCGACGAGGACATCCGCTTCCGCGGCGAGCGGCATGACCTTGAGGAAATGATCGGCAACCTCATCGACAATGCCTGCAAATGGGCGGCGGCGCGGGTGGAGGTGAGCGTGGTCATGGAGACGCGCGGCGCCGGGGACCGCAGCTATTTCCGCGTCACCATCGATGACGACGGCCCCGGCCTCAGCCCCGGCAAGCGGGCCGAGGTGCGCCGGCGCGGGCGGCGGCTGGACGAATCGAAGCCGGGCTCCGGCCTCGGCCTGTCCATCGTCCACGAACTGGCGGCGCTCTATGGCGGCCGGTTCGAGATGAACACCGCCCCGCTGGGCGGCCTGCGGACCGAGCTGGTGCTGCCAGCCGTTTGATTTTGCAAATTATCTTGCGTGAAGGGTCATTTGGCCACGTGCGAAATGCCGCCCTTTCGCCTAAATCATTGGCTGACCCGTTGGCTTCCGCCTCCGGAAGGAAACCCAGCCAAGGCTGCAATGCCATGATCGCGCGCAAGGCCCTCTGCGTCCCGTTCCTCTCCCTCTCGCTCGCGGCGTGCGTCAGCACCTCCGGCGATGGGCCGAAGGTGAGCGCCGCCGGGTCGCCGTCGGCCGCTCCCGTCTCCACCACGCCGGTGCAGGGCCTCGTGGCCGGCTATTCCAACGCCGCCATCGAGGAGCAGGACCGCCAGCGGGCCTATGCCGCCGAGGTGCAGGCGCTGGAATATGGCGGGCCCGGCACGCCGGTGGGCTGGAAAGGCGACAGCGGCGCCTATGGCACGGTCATCGCCGGCCCGGCCTATGCGCGGCCGGGCAATCCGCAGTGTCGCGACTATTCCCATACCATCTACGTGCAGGGGAAGCCGGAGACCACGCGCGGTGTGGCCTGCCGCAGCGCCGATGGGACCTGGGGCGCGCCGACCTGACCGAATCGCGGTTTCATAATACCAATATCCGGGTCCGGCGGGATGACGGTTGCGTGAGGGGCTGCGGCGGGGCGCCGCCGCGACCGAAAGCAGCGTTTGCTTTTGATCCGCACTCCGATAACGGCAGAGGATGATGACGTCTGTCCCGCTCTTCGTCGCGTTCGCGCTGATGACCGCCGTCGCGGTGATGGCGGTGCTGTGGCCGCTGAGCCGCGCCCGCCACGCGCGCGGCGAGCGGGAGGCGGACCTTGCTGTCTATCGCGACCAACTGGCGGAGATCGTGCGCGACCAGGCCGGCGGCCGGCTGTCGCCGGAGCAGGCGCATGCGGCGCGGATCGAGGTAAGCCGGCGCATCCTGGCCGTGGGCGGCGAGCAGGCGGTCAAGGAAAGCGCCTCGCCCGGCCGCCGCCGGGCCGCCGCCGTGGTCGCCCTGGTGCTCATTCCGCTGCTGGGCGTCGGGCTCTATGCCCGGCTCGGCTCGCCCGCCATCCCCGGCGCGCCGCTGGCCGAGCGCCTCTCGGCGGCGGCGGACGGCAGCGACATCGCCATCCTGGTGCGGCGGGTGGAGGAGCATCTCTCCGCCAATCCCAATGACGGCCAGGGTTACGAGATCCTCGCCCCGGTCTATGCCCGGCTCGGCCGGCTGGACGATGCGGCGCGGGCCTATCGCCAGGCGATCCGCATCCTCGGGCCGACCGCCGAGCGCGAGGCCGCCTTGGGCGAGGTGCTCACCGCCGCCGCCGACGGCATGGTGACGCAGGAGGCGGCGCAGGCCTTCGCCGCCGCCGCGTCCATGGACCCCCGGGCGGTGAAGGCGCGCTATTATCTCGGCCTTGCCGCCGAGCAGGACGGCCGCCGCGCCGATGCCGCCGCCATCTGGAGCCAGATGCTCGCGGACGCGCCCGCCGGCGCGCCCTGGCGGCCGCTGCTGGAGACGGCGCTGGCCCGCCTCGGCGTCCAGCCGCCGCAGCCCGCTACGCCGCCGTTGCAGGCTCCGGCCGCCCCGGTGCCGCCGGCCGCCGCCACGCGGGGGCCACGGGTGGCTCCGGACGCCGCGCCGGGCCCGTCGTCCGCGGACGTGGCCGCCGCCGCCCAGCAGACCCCCGAACAGCGTTCCGCCATGATTATGGGCATGGTGTCGCGCCTGGAGGAGCGCCTCGCGGCGGAGCCGAAGGATCTCGACGGCTGGTTGCGTCTCGCCCGCGCCTGGAGTGTGCTGGGCGACAAGGCCAAGGCCGAAGCGGCGCTCCAGTCGGCGAAGGGCGCCTTCGCCGGCGACGAAGAGGCCGGACGCCGCATCGAAGCGGCGCGCCAGGACCTCGGGCTGGGAGGCTGAGGAACCATGACACGCAAGAGCCGCCGCCTCGTCCTCATCGGTGCCGGTCTCGGCGTGCTGGCGCTCGCCGCCGGCCTGATCCTCACCGCGCTGAACGACACCATCGTCTTCTTCCGCACCCCGACCGAGGTGGCGCAGCAGCAGTTCGCGCCCGGTTCGCGCCTGCGCCTCGGCGGTCTGGTGGAGCCGGGCAGCGTGGCCAAGACCGGCACCGCCGTGCGCTTCTCCGTCACCGACGGCAATGCCCAGGTGACGGTCGCCTATACCGGCATCCTGCCGGACCTGTTCCGCGAGGGGCAGGGCGTGGTGGCCGAGGGCGTGCTCCAGAGCGACGGCACGGTGAAGGCCGACAGCGTTCTGGCCAAGCATGACGAGCGCTACATGCCGCGCGAGGTGGCCGACGCGCTGAAGAAATCCGGGCACTGGAAGGAAGGCGAGGAGGGCGGCCCCACGCCGCCCCCGCCGCCGGCCAAGGCCGCGCCCCCGAAACCCGCCGCCTCGGCGCCGGTCCCCGGCCTGCCGCCGGTGACGCCGGCCGCCGCCCCCGCCGTCCGGAGCAGTGCCCAATGATCGCGGAACTCGGCCAGTACGCGCTGGTCCTCGCGCTGGCGCTGGCGCTGGTGCAGATGGTGGTGCCCGCCTGGGGCGCGGCCAAGGACGATCCGGTGCTGATGGGCGTCGCCGGCCCGGTGGCGGTGGCGCTGCTGCTGTTCGTCTCGTTCGCCTTCGCCGCGCTGGTGGCGGTCTACGTCACCTCCGACTTCTCGGTGGTGAACGTGGTGGAGAACTCCCATTCGCAGATGCCGCTCATCTACAAGATCACCAGCACCTGGGGGAACCATGAGGGTTCCATGATGCTCTGGGTGTTCGTGCTGGCGGCGTTCGGCGGCCTCGTGGCGCTGTTCGGCGGCAACCTGCCCGACCGCCTGAAGGCCAATGCCCTGGCGGTGCAGGGTGCCATCGCCACCGCCTTCCTCGGCTTCATCCTGCTCACCTCCAACCCGTTCGCGCGGCTGGTGTCCCCGCCGGCCGAGGGGCGCAGCCTCAATCCGGTGCTGCAGGACCCCGGCCTCGCCATCCACCCGCCGCTGCTCTACCTCGGCTATGTGGGCCTCTCCATCGCCTTCTCCTTCGCCATCGCGGCGCTGATCGAGGGGCGGATCGACGCCGCCTGGGCGCGCTGGGTGCGGCCCTGGACGCTGGCCGCCTGGGTGTTCCTGACGCTCGGCATCGCCATGGGCTCCTACTGGGCCTATTACGAGCTCGGCTGGGGCGGCTGGTGGTTCTGGGACCCGGTGGAGAACGCCTCGCTGATGCCGTGGCTCGCCGCCACCGCGCTCTTGCATTCCGCCGTGGTGATGGAAAAGCGCGACGCGCTGAAGATCTGGACCATCCTGCTGGCGATCCTGGCCTTCTCGCTGTCGCTGATCGGCACCTTCCTGGTGCGCTCCGGCGTGCTCACCTCGGTCCATGCCTTCGCCTCGGACCCGGCGCGCGGCGTGTTCATCCTCGGCATCCTTTCGGTGTTCATCGGCGGCGGCCTGCTGCTGTTCGCGCTGCGCGCCGGCGAGCTGCGCCAGGGCGGCCTGTTCGCGCCGGTGTCGCGGGAGGGGGCGCTGGTGTTCAACAACCTGTTCCTCACCGCCGCCACCGCAGCGGTGTTCGTGGGCACGCTCTATCCCCTGGCACTGGAAGCCCTGACCGACGCCAAGATCACGGTGGGCCCGCCCTTCTTCAACCTCACGTTCGGCGGGCTGATGCTGCCGCTGGTCGCGGCCATGCCGTTCGGCCCGCTCCTGGCCTGGAAGCGCGGCGACCTCCTGGGCGTGGCGCAGCGCCTGACGCTGGCGGCGGGCCTCGCCGTCATCGCCGGCGTGGTCACCGCGGCGGCCACCGGCGGCGGCCCGGTGATGGCCGCGGTGCTGATCGGCCTCGGCATCTTCATCATCGCCGGCGCGCTCACCGAGATCGCCGAGCGGGCCGGCATCGGCCGGGTGCCGGCACGGGTGGCCTGGGCGCGCTTCCGCGGCGTGCCGCTGTCCGCCTTCGGCACCGCCGTCGCCCATCTCGGGGTGGGCGTGTGCCTGATCGGCATCGTTTCGGAGAGCGCCTGGAGCCTGGAGCGCATCGCCTCGGTGAAGGTGGGCGACACCCTCTCCATCGGCTCGCGCGACTTGACCTTCGCCCGCCTGGAAAACCGCTCCGGGCCGAACTTCACCGCGCGCACGGCGGTGTTCGACATCCATTCCGGCGGGGTGTCCGCCGGCACAGTGGAAGCCTCGCGCCGGATGTTCGCGGCACGCCAGATGGCGACCACCGAATCCGGCATCCGCACCTATGGCTTCAGCCAGCTCTACCTCTCCATCGGTGAGGAGACGCCGGACGGGCACCTGTCCGTGCGCGTCACCTGGAAGCCGCTGGTCACGCTGATCTGGCTCGGCGCCGTGGTGATGGCCATCGGCGGCGGCCTGTCGCTGGCCGACCGCCGCCTCAGGGTCGGCGCGCCGCGCCCGGCGCGGCGCCGCATCGCCCAACCGGCACCGGCGGAATGAACGCCATGGCCCGGCTGCGCTCCATCGCCCTCGTCCTCCTGCTGCTGCTGTCGGGCGCCGTGCCGGCCTTCGCGGTGCAGCCAGACGAGGTGCTGGCCGATCCGGCGCTGGAGGCGCGCGCCCGCGAGCTGTCGCGGGAATTGCGCTGCATGGTCTGCCAGAACCAGTCCATCGACGACAGCGACGCCCCGCTCGCCCGCGACCTGCGCCTGCTGGTGCGCGACCGGCTGAAGGCGGGCGACAGCGACCGCCAGGTGCTCGACTTCCTGGTGGCGCGCTATGGCGAGTTCGTGCTGATGCGCCCGGTCTTCTCGCTGCGCAACGCGCTCTTGTGGGGCGCGCCGCTGCTGGTGCTGGTGCTCGGCGCCTGCGCCGCCTTTCTCACCTTCCGCCGCCGCGCCGAGCCGGAGGTGCTGAACTGGACGGCGGAGGAGGAAGCCCGCGTGCAGGCCCTGCTCGCGGCCGAGGATGCCGCCGACGCCGGCGACGCGGCGCCCGAGCCCGGCGCGGTCAAGGCGAAATAGCCGCGTTGCCGGGGCATCTGCGGGCTACCGCCGGGGCTCACGCAGCCGTGACCCGTGTTACGGATCCGTAATGCCCCCGCCAGGGGACCGTAAGGCGCGCCGGCCTAGTTTCTCTCTCGAGCCGCCCGCATGGGGCGGAGAAAAACCAGAGAGAGTTGCCGCGCATGACCCGCTCCCCTTCCTCCTCCCTGACCAAGCGCCGCGCTGCCCTGATGGCCGGCGTCGTCGGCTTGGCCGTTGCCGGTGTCGCGGTCGGCCAGTTCGGCTATCCCAGCACCCCGGCCCTCGCCCAGACCACCCAGGCGCCCGCCGCCAACCTCTCTGCCAGCACCTTCTCCTTCGCCGACATCGTGCAGAAGGTGACGCCGGCCGTCGTGTCGGTGAAGGTCAAGAAGGATGGCTCGGCCCAGCAGATGGCCATGGGCGACGAGGACGGCCCCGGCGGCGAGGTGCCTCCGCAGATCGAGCGCTTCCTGAAGCGCTTCGGCCTGGAGAACGGCCCGCAGGGTCCCCAGGGCCCGATGCAGCGCATGCCCCGCAACGGCGCCCCCGGCGAGCGCCGCGTGGTCGGCCAGGGCTCCGGCTTCATCATCTCCGCCGACGGCTATGTGGTGACCAACAACCACGTGGTGGACGGCGCCGCCGAGGTGGACGTGACCACCACGGACGGCAAGGAATATACCGCCAAGGTCATCGGCACCGATCCGCGCACCGACGTGGCGCTGCTGAAGATCGACGGCAAGGCGGACCTGCCCTTCGTCAAGCTGGCGGACGGCGCCCCGCGCGTCGGCGACTGGGTGATCGCGGTGGGCAATCCGTTCGGCCTCGGCGGCACGGTCACCGCCGGCATCGTCTCGGCCCGCGGCCGCGACATCGGCTCGGGCCCCTATGACGACTTCGTGCAGATCGACGCGCCGATCAACCGCGGCAACTCGGGCGGCCCGACCTTCGATCTGTCCGGCAACGTCATCGGCATGAACACCGCCATCGTGTCGCCCTCCGGCGGCAACGTGGGCATCGCCTTCGCCATCCCGTCCGAGACGGTGCGGACGGTGGTGGACCAGCTCCGCCAGAACGGCTCGGTGGAGCGCGGCTATATCGGCGTGCAGATCCAGCCGGTGACGGACGATCTGGCCTCCGGCCTCGGCCTCAACGCCGCCGAAGGCGCGCTGGTGGCCCAGGTGCAGGCGGACACGCCCGCCGCCAAGGCCGGCCTGAAGAGCGGCGACGTGGTCACCAAGCTCAATGGCGAGCCGGTGAAGGATGCCCGCGACCTCAGCCGCAAGATCGGCATGATGAAGCCCGGCACCTCCGTCGCCCTGGTGGTGATGCGCGACGGCAAGACGCTGCCCTTCGACGTGAAGCTGGAGCAGCTTCCCGGTGAGAAGCAGATGGCCGCCCTCAGCGGGCAGGACAAGGCCGGCCACGACGTGCCGCGCCTCGGCCTCCAGCTCGCCCCGGCCAAGAGCGTGCAGGGCGCCGGCAATGACGGCGTGGTGGTCACCGAGGTGGACCCCAACGGCCCGGCCGCCGCGCGCGGCATCCGGTCCGGCGACGTGATCCTGGATGTGGGCGGCAAGGCCGTCTCCAGTCCGGCCGACGTCCGCGACGGCCTCGCCGCCGCCAAGACCGAGAACCGCAAGGCGGTGCTGATGCGGATCAAGGGCGAGCAGGGCGTGCGCTTCGTCGCCATCACCCTCGACCCCAAGGCGCGCGGCTGATCCTCGCCGCCTAGCTGCCCGGTCAGGGCCGGATCGTCCGGGGGGCGGCCGCAATGGGCGCCCTCCGGCACCGGCCCGGCCGCAGCCTTCCGGGGGCCGGTGCGGGAACGCACCTCGCGTCCGGCTCGTTTGCTCCATGCGCCGCGCCTGCGGGGGACCGGCGCGCCCGGCCGGATCGTGCCACGCGGCCGTCCGGCCGGAAGATTCCAGAGACTGGTGAAGAACCCAGAGATTGGTGCCGAGGCGGTACCTTCCGTCGCCCCAACCGCCGCCGAGGTCCAGTCGGCGCGGGGAGCCTGAGCTTCCCGCGCCGTTATCATTTTCAGCCCCAAGACGCCGCTTGAACGCCGCACGACCCGTCAAGCCCTGCTGCGCCGGCCCGCGATGGTGAGTAGACTGCCATGGACGCGAATCTCGAACCGGACTTCAGCCTCTCCATGCGACTGCTCCTCGTCGAGGACGACCAAGACGCGGCGGACTATCTGCGCAAGGCCTTCCGCGAGGCCGGCCATGTGGTGGACCACGCCGCCGACGGCGAGGACGGCCTCGCCCATGCGCTCGACGGCAAGTATGACGTGCTAGTGGTGGACCGCATGCTGCCGCTCAGGGATGGCCTCTCGCTGGTGGCCGAGCTGCGCGGCCGGGGCGATCAGACGCCGGTGCTCATCCTCTCCGCCCTCGGGCAGGTGGACGACCGCGTGGTCGGCCTGCGCGCCGGCGGCGACGATTATCTCCCCAAGCCCTATGCCTTCACCGAGCTGCTGGCCCGGGTCGAGGCGCTGTCCCGCCGCGGCGCGCCGCAGGCGGCGGAGACCGTCTACCACGTGGGCGACCTGGAGCTGGACCGGCTGGCCCATCGCGTCACCCGCGGCGGCAAGGAGATCCCGCTCCAGCCGCGCGAGTTCCGGCTGCTGGAATATCTCATGCGCCACGCCGGGCAGGTGGTGACGCGCACCATGCTGCTGGAGAATGTCTGGGACTATCATTTCGATCCCCAGACCAACGTCATCGACGTCCACGTCTCGCGCCTGCGCTCGAAGATCGACAAGGGATTCGACGTGCCGCTGATCCACACCGTGCGCGGCGCCGGCTACATGGTCCGGGTCGGGATGCGCTGACATGCGCCGGGCCCCATGAACCTCCCGCGCGACTTCTCGCGCCTCATCCGCACCACCGCCTTCAAGCTGCTGGCGGTCTATCTGGTCGTCTTCGCGGTCTTCGCGGTATCGATGATCGGCTACGTGGCCTGGCACACCCGCCGGCTGGTGGAGAGCCAGGTGTCGGAGAATGTGGAAGCGGAAGTGCGCTTCCTCGCCGAACAGTACCGCATCGGCGGCGTGCAGCGCCTCGTGCTGGTGATCGACCGGCGCACCCGGCGCCCCGGCTCCTCCATCTACCTGCTGACCAATTTCGCCGGCGAGGTGCTGGCCTCCAACGTCTCGGAACTGCCCATCGGCCTGCTCGACCAGCAGGGCACGCGCATCACCACCTACAAGCGCTCCGACGAGCCCGGCGCGAAGGAGAACCTCGCCTATGTGGAGGTGTTCATGCTGCCCGGCGGCTACCGGCTGCTGGTGGGCAAGGACATCGAGGACCGCGACACCCTGCGCCAGCTCGTGGTGCGCCCGGCCCAGGGCGCCCTGGTGCTGATCCTGCTGCTCGGCCTCGCCGGCGGCATCTTCGTCACCCGCCGGGTGCTGAAGCGCATCGACGCCATGAACGCCACCGCCGAGCGCATCATGGCCGGCGACCTCAGCGGCCGCCTGATGGTGGACGGCACGGGGGACGAGTTCGACCGCCTCGCCGCCAGCCTCAACGCCATGCTGGAGCGCATCGAGAGCCTGATGGCGGGGCTGAAGGAAGTCTCCGACAACATCGCCCACGACCTGAAGACGCCGCTCACCCGCCTGCGCAACCGCGCCGAGGAGGCGCTGCGCGGGGCCGCCAGCGAGGACGACTGGCGCCAGTCGCTGGAGAGCATCATCGAGGAGAGCGACGGCCTGATCCGCACCTTCGATGCGCTGCTGATGATCGCCCGCGCCGAGGCCGGGCAGGCGCGCGCCTCCATGGTGGACCTCGACCTTGCCGACATCACCGAGAACGTGGCCGAACTCTATGAGCCTTTGGCCGACGAGCAGGGCCTGGACCTCGTCACCGAGATCGCGCCGGTGGCCATCCACGGCATGCGCGAACTGCTGGCCCAAGCGCTCTCCAACCTGATCGACAATGCCATCAAATACGGCCTGCCGGCGGACGGCGGGCGGGGCCGGATCACGGTTTCGCTGCGCCGCGACGGCGACTTCGCCGTGCTGGAGGTGGCCGACAGCGGAGTGGGCATTCCAGAGGCCGACCGCGACCGGGTGACCGAGCGCTTCGTGCGGCTGGAGGCGAGCCGCTCGCGCCCCGGCTCCGGCCTCGGCCTTGCCCTGGTGGCGGCGGTCGCCCGGCTGCATGGCGGGCAGCTCGCCTTCTCCGGCGCCGCGCCCGGCCTGCGCGCCACCCTGCGCCTGCCGGCCAAGGCCGCGTGAGGCCGGCGGGATTCGGGGGGCAGGCGGACGTCGCGCGGGTGTCGGCGGCGGTCTGCTAAACTCCAGATAGCGAATCGGCAGGCGCGGGATCGGGATCGCGGTGCAAACGGTGTCCGCTTCAACGGTGTCCGCTTGCCGGAATGTGCGGCCGGATGCCCGATTGTGCGGCTCCGGACTTGCGCACTGCACGCGGCTCGTGCCTTTAAGTCAGGCAATGACGGCTTCTACGCTCCATCCTCCCGCCCTCGGATCGGGTCTCGCATGGCAGATGCGGGAGGCGCCCGTGCTCGTCGATGCGGACGCGGCTGCGGGCAAGCTCGCCCAGGCCCTGGAGCGGCTGGACGAAGCGGGCCGGGCACGGCTGGAGGCGCTGTTCGCGGATGCCCCCATGGCCCGCGCCGTGGTGCTCGGCGTCATGGAGGGCGCGCCCTTCCTCACCGACGTGATCCGGCGCGAGCCCATGCGCCTGGTGCGGGCGCTGGAGAGCCAGCCGCTCGATCGCATCGCCGCGCTGACCGGCGCGGCCCGTGCCGAAGTCCAGGCGGCGCGGGACGAGGCGCAGGACGAGGCGGTGGTCATGCGCGCGCTGCGGCGGATGCGCAGCGAGGCCGCGCTGGTCATCGCGTTGGCCGACATCGGCGGCGTGCTCAGCCTGATGGAGGTGACCCGCGCGCTCACCGCCGTCGCCGACACCGCCATCGCCGGCGCCCTCGATTTCCTGCTGCGCGAGGCGGCGGATGCCGGCCGGCTGAAACTGCCGGACCTCGATGCGCCGGGCGTGGGCTGCGGCCTTGCGGTCATCGCCATGGGCAAGCACGGCGCGGGCGAGCTCAACTATTCCTCCGACGTGGATCTGGTGCTGGTCTATGACCGGCACGTGGCGCCGCTGGGGGAGGGGGGCGAGGCCGCGCCCACCTTCGTGCGCCTTGCCAAGGGCCTGGTCCGCCTGCTCCAGGAGCGCACCGAGGACGGCTACGTGCTGCGCGTGGACCTGCGCCTGCGGCCCGATCCCGGCTCGACCCAGGCGGCGCTCTCCACTACCGCCGCTCTGGCCTATTACGAGCGCGAGGGCGCCACCTGGGAGCGCGCCGCTTATATCAAGGCGCGGCCCATGGCCGGCGACATCGATGTCGGACGCGGCTTCCTCGCCGACCTCGCGCCCTTCGTCTGGCGGCGCGTGCTGGACTATCAGGCCATCGCCGACGTCCACGCCATGAAGCGCGAGATCCACGCCTTCCGCGGCCACGACGTGGTGGCGGTGGAAGGCCACAATGTGAAGCTCGGGCGCGGCGGCATCCGCGAGGTGGAATTCTTCGTCCAGACCCAGCAACTGATCGCCGGCGGGCGCGACCGCGCGCTGCGCTCGCCGCGCACGCTGGAGGCGCTCGACGCGCTGGTGACCGACCGCTGGATCGCCCCCGAGGTGCGCGACGACCTGGCCGAGGCCTATGTCTTCCTGCGCCGGGTCGAGCACCGCCTCCAGATGGTGGCGGACGCGCAGACCCACACCCTGCCCGAGCACAGGCCGGAGCTGGAGGCCTTCGCCCGCTTCATGGGCTATGCCGACCGCGACAGCTTCGCCGCCGCGCTGGTGGAGCGGCTGACGCGGGTGCAGGGCCATTATGCGCAATTGTTCGAGGACAGCGCGGCGCCCGCCTTCCTGCACGGCGAGCTCAACTTCCCGGTGGAGGCCGACGACCGCGCCACGCTCGCCACGCTCTCCCGCCTGGGCTTCCGCGATCCGCCGGCGGCGAGCCGGGCGGTGCGCGGCTGGATGGCCAGCAAGCCGCGCGCCCTGCGCAACGAGGCGGCCCGCGCCCAGCTCACCCGCATCGTGCCGCTGCTCCTGGAGCAACTGTCCCATGGCGGCGACCCGGACGGGGCGCTGATCGCCATGGACGATTTCCTGTGCGCCTTGCCGGGGCCGCATCTGCTGGCGGCGCTGGAGCGCAATCCCGATCTGGTGCGGCTGCTCGCCACCATCGTCAGCGCCGCGCCGCGCCTCGGCGAGACGCTGGCCCGCCGCCCCTCGCTGGCGGATGCGCTGCTCGACCCCGCCTTCTTCGACCGGCTGCCGGACGAGGCGGCGCTCACCACGCGCCTGAACGACCTGTTGGACGCAGCGCCCAATGACGAGGAGCAGTTCGACCGGGCGCGGCGCTTCCGCCAGGAACAGCACGTGCTCATCGGCGTGCGCATCGCCTCCGGCACCTTGCCCGCGGCCCGCGCCGGTGAGGCCTATGCGCGGCTCGCCGAAGTCATCATCCGCGCCCTGCACGCCCGCGTCTGGGCGCGCTTCCAGGAAACCCACGGCACCATCGCCGGGGCCGAGACGGCGGTGCTGTTCATGGGCAAGCTCGGCGGCCGGGAGATGACCGCCGGCTCCGACCTCGACCTGATCCTGCTCTACGACTACGCGCCCGACGCCGACACCACGTCGGACGGCCCGCGCCCGTTGCAGGGGGCGCATTATTTCGCCCGCTTCACTCAGCGCCTCGTCACCGCGCTCACCAGCCTCACCAATGCCGGCAAGCTCTATGACGTGGACCTGCGGCTGCGCCCCTCCGGCCGCGCCGGTCCGGTGGCGACCCGGCTCGGCTCGTTCGAGGCCTACCAGCGCACCGAAGCCTGGACCTGGGAGCACATGGCGCTGACCCGCGCGCGGGTCATCTCCGCCAGCCCGGAATTCGGCGCGCGGGTGGAGGAGGTCATCCTCCAGGTGCTGGCGCGCCCGCGCGACCCGCGCCGCATCGCCGGCGACATCCTCGACATGCGCCGGGCCATCGCGGCGGAAAAGGGCGAGGGCGACCGCTGGAACCTGAAGCACGCCGCCGGCGGCCAGGTGGACGTGGAGTTCCTCGCCCAGTTCCTGGTGCTGGTGCATGCCCAGAAGCATCCCGAGATCGTCGATACAGCGACGGCGCGCATCCTGGCCATCGCCGGATGGCTGGAGCTGCTGGCGCCGGAGGATGCCCAGACGCTCTCCAACGCCTGCCGGCTCTACCAGGACCTGACGCAGGTGCTGCGCCTCGCCATCGACCGGCCGTTCGTGCCCGCCGAAGCCAGCCCGGCGCTGAAGGCGCTTTTGGCGCGGGCCGGCGAACTGCCGGACTTCGCCACGCTGGACGCGCATCTCGCCGACACCCAGGCCCGGGTGCGGGCGATCTTCGAGCGCATCCTGGAAGCCGCCGCCGGCTGAGGCGGAGAGCGATCACCTCGCTGTCATCGTGCGGGCGGCGCGGACCCATCGCGGGCCAGGAGCGGTTATGCTGCCGACGGCGCGGCTGCCGGCCGTGCCCCAATCTGGCGGAGACCCCTCATGGAAACGCGCCCGGACCTTATCCCGCAGCCCGCCTTCAGCCGCCGCGCCGCTTTGGCCCTCGGCACCGCCGCTCTGGCGGGGGCGGTGTTCAAGCCGCACATCGCCCGCGCCGCCGCGCCCTTCGCCTTCCCGCCGCTGCCCTATGCGGAGGACGCCCTGGTGCCGACCATCTCGGCGCGCACCGTGGGCCTGCACTATGGCAAGCACCACAAGGGCTATTATGACAAGCTGAACGTCCTGGTGCAGGGCAAGCCCTATGCGGACATGAGCCTGACCGAGGTGATCGTCGCCGCCCGCAAGGCCAATGATGCGGACGTGTTCAACAACGCCGCCCAGGCCTGGAACCACGACCTCTACTGGGCGAACTTCAAGGGCGGCCCGGCGGCGCCCACGGGCGCCTTCGCCCAGCAGGTGGAGAAGGAATTCCAGTCCCTGTCCATCCTCCAGCGCCGGATGGTCGAGCAGGGCGACAAGGTGTTCGGCACCGGCTGGGTGTGGCTGGTGCGCGACGGCGACAAGCTCGACATCGTCGGCCTGAAGGACGCCATCAACCCGCTGCCGGACGGCAAGACCGTGCTGCTGGGCATCGACGTGTGGGAGCACGCTTATTATCTCGACTATGAGAACCGCCGCACCGCCCATGTGGAGGCGGTGCTGAAGGACCGCGTGAACTGGCAGGCGGTCGGCGCGCGCTGGGGCTGAGACCGCCGGGCCGGCGGCTCACAGCTCGATGTCGTCGAGCCGCCGGCCCTTGGTCTCGATGCGCAACTGCCAGGTCAGGAAGGCGCCGAGCAGCGAGGTCGCCACCAGCATGGAGAGCAGGGCAGGGGTGCCGAGCCCGCTCAGCAGGATGGGGAAGAGGAAGGCGGTGAGCACCGCTCCCACCTTGCCGAACGCCGCCGCGAAGCCGGCCCCCAGGCCGCGGATGTGGGTGGGGAAGACCTCGCCCGCCAGCAGATAGGTCTGCGCGTTGGGGCCGAGGTTGCACATGAAGTTGAACAGCATGAAGCCGGCATAGATCAGCACCGTCTGCGCCGGGCCGGTGAAGTGCGCATAGAAGGACGCCAGCAGCAGGCCCGCTGCGCAGCCGATGAAGCCGAACACCTGGAGCGGGATGCGCCCCACCTTGTCGGCCAGCAGCACCGCCGCCACCATGCCCGCCACCAGCAGCAGGTCGATGAAGGCCGCGCCCTCGGCCGCCCGCATGTCGCCGGCGACGAGGCCCGCCACACCGTGCACCTGGGCGGTGATGTCGGCGCCCAGCGCGACGGTCAGGATGGTGGGCGTGAAGATGCCGATGCCATAGGTGCCCAGATCCTGGAGGAACCAGGGCACGGAGGCGAGCAGCGTCGCCCGCAGGGTCTTGCGCCGGAACAGCACGCCGATGTGGCTCTCCGGGCGGCCGATGCCCGGTTCATGCAGGCCCTTCAGGCGGACATGCTTGGGGTAGCGCGGGTGGCGCTCCAGCAGGCGGCGCAGCGTCGTCTCCGCCTCCGTCACCCGGCCCTTGGCCAGCAGCCAATGGCTGCTCTCGGTGATGAAGAAGCGCCCGGCGAGGACCAGCAGCGCGGGAACGATGGCAAGGCCGTACATCAGCCGCCACGCGCCGAGCGCCGGGTCGAACACCAGCACCAGATAGCCGACCGCCGTGCCGGTCAGGGCGCCGAGCGCCTGGAAGGAGAAGGCGGCGAGCACCAGGCGCCCGCGCGCCGAGCTGGGGATGCTCTCGGAGATGACGAGGTGGGCGGTGGGATAGTCGCAGCCGAGCGCGAGGCCGACGCCGAACAGGAACACCAGCATCCAGGGGAAGCTCGGCGCCGCCGCGAGCAAGGCCAGGAACAGGATGAACAGCGCCATCTCGAACACGAACATGGGCTTGCGCCCGAACTGGTCGGCGAGGCCGCCCAGGAGCAGGGCGCCCACCAGGATGCCGAACAGGCTGGCGGCGCTGACCAGGCCGTGCTGGAGCGGCGTCATGGCGAACTCGGCGCCCATCAGCGGCAGCGCCACGCCGGTGATGAACACCACCAGCCCCTCGAAGAACTTGCCGGCGGCGGCGAGGCCCCAGATCCGCCATTGCATGGCGGTCATCGGCGCGGCGGGAACGGTGGTGCCGTCGGCCCAGATCGGGGTTTCGTCGATATAGTCCTGGACACGATGGAAGTCCGCGCGGAGCGCGCCCGCCTGGTGGATGTCCGCCGCGCCGGCCGCCGGCCGGGCCTCCCCTGTCTGTGTCCGCATGCTGCCCTCCACCGCGCACCCTCACCGGAAGGCATGAACGCCATGTGACGCGCGCCTCATGCCCCTACCGCCATGATAGGGAAGATTTTACCGTTCCGCACGGGTGGTGCCTGGCCTCCCCTGGTGAGTCGTCCCCGCCTCGGTTATGACCGGCGGGAAACGGCATGGGAGGCTGGCATGGTGAACGGCGCGCGCGCGGTCGCGGCAACGGTGGTTCTGGGGCTGTTCGCGGCCGGCTGCGCCACCCCCGGCGGCAACTGGGGCACCTCGGTCGTCAAGGAGACCGACGGCTTCGGCGACTATTATGAGACCGTGATCAACGTGCCCGCGCCCACCGGCGCGCCGCGCGCCTTCCAGTGCGCCGGCCCGTGGGGTCCGAACACCAGCGATACCGTGCTCAAGGGCATCTTCGGCATGAACCGGGTGGTCACGGCCACCGACGTGCTGCGTCCCGACGGCACCACCGGCCCCGGCAGCGTGGTGCTGCCGAACGATCCCAAGCTGCGCGTCTCCGTCGCCTGGGCCGATGGCTTCGCCTATGCCGGGCCGATCCGCTTCAACTTCTCCGAGGAGACCGCCTGGAGCGTCAACGGCGTCGGCATCGGCGCCGGCATCGGCGACCTGGAGAAGGCCAACGGCAAGCCGTTCCGCCTGATCGGCTTCGGCGGCGACGGCGGCGGCATCGTCACCGACTGGCAGGGCGGTGCGCTGGCCAATCTCCAGGGCGGGTGCGGCCTCACCGTCCAGCTCGCCATTTCCGCGCTGGCGCCGGCCTCCGCGCAGGCCAAGGTGGTCGGCCCGCGGGTCTTCTCGTCCAGCGACCGCAACGTGCGGGCACTGAAGCCGACGGTCGGCAAATTCTGGGTTTTGTACAATTGAGCGGACACGTTTCGCGCGATTGACGGCGGTATGGCCCTGTGGTCGTACTTGCCGCTGCGGTGGCTCTGGGGGTGAAGCGCGCCGCGCGAACAGGCAGGATGGATTCCATGTCGCAGCAGGCGTTCTTCAACAAGTCCCTGGTGGCTGGCGTCGGCCTCGGTCTGGCGGCGGCCATCGGCGGCCAGGCCCTTCTCGACGGCCGGGCGCTCGCCAACCAGCCGTTCATGGAGGCGGCCCTGGGCTCGCTCCAGGCCGCCAGGGCGAACCTGATCAAGGCCGAGCCCAACAAGGGCGGCCATCGCGAGCGGGCCCTCGAACTGGTCAACGGCGCCATCGCCCAGACCGAGCAGGGCATCGCCTTCGCCGCCGGCCGCTGAGGCGTCGCGCCGGCGGCACGCTCCCGTCCGGTTGGGGCCGCAAATCCGCCGCCGGCGCTTATCATAAGGATCGCGGGCCTGCGGGCGCGCGATCCGACGGCTGGCCGACCCGGCGCGGGATCCGGCGATCGACAGGTTCCCGCACGCTGAGCCGGAGGCACGCATGGATTGGGTCTCGTTCTGGGATGGTGCCCATTCCATCTATGTGAACGACCGCCACAAGCAGGTGCATTACGCGCGCATCACGGCGGATATCGCCGCCCTGGTGCCGGCGCCCGATGCCCGGGTGCTGGACTATGGCTGCGGCGAGGCGCTGGGCGCCCCCGGGCTGGCCCGCGCCTGCGGTTCGCTCATCCTCGCCGACGCGGCCCCCACCGTCCGCGCCAAGCTCAAGGAGCGGCTGAAGGGCGAGCCCAGAATCACCGTGCTCTCGCCCGAGGAGACGGCGGCGCTGCCGGACGGCAGCCTGGACTTTGTGATTGCCAACTCGCTGCTGCAATATCTGTCGAAGGACGTGCTGAAGAGCCTGCTGGGGCTCTGGCGCCGCCTTTTGGCGCCCGGCGGCGCGCTGGTGCTGGCCGACGTGATCCCGCCCGGGGTCAGCGCGGTGCAGGATGCCGCCGCGCTGCTGTCCTTCGCGGCGCGGGACGGCTTCCTGCCGGCGGCGGTGATCGGCCTCGCCAAGACGGCGGTCTCGCCCTACCGCAAGCTGCGCGCCGACCTCGGCCTGACCATGTATGAGGAGGCGGAGATGCTGGCGCTGCTGAAAGAGGCGGGCTACGCGCCGGAGCGCCTGGCGCGCAACATCGGCCACAACCAGCGGCGCATGGCCTTCCGCGCGGTGCCGGCGGGCTGAGCGCCTATTCGGGCTGAGCGCCTATTTCGCCGCCTCGCGGGCACCCGTCTTGTGGGCGAAGGCCCAGATTCGGTAGGCGCTGAAGGTCCAGATCATGACCAGGCCCGTCGTGATGGCCTGGGCGAGCAGGTAATAGAGCCCCAGCCGGTGGACCAGGATGTCCATGAGCACGCCGGTCATCACGAAGGCGATGCCCGCCACCGTGGCGAAACGGGGCAGGGCGCCCGCATGGGAGCGGGTCGATTCGAACGTGAAGCGGCGGTTGAGGCAGTAGGAGATCACGCTGCCGACCAGAAAGCCCGCCAGGGAGGCGAGCACCGGCCCGGCCCAGTGGGATTCCACCAGCAGGGCGAGGGTGGTGAAATGCCCCGCGGCCGCCGTCAGGCCGACGCCCACGAAGGTCGCGAACTGCATCAGGAACGCACGGTGCTGGGCGGAGAGATGTGACAAAACGGCGAACACGGACAGGCTCCAGACGGCCGAGACGATCGAGGCGTCTTCCGTCGCGGTGAATTATGGTCTAAGGAAGCCCAATCCGCGTGCAGGGGCGGAAGAATTTTTGCGCCCTTGCTGCGCAGCGCCGTCCCAGAGACGGACCCTCGCCATTCAGGGGCGCGTGACCCGCGGCCCTTTTTTTGCGCCCGTCGAGCGCCAGAGATAAATGCCGAAACGCACCGACCTCGAAACCATCCTCATTGTCGGCGCCGGGCCGATTGTCATCGGACAGGCCTGCGAATTCGACTATTCCGGCACGCAGGCGTGCAAGGCCTTGAAGGAAGAGGGCTACCGGGTCGTCCTGGTGAACTCCAATCCGGCCACCATCATGACCGATCCGGACATGGCGGACGCCACCTATATCGAGCCGATCACGCCCGAGATCGTCGCCCGGATCATCGAGAAGGAGCGCGGCGACCGCTCCAAGGGCTTCGCCCTGCTGCCGACCATGGGCGGCCAGACGGCGCTGAACTGCGCCCTGTCGCTCAAGAAGATGGGCACGCTCGAAAAGTTCGACGTGGAGATGATCGGCGCCACCGCCGAGGCCATCGACAAGGCCGAGGATCGCGAGCTGTTCCGCGACGCCATGACCAAGATCGGCCTCGACACGCCCCGCTCGGTGCAGATCAAGACGCTGGCCCAAGCGCTGGACGCGCTGGACGTGGTGGGCCTTCCCGCCATCATCCGCCCGTCCTTCACCATGGGCGGCACCGGCGGCGGCATCGCCTACAACAAGGCCGAGTTCATCGAGATCATCGAGCGCGGCATCGACGCCTCCCCCACCAACGAGGTGCTGGTGGAAGAGAGCGTGCTGGGCTGGAAGGAGTATGAGATGGAGGTGGTCCGCGACAAGGCGGACAACTGCATCATCATCTGCTCGATCGAGAATCTCGATCCGATGGGCGTCCACACCGGCGATTCGATCACCGTGGCCCCGGCGCTGACGCTGACGGACAAGGAATACCAGATCATGCGCGACGCCTCGCTGGCGGTGCTGCGCGAGATCGGCGTGGAGACCGGCGGCTCCAACGTCCAGTTCGCCATCGACCCGGCCACCGGCCGGATGATCGTGATCGAGATGAACCCGCGCGTGTCGCGCTCCTCGGCGCTGGCCTCCAAGGCCACCGGCTTCCCCATCGCCAAGGTCGCCGCGCGCCTCGCGGTGGGCTACACGCTGGACGAAATCGCCAACGACATCACCGGCGGGGCCACCCCTGCGGCGTTCGAGCCCACGATCGACTACGTGGTCACGAAGATCCCGCGCTTCGCCTTCGAGAAGTTCCCCGGCGCCGACAACACGCTCACCACCTCCATGAAGTCGGTGGGCGAGGCGATGGCCATCGGCCGCACCTTCCAGGAGAGCCTGCAGAAGGCGCTACGCTCGCTGGAGACCGGCCTCACCGGCCTCGACGAGATCGAGATCGAGGGCCTCGGCCAGGGCGACGACAAGAGCGCCATCCGCGCCGCCATCGGCGTGCCAACCCCCGACCGCCTGCTCAAGGTGGCGCAGTCCATGCGCTTCGGGCTGACCGACGAGCAGATCCACGCGGCCTGCAAGATCGATCCCTGGTTCCTGGAGCAGATCCGCGCCATCGTGGACACCGAGGCAAAGGTGCGCCGGTTCGGCCTGCCGACCACGCCCGGCCTGCTGCGCGGTCTGAAGGCCCAGGGCTTCTCCGACGCCCGCCTCGGCACCCTCGCCGGGTTGAGCGAGGCGGAGGTGCGCGAGCGGCGCCATGCGCTCGACGTGCGCCCGGCGTTCAAGCGCATCGACACCTGCGCCGCCGAGTTCGCCTCGCCCACGGCCTATATGTACTCGACCTACGAGGCGCCTTTCGCCGGCGCCATCGCGGACGAATCGCAGCCCTCCGACCGCCAGAAGGTGGTGATCCTGGGCGGCGGCCCAAACCGCATCGGCCAGGGCATCGAGTTCGACTATTGCTGCTGCCATGCGGCCTTCGCCCTCAAGGACGCGGGCTATGAAGCCATCATGGTCAACTGCAACCCGGAGACCGTCTCCACTGATTACGACACCTCGGACCGGCTCTATTTCGAGCCGCTGACCTCCGAGGATGTGCTGGAGCTGATCGACCGCGAGCGCACCAGGGGCACGCTGAAGGGCGTGATCGTGCAGTTCGGCGGTCAGACCCCGCTGAAGCTCGCCCGCGCCCTGGAAGAGGCGGACGTGCCGATTCTGGGCACCTCGCCGGACGCCATCGACCTCGCCGAGGACCGCGACCGCTTCAAGCACCTGCTGGACAAGCTGAAGCTGCGCCAGCCGGCCAACGGCATCGCCTATTCGGTGGAGCAGGGCCGCACGGTGGCCAGCGAGCTCGGCTATCCGCTGGTGGTGCGCCCGTCCTACGTCCTGGGCGGCCGCGCGATGCAGATCATTCGCGACGACGGCCAACTCGGCGACTATCTGCTCGACACCCTGCCGGGCCTCGTGCCGCAGGACGTGAAGGCGCGCTATCCCAACGACAAGACCGGCCAGATCAACACGGTGCTGGGCAAGAACCCGCTGCTGTTCGACCGCTATCTGTCGGACGCCATCGAGGTGGACGTGGACGCGCTGTGCGACGGCACCGAGGTGTTCGTGGCCGGCATCATGGAGCATATCGAGGAAGCCGGCATCCATTCCGGCGACAGCGCCTGCTCCCTGCCGCCGCATTCGCTGGACGCGGAGATGATCGCCGCGCTGGAGAAGCAGACGGCGGCCATGGCCCTGGCGCTCGGCGTCGGCGGGCTGATGAACGTGCAGTACGCCATCAAGGACGGCACCATCTACGTGCTGGAGGTCAATCCACGCGCCTCCCGCACCGTGCCCTTCGTGGCCAAGGTGGTGGGCTCTCCCATCGCCAAGATCGCGGCCCGGGTGATGGCGGGCGAGAAGCTGGCGAGCTTCGGCCTCAAGAAGACCCCGTTCAAGCACATCGCGGTCAAGGAAGCGGTGTTCCCGTTCGCCCGCTTCCCCGGCGTCGACACCGTGCTCGGCCCGGAGATGCGCTCCACCGGCGAGGTCATGGGCCTCGATACCGATTATGGCGTCGCCTTCGCCAAGAGCCAGCTCGGCGGCGGCACCAAGGTGCCCAAGTCCGGCACGGTGTTCGTCTCGGTGAAGGACAGCGACAAGGCGCGCATCCTGCCCACGGTGAAGATGCTGGTGGACCTCGGCTTCAAGGTGATCGCCACCTCCGGGACGCAGCGCTTCCTGGAGGAGAACGGGGTCGAGGCGGGCAAGATCAACAAGGTGCTGGAAGGCCGGCCGCACATCGTCGACGACATCAAGAACGGCGGCGTGCAACTGGTGTTCAACACCACCGAGGGCTCGCAGGCGCTGTCCGACAGCCGTTCGCTGCGCCGGGCCGCCCTCTTGCACAAAGTGCCATATTACACCACGCTGTCCGGAGCCATCGCTGCGGCGCAGGGGATCAAGGCCTATGTGGGCGGCGATCTCCAGGTCCGCGCGCTGCAGAGCTATTTCTGCGATGGCGCGCCGGCTGCGGCGGGGGACACCTCCCACGTCGCCTGACCGGCGTTGAGTGACAAGGTTCCCGCGACCCGCATCGGCCCAAGGCCGGTGTGGGCGATCGGGCTATTGTCGAAGGACCGCTTCGCGCAGCCCCCCAGGGCGGGTTGAGCGCTACGGACCATGTGACGCGGATGGGGTGACCCTGCGCCCGGACGCCAGAGGCCGGGCGGGCTCCCTCCGCGGGGCATCCGGCATCCGTCACGGGCGCCGCTGCGGTTGAGATCGACGTCGAGCGTCGGAACCAAGGGCCCGCGAGGCCGGTTCCGCGCATCGCGGCATCAGGAGGTTCCAGGTAGGACCCATGGAAAAGATTCCCATGACGGGGGCGGGTTTCGTCGCCCTTGAGGACGAGTTGCGTTTCCGTCAGCAGGTGGAGCGCCCCCGGATCATCTCCGCCATTTCCGAAGCGCGCGCCCATGGCGACCTGTCCGAGAATGCGGAATATCACGCGGCCAAGGAGCTTCAGTCCCTGAACGAGGGGCGCATCGCGGAGCTGGAGGACAAGATCTCCCGCGCCGATGTGATCGACGTGTCCAAGCTGTCCGGCGACACCGTGAAGTTCGGCGCCACCGTCACCCTGGTGGACGAGGACACGGAAGAGGAGAAGGTCTGGCAGATCGTCGGCGACAGCGAAGCCGACGCCAAGGCGGGCCGCATCTCCATTTCCTCGCCCGTCGCCCGGGCGCTGATCGGCAAGAAGCAGGGCGCCTCGGTCGAGGTGGTCACACCCAAGGGCGCGCGCTCGTTCGAGATCGTGGCGGTCCGCTGGGCCTGAATGACCGCTGACGCGGGACGGGCAGGGGGCGCGGCAGCGCCCCCTTTGCTTATTCCGGCGGCGGCTGTTCCGTCGGCTTCATTCCGGCGGCGGCGAGCCTTCCTCGAGCGGCACCACCGGGGCGTTTTTCGACTGCTTCAGCGTCAGCGCGGTCTTCACGTTGCGCACGTTCGGCGCCGAGGTGATCTCCAGCACGAACTTCTGGAAGGTCGGCAGATCGGGCGCCACGCACAGCATCAGGAAATCCACCTCGCCCGACAGCATCCAGGCGCCGCGCACCAGCGGCCAATGGGCGATGCGCGCCTCGAAGGCGGCGAGATCCGTCCCGGCCTGGCTGATGAGATGGACCATGGCGAAGGCCATGAGGTCGTAGCCCAGCTGCTTTTCGTCCAGCAGCGCGCGATAGCCGCGGATGATGCCGTCCTCTTCCAGGCTGCGCACCCGGCGCAGGCAGGGCGGGGCGGAGATGCCCACGCGCCGCGACAGCTCCACATTGGTCATGCGGCCATCCCGTTGCAGCTCCGCCAGGATTTTCCAGTCCACGGCGTCGAGACGAACGGTCAAGGGGGAATCCTCCAGGCGATTGCGATTGGCACCTTAGTGAAGCCGTTTCGCAGCGCAACGAAATAATATTGCGCAAAGCGGGGTGCGCGGATCTGATGCGTTCTCCGCTCGACGTCAGCGTCCGCGGGGCCGGATCATGGGGACATCCCGCTGCCGGCCAAGCGCAACGATTGTTGAGCCTTGTGGTAGGCGCAACCCGCCCCTACATTCCCGCATAGCTCCGCCAGCATCTCGCGCCGGAGGCCCTGGCTGCTTCGCGCCGGGTTCCGCGCGCGCCGGCCCGCGAGGGTCGCAATCGGTTCGAGGACGTCCATGGTTTCCCACAGCAAGGTCATCATCATCGGGTCCGGCCCCGCCGGCTACACCGCAGCCATCTACGCGGCCCGCGCCATGCTGGAGCCGGTGCTGTTCGAGGGCATCCAGCCCGGCGGCCAGCTCACCATCACCACGGACGTGGAAAACTATCCGGGCTTCGCCGACGTCATCCAGGGGCCCTGGCTGATGGAGCAGATGCGGGCGCAGGCGGAGCACGTGGGCACCCGCATCCTGTCCGAGCACGTGGCGAGCCTCGATCTCGCGCACCGGCCGTTCCGCCTGGTGACCGAGGGCGGCGAGCACTTCACCGCCGACGTGGTGATCCTCGCCACCGGCGCCCAGGCGCGCTGGCTGGGCCTGACCTCGGAAGAGGACTACCGCGGCTTCGGCGTCTCCGCCTGTGCCACCTGCGACGGCTTCTTCTATCGCGGCAAGGACGTGGTGGTGGTCGGCGGCGGCAACACCGCCGTGGAGGAAGCCCTGTTCCTCACCAATTTCGCCGCCAAGGTCACGCTGGTCCACCGCCGCGACAAGCTGCGCGCCGAGCGGATCCTGCAAGACCGGCTGTTCGCGCACCCCAAGATCTCCGTGGTGTGGAACGCGGCCATCGACGAGATCCTCGGCGAGACCGATCCCGTCTCCAAGGTGACCGGCGTGCGCCTCCAGGACGTGGTGAGCGGCGCGCATGCCGAGATCGCCACCGACGGCGTGTTCATCGCCATCGGCCATGCCCCGTCCACCGCCCTGGTGGATGGTCAGCTTCGGCTCAAATCCGGCGGCTATGTGTGGACGGCGCCGGATTCCACCGCCACCTCGGTGCCCGGCGTGTTCGCCGCGGGGGATGTGGCGGACGACGTGTTCCGGCAGGCGGTGACCGCCGCGGGCCGGGGCTGCATGGCGGCGCTGGAAGCTGAACGCTTCCTGGCGCAGCACGAAATGGCGGAAGCGGCCGAATAGGCCTCTGAAGGCAGGGTGTGATGGACTGGGACAAGCTGAAGGTTTTTCACGTGGCCGCCGAGGCCGGCTCCTTCACCCATGCGGGGGAGACGCTCGGCCTGTCCCAGTCCGCGGTGAGCCGGCAGGTGTCGGCGCTGGAACAGGAGCTGAAGGTTCCGCTGTTCCATCGCCATGCCCGCGGCCTCATCCTGACCGAGCAGGGCGAACTGCTCTACCGGACCGCCCATGAGGTGTTCCTCAAGCTGGAATCGGCCCGCGCCCAGCTGACCGACAGTCGCGAGAAGCCGAACGGCGAACTGCGCGTGACCACCACGGTCGGCCTCGGAACGCACTGGCTCACCGCCCGGGTGGGCGAGTTCGTCGAGCTCTATCCGGACATCCGCATCCAGCTCATCCTCACCGACGAGGAACTGGATCTCGCCATGCGCGAGGCGGACGTCGCCATCCGCATGCGCCAGCCGGTGCAGCCGGATCTGGTGCAGCGCAAGCTGTTCACGGTGCATTTCCACGCTTATGCCTCGGCGGACTATCTCAAGCGCCACGGCCAGCCGCGCACGCTGGACGAGCTGGACAAGCATCGCATCCTGCTGCTGGGCGGTCCCATCCCGAGCTATTTCCAGGGCCTCAACTGGCTGGAGCACGCCGGGCGCGACGGCTCGACCCCCCGGGTGCCGGCGTTCGAGGTGAACAGCGTGCTCGGCCTCAAGCGGGCGGTGGAGCGGGGCGTCGGCATCGGCACGCTGCCGGACTATCTGTCCGACGACTCGCCATCGCTGGTGCAGCTGTTCACCGATCGCGAGACGCCGCAGCTGGAGGCCTATTTCACCTATGCCCAGGAAATGCGCTCGGTGGCGCGGATCCAGGTGTTCCGTGACTTCCTGATCTCCAAGGCCCAGCGCTGGAATTACTGACCGTGACACTGGCGCGACGGCATGGGGATAACCCGGCCGGATAGCCAAGCGTTGGGCACATGCCTGATATGCGGTCATTTTGCATTGCATTATGCCTAAGGGGAGTGCACTTTGCTCATGCCCTGATCGCGCCATGCGCAGTCAGGTGTTCCCCTCTGGAAGGTTCGCCGCTCTGCGGCGATACTTGCCGGGCCTCTTTCGAGGTCCGGCATTTTTCTTTTCAGGGGTCCGCCCGGCGGATGCCGCATCGCCCTGTTGCGGTGCGAAAGGCAGGCCGGCCGGAACGGCCCCCCGGCGCGTGGCGTTCCTGTTGCCTACAGCAGGAGAGCCTGATGGCGCCCACTCTTTCCCCGGCCAGCCCCGCTCCGGCAGCCCGCCTGGGTCCTTTTCCCGGCCAGCCCGATCCCATGCGTCCCCCGGAGCCGCCCATCCTGCCGCCCGGGCCCATGGAAGATCCGGACGACGTTCCCGTGCCCGGCCCCGACCTGCCCCCTCTGCCGGAAGGCGACCCGTCCCGCGAGCCGCGTCGTGAGCCGTTTCCTGTTCCTGCGCCGGTGGACGACCCCGACACGGGCGGAGATGTGCCGTTGAATTGAGCGGCGGCGGCCCGCGACCCGCCCGTTCGGTGGTAGCATCGCGCAGTGCCTGAATCAGGCTGCGCCGGCAGAGACCGCTATGACCGAGAACCTCACACTGTCCCCGTCCGTCGATCGGCTGCCCGATCTGTTCGTCTGCGTGCCCGAGGTGGTGGCGGACGTGATCGTGGATCTGCGCTATGCGGGGGCCGCCAATTTTGTCGGCGCGCCGGTGGATGGCTACGATGCGGCGAAGGCGCTGCTGACCCGTCCCGCCGCCGAGGCGGTGGCCCGCGTCGCGGCCGATGTCGCGCGCGACGGGCTGGTCCTGAAGCTTTATGACTGCTACCGGCCGGCCCGGGCCGTGGCCCATTTCGCCCGCTGGGCGGCGGACGGCGCGGACCTCGCCACCAAGGCCGACTATTATCCCGACCACGACAAGCCGGATCTGTTCACGCTCGGCTACATCGCCGGCCGCTCCAGCCATTCGCGCGGCTCGACGCTGGATCTCACATTGGCCCACCGTTCCGACGGGACGGAACTCGACATGGGGACGCCGTTCGATCTGTTCAGCGCCCGGTCGTGGCCGGAGTCGAACGCAGTCTCGGAGGCGCAGAAGGCCAACCGCCTGCGGCTCGCCGCGGCCATGTCAGAGGCGGGCTTCGAGCCCTTCTTCATGGAATGGTGGCACTTCACCCTGAAGGGCGAGCCGTTTTCCGACACCTATTTCGACGTGCCGATCCGCTGACGCCCCGGCGCCAGGCGCGGCCCTCAGGAGAGGATGATCTCCTCGATCTTCAGCCGGCGGCCCCAGGCATCGAAGAACTCGCCTTCGTTCAGCACCAGGCGGTTGTCGCGCACCCGTGCCTCGACCGCGCGCAGGCGCATGCGGGCCTCCTCATTCTCCAGCGGGCCATCCGCATCCAGCATGGGGAAGAAGGCCGCGCCGTCCCACTTGAGGCCCGAGCCGGCGAACAGCGTCACCACCTGCGTCCAGTCGATGTCGTCGCCGATGATGTTGAGATAGGTGGAGGCGAGCAGGGAGACGTGGGTTTCGCCGATCTCCACCAGGATCACCAGCGCGGTGAAGGCGCCTTCCGCCGCGAAGGTGTCGCGCAGCCAGCGTTCGAATTCGGTCGCGGCTCCCGGCCCTTCACCTTCCCTAGAAATCGACACGGGGAGTCTCCGGCATGTAGTGCTCGAACAGGTACCAGAACGAGCTTGCGCGGGTCTGTTCGTACCAGGCCTCGAAGTCGGTCAGGGCCGCGAGCGGGTCGGCGGGGGCGTCCGGCGGCGCGGTGGTATCCTCTTGCGGTGCCGGATGGGCCTGCGCGTGGAGGGCGAGGGCCAGCGGCGCGATGCGCTCCAGCACCTGGGTGCGCGCCTCGCTCTCGCCGTCCCAGCCGAAGCCGGCCCGCACCTGGGCGTGGACGGCGGCGACGGCCGCCTCCGGCGTCTGTGCCCCCGCGACCGCTTCCGACAAGGCGCGCATGAAGGCGAGGCGCCGGTAGGCTGCGGCGCGCTCGGCCTCCAGCCGCCGGGCGGTGGTCGCGGCTTCAGTCCGGAAGGCGTCTTCGCGCGCGCCGGCCGCGCTCGCCGCCTCCGCGAGCGCGGCGAGCAGATGGTCGACGGGGGTCATTGCCGGGTGTCCTGTCCGCGGGTGGGGGAGGATGGCGGAAGAGAGTGGGAGTCGAACCCACCAGGGACCGGCTCGCGGCCCCTCCCGGATTTGAAGTCCGGACGCCCCACCAGGGACGCTTCTCCTCCATGTGCCGCCGCGCCCGGCTCGGCCGGCGGCTGGTCAGCCGGCGCATCATCGCCGCTGGCGCGGAACAGGTCCAGCCGGTGCGGGTTGATGCGCCTGAGATCGTCCCGGCGCAAGGTCACGCCGTGGCGGTCGAAGAACTCCAGGATCTGGATCGCCACCTTGCGCCCGTTCTCCACCGCGTCGCGGAACTGGGCGGCGGTGAAGCTGCCGTGCACAACGGACAGGTGCTCCAGGATGGCGACCATCTCCGCCACCGTGCCGCGCAGGAAGAAGTGGTCGTGCGCCACCTCGTCCACGCAGGCAAGCCGGCTGAGCAGTTTCAGCAGCCGCCGCACCTCGCCCTCCGGCGCGCCGATCATTCCGGCGATGTCGCGCACGCGCGGCGGCCGGAAGCGCTCCTGCCCGGCGAGCAGCGGCTGCACCAGGGCCCATTGGGCCTCATCCGCCGGCGTCAGGCGCACCGCGAAGCCGGCGCGCCGCACCCAGGCGCCGGCGAGCGCGATCTCCCGCGCCTGGGCGAGGCTCTGCAGCGCGGCCCTGAACGCCGGCGCCGGCAGGCGGAGCTGCATCTGCATGCGCAGGCGCTCGATGCCGAGACCGGGCAGGTCGGGATTGGCCGCATGGAAGGCGTCCAGCGCCTCCAGCAGCTGCGACGAGAAGCCGGCCCAGCGCGCGCCCGACAAAACGACGACCGATGCGCCGACCGGCAGCGTCCTGAGGCCGAGTTCGGCCACCAGCGCCGGCCCGGTGTCGGCGGAGAGCGCGCGGTCGCGGGTGAAGGCACCAAGGTCGAGATGGAAGGGCGCCGTCTCCAGCAGCCGGGCCACCGCCCGGGCCGGGTCCGGCTCGGCATGGGCGGCGAGCTGGGCCCGGCGCTCCGGGGTCCGGCGCTTGCGGGCCGGGCCGCGCAGGTCGAGGAAGGTGCCGCCGCCGATGGTGCGCTGGGCGGAGGTGTCACGGATGACGAAGCGGTCGCCGGCCGCCGCCGCGATGGGCGCCTCCAGCACCAATTGCACGAGGCCGGAGCCGCCGGGCTGTACCGGGTCGTCCAGAAGCACGATGCGCGCGCCCACCTCGCGGGCCGCATGATGCAAGCGCACGGGAAACCACTGGCCGATGGGCTTGGGCTCGCCGGGGAGCACCCGCAGGCGGGCGTCGATATGGTCCGCCGGGGCGTGCAGGCTCTCGTCCAGCAGAACGTCGCCGCGGGCGATGTCGTCCTTGCCGATGCCCTCGCCGGCGAGATTGATGCCGCAGCGGTCGCCAGCCTGTCCGGTCTCGGCCGGGCGGTCCTGGGCGCGGATCGAGCGCACGCGGACGCTGCGGCCGGAGGGGCTGAGCATCACCTTGTCGCCCACACTCACGCGGCCGGAGAGCACCGTGCCGGTGACCACCGTGCCGGTGCCCTGGAGGCTGAAAGAACGGTCCACGGCGAGGCGAAAGCGCCCTCCCGCCGCGCGCCGCGCCATCCGCGCGGCGGCATCCTCCAGCGCCGCACGCACCGCGCCGACGCCGCTACCGGTGGCGGTGGACACGGGCAGGATGGGCGCGCCGTCCAGCACCGTGCCGGCGAGCAAAGCGGTGATCTCGTCCGTCACCGCCTGGCGGCGGGCGTTGTCCACCAGATCCACCTTGGTCAGCGCCACGAGGCCGTGACGGACACCGAGCAGGTCGATGATGGCGAGGTGCTCGCGGGTCTGCGGCATCACCCCGTCGTCGGCGGCCACCACCAGCAAGGCGAAATCGATGCCACCTGCGCCCGCCAGCATGGTGTGGACGAACTTCTCATGCCCCGGCACGTCGATGAAGCCCAGCACCTCCCCCGCGTCGGCCGGCATGTAGGCAAAGCCGAGGTCGATGGTGATGCCGCGCGCCTTTTCCTCTTTCAGGCGGTCGGTATCGACGCCCGTGATCGCCCGCACCAGCGAGGTCTTGCCGTGGTCGATATGTCCCGCCGTGCCGATGATCATGGCGCGGCGTCCGCTGCCGGCAGGGGGAGGGCGGCCCTGCGTTCCGCCTCCGCCGCCCGTTCGGGGCCGAGGGCTTCGCGCGCGGCGGGCAGGAAGGGGGCGGCGAGGGCGCTGCCGCCGTCGGTGGCGCGCAGCAGCCATTCATAGGCCGCGAAAGGATCGCGTGGCACGCCGGAGCCGAGATGGTGCGCCGCGCCCAGCATGGCCTGGCCGTCCGCATCGCCGGCATCCGCACCCTGCCGCCACCAGCGGGCGGCTTCAGCGGCGTTGCGCTCCACGCCTAGGGCGTTGTGATAGAGCATGCCCATGCGCGTCATGGAGGAGGCGACGCCCTGCGCGGCGGCGGCCTCGGCCCAGCGGCGGGCCTCCGCCAGATCGGGCGGGATGACCTCGCCCTCCAGCAGCATCCAGCTCAGCATGTCCTGCGCCGGCGCATCGCCCTGCGCGGCGGCGGCGCCGTAGAGTTCGGCTGCGTGCACATAGTCCTGCGGCACGCCCTCGCCCTTGAAATAGAGCGCGGCGAGATTGCGCTGGCCCACCGCGTCTCCCGCCTGGGCGGAGAGGCGGAGCCATTTCTGCGCCATCTCCGGGTCGCGGCGCACGCCGAGCCCTTCGGCGAAGCAGGCGCCGATATTGTTCTGCGCCCGCGCCACGCCCTCGCGGGCGAGCGGCTCCCACAGCGCCAGGGCTTCCTCGTAATCGCCCGCCTGGGCGGCATCGAGCGCGCGGCCCATACGGGCCTCCACGGTCTCGGCCATGGCCGCGCAGGCCGCCGGGCGGCGGAAGCGGTCAAACAGTCCCATCGGACAGCTCCAGATGCGCGAGGCCGGCGGCAAAGCCGGCCTCATCTTCCAGGCAGCGCAGGTCGAGCAGCAGCGCCTGGTCCTCCACGCGGCCGATGATTGGCACGGGCAGGCGGCGCAAGGCATCGGCGAGCATCGCCAGCCGGCGGCCGCTGCCGTCCGCCGGCACCAGGGCCAGGGCCGTGCTGGCCAGGGTCTCCAGGGGCAGGGCACCGGAGCCGATCTGGCTCTTGCAGGCCCGCAGCTCCACCGCGAAGGCCTTGCCCAGCCGCGCCGCGAGCACGGGCGCCATACGCTGCGCCAGCGCGGCGAGGTCCGCCGCGCCGCGCGTCAAGAGGCGCAGGGTGGGCAGGCGGGCGGCGAGGCGGTCGGGATCGGCATAGAGCTTCAGTGTCGCTTCCAGCGCGGCGAGGCGGATCTTGTCCACCCGCAGCGCCCGCTTCATGGGGTTCCTGTTGATGGCCGCGATGAGGTCGCGCCGGCCGACGATGAAGCCGGCCTGCGGGCCGCCCAGCAGCTTGTCGCCGGAGAAGGTGACGATGTCTGCGCCCTCCGCCACGGTCTCCCGCACGGTGGGCTCATGGATCAGGCCATAGGCGGCCAGATCCGCCAGCGTGCCCGAGCCGAGGTCGTGGAACAGCGGCACCTTGGCCTCATGGGCGAGCGCCGCGAGGTCGCGCGGGGACACTTCGGCGGTGAAGCCCTCGATGCGGTAGTTGGAAGTGTGGACCTTCACCAGCAGCCCGGTCTCCGGCGTGATGGCGCCGAGATAGTCCTTCGGATGGGTGCGGTTGGTGGTGCCGACCTCGACGAGGCGGGTGCCCGCGCGGGCCATGATGTCCGGCATGCGGAAGGCGCCGCCGATCTCGATCAGCTCGCCGCGCGAGACGATGCTGTCCTTGCCCGCGGCCAGGGTATTGAGCACCAGCAGGACGGCGGCGGCGTTGTTGTTGACGACGGTGGCGTCCTGCGCGCCGGTCAGGCGGCACAGCAGGTCGCGCACATGGTCGTCGCGCTCGCCGCGCTTGCCGGTCTCCAGGTCGAATTCCAGCGCCACGGCAGAGCGCATGGCGGCGGTGGCGGCGGCGATGGCCTCCTCCGCCAGGACGGCACGGCCGAGATTGGTGTGCAGCACCGTGCCGGTGAGGTTGAACACCGGCCGCAGCGAGGGGCGGGCCTCCGCCTCCAGCGCCGCCAAAGCGGCGGCGGCGATGCCTTCCGCGTCCGCCGGCGCCGGCGCGCCCGCGCGCAGGGCCGCCCGTGCGGCCTCCAGCGCGGCGCGCACCGCCTCGGTGACGGCCGCGCGCCCATGGCGCTCGGCGCCGAGAAGGGCCGGGGAGCATTTGAGCACCTGATCCACGGCGGGCAGGCGCCTGAGGGCGGAAGCGTCCGCCGCGCTGGAACCGCTCATGGCCTCAATAGCCCAGCAGGAAAGGATTGAAGCCGGCCCGGCGATAGGGACGGTCCCGCATCAGCATGTCGAGGCCGAGCGAAGCGACGTCGTCCGCCACCACTTCGGCGCCGAGATCCTTGTTCTGGTAGAACAGCTTGCCGTAGGAGTGGCACTCCTCGCAGGTCTCCGCCTTCACCGCCCCGGTGCCGCCCTCGATCTCCTCCAGACCGATACCCTTGGTGGAGCCGCAGGCGGTGCAGCGGATGCGGACATAGTTCCACAGCGTGCCGCACAGGGCGCAGCCGCAATAGCGCGCGCCCGGCGCATGCGGCCAGTCGACGATCAGGCTCGCCACCGGCGGCCCGCCGCAGCAGGGGCAGACGCCGTCCGCCACCGGCACCAGCGCCTTGCCGTCCAGTCCAGCCGCGCGGCGGGCGAAATGCACCTGCAAGGCGGCTGCGACGAACACATGTTCGGCCAGCGCCTCCATCGGCAGCGCGTCGGCGAGCACGTTGCGCACCATCTGGTCGCGGGCGGCGGCATCGGCCGCGATCACCCGGTCGAGCGCGGCGGCCGCCGTCTCCGGCATGTGGATGGCCCTGGCCTGCGCCAGCAGCCGCTCGAACGTGGTCTCGAAGGCGGGGGCGGAGGTGAAACGGCCGCGGTCGAGCGGAGGCATGGCGTGCGCGCGGGCGCGGGCCAGCGCATCGGCGTCCAGCGGCTCCACCTCCGGCAGGCCGGGCTGGATGTCCCGCTGCACGGCGCAAAGCGCGGACAGGAAACCGAGATAGGGCTTGAGGTCGCTGTGCTCCGCCAAGTGGGCGAAGCGCTTCGCGCGCGCATCGAACAGGCCCACGGGATCGGGGAGTTGCACGAGCGGGGGCTGGGCGATGCCGCCGATGACGCTCGGGTCGGGCTGGACGGCGCCGGGAAAGCTGAACATGGAACCTCACGAACCCCACGGGTCACGTGGAACATCAGGGTGTCGGGTGGATCGGCCGCTGCACGCCGGCCGGCGGCGATCCGGCTCTGACCATCGCATATGGGACGTCTCCCATCCGGCCGCGAGGGCGGAGCGGACGGATGCGATGGCGGGTCGGGATCGTCCGCGCGGCGGGAGGCCGCGCGAACGAGAGGTCATTCCGCCGGCGTGCGCGGCGTTCCGGCGTTCGAGCGCCTGCTTGCCACCAGTTCGCGCAGCCATTTGCGATGGTGTCGCCACGCCCATCCGCCGGTGACGCGCCCCTTGGTCATGGCGCCCATGGTGCCCTTGACCCAGATGGCGGCGTATACGTGGATGATCCACACGCAGATGATGCCCACCGCCGCGAGCGAATGCACGATGATGGCGATGCGCTTCGTCTCGATGCTGGTGAAGCGGAAGAAGTACTGATCCCACGCCACGAGGCCGGTGGCGATGAGCACGAGGATCAGCAGCGACATGCCCCAGAAGACGAACTTCTGGCCGGCATTGTACTTGCCGAGCTCCGGCAGCCGCTCCTCATGGCCCAGCAGCACGTCGCGCACGCGGGTGAGCCAGATGTTGTCCTCGCCCTTCCACAGGTTCGCCCGCCAGAAGCGGATGAACAGGATGGAGAAGGAGACGAACAGCACCACGCCGATCCAGGGATGGATGGCGCGCGTCCATTGCCCGCCGCCGAACAAAGCGGTGAGGAAGTAAAGGCTGGGCGTGAACAGCGCCAGGCCGGATATGGCCAGCAGCACGAGGCTGATGGCCGTGATCCAGTGGTTGATGCGGGCGCCCACCGTATAACGGTCCACCGTCACCGGCTTGCCCGGGTGCACGCCGTCGCCCGGTTCGAGATCATAGGCCGTCATGGCTTCTCTCCCCGGGTCAGCTTCTCCGCGCTGGCTTCGTCTTCCGGCGTCACCTTGTTGGCGCCGGCGATGAGATAATGGAACACCCCCGCCACGGCGGCGAAGCCCATGACCCCCATGCCGACATATTTGGTGACGCCCTTCCAGGCCTCCACGATCGGCGAGATGCGCGGATTGTCCGGAAGGCCGGCATAGATGCTCGGCTTGTCCGCATGCTGGAGCACATACATGACGTGCGTGCCGGAGACGCCGGGCGGGTCGTAGAGGCCTGCGTTCTTGTAGCCGCGGGACTTCAGATCCGTCACGCGCTCGGCCGCGTGCTTCTTCATGTCCTCCTTGGTGCCGAAGGCGATGGCCTGGGTCGGGCATGCCTTGGCGCAGGCAGGCCACTGGCCCACCGCCACGCGGTCGGAGCAAAGCGTGCACTTGTACGCCTTGTTGTCGACCTTGGAGATGCGCGGAATGTTGAACGGGCAACCGCGCACGCAGTAGCCGCAGCCGATGCAGTTGTCGTGGACGAAATCCACGATGCCGTTGGTGTACTGCACGATGGCGCCGGGGGCCGGGCAGGCCTTGAGGCAGCCCGGATCCTCGCAGTGCATGCAGCCATCCTTGCGGATCAGCCACTCGAGATTGTCGGTCTCCGGGTTCACCCACTCGGTGAACCGCATCAGCGTGAACGACGCCGGCGTGAGGTCCGGCGGGTTGGTGTAGCTGCCGTTGAAGGTGCCGATCTCCTCGTGGAGGTTGTTCCACTCCAGGCACGCGGCCTGGCACGCCTTGCAGCCGATGCATTTGGAGACATCGATCAGCTTGGCGACTTCGGTCTGCCGCTCGGCCGGCGGCTTGATGGTGGAAGCCGACTTCCGCAGCAGGTCCTGGTCACCGAACTTGGCCGGGACCGGAGCGACGGGAGGGTTTGGTGCTGGTTTCAACATCTGTTCGACCCTCCCTTACGCAACCGGCCCGGTCGAGGGCTCAATATTGACCAGGAACGCCTTGAACTCCGGCGTCTCGATGTTCGCGTCACCCACGAAGGGGGTCAGCACGTTGGCGGGGAAGCCCTTCTTGGCCGCGCCCACGAAGCCCCAGTGGATGGGGATGCCCACCACGTGCACCGGCTTGCCGTCGCAGATCAGCGGACGGATGCGCTTGGTCACGTAGACCTTGGCGAACACCGAGCCGCGCTTCGACCACACGCGCACCCAGCCGCCATTGGTGATGGACTTCTCCTTGGCCAGTTCCTCCGAGATCTCGACGAAGAATTCCGGCTGCAGGACCGCGTTCACATGGTTGTTCTTGGTCCAGTAGTGGAAATGCTCCGTCAGGCGGTAGGAGGTCGCCGCATAGGGGAACTCCTTGGACGCCGGCTCGGCGAACTGGGCGAAGTCGTCCTTAAACACGCGGGCCACCGGATTGCCCCGGATCTTGGGGGCGACCAGATTGACCATCGGGCTTTCGAACGGCTCGTAGTGCACCGGGAACGGCCCCTCGCGCATCATGCCCCGGGCGAACAGGCGCGAGACGCCTTCCGGATTCATGATGAAGGGACCCACATCCTGCGGCTTCGCCGTGGGGGCGATGTCGGGGACGTCGTAGCCGGTCCACTTGGCCCCGTCCCACCACAACAGCTTGCGGGTGTCATCCCACGGCTTGCCGTTGATGTCGGCGGAGGCGCGATTGTAGATGATGCGACGGTTCGCCGGCCAGGCGAACGACCACTTCAGATACGCGCCGGTGTCGTCGGGATCGGAATTGTCCCGGCGGGCCATCATGTTGCCGTCCTCGGTGAAGGAGCCGGAATAGATCCAGCACCCCGCCGCCGTGGAGCCGTCGTCGCGCAGCACGCCGAAGTTCGGCACCTGCTTGCTGGCGGTCAGCAGCTTCTTGGTGGGATCGTTCGGGTCCAGCACGTCGGAGACGACATAGCCGTTGAGCTCACGGGTGAGTTCCTCGGGGGTCGGCTCGCTGGGGTCCTTGTACGGCCAGTACAGATTGACGATGGGGTCCGGCAGGGCCCCGCCTTCCTTCTTGTACATCTCCTTCAGCCGCAGGTGGATCTGCGACATGATCCAGGCGTCGGTCCTGGACTCGCCCGGAGGCGAGCCGGCGGGCCAGTGCCATTGCAGCCAGCGGCCGGAATTCACCAGCGAGCCCTCATCCTCCGCGAAGCAGGTGGTGGGGAGCTGGATCACCTCGGTCTGGATCTTGGCCGGGTCCACATTGTTGTAGACACCGTGGTTCTCCCAGAAGCGGGCCGTCTCGGTCTGCAGCGGGTCCATGATGACCAGCAGCTTGAGCTTCGACAGGGCTTCCGTGAGCTTGCCCCGGTTGGGGAAGGCCTGGAGCGGGTTGAAGCCCTGGCAGAAGTAGAGGTTCATCTTCCCCTGCTTCATGAGCTCGAACGCGCGCAGGATGTCGTAGGCCGGCACGTCCATCTTGGGCAGCCAGTCGAAGGCGAAATTGTTCTCCGCCGTCGCCGCCGGACCCCACATGGACTTCAGGAAGCTCACCATGAACTTCTTGTAGTTCTGCCAGTAGCTCATCTGGTTCGGCCGCAACGGCTTGAAGCCGCGGGTCGACATGTAGGTGTTGAAGTCCGGCTCCTTGTCGGTGGCCAGCGTCAGATAGCCCGGGATCATGTTGGACATGAGCCCGATGTCGGTCAGCCCCTGGATGTTGGAGTGGCCGCGCAAGGCATTCATGCCGCCGCCGCGCACGCCGATATTGCCCAGGATGAGCTGGAGCATCGCCATGGTGCGGATGTTCTGCGACCCCTTGGAATGCTGGGTCCAGCCAAGCGCGTACATGGAGGTCATGGTCTTGGTCGGCGTCGAGCATTCGCCGATCATCGCCGCCACCTTCAGGAACTTGTCCTTCGGCGTGCCGGTGATGCGCTCCACCAGTTCGGGCGTGTACTGGGAGACGTGCTCCTTCAGCAGGTTCCACACGCAACGGGGATCCTGGAGCGTCTCGTCCACCATGGCATAGCCATCGGGGCCGATCTGATAGTCCCAGGTGGAGCGGTTGTAGTCCCGCTTTTCCTCGTCATAGCCGGTGAACAGGCCGTCCTTATAGGCGAAGCCCTCCTTCACGATGTAGGTCGCGTTGGTGAAGGCCTTCACATAGTCCCACTGCACCTTGTTGTTCTGGATGCAGTAGTTGATGACGCCGGACAGGAAGGCGATGTCCGAGCCCTGGCGGATCGGAGCATAATAGTCAGCGACCGCCGCCGATCGCGTGAAGCGCGGATCGACCACAACAAGCTTCGCGCCGCGGTTGGCCTTCGCCTCCACGACCCATTTGAAACCACAAGGATGCGCTTCAGCGGCATTGCCGCCCATAATCACGACGAGGTCCGTGTTCCGAATGTCGGTCCACGAATTGGTCATCGCGCCACGGCCAAATGTTGGGCCCAAACTGGACACCGTGGGGCCGTGTCAAACTCGCGCTTGGTTGTCGAAAACCACCATGCCGAGGCTGCGAACGGCCTTATAGGTCGCCCATGCAGTCTCGTTGGTCGTGGCCGAGGCGGCGAGGAAGCCGGTGGTGTTCCAGCGGTTCACCGTCACGCCGTCGGCGTTCTTGGCAATGAAGTTCTTGTCGCGGTCGTCCTTCATGGCGCGCGCGATCTTGTTCAGCGCCTCGTCCCAGGACACGCGCTCGAACTTGTCCGAACCGGCGCGCCGGATCATCGGGTGCTGAAGCCGGGTCTCGGACTTCACGATGTCCAGAAGGGCCGCGCCCTTCGGGCACAGGGTGCCGCGGTTGGTCGGATGGTCGACGTCGCCCTCGATATGGGTGATGTCGGCCTTCTCGCCCTTCTTCAGGTCGCCCTTGGAGTAGATGATGATACCGCACGCCACGGAACAATAGGTGCAGGTATTGCGCGTCTCAGTGGTGTTGAACAGCTTGAAGGGGCGAATCGCAGCTGCGTGCGCCTCCTCAACCCCGCCGAAGCCGAGGGCTCCAAGCGTTGTACCCGCGAGACCCGCACCCGCCGTTCCTAGGAACTGGCGCCGCGAGAGCTCCATATTCATCGAAGCCTGCCTCCGACCGATTGCCCCCTACGGGGGACCGGGAACGGGCCGAGGCAACCCACCTCAGCCTACATTCCGGCTTGTTGCCAAATTATTTTGGAACTGGAAGCATGTCAAACTGAAGTCCTTCCGTATTTTCATGGCGCAAGGCCATGCGATCTGCCGCAGAGCAGCAGTCAATGTCGAACTGTTCCGTATCGGAAGGAAAGAAGAGCGGAAGCAATTTCGCTGTGGCGAGACGAGTATGCTGCGCTGCAACAGCGCTCGGTCACGCTGTCGTGTTATTGACCAGTCTCCCGGCACGCGGGTAATTTCCATCCGTGACAGCCCGCACCGCTCCCGAGGATCGGGGCATTGCACCTCTTGACCTTGCCGACGGAGCCTATCTGTTCCGGCGGGTTTTGCCGCGTGCGCGCCCCCGCCCCGGTGTGGCGCGCAGCGCCGTCCTGGCGGTGCTCGGCGTGCTCTGCGGCACCATCCCCGCCAGCGCGCAGGCCCCAGCAGCCGCTGCGGGGCCGGATGGAACGCTTCAGCCCTATGATGCGACGCTTCCCGGCGCCCTCCAACTGCCTGTGCTCGACGGCGCTTCGCTCGACCTGCGCGACCTGAAGGGCCGGGTGGTGCTCGTGCACTTCTTCGCCACCTGGTGCGAGCCGTGCCGGGAGGAGTTGCCCGCTTTGTCGCGCTTCGCTTCCGACAATCGGTCCCGTGTCGCCGTCATTGCCGTGGACGTGGCCGAGGTGGATGTCCGGGTGCGGCGTTTTCTCGACGATCTTCCCGTCGCTTTTCCCGTCGCGCTCGACCGGGATCGCGCCTTCACAAGGCAATGGGCCGTCTCCGCTTTGCCCGCCACCATCGTGCTCGACCGCGCGCTGCGCCCCCGCCTGCGTGCCGTCGGGGAGGTGGCATGGGACGGCCCTGCCGCCCGCGATGCCATCGCCGCTCTTGTATCCGAACCCATCTCGATGACGTCCGGCGCCGTTGCGCCGGGCGCGCCAAACCCGCCTGGAGGGCTGAACCGATGATTTCCCGCCGCCACTTCCTTTATGCCGGCGCCGCCGCCTCGGCGGCCGCCGCCCTGCCGGGCCTCGCCCATGCCCAGGGCGCCGCCAACCCCGCCGCGGCCGCCATCTTCGCGCCCAAGCCCGGCGACTGGCGCAGCTTCCAGGTGGTCACCCGCCTTGAGGTGCAGGCCGCCGGCGGCGCCAGCCAGGCCTGGGTGCCGCTGCCGGTGTTCGCGGCGCAGGACTGGTTCAAGCCGCAGGGCAGCAGCTGGACCACCAACGCCGCTTCGGTGGAAAGCGTGAAGGATGCCCAGGGCGCCGAGATGCTCCATGTGCGCTGGAACGCGGGCGAGGTGCCGCCGGTGGTGGAGGTGACCAGCCGCTTCTCCACCCGCGACCGTGCCGTGGACCTGACCAAGCCCGGCACCGCCGCCCCGCTCTCCGACGGGGAGCGGGCGCAGTATCTCGCCGCCACCGACCTCATCCCCACCACCGGCATCGTCAAGGCCACCTCCGACAAGATCACCGCCGGCAAGGAGGGCGATCTGGCCAAGGCGCGGGCGATCTATGAATGGGTGGTGGAAAACACCTTCCGCAATGCCGCTACCCGCGGCTGCGGCACCGGCGATGTGGCGACCATGCTGGAGAGCGGCACACTGGGCGGCAAGTGCGCCGACCTCAATGCGCTCTACGTGGGCCTGGTGCGCGCCGCCGGCATTCCGGCCCGCGATATCTATGGCGTGCGCGTGGCGCCGTCCAAGTTCGGCTATAAGAGTCTCGGGGCCAATTCCGACATCATCACCAAGGCGCAGCACTGCCGCTCGGAGGTCTATCTCTCCGGCTTCGGCTGGGTGCCGACCGATCCCGCCGACGTGCGCAAGGTGGTGCTGGAGGAGCCTCCGGGCCAGCTCCCCATCGACGACGCCAAGGTGAAGGCGGCCCGGGCCGCGCTGTTCGGCGCCTGGGAAGGCAATTGGATGGCCTACAACACCGCCCATGACGTGGTGCTGCCCGGCTCCAGCGGGCCGAAGATCGCCTTCCTCATGTATCCGCAGGCGGAGACCGTCGCCGGCCGGCTCGATTGCCTCGATCCGGATACGTTCAAATACACCCTGCGCTCGGCCGAACTCGCGGCCTGAGCCTCCATCCCACGGGTAGCCTCGGCCGCCCGTGGTTCCGTTTCGCGCGAACCTCATGCCCGAGGGCCTCATGACCGAACAGCCTTTTCGCCTGACCAGTCTCGCCCATGGCGGCGGCTGCGGCTGCAAGCTGGCGCCCGCCGTGCTCCAGGACCTGCTCGCCGGCGTGCCGGCCGTGGGTCCTTTCGCCCAGCTCCTGGTGGGGACCGAGACCGGCGACGATGCCGCGGTCTGGGACCTTGACGGCGACACCTGCATCGTCGCCACCACGGATTTTTTCATGCCGGTGGTGGACGATCCCGACCATTTCGGCCGCATCGCCGCCACCAATGCCATCTCCGACGTCTATGCCATGGGCGGCACGCCGATCATGGCGCTGGCCATCCTCGGCATGCCGCTCGGCAAGGTGGACACGGCGATGGTGCGCGCCATCCTGCAAGGCGGCAGCGCGGTGTGCGCGGCGGCGGGCATTCCGGTGGCGGGCGGGCATTCCATCGACAGCGTCGAGCCGATCTACGGCCTCGCCGTCATCGGTACCGTGCGCAAGGCGGACATCCGCCGCAATGCGGACGCCAGGGCGGGTGACGCCCTCATCCTCACCAAGGCGGTGGGCGTGGGCGTCTATTCCGCCGCCTTCAAGAAGGAGGCGCTGTCCCCCGACGGCTATGACGAGATGATCGCCTCCACCACGCTGCTCAACAAGGTGGGCAGCGTTCTGGCCAAGGACCCGGCGGTGCACGCGATGACCGACGTGACCGGCTTCGGCGTGCTTGGCCACGCGCTGGAAGTGGCGCGCGGCTCCGGCCTCGGCATCGAGATCGAAGCGCAGCGCCTGCCGCTCTTCGCCCATGCCGAAGCGCTGGTGCGCCAGGGCTTCGTCACCGGCGCCTCGATCCGCAACTGGGCCAGCTACGGGGCCGAGGTGGCGCTGCCCGACGATTTCCCGGACTGGCGGCGCAATCTGCTGACCGACCCGCAGACCTCCGGCGGCCTGCTGGTGTCGTGTGCCTCCGAGGAAGCGGACCGGCTGGTGGCCGAGATCCATGCCGCCGGCTATCCCGCCGCCCGGCGCATCGGCGGCGTGGTGTCGGGCGGGGCGGGCGTGCGGGTGGTCTGAGGCTTCGGAACGGATGTCCGGATGGGGCGTTCTTCCGCTAACGGAGGACACCCGCAATGCGGACATCGATCATCCCCTTTTCCCGCCTGCCGCCCACCCGCCTTGCGTCCGTGGCGGCGGTGCCCGCACGGCTGGGCGGGCTCGCGCTCATCGGGCTGTGGCTGGTGACGGCGACGCCTGTCGGCCTCGCCGTTGCCCGCGCGGCCGAGCAGGGGGCGGCCTCTGCCCCATCCACTTGTGACACCTCGACCTCCGCCGGTGCTTCCCATTCGGCGACACCACCGCAGGGCGGGGCGAATTCGGGCACGGCGCCGGGGTCCCAGGGCAACACCGGCTGGACCAACGGCAACGGTGGCTCGTTCGTCGGAACCTCGAACCATGCCGAGACGCCGGGCTCCACCACCCGGCAGCCGGAGACGGTCACGGGCGTGAACCCCGGCACCTCCGACCGGGCGCCGAAACCCTGCTGAGCAGACCCACCTGATCCGCTATCGGGCCGCTGGCTGGCGCAGCCATGCCTCGACCGTGCCGAGCGCCGCGTCGGAGCCCTCCGAGACGTCGACCTGCCGCCAAAGCATCGGGCCGAGATCATAGTCCGCCTGCTGCTCCACCACGGCGGGCGTCGCATCGGAGGCATCGTTCTTGCGCCGCGCCACCCGCGCGCGCAGGACCTCTACCGGGGCCGTGAGCCACAGGCCGAGGAAGGGCGCGTGCCTGGCCTCGGCCACGGCGGCGATGGCGTCGCGCTCCGCCGCGCGGGCATGGACCGCGTCCGCCACCGCGGCGCTGCCGGCCGCCAGCGCCAGATCCACCCGCCGCCGCATCCGCGCATAAACCGCATCGGCCGCGCCGGGGGCGTAGGCTTCGGCCGGCAGCCGATCGGTCTCGCCGACGCCGTGCATGGCCTTGCGCTCCACGTCGCTGCGCAGCACGACCGCTCCCGGCGCGTGGCCGAGGCCTGGGGCGAGCCTGGCGGCAAGCCGGCTCTTGCCGGTGCCGGACAGCCCGCCCACCGCCACCAGCAACGACGGGGCAGGGGAGAGGAAGTCGGACGCGGCCCGGAAATAGGCCAGAACCTCCGCCTCGGCCGAAGCCCGCCCGGCGCCGTTCCGGCGTGCCAGCGCGGCGGCACCGACCTTGGCGCGGATCGCGGCCCTGAGGCTGAGGAAGAGGGGCAGGGCGGCGAGGCCGGAATAGTGCCGCTCGTCGTCCATGGCCCAGAGGTAGCGGTTGAACACCATGTTCGCCTCGCTCTTCAGGCCGCGTTCCCAGAGGTCCATCAGCAGGAAGGCGAGGTCGTAGAGCAGGTCGCAGGTGGCCAGCGCGGGATTGAACTCGATGGCGTCGAACAGCACCGGCCGGTTCTCGATGAGGGCGATGTTGCGCAGGTGCAGGTCGCCGTGGCAGCGCCGCACGAAGCCGGCGCTCGCCCGCGCCCGCAGCAGGTCGGCGCAGCCGGCCAGCGCTTGCGTGGTCGCATCGGCGAGTGCCCGCGCCTCGGCGGGCGGGAACAGGTCCGGCGCGCCGAGGAAGCTGGCGGCATTGTCGGCGGCGATCTCCCGCAGTTCGGCCACCACGTCGAAATCCGCCGGTGCGGCCGGTACCCTGTGGTGTGCCTCGGCAATGGCGCGGGCGAGCGCGGCCAGCATGTCCTTGCCGAGGGTCTCCCGCGCGGCCATGCAGTCGAGGGTGCGGGTCTCGTCGAAGCGGCGCATGTGCACCAGCCATTCCACCGGCGTGCCCGGACCGCCGAGCGCCAGATGCCCCTCCCGTTCCACCACCGGCAGCGTGCCGAGATAGAGGTCCGGCGCGTTCGGCCGGTTGACGGCGATCTCCCCCTCGCAGGCGGCGCGGCGCTTCTCCAGCGTCGAGAAGTCCATGAAGGGGAAATCCACGGCGCGCTTCACCTTGTAGGCGTCGTCTCCCACCAGGAAGACCGCCGCGCCATGGGTGTCGATGCGCACCACCGGCGCCGTGCCGCCGTGGGTGGCGGGATCGGCGAGGAAGGCGAAGACCGCGCCCTGGTCGGCTACCACATGGTCATCGGTCATCGGCCCGCGCCTCCTTGCCTGTCCCCGACGGGGACCTCCGGCCGGTTCGACGCCCTCCGCCCTGAGGCCGCATTACCTGCTGGTCTCGGGACCCAGGCACGCGGTCGCCGGCCCACGCACGCAATTCCCATACTATAAGGCGAAGGTCAGGCTTGGGTGACAGCCCCTGGCCTGCGGCGGCTCAGGCGCCGGAGGCCTGCCCCTGGTAGGTGGCGGCGAGCTGCGCCTCGTGCAGCGCCGGCAGGCGGATGGTGAAGACGGCGCCCTCGAAGGCATTCTCCACCGTCAGCGTGCCGCCGTGGTCGCGGATGATGCCGAAGCTGACGGACAGGCCGAGCCCGGTGCCCTGGCCGGGCGGCTTAGTGGTGAAGAAGGGCTGGAACACCTTTTCGATCACCTGGTCGGGGATGCCGCCGGCATTGTCCTTCACCGCGATGCTCACCAGCGGCGTGCGGGTGTCCTGGTGCTGGAGCGACATCTCGATGGAGATGGCGCCGAGATACTCGACGCCCACGGAGCGGCGGCGCTCGCGGATGGCGTCGCGGGCATTCTGCAACAGGTTGATGATGACCTGCTCCAACTGGTCCTGACGGCAGAGGACGCGCAGGTCGTCGCTGGAGCCGTTGACCGAGATGGACACATTCTCCAGCCGCAGCTGGGCGCCGACCACCTGGAGCGCGCCGTCCACCGCCTCCATCGGGTCGCTCGGCTCCAGCCGCATGCCGCTCTTGCGGCCGAAGATGCGCATGTGGTCGATGATGCGGCTCATCCGCACCGTCTGCTGGATGATGCGGTTGAGCTTGGCCTCCATGTGCTCGATGGGCATGCCCTTGTGGAGGCCGGTCAAGGCGTTGGTGGCGGCAAGCCGGATCACGCCCAGCGGCTGGTTGATCTCGTGGGCGAGGCCGGTGGCGACCTCGCCCAGCGAGGCCAGCTTCGACATCTGGTAGAGGTTGTTCTCCTCGATGCGCTTCGAGGTCTGGTCGACCGCGAACACCACCAGGTCCCGCACGCCCGTCGCCGCTTGGCGGGCGCCGCCGTCGATCTCCTCCAGCGGGGCGATCATGAGCTGGACTTCGAATTCCTCGCCGTCCTTGGCGAAATACTCGACGCTCACCTGCGGCCTGGTGAGCGATCGCGTGGCGGCGAGGAAGCGGGGGCTGGCGACATATTCATGGATCAGCTCCGGCAGGATGCTGCCGGAGGTATCGCCGATCTGCCGGCTGCCGTCGGCGGTGACATGGACCACGCAGACGCCGGGCACGCCGGCCATGGCTTCGAGGAAGTGGACCTCGCGCTGGCGGGCGCTTTCCTTGAGCGCGCTGGCGCGGAGCTTCTGCTGGAGGCGGTGGTAGTTGAGGGCCAGATAGGTGAGGACCAGCAGGATGAGCCCGAGCCCCGCCGCGGTGATCCAGATGGCGAGGCGGAAGTCGTCGGCCAGCGAGCGGACATAGGCCTTGTCATAGGCCACGAGCATCACGATCGGGTAGCGTTCCGAGCGCACGTAATAGCCGACGCGATCGATGCCATCGATGCCGCTCACCTGGTCGTAGGGCGTCTCCTGGATCTTCAGAATGGTCTGGTAAGACGGGCTGGAGCCCACATTCTCCCCGAAGCTGATGGTGGCGGAGGCACGGGCACGGACGATGCCGTCGGTGCCGATCAGGGCGATGAGGGAGTTCGGATCGATCCGCAGCCGGCTGTAGAAGCTGATGAAGTCGAAGATGTTGTAAGAGGCGACGATGACGCCCAGCAGCTCGCCGTGGTGATCGTACCAGCCGCGGGAAAACTGGATGGTCCAGCGCTTGGAGATGCGGCCCAGAACCGGCTTGCTGATGAAAAGGCCGGCATAGGGATCTGGTCCAAGATGGACGCTAATGTGCTCCCGGTCGGCGACGCTGATGGGATCGCCGCTGGGCGGTGAGAGGTTTGTTGCTACCACCAGTCCCTGTTTGTCGACAACCGAGAGCTGGACGATCGGCGCGGGGATGCTCAGGGTTCGCAGAAAGTCATAGACTTCGAGCGGCGTGGCCGTGGGGGAGAGGGCGTTGCCGACGTTGACCAGGAGCGAGTCGATCGGCTCCACCGTCTGCTCGAAATTGTGCAGCAGGAGGTAGGCGGTCTTCTGGGCGTTCTCCCGGGCCTCGCGGAACTCCGCCTGGATGTTGAGTTCGGTCAGGACGGTGGCGGTGCCGAACGGGATGGCCTCGACCAGGAGGACGATCGCCAGGAACTTCAAGATTGTCTTGAGAGAGCCGCCGATCGTGTGGCCCATCTTTTCCCGAAGCGCGGCCGACCGCATGGTCACACCGGCAGGGATCTGATGGCGCGATGCAATGCGTCCAAGACCAGCGGCTTGGGCAGGCAATCCCTGACCCCCGCCGCCTTGGCGCGATCGATGTCGATCCTGCTGGCGTGGCCGGTGACCACGATGAACTGGAGGTTGCGGTCGCCGAATTCGGCGCGGGCGGTTTCGACCAGGGCGATGCCGTCCATGTCCGGCATGCGGATGTCCGTCACCACGATGTGGATGTCGGGACGCGCGCGCAGGGCCTCGACGGCCGCCAGCCCGCTGGGCGCGGAAAAGGCGACGACACCCTCGAAGGCCAGCGCCTCAAGGATCTCATCGAGATATTCCGGCTCGTCGTCCACGATCAGAAGCGGGCTCGTATCGATCACACGGGCGCCCCTCGGAAACGGCGAGGCGTGAGGCTGCGACGCCGTCATGCCCATGGAGAGGATGTTCGCCAATTCGTTGGTCAACAAATTAAACTCGTATGAAGCCGCGATGTCGGACCATGCAGAATCTATGGCTTCCTACGGTCGAGAGGACCCAGTTGAGGTACGGGCGTCAAGAAAAGATACCTCCATTTCGGAAGCAAATGGAGGTCGCGCAAGCATGGCGGGAAATCATCCCTAGCGGTGGGGTCCGAACCCGCTACCGCCGTGGAGATATAAGGCTTCGCCGCGCGGAAGGCGGCACGTCACTCCGAGGGGACGGTGGCTTCCAGGTCTATCGCAAGCGATGAATGTCCGGTGGCCGCGAGGAAGGCGGCGAGCTGCGCCGGGGTCAGCGAAGTGGTCTTCTCGTTGGAGAGCGGATGGCAATTGACCATCTCGGCGGCCAGCAGGCTGGCATCGAGCACCACCTGGACCCGGTGATCGGGATCGTTCACCAGCGCCAGCAGCGAGACCGAGCCGGGCAGCACGCCCAGATGCTCGAACAGCGCCTCGGGCGAGGCGAAGGACAGGCCGCCGCGCGCGCCGATCTTCGCCCGCAGGCCCTTCAGGTCCACCGGCGTGTTTTCCTCCAGCGTCACCAGGAAATAGGTCTTCTTCCCGTCGCGCAGGAACAGGTTCTTGGTGTGGGCGCCGGGGATGTCGCCGCGCAGGGCTTGGGATTCGGCAACGGTGTGAACCGCGGGGTGCTCATAGGTGCGCGCGGCGATGCCGTGGGCGTCGAGGTAGCGCAGGACATCGTCGGGCGTCAGCGGCATGGCGAACCTTCGGGCGGGCCGGAAAAGGGGCGGGAGGCGGGCGTGCGGACACCTGCCTCAGGCGAATTCACGCGCCGCGTCGTTAAGAAAGCCTTGCACATACGGGCCGAAGGAACGCCAGCACTCCACCCGGTAGACAGCGGCCGCGCCAGCGCGCACCAGCACCACGTCCGCTTTGCCGAGCAGCGTGCGCGTGGCGGAGCCGGCCGGAAAGGCCGCATCGGCCAGATCGAGCGGGATGCCCGCGTTGAGCACCTCGCGCCCGTGCGGGCCGGAGACTTCCAGGGCGACGTTGCGGTGGCTGACCTCGACCAGCGAGAACACCCGTCCCGCCAGCGCCGCACCGCACGCCGCCACGATGCGGGCGCCGCTGCCTTCCGGCGCGATCAGCAGCCATTCGTCCGGGCCGAGCCGGGCGGCGATCCCGGCTTGCGTGCTCCGGCAGGTGTTGATCGCGCCCGACAGGTCGAAGCCGCCGGCCTCGGCGAGGGGGGCGATCTCCGCATCATAGACCCGCAGCACGAACCGGGTGGCGGGCCCGAGGGGCTGGACCTGGGTCTGCCCGGCCTTGGGGGCGGGAGCCAGGACGGAGCAGCGGCGGGGGGCCTGGGACGTCTCAAGCATGAGTGTTGGTTCCTGCGATGCCGTTTACCCGCTTGCCTTCCGGGTCGAAGAAGGCGGGCGGCACCACCCGGGCGGCGGTGAAGCCGGTGGGCGTGGTGACGTGGAGCGTGTCGTTGATCCGGGCCCGCCCGCCGGCCACCAGGGCCATGGCGACGGGGCGGCCGCAGGCGGCGCTGTCATAGGACGAGGTGACGTGGCCGAGCATGGTCATGGGCACCGGCTGGCGCGTGTCGGCGACGATCTGCGCGCCTTCCTCCAGCAGGGTCCGTCCGTCCTCCGTGAGCAGCCCGACCAGTTGCTTGCGGTCGGGCAGCGTCATGTCGGGGCGGGCGAGGGAGCGCTTGCCGACGAAATCCGGCTTGGCCTTGGACACCATGCCGCCGAGGCCGAGGTCGTCCGGCGTCACCGTGCCGTCGGTGTCCTGGCCGACGATGATGAAGCCGCGCTCGGCGCGCAGCACGTGCATCGTCTCGGTGCCGTAGGGCGTGATGCCGAACGGCGCACCGCGGGCCACGAGCGCTTCCCACACCGCGCGGGCATGGTCCGCCTGGACGTTGATCTCGAAGCCCATCTCGCCGGTGAAGGAGACACGGAACAGCCGGGTCGGGATGCCCATGATGTGGCCGGTGCGGATCGCCATGTGCGGAAAGGCTTCGGGCGACAGGTCGATGTCGTCCACCAGCGGCGCCAGCACGTCGCGGGCGCGCGGCCCCTGGAGCGCGATCACCGCCCATTCCTCGGTGGTGGAGGTGGCGAAGACCTTCAGGTCCGGCCATTCGGTCTGGAGATAGTCCTCCATATGGGCCAGCACGCGGGGCGCGCCGCCCGTGGTGGTGGTGACATGGAAGCAGTCGGGCGCGATGCGGGCCACCACGCCGTCATCGAAGACGAAGCCGTCTTCCTTCAGCATCAGGCCGTAGCGGCACTTGCCGGGCTCCAGCTTCAGCCAGGCATTGGGATAGATGCGGTTGAGGAACTCGGCCGCGTCCGGTCCCGTCACCTCGATCTTGCCCAGCGTGGACGCATCGAAGATGCCGACGCCCTCGCGCACCGCCTTGCACTCGCGCCGGACCGCGGCGTGCATGTCCTCGCCGGCCTGCGGGAAGTACCAGGCCCGCCGCCAGAGCGCGACATTCTCGAACACCGCGCCGTGCTCCGCCGCCCAGTCGTGCAGCGGCGCCTGCCGGATGGGATCGAACAGCGCGTCGCGGCTGGCGCCGATGATGGCGCCGAAGGTCACCGGCGTGTACGGCGGACGGAAGGTGGTGGTGCCGATCTGCGGCACCGGCCGGTCCAGCGCCTCGGACAGGATGCCCAGCGCCGCCATGTTGGAGGTCTTGCCCTGGTCGGTCGCCATGCCGGTGGTGGTGTAGCGCTTCACATGCTCGACGCTCTCGAACCCCTCCCGGATGGCGAGGCGGATGTCCTTGGCGGTCACGTCGTTCTGAAAGTCGAGGAAGGCCCGCACCTTGGCCGGGTCCGCATCGGAACGCAGGACGCGCACCGGCTTGAAGCCGACCGGAGTCGCGGGGGTGACAGCGAAGTCGCGCGCGGCCTCGCTCCGCGCCGCCGCCGCACCGCCGGCCCAGCCCTCGGCCAGGATGGCGGCGAGGTCGAACGTGCCGGCGCAGGCGCCGACGGAGCGCTCCTTCTGCACCGAGCTGCCGGGCACGAAGGCGTCGAGGTCGGTGCGGAAGGACAGCTTGCCGCGGGACTGGGAGAACAGGTGGACGCTCGGCGTCCAGCCGCCGGAGAGGCCGGCGCAGTCGCAGGGCAGGGTGGTGCGCGCGCCGATGATGCCGTCCGCCGTCACCGGCGCCACGATGAGGCCGGTGACGCTCTTGCGGCCGGTGGAGCCGAGGACGGTGTGCCCGGTGAGGTGGCGGACGCCGGCGATGAGCGCGCGCTCGGCGCCGATGGCGCTGTCGGGACGGACGTCGACCAGCGTGACGTCGAGCCCCGCCGCCTTGGCATCCGCCGCCGCGCGATAGGCGGAGGCACCGCTGGTGACGAACACGATGCGCCGGCCGGGGGCGACGCCGTAGCGGTTCACATAGACCCGCACGCTCTCCGCCAGCATGATGCCGGGGCGGTCGTTGTCGGCGAAGGCGAGCGGGCGCTCATGGGCGCCGGTGGCGATCACCACCTCCTTGGCACGCACCTGCCACAGCCGCTCGCGCGGCAGGTCCGGCGCGGGATCGGCCAGGTGGTCCGTCACCCGCTCCGTCAGCACGATGTGGTTGTGGTTGTAATAGCCGAAGGCCGTGGTGCGCGGCAGCAGCGTCACGTTGGCCAGGGCGGCGAGGTCGGCACGGCTTTCGGCCAGCCATTCTGCGGCGGGCTTGCCGTCGATATGGGCGGTGGTCTCGTGCAGCAGGCTGCCGCCCAGCTCCGCCTGCTCGTCGGCCAGGATCACCCGCGCGCCGGTCTGCGCGGCGGCGCGGGCGGCGGCGAGGCCCGCCGGGCCGGCGCCCACCACCAGCACGTCGCAATGGGCGTGGCGGTGGACATAGCGGTCGGGATCCGCCGCGTCAGGGGCGACGCCGAGGCCGGCGGCGGCGCGGATGGCGGGCTCGTAGAATTTGTCCCAGAACGCGCGAGGCCACATGAAGGTCTTGTAGTAGAAGCCCGCCACGAACACCGGCGAGAGCCAGTCGTTGACCGCGCCGACATCGTGCTCCAGCGAGGGCCAGTGGTTCTGCGAGGCCACCTTCAGGCCGGCGGTGGCCTCCACCATGGTGGCGCGGTTGTTGGGATCGACCCGCCCCGGCCCGCGATCGACGCTGAGCAGGGCGTTCGGCTCGTCCGCGCCATGGGTGAGGATGCCGCGCGGCCGGTGGTATTTGAACGAGCGGCCGGCGAGCTTCACGCCATTGGCGAGCAAGGCCGAGGCGACGGTGTCGCCGGCATAGGCTTCCACGGCGGCGCCGTTGAAGGTGAAGTGCAGCGGACGGGCGCGGTCGATGCGGCCGCCGCGCGGCAGGCGGTGCGACTGGGGCATCAGCGGGCTCCCGCCTTCGAGGTGTCGGACGGGGCGCTCACGTCGGGACGCGGCTCGCCCATCCTGTAGCTGGCGAGGAAGGTGTCGCTCACGGTGTTGCGCAGCGCGTTGAACCAGCGGCCGCAGCCGTGCAGGTGGCGCCAGCGCTCCGCATGGACGCCCTTGGGGTTGGAGCGTTCGAACAGATAGGCGGCCCAATCCGCGTCACTGAGCGCGGACGGCGTCTCGGGGCGGGCGATATGGGCCTCGCCGCCGCAGTGGAATTCGATTTCCGGGCGGGCGCCGCAATAGGGACAGGTCACGAGCAGCATGGCGGACCTCAGTGCGCCACAGCCGCCGCCGCCGCTTCGTCGATGAGGCGGCCGGTGCGGAAGCGGTCGAGGGTGAAGGGCGCGTTGATGGGGTGGGGTTCGTCGCGCGCGATGGTGTGGGCGAAGACGTTGGCCGAGCCGGGGCTGGCCTTGAAGCCGCCGGTGCCCCAGCCGCAGTTCACATAGAGCCCCTTCACCGGCGTCTTGCCGATGATGGGCGAGCGGTCCGGCGTCACGTCCACGATGCCGCCCCAGGAGCGCATCATCTTCATGCGGGTGAACTGCGGGAACAATTCGCAGATGGCATCCAGCGTGTGGGTGGTGATGTGCAGCCCGCCCTGCTGGCTGTAGGACACATACTGGTCCGTGCCGGCACCGATGACGAGCTCGCCCTTGTCCGACTGCGAGATGTAGGCATGCACCGCGTTGGACATGAGCACGCAGGGAAAGCACGGCTTCACCGGCTCGGACACCAGCGCCTGGAGCGGGAAACTCTCCAGCGGCATGCGCACGCCGGCAAGACCCATCACCATGCTGGTGTGGCCGGAAGCGGAGACGCCGATCTTCTTGGTCTTGATGCTGCCGCGCGTGGTGTCCACCCCCGTCACCGCACCGTCGGGGCCGCGATGGATGGCGGTGACCTCGCAATTCTCGATGATGTCCACGCCCATGGCGTCGGCACCGCGGGCATAGCCCCACACCACCGCGTCATGGCGGGCGGTGCCGCCGCGCCGCTGCAAGGCGGCGCCCATCACCGGATAGCGGATGTCGGGCGAGATGTTCAGCGGCGGGCAGAAGGCCTTGGCCTCTTCCGGGGTGAGCCACTCATTGTCGATGCCGTTGAGCCGGTTGGCATAGACGTGGCGCTTGAAGCTCTGCACGTCATGGACGTTGTGCGCCAGCATCAGCACGCCGCGCTGGGAGAACATGACGTTGTAGTTCAGTTCCTCCGAGAGCCCTTCCCACAGCTTGACCGCATGCTCGTAGAGCGCGGCGCTCTCGTCATAGAGATAGTTGGAGCGGATGATGGTGGTGTTGCGGCCCGAATTGCCGCCGCCGATCCAGCCCTTCTCCAGCACCGCGATATTGGTCAGGCCGTGCTGCTTGGCGAGGTAATAGGCCGCGCCGAGGCCGTGCGAGCCGCCGCCGATGATCACGGCGTCGTAGGCGGGCTTGGGGTCCGGCTTGCGCCATTGGCGCGGCCAGCCCTGGTGGGCGTTCATCGCCTCCGACAGGAGGGAGGTCAGCGAGAAGCGGCGCATGGGCCAGTGTTCCCCTTGTTCTGCCGTGCAAGGTGCACCAGGGCACCGGCGACAGTTCGTCCGCTTGCGACCCCGTTCTGGAACAAATCCGACATCCGCCGCCCTCTCGTCCATGTGGCGGAAATTCGATAGAATATGTCGCTCCTGAGAAAGCGGAACCGCGGTTTCAGGTTGAACACTTCCAGTGTGGACGTGCGGCGCCCCGGCACGCGGCAGGAGGATGGACATGCTGGACACGACGGATACCCGCCTTGAGGCCTTGCTGCGCCGCCGCCGGCCGGGCTACAGCCTGGAGGCGCCGTTCTACACGGACCCCGACATCTTCGCCGCCGACCTCGACATCATCTTCGGCCGCCACTGGATCTATGTGGGCGTGGAGCCGGACGTGCCGGAGCCGGGCGATGCCATGGTCGTCGATATCGGCAGGACCTCCGTCATCATCGCCCGCAACGACGACGGTGAGGTCCGCGCCTTCCACAACGTCTGCCGCCATCGCGGCGCGCGGCTGCTCCAGGACTACAAGACCACGGTCGGCAACCTCGTCTGCCGCTACCATGCCTGGACCTATGATCTCGACGGCAAGCTGCTGTTCGCCGAGCACATGGGCAAGGAGTTCGACGCTTCCTGCCATGGCCTCAAGCCGGTGCATATCCGCTCGCTGGAAGGGCTGCTGTTCATCTGCCTCGCCGACGATCCGCCGGCGGATTTCGACGCGATGGCGGCGCGCATGGCGCCCTATCTGGCGCCGCATGACCTCCGGAACGCCAAGGTCGCCTTCGAGAGCGAGCTGATCGAGCCGGGCAACTGGAAGCTGGTCATGGAGAACAACCGCGAGTGCTACCACTGCGCGGGCAACCATCCCGAATTGACCGTGCCGCTGTTCGCCTATGGCTTCGGATTTGCGCCGGAGGAACTGGACGAGATGGGCCGCCTGGAGGCCCAGCGCTATGCGGAGCTGGTGAAGGACAGCCACGGACAATGGGAAAGCTGCGGCTTTCCCTCGCAGATGATCGAGCACCTGGACGACATGGTCACCGGCTATCGCACCGAGCGCCTGCCGCTGGACGGTGCCGGCGAGAGCCATACCGGCGACACCAAGGCCGCCTGCAGGAAGCTGCTCGGCGCCATCAACGACCCCCAGCACGGCGCCCTGCATTTCTGGACCCAGCCCAACAGCTGGCATCATTTCATGAGCGACCATGTGGTCACCTTCTCGGTCATCCCGCTGGATGCCGAGCGCACCCTCCTGCGCACCAAATGGCTGGTGCACAAGGACGCGGTGGAGGGTGTCGATTACGACGTCGCGAACCTCACCGCCGTCTGGCAGGCCACCAATGTGCAGGATTCGGAGCTGGTGGGCTTCTGCCAGCAGGGCGCGGCCAGCCCGGCCTATGAGCCCGGCCCCTATTCGCCCCACACCGAGATGCTGGTGGAGAAATTCTGCAACTGGTACGTGGGCCGCATGCGCGCCCATGACGCGCGCTGAGCCGGCGGCGCGCTGATCCATGGACGCTCTCGCCATCCGCCCTGATCCCCGCCTCGCGGCCTTGAGCGAGGCCCCGCCCGCCTGGGACCCGGAGCGCGACGACGCGCTCATCGTGCGGCAGGTCCGGCAGGAGACGCCGGACGTCAAGACCTTCGTCCTCGCACCCGCCGTTCCGGCGCGCTTCGTCTATGAGCCGGGCCAGTTCATCACGCTCGACCTCGACATCGACGGCGCTCGGGTGAACCGCTGCTACACCTTGTCCTCGACGCCGACGCGGCCGGGCACGGTGTCCATCACCGTCAAGCGCGTGCCGGGCGGGCCGGTGTCCGGCTTCCTCCACGACCGGGTGGGGGAGGGCAGCGTGCTGCGCGCCGTGGGTCCCATGGGGGATTTCACCTGCGCCCGTCACGCGGCGGAAAAGTACCTGTTCCTCTCCGGCGGCAGCGGCATCACGCCGGTCATGTCCATGGCCCGCGCCCATCTCGATCTCGCCACCCGCGCCGACATCGTCTTCCTGCACAGCGCGCGCACGCCGGCGGACATCATCTTCCGCGCCGAGCTGGAACTGATGGCACGCAACGAGCCGCGCTTCCGCTTCGCCGCCATCTGCGAGGCGGATGCGCCGTTCGAGCCGTGGCACGGCCTGCGCGGGCGCCTCGCGCCGGCGCACCTGGAGGCGGTGGCGCCGGACTTCCGCGAGCGGGAAGTCTTCGTCTGCGGCCCGGCGCCCTACATGGCGGCGGTGCGCGAGATGCTGCGCGCGGCGGGCTTCGACATGGCCCGTCATCACGAGGAGAGCTTCGACTTCGCGGCGCTGGCCTCCGCCGAGCCGCAGGTGGCCGAGGAGGCGGTGGCCGCGGCGGCGCACATGGAAGCCGAGCCGGCACCCGCCCGCACCTTTCGCGTGGAATTCCGCAAGAGCGGTCGTACCATCGATTGCCCCGCCGACATGAACGTGCTGGAGGCGGCCCGCCGCGCCGGGCTGCGCCTGCCGTCGTCCTGCACCAAGGGGCTGTGCGGCACCTGCAAGAGCAAGCTGGTCTCCGGCAGCGTGGAGATGAAGCACGGCGGCGGCATCCGCCAGCGCGAGATCGACGCGGGCCTGGCGCTGATCTGCTGCGCCAAGCCCACCAGCGACCTTGTGATCGAACGCTGAAGGGAGGACGGCAAGATGGCCCGCGGCGTTGCCCCCACCATGCCCATCACCCCCCTCGCCTCCATCCGGCCCGCCGAGGCGCCGTTCGCCCGCCTGCGGCGCATCGGCTTCCTGACCCTGCCGAACTATTCCATGATCGCGCTGTCGAACGCGCTCGAAGCCTGCCGCATGGCCAATTACGTCAGCGGGCGGGAGATCTATTCCTGGCAGGTGCTGACGCCCGACGGCGCGCCCGCCCAGGCCAGCAATGGCCTCTCCCTGAGCCCGACCATCCCACTCTCCGACGCGCGGACGCCGGACCTGGTGATGGTGTGCGGCGGCATCGACGTGCGCCAGGCGGTGGCGCGCGGCACCCGCGAGGCGCTGCGCCGCGCGGCCCGCAAGGGGGCCATGCTCGGGGCGCTCTGCACCGGCACGTTCGCGCTGGCGGAGGCCGGCCTGCTGGACGGCTATCGGTGCGCCATCCATTGGGAGAATCTCGCCGCCATCCGCGAGGAGTTTCCCGACGTCGCCTTCCAGGAGGACGCCTTCGTCATCGATCGCGACCGGATGACCTGCACCGGCGGTGTGGCGCCGCTGGACATGATGCTGGTGATGATCGCGGCGGCGCTCGGTGCGCGGACCGCCGGTGCGGTGGCCGAGCAGTTCATCGTGCGCCGCGCCGGAACGCCGGAGCGGCAGAAGGCCGCCGTCAGCCCGGAGATCGCCGCCCGGACGCCGGCCATCGCCAGGGCGGTGGAGGTGATGTCGCGCCATCTCGACCGCCCCCTGCCGGTGGCTGACGTGGCGGCGGCGGCCGGGCTTTCCCAGCGCCAGATGGAACGGTTCTTCCGGCGCCATCTCGCAGCCTCGCCTGCCGCCTTCTACCTCGACCTGCGCCTCGCCCGCGCCCGCGAACTGCTCCGCCTGTCGCCCTTGCCGGTGACCGATGTGGCGCTCGCCTGCGGCTTCCAGTCCGCCGCCCATTTCTCCGTCGCCTACGGGCGGCGCTACGGCCATCCGCCCCGGGCGGAACGCGCCGCGTGACCGATCTTTCCGCCCCCGCTTGCGCGATTGGAGCCGCCCGATGATCGCCAATGCCGATGCGCTGCTGAAGCCGCTGACCCTGAAGGGCCTGACCATCCGCAACCGGGTGATGAGCACCAGCCATGCCCCGGGCTATGGCAAGGAGGGCAAGCCGCAGGAGCGCTACCAGCTCTATCACGAGGAAAAGGCCAAGGGCGGCATCGGGCTGACCATGTTCGGCGGCTCGTCCTCGGTGGCGCTGGACAGCCCGGCGGCGCCCTGGAACCAGGTGTCGGTGGCGGACGACAGCGTCATCCCCTTCTTCCAGGCCTTCTCGGACCGCATCCATCGGCATGGGGCGAAGCTGATGATCCAGCTCACCCACATGGGCCGGCGGACCAAATGGGACACGGAGAACTGGTTCCCCACCGTGTCGTCTTCGCCCCGGCGCGAGCCGGCCTCGCGCACCATCCCCAAGGAACTGGAGCCGGAGGAGATCGCCCGCATCATTGCCGACTTCGCCGCCGCCGCCCGCCGCTGCCGCGAGGGCGGGCTCGACGGCTGCGAGGTCTCCGCCGCCCATGGCCATCTCATCGACCAGTTCTGGTCGCCGTCCGTAAATCAGCGCACGGACGGTTATGGCGGGAGCCTTGCCAACCGCATGCGCTTCGGCCGCGAGGTGCTGGAGGCCATGCGCCGGGCGGCGGGGGACGATTACGTCATCGGCATCCGCATGTCTGGCGACGAGATGATCGCCGACGGCCTCTCGCACGAGGACTGCGTGGAGATCGCCGCCACCTATGCCCGCGACGGGCTGGTGGATTTCGTCAACGTGCTGGGCGGGCAGGCGCGGGACGACATGGCCCACGCCATCTCGCTGCCCAACATGTCCTTCCCCGTCGCGCCCTTCCTGCACCTGCCCAGCGCCATCAAGCGCGAGGTGGACGTGCCGGTGTTCCATGCCCAGCGCGTCACCGATCTCGCCACCGCCGCCCGCGCGGTGGCCGACGGCCATGTGGACATGGTGGCCATGACCCGCGCCCATATCGCCGATCCGCATCTGGTGCAGAAGCTGATCGAGGGGCGGGACGACGACATCCGCCAGTGCGTGGGGGCGGGCTACTGCATCGACCGCATCTATGTGGGCGGCGATGCGCTGTGCATCCAGAACGCCGCCACGGGCCGCGAGGCCACCATGCCCCACGTCATCCCGAAGGCGGACGTGCGGCGCAGGGTCGTGATCGTCGGCGCCGGCCCCGGCGGGCTGGAAGCCGCCCGCGTCTGCGCCGAGCGCGGCCATTCCGTCGTGCTGTTCGAGAAGAATGCGGCGGCCGGCGGCCAGATCAACCTCGCCGCCAAGGCCGGCTGGCGCGAGGCTCTGTCCGGTATTCCGCGCTGGCTGGCAGGCCAGGTCACCAGGCTCGGTGTCGACCTCCGGCTGGGTGTCGAGGCGAGCGAGGCCGCGATCCTCGCCGAGCAGCCGGACGTGGTCATCATCGCCACCGGAGGAAAGCCCAGCCACGGCCACGCCAAGGGGGCGGAGCGGGCGCTCACCACAGCGGACGTGCTGTCCGGTGCGGTGGAGCTGTCGGGCACGGTGCTGCTGTTCGACGAGATGGGCCAGCACAATGCCGCCTCCACCGCCGAGCAACTGGCCAGGCGCGGTTGCCTGGTGGAGTTCGTCACCGCCGACCGCTACGTGGCGCAGGAGGTGGGCACCACCAACCAGCCGATCCATTATCGCGAGCTCTACAAGCTCGGCGTCGTGTTCTCGCCGAACCTCGACCTGATCGAGATCTATCCCGAGGGCAACCGTCTGGTGGCCGCGCTGCGCAACACCTTCACCGACGCGGAGGAGGAGCGGCTTGTCGACCACGTGGTCGTCGAATACGGCACCTTGCCGGTGGACGGGGTCTACCACGCGCTGAAGGCCGGCTCGGTGAATGCCGGGCAGATCGACCTTGGCGCCATCGTGCGCGGCGAGCCGCAGCCTTACGACCTGTCCCAGGGCTTCGCCCTCTATCGCGTGGGGGACGCGCTCGCCGGGCGCAACATCCACGCCGCCATCTACGACGCTCTGCGCCTCTGCAAGGACCTCTAGGGCCATGCCCGCCTTCGGTTTTCCGTTGCTGGTCTGGCTGATGGCGGCGGTGGCTGCCGCCGCTGTCGCCGGGCGCGCGCTGCGCTGGCAGTGGGGCCGGCCGGCGCGGGTCGATTGGTGGGCCGGACTGCGCGCCGTGCCGAGGCGCTATCTGGTGGACGTGCATCACGTGGTGGCACGCGATTCCCAGGCGGCGCGCATGCACATGCTGGCGGCGGGGGGCCTGCTGGCGGGATCGGGCCTTGCGGCGCTCGGCGTGATCCCGCCGCTCGGGGCCTCCCGGCTCTGGTGGGCGGTGGTGGCGCTCGCCTTCGCCGTCATGCTCGCGGGGGCGTTCCTGGTCGGCGCGCGGCGCTTTCCCGTGCGTCCCGCGCGTCTCTCCGGCGGGCGGTTCCAACTGCTGCCCGTGCTGCTGCTGGGCTATGGGCTCGGCGGCTTCTGCCTAGCCGCCGGGGCGGCGGCGGGGTTGCCGGCGGGGCGCGCCGTGCTGGCGGTGACCGCGGGCTGCGGCCTCGCGCTGGCCTGGTTCACCGGCAAGGGGCCCATGCGCCACGCGGCGGCGGGGACGCTGCATCTGGCGGCCCATCCGCGTCCCGCGCGATTCGCGGGCCAGCGCGACGTGGCGCTCCAGCCGGTGGACCTGAATGCGGAGCGCCTGGGCGTCGAGACGCCGGCGGATTTCGCCTGGAACCGGCTGCTGGGCTTCGATGCCTGCGTGCAATGCGGCCGCTGCGAGACGGCCTGCCCGGCGTTCGCCGCCGGTCAGCCGCTGAACCCCAAGCGGCTGATCCAGGATCTCGTGGCCGCGCTGGAGCCGCCGGGCCCAGCGCCCGCCTATGCCGGCAGCCCCTATCCCAACGCCCGGCCGGTGGCGGGCCGGGGCGGGCGGCATGCGCCCATCATCGGCGCGGGGGCGATGATCCATCCCGATACGCTGTGGTCCTGCACCACTTGCCGGGCCTGCGTCGCGGAATGCCCGATGATGATCGAGCATGTGGATGCGGTCATCGACCTGCGCCGCCACCAGACGCTGATGCTGGGCGCCGTGCCCGAGAAGGCAGCGGCCCGGCTCGACGACCTGCGCGACACGGACGAGGCGAACGGCCACGGGCTCGCCGCCCGCGCCGATTTCGCCGCCGGCCTCGATGTGCCGGTGCTGGCGCCGGGCGGGCGGGCGGACGTGCTGCTGTGGCTGGGCGAGGGGGCCTATGACCTGCGCTACGGGCGCACGCTGCGGGCGCTGGTCCGCCTGCTGCGGGCGGCGGGGGTGGACTTCGCCATCCTCGGCGCGGCGGAGAAGGATTGCGGCGACATCGCCCGGCGCCTCGGCGACGAGGCGACCTTTGCCCGCCTCGCGCGGGAGAATGTGGCGACGCTGGCGGGCGTGGGCTTCTCCCGCATCCTCACCGCCGATCCGCACGCGCTGAACAGCCTGCGCAACGACTATCCCGCCTTCGGCGGCCGGTACGAGGTGTGGCACCACACCGCTTTCCTGGATGCCCTGGTGGCGGAGGGGCGGCTCGCGGTCGGCGCGCTCTCCGGCCAGACCGTCACCTATCACGACCCCTGCTATCTCGGCCGCTACAACGGCGAGGTGGAGGCGCCGCGCCGCCTACTGGATGCGCTGGGTCTCGCCCGCACCGAGATGGCCCGCAGCGGCGCGCGCGCGCTCTGCTGCGGCGGAGGTGGCGGCGCGCCCTTGAGCGACGTCGCGGGCGACCGCCGCATTCCCGATTTACGCATGGAGCAGGCCCGCGCCACGGGCGCCGCCCTGCTCGCGGTGGCCTGTCCCGGCTGCACCGCCATGCTGGAAGGCGTCACCGGCGCGCGGCCCGAGGTACGCGACGTGGCCGAGCTGGTGCTCGCCGCCTGGGAGGCAGGGCAGGGTGCGCCGGCGAAACGCGCCGCTCTGGAGCTTCAGGCATGAGCCGCCCGCGCCGCGATCCGCGCGCCGAGCGCGCCGCCCGCCTGGTGCCGTCCAAGGGGCGGCCGCGGCTGGCCCTTGGCCTGGCCGGCGGTTCCGTTCGGCCGCGCCGTGACCCGCGCGCGGAGCGGATCGCCCTGGAGGTCGAGGGCGCGGCGCGGCGGCGGTTCGATCTCGCCGCCACCGGGCAAGGGCCGGTGGCTGCCGTCGCGACACCGCGACCGGACGTGCCGGCGGCCGGCGCGGCACCGGAGCTGCGCCTCATCCCCAACCCCGCCTTCCTGGTCTTCGCGGTGGCGGATGCGTCGGACGGGCATCTCACGGTCCAGGACCGCCAGGTGCTTGGTGCCGCGCGCGGGCTGGCGGATGCCGGTGGCGGCGCGGTGGTGCTGCTGTCCCCCAGCCTGCCGGAGGAGGCGGGCGCGGCGGGCGCCGACCGCAGTGCGCGGCTTGCGGTGGCCGATGATGCGGATGTGCGCGCCGACGCGCTGGTCGCCGCCATTACGACGCTTGGGCCGCGCCATGTGCTCTGGCCCGAGAGCCGGGCCGGGGGCGACCTTGCCCGACGCGTCGCCGTGCGCCTCGGCGAGGACCTGTTCTGCGGCGCCGAGCAGGTGAGCGCGAGCATCGTCTCCCGCCCGGCCAAGGGCGGGCGCGTGGAGCAGCGCCGGGCGCCGCCGCGCCTCGTCACCCTGGCGGACGGCGCCGCCGCGCCGCATCGGCGCACGCGTCACGAGGCGCGGGTGCTGGACCTTCCCGCATCCGCTCCGCCGACCGACGGCAGCGCCATCCTGAGCGTGGAGGACATTCCCGCCGATCCCTCGACCGTCGCGCTGGCGGAAGCGGATTTCGTGGTCTCGGCCGGCCATGGCGTCACGGATTTCGCCGGCTTCGGCGCGCTTGCGCGGGCGCTCGGCGCCACGCCGGGGGCGAGCCGCATGGTGTGCGATGCCGGCCTGATGCCGCGCGCGGCCCAGGTGGGCGCCTCCGGCACCGTGCTGGCGGCGCGCTGCTATTTCGCCCTCGGCATCGCCGGGGCGCCGCAGCACCTCCAGGGGGTAGCGGCCTGCGAGTATGTGGTGGCGGTGAATACCGATCTCCATGCAGCGATGGTCGAGCGGGCGGGGCTCGCCATCGTCGCCGACGCGCAGGAGGTGATGCCCGCGCTCATCGCCGCTCTGGCGGAGGAGGGGGCATGAAGGCGATCGTGCTGCTGTCGCAGGGTGTCCACCCGGTGTCCGGCAAGTCCTGTCTGCCGCGCCCGGAGGCGCAGGCAGCGCGGCTCGCGGCGGGGCTCGATCCCCTGCCCACCGGCTTGCATGCCGGCCCCGGCCAGGAGGCGGTGCGCGAGGCCCTGGGGCGCGGCCTCGCCCATCTCACCCATCTGGCGATGGAGGACGGGGCCGATCCCGTGCCGGCGCTGGTCGCGGCGCTCGCGGCGGCGGCTCCCGACCTGGTGCTCGCCGGTCCGCGCGGGCAGGGCGGGGCCGATACCGGGCTCGTGCCCTATGCGCTCGCCCATGCGCTCGGCTGGCCGCTTGTTGCCGACCTCGTGGCGCTGGAGCCCGGCACCGAACCGGGTACGCTGAAGATCGAGCAGGCCCTGCCCAAGGGCGCGCGGCGGCGGATCGTCGTCCGCCTGCCCGCCGTGGTGACGGTCCATCCCGGCGCCCCGGCACCGCTGCCCTTCGCCTTCGGCCGGGCGCGGGCGGGCGGCATGATCCGCCGCGCGGTCGCCACCCCGCCGCCGGCGCCCATAGAGGGCTTGATGGAGAAGTCCTACCGCAAGCGGCCGAAGGTGATGGGGCAGGCCGGCGGCACGGCCGCCGAGCGGCTCGCCGCCGTCACCGGCGGCGGGGCGGGGACGGGGCGGGTCCTGGTCAACCCGGCGCCGGGCGAAGCGGCGCGGGAGATCATCGCCTTCCTGCGCGGCATCGGGGTGCTGAAGGCACGCGCCTGACGGCGCCCTTCACCGGGTCAGCGCTGCGCGGTCTGCCAGTCCGGCGCGGTGTAGTAGGGCGCGTTGGAGGCGGCCAGCGGCGGCTTGCCGAGGATGATGTCGGCCGCCTTCTCACCGATCATGATGGTGGGGGCGTTGAGATTGCCTGTGGTGACGGACGGCATGATGGAACTGTCCACCACGCGCAGGCCCTCCACGCCGATGACCTTAGTGTCCGGCGTCACCACCGCCATGGGGTCGTCCGCCTCGCCCATCCGGCAGCTGCAGGACGGGTGGAAGGCGCTCTCCACCTTCTCGCGGATGAAGGCGTCGATGGCGTCGTCCGAGGTCACGTCCGCGCCGGGCTGGATCTCCCGTCCGCGATAGGGATCGAACGCCGCCTGGGCGAAGATCTCGCGGGTGAGGCGCACGCAGGCGCGCATCTCGGCGATGTCGTCCTCATGGCCGAGATAGTTGAAGAAGATGCGTGGATGATCCTTCGGATCGCGCGATCTCAGCCGTACCCAGCCCCGGCTCTTGCTGCGCATCGGCCCCACATGGGCCTGGAAGCCGTGCTCGCTGGCGAGGCCCTTGCCGTCATAGGTCACGGCCAGCGGGATGAAATGATACTGGATGTCCGGATAGCGGATGCCGGCGCGCGAGCGGATGAAGCCGCAGGTCTCGAAATGGTTGCTGGCGCCGAGCCCGGTGCGGGTGAACAGCCATTGCGCGCCCACGAGGCCGCGCGGGATCAGGCCGGTGCTGGAATAGAGCGTGATCGGCTGGGTGCAGGCCATCTGGAAGTAGAACTCCAGATGGTCCTGCAAATTCTCGCCGACGCCGGGCCGGTCGGCGCGCACCTCGATGCCCAGCAGCCGCAGTTCGCTGGCGGGCCCGATGCCGGAGAGCTTGAGCAGCTTGGGCGAATTGATCGGGCCGGCGGCGAGGATCACCTCGCGCCGCGCACGGGCTTCATGCGCGACCCCGTCCCGCTCGTAGCGCACGCCCACCGCCTGTCGCCCCTCGAACAGGATCTGCGAGACGAGGGCATGGGTGACAAGGCTGAGATTCGCCCGCTTCAGGGCGGGTTTCAGGTAGGCATTGGCGGCGGACCAGCGCACGCCGTCCTTCACCGTCATGTCCATGCGCCCGAAGCCGTCCTGCTGGGCGCCGTTGATGTCGGCGGTGGCAGGATAGCCGGCCTGCTTGGCGGCGTCCACGAAGACATTGTAGAGCGGGTTCTCCGCCTTGCCATATTGCGTGGCGAGCGGGCCGGAGGCGCCGCGATAGGTGTCGCCCCCCTCCCGCCGGCTCTCGGCGCGCTGGAAATAGGGCAGCACGTGGCGATAGCCCCAGCCTGCCGCGCCTTCCTCCTCCCAGCGGTCGAAATCGTGCGGATTGCCGCGCACATAGACCATGCCGTTGACCGAGGACGAACCGCCGATCACCTTGCCGCGCGGGCACACCAGGCGGCGCCCGCCGAGGCCCGGCTCGGGCTCGGTCTCGAAGCCCCAATTGTACTTAGGCATGTTCATGGGGATGGACAGCGCCGCCGGCATCTGGATCAGCACCGAGCGGTCGGAGCCGCCGAACTCCAGCACCTGCACCGTATGCCGGCCATCCGCGGAGAGCCGGTCGGCCAGGACACTGCCGGCCGAGCCGGAGCCCACGATCACATAGTCGAACGTTTCGGTGGCCACAGTGCGCTCCATCAATAGGGCGAGGCCACGGGGCCGAGATTGACGTAGACGCTCTTGATCTGGGTGTAGTGCTCGATGGCGGCACGGCCGTTCTCGCGCCCCAGGCCTGACTGCTTGAAGCCGCCGAACGGCAGCTCGATGGGCGTGATGTTGTACTGGTTGATCCAGCAGGTGCCCGCCTCAAGCCGGGCGATGACGCGGTGGGCGCGGGCGAGGTTGGTGGTGAACACGCCCGCCGCGAGGCCGAAGGCGGTGTCGTTGGCCCGCGCGATCACCTCGTCCTCGTCCTCGAAGCCGAGCACGGACATGACCGGGCCGAAGATCTCCTCGCGCACGTTCGGCATGTCGTCCGTGCAGTCCGCGAAGACGGTGGGGGCGACGAACCAGCCGCGCTTCAGGACACCCGTCTCGACGCGGTGGCCGCCCGCCACGAGGCGCGCCCCGGCGGCCTTCGCGGCCTCGATATAGCCGAGCACCTTGCGCATGTGCGGCTCAGAAATGAGCGCGCCCACATGGGTGGTGGGATCGAGCGGATCGCCGACGATCATCTTCGCCGTGCGCTCCGCCAGTTGCGCCAGGAACGCCTCGTGGATGCCGGCGTGGACAAAGACGCGGGTGCCGTTGGAGCAGATCTCGCCGCCGGAATAGAAATTGCCCAGCATGGCGGCGGAGACCGCGTCCGTGATGTCGGCATCCTCGAACACGATCAGCGGCGACTTGCCGCCCAGTTCCAGCGTCACGTGCTTCAGCGTGGCGGCGGCATCCGCCATCACCTTCCGCCCGGTGCCGGCCTCGCCGGTGAGCGACACCTTGGCGATGCCGGGATGGCGGGTGAGCAGGCGGCCGGTCTCGGCGAAGCCCTGCACCACGTTGAACACGCCGTCGGGCAGCCCCGCCTCGGTGAAGATCTCGGCCAGCTTCACGGCGGTGAGCGGGGTCAGCTCCGCCGGCTTGAAGATCATGGCGTTGCCGCAGGCCAGCGCCGGCGCCGCCTTCCAGCAGGCGATCTGGAGCGGATAGTTCCAGGCGCCGATGCCGGCCACGACACCCAGGGGCTCGCGCCGCGTATAGCCGAACGCCTCCGGGCCAAGGTCCACATGCTCGCCGGTGAGGGTGGGCGCGAGGCCGGCGAAATAGTCCAGGCAGTCGGCGCCGGACAGCACGTCCACGACGCTGGTTTCCTGGATCGGCTTGCCGGTGTCGAGCGTCTCCAGTCGCGCCAGCTCGTCATTGCGCGCGCGCAGCAGGTCGGCGGCGCGGCGCAGGATGCGGCCGCGCTCGGCCCCGGTCATGGCCGCCCATGTCTTCTGCCCGGCCTGCGCTGCGGCCACCGCCCGGTCCACCTCGGCGGGGCCGGCGATCTCGATTTCGGCAAGCAGCTCGCCGGTGGCCGGGTTGCGGGTGGCGAAGGTCGCCTTGTCCATGCTGGCCACGGGGCCGCCGCCGATCTGGTTGCGCACCGGGCCGGCCTGCGCGGTGGGCTCGGCCGGGAGCATCACGGTGCTCGGCCGGGGCGGGGCGGCGGCGATCTGGGAATCGGCGAAGGCGGTGGCGATGGTGCGGGCCACCACGCTGTCCGGCTCGCCCGCATTGGAGAGGGTGGCGCGCAGCCACAGGCCGTCGATGACCGCGGCGATGGATATGGCGATGCGCTGGGCGTCCTCCGGCGCCACCAGCCGCTTTAGCGCATGCACGAGGTCGGACAGCATGCGGCGCTGGTAGACGTTCTGCACCCGGGCGAAACGCTGCTCGTGGATGACCTGGCCCCAGAAGGCGAGCCAGACGCTGGAGGTGCGGCGGTCGAATTCCTCCGGCGCGAGATTGGCCTCGATCACCGCCTGCACCCGCTCGCGCGGGGTGCGGGCGGCGGCGAGGCGGCGGGCGGTGCCTTCCGCGAGGCGGCGCGCCAGGTGGCGCAGGGTGGCTTCCAGGAGGCCGTTCTTGTCGCCGAAATAATGCGCCACGAGGCCGGGGGAGACGTTCGCCCGGCGGGCGATCTGCATCAGCGTGGTGGCGACGAAGCCGATGTCCGCAAGGCAGGCGATGGTGGCATCGATCAGTTGCTGACGCCGCGCATCCTCGGCCTCGGTGCGGGCGTGCGCTGCGTCTGCCATGACAAGCCTCCTGCGGTGAGTGCGTTGATTATACGTTCAATCATTCTCATGCCCAGCGCAAAAGACGTGCAGTGAGTGCTTTGCTTCAGTCGCCCGCGGCTGGGCGGTGGCATATTGCAGTGCCTTACTTTTCATCGTTGAACGGGTAAATAATGCGCGTGACAAACCGCCGCGATGAGTCTTGAATGCTCGTTCAATGGAGCCCGTCCAATGTGGCCCGCGCAAGACGGCCGGAGCATCACGGCCGCCGCCTTCTTTCGAAGTGAAGGGGCCGCGCGTCGCCGGCCCTCCGTCTTTTCGTAGGGGAATGGATATGACTGGCATTCGTGTGTTCAGGACATTGACCACCGCGCTGGCCGTGGGCGCGGCGCTGTTCGCCTTTGCCGGCGGCGCGGCCCGGGCCGCCGATGCGCCGGCCTGCAAGACGGTGCGCTTCGCCGATGTGGGCTGGACCGACATCGCCGCCACCACGGGCCTTGCCTCCACCCTTCTCAAGGGACTGGGCTATACGCCTAAGGTGCAGGTTCTGGCCGTGCCGGTGACCTATACGTCCATGAAGAACAAGGACATCGACGTCTTCCTGGGCAATTGGATGCCGACCATGGAAGCCGACCGCAAGCCCTATGTGGACGACAAGTCGGTGGAGGTGTTGAACGCCAATCTCGAAGGCGCGAAATACACTTTGGCCGTGCCCACCTATCTCTATGACGCGGGCCTCAAGAGCTTCGCCGACATCGCCAAGTTCAAGGACAAGCTGAAGGGCAAGATCTACGGCATCGAGCCGGGCAATGACGGCAACCGGCTGATCATCGGCATGATCAAGGACGACAAGTTCGGCCTCGGCAAGTTCGAGATCGTGGAATCCAGCGAGCAGGGCATGCTCTCGCAGGTAGAGCGCGCCACCAAGCGCAAGGACCCCATCGTCTTCCTCGGCTGGGAACCCCACCCGATGAACACCAAGTATTCCATCAAGTATCTGGCCGGCGGCGACGACATCTTCGGGCCCGATCTCGGCGGCGCCACCATCTACACCAACGTGCGCGCCGGCTGGCTCGGCGAATGCCCCAATGCCGGGACGCTGATCAAGAACCTGAAGTTCAGCCTGCCGCTCGAAAACACCGTGATGGGCTATATCCTGTTCGACGGCATGGACGCGGACAAGGCGGCCGAGAAGTGGCTGAAGGCCAATCCGAAGGCGTGGGAGCCGTGGCTCGCCGGCGTCACCACCATCGACGGCAAGCCGGGCCTCGAAGCGGTGAAGAAATCGCTGAAGATGTGAGCCGGGCCGCCGGCCGTCGCCCCCGCGGCGGCCGGCGGACGTTCATCCCATTCTCCAGGGCGGAGATCGGCCCATGTATGACTGGCTCGTCGACCACAAGATCCCGCTCGGCCAATGGCTCAAGGCGGTGGTGGACTTCCTCAGCACCCATGCCCAGGCGGTGTTCGACCTCATCTCCGCTGTGCTCGGCTGGATGATCGGCAGCCTCACCGATCTGCTGCTGTTCGTGCCGCCGCTGCTGCTCATCGCGCTCTGCGCCATGGGGGCGTATCTCGTCCACCGCTCCATCGGGCTCGCGGTTTTCATCCTCGGGGCGCTGCTGCTGGTGGCCAACCTCGGCTATTGGGACGCCACCATCGAGACGCTGTCGCTGGTGCTGTGCGCCACCTTCGTCTGCGTGCTGATCGGCGTGCCGGTGGGCATCGCCGCGGCGCACCGGCCCTGGCTCTACACCGCCATCCGGCCGGTGCTGGACCTGATGCAGACCATCCCCACCTTCGTCTATCTCATTCCCACCCTGGTGCTGTTCGGCCTCGGCGTGGTGCCGGGCCTCATCTCCACGGTGATCTTCGCGCTGCCGGCGCCCATCCGCCTCACCCACCTCGGTATCTCCTCCGTGCCCTCGGCGCTGGTGGAGGCGGGCGAGGCGTTCGGCGCCACCCGGCGGCAGCTGCTGTTCAAGGTGGAACTGCCTTATGCGCTGCCCACCATCATGGCCGGCATCACCCAGTGCATCATGCTCAGCCTCTCCATGGTGGTCATCGCCGCCTTGGTCGGCTCGGATGGGCTCGGCAAGCCGGTGGTGCGGGCGCTCAACACCGTGAACGTGTCCATGGGCTTCGAGGCCGGCATGGCCATCGTCATCCTCGCCATCGTGCTCGACCGCGTGTGCAAGCGGCCGGACCGCGCCGCGCGCCGCTCCCGGAAGGCCTGACCCATGACCGCCCACAGCACCGTGCCGCCCGAGGCGGCCCAGGTCCGCGCCGCCACCGCCGTCGAATTCCGCAATGTGGACATCGTGTTCGGCCACCAGCGCGCGCGGGCCTTCCCGATGATCGACGCGGGCGCCAGCCGTGACACCATCCTGGCCGCCACCGGCTGCGTGCTCGGCGCGGCGAACGTCAACCTCACCATCGGCCGGGGCGAGATCTGCGTGCTCATGGGCCTGTCCGGCTCCGGCAAGAGCACCATCCTGCGCGCCGTCAACCGCCTCAACACCGTGGCGCGCGGTGAGGTGTTCGTGCATCACGACGGCACGCTGATCGACGTGGCGCGATGCGAGGCCCGCATGCTGCGCGACATCCGCATGCGCACCGTCTCCATGGTGTTCCAGCAGTTCGGCCTGCTGCCCTGGCGCACGGTGCGCGAGAATGTCGGCTTCGGCCTGGAGCTGCGCGGCACGCCCACGGCGGAGCGCAACCGCCTGGTGGACGAGAAGCTGGCCATGGTCGGCCTGTCGCAATGGGCGGACAAATATGCCCACGAGCTGTCCGGCGGCATGCAGCAGCGGGTCGGCCTCGCCCGCGCCTTCGCCACCGACGCCGACATCCTGCTCATGGACGAGCCGTTCTCGGCGCTCGATCCGCTGATCCGAGACAAGCTTCAGGATGAGCTGCTCGACCTCCAGCAGCGCATCCAGAAGACCATCGTCTTCGTCAGCCACGACCTCGACGAAGCGCTGAAGATCGGCAACACCATCGCCATCATGGAGGGCGGGCGCATCGTCCAGGCGGGCACGGCGGAGGACATCCTGCTGCGCCCGGCCGATGCCTATGTGGCGGAGTTCGTGAAGCACATGAACCCGCTCAACGTGTTGCGCGGCAATGCGGTGATGACGCCGGCCAGCGCGCTGCGGCGGGACGATGGGGCGATCCTGCTCGGCCGGGACGGGCAGGTTCGTGTGGTCATCGACGGCGAGGGGCGGCCGGTGTCCGTCTCCCTCAACGGCCGGGAAGGCCGCCTGGTGGCGGCGGACCCGGACAGCGGCGCGGTGGCGCCGGCCGCCGACCTCATCGTCGCGCCGCTCGACCTCAAGCTGAAGGCGGCCATCGCCCTCAAGTGCCAGACCGACCATCCGATCCTGCTGGTGGACAAGCTCGGCCGCCTCGCCGGCCTGTGCGACGACGAGGAGATCTATCGCGGCCTGCTGCGGCGCGGCTCCTGACGGCGGGCCGCTACCACGCGGCCTCGGTCATGCCGAGCGGCCCGGCCGGCCGGGCCCAGGCCATGGGCAGGCCCGGAATCAGCAGCGGCGGGCGGAGGCGATGGGCGGGTCCCCAGCCGGTCTGCTCCAGCCCCGGCGCGTAGTCTTGCGCCTCCGCCGCCCCTAACTGATCGGACGGGGCGGCGGCGGGTAGGGAAACCAGCAGTTCCGCCACCCGCGCCAGCGAGGTGCGCCAGAGCGAGCCGCGGCCGGTCGCCCGCCGCAGGGCGAGGCCCCGCAGCGCGGCGGCGGCCAGCAGATAGCCTGCCGCATGGTCCAGCGCCTGTACCGGCAAAGGCTTGGGCCGGTCGGTACCGTAGGCCCGCATGCCCGCCTCCGCGATGCCGCAGCTCATCTGCACCAGGCTGTCGAAGCCCCGCCGCCGCGCCCAGGGGCCGGTCCAGCCATAGGCATCCAGCGACACGTCCACGAGGCCGGGGCGGATCGCCTGCCGTGCCGCCGGGCCGAGGCCCAGGCGCTCCAGCGCGTCCGAGCGATAGCCGTGCACCATCACGTCCGCCTGCCCCAGCAGGGCCGCGAGCCGCGCGCGCCCTTCCGGCAGGCGCAGGTCGAGCCGGGCGCAGCGCTTGCCGAGGGTCGTGTCGGGCAGCACGGCGGGCTCGTCCCAGAACGGCGGATCGATGCGCAGCACGTCGGCGCCGAAGCCGGCGAGGACGCGTGTGGCGACCGGGCCGGCGAGGACCCGGGTGAGGTCGAGCACCTTGAGCCCGGCGAGCGGCCGCCCCGCCGGGATCGCCCGCTCCGGCCGGTCGCTCGCCGCCCCGTCCTCGCGCCAGAACAAGGGCTCCGCCGCCACCGCCTGCCCCTGCGGATGGGCCAGCCAGTCCGCCCGGCTGCGCATCAGGGCCGCGCAGCCGCCCCGGTCCACCACGGCGGCCTCAAGCTCCGCGCCGCGCCATCCCGCCACCGCCCCGGCAACGGCCGTGCGATCGGCGGCGACGCCGAGGACGGCGAGGGCGGCATCGCGGTGGTGCGGGGCATTGGTGTGGAGGCGGATCCAGCCGTCCGCCATCGGATAGTCCCCGGCGATGGGGTCCCACACCGGCGGCGGCGTCCAGCCCTGCGCCTTCAGCGAGGTGCCGAACCAGAGCGAGGCGAGGCGCCGGTCCACCAGCACCGGCGGGGCGCCGCCCCCGGCCGCATAGTCCGCCAGCGCCAAGCCAACGGTGGCCACCGATGCGGCCGCGAGATCACTCACCGCGAAGGCCGAGGGCAGGCTTTGCCCACCGGCCTGCCGCACGGCGCCGAGCCGTGCCGGATCGCCGCCGAGCCCGGCCCAGGCGGCGGCGAGGGCATCGGAGAACGGATCGGGCGTGGGGGCGGAAAGCGGAGAGGGCATGGCGCGCTCCTGTGGTGCGGATACGCTTCACATGCGGGCCGAAACCACATATCGTCAACGTTGATAATATGAATCAATATCCAAGGTCGCCATGGACCGCTATCTCGGCGCCGAGGAGGCCGCAGCCCGGCTCGGCGTCTCGCGCCAGACGCTCTACGCTTATGTCAGCCGGGGCCTGCTGAAGGCCCATGACGGCGCCGACCCGCGCCAGAGCCGGTATCTGGCGGAGGATGTGGCGCGCCTCGCCAAGGAGCGGCGGCGCGGCCGCCGGCCCAAGGAAATCGCCCGCTCGACCCTCGACTGGGGCCTGCCGGTGCTGGAATCCGCGCTCACGCTGATCGAGGGCGAGCGGCTCTATTTCCGCGGCCGGGACGCGGCTGCCCTCGCTGAACATGCGACCTTGGAGGACATCGCCGGCCTGCTCTGGCATGTGGAGCCGGCGCTCGCCTTTCCCTCCCGGGCGCCGGACGTCCCGCCTGCCTATGCGGCGCTGCTGCCCTGCCTCGCGCCGCAGCCGGCCAACGAGACGCTGCTGCCCCTGTTCGCCGCCGCCACCGACGATGACGCCACCGCGTCCTGGCGCGACCCCGGGCTGGAAGCGCGCGGCGCCGGCGCGCTGGTGCGCCATCTGGCGGCGGCGGCCTTGCGCGCGGCGCCGTCAGCCGAGCCGGTGCATCTGCAACTGGCCCGCGCCTTCGGCACCGATGCGGCGGGCGCCGACCTCATCCGCCGCGCGCTGGTATTGTGCGCCGACCATGAGCTCAACGCCTCCGGCTTCACCGCCCGCTGTGTTGCCTCCACCGGCGCCTCGCTGCGGGCGGCGGTGATCGGCGGGCTGGCGGCGCTCAGCGGCTTCCGCCATGGCGGGGCGACGGCGCGGGTGGAGAGCTTCTGGGGGAGCCTGGACGGCGGGGATATGGCGGGCAGGATCCGCCGCCGGCTGGAGAGCGGCGAGCCGCTTCCCGGCTTTCACCATCCGCTCTATCCGAACGGCGATGTGCGGGCCAAGGCGCTGCTGCCGCTGGTGCTGCCGCGCCTGCCGCAGGCGGGTGAGATCATCACCTGCGTGGCCGATCTCACCGGACAGCCGCCATCCATCGATTTCGCATTGGTGGCGCTGCGGCGGGCGCTCGGCCTGCCGGAGGGCTCGGCCTTCCTGCTGTTCGCCATCGGCCGCTGCGTGGGCTGGATCGCCCATGCGCGCGAGCAGCGGGCGACGCAGGCCCTGATCCGGCCGCGCGCGGTCTATACCGGGCCACGCCCGGATTGAGCGGGCGCCCGGCGTCGGCCGGGCGCCCCGGTTTCACAGCGTCGGATAGAGCGGGAAGCGCCGGCACAGGGCGCCCACCTGATCGCGCACCCGCGCCTCGGTCAGGCTGTTGCCGGCCTCGCCGCTCTGGGCAAGCCCTTGCAGCACCTCGGCGATCATGTCGCCCACCTGCTCGAACTCGGCGAGGCCGAAGCCGCGCGTGGTGCCGGCCGGGGTGCCGAGGCGGATGCCGGAGGTGACAGCGGGCTTCCGCGGATCGAACGGAATGCCGTTCTTGTTGCAGGTGAGGCCCGCCCGCTCCAGGGCGATCTCCGCCGCCTTGCCGGTGACGTTGAAGGGCCGCAGGTCCACCAGCACCATGTGGCTGTCGGTGCCGCCGGAGACGATGGCCGCGCCCCTGTCCGTCAGCCGCGCGGCCAGCGCGCGGGCGTTGGAGACAACCTGGAGGGCATAGGTGCGGAACTCCGGCGTCAGCGCCTCGCCGAAGGCCACCGCCTTGGCCGCGATCACGTGCATCAGCGGCCCGCCCTGGAGGCCGGGGAAGACGGCGGAGTTGAGCTTCTTCGCCAGCGCCTCGTCATTGGTGAGCACCAGCCCGCCGCGCGGGCCGCGCAGGGTCTTGTGGGTGGTGGTGGTGACGATGTGGGCGTGCGGGAAGGGGGAGGGATAGGCCCCGGCCACGATCAGCCCGGCATAATGGGCCGCATCCACCATCAGGTGCGCGCCCACCTGGTCGGCGATGGCGCGGAAGCGGGCGAAATCGATGATGCGCGGATAGGACGAGCCGCCGGCGATGATCAGCTTCGGCCGGTGCTCCAGGGCGAGGCGCTCCACCTCATCATAGTCGATCAGCGCGGTGTCCGGGCTCACCCCGTAGCCGACCGCCTTGAACCACTTGCCGGACAAGGTGGGCGGGGCGCCGTGGGTGAGGTGGCCGCCGGCGGCGAGCGACATGCCGAGCAGCGTGTCGCCGGGCTGGAGCAGGGCCATCAGCACGGCGGCATTGGCCTGGGCGCCCGAGTGCGGCTGCACATTGGCGAAGCCGCAGCCGAACAGCTGCTTCGCCCGGTCGATGGCGATCTCCTCCACCACGTCCACATGCTCGCAGCCGCCATAGTAGCGTTTGCCCGGCAGGCCCTCGGCATATTTGTTCGTCAGAACAGAGCCTTGCGCGGCGAGCACGGCCTCCGAGACGATGTTCTCCGAGGCGATCAGTTCGATCTGCTCCTGCTGGCGGCGCAGCTCGGCGCCGATGGCATCGAACACCGCCGGATCGGCGAAGGGGGCGGACGTGGGCTTCATCTGCACGTTCATGGGCGTCCTCTTCTTGTTGGAAGGCAAGGGGTTATGGGCAAGCGACGGCGTTCGGCCCGGCGCGGGCCGGGTCGTGGGGCAGGCGGGACCAGGGTAGGGCGGGACCTGGGCCGGCTCAGGCGGCGCGGATCAGCACTCGGGCACGTTCACGGCGAGGCCGCCCTGCGAGGTCTCCTTGTATTTGGACTGCATGTCGGCGCCGGTCTGGCGCATGGTCTCGATCACCTGGTCGAGCGAGACGTGGTGGATGCCGTCGCCGCGCAGCGCCAGCGAGGCGGCGGCGATGGCCTTGTTGGCGCCGAAGGCGTTGCGCTCGATGCAGGGGATCTGCACCAGCCCGCCGATGGGGTCGCAGGTCATGCCCAGATGGTGCTCCATGGCGATCTCGGCGGCGTTCTCGATCTGCTCGGGGCTCGCCCCCAGCACCGCCGCCAGCCCGGCGGCGGCCATGGAGGCGGCCGAGCCCACCTCGCCCTGGCAGCCCACCTCGGCGCCCGAGATGGAGGCGTTGCGCTTGATCAGGCTGCCCACCGCCGCCGCCGTCAGCAGGAAGGCGCGGACCTCCTCCGGGCCGACCTCCTGGCAGAAGTCGCTGGCATAGCGCAGCACCGCGGGGACGATGCCGGCGGCGCCGTTGGTGGGGGCGGTGACCACCCGTCCGCCGGCGGCGTTCTCTTCGTTCACCGCGATGGCGAAGACCGAGACCCAGTCCATGATCTCGTGCGGCGGGCGCTGGTTGAGGCCCCGGTCGGCCTCCAGCTTCTCGCGGATCGCCTTGGCCCGGCGCTTCACGCGCAGGCGCCCCGGCAGGCTGCCATCCACCGCCAAGCCCCGGTCGATGCAGGCGAACATGGCCCCCGCGATGGCGTCGAGCCCGGCCTCCACCTCGGCGCGGGGCTTCAGGGCGCACTCATTGGCCATCTGCACCTCGGCGATGGAGAGGCCGGTGCGGGCGCAGGCGGTGAGCAGATCGGCGGCGCAGTCGAACGGGTGGGGCACCGGGTGCTCGGCCACCTCCTGGGTCTCGCCGTCCGCCACCACGAAGCCGCCGCCGATGGAATAGAAGATCCGCTCGGCGCTGATCCCGCCGTCGCCGTCATAGGCGCGGAACCGCATGCCGTTGGTGTGGCGCGGCAGCAGGGTCTTGAAATCGAAGATCAAATCGGCGTCCGGATCGAACCCGGCGCGGCCGCCGTCCGGCGCGTCCACCGCCTTCTCGATGGCCAGGCGGGCGATCAGGGCGGGCACGTCGTCCGGCTCCAGGGTGGCGGGCACGGCGCCGAGCAGGCCCAGGCAGACGGCCCGGTCGGTGGCGTGGCCCTTGCCGGTCCAGGCCAGCGAGCCGAACAGCTCGGCGGTGATCCGGGCGGTGCCGGCCGGCAGGGCATCGCGGAACCGCTTGCCGGCGACCATCGGGCCGACGGTATGGGAGGAGGAGGGGCCGACGCCGATCTTGAACAGGTCGAACACGCTGATCATCGCTTCCCTCTCCGCCGGACGCCGGGCCGCCCACTGTCAAGGGCCGGAACCGGGCGGCCATAAGGCAGCCCGGGCCAGGGCCCGCGCGAGGGCGGGGATCGGCACGCCGCGCCTCGGCAGCATGGACCTTGCCCGAAGGGGTGTCTTGCATCTCGGCCCGGTGCGCCTAGGATCTGGAACAAATGCGACATCCTTGCCCTATTCCCGTTCCCGCCGGGGCCGTCCGATGAGCCCGGACGCCGCCGCCCGCCCGCCGGCCCGCCGCGCGGTGCCCGCTGCCAAGCTGCGGGTGGGGTTCGTGCTGATGCACAACTTCACTCTCACCGCCTTCTCCAGCTTCGTGGACGTGCTGCGCCTCGCTGCCGACGAGGGCGACCGCTCGCGGCCCATCGCCTGCTCCTGGCAGGTGATGACCCCCGGCCGCCGCCCGGCGCGCTCCTCCTGCGGGGTGGAGATCCAGCCCGGCGCCGACCTCGCCGACCCCGAGGGCTTCGACTATATCGTCGTGGTGGGCGGCCTGCTGCACGGCATGCCGCCTTTGCCGCCCGCGCTCGCCGCCTATCTGGAGGCCGCCGCGCGGGCCGGCGTCACCCTGGTCGGGGTATGCACCGGCTCGTTCGTGCTGTGCCGGCTCGGCCTCATGAGCCAGCGCAAATGCTGTGTCAGCTGGTACCACTACCGCGATTTCCTGGAGGAATTCCCCGCCCTCGTGCCGGTGGCCGACCGGCTGTTCGTGGTGGACGGCGCGCGCATCACCTGCTCGGGCGGGGCGGGGGTGGCGGACCTCGCCGCCTTCCTGGTGGCCCGCCACCTCGGCCCGGCCACGGCGCAGAAGGCGCTGAACATCCTGCTGATCGACCGGCCGCGCCCGGCCGAGAGCGCCCAGCCCGCCCCGCCGGTGGCCGAGAGCATCGGCCTGGAGGACCGCGTCTCCCGCGCGCTGCTGCTGATGGAGCAGAACCTCGCCGAGCCGCTCTCCGTCGCCCGCATCGCCGCCCGCCTCAATCTCAGCCCGCGCCAGCTGGAGCGGCTGTTCGCCGAGCGGCTGGGGGAGACGCCGCAGGAGAGCTACCTGGCGCTGCGTCTCAGGCACGGGCGCTGGATGCTGGCCAACACCGCCTTCTCGGCGGCGCAGATCGCCGCCGAGCTGGGCTTTGCCGACGGCTCGCATTTCGGCCGCGCCTTCAAGGCCAAGTTCGCCGCGACCCCCGCCGCCTTCCGCAAGACCGCCACCCCGGCGGGACGCAAGGGGGTACGGGGCGCGGTGACGCGGGTGTTCGATTGACGGGGCGCCGGGGCCGGCCTTGCGGCGGGCCGGCCATGGGCGTCGCACCCGTTCCAGACAGAGTGTCGCATCGCCGTGCGCCGTTGGACCGGACTTTCCCATTTGCGACACCGTGTCTTGCGACAGGGATTTTCCCGCCCGGCGGCTGCCCCGCGACCGCGTGTGGCGAACCGGGATCGACACGGACTTCCCCGCTTGCGACATCGGCCGCCGATGCCCCCGGCCTGCGCCGGCCGGGCGCGGGCTCCGTCCGGCGGCGTCCCTCACGCGCTCAGGACGGCGCGGGACAGCGTCTCGATGCCGGCGACGGCCTCCTCAAGGGTATCCCCCACCCGGTCCAGATCGCGCGCCCTGGCATAGGCGGCCCAGACGTCCGCCTTGTACTGGATGATGCTCCGGATGCCGAAATTCTCGGCGGCGCGGATGTCATAGCCGTGCTCGTGCAGGTCGCAGAGCTTGGTCGCCGAGGTGCGCAGCCAGGTGGAGGCGGTGCGCAGCTTGCGGAACGTCAGCCGGGCATCCTCGCCCAGATAGAAGGCCGCCAGCGGCTCCATGGACAGAAACCGTTCGATGAAGTCCAGCCGTTCCCGGATGCGCCGCATCGGCCGCCTGTAGATCTCCGCCGTCCAGTCGATCGGGCTGTTCCGGGGCGGGTCGATATAGGTATTCTCGTCGTCCCGCAGCTCATGCCCGGATCTGATGTACTGGAGCGTGTCGGCGAACAGGTAGGTATCGGAGAGAATGCGGCCGGTCAATTCGATGCGTTGCTGGTCTCTGAGATGATGGAGCTCGCGCTCGAAGCTGTCGCGACGTCGTCCGCCGACGCCTCCGGCGCCCGGCTGCGGCCGTTGCCGGGGCCGTGGCCGGGCGTGGCCCGAAACGAGCCCGCGGATGCTTGAGGAAAAGGCCAGCCGCAAGAATAACAGCGACGATTTGATGAAATAATCTGCTCGGAACATGTCCATGCATCTTCGATGAATGCCGTGTCCCACCACTGCGCATGCTACATCGCCTACGCCGCCCGCGCTGTCCAGCGGCCGATGTCGAACGGGGCCAGCGGCACGTCGGTGGCCCCGTCCAGCACCAGCTCGCTGAGGATGGCGCCGACCCCGGGGCCGAGCTGGAAGCCGTGGCCGGAAAAGCCGAAGGCGTGGATCAGGCGCGGGGTGGTGCGGCTCGGGCCGATCACCGGAATATGGTCCGGCATCTCGCCGTCGATGCCCGACCAGGAGCGGATGACGCAGGCCCCGGCAAGGCTGGGCACCAGGGCTGTGGCCAGCGCCATGGCGGCGCGGGTCTCCTCCGCCGCCGGGCGCGACCAGGGAACGGCGGGATCGCTCACCCCGTGGCCGCCGCCGATGATGACGTTGCCGCGCGGGATCTGCCGCAGGTAGACATTGCCGCCCACCACGCCGAGATTGGGCTCGATGAAGTAGCGGATCGGCTCGGTCACCATCATGTTGGGGCTGAGCGGCTGCACAGGAACGGCCTCGTCGAACGCCGCCGCCACCGTCCCGCCCCAGAAGCCGGCGGTGTTGAGGAGCCAGGCGGCGCGCCACCGGCGCTCCCCGGCGGCCACCTGGAACAGCGTGCCGTCGAAGGCCAGCTCGGTGACCTTGGCGTGCTCCTCGATCACCGCGCCGGCGGCGCGGGCGGCGCGGGCGAGCGCGGGCACCAGCAGGCGCGGGTTGGCGGCGCCGTCCTCGGGGGCCAGCGAGCCGGCGATCACCTTGGGGCCGAGCCAGGGATAGTCCACGTGCAGCGCGTTGCGGCCGACCAGGCGCAGCGGCAGGTCGTAGGCGCGGGCGACGTCCAGATAGGCGACCAGCTCGGCCTCCTCCTCCGGCGTGCGGGCGAGCTTCAGGTGTCCGCTGACGGTGAATTCGGCGTCGGTGCCGGCGATCTCCACCAGGCGGTGCCACAGCGCCATGGAGCGGCGGGCGATGGGCAGTTCGGCCGGGTGGCGGCCCTGCTGGCGCACGCCGCCATAGTTCACGCCCGACGCCTGCCCGCCGACGAGGCCGCGTTCCAGCAGCACGCACGGCACGCCGCGTTGGGCGAGGTGCAGCGCGGCGGAGGTGCCCGCGCCGCCGGCGCCGATGATGAGGACCTCGGTATCGGTGACGCTCATGCCGCGCTCCCGTCTGTTGCGCGTGTGCTCATTTTATCCGCGCCTGCCGTGCTGCGTCCCCGCCGCTGGCGCGGCGCCCCCACCCCAGCCCTCCCCCGCAAGCGGGAGAGGGAGCAGGGGTGCGCCTGGCAGAGCGCGGCGGCGCGTGGGCCGTTGAGCGCGCGCCATCCCCTCGTCGCGCGGCAGAACCCTCTCCCGCTCGCGGGGGAGGGCAGGGTGGGGGCCGAAGCGCAGCTTCGGAAGGGCAGGGTGGTGTCCGAGGGTGTCGGGTGCGCCGCTCATTCCGCCGCCTCGGCGAGCGGGACCGGCTTGACCGGCGGCTGGCCGCGCAGGCGGCCGATGGCGGCCACCTCGCGGTTCAGCGCGGCGGCGAGGATCTCCGCCCCCGCCGGGCCGCACACGCGGCCCTGGCAGCGGCCCATGCCGAGCCGGGTGAAGGCCTTGGCGCGATTCAGTTCGCGCGCGGTGCCGGTGGCCGGCGTGCCGCCGGCGGCGCGCAGGTCGCCGGCGGTGATGGCCTCGCAGCGGCACACCAGGGTGGCGTCCGGCACGGCGCGGGCGAGATCGGCCGGAAACGGAAAGGTCCGCTCCAGCGCGGTGCGGAAGCCGGCGAGGCGGGCGAGCGCGGCGTCCAGAGCGGCCACCGTGTCCTGCGGCACCGGGCGGCCGGTGTCCTCCAGCAGCGCCAAGGCGGCGCGGGCGCCGGCGCGCTCCGCCACGTCGGCCCCGCCGATGCCGGCGCCGTCGCCGGCGAGATAAATGCCGGGCACCGGGGTGCGGCCGGCGATGTCGCGCTCCGGCAGCCAATTGTGCTGGTCGGCATCGAAGCGGAACGGCACGCCGGCGAGATCGGCCAATTGCGCCTCGGGCTTCAGCCCCCAGCCCAGCGCCACGGCATCGCAGGCCAGCGTGCGCGCCGCGCCGCGCGCGGTCTCGAAGGCAAGCCCGCTCACCTGGTCGCCCGCGCCGGTGATGGCGCGGGGGCGCACGCCCTCATAGACCGGCACGCCGGCGGCGCGCACGGCGGCCATGTAATAAAGCCCCTTCCAGAACACCGCGCCGCCCGCCAGCAGGCCGGGGGCGTGGCGCGCCTTGTGGGCGAAGGCGGTGGTGTCCAGCACCGCCGCCGGGCGGGCGCCGGCCTTCAGATACTGATAGGCCAGCAGCCACAGCAGCGGCCCGGTGCCGAGCAGCACGACCTTGTCGCCGATGGCGCAGCCCTGCGTCTTCAGGGCGATCTGCGCGGCGCCGAGCGTGGTCACGCCCGGCCGGGTCCAGCCGGGCACCGGCACCACCCGGTCCATGGCGCCGGTGCAGAGGAGCGCGGCGTCGAAATCCAGCGTGGCCTGCGTGCCCGCGCTCAGCACCTCCAGGCGCCGCCGGTGCGGATCGATATGCCAGACCAGCGTATTGGGGCGCCAGTCGGCGTGGGCCTTCAAGGCGTCGAGCGTGGCGTGCAGCGCGGTGGCGCGCTTGGCCTCGAAGCCGTAGAGGCGGCGGGCGTCGCGGGAGAGTTGGGCGGGCGGGCGCTGGTAGATGCGGCCGCCGCCGTCGGGCGCCTCGTCGAGCCAGAGCGGGGTGAGCCCCGCCGCCACCAGTTGCTCCACCGCGCGGACCCCGGCGGGCCCGGCGCCGACCACCGCCACTTTCATAGGCGCCTCACCACCATGCCGTCCGCGGCCGGCGTGGCGCAGGCGCGCACGCGGCCGAGGCCGTCCACCGCCACCCAGCAATCCTGGCAGGCGCCCATGTGGCAGAAGCCGGCGCGCGGCTCCTGGGCGAACAGGTTGGGGCTGAGATGCCCGGCGCCGCCCGCCAGCAGAGCGGTGAGCAGGGTGTCGCCGTCCTGCGCGCTGACCGGCGCGCCGTCGAGGGTCAGGGCGATCGGCGCCCGGCCGGCGTCGCGCAGCCGCTTCAGCCTCACAGCATGTCCTCCCTCTGGCAGTTGACCAGAAGCTCGGCGATGCTCGCCGTGTTGGGCAGGCCGATGAGCGTCTCCACCAGCGCGGCGATGTCCTCCGGCCGGGTCATGGCGGCGCGCGGCACCTTGGTGACATGGGCGGTCATGTCGGTGTCCACGAAGCCGGGGCACAGCGCGGTGGCGCGGATGCCGTGCTCCCAGCCCTGCTGGCGCACGCCGTGGGTGAGGGCGAGGAGGGCGAACTTGCTCATGGCATAGCCCACGTTCTCGTTGCGCACGCGCTTGCCGGACAGCGAGGCCACGTTCACCACCCGGCCGCTGCCGGAGGCGATGAGATGCGGCCAGGCGGCGCGGATCACCCGCATCGGCCCCTTGGCGTTGATGGTCCATTGCGCGTCGAAGGCGGTCTCGTCCGCATCCAGGAAGCGCGCCACGGGATTGATGCCGGCGGCGTTGATGAGCACGTCGATGCGGCCGAAGGCGGCATGGGCCTCGGCCACCCAGGCTGTCGCGCCGTCGGGCTCGCCGGCATCGAAGCGGGCGGCGTGGACGCCCTCCGGCAGGCTGGCGCGCCTCGGATCGCGCACGCCGGCGCTGATGTGGTAGCCGGCCGCCGACAGGCGCGCGGCGATGGCCTTGCCGATGCCGCGCGTGGCGCCGGAGACGAGGGCGACGCGGCCCTTGGGATCAAGCATGGGCGGCTCCGTGCGCGAGGTCCGCCAGAGCGGGCGGGCAGGCGAGGCGCCGGCCGGGGCCGGCGGGCAGCAGCTCGGGCAGCGCCTCCGCGCAGGCCGGCTGCGCCCGCGCGCAGCGGGTGCGGAAGGCGCAGCCGGAGGGCGGGTTGGCCGGGCTCGGCATCTCGCCCGACAGCACCGCGCGGGCGCCGGGGGCGGCATGCATGGAGGGCGTCGCGGCCAGCAGCGCCTGGGTATAGGGATGGCGCGGCTGGGCGAACAGGGCGGCGGCGGGCGCCTCCTCCACCACGCGGCCAAGATACATCACCACCACCCGGTCGCAGAGGTGGCGCACCACATGCAGGTCGTGGCTGATGAAGATCAGCCCGAGGCCGAGCCGGGTGCGCAGGTCTTTGAGCAGGTTCACCACCTGCGCCTGCACCGAGACGTCCAGCGCCGAGACCGGCTCGTCCGCCACCAGCACGTCGGGATCGGTGGAGAGCGCGCGGGCGATGGCGATGCGCTGGCGCTGGCCGCCGGAAAATTCGTGCGGCAGGCGGCCGGCATGGGCGGGGTCGAGCCCCACCTGGGCCAGCAGGTCGGCCACCCGCGCCTGCGCTTCGGCGGGGGCGGCGAGGTGGTGGATGAGGATGCCGTCGGCGATCTGGTCGCCGATGGAGCGGCGCGGGTCGAGGCTGGCGAACGGGTCCTGGAACACCAGCTGCATGCGCCGGCGCAGGGCGCGGAGCTGGCGCCTGGGCAGCCGGGCGAGGTCCTGGCCGTCGAACAGCACCCGCCCGGCGCTGGCCGGGGTGAGGTGCAGCAGCACGCGGGCGAGCGTGCTCTTGCCGCAGCCGCTCTCGCCCACCACGCCCACGGCCTCGCCGCGCGCCAAGGCGAAATCCACCCCGCGCAGGGCCAGCACCTCATGGCCGCGCCCCAAGAGGCCGCCGCGCCCCTTGAAGCCGCGGGTCAGGCCCTCGGCGCGCAGCAGCGGCGCGCGGTCGGGGAAGGGTAAGGGCGGGTTGAGCGGGGGAATGATGTGGGCGGTCATGCCACCTCCATCCAGCGGATGCAGCGGGCGATGCGGCCGGGGGCCACCTCGATGCTGGCAGGGGGGGTGCTGTCGCAGGCCGGGGTGGCGAAGCCGCAGCGCGGGGCGAAGCGGCAGCCGGGCGGCAGCGCGGCCGGGGACGGCACGGTGCCGGGAATGGCGGTCAGCTCCTCGGCCTCGCTCTCCGGCGCGCTCGCCAGCAAAGCGGCGGTGTAGGGATGGCGCGGCCGGGCGAACACCTCGGCCACCGGGCCTTCCTCCACCACCTCGCCGGCATACATCACCACCACCTTGTCGGCGATCTGGCGCACCACGGCGAGATTGTGGGTGACGAACAGCAGGCCCATTCCCGTCGTGTCCTTGCCCTCCGTGTCCTTGCCCTCCTGGCCCCGGCCGCTGCCGCTCTCGCCCTTGAGGTCGGCCAGGAGGTCGAGGATCTGCGCCTGCACGGTGACGTCGAGCGCGGTGGTGGGCTCGTCGGCGATCAGCAGGCGCGGGGTGTTGGCGACCGCCGCGGCGATCATCACCCGCTGCTTCTGGCCGCCGGACAGTTCGTGCGGGAAGGCGCCGGCGCGCCGCTCCGGATCGGGCAGGCCGACGCGGCGGAACAGCGCCACCACCTTGGCCTTCGCCGCGCGGGCCGAGCCCTCGCCAGTCATCCCGCCGCCATGGGCGCGGATGGCTTCGGCCACCTGCTTGCCGCAGCGGTGCACCGGGTTGAGGCTGGCGGAGGGGTCCTGGAAGATGATGGACAGGTCGTTGCCGCGCAGCCGGCGCATCTGGCCCTCCGGCAAATGCAGCAGGTCGGCCACCGTGCCGTCGCGGCGCGAGAAGCGGATCGAGCCGCCCGCCGGCGTCACCACCGGCGGCAGCAGCCCCATGACGGCGAGCGCGGTCAGCGTCTTGCCCGAGCCGCTCTCGCCCACCAGCGCCACCGTCTCGCCCGGCGCCACGCCGAACGAGACGCCGCGCACCACGTTCAGCGGCCCGGCGGGGGTCTTGAGGCTGAGCGTCAGGTTGTCGATGCGCACCAGCGAGGGGGCGGGCTCGGTGGTGGCCTGCGGCAGCGCGGCGGAGCGGGCGCGGCGCAGGAAGCCGGGGATCACCCCCATGGCCGCGCCGCGCGGGTCCATCACGTCGCGCAGCCGGTCGCACACCACGTTGAGCAGCAGCACCGTGCCGGCGAGCGCCAGGCAGGGCCACAGCAGCAGCAGCGGCGCCTGCTCCATCACCGAGCGGGCGGAGCGGATCATCAGCCCCCAGGAGGGGGAGGGCGGCACCACGCCGAGGCCGAGGAAGGAGAGCCCGCTCTCCAGCATCATGGCCGCCGCGACCGTCAGCGAGAACTGCACCAGCAAAGGCGGGGCGATGTTGGGCAGCACGGTGCGGAACAGCACGCGCGCGGAGGTGGCGCCGAGCGCGGTCTGCGCCGTCACATAGTCCAGCGTGCGGGCGGACAGGGTCTCGGCATAGGCGACGCGGGCATAGCCGGGGGTGAACAATATGGTCAGCACCAGCACCAGCGTCACCGCGCCGGGGCCGAGCAGGGTGACCACCAGCAGCGCCAGCAGCATGGGCGGGAAGCACAGCACCACTTCGGCGAGGCGCACGCTCATCAGCTCCACCACGCCGCGGAAATAGCCGCCGACGAGGCCGAGCAGGGTGCCGATCAGCCCGGCGCAGGCGGCGGCGAGGATGGAGACGGACAGCGACACCCGCCCGCCCCAGATGATGCGGGAGAAGACGTCGCGGCCGTATTCGTCCTGGCCCAGCAGGTGGCCGAGGGAGGGCGTGGACAGGCGCTCGGACACCTGCTGCTTCACCGGGTCGGCCAGCGGCAGCAGCGGAGCGGCGGCGACCGTGAGCAGCACCAAGGCGAGCAGCGCGCCGGGCAGCACCAGGCGGTGGAAGCGGGGGGAGGCGAGAGAAGCGCTCATGCGTGGCGCACCCGGGGATCGAGGGCGGCGTAGGCGAGGTCCACCACCAGGTTCAGGAACACGAACAGGATGGAGATGGCGAGCACGATGCCGAGCACTTCGGGATAATCGCGCGCCTCCACCGAGCGCACCAGGTAGCCGGAGAGGCCGGGCCAGTTGAACACGTATTCAACAAGCACCGTGCCGCCGAGCAGGGCGCCGAGGTGCAGCGCCACCACGGTGAGCACGGGGGAGAGCGCGTTGCGCAGCACGTGGCGCAGGATGATGAGGCGCGGCCCGACGCCGCGCGCCTGCGCCGCCCGCACATGGTCGCGCCCCAGCACCTCCAGCACCGAGGAGCGGGTAACGCGGAACACCACGGCGGCGAGCCCCACGGCGATGGTGCCGGCCGGCATCAGCAGCAATGCGAGATGGCGGCCGGGGTTCTGCGCCAGCGGCACGTAGCCGCCGGCCGACACCCAGCCGAGCTTCTGGGCGAAGATCAGGATGGCGAGCGTGCCCACCACGAACACCGGCACCGAGAGCGCCACGCCGGCGATGACGCTGGCGACGCGATCCAGCCGGCCGCCCACCCTGAGCGCCGCCGCCGTGCCGAACGGCATGCCGATGGCGAGCGCCAGCACCGCCGCGCCGCCGATCAGCTCCAGCGTGCGCGGCAGGCGCAGCGCGATCTCGGCGGCAACCGGATGGTCGTCCTGGAGCGAGGTGCCGAAATTGCCGTGCAGCAGGCCCACCCAATAGGTGAAATATTGCTGGATCAGCGGCAGGTCGAGCCCGAGCCGCTCGCGCAGCTCGGCCACGGCGGCCGGGTCGGGCGCGACGCCGCCCTGGGACAGCAGCAGCTCGGCCGGATCGCCCGGTATGAGGTGGATCACCAGGAACACCAGTGTGGCCACCAGCCAGACCAGCACGAGGGCGATGCCGGTGCGGCGCAGCGCGAAGGCGAGCATCAGTCACGGCCTCCCGGGGGTGAGGGTGAAGGGATTTTGGCCCGCGCGGGACCTGCGGCCGGTCGCGGGGGGATGGCGCGTCACCCCCCTCCCCAGCCCTCCCCCGCAAGGGGGGAGGGGGCGCGGGTGCGTGGGATGAGGGGCGGCGGATTCAAGGCGAAGGCGGATGGGCAGCGGCGTGCACGCCATCCTGCGGGCGTGCGGCAGAACCCTCTCCCGCTTGCGGGGGAGGGCAGGGAGGGGGCCGAAGCGCAGCTTCGGAGAAGGCGGGCGGTGTGCGGTGGGAGCCGGCGTGCGGGGTCGGTGCGTCCCCGCCGCTGGCGCGGCGCCCCCACCCCAACCCTCCCCCGCAAGCGGGAGAGGGAGCACGGTCGCGCCCGGGAGAGGGAGGTGCGCCCCGCCCGCCCGCTGCGGGCCCAGATCTTCCTCCACTGCGCGGTAGAGGGGGCACAGCCGCGCGGGGTGAGGGGCGCGCGCTCCGTTGCCGCCCGCGGGCGGGAGACAGCGTGTGGCGCGCATGCGTCCCCGCTCCGCCATGGCTCAGCCGACCGTCGTGGTTTCGAAGGTCTCGCCGGAATAGAAGGTCAGCGCGCCCGGCATGTTCTTGAAGCCGGTCACCTCCTTGCGCATGGCGTAGCCCTGGCTGCGCAGGGCGAGGCCCACCATCGGCACCTGGTCGATCGCCACCTGCTCCAGCTCGTGATAGATCGCCTTGCGCTTCACCTCGTCGAATTCCTCGCGCCCGGCCTGGAACAGCTCGGTGAGCTTGGGGATCGAGAGGTTGTAGCTGCGCACGTAGGAGGGCGAGAGGCTGCCGTCCACATAGCCGGACAGGCCGTCCGGGTCGTTGCTGTCGGCCGAGGTGCCCATGATGGCGAAGTCGTACTGGCCGCGGTTGCCCAGCGACACGCGGGTCGCCCAGTCCGGCAGGTTCAGCTCGGCATTGATGCCGACCGCCGCCAGATGCTGCTGCACCACTTCCGCCGTGTCCTTGTGCATGCCGTATTGCGCGGTCGACAGCAGCTTGCAGTTCAGCCCGCCGCCGAAGCCGGCCTCGGCCAGCAGCTTCTTCGACAGGTCGGGATTATAGGCCCAGCCCTCGACGAGGTCGGGGTTGAAGAAGGCGCTTTCCTTGGGGATCGGCAGGTGCGCCAGCGGCGCGCCCCGGCCGAAGAAGGCGCTCTTGACGATCTCCTCGCGGCGGATGGCGTGGGCCACCGCCTTGCGCACGCGGGCATCGTTGAACGGCGGGCGCGAGCCGTTGAAGATCACCGACATGAACGGCCCGTCCACGGCGTCGAGCTTCAGGGCCGGGTCCTTCTCGATGCTGGCCATGGCCTGCCACGGCACGTATTCGATCAGGTCCACGTCGCCGCTCTGGAGCGCGGCCACGCGCAGGTTCTCGTCGGCATAGACGACGATGCGGATGCCCTTCAGCTTGGGCATGCCGGGGCGGTAATAGTGCGGGCTCGCCTCCAGGTCCATGGACACGCCGCGCTCGGCGTCCTTCAGGATGAACGGGCCGGCGCCGATCTGCTGGCTGGCGGTGGAGGCCTTCGACATGATCGGCATGTGGTAGCTGGCCATCAGCAGCGGCAGCGTCACGGTCGGCTGCTTCAGCACCAGGCGCACGGTCTTGTCGTCCGGGGTCTCGATCTTCTCGACCCCCTGCATCTCGGTGCGCTGGAAGGCGGTGGACTTCTCGCCCGCCACCTGCTCGATGGTCCACTTCACGTCGGCGGACGTGACCTTCTCGCCATTGCTGAACTTGGCGTCGCGCAGCTTGAACACCCAGGCGTTCTTGCCGTCCGGCGCCCAGCTCTCCGCCAGCTCGCCGCGGATCTTGCCGTCCGGGCCGTAGGAGGTGAGGCCGCGATAGAGGGCGAGCTTCACGGTGGCCGAGGCGGTGCCGGCATTGGCCCAGGGCTGCACGCTGGGCGGGAAGCTGGAGATGCCGAAGGTGAGGATGCCCGGCGTGCGGGCCTGGGCGCCGGGAATGCGCAGCATCGGCACCATGGCCGCTGCGGCGGCGCCGGCGAGAATTGAGCGGCGGGTCAGGTCGGCCATGTCCATGTCTCCGGTAGAGCGGGGCAAGGCCGCATGGCGCGGCTGGCCCGGAAGCGAACAAAGGTCGGCGTCTCTGCGGGCATCGGGCCGCGGCCGCGCGGGCGGCAGCCCAGGGCGCGCGCGGGCGGCGCGCCGTCACGAACGGAACCAGGGGTGGGCGGCGGCCGGCGACCGGCCGCCGCGCCGTCGTCAGTAGCCGTAGATCTCGCGGGCGGTGGGCAGGTCGATCACGCCCTCGGCGATGTCGAGCGTCACCGCAGCGCGGTCACGCTCGGCCGGCGCGCCGTAGCCGCCGGCGCCGGGGCTCACCACCGCGAACCACTGGCCGGCCTTCAGCGTCAGGCTGTCGCGCACGCGCACCACGCCGGGGCCGCATTCCACCCCGCCATGGCCGCCGGCGCCGCCGCCGTCGAGGCCCCAGCTCCTGGACTGGAGGCGGGAGACGTCCACGCGCACCCGGCAGTCCTCGTCGGCGCGGTAGACCCGGCGCAGGCCGAGGCCGCCGCGATAGCGCCCGACGCCGCCGGAGCCGTCCACCAGCTCGTAGCGCAGCAGGGTCAGCGGATACTCGGTCTCCAGCGCCTCGATGGGCAGGTTGGAGGTGTTGGTGACGTGGACGTGCACGCCGTCGAGCCCGTCCTTATTGTGCCGCGCGCCGGAGCCGCCGCCCATGGTCTCCAGATAGACCCAGATGGCGCCGGTGTCCTTGCGCTGGCCGATGAAGGTGGCCACGGTGCAGGCGCTGTTGGAGCAGGCCGTCACCTTGTGCGGCACCGCCTGGGCGAGCGCGCCGAGGATGAGGTCGGCGACGCGCTGGCAGGTCTGCACCCGGCCGTTCACGGCGGCGGGGTGGGTACAGCTCACCACGCTGCCGGCGCGGGCGGTCACCGTGAGCGGGCGGGCGAGGCCGGCATTGGGCAGGATGGTGGGGTCCACCACCGACTTGACCACGTAATAGGCGGTGGCCTGGAGCGCGGTGTGGGTCATGTTGATGCCGGCGCGCAGTTGGTCCGGCGCGTCGAAGTCCAGCGTCATGGCATCGCCCCTGACGGTGATCTCGACGCTGAGCGGCAGGGTGCCCTCGATCTCGGAATTGTCGAACACGTCGGCGAAGCGGTAGCTGCCGTCCGGGATGGCGGCGATGCCGGCGCGCATGCGGCGCTCGGCATAGTCGAGCAGGGCCTCGCCCGCCGCCAGCACCACGTCGGTGCCGTACTTGGCGCAGAGCGCCTGGAAGCGCTGCACGCCGACGCGGTTGGCGGCCATCTGGGCGCGCAGGTCCGACAGGCGCTCGTGCGGCACCTGGCAGTTGAGCAGGATGAGGTCCTGCACGTCCTTGTTCAGCTCGCCGGCGCGATAGAGCCGCACCGGGGGAATGCGCAGGCCTTCCTGGTAGATGTGGGCGTGGCCGCGGTCGGCGAAGTCGGAATGGTGGGCCAGATTCACCGTCCAGGCGACGATGGCGCCGTCGATGAAGATCGGCTCGGCCAAGACGATGTCCGGCAGGTGGGTGCCGCCGCCGGCATAGGCGTCGTTGCCCACGAACACGTCGCCGGGCTGCATGCCGGCGGTCGGGTGCAGCTTCAGGATGTGCGGCACGATGCCGATGAAGCTGCCGAGGTGGATCGGGATGTGCTCGGCTTGGCACAGCGTGTTGCCGGAGGCGTCGAACAGCGCCGTGGAGCAGTCGCGCCGCTCCTTGATGTTGGTGGAATAGGAGGCGCGGATCAGCGCCTCGCCGGTCTCCTCGACGATGGAGGAGAGCGCGGCGCCGATCACCTCCACGGTGATCGGGTCGAGCGCGGGCGCGGGCACGGCGAGAGAGGGCTTGAGGAAGGTCATGCCGCCACCTCGAGGATGAGGTTGAGATAGGGGTCGACGCGGGCGGTCATGCCCGGCGGGACGACGGTGGTGGTGTCCATCTGCTCGACGATGGCCGGGCCGGCGAAGCGGTTGCCGGGCTTGAGCTTCTCGCGGTCGTAGATGGGGGTCGGCACATAGTCGCCGGCTTCCGGGAACCACACCGGGCGCTTGCCGATGATGGCGCCGGAGGCGTCCGGGCCTTCGACCGGATAGGACTTCAGCGTCGCCTTCTTGACCAGGCCGGCGGCCTCGATGCGCAAGGTGACGATCTGCACCGCCTCGCCGTCGGCGATGAAGCCGTAGCGCTGGCGATGGGCTTCCTCGAAGCCTTCCGCCAGGTGCTCCAGGCTGGTCTCGGTGACCGGGCCCTCGGGCAGCGGCACGGACAGCTCGTAATTCTGCCCGGCGTAGCGCATGTCCACCGTGCGGGTGATCTGCCGCGCGTCGGCGGTGATCTCCTCATGGTCGAACCAGGCTTCCGCCCGCGCCCCGAGCGCCGCGAAGGCCTCGCCGATGGGCGTGAGCGAGGACGGGCTGAGCGGCAGCAGCTTGGTGGCGGCGAAGTCGGCGCGCAGGTCGGTGAGCAGCAGGCCCATGGCGCACAGGATGCCGGGATTGCGCGGCACCAGCACGCGGCGCATGTCCAGCTCCTTGGCGAGCCGGGCCGCGTGCAGGGGACCTGCGCCGCCGAACGCCATCAGCGTGTAGTCGCGCGGATCGTGGCCGCGCTGCACGGAGATGACGCGGATGGCCTTGGCCATGTTGGCGGTGACCACGGAGAGGATGCCCTGCGCCGTCTCCATGACGCCGAGGCCGAGCTTGTCGGCGAGCTTGGCGATGGCGGCCTTGGCGAGGTCCTGGCGCACCGGCATGCGGCCGGCGAGCAGGTGGGTGGGGTTCAGGGTCTGGAGCACCACGTTGGCGTCGGTGGTGGCCGGCTCCTCGGCGCCCTTGTCGTAGCAGACGGGGCCGGGGAAGGCGCCGCAGGAGCGCGGGCCGACCTTCAGGAAGCCGCCGGAATCCACGAACGCGATGGAGCCGCCGCCGGCGCCCACGGTGTGGATGTCCAGCATCGGCGCCTTCAGCGGATAGCCGTGGACATTGGCCTCCGAGGTGAGCTTGCACACCCCGCCCTTGAGCAGCGCCACGTCGGTGGAGGTGCCGCCCATGTCGAAGGTGATGATGTCCGGGAAGCCGGCCAGTTCGCCCACCACCTGGGCCGCCACCACGCCGGTGGAGGGGCCGGACAGGATGGTGCGCACCGGCATGGCGGCGGCGGTGGAGAAGCCGATGACGCCGCCGTTGGACTGGGTGAGGTGCGGGGTCGCGGTCATGCCCAGCGCGGCGAGGCGCGGGGTGAGCTTCTCGATGTAGGACTTCATCACCGGGCCGAGATAGGCGTTCAGCACCACGGTGGAGAGCCGCTCATACTCGCGGAATTCCGGCGCGATCTCGTGGCCGGAGCAGATGAAGGCCTCGGGATATTCCTCTTTGAGGATCTCCACCGCGCGGGCCTCGTGCTCGGGGCGGATGAAGCCGTAGAGGAAGGACACCGCGATCGCCTTGACGCCGGCCTTCTTCAGCTCGCGGGCGGCGCCGCGCATGGCGTCCTCGTCGAGCGGCAGGTCGATGCTGCCGTCGTGCTTGACCCGCTCGGGCACCGCCATGCGCAGGGCGCGGGGCACCAGGGTCGGCGGCTTGTCGGCGTCCAGGTCGTAGAGGTCGGGGCGCTTCTGGCGGCCGATCTCCAGCAGGTCGCGGAAGCCGTCGGTGGTGACGAGGCCGGTGGCCACGCCCTTGTGCTGGATCAGCGCGTTGGTGGCCACCGTGGTGCCGTGGCCGAAATAGGCGACCGAGGAGGCGGGGGTGTCGCCATTCTCCGGCGCCACGATGCGCATGCCCTGCTCGACGCCCTCGGCGATGCCGCGGGAGGGGTCGTCGGGGGTGGAGGAGACCTTCCACACCTCGACCCGGCCGTCATCCTCGTCGAACAGGCAGATGTCCGTAAACGTGCCGCCCGAATCCACTCCTACGCGCCAACGAGCCATGCCTGAGGTCCTGCACATTGCCTTGACTGGACCTGTAGGCTGCGACCACGAGCGTCACCTCGCAAGCATAAAAATTCCATACAGTGTGCTTAATTGTAGATCAGTTCCACTCAATGGAATATGTTGATCTATATTCTCTCGAATATGCCAGGAAATGGAATTATGTCCGACAGCACCTCCAGCGCGGGACGGATTTTCGCGGTGCTGCGCCAGCTGGCGCAGGGCGAGCGGGCGGGCATGCGGCTGAAGGATCTGGCGGCGGCGGTGGATCTGCCGCGCCCCACCGCCCACCGCCTGCTGCACGCTTTGATGGCCGAGGGCATGGTGGAGCACGATCCGCGCACCAAGCTCTACCGCCTCGGCCTGGAGCTGTTCGTGCTCGCCGCCAAGGCGGGCAGCCCGCTGAACCTGCGCGACATCGCCCGGCCCGGCCTGCTGCGCCTGACGGCGGCGCTCGGCGAGACCATCTTCCTCATGGTGCGCAACGGTTTCGACGCGGTCTGCATCGACCGTTCCGCCGGCCCGCTGCCGATCCGCAGCTTCACCGGCGACGTGGGCGGCACGGTGATGCTGGGCATCGGCCAGGCGGCCATGGCCATCCTCGCCTTCCTGCCGCCGGGCGAGCAGGACGAGGTGATCCGCTACAACCTGCCCCGCATGCGGGCGCTGTCGGCTTTCGACGAGGGCTTCCTCAGGGCGGAGATGGCGCGGGTGCGGGGGCAGGGCTATGCCGACGGCGCCGCCGGGCTGATCCCCGGCATGGCGGGGCTGGGCGTGCCGATTCTCGGCCGCGACGGCGAGGCGGTGGCGGCGCTGAGCGTCGGCAGCACCACCGACCGCATGACGCCGGAGCGCAACGTGGTGATCGCCGATCTGCTGAAGCGCGAGGCGGGGGAGATCGGCGCCCGGCTCAACCCGTTCGACCCGGCGCTGCGCCGTCCCGGCGCGGCGATCCTGGGGTGAGGGAAGGGGGCCGGCGCCCGGCGCCGCGCATCGGGGTGGGCGGGCAAACCGCTCCGGCCATGGCGGAAGCGGGGGGCAGGTGGCAGGCGGGCCGGCAGCGGGGCCGGCCCGGGGTCACATCAGCGCGCGGTGGCGCAGGTAGTGTTCCAGATGGTCCGTGGCATCGCGGATGTCGGACCGGGCGCCGGTGACGGCGGCGGTGTCGAGGGTGCTCTGCGAGAGATGGAAGGCCGCGCACGGCAGGCCCTTGGCATGCAGCACGTCCGCCGCGTCCCAGAGCCGTTCGAGAACGGTCTCGCCATCGGCGAGGCAGAGCGGGCGGGCCAGGAAGGCGCCCCAGTTGGGGGACCGGCGCGGCGCCCGCAGGGGCCGGGTATCGACTTCTTTGAGCGTGCCAACATGCAGGGTCATAGCCGTTCAACTCGCCTTGGGGGTTTTTGTTGCACCGGGGAGACCATTTTTTTGCCGCCTTCCGGCCACCGGCCGGTCAGAGACGGGCCGCGTCCTCGGCCAGCACGCTGCGGAACGCCTCCAGGCGGCCCTTCAGCGCCAGGATCGCCTGGTCGCCATCCATGCCCGCCGCGCGCGCCTGTCCGGCCAGCAGCTCGGCCAGGCCGTCGCCGTCGCATTCGCGGATGAAGCCGAGGGCCTCGTCCAGCGAGGTCACTTCGCGCTCCTGGGTGCCGATCAGCATGCGGGAGGGGCGGTGCGCGGGAGAATAGGTAAACGAGCCCATGTGGTTTGCTCCTGTGCGGCGGCCGGCCCGAGGCTGCGGCCGCTGATGAGAGTGTCCAACCCGAGCGCCGGGCCGGGGCGTCGCCGCCGGCTTGCCGGGGCCGCGTCCTGCCGGCTCCGTCGGGAGCCGTGGTCCGCATCCTCGGTGCGTTCGTAGGCTTAACCTTTCGCACACCGTAAAGGTTCCGGGCGGCGTCACGCTTGTGCCGGAAAACCACCACGGTCCCGGCGGGTCTGTGACGCCGGGGACCCCGGCGTCACGCCCTTGCGTGCCAGCGGCGCGCCCTGGCCTCAGCGCGCGAACAGCACGCCGAGGGCGAAGCCCAGCAGGCCGGCGGTCAGGAGCGCCGGCAGCGGCCGCCGCTCCACGCCGTGGCCGAGGGTGCGGGCGCCCTGGCGCGCGGTGTCCTTGGCCTCGCCCAGCGCCCGCTGGGCGCCGCCCGCCACCTGGTCGTAGAGGCCCTCCGCCTTCAGCCCGGCGCTGCCCGAGAGCGCCCCCGCGGCTTCCTTCACCCGGCCGCCCGCCTCGGTCGCCGCGCCCGTGATCGTGTCCTTGTCCATGCTCGCTCCTCTGCGCCGTGCCGCGCCGGCCGGGTGCCCCATGGCACCGCGCGCCGGCGCGGCCGGTTCGGAAGGGGAAACGAGATGCGAATGGCGCAGGTTCCGCCGCCGGGGCGGGAACGACGCGCCGGCGCGCGGCCTAGCGGGGATCGACATTCATCCGACCGCAGGACTTGGGGCCAACACTCCTGTTGCCAACACCCTTGTGCCTCAAGATTCTTGTGGCCGAGACGCCTGTGGCGACACCAGGCGCTTGCTGGCGCCCGCCCGCCCGCCCATGAGGGCGCGTTCGTGCGGGGCGGGCCGACGCAAGCACAGGTAGGGGCACCTCCCCGCTTGAGGGGGAGGGCAGGGAGGGGGGGAGCGCCATCCGCTTTCACCCCGGCCTGCCGTCTTGCGCATCGGCGCGCGCAGGCGCCTGAAGCGGGCGCTCCCCGGGCCCCACAGCGGTCGCGATCGGCGCGCGTTTCNCCCCCCTCCCCAACCCTCCCCCGCAAGGGGGGAGGGGGTGCGGCGTGCGGGATTAGGGATGAGATCTCCCGGCTACAGGAGCCGCCGTCACAAGAGGCAGCGGGCCTGAATGTCGATCCGTCCTAGCGGGGATCGAAGGCAGTGAAGCGCCAGTTGAGGTTCATGGCCACGGTGTCGATCCGCACGCCGTCCGGGGCGAGGTTCACGCCCGCCAGCGCGGCCGGCACCGTGGTGCTGAAGGCCGAGGCGGCGCCGAAGTCATAGTGCTTGTATTCCAGCCCGACCGAGAGGTTGGGCAGCAGCGCATATTCGATGCCGCCGCCGAGGGTCCAGCCGGTATTGCTGCCGCTGTCGGCAAGGATCCCGCCATCGAAGGCGACGGTGTTCAAGCTGTCGCTCTGCCGGTTCCAGGCGAAGCCGCCGCGGGCATAGAGGAGCACCCGGTCCGCCGCATAGCCGAGCCGCCCGGTCAGCGAGCCCAGCGCGCTGACGCGGCTGCCGCAGTTGAAACCGGAATTCTCCCCCGCCGGGGCGGTGGAGAAGCAGGTGTCGGTGCCGGTGAGGTGCGCCCAGGCGCCGGCCGCCTCGGCGCCGAGCACGAGATGGCCCATCTGGTAGTCGGCCCCGACCTGGCCGCCGGCGAGCGCGCCGCCGAGGTCCACCGCGTCGCCGGACACCGGCGTCGCGAAGGGCGACTGGTAGGTGGTGTGGGCCTTGCCGGCGCCGAGCGTCGCGCCGGCATAGAGCGCGGTCCAGTTGGCCTGCGCCTGCGCCGGGGCGGGGGCCTTGGCGATGCGGCCCGGCGCGGCGGCCTCCGGCGGCGGCAGGTCGCCGAAGCGGTAGGAGGCCTGGAGGAAGGCGCCGTAGCGCTCGGTATAGAAGGTCTGCGGCGAGCGCAGCGGCGCGCCGGGAAACTGCGTGGAGGCCTCATCGGTGGCGAAGAACCAGTAGCGCCCGCCGATGCCGACGTCGAAGCGGTCGGTGACGGCGTAGGTGAGCACCGCTTCCATCTGCGTGCCCCAGCCGTGGCCGCGCTCGGTCTGCGGGTTGATATCGGCCCGGAACCAGTGGTTGTCGGAGCTGGCGCGCAGCGCATAGGGCAGATAGGCGGCATCCACCTCCAGCCGCAGCCGGTCGGAGAGCGCCATCCGGCTGTTGAGCCCCAGCGCAACGCCCTGCCAGAGCTCGGTTTCGCTGAGCGCGCGATTACTGATCAGGGCGGGGAAGACGGCCTGCTGCGCCGCGTCGCAGACGTTGGACTGGGCGATCTGCAGGCAGCCGTAGCCATTGGCCTGCTGATACAGGGCGCGGTAGCCGACGAACGCGCCCAGCGTGTCGCGGCCGCGGGTGATGAAATCATAGCCGAGGTCGAGCGCGCCGTAGGACAAATGCCCGTCGCGCAGCGTGGTCGCGGTGTTGGAATAGGCCGGGCCGGCAGGGAAATCCTCGTCATAGAGCGTGCCGCCGGACAGCGTGCCGAGGCCGGCATAGCCCTTCAGGAACAGGTCGTTGCGATTGTCGAAGCGGAAGAAGGCCTCGCCCGCCTGGCCGGTGGTGTCGTCGTAGATCAGGCGGGAGTTGAGGCGCTGCGGCGTGAAGGGATCATAGAGGTCCTTCTGCATCCGGCCGGTGCTGGCGAAATAGCGCGCGCCGATTTCCGCCGTCCAGCCCACCGGCAGCGCCGGCGCGCGCGGCGCGGCCGGGGCGCCCGCCGCCTCGCCCCAGGCCAGGCGGTAGTTGAGGCCCATGCGCACCGCGTCGAGCCGCTGCTTGAAGCTGGCGGTGGCCGCCTCGCCGAAGCCGGCATAGGCGAGATCCTGCGTGCCGAAGTCGAAATGGTCGTATTCGACGAAGGCGGAGAGATTGCCGCCGAGGGCATATTCCAGCCCCGCGCCCGCCATCCAGCCCCAGCGGGTGCCGGACTGGCTGAGATAGAGCGCCGATTCCGTCGGCTGCGCGGTGCCGTTCGCCTGCGCCCAGGCCGCGCCGGCCTTGCCGTAGACCAGGGCATCGCCCAGGCTCCAGCCCAGGCGGCCGGCGAGCGTCCCCATGGCGGTGAGCGTGTCGCTGCAGGAATAGTTCATCAGGGCCCGGTTGTTGCTGGCGCAGGGGGTGGCGCCGCCGATGGAGGCGGCGCTGGCCGAGGCCTCCGCGCCCACCACCCATTGGCCGAACTGGTAGTCGATGCCCACCTGGCCGCCGCCGAACAGGCCCTGGGCATCGCCGGAGCCGGGGAAGGCGCCGGAGGCGGAGACCGTCCGCAACAGGCCGGTGGCGGCGGTCCAGTCGTCGCCCGCCCACGCCCCGCCGGCGTGCCCGCCCACATAGAGGCCGGACCAGTTCCGGCCGCTGGCCGATGCCGGCGCCGTGCCGGGCAGCGGCGCCGTGGCGGGATGCCAGTTGAGGCCGACCTTCACCAACTGCGCCGAGCGGGTGACGTCCACCGCGCTGGAGAGCGCGCCGTTGCTCAGCCCGGCCGTGCCGGAGCCGAAGTCGAGATAGGCATATTCCGCCTTGGCCGAGACCTGCGGGGTGAGCGCCACCTCGACGCCGCCGCCCACGGTCCAGCCGAAGGCGGTGTCGGAGCCGGTGAACTGGCCGGCATAGGCGAGGCCGGTCGCGGTGAGGCTGCTGCGCGCGAAGGCACCGCCGGCCTTGCCGTACACGAGCACATTGTCGAACGCATAGCCGAGGCGGGCGGCCAGCGTGCCCAGGGCATCGGTGCTGTCCGAGCAGATCGACTGCCAGCCGTTCGCGCAGCGCGTCAGGCCGGTGAGCTGGCCGAAGCTGGCGTCGAGCTCGACGCCCAGCACATAGCTGCCGATCTGCTGGTTGTAGCCGATCTGCCCGCCCCCGATGGCGGCGCCGGCATTGCCGATCACCGGGAAGTTCTGCGCCTCGCTGGCCCCGAGCGGCCCCGTGGCATCGCCCCAGGCGGCGGAGGTCAGCCCCGCCCCGGCATGGACGCCGAGGTAGAAGCCGGTCCAGGAGCCGGCGGGCAGCGCCGTCGCGGCCGGCCTGGCGGACAGGTCGGCGGCGCCGGCCATGGGCGCGCGCGCCGCGAGCAGCGCGCATGCGGACACCGAAAACAGCAAAACCCGGCCGGCAATCATGATCCGCCCCCGAATCAAGAAAAGAAGACCACCTTACCATGCGTCCGGGGCAGGGGCCGGAGGGCGGCGATGTTCCCGGCGGCCTAGCGCTGGAGGCAGAGGACGAAGATGCCGCCGCAGCCGTTGGAGGCGATGCCGTGCCGCTCGGACTGGATGAACTTCCAGAACGCATCGGAAAAGCCGATGGCGCGGGCTCTCTCCAGGATGTCCCAGCCGGGGATCTCGAACACCAGCGAGCCTTCGGCGCTCATGGGATTGCCGTGATATTCCGGCTCCATCAGGTGGATGATCCGGCCGTCCTGCAGTTTGCTCTTCACGATCGAATGGCTCTGCATCATGACGAACGGGCAGGTGCCCACATGCCAGCCGCCGGGGCGCAGGACGCGGCAGATCTCCGCCAGGGCCTGATCGAGGCTGGGGACATGCTCGAGCACCTCGTTGGTGATCGCCAGGTCAAAGGTTTCCGCCGGGTAGGACAGCGCCGTCAGATCAGCGTGCGGAATAGGAAACAGCCAGCGCTCTTCGTCTTGCGTGGTGGCATATTCGGTGCCGATGAACTTGGGGAAGGTACCGCGCATCAGCAAGGCGAACTCGGTCAGCGCCTCGGAGCAATAGATCCGGGTTTCGTACTTGTCGATCTGCGGGAAGCACCGCTTGAGGGCGTAGAGCGTCCCGCGATGCCGCGCGGTCAGTCCGCCGGCGAGACCCGTTTCCCGATAATTGGCGGGATCCCAGTGGATCTCCCCGGCGGCGAAGCGGCGGCCGGTCAGGGGTTCTTCAAGACCGCTCCGGATTGAGGCCTGGCGGACCTGATCGGTATGGCGATCGTCTCCGAAGAGAGTGTTGGCGTTGAACCACGCCAGCCATTCGTCGAGGCTCCTGAAATCGAGCTCGATGTCGTCTTCCAATGCAATTTGAGACAGCACCTGTTTCCCCACCACGCTGCGTAAACGCGATGACTAGCATGGCGATGGCCGCGCGGCCAACGGTGCGCCAGCGCGCACGGCCGAGCGTCGCCTTTTTGGAGCGGGTCCAACCACGGTAGCCGGCGCGCGGACGACAGCGGCACAAGACAGGTCGCATGTCCGCAAGCCCCCCTCGCAGACGTCCGGCCCCCCATGCCGTCGGCTGCATTGAAGGAGGGTCAGGCCTCCATGTAGCCCGCCAGCTCGTGGGGCGCGCCGTGCGGGAAGGCCGCCTTCAGGTGATCGAGGAAGGCGGAAACGCGGGGGCTCAGCAGCCGCCGGGAGGGATAGAGCGCCCACAGGGCGATCTCGGGGCCCTCCACGTCGCCCCAGAGCACCAGCCGGCCGGCCTCAAGGTCGTGGCCGACCAGCGAGACGGGCAGGCGCGCCGCGCCGACGCCGGCCCGAGCGGCATCGCGCACCATCATCAGCGACGACAGCCGCAGGACCGGCTCCACGGCGATCCGCGACCGCCCTTCCGACGTCGCCATCTCCCACATCCCGGACGGCTCGCCGGCGCCGCGCACGACGACGGGAACCGGCGCATCGGCCGGCGGCCGCGCAAGGCCGGGGCCGGCGACGACCACCAGCCGGTCGCGCAGGAAGATCCGCCCCACCATCCGGTCGTCGCGATCGGGATTGACCCGGATCACCAGATCGTAGCCTTCCTCCACCAGATCGACCGCACGGTCGTCGGTGGTCACCTCCAGGCGCACCTCGGGAAATTTCAGCGCGAAGGCGGCGGCGAGCTTGCCCATGGCGGTCTGCGAGAAGAGCAGCGGCGCGCTGATCCGCAGCCGCCCGCGCGGCGTCCCGCCGCCGGAGGCGATCGCCGCCGCCGCCTCGTCCAGCTCGCTGAGCAGGACGCCGGTCCGCGCGAACAGCGCCTGCCCCTCCTCGGTGAGCTTCAGCACGCGCCCGCCGCGCTCGAACAGGCGCAGGTCGAGGCCGGCCTCCAGCTCGGCCACCCGCCGGGACAGCGTGGCCTTCGGGCGGCCCGCCGCGCGGGCGGCGCGCCCGAACCCGCCGTGGCGGGCGACGAGGTTGAAATCGGCGAGGGCGAGAAGATCCATCTGTTCCACCAACGAGACGATGGGTCCAGATATAGCGTCTATTGGAGCTCCCGTGGATCGGTCATTTCTCCTTGTGTCATCTCGACCAACCCGGAGACACTCCCATGACCATCCTCGTTACCGGCGCCACCGGCCGTGTCGGCCACCATGTCGTCCAGCAGCTCGCCGCGCGCGGCGCCGCTGTGCGCGCCCTGGTCCGCGACCCGGCGAAGGCCGCCGTCCCGGCCGGCGTGGAGGTCGCCACCGGCGACCTGCTCGACATCGATGCCCTTCGCGCGGCGTTCCGTGGCGTGCGCACGCTGTTCCTGCTCAATGCCGTGGCGGGCGACGAATTCACCCAGGCCCTCATCACGCTGAACATCGCCCGCGAGGCCGGCGTCGAGCGCGTGGTCTATCTGTCGGTGCTTCATAGCGAGCGCTTCGTGAACGTGCCGCATTTCGCGGTGAAGTCCGGCGCGGAGCGGATGATCGCGCAGATGGGCTTCAGCGCCACCATCCTGCGTCCGGCCTACTTCATCGACAACGATCTGATGATCAGGGACGTCATCCTGAACCACGGCGTCTATCCCATGCCCGTCGGCGGCAAGGGCATCGCCATGGTGGATGCCCGCGACATCGCCGAGGTGGCCGCGCGCGAGCTGATCCGCCGCGATGAGGCCCCCGGCGCGCTGCCGCTCGACACCATCAACCTCGTCGGCCCCGACACGCTGACCGGCCCGGACATCGCCGCGATCTGGTCGGATGTCCTGGGGCGCCCGGTCGCCTATGGCGGCGACGATCCCGCCGCCTTCGAGCAGAACCTCTCCATCTTCATGCCGAAGTGGATGGCCTACGAGATGCGCCTGATGGCCGAGCGCTATGTCAGCGACGGCATGATGCCCGAAGCCGGCGACGTGGAGCGCCTCACCGCGATCCTCGGCCGCCCGCTGCACACCTATCGCGGCTTCGCCGGCCGGATCGCCGCCGCCGCGCAGGCCTGAGCCCACTGCCGCGCGCCCCGAACGCCCGCGGACGCCGGCAACCCCAAAAGCATGTCCAGGCAAGGCGCTATATGGATCCATGCGGACCGCCGCGGACCACAGGGAGCGACAATCTGGTGGTCCGGAGGGACGGATATAGATTAAGATTTAAAGATAACTGTCAACAGCTTAGCCGTTTTGGCTATCATCAGATACCAACGAATATACCAACATTTCCGGGAGATGGCGGGATTGGCTGGGATTGGGCGGGAACAGATGGGTTCGGGCCCGCTCGCTTTCAGCCTATCCCGCAACCGGAGATTTCGCTGATTGCCGGTCATGCCCTTACGGCGCTAGCTTGCTTCCCCTACGACGCTGGGGGGAGCGGCTGTGACTGGGGATGCTTTGCAAGCTGGTGCATCGAGCGACGCGCCGGAGCCGGCTGCGGTGGTGACTCTGTCGGTGGATCTGGCGTCGTCCATCACTTACGCCTCCTACCAGAATGCCGTGCCGGTGCTGCGTTCGCTCGTGGTCGCCAATCCCACGGCGCAGCCCCTCGAGCACTGCCGGATAGAGCTTTCCGCCACGCCACCCTTCCTCAGGCCCAAGACATGGGCCCTTGATCGCCTCCGGGCCGGCGACGAACTGGTCATAACGGATCGAAGGGTGGAATTGGATCCGGCCTATCTGGCACGGCTGGACGAGGCCGAGCGGGGCGAGATCACGCTGATCCTCCGGCAGGGTGACGTCGTGCTCGCGGAAGAACGTACCCTTGTCCGCCTGCTGGCCCGCGACGAGTGGGGTGGCGCGGACATGTCGCAGTTGTTGGCGGCCTTCGTGACGCCCAATGATCCCGCAGTGGGCAAGCTGTTGCGTTCCGCCTCGGATATTCTGGCTCAACACGGCCACCAGCCCGGCTTGGATGGCTACCAGAGCAACGATGCCGGCCGTGTGCGCCTGATGGCCAGCGCGCTGTATGCGGCGACGACCGCTGCCGACATCCATTATGCCGAGCCGCCCGCGAGTTTCGAGCGCCACGGGCAGAAGGTGCGACATCCTTCCTCCATTCTGGCGGGCGGTCTGGCGACATGCCTGGATTCCACGCTTCTGCTGGCGGCCCTGTTCGAGGCCTCGGGCCTGAACGCCGTGCTGCTCATGTTCGCGGGCCATGCGGCTGTCGGCGTCTGGCTGCGCAAACGGACATTGCCGCACGCCGTGGTCAACGAGCCCATGGAGATCCGCAAGGCGTTGGCCGCCGGCGAACTTCTGGTTCTGGAGACCACCGGCCTCACGCGCCGGCCGGCCATGCCGCTGGATGCGGCGCAAAGCGTTCTTCTGCTTCGGCTGGACGAGGGGCGCGAGCACGAATTCCAATGCGCCATCGATGTCCGCCGCCAGCGTGACGGCGGGATCATGCCGCTGGCGACCCATGAGGCAGGCGGAGCCGATGCCGGCGAGCGGGCGCAGATCGACATTGGCTTGCCGGTCTGGGGACCGGACCTTGCGCCGGAGCCGGCCCCGCAGGAGCAGAAGCCGACAACCCCGCAAGGCCGGATCGAGCGCTGGCAGAAGAAGCTTCTGGATCTGACGCTGCGCAATCGCCTGCTCAACTTCAAGGATTCGAAGAAGACGGTGCCCTTCCTGTGCACCGATATCGGCTATCTGGAGGACCGGCTGGCCGCCAGTGTCCCAATCCGCATCATCTCTCTGCCCGACCAAAATCCGTTGGGCGGGCGGGATCTGGACCTCTACCGCGATGTGCGCGGCCACGACATGCACCGCGGCTTCGCGGCGGAAGCCCTGTCGCGTGATGAACTGCCCTCGCCTTTGCCCTCCCACACGCTGGAGGCGCGCCTCGTTGACCTCTATCGGGAGGCCAGGAACGATCTGTCCGAGGGCGGCACCAACACGCTCTTTCTCGCGGTTGGCTTCCTGAGATGGCGGCGGCAAGGAGAGGCGCGGGATTATCGCGCGCCTCTGCTGCTCGTGCCCGTGCGCCTGGAGCGGGCGGCGGCCTCGGCCCGCTTCAGCCTGCGCTTCCATGAAGACGAGGCGCGATTCAACGCCACGCTGCTGAAATTCCTGGAGGAGGAGTTCGACCTGCGCCTGGCGCAGTTCGAAGGCCCACTGCCGCTGGACGAGACCGGCATCGACGTTCCGCGCCTGCTGGCCGATGTGCGCCGGGCCGTGCGCGACGTGCCCGGCATGGAAGTGATTTCGGAGACGGCCCTGTCCACCTTCTCCTTCGCCAAATACCTGATGTGGAAGGATCTCGTCGATCGCACCGATCTGCTGCGCCAGAACGCAGTGGTGCGGCACCTCATCGACACGCCCGAGGCTCCTTTTGCCGGGGCCAGCCGCCCCGCTGCGCAGGAGCGCGACCTCGACCGAAAATACAAGCCCTCCGATGTCGTGAGCCTGCTTCCGGCCGACTCCTCGCAGATCATCGCCAGCCTGCTGGCGACCGAGGGCCACGATATGGTCATCGTGGGGCCGCCCGGCACGGGCAAGAGCCAGACTATCGCCAACATGATCGCCAACTGCCTTGCGGCGGGAAAGACTGTCCTGTTCGTGGCCGAGAAGTCGGCGGCGTTGAACGTCGTCTATCGGCGCCTGCGCGAGAATGGCCTCGGCAACTTGTGTCTGGAGCTGCATTCGAGCCGGACGGATCGCAAGAGCTTCCTGTCTCAGCTCAAGGAGGCTTGGCAGCAGGGCACAGACGCAGATGCGGCGGAATGGGTTTCCGCCAATGAGCGGCTGCGCCTGAAGCGCGATGAGCTGAACGCCTATGTGGATGCCCTGCACCGGCGGCAGGCCAATGGGCTGTCGGTCTATGCGGCGCTGGGACTGGTGCTGCGTGAGGAAGGCCGTTACGCCCCCGATCTGGCATGGTCGAACGCCAATGCCCATGATCCGGACACGCGGCGGGCACTGGAGGATCTGGCCGAGGAGCTCGGGCGGGTCTTTGCCGCCGTGGGCACCCGCCCGGAACTCGGAATCATCGGCACAGAGAACTGGTCCAGCGCGTGGCAGCAGGAATTGCTGGCGGCGGCCGGCCGGCTGCGGGTCGAGGCCCGCCAACTGGTGGACGCCTTCGGGCTTTTCTTGCGGTCCCTCGGCTTGTCGGAACGGCCCGCCGCGCCGCTTGGCGAGATCGGTCGTTTCGAGCGATTGGCCAGCGCACTTTCAGCCTGTGCTGGAGCGGATCACTCCGTCTTCTACGACCCGGATTTCGACCAGCTTCTGCCCGCCATCCAGGCCCTAGAAGCGAACATCGCCTCGGCCCATGCCGCGCTTGCCCGGATCGGCGGCCGCATCGCGCTGAGCGAGGTGCCGCGCATTCCGGTGGACGATCTAGACCGGGACTGGCGCGAGGCCTGTGCCGCCGTCTGGCCCCTGCGGATCAACAGGCAGGGGCGTGTCCGGCGGCTACTGTCAAGCTATGCCACCGTCGATGTGGATCCGCAGGAGATCCTGCCGCTCTTGCGGCTGATGCAGGCCCATCTCGCGCAGATTGACGCCAGCCCCCTGGCGGCTAAGGCGCTGGCCTTCAAGGGTATGGAAAGCGACACCTCCGGCATGCGGGCCATTGTGGCGCGCGCGCAGGCGCTTCAGGACGCCTTCATCGCGTTGGACTTCGATGCCGACGAGTTGCATGTCGCCAGCGCCGCCGTCGATCCGGTCATTTCCCAGCAGCGGGACGGGCGTGGCATCCGGCCGGCCGCTGCCGCCCTGACGCAGGCATTGACCAGCTTCGCGGGCGCGGCAAAGGAGATGGCGAAGACGGCCCGCTGTTCCCTGACCGCGCTGGTCGGCTCCGGCGCGCTTGCCAATGTCGTTCACGCCATGGAGGCGGTGGAAGCCTCCCGCACCGCTCTTGCCGAATGGACCACGTGGGTCAATGTCCGCGGCAAGGCCGAAGCCCATGGGCTCGCACCGCTGGTGGAAGCGCTCCTGTCGGGCCGGCTGCGACCGGACGAGACGCAGGCCGCCTTGAGGCTCGCTTATGTGCGCTGGTGGCTACCGTTGGCCATCGACGGTGATCGGGTGCTGCAGGGCTTCCACCGTTTCCAGCACGAGCACGCCATCGATCGCTTCCGCAGTCTTGACGACCTCGTGCGCACCCATGCCGCCGCACGGGTGAGACAGGCTATCTCGCACGGCCTGCCGCCGGTCCAGTCCGTTGCCCGCAATTCGGAGCTGGGATTGCTGCGCCACCAGATGGAGCTTCAGCGTCCCAGCCGCTCCATTCGCGAGATGGTGGGCGCCATGCCGGAGACGTTCAGCAAGCTGGCGCCCTGCATGCTGATGTCGCCCCTGTCCATCGCGCAGTTTCTGCCGGCTGGTCATGCGCTCTTCGATGTCGTGATCTTCGACGAGGCCTCGCAGATCACCACCTGGGATGCAGTGGGCGCCATCGCGCGTGGCAAGCAGACGATCATCGTCGGCGATCCCAAGCAGCTGCCGCCGACAAACTTCTTTGGACGCAATGAGGAAGACGAGGAGATTCAGGAGCACGAGCGCGATCTGGAAAGCATTCTCGACGAGGCAAAGGCCTCCGGCCTGCCCGTTCGCGACCTGCGCTGGCATTACCGCAGCCGGAGCGAATCCCTGATCGCCTTCTCCAACCAGCAGTATTATGGCAATCGCCTCGTCACCTTCCCCTCGCCGGACATCGAGGACCGCGCGGTCCGGCTGAGGCCGGTTCCGGAGGGGGTGTATGATCGCGGCAAGAGCCGCACCAATGCGATTGAGGCCCGTGCGGTGGTGGCCGAGGCGGTGGGCCGCATGCGCGCTTGGCTCAAGCTGCCCGAAAAGGCCCGCCCAACCCTCGCGATCATCACCTTCAATGCCCAGCAGCAGGGATTGATCCAGGACTATCTGGATAGCGCACGGGTCTCCGAGCCGGACATCGAATGGTTCTTTGCCGATGATCGCTACGAACCGACCATCGTGAAGAATCTCGAGAACGTACAGGGGGATGAGCGGGATATCGTCCTCTTCTCGATCACCTTCACGAAGGACGCTGCCGGCGTGCGGCGCATGGACTTCGGCGCGCTCAACCGGGACGGCGGCGAGCGACGTCTCAATGTGGCGGTGACGCGCGCGCGGCAGGAACTGATCGTCTTCTCCGGCACCAGCGCGGACGACATCGACGTCGGGCGCACCAAGGCCATCGGCCCGCGCCATCTCAAGGCATTTCTCGATTATGCCGCGCGCGGTGCAGTGGCTCTGGCGGCACAGGAGCGGGGATCGCTCGGCGGCTACGACTCCCCCTTCGAGGAGGCCGTTGCGAAGGCGCTGGAACAGCGTGGATGGCAGATCGTGACGCAGGTTGGTGTCTCGGCCTTCCGTGTTGATCTGGGCATCAAGCACCCCGACCGGGCCGGACGCTTCCTGGCAGGTGTCGAATGTGATGGCGCCACCTATCACAGCTCGGCCACGGCGCGGGATCGGGACAAGGTGCGCGAGGAGGTGCTGCGAGGGTTGGGCTGGAACGTGGTTCGAGTCTGGTCGACGGACTGGTGGCGGGACAGCGGCGGCGCAACAGAGCGACTGGATGCGGCGTTGCAGGCATTGCTGGAGGAGAGCCGTCAAAAGCTGGACGACGACACGGTGGAGACCACGCATTGGGATTTGGGCGAAACGATCGAGCCTGCCGCCGAGCCGCCTGTCGTCGAGGTCGAGGCAAATGTTCAGGTTGGTTTGGCCACCGATGACGACCTCGCGGCACTCCTGCGTGAACTCTCGCGATCCGACACCGAGGAGCCCGCTCCTCGATCGAGCCCAGCACCGGTAGAGGATGATACCTCCATGAGCGCACCTCTCGGCGCTGTGGCGGACGCCACCGCGACCTATCGCCTGTCCGACCTGTCGCGCTTCACCAGCGATCCCGAACGGTTCTTCGATGAGGACTATGGGGACGTGCTGCGCGCCATGATCGAAGAGGTGATGATCTGCGAGGCGCCGTTGAGGGAGGACATCCTTGCCCAGCGCATCGCAAGGGCGCACGGATGGCTGAAGACCGGCTCCCGCATCAAGGCTCATATCTCACGCCACCTGGTGCATCTCGAGCGCACCGAGGAGAGTTCGGGGATTTTCCTTTGGCGTCCGGGAACGACAGGTGAAACGTTTCCGTATCGTGGAGCGGGGAAGGACGGACAGCGCCGTGACGCGGACGACATCCCCCTCGCGGAACTGACTTCGCTCGTTTTGCTCAGCGGAGACATTCTGGATCAATCCGATCCTGAGCTTGCTCTGGCACGCCGGCTGGGCATCAGCCGATTAAGGGGGGTGACACGTCCGCGCCTGTCGGAAGCGCTTAAAGCCGCAGCGGCATTGATCGAACATGAACGCACGATCAATTGACGCCTTTTCCGGGGCGATGTTCTCAGGTGCTGGACCGATCGGCCAGTGCTGGCTCAAGCTCCATCCCCGGGCCGGAACTCCAGATCACACATGACGCTGGCCTCTACGGTGGTCCGCTCGCCAAAGAGGTGCGCATTCTCGGCAAGCAGCACGCGGCTGCGCTCGATGGCAGCCTTCTTGCCATTACACCGTTCGGTGACACTCTTGATGGAGCGTCCTTCGTGCTTGGCCTCATCCCATTCAAGCACGTCGATTACCGCGTACCAGATGCCGCGGCCAGTCCTATGGCGGGCACGGACTTCTCGCAGGCGCCCCACTTCTTCTGCTGCTCCGATTTTCAGAGCACGATATTCCAGATCGTGCCTGGCGGCTTCGCGCAGATCGTAGGCGAGCCCCTTGAGCGCCGGCTCAGACAGGTGCTCAATCGCCATCATAATTGAGAAGTGGGCTTGGGAGATTGCAGTTCGCGCCTCCCTGCCCTCGTAAGTCATCGGAGGCCGTTTGGGCGCGGAGCCCTTGACGCTCTCCACCGCGGGCACATCCGTTCCGGCTTGCGGCCATATCGCCAGCCGGATCAGCTCGATATCATCGACTGAGGGGGTCCAGCGATGCTTGGCTTCCCAACGCCGGCGTTCCAATTCGGAGCGGATATCCACGACCGGGCCTGACTTATCCAGCTTCCTGCGGCTAAAGAAATGACTGCTGAGGATCGCGTCTCTGTCCGCCAGATATGCGCCTTCGTCATCGAAGCTCCAGAAGGTGCCCCGGACACTGAGGATCGCGACGGGTCGGCCCCGCTCAGACTCCACAGTCACTTCGGCCATGCGAACCGTCGAAGCGGAGAACTCCGGGATCTTGTCAGTCTGATTGGCTACACCATCGACAAGGCGCCGCGAGACGAGCCTGATCCCGCCATCCTCCGGCAAGTGGAAATAGCGAACCGATAGGGACATGAAGAAGCCCGCGCGCAGCTGAAATGGACGCGCAGCAGAGCACGGATGGAATCGCATGTGAATCCACCCTTGTTTCCCTGCCACCGCAAATCACAGCAGGCCCGCACAAGCCACTACCCGAGGCGGGAAATCGGCAAACAAAAAGGGCGGCTCCGAAGAACCGCCCCTGGTGCTGTGTTCGTACGCGTAGCTCAGGCCGGCTGGCAGTCCAGATAGGCGAACATCGCATATAGCAAGTTGAGCGTGACCGGCGACACGCCGCCCATCTCCTCTTCCTCGATCGCCAGCTTCACCGCCTTAATTGCACCTTCGCGCGTGGTCGGCGGAGGAAGATTCTCGGTACGCGCGAGATAATTCCAAGCAGGCGTATCGTCGTCCACGAGGTCACGCACCAAGCTCCTGTTACGCTGGGTCTCCTGATAATACGCGTCGATCACATCCGCGATCGGATCAGCCACGGCAACCGCTGCGGCCGGAAGGGCAGCATTGGCGCTGATGACAGCGCTGCTAGCGGCAGCGGGAATCACGGCCGCTGCGGACAAGACCTTCAGGAACTTGCGGCGTGAGGTTTTCGTAGCGTGCGTCGGCATTTGCCGAGCGGCAGGGGCGCGCGTCATTTCGATTGTCCTATGTGATTAGATTGTGCGAAGGGGCGGATTTGCGGAGGCGCAGCTTTCTGCGCGCGTGCTACGCGGTCTGCCCTTCGAAGAAGGCCAGTGCAGCCTCGACGAGATTTCCGACCAAATGGTCGCCGAAGCCGTCGCGGTGTTCCTGCGCGGCGAGGCGCAGGGCGTCTAAAGCCGTTTCGAGTGTGGCGGCAGCCGGAACATCCCCCTCCTGTAGAAAGGCCAGAATCGGCTGCTCCATTTCCACGTCTTCGCCATACACATCCAGATGCCGGCAGAGGTCGCTCAGTTCCGCACGGTAAGCGGCGATGACACCCTTGAGCGGGTCTGCCACAGCGCCATCCGCGGCACGAATAGCACCAGCATTGGCGCTCGGAAATGAAGCTGCCGCAACGGCGCTGGCTGCTACGGCAGCTACGGAATTCCTGAGGAAAGTGCGGCGTTCGAAATTGCCCATCGGTTGCTCCCCACGACGGCGTTTGATACAAAAAGTATCGCAACAAGGAGCGGCAGGTGTCAATACCAAAAGTATCAATACGGCAGGTGAAAGCAGCCCGCGCCTTGCTCGGGTGGTCGCAAACCGAGCTTGCGGAACGCTCCGGCGTGTCCGAGCCGACGATTAAGCGGATTGAGGCCGCAGACGGAGAGCTTGGCGGCCGCGTGGACACTGCGGCAAAGATCCGCGGCGCAATTGAAAATGCAGGGGTGGAATTTCTGACCGAGGGCAATGCCGCCGGCGGCGCGGGCGTAGCTTTGAAGCGGCAGGGCTAGGCACCGGCCAGAGCTCCTGACCCCGATGTGCCTTTCATTGGCAGCCCATAGCGTGAGGCATCCCTACTAGCACTACTTTGGCATTTTACGTCTGAAGCGCGCCCTGCATTGTGGACATCTGAGTGTGTCCGGCTTGAAGATCTGATCCAGGATGGCCTGCCGGATTGCCGGTAGGGTCGGCCGCGGAGGTGGGCCGGAGATCCTTTTTCCCCCCGCTCGCCTGACCAAGGCGTTGGTTCTGAAGGAAGGCGTAGGCGATCATCGTCATCACGGCGTGCCTGTGCAGTCCGCTCCAGGACCGGCCCTC
>NZ_AXBA01000074.1 GCF_000473085.1 Azorhizobium doebereinerae UFLA1-100
CGGCCCAGTGCTCGGCGCCGCGGTCGGAGCCGGCGAAGAGCGCATTCTTCCGGGTGAGGGCCGGGGGGCGGATGGAGCGCTCCACGATATTGTTGTCCAGCTCGACGCGGCCGTCGTCGAGGAAGAGGGGCAGCCCCTCCCAGCGCGAGAGCGCGTAGCGGATCGCCTCCGNGAGCTTGGTCTTCTGGCTGATCAGCGCCAGCTTCGCCCGCAACCATGGCTCGAGAGCCTCGATGATCGGCCTGCTCTTTTCCTGGCGCGTGGCCTGACGCTCATCCGGGCGCCGCCCCCGGATCGCAGCCTCGACGTGATAGAGCTCGGCGATGCGCTGCAGGGCCTCGCCGGCGATGGGCGCGGGGCCTGACTGTGCGAGCTCGTAGAAGCGGCGCCGTGCATGCGCCCAGCAGAACGCCAGGTTTGTCAATCGGCAAGGAAACCTGACCCCTTATCGGCGCCGAATGTTGACCCCGGCCTGGGGCATTGATTTGGCGCAGCGGCAGTGGGGTCAATGGTGGCGGAGGTCAGGCGCGGTTCTTGAAGCGCCAGCTCTCGTTTCCGGTCTCGACGATATCGCAGTGGTGGGTGAGGCTCTCGAGGAGCGCGGTGGTCATTTTGGGGTCGTTGAAGACGCTCGGCCACTCGCCGAAGGCGAGGTTGGTGGTGACGATGACCGAGGTCTGTTCGTAGAGCCGGCTGACGAGGTGGAACAGGAGCTGGCCGCCGGACTGGGCGAAGGGTAGGTAGCCGAGTTCGTCGAGGACGATGAAGTCCTTGCGAGAGAGATAATCGGCCATGCGACCCTGGCGGCCGGATCGGGCCTCGGCCTCCAGCTTGTTGACGAGGTCGACGACGTTAAAGAAGCGGCCTCTGGCGCCGCCTCGGATGGCGGACCGCGCGATGGCGATGGCCAGATGGGTCTTGCCGGTTCCGGTGCCGCCGATCAGCACGACGTTGCGCTGGTGGGCGAGGAAGTTGCCGCCGGCGAGGTCGCGCACCAGGGTCTCGTTGATGGGGGTGTCGTCGAACACGAAGTCGTCGATGTCCTTGGCCAGGGGCAGCTTGGCGATGGTGATCTGGTACTTGATGGAGCGGGCCTGCTTCTCGGAGATCTCCGCCGACAAAAGGTCGCCGACGATGCGTTGCGGCTCGTGCTGGCGCTTGACGGCGGTGGCGATGATCTCGTCGTAGGCGGCCTTCATGCCATAGAGCTTGAGCTCGCCCATGGTCTCAAGGATCTGGGAACGCTCCATCACGGGGATCTCCTCAACAGGTCGTATCGTGAGCAGTCGGCGTTCGGGGCGTGGCGGAGGCGCAAGGCGTCGGGCGTGACGATGGTGAGGGGGGCCGCGGGCTCTCGGCGCCGGGCGAGGATGTTGAGGATCACGTCGGCCGAGTGGATGCTCTGGCCGAGAGCTTCGGCGCACGCTGCATCGACCGCGGGCAACCCGTCGCTCAGCACGCTGGTGAGGATGTCCACCATCTGCCGGTCGCTGTCGGTGGCACCGGCGAGCTTGCGCCGGACGCGATCGAGGCTCGTGGGCAGGACCCAGTCCTTAAACGGAGCGCCGTTCCTGAGGGCGCCGGGCTTGCGCGCCAGGACCGGCACATAGTGCCAGGGATCGAAGATGGTCTGGTCCCGGCCGAAGCAGCGCGGGTGGGAGCCAACCGGCCGCCCATCCTGGCGCAGCTCGATCCGCTCCGCATAGGCCCGGACCTCGACCGGGCGCCCCACGGCGCTGGCACAGACCGAGTAGCGGTTGTTATCGAAGCGAACCAGGCAGGTCTTCGATACGGAGGCCGGGACGGCGTGGAAGCCGTCGAACCGCCCGGCATAGGGCACCAGGGCAGGACGCTCGGCCTCGAACGCATGCCAGATGGTCTCCTCCCGCCGCTCGGGGTGCGGGTGGCCCTTGGCGTAGGCGATGCACTGATCCAGCAGCCAGGCGTTCAACTCGTCGTAGCTCTTCACCCGCAGGCGCGGCGTGAAGAAACGTTCCCGCGCCAACCCGACCTGGTTCTCCACCTGGCCCTTCTCCCAGCCGGATGCCGGGGTGCAAGCGACTGGCTCCACCAGATAATGGCTGCACATCTGCAGGAAGCGGCGATTATAAGCCCGCTCCTTGCCCACGAAGATCGCATCGACCGCGGTCTTCATGTTGTCGTAGATGCCGCGCGTGCAGCAGCCCTTGAAGAAGGCGAAGGCCCGATCGTGGGCGTCGAACACCATCTCCTGTGTCTCGCGCGGATAAGCCCGCACGAACAGCATCCGCGAATGGCACAGCCGCACATGGGCGACGCGCACGACACCGTGGTGCCGTTGATCAGGACGATCTCGTGGCTCCAGTCGAACTGGTAGGCCTCGCCGGGGGCGAAGCTCAGGGGCACGTAGGCCGCAGCCGTCATCGTCGCCTGCGCCCGCCGCCAGCCCTTGGCATAGCGGCGCAGAGCATCGTAGCTGCCCTCATACCCCTGGCGGCGCAGATCCTCGAAGATACGGATCAGCGTCAGCCGCTCCCGCCCCGGCTTCCCTTCGTTGCCGGCGAGCAGCCCATCCAGGGCCTCCCGCCAGGGCCCGATCCGCGGCAGCGGCTGCACCTCCCGTTCGTAGCTGAAGGCCGTCGCTCCGGTGCGCAGAACCTTGCGCACCGTGTTCCGCGAGACGTGCAGCTCCCGCACGATCTGCTTGATCGACTTGCCGCGCACGAAATGCTCGCGCCGGATCCGTGCAATCGTATCCACGCCCTTCATCCCCAGCCCGCCCGTCGCAACCAAACGGCGGACCATGAGCCAAGAGGGGGGGCAATATTACACGCCGATCCCCCTCACAACGGGGTCAATCTTCCATGCCGAAACACATCCTTGATCCGCTGGTTCAGCTCGGCCTGCGTGCCCCGCTTCGACTTGTAGGCATAGAGCGCACGATCAACAGAAAGGGTGGCACAGGCACGCCTGGCCGACACATTCCAGTCGTCGCGCAGCCTGTCCACAAGCGCGCGCTTGCACGCAGGCCTCAGAGCTTTTTTGACAGCACATCCTGCAACATTGCCTTGTCGAGCGACAGGTCGGCCACGATCCGCTTCAGCTTGGCGTTCTCATCCTCGAGCTGGCGCAGACGCCGCATCTCCGAAGGCATCAGACCCGCATATTTCTTGCGCCAGTTGTAGAACGTCGCATCCGATATCCCGGCCCTCCGGCACACCTCCGCCACAGGTGCTCCGTCTTCCGCCTGCTTCAGCACGAACGCGATCTGCGCCTCCGTGAACTTCGACGCCTTCAGGGAACTCTCCTTCATGCAAGGGGGAGCGGAATGCGTCCGCACAACACGTCGACGATGCGGCGGCTTGCGCCGCCGTCGCCATAGGGGGTGATGCGCACCGCCGAAGACGACGGGCTGTCTGCGAGGTCTAGAATGCGGGTGACGCGCGCGATGATGCGGGCGGCGTCGGTGCCCACTAGTTCCACCATTCCCGCCGCGACAGCTTCGGGGCGTTCCGTCACGTCCCGCATCACCAGAACCGGCTTGCCGAGGGAGGAGGCCTCTTCCTGTACACCGCCGGAATCCGTGAGGATAACGGTCGCCCGACGCATGAGAGATACGAAGGGAACATAATCCAGCGGTGGGATCAGGTGCAGATTTGGCTTGCCCGTGAGGCATTCGTGCACCGGCCCGTGGACATTGGGATTCAGGTGGACCGGGTAGACTATTTCGGTGTCCTGCCTTTGTGCGAGAGTGGCCAGCGCCTCGCAGACCTGGGCAAAGCCTTCGCCGAAATTCTCTCGACGGTGCCCCGTCACCAGCACTAGGCGTCGCCTGGGATCGAGGAAAGAGAACTGCCGGTCGAGGGCGCCTTTCAGTTCCGCATCCGCATCAATACGGTCGAGCGTCATCAGGAGCGCGTCGATGACCGTGTTGCCAGTAACGAAAATTCGCCCCGGGGCCCGTTCTTCGCGCAGATGCGTGGCGGACTGCTCGGTGGAGCTGAACAGGTCGCGGGCCATACGATCTACCACCTGACGGTTCATTTCTTCCGGCCAGGGCTGGGTGAGGTCGTAGGTGCGCAGTCCCGCTTCCACATGGCCCACGGGAATGCCCCTATGGAAGGCCGCAAACGTGGCCGCAAGTGCGGTCGTGGTGTCGCCATGAACCAGCACGTAATCAGGGCGGTGCTCGGCCAAGGCCTCATCGAGGCGCGCCAGCACGCGCGACATGAGACCATTGAGGGTCTGATTTGGGACCATCACGTCCAGATCGATGGCCGGCATGATGCCGAAAAAGGAGAGCACCTGATCCAGCATCATGCGATGCTGTCCCGTCACGCAGACTGCTCCCGCCAACTCCGGAGAGGCCTCGATTGCCCGGACAAGCGGCGCCATCTTTATGGCTTCAGGCCGCGTCCCGAATATACTCATCACCTTCATGAGGTACCAGTTGTCATGTGTTGATCGGTCCATGTTGTGAGGCCGGACACGCTCTCACTGCAGGCGATAGCCTAACATAGGATGAAGATATATGAGCGGCTGTTAATTTGCTATAGCAACGGCCTGGTCGGCGCTGCCCACGAAGCCCGTCATCCTCGTGCCCAACGGTACGCTTCCGCGGGAAGCCTATGACGCGGCGTGGCGGGTCGGCGTCATGCTTGCCCGCGGCGGCAAGATGAACCGCCCCGCGTTTTCTAGACGCCCTCGGCATTGGCTTTGTGCTGCCGTTCGAACTCGATGGGCGACAGCATCCCGTTGCGTGCGTGGTTGCGGGTGGGGTTGTAGAACATCTCGATGTAATCGAACACGTCCCGGCGTGCCTCGTTGCGCGTGCGGTAGACCTTGCGGCGGATGCGTTCGCGCTTGAGGAGATTGAAGAAGCTCTCGGCCATGGCGTTGTCGTGGCTGTTGCCACGACGGCTCATCGAGGGCTGCAGATCGTGGTGTTTCAGGAACGAGGCCCACTCCATGCTG
>NZ_AXBA01000075.1 GCF_000473085.1 Azorhizobium doebereinerae UFLA1-100
TGAGCAAGACCTGGACCCGTCGATAGCCGTAGCGCACGCGGGTCTCACAGATCGCCTTGATCCGTGCTGCGAGGCCGGCCTGGTCGGGTCGATGCGGCTTGTAGTGATAGGTCGAGGTGTCCACCTCAAGGACCGTGCAGGCCCGCCGGATCGACACCTGCCACTCGCTGCGTATCGCATCGACGAGCTCGCGCTTGCGACCAGGCCTTACATTTTTCGCCGGATGACGTCCTGCAACATCTCCCGGTCCAGGGACAGATCCGCCACCAGCTTCCGCAGCTTGGCGTTCTCGTCCTCAAGCTGCTTCAGGCGCCGCATCTCCAGCGGCGCCAGCCCGTCATACTTCTTCTTCCAGTTGAAATAGGTCGCCGGGCTGATCCCAGTCCGGCGACAGATGTCCGCAACCGGTAGCCCATCGGCGCCCTGCTTCAGAATGAACGCCTTCTGGGCCTCTGAAAACTTCGATGCCTTCATCGTCTTCCGCTCCTCCCGGCCAAAGGGTGAACAGCGCGGAAAACTCTAACTCCGAATGATCCAGTTTGCAGGGCTCAGATCACCGCCGACCTGCCCCGATGGCTGGCCTGGTACAATCACCAAAGGCCCCATGGTAGCCTCGACCGAAGAACACCCGGTCAGGTTCTCGCCGGAACAACCCGATCAGAAGTCACAGCTAGCCTAGCCCTTCGCTTCCACTCAAACGGAATGTGTGAAAGCGATCACTTCTATAGGTTGAAAAGCCAACGAGAAGGCCATTCTCAAAATAGGCCGCGTACTTTGACCAAAAAAGCAGCGACAGCTCATAGCCTTGGCCGGAAATCCCCTGGAAGGACAATTGCTGCCCTCGGGCGTTATAGGTGAACGAGAGGTCCGGCGGTCCCAACTCTTCGAGGGCAGCGTCCTTGGACGTCAGAATCAGCTCGTCCGTTGAAAGGAACGTCTGGACTTCTTTCCGATCATCATCGTTGAGCAAATGCGCCTCACCCAACAGAGTACGATGCTCGCCACCGGGGCGCTGAAACGCCAGCTTGTCGATCGGATGCAGGTGGTACCCCCCTCCTGGGTGGTGATCCCGCTTCACATAGCGCTCATGCGCTACGCAGGACCAATCCTCATAAGCCCTGAGCAAGTTATTGGCTGTCAGGGTGTTCGGATGCCCCTGCTCCACGAAGGACCGTGGTATGTCGTCGCTAGAGTCGAATTTGGCGATGGTGATCAAGTGTATCCCGCCTTGAGCGGTGTTTACTTTCAGCTTCGAAACTGTGCTGAGGGCGGTGGAGCGATCAAGGAAATGCAGAATTCCATGGCAGAGCACGAGATCATACTGATGAAGGAGTTGAAACTGCTCCACGCGCCCGCACACGGCCTCAATGTCAAGCCTAGCGCCTTGAGCTAATCTCGCCATCGCACCGATATGGGCGGCTGACGCATCGACGGCCGTGACCCGCGACCCGATGCCGGCGAGGAAGATCGAATTTCGACCCGCGCCAGACCCAAGATCCAGCGTCCTAAAACCCGGGAGGGAGCCGCGCAAGATTCCACCGATGGAAATCACCTCTTGGCTGGGCCCGCCCATCGTGCGAATGATCGTTCGGAGCGCGGCGCTTTCGTCAAGTATGGCAGGATACTCCCGCATAGCAGGTCACTCCACCGTTGCGAGCGATCGTTTGACCGAAGCGCTCGAGAGGGACAGGCCCATCTCTGCCGCCTTGATCGATCCTGCGGTGGTTAGCAGATAGTCACTTTCTCGTTGGACGAAATAGCCCTCTACAAGCATTCCCTCCATTATCGTAGAAAGGCTGTCATCAATGTCCGAGTCGAGCCCCGAGAGCATGCTCTTCGGAATTCGGCCGTGATGCATCTGTAAAATCAAAATCCGCCTTAGCCGCTCCTCTGCGTCGAGCAGCACTTCGCTTGCAATGGGAAGTCGCCCGGCCGAAACCGATTCGTAGTACCTTCTTAGCACTGCGCCAAACGGGGTTCTGGTGGCGTACGGGACGGTGGAGGTGTGCACACTCGGGTAGTAGCTGCGCGACCCAGCCCCAAATCCAATGGTCGGTTGACCAGCGGCTTCGGCACTTTCGATAGGATTCGGAATCGAGAGCCGCGAAAATGAGATCGCACTTGTCTGGGTCCATCCGGCCTCTTGAAAATGTCCAATCGCTTGGCCGTGCCTATCTTCCAGCGAAGCGACTGCACTGGTCGGGGAAATTGCCTTTCTTTCTAGGGCCACTTTTGGTCGCACGGAGAGCGGGTGAAACGTGCAATGGGTGGCCTCGCTTGCGACGACGGCGCGGAGATCGTCGCCCCACACTTGAGCAGTCTGGCCGGGAAACCCGAAGATGAGGTCGACATTGATGTCCTCGTAGCCAGCGTTGGCAAGATTGCCGATTGCTGCCCTAGCGTGCGTGGCGGTGTGGCGCCGGCCCATCGTTTTCAGCAGTGCATCGTTGAAAGTCTGAACACCAAGGCTTGCGCGGTTGAAGCCATGTCTACGCCAGGCGCCGGTCGTGACTTCGTCGACGACATCAGGAGAGAATTCTACGCTGCAACTGAGTAGCTGAGTGGTGTCAACGGCGAGCTGCAGCTGCTCAAGCACTTCCGCCAATTGCCTTTCGGGCAGCAGCGCTGGCGTTCCACCGCCGAAATACAGTACGGAAACAACCGGTTTGGCGCGTTGAAATCGAGCGCCGAAATTCACGATCTCTCGCTTCAAATTGTCGATGTAGACCGACACCGTGGGATCGGAGCCCCCCGGCAAAGTGAGCAGCGAACAGAAGTTGCACTTCATGTTGCAGAAAGGGATGTGGACATAGGCGCTGACGAGCGCCCCCGCTAACCCTGCCAGTTCCTTCTCCACCACATCGACATGGACCTCGCTCGAATAGCTGGTCTTGGGCGGATACATGTACCAATGCGGCACCGAGGCGCCCCCTCGCGGGGCAACTGACGTTTTCATCACATAGTTCCATCGTTTTCCGCTTCATGAATGTTACACAGAATGAAGCGGAGGGGCAATAGAAGTAGTATCTCTGGATCTATCTAATATTATTTTTACATACAGGAACCGTAAGTCGCCGACTCGCCGTCGCCCAAGTTGGGAAGATCGCTATTCCTGCATCTCGTATGTTCGGGGGCTTCCGCCGACCTTAATTATCCGACGACGACTCAAGTAGAGGCGTAAGGTTTGAGCCAGGACCCGCCATTCTGATACCGGAACGCTAGTGGCGGCGCTGGGGTCGGCAGCGGAACGGCTGCTATCTGTACATCGGCAGCCAAGACCGGCCAGTCCGCTTCCGGCCCCACACCGGACGTTCAGACATGCATATGGAAAGTTCCACTCGTGGCACACAGCCGCCTGAATACGTCTACCCCTGACCGTCGAGACTAAAACAATCGAGTCTGTCCCTCGTCCCCCTCATCCTTCACCCGCGCCCGCATCCTCTGCGCCGTCCGCCGATGCAGGCCCGCATGCCCAGCCGCTTCGTCGATGGATGCCCCCTCAGCCAGCGCGCGGGCCATCCTTAACCGTGCCGCGGCCAGCGTCCCCGCCGGCCCCATGGGCACCGTGACCGTCTCGCCGCCATACATGTCGCACAGCAGGTCCGCCCCATCGCGCCCCAGCAGCGCCACCAGTCGGTGCTCATCGCCCGCCCGCTTGGGCACAGACAGCCGCCGCCCGCCGTGCTCGGAGGCGAAGGCCAAGACCCGCGCCAGCCCAGCCGCCGGCAGCAGTGCAGACAGAAGGTGCGGCAGGGGCGGAACGTCGCTCATGGCCGCCCCGCCTTGATCCGCTTGCGGATGAGCGTGCCGCCCGCCCGGATCTCCCCATCCAGGTCCGTGCCCAGCGCAGGCTCCACATCCACCACAGCCAGCCCCAACGCCACCATCCGCCGCCGTTGCGCCCGCCAGACCGCAGCCTTGCTCGCCTCAACGCTGCCGCTCGCCGGCCATTCCACGCCGCCCTCTCGCGCCAGCCAGGCCTTCAGCGCCTCGATCACCCGGCGGGCGGCAGCGGCATCGGCGAGGAAGCGCGTGTGCTCCAGCCCGGTCTGGCGCTCCAGGAAAGCCAGCAGCGCGGTGTCGGTGCGGTCCCGCACCACGCCCAGGTGCCAGCCGGAGAGCCAGAGCGCCCGCAGCTTCGCCGCATAGGGGCCGGCCAGATCCGCCGCGCCGCGCGCCGGGGAGGCTCCGCCCTGGAGCGCCTTGAGCCGGTCGATGACGCGGATGGCCTCGGCCTTGGAGAGATCGGCACAGGAGCGCTTACCGGGCGCTACGGCGGCGATCACATCGCGGCGGGTGTCGGTGTCGAGCCCCAGGCGGCGGGCGATGCCGTGGATGGCGCCGATCTGCTGGGCGGTGGCGGTGCTCATGAGGATGCCCCCTGTTCGATCTCGGCCAGCAGCGCCGCCCGCACGCGGGCAAGGGCCGCATCCACGTCGCGCACCAGCAGCAGGCCCTGGCCATGCAGGGCCGCCAGATGCCGGCACTCCACCGCCAGCACGGTGGCGGCCGGGAGCGCCGGGCGGATGATGGGGGAGATGGTGGCTGCCGCGCCCATGGTCGCCCTCACGCGGCCGAGGCGAGGTCGATGGTGATGGGCTCCCATTTCGCGCGGGTGTTGGCCCGCCGGTAGAAGCGCACATATTCGCGGGAGCCCACCACGCGGATGGCGTCGTCCAGGGCTGCCATGGCCCGCGGCCAGGGCTCGCGCGTGATCTGGAGCCGCCGGAGCGAGAACAAGGCCGCGCGGTTGATGCGGCCTTCCCGATCGGTCTGGAAGGCATGTTGAACGAGGGCACGCACCTCGGCCGGGGCGCCGTCCGACCAGGCGGCGACGCATTCATCCACGATGGCTTT
>NZ_AXBA01000076.1 GCF_000473085.1 Azorhizobium doebereinerae UFLA1-100
GAAGGCGGGGCGGGCATGAGCGAGGTTCCGCCTCTGCCGCACCTTCTGTCCGCGCTGCTGCCGGCCGCTGGCCTGGCGCGGGTGTTGGCCTTTGCCTCAGAGCATGGCGGGCGGCGGCTCTCCATCCCCAAGCGGGCGGGCGATGAGCACCGACTGGTGGCACTGCTGGGGCGGGAGGGGGCGGACGTACTGTGCGCCATGTATGGCGGCGAGACGATCACCGTGCCGATGGGGCCGGCGGGGACGCTGGCTGCTGCGCGGATGAGGTTGGCCAGTGCGCTTGCGCGGGGAGCATCCATCGACGAGGCGGCGGGTTACGCCGGGCTACATCGGCGGACCGCACAGAGGATGCGGGCGCGTGTGAAGAACGATGAGGAGGACGAGCAAGCGCGCTTGTTCTAGTTAAGCGAGCTATTGGATTTCAAGTGGGCCACCTTGAGCCATTTCGGGAGGGACTGTCAGGAATTTCGTGTGCGGGGCGGCCATAGTGGACCTGATGGAGGTTTCCGATGGCACGACGCAAGTCACCGCGCATTCCTGACGCACTTCTGGACCAACTTCTGGCTGGGGCGGATCCCAAAACGGCCTTTGACGCCAATGGCCTGTTCGACGATCTGAAGAAGGCTTTGGCCGAGCGGGCGCTGAACGCCGAGATGGATCATCATCTGGCCGGCGACGAGGCCGGCAACAGCCGCAACGGCTATGGCCGCAAGACGGTGACGACCGAGACTGGCCGGATCGAGCTGGACATCCCGCGCGACCGGCAGGCGACGTTCGATCCGCAGCTCATCGCCAAGTACCAGCGGCGCTTCCCCGGTTTCGACGACAAGATCGTGTCGATGTATGCCCGCGGCATGAGCGCCCGCGAGATCGTCGGGCATCTGCGCGAGCTCTACGGCATCGAGGTCTCGCCCGATCTCGTGAGCGCCGTCACGGATGCCGTGCTGGAGGAGATTGCCACCTGGCAGGCGCGCCCGCTCGAGCCGGTCTATCCCCTGGTGTTCTTCGATGCCCTGCGCGTCAAGGTCCGCGACGAGGGCATCGTGCGCAACAAGGCCGTCCATATCGCGCTCGGCGTGCGCGCCGATGGGGCCAAGGAGATCCTGGGCTTCTGGCTGGAGCAGAACGAGGGCGCCAAGTTCTGGCTCCGGGTCATGAACGAGCTCAGGAACCGCGGCGTCGAGGATATCCTGCTGGCCGTCGTCGATGGCCTGAAGGGCTTCCCGGATGCGATCCGCGCCGTGTTTCCCGAAGCGACAGTCCAGACCTGCATCGTCCATCTGCTGCGTCACAGCCTGGACTTCGTCTCCTACAAGGACCGCAAGGCCGTCGCGGCCGCGCTGAAGGGCATTTATCGCGCCGTGGACGCCGCTGCCGGCGAGGTCGCGCTCGGGGCCTTCGAGGACAGCCTGTGGGGCCGCCGCTATCCGGCGATCGGCCAGAGCTGGCGACGGGCCTGGGGCGAGGTCGTTCCGTTCTATGCCTTCCCGGCCGATGTCCGCCGCATTCTCTACACGACGAATGCGATAGAGGCGTTGAACGCCAAGCTGCGTCGCGCCGTGCGCGCCAGGGGCCACTTCCCGACCGACGAGGCCGCAATGAAGCTGCTCTTCCTCGTCTTGAACCGCTCGGAGAAGGAGTGGAAGATGGGGCCTCGTGAATGGGTCATGGCCAAGGCCCAATTCGCCGTCATCTTCGGCGAGCGCTTCACAAGGGCCATGGCGGCCTGATGTTCAACACCGCCGCCCCGCACACGAAATTCCTGACAGTCCCTTTCGGGACGGAGAGCGGCTTTGGCTGAACCAATAAGCCAAAGCCTTCTCGCTGCAAGCGTGGCGCGCCCAGGCATCCGTTAAATATCCCATTTGCTATCAGCTCGATCAACCAAAGAATTCTCCCCCATGTTCGTTGTAGAGATGGGCAACCATATCAAGCACCCCTCGAACGATGACGTTCCAGTCTGCGTCTGTTTTATAAATTACTTGATTCGCGGGGCGATAATGCACGATGGTGTTGCGCAGGTCGTATAACGCCTCTGCCATTTTGGAGCACCGCTTGTCATGTGTGTCCGCCTGGACGGCTAAACCTGTGCAAACGGTTGAAACGAGAGTTTCGTCGCAAAGCGCTGCTAGCGCCACGAAGGCTTCAGATTCCTTCGGTCGCCAGGATAGCTGTTCATCGATAATCTTCGCAAGCTCTCGTGGTGAATTCGCATAGTTTAGATGCGTTTTTAACATTCCATAGCGCTTCATACCATAGAGTTGTTCGATGCATCTATATGTCTCAAGAAATAAATTTTCCCACGATATAGATAAAATACCCTGAACAATATTTCTAAAAGGAATTAGTGGAGAGTCTACCTCGAATACGCGCGTGAGGATGTCGACCGTTTCAGGTTCAAGCGAAATTGGACCGTCAAAATAGGTACGAACAAGTATCGATCCAAGCACCCGATCTGTCAGCGCGTGATAGCCCTCTTCCTGTGTGACGCGATATATACAGGGCTGCGGAAATAGAGGTTCAATCTCATCCAGATCATGCCCTTCATATCCGGCCCCGCTGTCTTTAAATTGATCGTCCATAACTTGCTTGATTTCCGCTGCAGTAACACTTGGCAGCGGTCGAATCTCGGCGTCTAGTACCGCTAGAGCGAAAAGTCCTGGTGTTGCGTCTACCGTTTCCAGGCCAGGAGGCAGCCCGTCAACTTCCGGCAAGCCGAAGGTGCAAAAGTAGAGCGCATGGTCGTGTTCAATGCGGACCAGACGAATTTGACGTGTCACGATCCGAGTTGCTACGGTGGCCGCTGCCATCAAAGCCAAATCCGTCGAGTCTTTGGCTTTGAGCCATCGTCCGGCATCTGGATTTGTTACCGGATCGCTGAGTTGCTGGGCACGTTCCGTTAGCCGACCGAAGAGGGCGTTGCTCATTTCGATGCGATTACGTGCCACATTAAGCTCTCCAGCACCCCCCCATGGACGGGACCGCAAATTTCTCCTCGATCAGAACTTTAAACGCGGTCTCGAAAAAGGCGCGCTCGTGACGACCAACGGCGGACCGTTTCTGGCCACCCAGCCTTTCCCGCAAAATGTCGAGGGACAGGAAGTCGGTGAGGTCTTCCGGTGACATCCCCTTCAACCTCTGCACGAGGCCTTCCGTGTCGGCCTTCAACTGAGCGAGCGCGGATTCGCTTTCGGTCTCTGACTTATCCATACCCAAGCGGCCGAGCACAGCGAGCGCGCAGGCTACAACGAATCCGATGCGAGCGGGCTGGCTGTCGAAGATGTTTCGACCGATGGTGAACTTCGAAGTCGCAGTCTCATCGGCGCCATCATTCTCAGGCGCCTCAAGTCGCGAGAAGGCCTTGTCAATATCTACGAGAATCTGAACGATCGGGTAGAAAAAGCGGTCGTATTTTTTTTGAGGCGATCGCTTCAGCGATATCTAGTCTAGAAAACTCATCGGCTAGCGCCTCTTGTGTATCGATTTCAGTTCTCCGAATGCCGAATGCCAAATAAGATTCAACTAGACTGTCAGCACTAAACTCTCCACCTTTGTAACGTCTCTCAGCTTTCTCAATATTAAGAAGTCGTTCGAAGTTTATTTTCGACTTCATTTCTTCGATGAGCGGTGCGTATATAACCAATAGCTGACGCTTTATGTTCCATGGAACCTGCCCTGTATTCAACACTAACATGCGGTAAATCAAACTGTCGGTAGTTTCGGCGAGCCAACACTCCACCCGCACGGTCTGCTCACCAACCTTAGGATCAGACTCGACCGCGTCCATGAGAGCCGTCGTCCGCTGCATTCCGTCAATGATAGAAATGGAGGCAAGCCACTCACTGGTCACTCGACCAATGATTTCGTCCGGCGACAAGGTCGCGATAGAATCGAGCTCATCCGCAATCACTACGCCGATTACGACTGGTGGCAGGACAGCCCCACGCTTTATATCCTCAATCATGCGTCCGCGGATGCGGCGCCCCGTAGTTGTTTTTAGTGGCTCGCGCTGATCTTTGAGGCCTCCACGTTTGTTATACGCGGCTTCGACCAGTTCGATGTATTTGTTGACTTTCATACCCGTCATAATCGACCAGCAAGCGACCCTGCCGTCTCGAATCTTTGCCGTCTCTACAGTGGCTGCCACTTGACCCTCCACAAATAACGCTGCCCGCTCAGCAAGCACCTTAAAAAACTATCCTCTGTAGATGAATTCCGTTTGCCGCTGCGAGCCTCGAATTGCCAGCGAGGCTGGTCTGATTGGATGCGTTAACAAGATTTTCGATATCTCAAAGCCCCCACACGTATCAGAGGCAACGCGACACCCGTCACCCGTCCAACCTTCCCCCATCCTCCCCATGATCGCCCCAGCGCGTTTCGGGGCTGGCCCGGAACGCCGTCCTTTTGGGGGAGCGGCGGGTGTCAGCCCAGACCATTTCGCGAGACGGAACCGATCTCGTCAAAGCCTTTGAAAGCTGCCTGAAACCGATCTCCGGCCGCAAGGGCTTTTTCACCACCTACATCTGCCCGGCGGGTGTTCTCACCATCGCCTGGGGCCACACCAACGACCACGGGCGCGCCTTCAAGGCCGGAGAGGTCTGGAGCCAGGCCGAGTGCGACACCGCGCTGGCGCAGGATCTGACGACGTTCGAGACCAGCGTCTCGACCATCCTCAAGGACG
>NZ_AXBA01000077.1 GCF_000473085.1 Azorhizobium doebereinerae UFLA1-100
AGGATGCGGGTCAGCTCGGCGGCGATGCGCCGGGCGGCGTCGGTCGCCCGCTCGCCCTCGGCGGTCAGGGACTGGACGTATTTCTCCATCTCGGCGCGGGCGATGGGGCCGAGGTCGGCGGATTGAAGCGCCTNCTTCAGTTCCTCGTCCACGGCGCGATGCCCGTCTTCAGCTTGTCGGCGCCCATCACGTTGCCGGAGCCGAGCTGCGCCATCATCCGCTCGCGCGAAGCGATCAGGGCNGCGACGCGATCCGCCTTGGCGCCGTCCGCCTCGGCCTTGGCCGCGGTCTGCCCGCGCTCGCGGGCCGCCTTCAGATCAGTGTCCTTTTCGCCCGACCTGCCCCAGAACCAGTCGCTGAACTGGTCCACCATGGGTCGCTCGTCGCCGGTGAGCGCCTTGGTGATGCGCTTGGTGGCGCCCTGGAACCAATCGTCGGGCTTCAGCTCGAGCGTTTCATTTTTTGATTGAAACGTACCCTGCATTCGCGATGTATGTAGCTTGCACACTCTTCCGGCTGGATGCCCAATACGAGGTTGCCAACATGGCGCCATGTGTCCTCCGCGGTTCGCTTCTGGGTGCTTCGCATCCAGTGCTTGATCTTGGCGAAGGCCTGCTCGATGGGATTGAGGTCCGGAGAGTAGGGCGGCAGGAATCTGAGCCTCGCGCCCGCGGCCTTGATGAGGTGCCGCACGGCCTCGGATTTGTGGCTGCCCAGATTGTTCGTGATGACGATGTCTCCCGGCTTCAGCGTCGGGACGAGAACCTGCTCCACATAAGCGCGGAAGCATTGGCCGTTGATCGGGCCGTCGAAGACACAGGGCGCGGTGAGGGCATCGGTGCGCAGGGCGCCGAGGAAGGTCAACTTGCGCCAATGGCCCTGGGGCGCGAAGCCCTTGAGGTGCCGGCCTTTCCGGCCCCAGCCATAGAGTGGGGCCATGTTGGTCTTGATCCAGGTCTCGTCGATGAAGACCAGCCGCGTGGGGTCGAGCCGTTTCTGCCAGGTGTTCCAACGCTCGCGGCGGTGCGAGATGTCAGCTCTCGCCTGCTCCAGGGCGAACATCGTTTTTTTGAAGCGCAGTCCCTCGCGCCGCAGGAACAGCCAGATCGCATGATGCGACACTACGATACCGTGCGCGGCCAGTTCTGCCTTCAGCCCGTGCAAGGTCAGGTGCGGGGCCTGTGCGATCCGCTCGGTGACGAAGGCCCGGTGCGGCTCCAGCACACGCTTGCGGTGGCCGCCCATCTGGCCCGACCTCACCGAGCCCGTCGCACGGTGGCGCTGCGACCACTTCACCACCGAAGATGCAGCGCCCCCAAACCGGGCCGCTACCGCCCGGCTCGTCTCGCCGGCCAGAACCGCTGCAACAACGCGCTCGCGCAGATCATTCGAGAGAGGTCGGACCATGCATGCTGGCCTCCGCCCAGCCTGCATCTTGAATCACAATCCGAACCGCGCGGGAATCCTACGGTTTCAATCAAACGGAAAACGCTCTCGCCCTTCGCCTGGAGCCGGGCCTCTTCTTCGGCGCTCCAGCGCTCCCACCAGCCGGCGCGGGTCTCCAGATCCTGGAGGCCCGCGACCATGGCGTCCACGGCGCGATTGAACGGCGTGACGCTCCAGTCCATGGCGAGCACGGCGGGCAGCGGCGTGGAGAGGCCGGCGGCAACGCGGCCGGTGAAGCCGCGCCAGTCCGCAAGATCCGGGATCAGCCGCTCGCCCCGCCGAGGGACGGGGGCAAAAAATCGAAGCAGGCTCCGGTGACGGCGGCGNCGTCCGCATCCGGCAAGGCCCGCAGCACCGCCGCCGGCAGGCCNCACATGAGGCCGTAGACCTCCATCCGGTCATAGGCGCCGTCTTCCGGCAGGCTCTCGAAGAAGTCGCCCAACAGCTGCACCGAACGGCGCCCACAGGGTCTTGTTCTCGATCACCGTGCCGCCGCCGGCCTGCACCAGATAATTGGCGTCGGAGGAGGTGTCGCCGTCGCGATAGGTCACGCGCTGGGCGGCGCCGAGGATGCCGATGAGCGGCCGGTTCCAGGCCGCCTTGAACGGATTGCCCACTTGCTTGTCGCGGCGGACGATGGCGGCTGCCACGTGCGACAAGAGCGGGCGCACCACCTGTGTCCCGCTCAGATAGACCTTCGCGCCAGGATACATGACGATGATGTTGAGCGAGGTCTTGAAGTCCTCGGCATAGAGGGCGGCAGCCTCGCGGCTGGTGCCGGGGGTATCGAGCACAGCCATGCAGTCGATGATGCGCGCACACACCGCACCCATGGCGGTGATGATAGGGTTTGCGGCATTGCCCGGCCGCGTGCTGGTATGGCCGGGAGCGATCAGCAGGCCCGGCTCGAGGCCGATATGGTCCTTGGCCCCCAACTGCGCCCACACGCCGGTCTTAGCCCCGGCGGAACCGACGATATTGCCCATGGAGGCCTCCGTATCGGCACCTTCCGCCACGCGCACGAAGGAGATGTCGGTGACGATGCCCTCGGAGAGGATCTGGTCCACCGCATCGCGTGCCAGGCCGGGTTCGAGGGCCGCCACCTGGTCCACATCGTCGATGGACAGGGCCACCGGCTCGTCCAGGAGCAACAGGGCGTTGTCCGGCCCCAGGCACCGGCAGCGTGACGCCGATCACAGTGCTGTCGCGGGTATCGACGGAGGCGACGGTGTCCGACAGGTCAGAGAAGACGCCGAGACCGACAAACGGGGGGGGCAGACATGAAAATCGTCTTGAAGCGCGGTTGAGGGGCGTCTTCAGGGATAGGACTGTGCGAGGGAAGGTGCGGGAGCACAGGGGCGACAGGTGTCGCCGAGTGAAGGGGTAACCGCCAACTTGCAGCTTGTCAGGTTCTTGCGTTTTCTTGTGTGTGGGGGGGGGGCGGATCAATCTTCTCCTTCACAAACTGTTCGCCCATTCTAATTCTACGGCACAAGCAATGGCCTATGACCATCTTACAGCCCAAACCTACCTGAGGCACTTTCAGAAGAATGGCGCCCAACTTCGGGTATCTCGCAAGTCGGGACTGCCGAATCGAGGCTATTTTCCAAAAGGCATCTGCAGCGAACTCGATGGAGGCATAGTTAGTAAATTCATAGAAAATCCCAGAAGAATCGGAGAATTTCGGAAGATATTCGAGCCATATTGGCATCTTGCATTAAAAGCACTGAAGGCGCGAACAGTGTCGCGTGACGTGAAATTGGTCGTTTCTGGTTTTATGGCGAACCTGTTGGCGGCGACGCCCACAAGTACGCGACTGACCGCGGAGAGCTACCGTCATTGCGTCATAGAGACCGCGCGCGCGCATCAAGTTCTTTGCGCGCGTCACGGTCGCGCTGACCCCAATATCACCCAAGCATTGGCACTCATAGATTCCGGCGGGCTTAGCACCGAGGTCGACCCAGATTGGGCGCGCGCGCAGAACGCAATTCGCCTTTCCGGCTTTGCCTGGCGGCTGTTCAATAGCCACTGGACGGTGATCGCTAACGCCACCCCGATCGGCTTTATCACCAGCGATAACCCGTTCGTCTTCCAAGATCCAGGGCCCTTTGGAGGCGGAAAAACGACACTGCCGCGCTTCCTGCCGCTTTCACCTCGGCTTTGCCTGTATGTGGAGATGGATCCTTTTGCCGATTTTGGCGCCCCCGATTTTGCGAGGCCGCCGCAAGGGCACGTAAAATTTGCGGCGATAAACAAAGTGCTGGAAGTCGAATTAATTAATGAACTTGTCGTTGCATGTGCTGAGGAGTTGGTAATTAGCTCGACCCAGATTGCGCGCCTAGATTCACTTGTTGCAAAGTATGCGAAACATCGCGTTAGAAATGAATTTATGCTCCCCCCCCCAGCCTGATGGCTTCATCTTAGGTATGCGCCTTCGTGTTTGGGGGTCAGTAAAAAACAATGAAAAGTAAGCATTACTTTTGCAGAAAACTAATTCTGATGAGCCTGACATCTGGTCGAACACACCCTCTCCTCAGTAAAACCCCACGCAAACCCGCCACACCTCAGTAATATCGGCCGGATCTATGTTCAGCATCGCCCCGAGCGTGTCCACCAGCGGGTTGGGCGCTGGAAGCCGGTGGCGCCGTGGCGGTCGAAGAAGCGTCACAGTGTGCCGATGGCGAAGCGGTGTCCGTGCTCAACCAGTTTCTGCAGGAGCTCAATCAGGATGATGTCTGGCCTGCTGCCGGTTTGGTGGACACGAGGTTAAGCTGAATGGACTGCCCTCGGTCCATTAGGGCCCAGACTCATAACCAGTAGCTTACGGCTGCGGCGATGGAGACGGCGGCCAGGAAGTTGGTCGCGAGCCGGTCATATCGTGTGGCGATGCGCCTGAAATCCTTGAGGCGGCAGAACATGCGCTCTATGGCGTTTCGGTCGCGGTAGAGTGCTGGCGAAAAGCAGTTCTTCCAGCGCCTGTTCGAGCGGGGCGGGATGTTCGGCATGGCGCCAATGCCCTCGACCTGTCGGCGGATGGCATCGCTATCATAGCCCTTGTCACCATGGAGGATGCGGG
>NZ_AXBA01000078.1 GCF_000473085.1 Azorhizobium doebereinerae UFLA1-100
GTGCCGACGTTGGCCAGGCGCTCGTAATAGATGAAGGTGGTCCAGTCGCCCGGCTCGCGGCCGAACAGCGAGCGGATGTCCTCATGCCCGCCGTTNAGCTCGAACTCGGCCGACAGCTCCTCGATCTCCCCCGGCATGGAGAAGGTGAAGAAGCCGCCGCCGGCCACGAACTTCTCCGTCACCCGCTTGAGGTCGGGCAGCTTGGCGGACTTGGTGCGCAGGCGCTGGTTGGTCTCTTCGATCCACCAGTTCGCGCCGCGGATGATGCGGTCCATGGGGTCTCTCCTTCAGGCGCCGGTCAGGACGCCACGTAGACGTTGGACGAGCCGAGCGCGGAAAGCGCATCGGCGATGGAGGACGCCAGCACATCGAAGGCTTCCGGCTGCGGCTGGGAGTAGATCTGCAGGTCGGTGAGGTCCGGCGTCTCCTCGAACCTGAGCTTCAGGCGGATGCCGCCATCCCGCAGGAAGGTGTTGGGGTTGAGCTTGCGGTCCCANACGATCTGGTAGTCGATGAGCGCGCCCAGGCTTTTGCGCTCCTCGCAGGCCTCCTCCAGCGTCTTGACCAGCAGCGTGACGAGGTGCCCGCCCAGGTCCTCGGACAGATAGCCCCTGAGCGCAGTGGAGAACGCCTTCTCGATGCTGCGGCGGGTGCGGATGCGCTTGATGGAGCGATAGGCGCGGATGGTGGGATCGGTGGCGGTGGAGAACGGCGCCCANAGCGTCTTGTTCTCGATCACTGTGCCGACGCCGGCCTGCACCAGATAGTTGGCGTCCGAGGAGGTGTCGCCGTCGCGATAGGTCACNCGCTGGGAGGCGCCGAGGATGCCGATCAGCGGCCGGTTCCAGGCCGCCTTAAAGGGATTGCCCACCTGCTTGTCGCGGCGGACGATGGCCGCGGCCACATGGGGCGAGACCGGGCGCACCACCTGCGCCCCGCTTAAGAAAACCTTCGCGCCGGGATACATGGCGATGATGTTGAGCGAGGTCTTGAAGTCCTCGGCATAGAGCGCCGCCGCCTCGCGGCTGGTGCCGGGTGTGTCCACCACGGCCATGCAGTCGATGATGCGTCCGCACACCGTGTCCATGGCGGTGGTGATGGGGTTGGCGGCATTGCCCGGCCGCGTGCCGGTATAGCCCGGCGCGATCAGCAGGCCCGGCTCCAGGCCGATATGGTCCTTCGCCTCCAGTTGCGCCCACACGCCGGTCTTGGCGCCGGCCGAGCCGACGATATGGCCCATGGTCGCCTCGGCATCCGCGCCTTCCGCCACCCGCACGAAGGAGATGTCGGTGACGATGCCTTCGGCGAGGATCTGGTCCACCGTATCGCGCGCCAGGCCGGGGCCGAGGGCCGCCACCTGCTCCACGTCGTCGATGGACAGCGCCACCGGCTCGTCGAGGGGGAAGCGGGCGTTGTCCGCCTCAGGGGCCGGCAAGGTCAGGCCGATGACCGTGCTGTCGCGGGTATCGACGGACGCGACGGTGTCCGACAGGTCGGAAAAGACGCGGACGCCGACGAAGGGTGTGGTGGCAGACATGAAAGCCCTCTTGAAGCGCGGTTGACGGGCGGCTTCAGGGGCTGGACTGTGCAGGGTAAGATGCGGGACGGCACGGGCGACAGGTGTCGCCGGGTGAATTCCGGTGCAGCGAATGAGCCGTGGCGGTAGGAGACGCCGGCAAAGAAGGTTACAGAGAGGGGATTATGACCACCTATTCGTACATTGATAATTCAAACATCTATATCGAAGGATGCCGGCTATCCGCCGTACGAAATGGTTTTGCAAAGAACATCGACGAAGCCATGTGTGCCGGAATTATTGATCATAGCTGGAATCTTGACTACGGGAACTTGTATGAATTTATTTGTGGATCCGATTCCGTTGCAAGGCTTTGGGGTTCGCCCCCGCCTGGAGACAGCTTCTGGAACATGCTGCATCGAAAGGGATTTAACACGACCGTCTACGAAAGAAATGCCGCAAATAAAGAAAAGAAGGTTGATACTGCGATTGCCGGTCGCATGACCAAGGATGCATACACCTTACTTAACAAAACTAGTGACGAAATTATTCTTGTCGCCGGCGATTCCGATTATGTCCCAATTGTTGCGGACTTGGTTGCAGAAGGATTCAAAATCGAAGTTGCATTTTGGGACCACGCTTCGTCTGAATTACGTCGAGCTTGCAGTAAATTTATTTCTCTGAACAAATATCACGAACATCTAACGCTATAATGGCGGAAAAATCAAAACGACATTGGATTCTGTTCCCGTGATAATAATGGGCACCGAGAGGCCGCGCCGCCCGATGGCGGGCGCTGATGTGCGAGAAGCCGATCGCTTTGAGGATCTTGCCGATGGTTCGCTCGTGGTATGCGACGCCGAAGTGGTCCGCGACGACCTTCCTCAGGTCGAGTCGCCGCCACCGGACGACGCCGTGGACCCTGCGATCCGGGGCCGGTCTCGACGATCTCAGCGAGTTCGGACAGCTGCGCCTTCTTCAGCCGGGGCGGATGACCCTTGGAGCGGATGTCGCGCAGCCTGTCGGGGCCGAGCGCGTTGAAGTGGTGACCCAATCGCGCAGGGTCTGACGATCCATGCCGCCGATCCGAGCCGCCTCGGCGCGATCCATCCCATCCAGGACCGCTGCCAGCGACAGCAGCCGCCGGCTCTGGCTGGCGTGTTTCGAAGCAGCGGCGAGCCGCCGCAAATCCGAAGCCGAGTAGTCAGTCCGAAGCTTCACCACAGAGGCCATGGCGCGATCCTCCCCGCACGATGAAATCAGCGATCGCACTCCACCGAAAGCCCCAAACAGTCACCCTCAATGGCCGCTGGTATTAGAGCTATTCTAAACGACTTGATCTGCATCATGGCATCGGCGGCCCGGCAGCGTAAACTTGATAAAGATTTCACTCTGTTCCAGGGACATCGGAGATGAAATACCGCATTATCGGACTAACCATATTCATGTCGGCGCAGGCTGTTTCGGCGGCGGATCTGCGCACTGACGCCCTCGCTCTGTTCAAGTCTATTCCCACGGACATACCTGTGGTGAACGGCAATCCCGTCACGCCCGAAAAGGTCGATCTCGGCCGCAAGTTGTTCTTTGATCCGCGTCTGTCCGCCAGTCAGGCGCTGAGCTGCAACTCATGCCACAATCTCGGCACCGGGGGCGTCGATGCCGGGCCGACCTCCATCGGCCACGGCTGGCAGCGGGGGGCGCGCCGAGCGCCAACGGTGTTCAATGCGGTGTTCAATGTTGCGCAGTTCTGGGACGGGCGTGCCGAAGACCTGAAGGCCCAGGCCAAGGGGCCGATGCAGAACCCGATCGAGATGAATGCGACCGCCGAACAGGTGGTGGCGACGGCGAAATCCATGCCGGTCTATGTGAGTGATTTCGGTCGGGCCTTTCCCGGCGAGCCCGATCCGGTCACGTTCGACAACGTGGCCAAGGCGCTGGAAGCGTTCGAGGCCACGCTGATTACACCGGGCTCGCGGTTCGATCGGTTCCTTGGCGGCAATGATACCGCGCTCAACGATACCGAAAAGGCCGGACTTCGGGTATTCATGGATAAGGGCTGCGCCAGTTGCCACAACGGTATCAACGCGGGCGGCGATTCCTATTACCCCTTCGGCGTGGTGGAAAAGCCGGGCGCTGCTATCCTGCCACCAGATGACCACGGTCGCTTCACAGTGACCCAAACCGCCTCCGACGATTATGTGTTCCGGGTCGCGCCGCTGCGCAACGTGGCGCTGCGGGCGCCATACTTCCATTCAGGTCAGGTCTGGAACCTGGAACAGGCGGTGGCGGTGATGGCGACGGCGCAACTGGGCACCCAGCTCACGCCCAAGGAGATCAAGGACGTGACGGCGTTTCTCGGCACCTTGTCGGGAGATCCGCCGCGGGTCGAATTTCCCATCCTGCCGGTCCGCACGACGACGACGCCGCTGCCGAAGTAATATATTGTCATTGGCTATCTTAAAGCCCCGCACAAAACCGCCACAGCTCATCGATCTCGGCCGGGCCCATGTCCAGCATGGCGCCGAGCGTGTCCACCAGCGGATTGGTGCGCTG
>NZ_AXBA01000079.1 GCF_000473085.1 Azorhizobium doebereinerae UFLA1-100
AAGCCGCGCTGGGTGTTCTGGCCGTCCTGGCTCCAGCTGTAGCGGATGTCGGGAATGGCCTTCAGGTCGGCGCTGATGCGGGTCTCGAACGCCTTCTGGCTGGTGGTGCGCTCGGACCTCGGCTTCAGATTGACGATGATCTGCGCCTTGCGCACCTCGCCGGCCAGCATGGACAGGCCGCCCTGGCCGCCGCCGCCGGCGGTGGCGTAGACGCTGGCCACTTCCGGCTGGCTGAGCATTATCTTGGTGATGCGGTCGGAAACCTGCTGCGTCTCCTCGATGGTGGAGCCCGGCGGCAGTTCCAGCGACATCAGCGAGCGCGAGATGTCGTTCACCGGCAGGAAGCCGGACGACAGCAGGGTGGACAGGAAGATGGTGCCGGCGAACACGCCGAAGCCCATCAGGATGGTCAGGAAGCGATGCCGCACCGACCAGCCGAGCAGGGTGATGTAGTGGCGCATGACGAAGCCGTCATGGGTCTCGCGATGGCCGGTGTCGCGCAGGAAATAGGCGGCGAGCAGCGGCGTGATGAGCCGCGCCACGGCCAGCGAGAACAGCACGGCGATCGCCACGGTGATGCCGAACTGCTTGAAATACTGCCCGGCGATGCCGCCCATGAAGGACACCGGCGCGAATACGGCGGCGATGGTCAGCGTGGTCGCCACCACCGCGAGGCCGATCTCGTCCGCCGCCTCGATGGCCGCGCGATAGGGCGACTTGCCCTGCCGCATGTGGCGCACGATGTTCTCGATCTCGACGATGGCATCGTCCACCAGGATGCCGGTGACCAGCGTGATGGCGAGCAGGCTCACCCCATTCAGCGAGAAGCCGAGCGCGTCCATGATCCAGAAGGTGGGCAGGATCGACAGCGGGATGGCGAGCGTGGTGATCAGCGTCGCCCGCCAGTCGCGCAGGAACAGGAACACCACGACGACGGCCAGCAGCGCGCCCTCGATCAGCGTGTCCATGGCCGACTGGTAGTCCGACTTGGTGTAGCGCACCGTGGTGTCGATCTCGGTGATCTGCACGCCGGGATGGGCGGCGAGCAGCGCCTTGATCTGCCGTCCGGCGCGATCATAGACCACCGCGTCGGAGAAGCCCTTGGCGCGGTAGACGCCGAACGCCACCACCGGCCTGCCGTCCAGGCGCGCGAACACGCGCTGCTCGGCGGCGCCGTCGGTCACCGTGCCGAGGTCCTTCAGCCGCACGTAGCGGCCGTTGGACAGCACGATGCGGGTGTCGCCCAGCGCCTCCACCGTGGCGGCGCCGGCCAGCGTGCGGATGCTCTGCTCCTGGGTGCCGAGCCGGCCGCGGCCGCCGGAGAGGTCCACATTGGTGGCCTTGAGCTGGTGGCTGACCTCGGCGGCGGTGATGCCCAGCGCCATCAGCCGCTCGGGATCGAGCGACACGCGGATCTCCCGGTCGACGCCGCCCTGGCGCTTGACCTGCGCCACGCCGCGCACGCCCTGGAGGGCGCGGGCGATGGTGTCGTCCACGAACCAGGAGATCTCCTCGGTGGTCATGGTGGGCGCCGACACCGCGTAGGTGACGATGGGCAGCCCCTCGATGTCCACGCGCTGGATCTGCGGCTCATTGATGCTCTGCGGCAGTTCCGAGCGGATCTTGGTCACCGCGTCGCGGGTGTCGTTCACCGCGCGGTCCACCAGGGTTTCCAGGTGGAATTCGATGGTGGTGACGGAGGTGCCGTCGGAGATGGAGGAGGTGATGTGCTTCACCCCCGCCACGCCCGAGATGGCATTCTCCACCTTCTTGGTGACCTGGGTCTCCAATTCGCTCGGCGCCGCGCCGGTCTGGGTGATGGTCACCATGACGATGGGCACGTCGATGTTCGGCATCTGCGTCACCGGCAGCGAGCGGAAATGCACGATGCCGAGCGCGGTGAGCACCACGAACAGGACGAGGGAGGGAATGGGCTTGCGGATCGCCCAGGCGGAGACGTTGAGGGCCATCAGCGGGCCTCGCTCACGGTCTTGGCGGTCTCCACCGGCGTCACCCGGTCGCCGTCGCGCAGGAAGCCGGCGGCGCGGGCGACCACGAGGTCGTCGGCACCGACGCCGCTCAGCAGTTCCACGCTCCCCTCCGCCTTGAGCCCGGTCTTGACCCGCCGCTCGGCGATGACGCCGTCCTTGACCACCAGCACATAGGCGCCCTCGCCGTCGAACATCACCGCCGCCTGTGGCACGGAGAGGCCGCGGCGGTGGTCCAGCAGGATGAGGCCGCGGGCGAAGGAGCCGGGCCTGAGCGCCGGGTCGAACGGCAGGGCGATCTTGGCGCGGCCGAGCCGGCTCGCCTTGTCCACCTCGGCGGAGATCAGCCGTACGTTGCCGTCCACCGGCTTGGCGAAGCCGGCGGGCGTCACGGCGACGCTCTGGCCGACCGCGACGCGGGGCAAGGCGACCTCCGGGATTTCGGCATCGAGATCGATGGCACCGTCGCGAGCGATGCGGAACAGCGGCTCGGTGCGGGCCGAAAGCGCGATGGCGCCGATGCGGGCGTCGCGGGCGAGGATGATGCCGGCGTCGGGGGCGCGCACCTCGGTGCGCTCCAGCTTCAGCTCCAGCTCGGCCCGCTGGGCCTGGACCAGGACGGCGTCGGCTTCCGCCGCGTGCAGGCTCTCGCGGGCGGCGGCCACCTGGGCGGCGGTGACCTTCACGGCGCGTTCGCGCTCATCCAGGGTCTCCTGCGTGGCGGTGCCGGTCTTGCGCAGCTGGCGGGTGCGCTCCACCGCCGAATTGGCCTCGACCTCCTGCGCCAGTGCCTGGTCGAGCGAGGCCTTCTGCTGGGCGATGGCGGCCTTGGCCTTGGCGGCGTTGGCGGTGTTCTGGGCCAGCTGGGTCTCCAGCACGTCGCGGGACAGGCGGGCCAGCACCTGGCCCTTGGTGACCTTGTCGCCCACCTCGGCGAGGATCTCGGTGACGCGATAGCCCTCGATTTCCGGGCCGACCTGGAGTTCCTCGCGCGGCAGCAGCGAGCCGGTGACGAGCAGCGTCTCGGCCAGTTCCTGGTCGTGCGGGCGCACCACGCTCACCGTCAGTCCCTTCGCCTCGGGCGCGGCGGCCCGGGCGGGGACGACGAGGCCGAGGCCCGCCGCAAGGGCGAGCGCGAGCGCAGCCGATATCAGGCGCGGGGAGGGGGACGCGGACGCCGGGCGGCGGAGCATGGAAGCCTCTTCGATGAAAATGCGGTGCAGCGGGGAAACCGTCCCGCTCCGGACAAGGTGACGCTGAGAAAGGGGCGAGCCGGTGGCCATGGCGCCTATTCCGGCCGGCCGGGGGCGATCATGCGCGTGATCAGCTTGCCGATGGCCGGCAGGCGGTCGCGGATCGCCCAATGAGGATGCATCTGGTGGTGCAGGATGAGGCCGTCGCCGATGGCGGTGAACAGAACCTGCAAATCGTCCAGGCCGATGCCGGGGTCGATCTCGCCGGCATCCTGCGCGCGCTTCAGCAGGTCCAGCAGCATCAGCCGGGTCTCCTCCTCGAACGGTTCGAGCACCTCGCGCAGCTTCGGATTGCGGGCGGCCTCGGCCAGAATCTCGGAGCCCAGCTCGATACAGGCCGACGGCCGCTCTCCGAGCATCTCCACCATGCAGGCGATCAGGCTGTCCACCAGGTCGGGGCCGGAGACGAGGCTGTCGAACATGCGCGCGCGCTCGGCGCGCTCGCCCTCGACGATGGCCGCGATGATGGCTTCCTTCGAGGGAAAATAGCGGTAGAGCGCGCCGGGGCTCATGCCCGCTTCGGCACAGACCTTCTGCATCGAGGTGCCGTGGAAGCCGTCGCGCGCGAAGCAGGCGGCGGCGGCGGCCAGAATGCGCTGGCGCTGCTCGGCGCGATGATCCTGCTGGGTATGGGGCTCGGCAAGCGACACGCGCGCGATGGCTCCGTCGAGTGAGAATGAACGTTCGCTCTCGTATGGCGGCGGGG
>NZ_AXBA01000080.1 GCF_000473085.1 Azorhizobium doebereinerae UFLA1-100
CGCGATACGACCGATGCGCCCACACCTTCTTCTCTGCCATATGCATCGCAGCAGTCGTCATCTTCTGGCTGTGATCAATGAGTCCTGAGCCTAGCGTACCTGCAACCAGTACCTCGCTCAACAGTAGGCTGCCCGATCGCCTCACCAGGAAGTGGCGATGCGCATGGCATTGGTGATGCAAGAGGCGCAGTTACACTCCTGCCCTGCAACGAAGAGCAGAGTGGCTCGGCGCTTGAACGGCGCGTTAAACGGGCTGGTCCCCGATCTGCGCCTAGATGACACAGTTTGGCAGCGAATCGGGTTTCCCCGAAGTACGAGACGCTCTCGCCGCGGCCTCCTTCGCTGTTCCCAGCCAAGTGGACCTTGTTTACGCTCCTGCAGCAGTTCCATCCTCGTATCGCGAAATCCTGACGGGTGCTATTTGCAGAGTTAAAAGATCAGGTGGGGACGTCGATCATGCGCATCTCATTACTGGACGCCAACTCAATGGGACGGCGCCTAAAAGCGCTGATCGGGAAGCACGATCACATTTCGATGGCGGTGGCGTGGGGACAATTGACCGACGTTGCCGACACTCTGCTAGCTCACAAAGCTCGCATTGAGACTGTCCTCATCGGGCTCGACTTCTCTGCCACAGATCCCGATCTTGTCGATCGCCTTGTAGGGGTACGTGGTGCCTATGTCGCGAAAAACCGACCGGGCTGCTTTCATCCGAAGATCTACTATTTTACCACAGACATGAAAGCAGAAGCGATCGTCGGCAGCGCCAACTTTACCGGTGGCGGCCTTGGCAAGAATTTCGAGGCAAGCGTTCACGTTAAAGGCAACATCGATGATGCCTTTTTTGCGCAGATCCGAGACCAGTTTGATGCCTATAAACCGCTGCATCTGCCGATCACCAAATCGCTTGCGACGAGCTATCGCCGCCAAGCAGAAGCCGCCCTCAGCAAGCCGAGGCCGAGGAACCCGACGCTGCCTGATGAGAAGAAGAGCTTTGAGCGCTTCAACGCAGCGCTCTCGACGATGTCTTGGGCCACATTCACCGAGAAGGCCCGAGCCGATCGCCACCACGACTTCACCAAACGGATGAAGCTGCTGCGGATCATCCAGCAGATGTTTGTGAAGGCCGTCTCGATCGCTGACCTCTCCGTCGTCGAGTGGAAGGGTATCGCCGGTACTATCGGCGAGGGCGAAGCCTTCGAGGCCGGCCTCGACGATCTCGACTGGGGCTGGTTCGGATCAATGGGCGGCGCTGGCACTTTCGCCCAGCTGATCGGAGAACAGAATGCCGAACTCGCTGCGGCGCTCGACATGATCCCACGGCGCGGCGACGTCACGGAGGATCAGTTCAACAAATATGTCGGAGCCTTCACCGCCTCGTTTTTAGGTCGCGCCCGGATCGCCCGGCTAGCGCCTGCGACCCGGCTGCTCGCGATGAAGCGTCCCGACGTCTTCGTATGCGTGAACGGCGAAAATCGGCGGGGTATTGCCGAAGCGCTCGCGTTCGCGCCGACAACCCTCAATCTCGAAAATTACTGGGAACGCGTCATTGAACCGATCCGGCAGGCTCCCTGGTATACAACGCCGCGTCCGACGGACCGAAACCGGGATCTGTGGGATGCGCGCGTGGCAATGCTCGACGCGATCTACTACGCACCGTCGCGATGAGTACGCTTGAAACGGATACAGGCAGGTCTTGCAACCAACTCTAAACAGTCACCGCGATTTATTGTCTACCAGGCACACGGACCGACAGCAGTTAAATAGGTCTGAATCGGCCAGGCCGCTTTCCACCCCATTCCAGACTTACCCAACGCAGTTTTGCAATGTCCGCGATAGGTCAGAATCGGTGATGGCCAGTGAACGGCTCAAGCCGTCGTCATAAGGCGTCGCTGCGGATCGCCGCAGGCAACGATCTCTCGTCGCGACGCGCGGATGTCCGCCGCCGCCCGCAGAAACCCGCCACCGGCTTTCAAACCACCTTTAACGCGCCTCCCACGCGCGGGATATTGGCGCCATCCCCGCTGTCGGGCTAACGTCCCCCCGTTCCCCCCGATTTGCCCCCCCTCCCGGCGACACCTGTCGCCCATGATCCGCGCCCGCCGGCCCGGCATGGTCGGGGCATGTCGAACGCCGTCCATACCCACATCCTGACCGTTCTCGCCGCCGGCCCCACGGACGCCGCGCCGGAACGCATCATGCTGTTCCCGCAGGGCGGGGCCATCCGCACCCGCGACGGCCGGGCGTTCGCCATCGACTTCGCCCGGCTGATGGCCCGGTTCCAGGCCGATGGCCTGAAGGTGCCGCTCGACATCAACCACGCCACCGAGATCCTGGCGCCCAAGGGCGAGCGGGCGGACCCGGTGGGCTTCGTCACCGCGCTGGAGCAGGACGGTGCGGCGCTCTATGGCCGCGTCGCGTGGATCGACCCCGCCGCCGCGCCCGCGCTGCTCAAGGCCTATCCCTATGTTTCGCCGGCCTTTCCCGCCCCGAACGGCGAGGCGCTGTGGCTGAAGAGCGTGGCGCTGGTGGCATCCCCGGCGCTCGCCGCCCAGCCGGCCTTGGCGCAGGCCGATCCCTCCCACATCCCGGAGATCCCCATGAAGACCGTGCTTGCCGCGCTTGGCCTGGCCGAGACCGCGAGCGAGGCCGAGTGCCTCGCCGCCGTCACCACCCTAAAGACCTCGGCCGATCCCACCGCGCATGTGCCCAAGGCGGTGCATGAGGCGGCGGTCGCGCAGCTCGCCGCCGTTTCCACCGAGCTGGACACCCTGCGCACCACCCAGCGCACCAGCAAGGTGGAAGCGGTGATCGAGGGCGCCCTGCAGGCCAAGAAGATCCTGCCGGCGCAGCGTGACCATTACGTCGCCTTGTGCGCCTCCGATGCCGGCCTTGCCGCGGTGGAGCAGCTGCTGGCCTCGGCGCCGGAGCTGCTGGGCGCCTCAGGCCTCGGCGGCAAGACCCCGCCGGACGGTAATCCGGCGCTGCTCAGCGCCGAGGATCACGAGGTGATCCGCCAGTTGGGCCTCACCGAAGCCGAGTTCCGCGCCGCCAACGGCCTTCCGGCCGCCTGATCGTTAGAAAGGCTCCCCCATCATGGTCGCTCTCACTGCCCCCCGCGTCGTGTCCGAGAAGGCCGGCGTCACCTCCACCGCCCCCGTCGCCGCTGACGTGGTGATCCATGGCGGCGCCGTCACCGTCAGCGAGGGCGGCCTCGCCAAGCCGGGCAAGACCGGCCTTGGCCTGATCGTGCTCGGCATTGCCGATGCCACCGCCGACAATTCCGGCGGGGCGGACGGCGCCATCAGCATCACCACCCGGCGCGGCACCTTCCGCCTGTTCAACCTCGCCACCGATGCCGTGACGGCGGCCGAGATCGGCAAGCCCTGCTTCCTGGTGGATGACCTGACCGTGGCCAAGACCCATGGCGGCAACACCCGCTCGGAAGCCGGCGCCGTGATCGACCTGGACGCCCAGGGCGTCTGGGTCCGCCTCGGCTTCTGATCCCAACCCCTACCTAGAAGCGAGAGCCCCATGCCCCGCGTCGTCACGCCCGATCTGATCTCGGCCATCAACAAGGGCTTCAAGACCAATTTCCAGAAGGGTTTTGCGGGCGTCAGCGCGCTCTACACCACCCTGTGCACCGTGGTGCCGTCCACCTCGTCGGAAGAGACCTATGGCTGGCTGGGCGACATTCCGAAGATGCGGGAATGGATCGGCGACCGCCAGGTGCATGGCCTGCGGTCGCACGGCTATGCCATCAAGAACCGCAAGTTCGAGCTGACGGTCTCGGTGAGCCGCGACGACATCGAGGACGACCGGCTCGGCATCTATGCCCCGCGCTTCGAGCT
>NZ_AXBA01000081.1 GCF_000473085.1 Azorhizobium doebereinerae UFLA1-100
CAGCGCACCAATCCGCTGGTGGACACGCTCGGCGCCATGCTGGACATGGGCCCGGCCGAGATCGATGAGCTGTGGCGGTTTTGTGCGGGGCTTTAGAGGCATCGAGGTTGTGGCCTGCCCCTGAAAAGTGGTCCTCCGTGAAGTAGGCTTTTGGGGCGTTTGGAGGATGGCGTGATGGCGCAGAAGAAGCACAAGCCGGAAGAGATCGTCGCGAAGCTTCGGCAGGTCGACGTTTTGGCGTCACCGGGGCGCCCGGTTTCGGAGGCGATCCGGGCCATCGGGGTGACGGCGTTCACCTATTATCGCTGGCGCAAAGAGTTCGGCGGGCTGAAGAGCGACCAGGTGAGCGGCTGAAGGATCTGGAGAAGGAGAACGAACGCCTGCGCAAGGCGGTTTCGGATCTGACGCTGGAGAAGTTGATCCTGAAGGAGGCTGCGTCGGGAAACTTCTGAGCCCCGCCCGTCGCCGTCGCTGCATCGCGCACGTCGTGGCCAAGCTCGGCGTATCGGAGCGGCTCGCATGTCGGGTTCTGGGGCAGCATCGATCCACGCAACGCAAGGTGCCAGTGGGCCGTGCCGATGAGGCGGGCCTGACCGCCGACATCATCGAACTTGCCACCCGATACGGGCGTTATGGATATCAGCGGATCACGGCTCTGTTGCAGGCCTCCGGCTGGACGGTGAACGTCAAACGGGTCGAGCGGATCTGGCGGCGGGAGGGGCTCAAGGTGCCGTGCAAGCAACCGAAGAAGGGCCGGCTCTGGCTCAATGAGGGGTCCTGCGTGCGGCTGCGGCCTGAATATCCCAACGATGTCTGGTCCTACGACTTCGTCGAGGATCGCACCCATAACGGGCGGAAGTTCCGCATGCTGAACGTGATCGACGATTTCACCAGGGAGTGCCTGGCAAGCCGTATCGACCGCAAGCTCAACTCGACTGCGGTCATCGACGCGCTGACGGACCCGTTCGTGCTGCGGGGCGTGCCGGGGCATGTTCGGCAGGGCTGAGGCGATCCTCGCCGAGCGAAAACGCATCAAGCGCAACACCATCGCAGATCGCCGCTTGCAGCATCAATTGCGAGCAGCTTAAACTCCCCCCCCCCATGAGCCAGAGCCTTCCTTCTCAAACCGCCTGATCAGTCTCAACTGATCTGACGACGGACATTGATGCCCGCATCGTTTAACGCACGCACAAAATCTTCATGATGGTAGTAATAATGTTGAAACTGCTCACAAGCGTCGATCTTCTCCAGTAGAGCATCTGATCTGAGCTTTTTGTCACCGAATTCACCGTGCACGTTTTCGATTATAGCTCGGCGTCTTTCGGGATCTACATTCCGCAATGCATCAACCAAATATCCCCCCGGTCCTGTTTTTACTTCTGTTGACGTATATGCGCCTGCGGCTCTTACCGCCGCGATATGAGACGCCATTGAAACGCGACATGTAGGAAATACCCAGACATTTAGATCAGACAACGCCAAGAGATAGAGGGAAGCGAAGAATGAGAAACATTCCTCTATGTCTATGAGTTGCTCGGGACGTTTGTCTGTCTCAGGTGTCGTTAACTTGTTCCAAGTCGGCATGCCTATAATCAGAGGCCGTACCGGCGCATACTTAGTGCAGAGATACCGCGCGTGGTGCACGGTCGCCAACACATCAAACGCGACGTCTTTGTTTAGACCAAGCATTGATCCCACTGAAAGATTTAGACCAGCTTTGGCTGCTCGATCCTGACTCTGCAGCCTGAACAAGAAACCATTTCCATTCTGCACAACACGGAAGTCATCGTCGATTCCGTGCGCTTTTGGCCCACACGAGATGTGTCGATTGTACAGGGCCTCATCGTACGTCTCTTGCCACATTATCACTCCGTCTGCACCGCAGGCAGCCAGATTCCTATATTGCGACTCCGTAAGGGCCATCGTGGAAAATAACAGCTGGCGGACGCTCCTTGTAGAGATGCGCGATCTCAACCGCCGCAGGAGAAGTGGAAGGGCATCCCGGACAAATCGGATGTCGTCGCCGCCTACAAGTTCAATATCATCTATGCCCTTCTCAAGAAGATACTGAGCTTGCACCTCGACCATCTCCTCATCAATGGTTAGGCGCCCCATTTGCGTGTTGTCGGCGCGCCAACCACAAAAATCACAGTTAGACGCACAGCGATTTGTAAACTCCACAGGAGACATCGTAAAAACTGAGCGACCATACTTCTTCGTCCTGAGGCGGGCAGAGTAGTCAAGGACCATGGCCTTAATCTTGCTAAAATCGGGCGTGTTGATCATGCCGATGAACGCCCTGATCTCCGAAGGCAACAAAGGACGATCTTGCGCTTCGTCTAGAATGTAAGCGGCCTCCTTGAGGCTCAGCCCGACGGCCGCACTGGGCGGCACTAATTCATCAACTGGCACCTGGTACATTGTTTATCTCCAATGGGACGGGAGGAAGCCGCTCGCCAGAGAGCCGCACTGGGATCAAAAGGGAAGGGCGGGCGTGGATGCCCCCCTCTCCTACGAAAATGCGCAGCAAATTATATGCCACCTCTCGCAGCTTTTGCGAAATCTATTTGTTGTTAAAGCCTTAAGGCCATTCGCCCTCAGGCGGCGTATTGTTCATTTAATTGATTCTATGTCGTAGAGTAGACGTTTTGATGCTGTTCTTGTCATATACTGAACATTTTGCGTCCCTGCCCGCGTTTGGGGGAGTTGGTAAAAGCGTCTTGACGCACATCTTCGATGGCCTCCTCCGCGCGGGGGAAACCTGGTTCAGCCGCTCGACCTTCAGCTTTCGCAGCAGGTGCGGATAGATCTTGTGCCCGACCGCCGGCTTCGAGGTGTTCGGCTTTCGGTAGATCGCCTCGACCCCCATCTTCTTCATCAGGGTGCGAACATGTCGGCGACCGACATCGACACCCTGGTTCGCCAGCAGGGCCGCCATCATCCAGCTGCCCGCGAACGGGTAGTTCAGATGAAGCTCGTCGATCCGCCGCATGATCGCCAGATCGACGGGTGGCACCGGCTTAGGCACGTAATAGACGCAGCCTCGGCTGATCCCGAGAGCCTTCGCCTGTTTCGAGATCGGCAGTTCGTGCACGGGGTCGATCATCGCCTTGCGCTCGGAAGGCCGGCCTTCACGAGCGCTCCGGCTAAAAAAAGTCGATCAGCGTCAACTCGCCGATCTTCGCGTGGAGAGCCCTCAGGTCGATCGGCGGCCTATCGGGATCGGATCGCGCCTCGGCGCCGAACACGCCGGCAGCGCCGTCGAGGAACTGCGACTTCCACGTCGTGATCTGGTTCGCGTGGGCATCGTACTGCTGAGTCAAATCGGCGAGCGTCTTCTCGCCCTTGATGGCAGCCAGCGCCATTTTCGTTTTGAAGGCCGGGATGTGGTTCCGGCGCGGTCGTCTCGACATCTTCTCTCCTGTTCGCCAAGCCATCTTGGCTGCTCACAGGCGGAAAGACCACTCAACGGACCTGTGCAGATTCCCGAAACTAGCACTACTTTGGCATTTTTTGATTTTTGGATCCCCGCTGGGATTCCCTCGGACCGGGTTGCGTGATTCATGGGTGGTCGGCTTATGGAGTG
>NZ_AXBA01000082.1 GCF_000473085.1 Azorhizobium doebereinerae UFLA1-100
CGGTCCAGATGGGGCGCGCCTCGCCGAGGCCCTGGCCCAGGCCACCGCCATCGCCCGCGGCATCGGCGACGCGGTGGACTGAGCCATGGCCGAGATCACCCGCGGCTTCGGCCCGCCGCCGGAGGTGACGCGCTATCTGGACGACAAGGGCCTCAAGCCCGGCTTTCACTGGCAGGACGTGTGGCAGGAGGAGCATGCCCACGCCTTCACTGTCGCCAAAGCGGTGGAGACCGAGCTGCTCACCACCTTCAAGGCCTCCATCGCCAAGGCGCAGCGCGACGGCCTCGGGTTTGAGACTTGGCGCACCCAGGTGGTGGTGGATCTCCAGCGCATTGGCTGGGGCAGCCTGCGGATGGTGGCTGATCCCTCAGGCGACCAGCCGGACACGACGGTGGACTTCACCGCCCCACGCCGGCTCAAGACCATCTTCTGGGGCAACATGGCCTCGGCCCGCGCCGCCGGCCAATGGGAGCGGGCGCAGCGGACCAAGCGAGCGCTGCCCTATCTGCTCTATGTGCGCACCACGGCGGCCGACCCGCGCAAGGAACACCTCTCCTGGGTGGGCACGATCCTGCCGGTGGATGATCCGTTCTGGTCGAGCCACTTCCCGCCCAATGGCTGGCTGTGCAAATGCACCGTGCGCCAGATCACCGCCCGCGAGCGCGAGGATCTGCTGGCCCGCGTCCCGGCCGATGACACCGACATCCGCTATTCCGCCGAGCGGCCGGTGATCGAGACCCGCGCCTTCACCAACAAACGCACCGGCGAGATCGTGCAGGTGCCGGTAGGCATCGACCCCGGCTGGGGCGGCAATCCAGGCCTCGCCCGCGTCAAGGGCGTGATGCGCGCCCTGGAGCAATCCCTGGTGGATGCCGCGCCCACTGACGCCGCCCGCACTCTGGAGCAACTGTGGGACAGCCCCTGGACGCGGGTGGTGGGCCGCCTGCCGGACGACCAGGCAAGACAAGTGTGGCTGCCGGCCGGCCTCTCGCCGAAGCTCCAGGCCGAGATGGGGGCGAAGTCGCCGCTGGTCTCCATCAATGGGGCGGATGTGGTGGCACGGGCCAATCACGATGGCCGGTACAAGGATGGCCGGAGCTATGAGGATCTGCGCCGGCTTCCGCAGGCCATAGCGGAGGGGACGGTGGTGGCGGACGCCAATCCGCGGCGGCGCGGCATGATCTGGAACCTGGGCAAGGCGTGGTGGCGGGCCATCGTCACCAAGTCGGAGACAGGCTATTTGCGCGTCGTTTCCATGCACAGGCGCAATGCCGGCCCAAGCGAAAAGGCGATCCAGAAGGTGGAATGAGCGCGGCGGGGAGGAGCCGATCCCCCTTGCGGGGCGTCCCTCCAGGGGCCACCGCCATCAAGATGCCGAGGCCAACGGACTTCACCGCCGCGCAACATACTATGCCCCAAGAGGGCCGTTCCTGTCATGCCGATTTCTCTGCTGGAATCGACCGAAGGCGCCTGCAGCGGGCTTTGGCCCGCACGAAAGCGGAGCCTGCGACATGACGATATTTTAAGATCGATTTTCCGCTATGGATAAGACGTGATCGCGGATCTTCTCAAGCTCGGGGCGTACTACTGGGATGGAGTGGCGTGGAGACACAAACGCTTCCGGTGTAGCATTTGCATATCGGAATTGATGCTTAAGATGAGATGGAGATAGTGCTCTCACATAATTTGAGAATTTCTCAGGAACGACCAGTCCAGCATTTATTGCGGCTGCCAATCGAGATTCCAGATTATGATTCGATAAACTTCCGCGCGCCCCCGAGATTCGCAGGTAAGCTCCGAGGCTAATTTCGATAGCATGGCCGACAAGAAAGCCCGTCGGAGCCAGAATCTCGATATCCATAAAAAAGCGGATTGGCCCGCCTGCCGGGATGTCTTCGCCAAGAAGGCGGGCGGCACAGTCGATGAAGACCAAGGCCTGATGTGCATCCTCAGTGGCTAAACGATCAGAAGTCTTCATTCGGTGCCCCTCGGGCCGGTTGCGAGGAAGGCTCGTTCATGGCCTCTAAGCATCGACATTCGCATGGGAACAAAGCTCGAGCCGGATCCCCGATTGGCCCCGTTTCCTGCGGTGAATGAAGCCTTCACTGTCGGACATGAACAGAAATCGCCGCAGGCAGCAATCTCTCGTCGTCCTGCGGTGCATGTCCGCCGCCACCTCCAGAAACCCGTCACCGGCTTTCAAACCGCCTTTAACGTGCCCGCTGCGTGAGAGCTGTTGTCGTTCCCCGCGCCCGCAGGCTAACGTCGCCCCGTTCCCCCTGATTTGTCCCGCTCCCGGCGACACCTGTCGCCCATGATCCGCGCCCGCCGACCCGGCATGGTCGGGGCATGTCGAACGCCGTCCATACCCACATCCTGACCGTTCTCGCCGCCGGCTCCACGGACGCCGCGCCGGAACGCATCGTGCTGTTCCCGCAGGGCGGCGCGATCCGCACCCGCGACGGTCGGGCGTTCGCCATCGATTTCGCCCGGCTGATGGCCCGGTTCCAGGCCGATGGCCTGAAGGTGCCCCTCGACATCAACCACGCCACCGAGATCCTGGCACCCAAGGGCGAGCGGGCCGACCCGGTGGGGTTCGTCACGGCCCTGGAGCAGGACGGCGCGGCGCTCTATGGCCGCGTGGAGTGGATCGACCCGGCATCGGCGCCATCATTGCTCAAGGCTTACCCCTATGTCTCGCCGGCCTTTCCCGCGCCGAACGGCGAGGCGCTGTGGCTGAAGAGCGTGGCGCTGGTGGCGTCCCCGGCGCTCGCCGCCCAGCCGGCGCTGGCCCAGGCCGATCCGTCTCACATCCCGGAGAACCCCATGAAGACCGTGCTTGCCGCGCTTGGCCTCGCCGAGACCGCGAACGAGGCCGAGTGCCTTGCCGCCGTCACCACCCTGAAGACCACCGCCGATCCCACGGCCCATGTGCCCAAGGCGGTGCATGAGGAAACGGTGGCCAAGCTCGCTGCCGTTTCCACCGAGCTGGACACCCTGCGCGGCACCCAGCGCACCGCCAAGGTGGAGGCGGTGATCGAGGGCGCCTTGCAGGCCAAGAAAATCCTGCCCGCCCAGCGCGACCATTACGTCGCCCTGTGCGCCACCGATGCCGGCCTTGCCGCCGTGGAGCAGTTGCTGGCCAGCGCGCCGGAGCTGCTGGGCGCCTCCGGCCTTGGCGGCAAGACCCCGCCGGAGGGCAATCCCGCGTTGCTCAGCGCCGATGACCGCGAGGTGATCCGCCAGTTGGGCCTCACCGAAGCCGAGTTCCGCGCCGCCAACGGCCTCCCGGCCGCCTGATCCAGAGAAAGGCTCCCCATCCATGGTCGCGCTCACCGCCCCCCGCGTCGTGTCCGAGAAGGCCGGCGTCACCTCCACCGCCCCCGTCGCCGCCGACACGGTGATCCATGGCGGC
>NZ_AXBA01000083.1 GCF_000473085.1 Azorhizobium doebereinerae UFLA1-100
ACATCTGGCATGTGCTCCTCCCCTGAAAGCGCCACCACGGCGCTGCCCGGACACAATACGTGCCCGCTGGAGGGGGCATCCACCCCATCAGTTCAGTCATCTACGTGAGGCTTGCCCGGCTGGTTCTTAGGCAGATGCGGATCAAGCGCCGCCCATGCCTCATCCGAAAGCCAGAATAGATCGCTCATGGCAGCCTCCGTCACGAAAAAACTCAATCCCGAACGGAATCAGTCAAATGCGTCAGCTATTTGATTGGCCCCTAACATAAGCTCAAAGCCGAGGATCGTCCGGCTGGCCAACTCGATGCCATTGTCCGACACGATCATACAGGGCCGACCGCGGCCGAAGACCTCGTTCAGCTCGCGCAAGGAGGATCTATGATGCACGCAATGTCGCCGATCGTGAGGCACCTCACGCCCGGCGCGTGTTTGTGGTGGTCATCCGGATCGCGGATCGGTGTCATTCAAAAAAAAAATTACCAAAAAGCGGAAGAGCAAGATAAATAAGCAACTCACGTGGACGACGAAGCGTAAAAAATAAGCTTTTACTGGAAATTACGAATCTATAAGCGCATAGAGAGTCACATATAGGGCGATAGCAATATGGGGATGCGGAAAAAACTTCTAATTACCGGTGGAGCCGGAATGGTAGCGCAAAACATGTTGCGGCACCCGCTTCTCGCAAAATGGGTGGTTCAGTCCCCATCATCTTCCGAGCTCGATCTCCGCGATCCCGGTGCTGTGCGGCGCTATTTTTTCCATCATAAGCCCGACGCCGTAATCCACGCGGCGGGGGTAGTGGGGGGGATTCAAGCAAATATTCAAAACCCTCTGCGATTTCTGGCCGATAATACGTTGATGGGCGTAAATGTAGTGGCGGCATGTGTTGATTGCCGGATTGAATTACTAATCAATATAGCCTCCAGCTGCATGTATCCGCGCGCCATTGGGAGTGGGTTGACTGAGAATGATATTCTGAGTGGGCCGCTTGAGTCTACAAACGAGGGGTATGCCCTGGCGAAGATCGTGACAATGCGGATGTGCGAATACGCTGTCAGAGAAAAACAAAATTTGATCTATCGCACATTGGTCCCATGCAATCTATACGGAAAGTGGGATAAATTTGACGACAGCAAATCGCACCTACTAGCCGCAATCATCAAGAAAATTTCTCACGCAAAGGCAACAAATAGTCGGTCTGTTGAGGTGTGGGGAGATGGGATGGCAAGAAGGGAATTTATGTACGCATCCGATTTCGCGGAGGCTATTTTGATGGCCGTTGAAGATCCGCTTAAAATTCCCGAAGTGATGAATGTGGGCGTAGGGCACGACTATACAGTGAATGAATATTACAACATTGCAGCCAATGTAATTGGGTGGAGTGGGGATATTGTCCACAATATGTCTAAGCCAGTAGGGATGGCGCGGAAATTGCTTGACGTTTCGCGGCAGATCCAGTGGGGATGGTATCCCAAAACCTCGATTGAGGATGGAATTCGAGAAACTTACTCCTATTATAAGGAGTTGAAGGCAAAATGAGTGTTCGGTTCCCGCTCTCTGTTTCGACATGGAATAACGCTGAGGTGTCTGCAATTCAACGAGTGCTTCAATCGGGGCAGTATACAATGGGGCCGGAGGTTTCTTTGTTCGAAAAGGAATTCTCTGCATATTTTGGCTCACGTTATGCTGTAATGGTAAATTCGGGATCATCTGCGAATTTGCTTATGATCGCGGCACTGAGATATGTCAAAGATCTTAGCTATCGCCTAAGCCCCGGAGACGAGGTGATTGTTCCGGCAATCGCCTGGGCCACCTCGTTCTATCCACTGTATCAGTATGGTCTAAGGCTGCGATTTGTAGACATTGACGTAGATACGTTATCCTACGACATATCAATGTTAAAGGCCGCCATTACATCGAGAACAAAGTGTATTTTGGCTGTTAATTTGCTGGGAAATGCGCAGAACTATGGCGAGATGTTGTCTCTGGCAGTAGAAAACGGAATTTTTCTACTTGAAGACAACTGCCAGTCAATGGGCGCTAGTTACAACGGTAAATGTGCTGGAACTTTTGGTGTGATGGGAACGTTTTCGACGTTTTACTCTCATCATATATCAACGATGGAGGGAGGGGTTGTCGTCACGGACAACGAGGAGCTGTTTCATATACTCTTATCTCTCCGCGCTCATGGTTGGACTCGAAACCTTCCACATGAAAATAAGGTGACTGGATTTAAATCTGAAGACGAATTTGTGGAAAGTTTTAAATTCGTGCTGCCGGGCTATAATGTCAGGCCGACCGAGATTTCTGGTGCGATTGGAGTAGAGCAGCTTAAGAAGCTTCCTTATCTGGTCCGTCGACGGCGAGAGAATGCGGTGAGATTCAATCAGGCGTTCTCGGATCATCCTGCATTCCGAATCCAGAAAGAGCTTGGAGAGTCCAGTTGGTTTGGGTTTGCCATCATAGCTCGGCGCAACGAAAAGTGGAGTAGAAATGAAATTTTGCGAAAATTTAAGGACACTGGATTCGAGTGTAGGCCCATTTCGACTGGGAATTTCACAAAAAATCCGGTGCTAAAATTGATGGACTGTGACGTTAGTGGAGGCATAAAAAATGCAGAATTTATAGATGCGTGCGGGTTTTTTATTGGCAACAATCATGTTGACAATTCAGATGCCGTAGATGCAATTTCTTCAATTGCATTTTAGATTAATGCTATAGTTGTCCAAAATTAGATGCAGAGTTTTGGGTGTCGCATTTTGCGTTCGGCTCAGGTATTTGGTGGCATCCGAGAGTTCGGATGCGGCTTGAAGGTTTTCTGGTTGGCTTTTCTCCAGCTACCTCGAGAGGCCGGCTGATGCCCTGGCGCAGGAAGCAACGGTGTAGAGCTGAGCGGGTCAGGCGCGGCTCAAGGCTGGCAAGACATAGAGGCAATCGTCCAGCGGCAGGAGCATATGCCTACGGGGACCACCGCGATGGCCTCTTCCTCCGGCGTCAGGACGGTCAAGCGAGGGGCCCTTGGCCCCATCGGCGCTCGGGCAGCTCGCCGAGCAGCGTGGCCAGCACCGTGGGACCGATGCCTGGCACGGCCGTCAGCAGAGCGGCCTGGGCCGAAAGGGCGCTGTCG
>NZ_AXBA01000011.1 GCF_000473085.1 Azorhizobium doebereinerae UFLA1-100
GCTGAAGCGACGGAAGACGGTGTTCCATTCTCCAAACAGCTCCGGCAGATCGCGCCAAGGCGAGCCGGTGCGCACGATCCACAGCACCGCCTCGATGAACATACGATTGTCCCGGCCCGAAGAGCCGCGCGTCCGCTCGTCGCCGATGATGTGCGGCGCTATCCGCGCCCACTGCTCATCCCCAAGCACCAGTCGATCAAGAACACCCATCGCTGCCTCATCAAAGGCAGCTTTGAATCACAGATCATTCAGCCCGGGAACCCCAAGAGTCCACACTACCTAGCCCGCGAAGGTCTCGTATTCGGCTGGCTTGAAGCCGACCAGGATGGTCTTGCCGCGCTCCAGCACCGGGCGCTTGATCATCGAGGGCTGCGCCAGCATCAAGGCGATGGCCTTCGCTTCGGTGAGGTCCGCGCGATCCGCCTCCGGCAGCTTGCGGAAGGTGGTGCCGGCCCGGTTCAGCAGGGTTTCCCAGCCCACCGCCTTCACCCAGCCTTCCAGTTTCGCGGGGGTAATGCCCGCGGCCTTGTAGTCGTGGAAGGCGTAGGCGACGCCGTGGCCGTCGAGCCAGGCCCGGGCCTTCTTCATCGTGTCGCAATTCTTGATGCCATAGAGGGTGGGCGTCTGCGCCATCGTCGGTTCGTCCGTCCGGAAATGAGAGGATGAAGTATAGCAGGCGCGCTCAGTCCGCGCTGTGCGATGGTTCCGCGCAATAGCTGGCGAGGGCCTGGGCCAGATGGTCGAAGACCGTCCGCACGCGCCGTACGCGGCCGAGGTCCTCATGCATGGCGAGGAACGTCTCCAGCCCATGCGTGAAGCGATCCGGCAGGATATGGACGAGGCGCGGCGCGCGGGCGGCGAGGCCCTCCTGGCAGATGCCGATGCCCGCGCCCGCGCGAATGGCGGCGATCTGCGCCAGATGGCTGTCCGTCCGGTAGCTGAGCGCTGGAATAATCTCTGGGCCGAAGACGGCGGTGAAGGCTCTGAGATCGCTCGTCTCGCGGTCCGGGCCGACGAGTGGAAAGGCGGTGAGCTCTTCCCAGGTGCGGGGCACGCCGTGCCGTGCGACGAAATCCGCGCTGGCGAACAGGCCGAGCCGCACCGTGCCGACCTTCTTGATACGCAGCGCCGCCTGCGCCGGCCGCACCATGCGCACCGCGATGTCCGCCTCCTGGCGCAGCAGGTCCTGCGTGCGGTTGGACAGATGCACTTCCACCTGGAGCTTCGGGTGGCGCGCCTGCAGGTCGGTCAGGATCGCCGGCAGCACCTCGGCCCCCACCACGTCGCTGGCGGTGATGCGCACCGTGCCCGCCAGCTCCGTTCCGGGGCCGGAGGCGGTTCGCCCGAAGGCGGCTGCGGCCGCGGCCATGGCCTCCGCATGGGGCCCGAGCGCGCGGGCGCTCTCGGTCGGCATCAGGCCCGTGGGCGAGCGGGTGAACAGAGGCGCGCCCAGCGCCTGCTCCAGCGCCTCGATGCGCCGGCGCACGGTGGGCTGGGCGACTCCAAGCTCCCGCGCCGCCGCCGATAGGCTGCCGCCGCGCAGGACGGCGAGGAAGGCGCGCTGGTTCTCCCAGTCGGAGAGAAGGGGGATCATACAAAACATACTAGCTGGATGAACATCTTTGGCAATTATGTTCGATCCCGTCGGAGCGCATGCTCCCGTCCGATCCAAGACGGGAGGTTGCGATGGTGGACGGTCCGAGGCGCGTGGCACTGGTGCTGGGGGCGAATGGCGGGGTGGGCGGCGAGACCGCCGCCGCGCTGCTGCGGCGGGGGTGGACGGTGAAGGCGCTGGTGCGGGACCCGGCCGCCGCCGCGCGGCGCTGGGCTTTCGAGGGCCCGGCTCCGGCCTGGATCGCCGGCGACGCCATGGTCCGGGAACAGGTCGTTGCCGCCGCCGCAGGGGCAGGGCTCGTGGTCCACGGGGTGAACCCGCCCGGCTACCGGGACTGGGATCGCTTGGTGGTGCCGATGATGGAGAACACCATCGCCGCCGCCCGTGCCGCCGGCGCGCGCATCGTGCTGCCGGGCACCGTCTATAATTTCGGCCCCGACGCCTTCGCCGACCCGCACGAGGACGCCCCGCAGCATCCCGCCACGCGCAAGGGCGCGCTGCGGGTGGCCATGGAGGAACGGCTGCGCGTTGCGGCGGAAGCGGGTGTGCCGTGCCTCATCGTCCGGTGCGGCGACTTCTTCGGGCCACGCGCGGGCAACACCTGGTTCGCCCAGGGGCTGGTGAAGCCCGGCCGCCCGGTCACCGCCATCAGCGCGCCGGGGCGCAGAGGCGTCGGCCATCAATGGGCCTATCTGCCGGACGTGGCGGAAGTCATCGCGCGCCTGGCCGAACTGGACGGCCTGCCCGCCCGTGCCGTGTTTCATATGGAAGGTCACTGGGACCCCGACGGCACCGCCATGGTGAAGGCCATCCGCACCGCGGTCGGCCTTCCGGTGCAAGTGCGCGCCTTCCCCTGGTGGCTGGTGACGCTGGCCTCGCCGCTGGTGTCTTTGTTCCGCGAGCTGCGCGAGATGCGCTACCTGTGGCAGGTGCCGCTCCACATGCGCAACCAGCGCCTCGTCGTCACGCTCGGCACGGAGCCGCACACGCCGCTGGACCGGGCGGTGCGCGATACGCTCGTCGGCATCGGCTGCCTGCCGGCGGGCGCGGCCGGGAAAGCCGGTGATCCGATGGGGCAGGCGGTGCCGGCGGCGCGCTGACGGGGGCGCGGCGTCGCAGGCGGCTGCAACCGACGATTGGAGAACTGGCGACTTGCGGCGCGATCGCCTAAACAGCCATGATCTGGGGTGAGCGCCTCGCGCGGCTGGGAGCAGGTCTTGAACATCGCCATCGGCTTGTTTGCGGGTCTCGGGTTCATCTTCATCGGGACCCAGTTCCTGACGGCGAACATGAAGCAAGTCGCCGGCCCCGGCTTCCACCGGCTGGTGGCGCGCGCCACCGGCAACCCGCTCAAGGCCATGATCACCGGCATCGCCGCCGGGGCGGTGATCCAGAGCACCAATGCTGTGACGTTCATCGTCATCAGCCTAGTGAGCGCCGGGGCGGCCACCGTGCGCAGCGCCATGCCCATCGTCACTTGGTCCTATGCCGGCTCGACGCTGCGCCTGCTGCTCGCCTCGCTGAACATCGGCGCGGTCATCATGGCCGCCATCGGCCTCATCGGCCTCGCCTTCCTGTTCGGCTACGACCGCAACGCCAAGTACCGTAACCTAGTGGCGGCGCTGCTGGGCCTCGCGCTGCTGCTCTATGGCGTGCAACTGATGGTGCAGGCCTCCGTGCCCATGCGTGAGTCCGCAACCGTCCAGGCGGTGCTGGCGTTCGCCAACAATTTCTATTTGTGGGGCTTCATCGCCGGCACCGCGCTGGCGGCGGTGATCCAGGGGCAGACGGTCTCCATCATCGCCCTGGCGCTGGTGGACGGCGGCGTGCTCGGGCTCGATCAGGCCTTCCTCATCGTGGTGGGCGCCAATCTTGGCGCCGGCATCATGTCCATCGTCCAGGGGGCCGGACTCAGCGGCACGGCGCGGCAGCTCAACCTCTACCAGCTCATCCTGAAGCTCATCGGCGTCGGCGTGATGCTGCCGTTGTTGATGCTGGAGCATTTCGCCCACGTGCCGCTCATCGAGGCCCTGGTCACCTCGATCACCGGCGACGCGGCGCTCCAGGTGACGGCGGTGCACTGGATGTTCCAGATCGTCTCGGCGGTGGTCGCCTCGCTGCTCAATGCGCCGCTGTTCGCTTTGGTGGAGCGCCTCAGCCCCGAGACGCCGCAGGAATCACTCAGCAAACCCCGCTTCATCCAGTTCAACGACGCGGTGGAGCCGCTTGCCGCCATCGGCATGGTGGAGCAGGAGCAGTTGCGCCTGCTGCGTCGCCTCCCGTTCTTCCTCTCGAAGGTGCGCACCGAGGGGGCGGAGGACTTCGACGCGATGGAGCCGCTGGTGGCCAAGGCCTCGCCCAAGGTGCTGCAACAGGCGGGCGTGGAACTCACCAGCACCATCAGCAGCTTCCTCAAGAAGCGACTGGCCATGCCCGGCCAGCCGGAGGAACTGGACCGGCTGTTGCGGCTGTGGAGCGCCAACCAGCTCCTCAAGATCCTGCATGAGACGCTGGGCAGCTTCGCCAAGGGGCTCGGCGATCTGCACACCTCGCCGGCCGTCACCGGGTTCGCCACCACGCTTGCCGAAGCGGCGCACGCCCTGACGGCCACCGTGGCGGAGGAGGCGGAGCATTTCGATGCGGACTCGGCGGAGATGCTGGCAACCCTCACCGGCGACCGTTCGGCGCTGATGAAGAAGCTGCGCGAGGAACTTTGGCAGCGTGCGCCGGACCTCACCGCGGCCGAGCGGCAGGCGGTGTGGGCTACGGCGGACGTATTCGAGCAGGTGGTCTGGCAGCTCAACCGTTACGCCATCAACCTCGCCCGCTAGGAGAACCGCCCGCGGCCGACATCGTCAGGCGTGGCCAAGATAGAGGCGGGCCGCGCGCTCGTCGGCCAGCAGCGAGGCGGCCTCACCCTCAAGCGCCACCTTGCCGCCGTCCAGCACCGCCCCACGCTGTGAGATGGCCAGAGCCTGGCGCGCCCGCTGCTCGATCAGCAGCACGGCGGTGCCGGTATGCGCCAGGGCGGCGATGCGGGTGAAGCTCTCGTCCACCTTGGCGGGGGACAGGGCAGCGGTCGGCTCGTCCAGCACGATCACGCCTGGCCGCGTCATCAGCGCCCGGGCGAAGGCGAGCTGCTGGCGTTCGCCGCCGGACAGGCTGCCGGCCCGCGCCCGGCGGCGCTCGGCGAGCGCGGGGAACATCTCCATCATGTCGGCGACGCGCGTGGCCTTGTCGCGCACGCCTTCCACCACCGTGAGGTTGTCCAGGATGGAGAGGGAGGGGAAGACGTTGGCCACCTGCGGCACATAGCCGATGCCGGCGCGGGCCCGCTGCTCGGCAGGCATCAGCGTGATGTCCCGGCCTTCCAGCAGCACGCGCCCGGTGACGCGCGGCAGCAGGCCCACCACGGCCTTGGCGAGTGTCGACTTGCCCGCGCCATTGGTGCCCGCCACGGTGAGGATCTCACCTGCTGCAAGTGTGAGGTCGATCCCATTCAGGATGTTCACTTCGCCATAGCCGCCGGCGAGCGTTTCGATGGTCAGCATCGGTCGGATGACCCTTCCAAGATTCCGTGGGGGTGGTATTCTGATCGTCAGAATGAACTGGCATTAATCTTTTGGCATCGCTGGGTCGGGGAAATCTAAGCTTCGTAGATCTGGTGTCTGGGGTCGTGTTTGCGTGCAGATGACGGGATGCTGTCCACAGAGCGCGCGTATCGAGTAGCAGTTGACCTGTGGTGGAGTAGATGTCGATGACGATGATTTCGTATGCCCAAAACTGCGAAGACATCATGCTGTGGCGGGTATTGCGCGGCGTTGAGCGTGGCTTTTACATCGATGTCGGAGCCAACGATCCCGTCGTTCATTCGGTGACTCATCTGTTCTACGAGCATGGCTGGCGCGGCATCAACATTGAAGCCAACAGGCAGTATTTCGAAAGGCTCAAGTCTGAGCGTCCAGGCGATGTAAACATCTGCGCCGTCGCGACGAATTTCACCGGTTCCGTCAATTTCTTCGAAATTGACGGAACCGGTTTGTCGACGACCGACGAATGCATATCCAAAGCGCATGATGAGATCGGCTTCAAGAGTTCAGAGGTCAAGGCGGAGGCGCTCACACTCGCGACGATCTGCGAGCGGCATGTCCGAGGCGAGGTGCATTTCCTGAAGATCGACGTGGAGGGCGGGACCCGCGCCGTGCTGGAAGGCATGGATCTGGCCGCCGTTCGCCCGTGGATCATCCTGTCGGAAGCCGTGCGGCCCTTTTCCCAGGAGGAGGATTTCGGCGACTGGGAGGATGCGCTCGTCAGCCGCGGATACACGTTTGTGTATGCCGACGGGTTGAATCGGTTCTATCTCGCGGACGAGCACCTCGGCCTGCGGGACCGCTTCAAATACCCGCCGAATGTGTTCGATGAGTTTTCGTTTCACCACGGCCGGGACGCGGTCCTGGCCGCGCGGGAGGCGGAGCGGGCGGGCCTGCAAGCAAAGCTTGCGGAACAGGTGCAGTGTGTGGCTGAAGTTGCGGACGAGGCGGAACGGCTGCGCACGGAGAAGGCCGCCCTGGAGGCCACGCTCGCGGACCGGACCCAGGGCCTCGCCGCGCTGGAAGCGCAGGCCAGCGCCCTGGCCGGCGAGAGGGAGGGACTTCGCCTCGCCCTGGTCGAACTGACCCGCGCCGGCGAAGCGCGCGCCGCCGAGCGGGAGGCAGCGAACATGCGTCTCAGCGCGGCGCTGGAGGAACAGATGACCTTTGCCGGCGCGGCAGAGGCCCGGACGGCGCAACTGGAACGGGAGGTGGCCGCATTGCAGGCGGCGCTCGCCGCCCAGGCGCAGGCGGCCGAAGCGCAGTCGGTGCAATGGGAGCGGGAGAAGGCCGACTTGCTGGTGACCCGCGCGACCGAGGCACAGGCCGCCGAGGAGCGGCTGGTGCGACTGCGGCACGAAAATGTCCTTCTGCGCTCGGATCTCGGCGCCCATGTGAAGGCGGCGGAGGCACGCCGGGCCAAGCTGGAACAGGAAACCGCGCGCCTTCATGCCGTCCTCGCCGCGCAGGCCGAGACGACCCGTCAGATGCAGCAGCGGGGCGACCATCTGGAAGCCATTCTCCAGCGCGTCGCTGCGAGCCCATCCTGGCGCATCACGGCGCCCTTGCGGGCGCTCGGAAAACGCAAGATGCCGAAGGACCCGTCCTGAGTTGCCGTTCGCGCCCGCGCGGACGGACATCAGGCCGCCGCGCCGCCGAGATAGGCGTCGCGCACGCGCGGGTTGCCGAGCACTTCGGCCGGCGCGCCGGAGGCGATGAGCACGCCTCGATCCATCACATGCAGCGTCGAGACCAGCTTGTTGAGGGCGGCAAGGTCGTGCTCGATGATGAGAAAGCCGATGCCGCGCCCGTTGAGTTCGCGGATGCGCACCGACAATTCCTCGATCAGCACCGGATTGACGCCGGCGAACGGCTCGTCGAGCAGGATCATGCGCGCGCCGGTCATCAGCGCGCGGCCCAACTCCACCAGCTTCTTCTGCCCGCCCGACAGCCGTCCGGCGGGGACGTCCGCCACCTTGGCGAGGCGCAGGAAATCGATGGTCTCGGCCGCTTCGCGGGCAATGGCGGCCTCCTCCGCCTTCACCCGGCCGGGCCGGAAGAAGGTGTCGATCAGCCGCTCGCCGGACTGGCCAGGGGCTGCGGCCAGCAAGTTCTCGCGTACGGTGAGGTGGGAGAATTCGCGCGGCACCTGGAAGGTGCGCACCATGCCCGCCCGCGCCCGCTCCATGGGCGAGGCGCGGCCGAGCGAACGGCCTTCGAAGGACACGTCCCCTGCGTCCGCCGCGAGAAAGCCGGTGATCAGGGAGAACAGGGTGGACTTGCCGGCGCCGTTCGGCCCGATGACGCCCACCAGCGCGCCCGAGGGCACCTCGAAGCGCACGTCGTTCACCACGTGCAGGCCGCCATAGGCCTTTGTCAGTCCTTGGATAGCGAGAGTCATTTGCGGGTGAAATCCCCCATCAGGCCCTGCGGGCGGTACATGGTGAACAGGATGAGCGCGAGGCCCACCACGCCGAGCCGGACGCTGGCCATGGACACTTCCGAGATGAAGGGCATCACGTCGCGCAGGAAGCGCGAGCCTTCCAGGAACAGCATCAGGATGCCCGCGCCCACCAGCGCGCCGGAGATGCGGCCCACGCCGCCCATGATGATCGCCATCCAGATCTGGAAGGTGATGAGCGGCAGGAACTGCTCGGGCGAGATGTAGCCGATGTAGTGGGCATAGACCGCGCCGGCGAGGCCGGCCAGCGCCGCGCCCAGCACCAGCACCTGGATCTTGAAGCCGGCAGGGTCCTTGCCAAGCGCCTTTACCGCCTCCTCATTGTCGCGGATCGCCTCGATCATCCGGCCGAAGGGCGAGCGCACGATGCGCAGCATGGCGAGGATGGCGAGGGCGTTGAACGCCACCAGCAGGCCGAGCACCGCATAGGACTGGGCCGGACCGGTCAGCCAGCCCGCGAACAGCTTGGGGATGCCGGCGATGCCCTGCACGCCGTTGGTCAGCCAGCGCTCGCTGGTGGCGACCAGCCGCACCACTTCCGAGAAGCCCAGCGAGACGATGGCGAAATAGTCCTCCCGCAGGCGGATGCTCACCAGCCCCAGCGGCCATGCGAAGGCCATGGCGAGCACGGCGGCCAGCGGGAAGGACACCACCAACGGCACGCCGTGCTCGGACAGGATGGCGGTGGTGTAGGCACCGACGCAGAAGAAACCCACGTGGCCGAAATTAACGATGCCGGTGAGGCCGTATTGCAGGTTCAGCCCCAGCGCCAGCAGCACGTAGATCGCCGTGATGATGGCGATGGCAATGAGATAGGCGTCCATCAGCGCACCCCCTCGACCCGGCCGAACAGGCCCTTGGGCCGCACCAGCAGCACCGCCAGCAGGATGACGAAGGCGAGCGCCAGCTTGTAAGTGAAGCCCACATAGGGCGTGGCGATCTCCTGCAGCACGCCGAGCAGCACGCCCGCCAGGATCGCGCCCACCGGATGGCCGATGCCGCCGAGCACGGCGGCGGCGAAGACGGGGATGAGCATCTCCCAGCCCATTTCCGGCGACACCACGGTCTTGATGCCCAGCAGCACGCCGGCGAGCGCGGCCACCGCCCCGCTGAGCGCCCACAGCGCCAGCATGACCTGGCGCGGCGCGATGCCGGAGACCCGCGCCAGCATGGGATCATCCGCCACCGCCCGCATGCGACGGCCGATGGGAGTGGCGTGCAGCACGAGGAAGACGACCAGCAGGGCGACGAGCGCGGTGATGCCGATCTTCAGGTCGTTAGGCTGGATGCGCAGGTCATAGACCCGCCAGGGCCGCACCAGCGGCAGCTGGAATACCTGCTGGCCGTGACCATAGACCACGCCCAGCACGGCGCGGATGACGAAGCCGATGCCGATGGAGGCGAGCAGCGCCGAGACCGAGGGCCGACCTTCCAGCGTGCGGAACACCAGCAGATAGGACACCATGCCGACCAAAGCGCCGGCGGCAAGGCCCACCGCGCCGCCCACCACCATTGAGCCGGTGGCGCCGAAGCCGAGCAGCGCCGCATAGGCGCCGCAGGTCATGAAGTCGCCGGTGGCGGCATTGGCGAAGCGCGCCACGCCGAACACCAGCGTCAGCGCCAGCGCGGCAAGGCCGATGACAAGCCCGGACATCAGCCCGCTGATGGCAAGTTCGAGAAACCCGCTCATGCGGGCCTCGCGGACAAAACGGCGGTGAGTGCCGCGCGGCGGGAAACGGGGGTGGGCTCGACGGTCACGGTGTCTGGTCCTCGACCTCCGCCCGGCGTCGGGCGGGGAGGGTGGCATGACGGCGTCCGGGGGCGGCCGGGTGCCGGGCAGAGGGGGCCGCCCGCCGATCCGCTCCCGGCTGGGGGGACCCGGGGCGCGAATGCAAAGGCGGACGGCGAACGCGGGAGCCGGTTCCGTACCGCGAGGGCCGGCCCGGCTCTAAAGACCTTGCGCGAGCGCGCTCCGGTCAGAGCTTGACGATGTACTTGCGCTCGATCTTGCCCTTCTCCACCACCGACACCGAGAAGTCCGGCGTCACGTCGCCATACTGGTCGAAGTCGAGGATGGACGAGGCGCCCTGATAGTCGATCTTGCCGGTCTTCAGCGCCGCCTTGCCTTCGGCGAAGGTGGAGACCGCCTTACCGCCGGGGCCGGCCACCTCGCGCAGCTTGGCGGAGATGGCCGCCACGTCCGCATTGGGGCCGGCGGCCTCCATGGCCAGCGCCAGCACCACCACCATATCCCAGGTCATGGCCGCATACACGTTCGACAGGCCGGGCTGGCCCATGGCCTTCTGATAGGCGGCGTCGAATGCCTTGAAGGCGTCTGAACCCTCGTTGGAGATGCTGTCGACGGAGATCAGCCCCTCCGTCACTTCCGGGCCGAGCGCCTTGACGAGGTCCGGATTGGCCGCCCAGGCGGGGATAATGAACTTGGTGGTCTCGCCGGTCTGGAACCATTCGCGCAGGATGATGGTGGTGTCGGCGAGGTAGGAGCCCATGACGATCACGTCGGGCTTGGCGGCCAGCACCTTCTGCAACTCGGCGCGGTAGCTCGGCTGGTTGGGCTCGTAGACGACGTTCTCCACCACCTTGCCGCCCTTGGCTTCCCACGCCTTGCGGAAGCCCTCGGTGTTGCCGATGCCCGAGGCGTTGTTGAAGGCCATGGTGGCCGGGCGCTTGAAGCCCTGCTTGGTGGCCACTTCCGCGAAGGCGCGGCCGAAGCGGTCGTTGGTGGCCTGGAAGCGGTAGAGCAGGCCCTTGGCATTGGCCGGCGGCACCGAGAGGGCAGGCGCGCCGGAGGTGTTCATCAGGAGGATGCCGGCGTCATTGGTCAAAGGCGCGACGGCGAGCGAGACGCCGGAGGCCCAGGTGCCGAGGATGGCCTGGACCTTGTTCACCTCGATCAGCTTCTTGGCGGCGAGCACGGCCGCCTGCGGCTGGGTCTGGGTATCCTCGGAGGACACCTCAAGGGTGCGGCCACCGGCACCGCCGGCATCGTTCACCATGGCGGCGGCGGCCACGATCATCTTCTGCATGCCGGAGCCGTAGGGGGCGCCGGCGCCGGTGATCGGGTTCAGCGCGCCGATGCGGAAGGCGGCGGTCTGGGCGCCGGCGGTGCGCGACAGGGCCGGCAGGAGGACGGAGCCGGCGAGGGCGGCGAGGGTCTGGCGACGGGAGAGGGTCACGGGTCTGGTCCCTTCAGGTCTGGAAGATGGTGTGTTTATTGTGCTTGCACTCAGTTGAGCGAGGTGTGCTTCAGCACCGTGCCGCCCTGCATGATGAGCGGCATGTGCGCGCCCTGGCGGGTCAGCAGGGAGAGGTCGGCGAGCGGATCGCCGTCCACCACGATGAGGTCGGCGAAGGCGCCCGCCGCCACGGTGCCGATCTTGCCTTCCATGCGCAGCAGGCGGGCGGCGACGGCGGTGGCCGAGGCGATCACCTCGTGCGCCGGCATCACGCGGCCGCGGATGACGAATTCCTCGGACTGGTGGCGGTGCATCTCGCCCAGCAAATCGGAGCCGTAGGCCATGGGCAGGCCGGCGTCGCGCATGATGGAGATGGATTCCATGCCGGCGAGCCGCACGCTGTCGATCTTGGCCACCGAGCCCGCCGGGAAGCCCATGGCGGCGCCTTCCGAGGACAGCTTGTCGTAGGTGACGAGGGTGGGCACGGCGATGGCGCCCTGGGTGGCGGCGAACTTCGCCGTCTCGGACTGGATCAGGTTGCAGTGCTCCAGCGAGTGCACGCCGCATTCCACCGCGCGGCGGATGCCCTCGTCCGTATAGAGATGGGCGGAGACGTAGGTGCCGGCGTTCCGCGCCTCCTCCACCACGGCGAGCAGTTCCTCGCGGGAGAAGCCGAGGAAATGGATGGGGTCGGTGGGCGAGGCGACGCCGCCATTGGCCATGATCTTGATGAACTGAGCCCCGGCCTTGATCTCCTCGCGGGCGGCGCGGCGCATCTCCGGCACGCCGTCCGCCACACGGCCGAGCGCGCCGAGGCGGAAGCCGGTGCGGATGGTCTCGCGGTCGTCATAGGGGCCGCGGAAGTCGCAATGGCCGCCGGTCTGGCTGAGCGCCTTGCCGGAGATCACGAGGCGCGGGGCGGGCAGGGCGCTTTCCGCCGCCGCCACTTTCAGGCCGTGGTCGGCGCCGCCCACGTCGCGCACGGTGGTGAAGCCGCGCATCACCATCTCGCCCATCAGCTTCATGGCGCGCACGGCGACGAGGCTGTCCGGCAGCTTGGCGTTGGCGCCGAGGTCGGCGAGGCAGGCGATGGTGTGCACATGGGCGTCGATCAGGCCCGGCATCAGCGTGCGGCCCTTGAGGTCGATCACCTCGGCCGAGGGCGCGCTGATCTTGGGCGCCACCTCGCGGATGACCTCGCCCTCGACGAGCACCTCGACCGGCGCTCCGCGCTCGGGCTCGCGCCCATCGACGATGCGGGCATTGGTGAACAGAAACGACATCACGACACTCCGGGGCACGGCTCTAGGCGCGGGCACCGCGCTTGGGCGCGGTGCGGGCGGGGAGGGATTTGGCGGGCTTGGAATTCGGCTCGGCCGCGCGCTTGGCGGCGGGCGCGGTGGCCGGCTTTGGCGCGACCCTGGCGGCGCGGGCGGGCTTTTCCGGAAAATGCCGGGCCACCTGCGCCTTCCAGAAGGCGAGCATCTCGGAATAATAGTCCGGATCCTCGCGTAGCACGGTCTGGGCGATCATGCCGCGCACCAGGCACATGCTGGCGTTCATCACCGTGCGGGTGTGGCCGGGATCGGCGCCCCGGCTGGCGGCGAGCGCCATCCAGATGGCGTCCAGCCCGGCGTGAAAGTTCTTCACCACCGGCACGAGACGATCCTTGAACTCGTCGTTGTGGCGGGCTTCCGGCAGGTATTCCATGGTCACGTAGAACAGCCGGTCGGACATCATCCGCCAGATGTAGTCGACGATCTCGTCGCTGGAGCCGCCGCGAGCCGCGATGTCTTCCGCGAAGCGGTGCAGGTCGGCCGTCACGCGTTCCAGCATGGCGTTGATGGCGTCGGTGACCAGCTCTTCCTTGGTGGCGAAATGGTGCGTCAGCGCCCCGCGCGAGACACCTGCCTGGGCGGCGATCTGCGGCGTGGAGATGCGGGAGAAGCCCTGGTCGTGCAGCAGGTCGATGGTCGCGTTCAGCAGGCGGGCGGAGGTTTCCGCCGTGCGCTCGTGCTGGGATCGTCTGCGACGCTCCGCCACCTGTGTCTCCCGAATGGCTGCTATGCGTCCACAGCAAGCCATTCAACTTACAAACAGTCAAGTCTGTTTATTTGGGGTCGCGACACCCTCCGGGGCGCACGCTGTCCCCCGGCACGGCAGGCGTGTGCCGCGCCGGGGCAAGGCCGGGATCAGCCGTTGCGGCCGCTGGCGCGCAGGGTGGGCAGGCCGATGCCGGCGGCGTCGAAGCCGCCGTCCACCGCCAGCACCTGGCCGGTGATGTAGCTGGAGCGGTCGCTGCACAGGAAGAAGATCGCCTCCGCCAGTTCCTCTTCCAGGCCGTAGCGGTTCAGCGGGATGGCGTCGTGATAGTCGGCGCGGATGGCGGGGGAGTGCACCGCCTTGGCCATGGCGGTCTCCACCGGGCCAGGAGCGACCGCGTTCACGCGGATGCCGAGCCCGGCCAGTTCCACGGCAAGCTGCTTAGTGAGGTGGGCGAGGCCCGCCTTGCTGGTGCCGTAGGCGGTGCGCAGCGTCGAAGCGCGCAGCCCGGAGATGGAGGTGATGTTGACGATGGCGCCGCCGCCGTGCTCGCGCATCACCGGCGCGGCGGCCTTGGTGCAGAGGAAGGGCCCCGTGAGGTTGACGGCGAGCACGCGGGCCCATTCGTCTTCAGTGGTGTCGAGCAGCGGCTTGAACACGGCAACACCCGCATTGTTCACCAGCGCGTCGAGCCGGCCAAAGCGGGCGACCAGGGCTTCCATGGCGGCGTTGACGGCGGAACGCTCGGCCACGTCGCAGGTGAGGGCGAGCGCGCGCGCGCCTGCATCGAGGCCGGCCACGGCCTCGGCCAGCAGGTCGCCCTCGATGTCGAGCAGGGCGACGCGCCAGCCCTCGGCGAGAAAGCGCCTGGCGACCGCCAGCCCGATGCCCCGTGCCGCACCCGTGACGAGGGCGACCTTTTCCTCCGAGATCGTCATTGTCGTGTTTGTCCTTTCTTGGCGTTGGGCGCCCTTTATAGCGAGCGTTGGAAAAGCCCGCATCCTCCCCGCTGGCAGGGCTTGCCGGCCGCGCGATGCAAAACGTGCATTGGCCGCCCCGATGCCCCTCGCGCCGCGATGCATGCCATGCAACAGTTTGCGCAACGGACGGCCGGAAGCCGCGGCCCGATCGAGCGCGACCTGGCACCGGCCGCGCAACATGAGGGCGGTGGCTGCGGCATGGCGTGGCTTCCCGGCTGCGCTGCCGCTACGATAGGTCCCGGCTGGCCCCGCTGGACGACGAGGTGTGGACCATGACGCTTTCGCTGATCGCCGATCGGGACCGCACCTACACCTCGTCCGCGCCGAAGCGCCCGTGGGCAGGGCTTGGCAGTGACGACGACGCGACACCGGACATCCCTGCGCCAGACGGACACCAGATCGCGCGGCAGGGCTGATCTTTCAAGCCATCCAGAACCACCGGACCATCCAGGACCAGAGGAGAACACAAGATGCGCATGACCAGGATCATCGTGGCCGGCTGCCTCGCCGCAGCCTTCGCCGTTCCGGCGGCGGCCCAGGAACTCACCGGCACGCTGAAGAAGATCAAGGATACCGGGACGATCACCATCGGCTACCGGGAATCCTCGGTGCCCTTCTCCTATCTCGACGACAACCAGAAGCCGGTGGGCTTTGCCATGGACATCTGCGCCGCCATCGTCGCGGCGGTGAAGGGCAACCTCAAGCTGGACAAGCTGGAGGTGAAGTATAATCCCGTCACCTCCGCCACCCGCATCCCGCTGATCGCCAACGGCACCGTGGACCTGGAGTGCGGCTCCACCACCAACAATGTGGAGCGCCAGAAGCAGGTGTCCTTCACCAACACCCACTTCCTCACCGCCAGCCGCTTCGTCTCGAAGAAGGCGAGCAACATCAAGTCCATCGCCGACCTCGCCGGAAAGACGGTGGTGTCCACCTCGGGTACCACCAACATCAGACAGGTCACTGAAGTGAACGCGGCCAAGGGGCTGAACATCAACATCCTGCCGGCCAAGGACCATGCGGAGGCCTTCCTCATGGTGGAGACCGACCGCGCGGTGGCCTTCGTCATGGACGACATCCTGCTGGCGAGCCTGGTGGCCGGCTCCAAGGACCCCAAGGCCTATGTGATCTCGGACGACGCCTTCTCGCTGCCGGAGCCCTACGGCATCATGCTGCGCCGCGAGGACGCGCCGTTCAAGGCGGTTGCCGACGGCGCCACGGCCGCGCTCTACAAGAGCCCGGAGATCGTGACGCTCTACGCCAAGTGGTTCCAGAGCCCGATTCCGCCCAAGAACCTCAATCTCGACGTGCCGCTCGGCGCGCCGTTGAAGAAGGCCTTCGCCAACCCCACCGACAGCGGCGACCCGGCCGCCTACTGACCCGCGCCCGGGGCCGGCGGCATGGGCCGCCCGCCCCGCAAAGGCAGGTGTGGGCATTGGGCCTGTGAGGTGGGCCGCGCGGCGGGAGGCGGGGCGTGAACTATCATTGGAACTGGGGCATCCTGCTCGAACCGTCGCCGGATGGGCAGGGCACCTACCTGAACATGCTGCTGGGCGGCCTGCGCTGGACCGTCCTGACCTCCCTCGCCGCCTGGGCGGTGGCGCTGGTGTTCGGCTCGCTGGTGGGGGTGATGCGCACGTTGCCCTCCTGGATCGCGGTGCACCTGGGCGGCGCCTACATCGAGCTGTTCCGCAACATTCCGCTGCTGGTGCAGCTCTTCCTCTGGTTCTTCGTCATTCCCGAACTGCTGCCTCACGACTGGGGCGTGTGGGTGAAGCATCTGCGCTATGGCGCCTTCTATACGGCGGTGGTGGCCATCGGGCTCTACATGTCCGCCCGCGTGGCGACGCAGGTGAGCGCCGGCATCAACGCCCTGCCCAAGGGCCAGAGCATGGCGGGAACCGCCATCGGCCTCACCCCGGCGCAGACCTATCGCTACATCCTGCTGCCTATGGCCTACCGCATCGTGCTGCCGCCGCTGACCTCGGAATTCCTCAACACCATCAAGAACACCTCGGTGGCGTTGACCATCGGGCTAATGGAACTGACCGGGGCGGCGCGTTCCATGCAGGAATTCTCCTTCCACGTGTTCGAGGCCTTCACCGCGGCCACCGTCATCTATCTCGCCCTCAATGCCGTGGTGACCATCGGGATGCGCGCGCTGGAGCGCGCCCTCGCGGTGCCCGGCTTCAACGCGGCGAGGTGAGGCGATGTTCTCCGATTTCGACTTCGGGGTGATCTGGCGCGCGCTGCCCTACCTGTTCAAGGAGGGCATGACCTTCACTCTCACGCTCACCGCCGTGGCGACCGTCGGCGGGGTGATGCTGGGTACGGTCATCGCGCTGCTGCGGCTTTCCTCCCTGCCGGTGCTGCCGAAGCTGGCGGCGGGCTATGTGAATGTGATGCGTGCCCTGCCGCTGGTGCTGGTGATCTTCCTGTTCTACTTCCTCATGCCCTATGTGGGCCAATGGGCGCTGCGCACCAGCCAGCCAATCCAGGTGGGGGCGCTGTCCTCCACCATCATCACCTTCACCTTGTTCGAGGCGGCCTATTTCGCCGAGATCATGCGGGCGGGCATCCAGTCCATCCCGCACGGGCAGGTGGCGGCGGGCTACGCCATCGGCCTCACCTATCGGCAGGTGATGAGCTATGTGGTGCTGCCGCAGGCCTTCCGGAACATGCTGCCGGTGATCTTCACCCAGACCATCGTGCTGTTCCAGGACACCTCGCTGGTCTACGTGCTCTCCATCACCGATTTCCTCGGCGCCGCCTCCAAGGTCGCCCAGCGCGACGGCCGGCTGACCGAGATGTACCTGTTCGCCGCCGCCGTCTATTTCCTCATCTCCTTTACCGCCTCGATGCTGGTGAAACGGCTCCAGGCCCGCATCAGCATCGTGCGGTGACCAGCCCGGACCGCGACCCATGGCCATGATCTCCCTGCGCAACGTGAGCAAATGGTACGGCCCGACGTTCCAGGTGCTGAAGGATTGCAGCGTCGAGGTGAAGAAAGGCGAAGTGGTCGTCGTCTGCGGGCCGTCCGGCTCGGGAAAGTCCACGCTCATCAAGACCATCAATGCGCTGGAGACGATCCAGGGCGGCGAGATCGTGGTGGACGGCATCGCCGTCAGTGCGCCTAAAACCAATTTGCCCAAGCTCAGGGCGCGGGTGGGCATGGTGTTTCAGCATTTCGAGCTGTTCCCGCACCTGCGCATCCTGGAGAATCTGTGCCTCGGCCAGGAGAAGGTGCTGGGGCGCTCGCACGAGGCGGCGATGGTCAAGGCGGAGGCGCTGCTCGACCGGGTCGGGCTCAAGGCCCATGCGCAGAAATATCCCGGCCAGCTCTCCGGCGGCCAGCAGCAGCGTGTGGCCATCGCCCGCGCGCTGGTGATGGACCCCATCTGCATGCTGTTCGACGAGCCGACCTCGGCGCTGGACCCGGAAATGATCACGGAAGTGCTCGACGTGATGGTGGAACTGGCGAGGGAGGGCATGACCATGATGGTGGTGACCCACGAGATGGGCTTTGCCCGCAAGGTGGCGCACCGCGTGGTGTTCATGGACGCGGGCGAGATCGTGGAGGATGCGGCGAAGGAAGACTTCTTCGCCCGTCCGCGCAGCGAGCGCGCGCGGAGCTTCCTCTCCAAGATCCTGTCGCATTGATCCTGTCATGTGCATCCGTCGCCGGCTGCGGCGGGTGGAGGCAAGGAATCGCTCCATCTGATTGACCAGCGCAATCACCATCTGTTCCAGCCGCTGCCCTACCAAATGGCCACCGGATCGGCGAGGTCGCGCGTCGTTCCGTCCGGGCGCCGCGATCTCGGGCAGGAAGAGATGTTCGCCTACCGTACGCGTCGGCCTCTGGCGGTTTCTCGAGGCATTCGATCGGCACGAGCGCCGCGCCACGTTCTATATGTGCGGTCGCGCCGTCGAGCGCCTGCCGCAATCTGCGGCGGAGATCGTTACGCGGAGACACGAGCCGGCCTGTCATGGCTGGCTGTGGCGCCCGCATGCCGACTTTGTGGACCCTCGCGACAAGCCGGAACCCGGCGCCCGTCCAAGATTGCGTGGAGGCCGGTGGCCGTGCGGGACGGCCTCCACGCATGTCTCTATACGGCGCGGATGCGGTTGAGGAAGTTATCGGTCGCCACCCGGAGCTCGCTGGAGGTCCGGGACAACTCGGTGGAGGCACTCAGCACCTGGGTGGCTGCCGATCCGGTCTCCGCAGCCGTCATGTTCACCTGCGTCATATTCTCGGACGCGTTCCGCGTGCCCTCGGAGGCGCGGGCGATGGAGTTGGCGATCTCGTCCGTGGCCGCCGACTGCTGCGTGACCGCCGAGGCGATGGTGGTGGAGATCTCGTTCATCTGCTTGATGGTACTGGCGATGCCGGTGATGGCAGAAACCGACTCGTCGGTCGCGCGCTGAACGGTCGAGATTTGCGCCTCGATCTCGGCCGTGGCCTTGGAGGTCTGCTCGGCAAGGTTCTTCACTTCCGAGGCGACGACAGCAAAGCCGCGTCCCGCTTCGCCGGCCCGCGCCGCTTCTATGGTGGCGTTGAGGGCCAACAGGTTGGTCTGTCCGGCGATGTCCGAGATGAGCCGCAGGATGTCGCCGATGCGGCGGGCGGCTTCCGACATCACCGTGACCTTGGACGCCGCGTCATTGGCCTCCGTCACCGCCACGCCGGCGATGCGCGCGGATTCCGTCACGCGCGAGCCGATCTCGGTGACCGAGGCGGACAATTCCTCCGCTGCCGCGGCGACCGCGCCGACCATGTCGCTGGCGACCTGGGAAGCCTGCGAGGCCTGGCCGGAGCGGCTGGACGTCTGCTCAGCCATGGCGGACATGCCCCGCGCGGATGCCTGCAACTCCTCGGAAGTCGCGGAGACCGAGCCGGCGATCTTTCCGACCACACGCTCCAATTCGTCGGCCAATGTGTGGAATGCCGCGCGGCGATCCTCCTCCGCCTGCTCGCGGATGGTGACCTGCTCGCTCTGGAGGCGCACCATCTCGCGGCTGTTGGCGCGGAGCACGCCGACCGCGCGGCCGATCTCGCCAATCTCGTCGTGGCGTTCGAGACCGGGTATCTCCACGTCGAACACGCCCTTGGAGATCTGTTCGATGCCATCGGCCAGCATACGGATCGGCTGTACCACGCGGCGGGTGATGAACAGGGCGAAGCCCAGCACTAGGGCCAGGATCGCCAGCACGGCAGCGCCGGCAATGAAGAAGCGCAGCCGCGCGGTCGCGATCACCTGGTCGGACAGCGCATTGGCCGCGGCGAAGGCCGCGTCGCGGGGCGCCAGAGCCGGCGCGAGCGTGGCCCGGATACGGGCGCGCCAAGCTTCCATGGTAATGCCGGGATCGCTGCCGTCCAATGCGTGCTTGAAGGCATCGCGGGTCGATTGGCCGAGGCCAACCATGAATTCCGCATTGGCCCGTTCCACCGCCGGCATGATGCCGGGAGCGTCCTGCACTTCGCGCGCGGTGTGCATCAGCATGGTCCAGATGGCCGCGATCTGGCCCTCATACAGCAGGAATTGCTCGGTCTCGGCCGGGCCATAGGCTTTCTTGCTGCCCACGAAGTTGGTGATCATGGTGGAGCGACGCCCGCCGAGATCCCGAAGCGTCAGCGACATGCGCGCCAGCGCGGCGAAGCGGCCGACGGCGGGATATTCGTCAGCCGCCCGCAATTCGACAGCATCGGACAGCCGGCTGATGTCGGCGAGAATGGCAATGGAGTCGGCGATGTAGCGGGCGTGGACCTGCGGGTCGCGCTGGTTCTTGGGCTTGGCCACCTGCTCCTGCGCGGTGGCGCGGGTGGCGTGCGCGGCGGCGAGAATCTTGGCAAAGGCCTTTTCGACCATGACCGCATCGCTGGTGGTGAGCGCCGCCGTGCTCGCCTGCACAGCGGCGAGGGATTCGTCCACGAGGGCCATGTCCTTGCCGGCACTTTGGATGAGCGGTGCGCCGGCGGCCTCGTCCACCAGCATGATCTGATTGAAATCGCCACGCTCGATGGATGCGCGCTCGCTCAAGAAGGCGAGGTTGGCGAATACCTGCATCAGGGCCTTTGCAGTACTGGCATCGTCCCAGCGTTGCCATTCGCTGGCGGCGAAGAACACACTTCCGGCGACGGCAATCGATCCGATGGCAGAGATGCAGAGAAGGAAAAGCCCTCGAATACGCATGAAAAATCCCCCAATCAAAGCTGGAACGTTCCCCGCAAATTTAGGGCCCAGGCTTGCGTCAAGCTGTGCAATGAAGGGGATTGTAATACTCTATCGAGTAGTACATTTGCATTCCCTTGAGGAATTGTCTGGCTGACAAAGGTGTTCCTCCATCCCAATGGTCATTAATCCAGATCAGGGGAGGGAGGGCGATGCGCTGCCTAATTATTGTAAATTGCCCGCCGATGCAGGATCTCAGTCTTTATGTAAGCGCCTGTCTTTCGCTCGCGCGTGAAATATTCATGGCGCTGGGTGCGGGCGCGTACGAAGACATCTGCGTGGGCGGACTGCGGAAAGCTTCGGATCCCAAATATCTAAACGAGAGAGATGGCTTCTGCTTGTTCGAGAATGCGCCGCACCTCGGTGAGGGCCGTTTCCAATTGCGCCTCGGTAGTTGGGGCGCCCAGGCAGATGCGCACGCCGAGGCTTGCTGCGTCGAGCGGGCGCAACGCACCAGGCGGCGCCAGCGTGATGCCGGCCTGCGCAGATTGCGTGATCAGGGATGTGAGCGTGCGCCCGGCGGGCAGCGGCAGCCACACATGAAAGCCGGGTGGGGCGGAGACGGGGGAAAGCCAGCCGCTCAGCACCCGCCGCACGACCTGGTCGCGCAGCACCGCTTTCTCGCGCTTCAGCATGGCCTGGCGGGCAAGGCCGCCATTTTGGACCAGCCGCGACACCACTTCCGCCATAATCGGGGAAGCCATCCAGCCCGTGGCGCGCACCGCATTGATACAGCGGTCGCGGAAGGCGTCAGGCACGATCATGGCGCCGATGCGAAGACCCGGAGCCAGGCACTTTGCGAAGCTCATCGCATAGAAGCTTCGCTCGGGCGCCAGGGCCGAGACGGGGCGCGGCGGGGTCTGGAACAGGAAGGCGTAGGCGTCGTCCTCCAGCACGTAGGCGTCGCGGCGGCGGATAATCTCGGCGATGGCCAGCCGCCTCTCCGCCGGCATCACCGTGCCGGTGGGCGTCTGCAGGCTGGGCATGGTGTAGAGCACCCGCGCGCCGGTCTCCGCGAAGGCGGCGTCCAGCGCCTCCGGAACCAGGCCGTGAATGTCCATCGCCACGCCGTGCAGCCGGTAGCCGGACTGCGCGGACAGGGCGAGCATGCCGGAATAGGTCAGGCTTTCGGTCAGCACCGTGTCGCCGCGGGCGGCGACCATGCCGATGGCGATGGATAAAGCGTGCTGGGCGCCGTGGGTGATGAACACCCGGTCCGGATCGGTGGCCATGCCGTGGGCGGCGAGCCAGGATGCCACCGCCGCGCGGTGGTCGGGCAGACCCTGGTGCGGCAGGTAGCCCAGCAGTCGGTCAATGCCGCCGTCCGCCACCACCTCTGCCAGCGTGGCGGCAATCAGCGCATCCTCGCCTGTGGCGGGGGGAACGTTGAGGGCGAGGTTGATGCCCTCGCGGCCGGTGGACTCGGTCTTATGGCCATTGAAGCGGCGGCGGAGCACGAAGGTGCCGCGACCGACCTCGCCGGAGATCAGCCCGCGCTGCTCTGCTTCCGCATAGGCCTTGGAGATGGTGCCGACGCTGAGCCCCAGCCGCTCGGCCATGTCCCGCTGCGGCAGCAGGCGCGCGCCCGGCTTCACCTCGCCGGAGGCGATGTCGCTCTCCAACTGCTCCACGATCGCCATGTAGCGTGGGCCGCGGTGGTGCGAAAGCGCTGGTACCCAGTCGGTCATGAATCACCCTGTTCCATTCCCGAATAGTACAATCGTGAGATTGATGCAATCTCAGTCAGGCCGGAAGCCTCTCCTGCACGGCAGACGAGTGCGGGCGCTCGCCGGTCGGTGCATTCCCGGCTGCATTGCGTTGCATTGCATCTAGAATGATATGCATTGCATCAATTCATTCATCCGAAAATACTCTATTGAAGTATGTCAATGATTGACAATCTGCGTTTTGACCCTTTATCGTCCTATTCAACAGCGCGACACGACGCTGCTTCTGATGTGTGTGGGGATGATGGCCGCATGATCTACGAGATCCGCATCTACGAGGCCTCCGAGGGGCGTGCCGACGCGATGCGTCAGCGGTTCATCGCCGAGGTGGTGCCCCGCCTGCCGGGCCACGGCATCGAGCTTCTCGGCGTGTTCACCGCGCCCGAGGAAGATGGCCGGCTCACCTATCTGACCCGCTTCTCCAGCGAGGACGCCCGCAAGCAGGCTTGGGCCTCTTTCGGCGCCGATCCCGACTGGAAAGCCGTCAAGGCTGCCAGCGAGGTCAATGGTCCGCTGCTCAAGGCCCAGACCGTCAATGTGCTGAGCCCGGCGGCCGCCGGCTTGCTGCTGGGCTGACCGGCGGCGCCCGAGGGCGCCTCATGTCTGCGTGGTCGGAAAGCGTGCCCGGTATAGCCGGCGCGCGAAGGCCGCCCGAAGTCTGCGAACAAGGACGTTTCTTAAATGAAGCCGGCGCCTTTTGACTATGTGCGACCGCAAAACCTTGCGGAGGCTTGCGCCATCCTCTCCGCCAACGAGGATGCGCGGGTCATCGCCGGAGGGCAGACGCTCGTGCCCATGCTGGCGATGCGGCTCGCCCGCCCCGCCGTGCTGGTGGACGTGCTGCGGCTGCCTGGTCTGTCCGGTATTCGCGTGGAGGAGGGCGCGCTGGTGATCGGCGCCACCACCCGCCAGGTGGAGGCGGAGCGCTCGCCGGACGTGGTGCGGCACCTGCCATTGCTGGCGGCAGCGCTTCCCTGGGTCGGCCATCCGCCGACCCGTAATCGCGGCACGGTCGGCGGTTCGCTCGCCAATGCCGATCCTTCAGCCGAGATTCCTCTTGTGGCGGTCACGCTGGATGCGGAGATCGTCACCGAGGACGAGGGCGGCATGCTGGCCATGTCGCCGGACGATTTCTTCATCGGCCCCATGCTCACGGCGGTGCCCATGGGTGGCCTCGTCACTCAGGTGCGCTTTCCCATCTGGCAGGGCGGGCGGATCGGTGTCGGCTTTCATGAGGTGAGCGCCCGCCGCTCCGACTTCGCCTTCGTCTCCGCCGCCGCCCAGGTGGAGGTTGGTGCTGACGGTGCCTGCACTCGTGTGGCGCTGGGCATCGGCGGTGTTGGCGACCGGCCGGTGAGGCTGGATGTGGGCTCGCTGATAGGCATGCGCATCGACGAGACAGTGCTGGAAGAGGCGGTGGAGGCCGCCGCCGGAGGTCTCGATGCCACCTCCGATCTCCATGCGAGCGCCGAATATCGCCGGCGCGTCGCGCGTCTGCTGGGTGCCCGTGCGCTCGCCGACGCATATGCCGAAGCTTTGGCAAAGGAACACGGCTGATGAAGGTCGCACTGCGCATCAACGGAACCTTGCGCGAGGCCGAGGTGGAGCCGCGCAAGACGCTGCTGGACACACTGCGCGAGAATTTCCACCTCACCGGCGCCCATGCCGGCTGCGAGCACGGCGTGTGCGGCGCCTGCACCGTGCTGGTGGACGGCGCGCCCATGCGCTCCTGCCTGATGTTCGCCGTGCAGGCGGATGGCTATGAGATCACCACCATAGAGGGCCTTGCGCCCGCGCCGGGTGAGCTCTCCGTGCTCCAGGATGCCTTCTGCGAGACGCACGGCCTGCAATGCGGCTTCTGTACTCCCGGCATGATCCTGTCTTCCCACGCGCTCCTGGAGCGTGAGGGGAGCCCGAGCCGCCAGGAGATCGTGGAGGCCATTTCGGGGAACATCTGCCGCTGCACCGGCTACGGCCAGATCATCGAGGCGGTGGAATTCGCCGCCGAGCGCCTGCGCAAGGCCAATGCGCCGCGAGGCTCCGCGCTGCCCCATGTGGGCGCCCCCGGCACCGAGCCGTCCGCGCAGGACGACGCTGCCATCGAGCACGGCATCCTGGAAGCCGCCACCGCCCATGACGGAGGCCCGAAGTGACAGCCGATCCCTCCACTTTCCGCTTCGTCTCCAGCAACCGCCGGGTGCGTGAGGATCGCCGCTTCGTGGTCGGTAACGGCCATTATGTCGCCGACGTGCCCCTGGAGGGCATGTTGCACGTGGCCATCGTCGGCTCGCAATATCCCGCCGCCAGGATCCTCGGCATCGACGCCTCCGCGGCGCTGGCCATGCCGGGCGTGCACTATGTGCTCACCGGCGAGGAATTGGCCGGCGCCGTCGATCAATTGATGAACGGGCTCGATACCCCCAATGTGCGGCGCTTCCCGCTGGCCGTGGGGCAGGTGCGCTATGCTGGCGAATGGGTCGCCGCCGTGGTGGCTGACACGCGCGCCCTGGCGGAAGACGCCAGCGAAAAGGTGCGCGTCTCCTACGAGCCCTTGCCCTATCTCACCAAGGCGGGAGAGGCGCTGGAGCCTTCGAGCCCGCCGGTGCATCCGCCGCACGGCTCCAATGTGCTGCTGGACAAGACCTTCGTGTGGGGCGAGGTGGAGAAGCACTTCACTGAGAGCCCGCGCCACCTGTCGTTCCGCGTCACCTGGGGGCGCAATTCCACCGTCCCCATCGAGACTTTCGGCGTGGTCGCCTCCTGGGACCCGTGGCGCGAGATGCTGGACGTGTGGGCGTCTATCCAGATGCCAAAGTATCCCGACCAGATCGCCCGCGCCCTGCGCATTCCCGCCAACAACGTGCGCGTCCACCAGGACGTGGATGTGGGCGGCAGCTATGGGGTGAAGCGCGGCATCAAGCACACGGTGTTGGTTGCTCACCTCGCCCGCCGCCTCGGCCGCCCGGTGCGCCTGCTGGAGGATCGGCTGGAGAACATGCGCGGCGGCGACGCCCACGGTCCAGAACGCATCTTCGACGTGGACGTGGCCTTCAATGACGAGGGCATCGTCAAGTCCATGAAGATGAAGGCGCTGGACAATGCGGGGGCCTATGCGGGCCGCGCGCCGTTCCAGCTCGGCAAGCCCATCGGCGCCATCGTCGGCCCCTACAAGATCGAGAGCGTGCAGTATCGCGCGCAATCGGTCACCACCAACAAGGCGGTGCAGGAAGCGGTGCGCGGCTTCGGCCAGTCGCCCACCAATTATGCCATCGAGACCGCCATCGACAAGGTGGCGCGGGCCTGCGGGCTGGACCGGGTGGAGATCCGCCGGCGCAACTTCATCCGCGCCGACGAATTTCCCTACCTCATCCCCAGCGGCACCCGCTACGACAGCGGCGAGTACCACACCGTGGTGGACAAGGTGCTGGCGCATATCGATTATCCCGCTCTTCAGGCGGAGCGTGATCGGTTGCGCGCCTCCGGCCTGCTGGCCGGCATCGGGATTGCCGCATGCCTGGAGCCCTCCGGCGGAAACTCATCTTTCGAGCCGTTGCTCAACGAAAAAAACCAGACCACCACTTGGATGGATTCCGCGCGCATCAACGTGGACGGACTGGGCTTCGTCACCGTCACCATTCATACCACCTCGGCCGGACAGGGGCATGAGACCCTGGCCGCCACGGTGGTGGCCGAGGTGCTCCAGATCGATCCGGACCTCATCCGCATCGTGCGGCCGGATTCGCTCGCCTGCCTGCCGTCCAATACCCCGGTGGGCAGCCGCATGGCGATCATGCTCGGCGGTGCCTGCTTCCACGCGGCGCAGAAGCTGAAGGCCAAGCTCACGAGGATCGGCGCGTTTCGCCTCGGCGTGGCGGCGGACGTCGCCACCTACGAGAACGGCGCGGTGGCAGACCCGGCGAGCGGCCGGAAGCTGGACTGGGCGGAGCTGGTGAACATCGCCCATCGCGGCTTCCACCTTTTGCCGCCGGACACCGAGCCGGGCCTTGAAGCCACCCATGTGATGCAGGTGCCCACGGGCGACAAGCTGCCCGAGGGCGGCCGGGTGCAGATGTACCCCTGCCATTCGTTCGAATTCCATATGGTGCTGATCGCGCTCGACCCGGTGCTCGGCAAGCCGGAGATCCGCCGTTATGTCATCGGCCATGACTGTGGCACGGTCATCAACCCGCACATCGTGAAGGGCATGACGTTGGGCGGCATCGCGCACGGCATTGGTGCCGCGCTGCTGGAAGAGTTCGTCTATGACGACGAGGGCCAGATGCTGACCCAGAGCTTCATGGACTATCTGCTGCCGTCCTCCCACGAGGTGCCGCAGGTGGAGATCGTCCACCATTGCACGCCCTCGCCCTTCACAGTGTTCGGACAGAAGGGGTCGGGGGAGAGCGGCTATCTCGGTGCCCCCGCCGCCATCTCCGGCGCCCTGAACGACGCTGTCGCGGATCTAGGAATCTTCTTCGACAAACTGCCCATTCGCATCTTCGCGATCAGCGACGCGGTTGCCGCCGCGCGCGCCAATCCCACGGGAAAGACTGCCGTATGATTATCGACTGCCATGCCCATCTGGTGCCGCCGACCCTGATCGAGGCGATCCGTTCGCAGGCCGCGAAATTCCCCTCCGTGCGCCTGGTCGAAGAGGGCGCCAGCCTCGGCTTCGCCTTCTCCGGCGGCAAGCCCACGCGCCCCGTCTCCAAGCCGCTCAGCGATCTCGCCGGCCGGCTGAAGTGGATGGACGAGCAGAAGGTGGACCGCCAGGTGGTGGGCGGCTGGCTCGACATGTTCGGCAACGACCTGCCTGTCTCCGAGGGGGTGGAATGGTCGCGTCTCATCAATGCCCATCTGGCGCAGGCCGGCAAGGACGAGCCGCGCTTCGTGCCGCTCGCCTGCGTGCCGTTGCAGGACGGCAAGCTCGCCGCGGAGGTGCTGCGCGAGGCCCACGGCCAGGGCTTCCGGGGCGCCATGATCGGCACCCAGCCCAAAGGCAAGGGCGGCGTGCTGGATGATCCGACCCTCGTGCCGTTCTGGGAAGCGGCGCACGAACTGGGCTCGATGATCTTCATCCACCCGGTGTTCGAGAGCGGCGACGATCGGGTCCATGACTACGGCATGGCCAATGCGGTTGGCCGCATCACCGATACGCTGATCGCGCTGTCTCGGCTGATCTATGCGGGCCACGTCACCCGCTATGACAAGGCCAAGATCATCGCCGGCATCGGCGGCGCCGCGCTGCCCTATATCATCGGCCGCCTGCGCCGGAATTACAGCCTCGACAAGACCCTGGGCGATCCCGACGCCGCGCTGGCCACGTTCTATTACGACACCATCCTCCAGGACACGCGCGCGCTGCGCTACCTCGCGGACGTGGTGGGCCCGGAGCGCATCATGATGGGGTCGGACATGCCGTTTCCCATTGGCGACCTGGCGCCGCTCAACATCGTGTCAGAGACCAGCTTTTCCGATGCGGAGCGGGCGTCCATCAATGGCGGGCTCGCCCAGCGCCTCCTGGGCTTGTGAGGAGGGCGCAGCCATGAAGCTCGACATCGGCGGCACCGAGACCATCCAGACGGACGTCGAGACGCTCTGGCGCGCGCTCAACGATCCCGTGGTCCTGACCCGCTGCATTCCCGGCTGCAAAGCCATGACCGAGACGGCGCCTGACGCCTACAAGGTCGACATGCAATTGCGCGTGGCCGCCGTGGGCGGCTCGTTCGAGGGCGAAATCGCCCTGTCCGACAAGCAGCCGCCCAATACCTGCCGCATCACGGTGTCCGGTGCCGGCACGCTGGGCCACGGCAGCGGCGAGGCGAAGTTCGCGATCACGCCGCTGAGCGAGGGCTTTTCGCAGCTCTCCTACCAGGGCGTGGGTGAAGTGGGCGGCCTTGTGGCCGGCGTCGGCCAGCGCATCCTCGGTAGCGTGTCCAAGCACCTCATCGGGCGCTTCTTCACCACGCTGCGCAAGGAATTCGAGGACGGCGGCGCGCTTGCCGCCGGGGCTGCGGAATGAGCACCATGACAACCACCCTCAAACGCATCGCGGTAGAGCCGGGCGTCAGCCTGCAAGTGCGGGTCTCCGGCACTCCGGGCAAGCCGGCGTTGCTGCTCAGCAATTCGCTGACCGCGGACCTTAGCACCTGGGACGAGGTGGAGACGCGTCTCGCGCCGCATGCCTTCATCATCGGCTATGATACTCGCGGCCACGGCCGTTCCGACGCCCCCGGCGAGGGCTACACGCTCGGCCGGCTCGGCGCCGACGCGATTGCCATTCTGGACGCACTTTCCATCCCGAAGGCGGTGGTGTGCGGCCTGTCCCTCGGCGGGCTGACCGCCATGTGGCTCGGCGCCCACGTGCCGGATCGCGTCGCAGGATTGGTGCTGGCCAATACGGCCGCCAACTTCCCGCCGCCCGGTATGTGGGAGGAACGCGCCAGGGCGGCTCTGGAACGCGGTCTGGCGCCATTCGTGGCGCCGGCTCTCGAGCGCTGGTTCACGGCGGGCTTCCGGGCTGCGGCACCCGAGCGGGTGGCGCAGATCGCCCGGGTGATCGGTGCCACCTCGCCGGCCGGCTATGCGGGCTGCTGCCGCATCCTGGCCCATGCCGACGTGGGGCCCGACCTGGCCGCCATCGCCTGCCCGACGCTGGTGATCGCCGGCACGCATGATCCCTCCACGCCGCCGGCGCGCGCCGAGGAGATCTGCGCGGGCATTGCCGGCGCCGAGCTCGTTTGCCTCGATGCCGCGCACCTTTCGGCGGTCGAGGCGCCAGAGGCGTTTGCCGCGGCGGTGCAAGATTTCCTCCTCCGAACGCGGGCCGACTAACAAAAAAGAACCAGGGAGGACGCCATGCTCAACCGTCGCATACAGGGTCTTCGCATCTCGGGCTTTGCGGCGGCGGTCGCCGCCGCCCTCTCGGCCGTTGTGCCCGCCAAGGCGCAGGCCCTCGATAAGCTGACCATCGTGGTGTTCGGGGCGCCCTCCCTCGGGGCGTTCCTGCCGCCGGTGATCAAGGCGCAGAAGCTGGATGAGAAGAACGGCCTCGCAATCACCTTCGACGAGCGCACGCCAGACGCCTACACTGCACAGTTCAATTCCGGCGAATACCAGTTGGGCGGCAGCGCTGCCCTGCTCACGGTGGGTCTCGCCGACCTGCGCGGGGTGAAGGTCACCTATCTATTTAACCTGTTCGATTATTGGGGCGCGGTCATCACGTCGCGACCCGAGATCAAGGTCCTGAGGGACCTGGAGGGCAAGGATCTCGCGGCTGCCAAGGGCACCACCAATTATGTGATGTTCGACTGGTTCGCCCGCCAGCAGGGCGTGGACACGGCGAAGATTTCCGTAGTGAACACGGCGACGCCGGGCCTCGTTGGCTATGCGCTGGCGGATCGTGCCTCGGCGGTGCAGTTGTGGGAGCCGGCCTATACCGCGCTGCTGGCGAAAAAGCCCACCATCCGCACCCTGGACCTCAAGATCGCGGAGAGCTGGAAGAAGGTCACCGGCTCCACAAATATTCCCTATCTCGGGGTGGCGGCGCACACCGACTGGGTGGCCAAGAACAAGCCGCTGATCCCCAAGCTCTATGCCGCCTACAAGGCCGCCGCTGAATGGGTGGTGGCCAATCCGGACGCGGCCGCCAAGCTGATCGCCCCCAAGGGCACGGCGGACGACCAGAAGGCGGTGGCCGACATCGTGCGGTCAAACGACCGGCTGGGCCTCAATGTCCGCTGGGCCGCCGACGTACGCAAGGAAATCGGCGCCGTCTACGCGGCCGGGCGCACCATCGACTTCCTGCCCGGCGAGCCCGCCGCGGCCACCATCTATGACGGAGGAAAGCCGTGAGCGAGCGCACCCTTGACGGCACGTCGCCGCCCACGCCGATCATCGACGGAGCCTGGCGTGTCGTGCGCGCCCTCGCTCCGTTCATCTTCCTGGGGGCAGCATGGCAGGTCGCCTCGCTGTTCTTCCCGGCCTTCCTGTTTCCCTCGCTGGTGGCCGTGTTCTGGCGTTGCCTGGATATATTGGAGCAATGGTCGCAGTTCGTGGATGTGCTCTACACCGTCGGGCGCATCCTGGCCGGGCTGGCCGGGGCCTTCATCATCGGCGCGGTGCTGGCGCTGATGATGGCGCGCTCCAAGCTGGTGGACGGTTTTCTTTCGCCCATCCTCACCTTCTTCCAAGGCATTCCGGCGCTGTCCTGGGTGGTGTTTGCCATCATCTGGTTCCACGGCGTCGAATTCCGCATCTTCTTCATCATGGTGTTGACGACCCTGCCGGCCTTCACTTTCCAGATCGTGAGCGCCTTGCGCGCCATGTCGAAAGACCTGGTGGAGATGGTGATGAGCTTTCGTCCCTCGCGGGTGCAGATGTTTCGCACGCTCATCCTGCCCTCCATCCTCCCGGAGATTCTCACAGCCTGGAAAGTCAACCTCGGCAACGCCTCGCGCGTTGTGGTGGTGGCCGAACTGGTGGGGGCGACGGGCGGTGTCGGGTATCAGCTGCTCCAGCAGCAGCAGATCTTCGATATGGCAGGCGCGCTGGCCTGGACGCTCCAGCTCGTGTTCTTCGTGCTCATCGTTCAATACATCCTGACGCTCATCGAAAACTTCGCCTTCCGGTACCGGGCCATCTCGGAGCGCTCCCTATGACCATGACGGACACCGCCCCTCCCGCCCGGCCGGAAATCCGCTTCGAGCACGTCTCGAAGACCTTCGGCCGGGTCGGCGCCACCGATCTGTTCCGTGCCGTGGACGACCTCAATCTGGAGATCGGTAGCGGCGAGCTGGTGGCCATCCTGGGCAAGACCGGCTGCGGCAAGTCCACCATGTTCAACATGATCGCCGGCCTGCTGGAGCCGAGCGCCGGCAAGGTGGAAGTGTCGGGTCACGATCCCTTCGCACAGTTCAACTGGTTTCGCGGCAAGATCGCCATCGTGTTCCAGAACGACCGCCTCCTGCCCTGGCGCACCGCTATCGAGAACGTAGCGTTCGGGCTGGAGATGCTGGACGTGCCGAAGGCGGAGCGCATGGCATCCGCCCAGGCGTGGCTCACCAAGCTCGGCCTGGGCGGGCATGAGAACGACTATCCCCACGCGCTCTCGGGGGGAATGCGCCAGCGCGTGTCCATCGCCCGCGCCTTTGCCACCAATGCCAACATCCTGCTCTGCGACGAGCCGTTCTCGGCGCTGGACGAGATGACCGGAAACCGGCTGCGCGAGGAGTTCGCGCGGCTGGTGCGCGAGAATGGCAAGACAGCCGTCTTCATCACCCATTCCATCAATGAGGCGCTCCAGATCGGCGATCGCATCGTGGTGCTGCGCCGCCCCGCCAAGATCGCCTACGACACGCGCCTGGGGCGGGATGCGGACCACGGCGCCAAGGAAGACATCAGGGCGCGGATCCAGGCCGTGCTTGCCGAATAAAACAGACGACGGAAAGCCGCATCCCTCCAGGAGGTTCTCTATGAGCGCCGGGGCCAGCCACCTCTCTCGCCGCAGCTTCATCGCCATGACGGCCGCCGCCACCATCGCCCGCCCGGCGCTGGCGGCTGCGGCCCAGCCGCTGACGATCAGCGTGGTGTTCGGGAATTCCATCCACTGGGTGATCTTCGCCGCGGTGGAGAAGGGGATGTTCAAGGACGAGGGCTTCGAGCCCAGCGTCCAGCCCCTGCAATCCTCCGCCCATTCGGTGCAGATGGCGCTCTCGGGCGATTTCCAGCTCGCCACCTCCCAGCCTGAGACCTTCGTCGCCGCAGTGGAGCAGGGGGCCGCCGACCTCGCGGCCATGACCGCGCCCATGAACCGCTCCGACTGGGTGCTGGTGGGCGCGCGCAACGTGACCAGCCTCGCCCAGCTCAAGGGCATGGCCATCGGCCTGTCCGGCCTTCGCAACAGCGAGGGCTGGCTGACGGATCGGCTGCTGGCCAGCCAGGGGCTGAAAAAGGGGGACTATCGCCTCACCATCGCCGGTACCTCGCCGGCCAAGGTGGCGGCGCTGGAGAAGGGCGGCATCGGCGCTGCTGTACTGTTTCAGCCGAGCGCGGAATTCGCCATCAAGCAGGGCCTGCCGGTATTGGCGCGGTTCGACACCATGCGCGCCTATCCCACCATCTTCTATATCGTGAAGAAGAGCTGGGCGGGCACCGACCAGTCCGGCGTGCGCGCCTCGCGCGCGTTGCAGAAATCCTATGCCTGGCTCTGGGACCCGGCCAACCGCGCTGAAGCGATCCAGATCCTGGCCAAATACACAAAGCGCGAGCCGGCGTTGCTGGAGAGCGTCTATGACGATTATTTCATCAAGGCCAAGCTCTATTCGCGGGACGGCAAGGTGGACCTTGCCGGCTTCACCGCCGTGCTGACCGACATGGCGGAAGATGGCGCGGTGTTCAAGACCGCGCCGTCCCCGGCCAAATTCATGCTCGCCCCCGAACTCGGCGGCCTGTCCGCCTGAGCCCCGAACCCTGCGTGCCTCCCCCGGCGCGCCGCCGGGTGCGAGGCCGCTTGCCTGCTTCCCAGGAGATCCCCCAATGTCCGCTCCTCGTCCCTATAACGACCTCCACGATCATCTGGACGCTCTGCGCGAGAAGGGGCTGCTGGTCACCGTGGACCGGCGGATCGACAAGGACAGCGAGATGCACCCCTTGGTGCGCTGGCAGTTCGTCGGCGGCATGGACGAGAAGGACCGCAAGGCCTTCCTGTTCACCAACATCGTGGACGGCAAGGGCCGGCCTTACGACATCCCCGTGGTCGTGGGCGCCATGGCGGCCAACCGGGCCGTCTACAGCGTCGGCATGGATTGCGACCTCGACAAGATCCAGGCCAAGTGGGACCACGCGATCGCCCATCCCATCGATCCGCTGGTGGTGAACGATGCACCCTGCCATGAGGTGGTCCACGAGGGCGAGGCGGTGAAGGGCGAGGGCAACGGCCTCGACCGTCTGCCCATTCCGGTCTCCACCCCCGGCTTCGACAGCGCCCCGACGCTGAGCGCCACCAACGTCATCACCAAGGATCCTCTCACCGGCATCCAGAACATGGGCACCTACCGTGCCGCGCTGAAGGCCCCGGATCGCCTGGTGGTGCGCATGGCCACCCGCGTCGGCGGAGCGGGCGGGTACCAGCATTATCTCGCCCACCAGAAGCGCGGCGACACCGAAATGCCGGTAGCCATCGTGCTCGGCTGCCCGCCCTATGTGGCCTTCATGGGTCCGCAGAAGCTGCCCATCGGCGTGGACGAATTCACCGTGGCTGGCGGGCTGGCGGGGGCGCCCATCAATGTGGTGCGGGCACGCACCGTGGACCTGCTGGTGCCGGCCGAGGCCGAGGTGGTGATCGAGGGCTATATCGACACCACGCGGGTGGAGCCGGAGGCGCCGTTCGGGGAATCCCATGGCCATATTGCGCTTGAGGAGTTCAACATGCCCATGCGCGTCACCGCCATCACCCATCGCCGGGATGCGGTGATCCCCTCCTATATCAGCCAGGTGGCGCCGAGCGAATCCAGCGTCATCAAGCGCGTTGCCTACGAGCCCTTGTTCCTCGCCCATCTGCGCGACACGCTCTCCATCAAGGGGGTGAAGAAAGTGTCGCTGCACGAACCGCTCACCGGCCTGCTGCGCGTCACCATCATCACCCTGGAGCGGGACGTGCCGCGCACCGAGGTGTGGCGCGCGCTCTATGGCGCGGCCTATTTCAAGGGCGACTGCTCGAAGATCTGCATCGCCATCAATGACGATATCGACCCGGACAATGGCGACGCGCTGCTGTGGGCCATGGGCTACAGGTCAAACCCCATTCACGATGTGCAGACCCTGGCCCACCGCGGCGCCGGCCACGGTCCCAAGCGCGAGAGCGCACAGGAGGAGGATTCCACACTCCTGATCGACGCCACCATGAAGTCTCCCATGCCGCCGCTCGCGCTGCCCAAGCGGGAGTTCATGGAGAAGGCCAAGACCATCTGGGAGGAACTGGGCCTGCCCGCCTTGCGCCCGCAGGCGCCCTGGTTCGGCTATTCGCTGGGCGATTGGATGCCGCAGTGGGATGAGGCCGCCGCCCGCGCGGTCGCCGGCGACTATCTGGTGAACGGCCGCAACAGCCTTGCCGCGCAGCAGCCCGGCCTGAAGCCCGAAACCAAGTTTCGGCCGACCTGAGCGGCCCGGCCGATCGGCGGGGCTGCCCGGCCCGTGCGGGGCAACCGGCTGGTGGGCGCCCCCAGGCCATCGGCGCGCCGACGCTGTATGTCGCCGGCGGCGCGCACTGCCATCGGTTTCTGAGGAGCGCGCGTCGCCGGTGCGCCGGCCAACTCAGCCGGCGAGTAAGCGCACGGGCGCACCGGCACGCCAGGCGAGGATGTCTTCGACGCAATCGTCGAAGAACTGGGCATAGGTCGTGTCGGTCACGTAGCCGAGGTGGGGGGTGAGCACCACGTCGTCGCGCTGCCGCAGGGGGTGGCCGGCGGGAAGCGGCTCCTGATCGAAGACATCGAGGCCCGCGCGCAGGCCGCCGGCATCCAGGCGGGCGATCAATGCCGCCTCGTCCACCAGCGGGCCACGGGACGTGTTCACGAGGATCGAGCCGGGCTCCAGCCGCGCCAGTTCGGGAGCGCTCACCACGCCTCGTGTCCGGTCGCTCAGTACCAGGTGGATGGTCACCACGTCGGCGCGATCGAACAGTTCCTCCTTCGCCACCAGTTCGGCGCCTGCGGCAGCGGCGCGGTCGGCGGTGAGGTTCTGGCTCCAGGCGATCACCGGCATGCCGAAGGCCCGGGCGATGGAAGCCATGCGCGCGCCCATCTTGCCCAAGCCCACCAGGCCGAGCGTGCGGCCTTCCAGCGTCGTTCCCAGCGTGCGCTGCCATCCGCCGTCTCGAACGTTGCGGTGTTCCTGCGGGATGTGACGGGCGCAGGCGAGGATGAGCCCCCAGGCCAGCTCCGGGGTGGCAAAGCTGGAATCCCCGCCGCGCGTGTGGCAGATGACGACGCCGCGCGCCTCGGCAGCCGCGAAGTCGATGGAGCGAGTGCGCACACCCGTCACCACCATCAGCTTCAGGTTCGGCAGCCTCTCCAGCAACTCCGCCCGAACCGGCATGCGCTCGCGCATCAGGCACAGGACGTCGAACGGAGCCAAGGCCTCTGCCTGCGCGTCCAGGGTCGGCAGATGCTGGTCGAACACGGTGATTTGGGCATCGGGGCCGAGCCGTTTCCAGTCGGCCATCTTCAGGGCGACGTTCTGGTAGTCGTCCAGGATGGCGATGCGCAGTGCAGCCATGGGGGTGATCTCGTCTCTGAAGGGGAAGGAGGCCCAAGACTGCATGTCCGGGCGCCGCCGTACAGCGCCGATGCGATCACGATAGCGCGCCGTCCACCGGTGTCAGGCCGCTTCCAGACCCATCATCGCCCGGCGCAGGTCCTCCGGGTCGATGCTGCCGGCGCTGCGGTCGATGGTGCGGATGATGCGGCCATGGGACAGCACATAGGCGCGGGCGGCAAGGTCCACCGCCTGGAAGAAGCTCTGCTCCGCCATGAGGATGGTGAGGTTCTGCTCGGCCTGGAGCGCGCGCACGGCCTCGAACACCTGGGCCACGACGATGGGCGCGAGGCCCACCGAGGGCTCGTCGATGACGACGAGGCGCGGCGAGGTCATCAGCGCGCGGGCGATGGCGAGGAGCTGCTGCTGCCCTCCGCTCATGGTGGAGGCCCGCTGGGTCCTGCGCTCCCGCAGCAGGGGGAAGGTCGCGTAGCAGAATGCAAGATTGCGCGCGAGGTCGTTGCGGGCGCGCGGGCAACTGCCCGCGAGCACGAGGTTCTCCTCCACCGTGAGGTTGGGCACCAGCCGGCGGCCCTCCGGCACCAGGGCGATGCCCTCGTTGACGATGCGGTGGGGCGGCAGCTTCGTGAGATCGACGGTGCGGCCGTCCCACTCCAGCAGAATGCGCCCGCGCGTGGGTTTGACGAAGCCGAGGATGGCGTGGAGCAAAGTGCTCTTGCCATTGCCGTTGGTGCCCAGCAGCGCCACGAACTCGCTTTCGTTCAGCTCCAGCGAGACGTCGTGCAGCACGGCCACCGCGCCATAGCCGGCGCTGAGGTTTTCAATGACGAGCCTGTTCACCGAAATAGACCTTCTGAACGAGCGGATCATTGGCGATGGCATCCGGCAGGCCGTCGGCGATGAGCCGACCGGTCTCCAGGCAGATGATGCGGTGGGAGAAGCGCATCACCGCATGCATGATGTGCTCGATCATGATGACGGCGACGCCGCTCTCGTTGAGGCGTTCGAGGATGGCGAGCACGTCGTCGATCTCGCGGTCCGACAGGCCCGCCATGGCCTCGTCCGCGATCAGCACTTTGGGCCGCCCCGCCAGCGCCCGCGCCAGCTCCAGCTTGCGCAGTTCGAGTTGGGTGAGGCCGCCGGCCTCATGGCCGGCGCGCCCGGCAAGGCCCACGGAGGCCAGAACCTCCATAGCGCGGGCGCGCGGATCGGCCACATCATGGAGATGATCGAGGGGCACCAGGAGGTTCTCCAGCACGCTCATGCCGGTGAATGGCTTGGGGATCTGGAAGCTGCGCGCCAGCCCCATGCGGGCACGCCGGTGCGGTGCAAGGTCGGTGACCTTGCGGCCGAGGAACCAGACCTCGCCCGCGCTCGGCGTGAGGGTGCCGGTGAGGCAGTTGATGAGGGTCGTCTTGCCCGACCCATTGGGCCCGATCACTCCGAGCCGCTCGCCGGCTTTGAGTGAAACCGAGATGGGGCCGAGCGCCCTCAGCGCCCCGAAGCTCTTCTCAACATTCTCGACCAAGAGGATGGGATCGCTCACTGCCGGCCCTTTCTCAGCGTGTCGACGAGGCCGAGGATGCCGTCCGGCGCGGCGGCGACGAAGCCGATGAGGACGACGCCGACCAGCAGAATGTTGAGTTCCGAGGAAATGGTGATGGTGGCGGCCTGCTGCACCGAGCCCAGCAGCACGGCCCCGATGATCGGCCCCGGCCAGGATTTTTTGCCCCCGATCAGCGGCATGGCGATGGCGTTGAGGGCGAGGGCAAGGCCGAACACCGTCTCCGGCTCGATGAAGGAGGCATAGAAGACCAGCGGCGCGCCGGTCATGGCCAGGATCGCGCCCGATATGGCGCAGGCGGAGAGCTTGAGCCTGAACGTGGGCACGCCCGCGCACTCGGCGGCCTCCTCGGAAGCCCGCAGCGCGCGGAAGCCCCGGCCCACCCAGGAGATCTCGATCCAGCGGGCGCAGGCCACCGCCAGCACGGCGATGCCCAGCATTACCAGGAACACGAACTGCACCTGCCCGCCGGTCCAGGCGGGCGGCTCGGGCGGCATCAGGGCAAGGCCACTGGCCCCGCCGAGATAATCGATGTTCAGCACCAGCGTGTGCATCATCACCACCAGCGCGATGGTGGCGATGGCGAAATAGACGCCCTGCACGCGCAGCGTCATGTAACCCATGAGCAGGCCGAGCCCGCCGCCCACCAGCGCCGCCGCCGGCAGGCAGAGGAAGATGGAGGCGCCATATGCCTTCAGCAGGAAGGCCCCTGTATAGGCGCCGGCGCCATAGAAGGCGGTGGCGCCGAAATTGATGTAGCCGGCATAGCCGCCCAGCACGTTCCAGCCCGTGGCGAGGGCCACCTGCTGCACGATGATGAAGGCGGCGAAGAACACGTAGGGGTTGGCGATGGTCTGCGTCAGGACGGCGCCCAGGGCGAGCACTGCGAGAGCGCAGGCGCAGAACACCAGGGTGCGGGCCTCCGGTGCCCGCGCGGCGGCGGGCGGGGGAGCGGCGGTCATCAGGGAGGTCTTCGCGGTCATCGGTGCGCTCCGAACAGGCCCTCGGGGCGCAGCGCCAGGGTGGCGAGCAGGATGGAGAAGGCGACCGCCGGTGCCCAGGACGGGCTAGCGAAAGCGGAGACCATGGATTCCGACACGCCGATGAGGATGCCGGCGGCGATGGTGCCGGGCAGTGAGCCCATGCCCGCCAGCACCACCACCGCAAATGTGCGGCCGATCATCAGCCGCCCGCCGAACGGGTCCACGGGGCCGATGATGATGAGCGCGGCGCCGGCGACGACGGCGGTGGCCGCGGCGATGCCGAAGGCGTGGCGCTTGATCCAGCGCGGGTCGATGCCGCTCACCGACAGAGCGCGCTCGTCATGGGCCACCGCGCGGATGGCGATGCCCGCGTGGGTAAAGCGCAGGTAGAGCCAGAGCAGGAGGATCATGACCGGCGCCAGCAGCGCCGGCACCAGCAGCCGGTAGGGCAGGGACAGGAGGCCGATGGTCAGGCTCTGGCCCACATAGGCGACGCTGACCGATTGCTGGTTGGTGCCGAACTTGATGAGCAGCGCCGTCTCCACCACGAGCGAGACGCCGAAGAACAAGGTGAGGGCATTCATGGTGTCGGCGGCGCCGCGCCGCTCGAACAGGCGAGCATAGAATTCGTAGAAGCCAAGGCCGGCCACATAGAAGGGCACGAGGGCGACCAGCGCCACCAGCAGCGGATCGAAGCCACAGGAATTGCCCACGGCCACCACATAGGCGCCGGCCACCACGAAGGCGGGATGGGCGATGTTCGGGATATGCAGCAGGCCGAACGTCACGGCGAGGCCGAGCGCCAGCGCGGCATAGATGCTGCCGAGCATCACGCCGGTGCCGATGGCGTTGACGAACTGGTCAAGAAACATGGTCGGCGCTCCGGCGGGGTGGAGGCGTACCGGCGGCGACCGCCGCCGGCGCGCGGAGGGCGATCACGCGCCGCGCGCTTTGAGGAACGGCTGCGCCAGCTCGCCCGACTTCAGCGCCGGCGGATCGAGGATCACCTGCCGTCCCGCCTGTCGGAACTGCTCGATGTCATTGCCCTTGATGCCCTGGAACTGCGTCATCAGCACCCGCCGCTCGGTCCAGTCCCCCAGTTCGTTGAAGGTGGCGGTTCCGACCAGGGTCTTGACCGGATTGGCATGCAGCCAGGTCGCCATGGCCGCGCTTTCGGTGGAGCCGGTGGCCGTCACCGCGGCGGCGATCAGCTGACCCGCCACATAATAGAAGGGCGGGATGTAATAGCCGAGCGCGTCGAGCTTCTCCGGCACGGCGATGGCGGTGTAGCGGTCGAGGAAGCTGGTCACCGCCGGGGTGACCATGGTGGGCTCCGGCACGAACAGGTTGAAGTTGACGATGCCGTTGAGCGAAGAGCCCAGCGCCTGGAGGGTCGCCGCATATTGCGGGCCCACCATGGCGCCGCCGAACAGCTTGACACTGTCGCCGATGCCCACTTCCGACAGGCCGCGGATCAGCGCGCTGCTGTCTGGCGGATAAGAGCAGACGAACACCGCGTCCGGCGTGGCGCCGCGCAGGTTCCGCAGGATGGCGGAAAAGTCGGAGGTGTTGGGCGGATAGCTCTGCTCGAACACCACCTCCTGCCCCAGTTCCTTCGCCGCCGTCTTGCCGCCGGCGGCAGAGACCTTGGCGAACTCCACGTCGGCGTTCAGCACCGCGATGCGCTTGCACCCCGCCGCCTTGCCCACCTCGAAGAAGCCGCGCGCCCAGTTCACCTTGGCGTCCGGCCCCCAGGGGGCGCTGTGGAAATAGCGGTCGCTCTTCACCCCGTCATTGCCGGCGAGGGCGAACATGCCGGCCATGAAGCGGCCGCGCTGCTTGATGAAGGGCATCACCGGGGCAGACAGCACCGCGCCATAAGGCGAGACGAGGATGTCCACCTTGTCGATGTCCACCAGCTTCGAATAGATGCTGGGGATCTGCGCCACAGTGCTCTGGTCGTCATAGGTGACCAGCTCCACCTGGCGGCCCAGCAGGCCACCGGCGGCGTTCACGTCATCGCGCCAGAGCTGGAGGCCGACGAGCCCCGCCTTGGTGGAGGACAAGGGGCCGGTCATGGAAAAGCTGGCGCCGATGCGGATCGGCCGGTTCTGCGCGCGTCCCGTGGTCCACACGGCGGGCGCGGCCAAGGCGAGGCCGGTGGCGGCGGCGAGTTTGCCGAGGCGCCTGCGGGAAATGGTCATGATGTCCTCCCCAATCCATGTCAACGAGGCGCTGTTCCCGCGCCATTGCCGCCGGTCGCGCCGCTGGTCAGAGCGCGACCGAGGGATAATCCTTGCCGTTCCAATGCTGGAGTCTGGCGGCGAACTCCCGCTGGAAGGCGAGGGGACCGCTCCGGTGCATGTAGTCTTCGTCGTACAAGGCGATGAAGATGGTCAGTGACAGGAAGAAATGGGCGCCCATTTCGAACAGCGCCACATAGTCGTGCGCGATGAGCGCTTCGCGCTCAGCCTCGGTGAAGCCGGTGACGGAGGTCCGCTCGGTCTCATTGAGGCGGGGGCCTATGGACTGTTCCCAGGTGGTCACGAAGGACCGTGGGTCCTCCTTGTAGCGCTGGAGGTAGTTCGGATTTCCATCCACGGTGTAGAGGAACTTGTTCACATAATACTTGCTCATGCGCGTCCCTCCTCCGGATACCAGGTCAGATAGGCTTCACGGGTGTGGTAGAGGTCGAGGCTGTCCACATAGGCGGCCTTCTGCGGCCCGGCGATGCCCATCATCAGGATGAGGTCCATGAAGCCGTGGGTGGCGTTGCCCGCCTTGGTCATGCTCTCATGGGTCACGTTCTCCAGGATCGCCTCGATGTTGCCGGTGGAGAGCCATTCGATGGCCTGGAGGTCGAACTCCGGGTCCGGGCCGTGCTCGCCGAACTGGCGCGGCCCGCCAAGCTCCAGCGACAGATGGCCCGAGCCCACGGCGGCGATGCGCTGGTCGGAGGGATAGGCGTCGATGACTTCGCGGATCGCCCGCCCGAGGTCCCAGAAGCGCCGGGGCGATGGCAGCGGCGGCGCGAAGATGTTGGTGTAGATGGGCACCACCGGCAAGTCCGCCTGCGGGCGGGTGGTGATGATCGGGCAGATGATGGAATGGTCGATCTTCAGCTCGTGGCTGAAGGAGAAATCGAAGCCCCGATCCAGAAGCCCCTGGTGCATGAAGCGCGAGAGATCCTCGTGCCCTTCCAGCACGTATTTCGGCAGGCCGAACTCGCGCTCCTCATTGTAGAAGGTGGCGTCGTAGCGGGGCGCCTTGCCAATGAGGAAGGTGGGGTAATTGTCCAGGAAGAATTGATGAAAGTGGTCCGCGCCGACCATTACCAGGATGTCGGGGGCGGCGCGCGTGAGGGTCTCGCGGTAGGCTTCCACCTTGCGCTTCCATTCCGCCGCCTGGGGGATCTGCTCCTCCACGGGGGCGGTGGTCGCCTTCAGGTAGAAGGGGTGATGGGTGGTGGCCAGTACGGCCGCCAGAGTCGCCATAATTTCCTCCCCGATGCGTTCTTGCTTGGCTGTTCTTGTGGTCAGGCCGTCTGTTCCAGTATCGCGGCCACGCCCCGCGCGGGCCAATTGTGCCGGTCGCCCCCCAAGGCGCGGCGGATCCGGGCGCCATCCTCGTCCACCGTCGGCGCCGCCTTCACCGCATGGGCGCGCTGATGGTCGAAGCTGAAGGCGGGGCGCACCGAGAAAGAGGCACCTTCCGTGCGTTCGTTCACCGGGACGATCACGCCGAGATGGTTCACCTGCGGGTCTTCGACCACGTCCGGAATGGAATTGATGGGCGCATAGGGCACATCGAACGCCGCGAAGCGCTCCACCCACTCCGCGCGGTCGCGCTGCGCGAAGATGGCGTTCAGTTCGTCCGACAGTTCCAGATAATTGTCGATGCGCTTCAGGCGGACGGAGAAGCGCAGGTCGGCGGCGAGCTGCGTCGCGCCGGTGGCCTCCACCAGCGCGTCCCAGAACTTGTCGAGGGAGGAGAGGTGGAAGGCGAACAGCTTCCCATCCTTGCAGCGCACGATATAGGCCTGCGCGAGGCGCGGCCGGTCGATGCCGGTGGGCTGCTCGCCGAGCGCGAAATAGCCCATGAAGGGCTCCACCGCGAAATGCATCATGGCTTCGAGCATGGAGATTTCCACCAGCCGCCCCTTGCCGGTGCGCCCTCGTTCGACCAGAGCCCCGGCAATGCCCAGCGCCGCATAGATGCCGGTGATGGCATCCGCCAGCGCCGGCCCGATGAAGCGCGGCTGCTCGGGATCGATGGCGACGCCCAGGAAGCCGCTCACCGCCTGCGCGACGGAATCGTAGACCGGCCGCTTGGCATAAGGCCCGTCCTGGCCGAACCCGCTGATGGAACAATAGACGAGACGCGGATTGATGGCGTGCAGCGTCTCGGCGTCCGCCCCGATGCGTCCCGCTGCGCCGGGGCGGAAGTTCTGGATGTAGACGTCGGCATTGCGGATGAGGTCGTAGAAGACCTCCTTGTCGGCCTCGGCCTTCATGTCCAGGCAGATGCTGCGCTTGTTGCGGTTGTAGGCCTGGAAATGGGCGCTGTAGAAGCCGGTCTTGAAGCTGCGGTAGGGATCGCCGTTGCCGGCGCTTTCCACCTTGATGACATCGGCACCGAGGTCCGCCAGCATCATGCCGGCGCAGGGGCCGGTGATGAAGGTGCCCTGTTCCACGATGCGCACGTCGTTGAGAACGCCGAACATCCCGAATTCCTCAATTCTCGTTGGCGACGAAACCGTCAGGGGCGGGACCGTCATAGGTGATGGCCGACGAGGCGGCATGGGACATCAGGAAGCCGATGGGGTGGACCTGCTCCTCCAGCAGATGGCCGATCAGGCCGGCGGCGCGCGCCAGCAGCGGCACCCCGCGCAGGGCGAGCAGCGGGTAGTCCGCATCCAGCAGCACGCAGGGGATGGCGCTGGATACGTTCATCACCAGTGGCCGGTTGATGAGCTCCGGCAGCAGCCGCTCCACCGCCAGCGCCACCTCGCAATGGCGCCCGTGCAGGCCGAGCTCGCGGGCGATGGCCAAAAGGCGCGCGGCGCGGGGATCGGCCCCCTTGTGCAGGGGGTGGCCGTAGCCGGGGATGGCGCGCTTGGCGGCGCGATAGCCGCGCACGATCTTGGCGATGGCCGCGTCCAGCGAAGCGCCGGTGGCGTCCTGCTCGGCGAGGATTTCCGCGAACAAAGCGCCGGCATCGGCGGAGGCGCCGAGAATGACGGAGCCGCATCCCAAAAGGCCGGCGGCCACCGCCCCCTGCAAGGCTTCGGGCGCAGAGGCCAATGTCATGCGCGCCGCCTGCACGCTGGGCACGAGGCCGTGCTCGGCGATGGCGACCAGGGTCGCGTCCAGCATGGCGCGTTGCGCATCGGTGGGCAGGGTGCCGGCGACGAGCAGCCAGGTGTGGTCGGTGAAGGTGATGCGGCCGATCAGGTCGTTCACCAGGTCATGGCCGCGGACGAGGATGGTATCGGGATTGGATCCCGAGATGCCCGTGGTGGGCGAGGTTTCAGCACCGATCTTCAAGGTTGTTCTCCCAGGTGGGCCGGGTCCGCCGACATGGTGGATCCGGCGCGCCTGAAGCCCGGCGCGGCGGCACAATGCGCGGCCGCGGGCGCGGCACACGGCGGCGCAATCTCCACCACGACGGTGTTCGGGCGCATGGCGTTTTCTCCGGCAAGCTCCGCCCTGAACGGTACGGGCTTTATTATTTTCGCTGAGCGAATTTTTATTCGCCATAAGCGTGCGGTGAGGCGGTGGGCATGTCAAGAGAAGAAGTGCAGTTTAAAGTCTGCGGCATGGCGCACCGCAACATGCCGGCCAGCTTGACAGAGACGGCAATTCTGTCCCTACATCGAATATATTTTCGTTAGACGAATATTCGCCACGTGTTCGGTAACCGGAAGGATGCCTAGCATCCCGCAACGGCGGAGTGACACTCATTTCTGAGATGCCGGCCCCCAGCGCCAAGGCCGCGGACGAGCCTGTGCCCGACCGTGGCGGCACGGAATTCGTGGAGGCCCTTGCGCGTGGTCTCGCCGTTCTGGAGACCTTCGATGCGGGGCATTCGGAGATGTCGCTGACCGAGATCGCGCGGCGCACGGGCATGAGCCCCGCGACCGCCCGGCGCAGCCTCCACACCTTGGCCGCGCTGGGCTATGTGCGTCATCACAACAAGCGCTATGTGCTGGCCGCACGCGTTCTCGCCCTCGGCGCGTCCTATCTGCGCGCCGCCCATGTGGAAGAGGCGCTGATGCCGGAGTTGCGGCGGCTCGTCGCCCAGTTCGGCGACGCCTCCTCCGTCAGCATTCTCGACGGGCCCAACATCCTCTACGTGGCTCATTGTTCGGAGCAGCGCGCGTCCCGGCCGGCGGCGACCATCGGCGCGACCTATCCGGGCTATGCCACCTCCATGGGGCGCGTGATGCTCTCGCGGATGCCGCCGGAAGCCATCGAGATGTATCTCGCCCAACTCCGCCCCGCCAAGCTCACCGAGCATACCGAGACCGATATCGGAAAGCTGCGCCAGATCCTCGCCGAAGTCCGCCAGCTCGGCTATGCGGTGGTCGTGGATCAACTGGACTATGGGGTCACCTCGCTCGCCGTTCCCGTAAAGGATCACACCGGGCGGGTGGTCGCTGCCGTCAACAGTTCCGGCTATTCCGGAAAGCTCAGCGCCGACCGTCTCGTCGCCGAACGCCTGGCCGAATTGCAGATGTCCGCGGCGCGCATCACCCAGGTCTTCGCGCGCTACCCGGCGCTCCTGTATTCGCTCCGCCATGCCGGCTAGGCTCTGGCATTTTCAGGCGCGCAGGCTGGATCGTCCATCGGGGGCGAGGGGCCGTGCAGGGAGCCATACGGAGAAGGTCGAGCCCTTGCCTTCCTCGCTCTCCACATCCATCAGGCCCGCGTAGCGCATCACCAGCGCATAGCTGATGGACAGGCCGAGCCCCGTGCCCTTGCTGGCCTTCGTGGTGAAGAAGGCGTCGAAGATCCGCTCGCGATGGCCGGCAGGGATGCCGACGCCGGTGTCGCTCACGCTGATGTTGACGCCTTCCTCGCCCCGCCGCGGCTCGTCGCGCGTCGCGATGGTGAGCGTGCCGCCCTCCGGCATGGCGTGGAGGGCATTCATCAGCAGGTTGACGATCACCTGCTGAAGCTCCGCCCTGTTGATATGGACGCCGCGCGTCGCAGTGTCGTGGCGAATGACCGTGATGTCCGCGCGATCAAGCAGATGGCGGACGAAGAGCAGGCAGTCGGAAACCACGTCGCCGGGCGCGAGGAAGTCCTCGTCCACCAGCGGCTGGACCGGGCGGGCGAACTGCAGGAGCTTGTCCACCAGCAGGGTAATGCGCTGGACCTGCTCGTCGATCAGCCGGAACTCCGTTCTGACGGGAACCGCCTGCGATCCGAGAACCTCACGGGCGACATCGAGATTTCCCTGGATGACGGCGATCGGGTTGTTGATCTCATGCGCAACGCCGGCGGTGATCTCGCCGATGGCGGCAAGCTTCTCGGACATGACGAGTTGCGCCTGTGCCGCCTCCAGCCGGCGGTTGGCGGCCTCCAGTTCGCTGGTGCGTCCCGCCACCCGCGCATCGAGTTCGTTCGCCCAGGCGCGCAGCTCGCGGTCGCGGACCTCGATCCGGTCGAGCAGGGCATCGAGATGGTGCGCGAGGCGGCCGATCTCGTCGGTGGTTCCGACGGGGCCGGTCCGGGCGTCGAGCTCGCCGGCCTCCACCCGCGTGATCGTGCTGTCCATCTGCTCCAGCGGCCGGAAGATGCCCTGCGCCCACCGCAGCAGGAAGGGCAGGGCGGCCAGCAGCACCAGCAGGAAGGGGACGGCGATGGCCGCCAGCATGCCGAGCTTGGCGGTCTGGAACGGCCGGTCGAGAAAGCCGACGTAGAGCATGCCGATGCGGCGGCCATGGCTGTCGAGGATCGGCTCGTAGGCCGAGATGTACCAGTCGTCGACCACGAAGGCGCGGTCGAGCCACACCCGGCCTTCCTCCAGCACCGAATGGCGCACCGCCTCGGAAACGCGCGTGCCGAGCGCCCGGTCGCCCGCGAACAGCCGCACGTTGGTGCTGATGCGGACATCGTCGAGAAACAGGGTCGCCGTGCCGGAGCTGCCCGCCGGCAGGCTGGAGGCCTGATAGACCAGATCGTTGATCGTATCGATGAAGGCGAGGTTCCTGTTGAGCAGCATGCCGCCGACGAGCGCGCCATGGCTGCCGTCCGGCAGGCGCACGGGTACCGCGGACTGGATCACCATGCCGCGGGTCTCTTCCTGCCGCGCCGCGGGCATCGCGCCCGGCGTCGCGACGATGGGTATGACGGCCTGGAGGGCGAGGTCGCCGGACAGGTGTCGGAGGTCGGCGGCATCCAGCACGTCGATCGCGGTTTCCGACATGCCGGCCATCGCCCGGGCGATCACCGGCCATTTCTTCCAGTCGAGGACGCGGTGCTGCGGCGGCGTGGACGCCAGGACGGCGCCATCGGGGGCGACCACGTAAAGATAATCCAGGGCCAGGCTCGTGCGGCGCTGGGCTAGGAAGGCATCGATCGGCTGCGGCGCCGCGGATGTCAGCAGATCGGCGAAGGCGGCGGAATCGCCCACCGCGTGCAGCGCCTCGTCGCTGTGCTCCATCAGGCGGTTGAGATACTGGCGGGCGATGGTGAGGTCGCCGCTGACCTTGGCGGTGAGCAGCCGGTCGAACATCACGCTCCATCCCATCACGGCCAGGATCAGCAGCGCAGGCAGGATGATCACGGTCGGGAGGAGGGCGATGGCGAGGAGACGGTAGCGCACCGAATAACGCCAGCGCCGGGGCGGCGCCGGTGCGGGCGTCACGGGATCAGACATTCCAGGCTGCGCATTTCCGGTCGAGGGTCTTGCGCGACACGCCCAGTCGTCGCGCGGCCTCCGCGCGGTTTCCTCCGACACTGTGCAGGATGTGCAGCATGTGGGCGCGCTCCACCTCCTCAAGCGTTTCGCCCACGGCGGTGCTGGCGGCGAATGCCGGAGGGGTGGATGAGTGCGGCCGATCTCCCAGGATGATAGTGCGCTCGATCAGGTTGCGCAGCTCGCGGATGTTGCCGGGCCATTCGTAGCGCTCCAGCTCGGCGATCCGCGCGTCTTCCAGAGCCATTGGCGCGACGCCGAGCTGCTGGGAAATCTCGCTGATGAAGTGGCGGGCCAGCGGCGCGATGTCCGCCGTGCGCTCGCGCAGCGGCGGCAGGTGGATGTTCACCACGTTCAGCCGGTAGAGCAGGTCGCGCCGCATCTGCCCGCTCGCCGCCGCCTGTTCCAGGTCGCTGTTGGTGGCGGCGATGATGCGCACGTCCACCGGCACCTCCCGCTCGCTGCCCACGGGGCGGACGCGCTTGTCTTCCAGCACACGGAGCAGCTTGGCCTGAAGCGGGAGCGGCAGCTCTCCCACCTCGTCGAGAAACAGGGTTCCGCCCTGGGCGTAGAAGAACAGCCCCTCGCGCGAGGTGGCCGCGCCGGTGAAGGCGCCCTTCAGATGGCCGAACAGTTCGCTTTCGATCATCTCGGCCGGGATGGCGGCACAGTTCACCGGAACGAAGGGCTTGTCGGCGCGTGGCGAGCGCATGTGCAGGGCCCGGGCGGTGACTTCCTTGCCGGTACCCGATTCGCCGGTGAGGAGCACGGTGGTCGGCAGGGGCGCCAGCCGCTCCACCATGTCGCGGACCAGGGACAGGGCGCGGGAGCGGCCGATCAGCTGGCCGATCTGCGAGGCGCCGGCCTCGGGCAGGATATGGAGCTGGCGCCTCAGCAGAAAATTCTCGCGTCGCAAGCGCGCCCGGTCGAGGCAGCGGGTGACGGCGTTCAGCATCTGGTTCGCCCGGAAGGGCTTTAGGATGAAGTCCGCCGCGCCCTCGCGCATGGCCTGGATGACGGTGTCGAGATCCGCGAAGGCGGAAATCAGGATGACCTCGCCGAAATAGCCGGAGGCCCGCAGGTCCTGGAGCCAGTCGAGGCCGTGCTTGCCTTCCATGATGTTGTCGAGCAGCAGCAGGTCGAAGGGCTCGGTTTCGAGCAGGCGCGCGGCCATGTCGGCTGATTCCGCCTCGGCCACGTGCTTGCAGCGGGAGGCGAGGAGCCGGCACATGAAGTTGCGCATGCCCGCCTCGTCGTCCACCACCAGGATGGAGGCGTTTGCGAGCAGTTGAGTGTCATGGCTGCTGTCGCCGGGCTTGGCCCGGGACGCGCCTTCTGATCCGTGCATTCTGCGATCCGGCGTTTCCATGGCCCGTTCCCCGAGCCTGGTCTTGTCCGGGACGTTAAGCCAAATCCGGATGGACAGGAAACCGGGGACGGGCCTCATGCCCGTCCCCGGTGCCGTCAATGCAGCAGGATCAGGGCTTTCTGAATGGTGATCCAAACACCCCAGGCGAGCGGCAGGCCCACGGCCGCCCAGGCCAGGATGGCCAGCACGCTCAGTCGTTCGGATGCTGCGGGCGTTCTGGACACCGGCGTCTCGCCGATGACGGCGGCACGCGGAGTGACCGGGGCGGCGGGTTTGCGGGCTGGCATGTAGTGGCGCTCGGCCACCGGGCGCACGAGCAGGTTGCAGATGAAGCCGAGCACCAGCAGGCCTGCCAGGATGTACATGGTCTGATTGTAGGCCTGCGACTGCGGGATGCCGGAGGCGATCTGGTATTCCCGCAGGTAGTTGATGAGCACGGGCCCGAGAATGCCCGCGGCGGCCCATGCGGTGAGGATGCGGCCATGGATGGCGCCCACCATGCCGGTGCCGAACAGGTCCGCGAGATAGGCGGGGATGGTGGCAAAGCCGCCGCCATACATAGAGACCACCACGCACAGGATCAGCACGAACAGCAGGGGGCCGCCCAGATTTGCCGCCCAGGGCACCAGCGCATAGAGCGCGAAGCCCACGGCGAAGAACGTGAAGAACGTCGCCTTGCGGCCGATGCGGTCGGAGAAGGAGGCCCAGGCCAGCCGCCCGCCGATGTTGCACAGGCTGAGCAGCCCGGTGAAGCCGGCCGCGATGGCCGCGATCTGTCCCTTTTGCTGAACGCTCAGTGCGCTGAAGGGGAGATCAAGGCCGATGAGGCGCCCGCCGAACACCTCCTGGAGCATGGGCGAGGCCATGCCGATAACGCCGATGCCCGCCGAGACGTTGAGGCAGAGGGCGGCCCAGAGCAGCCAGAACTGAGGGGTGCGCCATGCGGCTTCCAGGCTGACGTCATGCTTGGTGACGAGCTTGCGCGTGGAGATGGAAATCCCGCTCCAGCCCGCCGGCTTCCACCCTTCGGCGGGAACCCGGTAGCCGAGCGCGCCGCACACCATGAAGACGAAATAGATGGCCGCCAGCACCAGGAAGGTCTGCCACACGCCCACCGAGGTCGGGGTGGCGAAGGCGCGCATGAGGAGGTCGGCCAGCGGCGCGCCGATCATCGCCCCTCCGCCGAAGCCCATGATGGCCATGCCGGTGGCCATGCCGCGCCGATCCGGAAACCATTTGATGAGCGTCGAGACCGGTGAGATGTATCCGAGCCCGAGGCCGATGCCGCCGAGCACGCCGGACCCGAGCCACAGCATCCAGATCTGGTGCAGGGAGATGCCGGCGGCCGAGATGACGAGGCCACCGCACCAGCACACGGCCGAGACCAGTCCGGCCTTGCGCGGCCCGGCATGTTCCAGCCAGCCGCCGAACAGCGCGGCCGAACAGCCCAGCAGGACAAAGAACAGCGTGTAGGTCCAGCCCAGCATGCTGATCTGCCAGTCGCAGGTGGTGGCCACGATGCGGGCGAGGAACGTCATGTCCGAAGGACAGGCGATCGGCTGGCTGACGCCGACGGCGCGAGACAGCGGCAGCCAGAAGACGCTGAAGCCGTAGGCCATCCCGATGCACAGGTGGATGGCGAGGGCCGCGGGGGGAACGAGCCAGCGATTGAAGTGGGCTTCGGCGACCGTGCGTTCCCGGCTCAGGAATGGCGCGGAGGGTCGCGGGTAGGTTGCAACGGACATGATGTCTCCCTGACCAAAAATTCTTGTTTGGCTCCGGGCCTTTGGGCGCGGGCGCGATGGGCCAAGCAAGGACGGGGCCATGAGGGAGAGCGCTTGAGGAGCAAGGCGGCAGAGGCGTCCGGGAACCTCTGGCCCGGACAGAATGTCCAGTCCGGAGGAAGCGAAGTCGGTCCGGGTGGACAGTTTGTCCCGCCGGCGCGGGCCAGACGCCGGACCGCCGGCCGGAGCTTGGTCGCTCCTTGCCTGGCGGGGCATCGTCGCGCGGCTCGGCACGGGGCTGCCGGCTCGCGCGCGGGGGCGGTGGGTCTACCCCTTCAGCCGCTCGGTGAAGGCGGTGAAGAACTGATCGGCGAGCTTGCGCGAGGTCGCCTGGACGAGGCGGCTGCCGAGCGCGGCAAGCTTGCCGCCGATCTCGGCCTTGGCGTCGTAGCTCAGCACGGTCTCGTCCCCGTCGGCGACGAGCCGCACGTCGGAGCCGCCCTTGGCGAAGCCGGCGATGCCGCCATTGCCCTGGCCGAGGATGCGGCAGCCGTTGGGTGCGTCGATATCCTGCAATTCCACCGTGCCGGCAAAGGTCGCCGAGACCGGGCCGACCTTGAGCTGGACCTTGGCGGCGAAGCTCGTCGGCGAGGTCTGCTCCAGCTCCTTGCAGCCGGGGATGCAGGCCTTCAGCGTCTCCGGGTCGAAGAGCGCCTGCCAGACCATGTCGCGCGGGGCCGCGATGCGGTGTTCGCCGGTGATGTCCATACGTGTCTCCGGGCGCCGTTCAGACGGCGCAATAGCGTTCCTGGATGGCCTTGTCGGCGAGCAGCGCGGCGGCCGTGCTGCGATGCACGACCTCGCCCTGGTCGATGATCACGGCGCGGTCGGCGAGCCTCAGCGCCCATTCGACGTTCTGTTCCACCAGCAGCAGCGTCACCCCCTGGTCGCGCAGGCGCCGGAAGAGCGCGCCCATCTCCTCGACCAGGACCGGCATGATGCCCTCCGAGGGTTCGTCGAGCAGGATCATCTTCGGCTTGGCGATCATGGCGCGGGCGATGGCGAGCATCTGCTGCTCGCCGCCGGACATGGTGACGCCCTGCTGGTCAAGCCGCTCCTTCAGCCGCGGAAAGCTCTCCGCGATCTCGTCGATCGCCCGACGCTCGTCGATCGTGCCGTCGGTGGCGACGAGGCCGAGCTGGAGGTTCTCGCGCACGGAAAGCCCGGGCACGATCCGCCGCTCCTCCGGCACGTAGGCGAGGCCGAGCTTGAAGCGGGCATGGGCCGGCAGCGGCAGGAGGTCCACACCGGCGAGCCGCACCGCGCCCGTGGCCTTCGGCATCAAGCCCATGACGGAGCGGATGGTCGATGTCTTTCCCGCCCCGTTGCGGCCGACCAGCGCGACGATCTCGCCGGGTTCCACCTCAAGCGAGATGCCGTGCAGGACATGGCTCGCGCCATACCAGGCGTTCAGCCCCTCGATCTCAAGCATAGCCATCATTCTGTCCCAGATAGACGCGGCGGACCTCGGGGTCCGTCTGGATGTGCTGCGGGCTGCCATCGGCGATCAGCCGGCCGTGATGCAGCACGAGGATGCGGTCGCTGAGGCCGAGGATCATCTTCATCTTGTGCTCGACCAGCAGGATGGTGCGCTCGGCCGCGAGCCGTTCGAGCAGGGCGACCATCTCCTTGGTCTCCTCCGGTCCCATGCCGGCGGTCGGTTCGTCGAGCAGCAGAAGCTCGGGATCCGCGACCAGCGCGATGGCGATCTCCAGCGCGCGCTGCTGGCCATGGGCGAGGAATTTCGCCGTGCCGTCGCGGCGCCCGCCGAGGCCCACGGCGGCCAGCGCGGCATCGGCTCTGTCGTCGAGTTCGGTCATCACGGCGCGGTTGCGCCAGATGTCATAGCGCGCACGGAACGCCTGCGCCGCGACCCGCACGTTCTCGTGGACCGAGAGCTCCGGGAAGATGTTGGTGATCTGGTAGGAGCGCGCGATGCCGAGATGCGCGAAGCGGTGCTGCGGCGTGCCGGTGATGTCGCGCCCCTTGAAGCGGATGGAGCCGGCCGACGGCGCCAGCACGCCGGAGAGCACGTTGAAGAAGGTGCTCTTGCCCGCGCCGTTCGGCCCGATGATGGCGGTCACCTTGTTCGCTTCGAAGGCCGCGGTCACGCCTTCGAGCGCGATGAAGCCGCCGAAGCGCCGGCTGATGCTCTCGACCGAGAGCAGGGGCGCGTTCATCGGTCGGCCCTCCAGGCGATGAGCGTTCCCCAGATGCCCTTGGGCAGGAACAGCACGAACAGGATGAAGACCGTGCCGACGACGATCTGCCAGTGCGAGGTCCAGAGCGAGACCACATCCTCCATGAGGAGGAAGGCGAGCGCGCCGACGAAGGGGCCGAAGAAGCTGCCGGCCCCGCCGAGGAGCGTCATCATCACGATCATGCCAGAGGTCTGGTAGTGCAGGATGTCGAGCGGGACGATGGCGAGGTGCAGCGCGAACAGCGTGCCCGCCAAGGCGCAGATCAGTCCAGACAGGGTGAAGGCGATCAGCTTGGTGCGCTCCACATCGTAGCCGCAGGCCCGTGCCCGGGTCTCGTTCTCGCGGATCGCCTCGATCACCGCCCCGAAGGGCGAGTTCAGGATGCGCGAGACCAGCCAGAGCGCGGCCGCCGCGAAGACCATCAGCACATAGTATTTCTTGATCGGATCGAGGAAGTCGATCGACCAGCCCAGAATATCGAGCTTCGCCACCGTGAAGCCGCGCAGCCCGTTCTCGCCCCCGGTCCAGGACGAGGCCTGGAGTGCCGTGTAGTAGACGAGCTGCGACAGCGCCAGCGTCACCATCGAGAAATAGATGCCGCGCGTGCGGATCGACAAAAGGCCGATGACGAAGGCGAGCGCAGCGCCAGCGGCCACGCCGAGCAGGAGCGCCGCGAACCACGGCACGCCGAACCTGCCGATGGCGATGCCGGTGACATAGGCGCCGGCCCCGAAGAAGGCGGCATGGCCGAAGGAGAGCAGCCCAGTATAGCCGAACAGCAAATTGTAGCCGACGGCAAGCAGTCCGTAGACCAGCACGTTGACGGCGAGCGCGTTGGACGGCAGCAGCCAGGGCAGCAGGCAGAGCGCCAGGATGGACAGCGGCACGCGCCAGGCCGCGAGCCGGGCCCGCCAGCCGCGGTGGCCGGCGGGCCCGGCCATGACGGAAGCGATGGAGGAGGTGGAGGCGGTCATCCGGTTTTCCTCATGCCCGTGTCGGCTTGCCGAACAGGCCCTGGGGCCGGACCAGCAGAACGAGCGCCATCAGCGCGAACATCACGATCGTCGCCATCTCGGGGGCGAAGAGGGCGGTCATGCTGATCGCCACGCCGACCAGCAGTCCGGCCACGACGGCGCCGACCAGCGAGCCCATGCCGCCGATCACCGTGACGACGAAGGCCTCGGCCAGCACGAGCGAGCCCATCTCGGGATTGACGTTGCGCATCGGCGCGGCGAGCACGCCGCCGAGCGCGGTCAGGGCGACGCCGAGGCCGAACACCAGCAGCCAGACCGTGGCGATGTCGACGCCGAGCACGCGCATGATCTGGGGATCCTTGGCCCCGGCCCGGACGATCAGCCCGAACTTGGTCTTCTCCAGCCCGAGCCAGAGCAGCAGCAGGGTCAGGGCGACAACGCCCACGACAAAGAGCCGATAGATGGGGAAGAAGCCGATCCCGAGATCCGCGACGCCCGCCAACTGCGGCGGCGTCGGAAACGGGATGCCGTCGCTGCCGAAGAGGATGCGGACCGCCTCGACCAGCACATAGCCGAGCCCGAAGGTGAGCAGCAGCGGGTCGTCGACCGAGCGCTTGTAGAGCGGCCGGATCAGCACCCGTTCGATGAGCATGCCCAGGGCGCCGACGGCGAGGGGGGCGATGAGCAATCCCCACCAGAAGCTGCCGGTGAGCGAGGCGATCCAGAGGCCGGCATAGGCCCCGACCATGAACAGCGCGCCATGGGCGAAGTTCACCACGCCCAGCATGCCGAAGATGATCGACAGGCCCAGCGCGACCATGATCATGATCGCGCCGAGCGCGACGCCCGAGAAAAGCTGCATCGCGATGAGTTCGGCATCCATCACGGAGCCTCCATGACGCGGTTGCGACGGATCAGGCGGGGAAGCCGAGCTCGGAGCAGGTGCGCAGAATGCTCTCTGCGGCCGGTTCGATCGCCAGGATCTTGAAGAGGTCGGCCTCGTTCTTCATCTCCGCCTTCTTCTTTGATTCCAGCACCAGCACCGATTGCACCGACTGGTGGTCGCATGCTCGGTAGTGCTGCGGTCCCTTGGCCACGTCGTATTGCAGCTTCTCCAGAGCCGCGACCACCTTGTCGGTGTCGGGGCCGCCGGCCGCCGCCATGGCGAGCAGCAGTGAGGAGACGCCGGTGAAGCCATAGGCGCCGTAGTCGGTCGGATAGGCGCCGCCATTGGCGGCCTTGAAGGCGTCGTTGAAGGCCTTTGCCGACGGGATGGTGTCCTCCAGCCCCCAATAATAGTTGGCGCCGCCGACCACGCCCTCGAAGGCCTCCGGCCCGACGGCAAGGCGCTGGTTGTGCAGCAGCACCGGAACGACGATCTTCGACTGGCGGTTCATGCCGAAATCGACCGCCTGCTTGATGGCGTTGGCCTGGTCGCGGCCGAAATTGCAGATGCAGAGGATGTCGGGCCGCATGGCGCGCAGCTGCGGCATGAAGGTCGAATAATCGGCCGCGCCGAACGGGTGCAGGATCTCGCCGACGCTGGTCGCGCCGATCGCGGCCTGCGCGCGCTTGAAGCCGCGCAGCATCTCATGGCCATAGGCATAGTCGGCGACGAGATAGGCGATTTTCGAGCCCGGCTTGAAGGTATGCTTCGCCACGGCGGCCGTGGTCATGTGCGGGTTCAGGGCCTCGTGGAAGGTGAAGCGGCTGAAATCCTTGACCTCGTTGATCGTGTCCGACTGGCTGATCGAGACATAGATCACGCCGCGGGCGCGGGTGACCTCGTTCACCGCCAGTTGCACCGCGCTCGACAGCGCGCCGACGACCGCGTGCACCTTGTCCTTCTCGATCAGTTCGAGCGTGCGCGTCGCGGCCTCGCCGGCGTTCAGCTTGTCGTCGCGCACCAGCAGTTCGACCTTGCGCCCGGCGATGCCGCCTTTGTCGTTGACGAGCTTTACCGCCAGCTCGGCGCTCTTGACCTGGTCCTTGGCCTCGGCGGCGAAGGGGCCGGTGAGGGGGGTGGGAAAGCCGATGCGGATGCTCTCGCCCTGCGCGCGGACGAGGGCCGGCATCGCGAGCGCGGCGGAGCCGGCGGCAAGACCGGCGAGCGCGCTGCGCCGGGTAATGGAATAAGTGCCCTGGCTGGTCATGGTGTCCTCCGCATATCGTTGTTCTTGTGGTTTGTTCTTCGACGTTGTTGTCGTTCGTTCTTGGTCAGATCGTGCCGAGCGCCTTCAGCAGGCGGGCGGGCGTCATCGGGATCTGGGCGATGCGCGCGCCGAACGGGCTCATCGCATCATTGACGGCGTTGAGCGCGGCGGCGGAAGCCGCAGCGGTGCCGGCCTCGCCGCAGCCCTTGGCGCCGAGCTCGGTATCGGCGGTCGGCGTCTCGATATGGCCGACCACGATGTCGGGCATCTCGCATGCCATCGGCACCAGATAATCGGCGAGCGAGCCGTTGGTCAGCTGGCCGTTCTCGTCGTACCGGCATTCCTCGAAGAAGGCCGCGCCGAGGCCCTGCACCACCCCGCCGCGCACCTGCTCGTCGACCAGCAGCGGATTGATGATGCGGCCGCAATCCTCGACCACCCAGTGCTTCAGGATCTTGACGAAGCCGGTCTCGACGTCGAGCTCCACATGGCAGCCCTGAACGCCGTTGGTGAAGGCGAAGGGATAGCCCTGCGGGGCATGGTGATGAGCGACGGAAAGCTGGGCGCTGAGGTCGCGCGGCAGCGTGTCGGAGCGGAAATAGGCGATGCGCGCGACCTCGGAGAGGCTGACGCGTTCGGTGCCCGAGGCTGCATCGACGACGACGCCGTCGCGCATGTCGAGTTCGCCGGCCTGCGCCTGGAGGATCGAGGCGGCGATGGCGAGCACGTTGCCGCGGAGCTTGCGGGCCGCCTGGAGCGCCGTCTCGCCGCCGATGCCGGCGCCGCGACAGGCCCAGGTCGCACCGCCGTGCGGGGTGGTCTCGGTGTCGCCGGTGATGACGCGGACCCGTTCGCGCGGAACGCCGAGCTGGTCGGCGACGACCTGGCCGACGATGGTCTCGGTGCCCTGGCCCTGCTCGGTCACGGAGATCTGGCAGCGGACCTCGCCCGACGGCGTCACGGTGAGGATCGCGCCGTCCTGGGCCGAGATGCGCGCTCCGCCGATGCCGTAGAAGGCCGGGCTCGGGTTGGAGATTTCGACGAAGCTGGCGATGCCGATGCCGCGATGGATGCCCCGCTGGCGCAGCGCCGCCTGCTCCGCGCGCAAGCCGTCATAGTCCATCATTGCCTTGAGCTTGGCGAGGCTCGCCTGATGCGACAGGGCCTCGAACTGGTAGCCGGTGGGCGAGGCGCAGGGGTAGGCGTCGTCGGCGATGAGGTTGCGTTCGCGCATCGCCACCGGGTCGAGCCCGACCTTGGCCGCCGCAAGGTCGACGAGCCGCTCGGTGACGGCGCAGGCGATGGGATGCCCCACCGCGCGGTACTGGCTGGTCTGCACCTTGTTCTGGAAGACGACGGAAAGTTCGGCGCGGTAGCTGTGGAAGCGATAGGGCGCGCCCATCAGCCGGATGACCTGATTGCCCTCGACGGCGCTGGTGCGCGGATAGGTCGAGAACGCGCCGATGGCGGTGACGTCGTCCACATCCATCGCCAGGATGGTGCCGTCGTCGTCGAGCGCCATGCGGGCCCGGACGCGGTGGTCGCGGGCATGGATGTCGGAGACGAAGGCCTCGATCCGGTCGGCGACATATTTCACCGGCCGGCCACAGAGCATGCTCAGGCCCACCACGGCCATGTCCTCCGGATAGACATGCAGCTTCATGCCGAAGGAGCCGCCGATATCCGGCGCGACCACGCGCACGCTGGCCTCGGGGATGCCGTAGTGCCGGGAATAGAGATCCTGGAACTGGTAGGGGGTCTGCGTGGCGTGATGGACCGTGAGCTTGCCCTCGCTGGGGTCCCAGTCGGCGAGGATGGCGCGCGGCTCCAGCGTCACGGCCGTGTGCCGACCGAAATGGAATTCTTCCTCGACCACGTGGGCGGCATCGGCGAAGACGCCGTCGATGCCACCGGTGTCGAGACGGCTCCCGAAGCAGAGATTGTCCGCGACGGCGAGGGCGGCCCGGTCCGCGCCGGGCGCGCGGGCATGGTCGACCTCGACCACCGCCGGCAGTTCCTCGAACGCGACGGTGACCGCTTCGGCCGCGTCCTCAGCCTGCGCGCGCGTCTCCGCGACGATCGCGACCACCGCCTGGCCGGACCACAGCACTTCTTCGATGGGCAGCGGCAGTTGCGGTGCCGACTTCATGCCCTTGAAATGATCGAGCGTGCCGGTCCAGGGCGTGCACAGCCGGGCCAGATCTGGCCCGGTCGCGACGAGCCGCACGCCCGGCATCGCGCGGGCCGCCTCCGCATCGATCGAGACGATGCGCGCATGGGCATAAGGGCTGCGCAGAAAGGCGACGTGCAGCATGCGCAGCAGCACGAGGTCCGTGACGTAGCGCCCGCGTCCGGCGAGCAGCCGCGCCGCGTTCGGTCGCGAGACCGAGCGGCCGATATAGGAGTTCGGGCGGTCGAGCGCGCCGAGGGGGGCGTTCATGCCGGCTCCTCCGCCATAGAGGACGCCGCTTCGCCCGCCCGGCGGCGTGCGACCGTCTCGATGGCGTCGACGATCGCTTCATAGCCGGTGCAGCGGCAGTAATTGCCGGAGAGCGCGTCGCGGATTTCCTCGCGGCTCGGCATCGCGCAGCGGCTGAGCAGCCCGTGCGCCGCGACCAGCATGCCCGGCGTGCAGAAGCCGCATTGCAGGGCGTTGCGTGTGTGGAAGACACTTTGCAGATCGGCGATCGCGGCGCTCTCGGTCAAGCCCTCCACCGTCTGGATGGTGGCGCCGGCGGCCTGCACGGCGAAGATCAGGCAGGCATGGACGGGCAGGCCGTCCAGCATGACGAGGCAGGCGCCGCAGGCGCCCATCTCGCAGCCGGCATGGGTTCCGGTCAGGCCGAGGTCGCGGCGCAGGAAATCGGCCAGCGTCTCGCGCGGCTCGACGCGGCGGGTCAGCTCCTCGCCATTGACCGACAGGGTGATGGGCAGGTGCGCGCTCATGCTGCCGCCGCGATCTTGCCGAGCAGGCGCCCCAGCAGCACACGGGCGAGGTGCAGCCGCATTGCCGCCGGCACCTGCTCGTCGTCCGCCGGATCGAGATCGGAGGCCAGCGCCGCCTGTGCGTCGCGGATCGCGGCGGCGTCGAGGGGCCGCCCGTTCAGGGCGGCCTCCGCCGCGCGGGCGCGCAGCGGCGTGGAGCCGACGGACAGGAAGGCGATGCGCGCTTCGTTCACGACATCGGCGGGCAGGGCGAGCATCACGCCGCAGCCGACGATGGCGTAGTCGCCGCGCCGGCGCGCGAACTCGTCGAAGGCGCAGCGATGCCCAGGGCGCGCGACGGGGATGTGGATGGCCACCAGCAATTCGCCGGGCTCGATCGCCGTCTGGTAGAGGTCCTGGAAGAAGTCCGTCGCCGGCACCCGTCGCCGGCCCGCCGGACCGGCGATCTCCATCTCGGCCGCGACGGCGAGCATCATCGCCGGAAATTCTGAGGCCGGGTCCGCCAAGGCGATGCTGCCGCCGAGCGTGCCGCGGTTGCGGATCGCCGGATGCGCGACGAAGGGTGCGGCCAGCGCCAGCAGGGGCGCGCAGGCCGCGATCAGCGGGTGGTCGTGGACCTCCACATGCCGCGTCAGCGCGCCGAGGCGCAGCCACTCGCCGTCCTGCGAGATGCCGCGCAGCTCGGCGATCCGGCCGATATCGACAAGGCATTCCGGGGCTTGCAGGCGCAGGGCCAGCGCCGGGACCAGGCTCTGCCCGCCGGCAATGAAGCTCGCTTCGCTTCCCGCCGCGGCGAAAGCGTCCAGAGCCTCCGCGACGGTCGCGGGGCACACATAGCTGAAGGCCCGGGCTTTCAAGGCTGCCGAACTCCGATGACACGTTTCCAGGTCCAGATTTGTAACCATCTGGTCTCAAAATGAACGCACGACATCTGGAGGGCGTCAAGTTAAAATGACCATCTGGTCTCAAATTTGCCGTGGCGGATCATGGCGTTGTATTCGCGTGGACATAACGGAGCGGGAATGACGGCCTCGGAAGACATGACGGACATCCGCCCGCGCCGGCGCAACATGCGGGCGCCGGAGCGGGAGCAGGCAATCCTGAACGCGGCGATCCGCTTCTTCGCCGAGCAGGGGTTCGAAGGCCAGACCCGCGAACTCGCCAAGCGCATGGGCATCACCCATTCCGCGATCTACCGGCACTTCCCGAGCAAGGAGGTCTTGATCGAGCGGGTCTACGAGCACGTCTATCTCAGCCGCTGGCAACCCTCATGGGCGCCGCTGATCGTGGACAGGTCGCGTCCGCTCGAAGCCCGGCTGGACCAGTTCTATCGCGAGTATGTCGCCCGCGTGTTCGATCATGACTGGGTCAGGATCTTCGTCTTCTCGGGACTGCGGGCCGTCGACATCACCGGCCGCTATCTCGACATCGTCAGGCGCGAGATCATCGAGCCGGCCTGCGTCGAGCTGCGCCAGGAACTTGGCCTTCCCGGCCGGGATGAGCGTCCGCTCACGGAGCGGGAGACCGAGATGTTCTGGGGCCTCCACGGCCGCATCTTCTACATCGCGATCCGCCGCTACGTGTACCAGACGCGGACGCCGGAGCGGCTGGACGACATCGTCGCGGATGCCGTGCGCGGCTTCTTCATTGGCGCGCGGAGCATGGCCCCTGATCTCGTTCGACGCGGGGAGGCGGTGGCGGGGGGCGGCGCTTAGCCGTGTCCGGCGGGTGCGCCGGGTGCCTCAGTCCACGGCCTCGACATAGGTCGCGGAAATCCGGCCGATCTGCGCGTCGGCCTCCTCCGGGATGAGGATCGGGGCGCGGCTGGCCCCCACGTCCGGCGCGGCGTGCCGCAAGGCCCGCTTCACGACGGCCGGCGGGAAGCCGAGGGCATAAAGCTCCGCCCGCAGCGTGCTGAACCGGGCTTGAGCCGCCTCCGCCGCGGCGTGATCGCCGCGCACGAAGGCCGCATAGATGGCGTTCAGCGTCTCGGGCGCGACATTTCCAAGCCCGGAAATGGAGCCGGCGGCTCCGTTGCGGAGGCCGTGCAGGACCAGCGAATCCGGGCCGACGAGCACGTCGAAATCATCGCGCCCCCGGGCGATGGCGAGGAAGCTGTCGAGGCTGTCCTTTGAGCCTGCGCTGTCCTTGATGCCGATGATGTTGGGGTGATCCGCAAGGATGTCGGCGGTCTCGGGCGCGATCGTGTTCCCGGTCCGGGCCGGAATATTGTAGAGATAGAGGGGCTTGGACAAGGCGTCGGCAATCCGCCGGTAATGGGCGATGAGTTCGGCCTGCGAGCAGGCGATGAAGGAGGGCGTGATCGCCGACAAGGCGCGCACGCCGAGCCGTTCGATCTCCTTGCCGAGCGCGATGGTCTCGCGGGTGGACACCTCCCCGACATGGGCCAGCACCGGCACCTGGCCGGCGGCGGCATCCACGCTGATCTCGGCCACGCGGACCTTCTCCGCGAAGGAGAGGGCATAGAACTCCCCGTTCGTGCCGGCGCAGAACACGCCGTTGCCGGCCTTGGCCTGCCGGGCCACCTGGCGGCGCAGCGCGGCGGGCGCGACCGCCTCGGTCTCGTCGAAGGGCGTGACGATGGCAACAAACGGGCCGGTGATCTTGGTCATGTCCTCAAATCCCAGACTGTGAGCGGCAATGATCGGAGGGGCGATGATCGGAGCGGCAACGATCGGCGCGGACCGCGCGCATCCGGCCGGCGATGCCCTCCTGAGCCGCCGCTTGCTTGGCAGCCTCAAGTCCTAGATTTGGGACGTGCATCTGTCAACATGTTGTAACTTCTGCTGCGCCGGGCGGCGTCAAAGCGCCAGGTCAAGAACCTTGCCCTCGAACAGGCGGTCGTATGAGCCCTGGATGTGCCGCCGCATCATGTCGCGCGCGGCGTGCGCGTCGCGATCGCGGATGGCCGTGAAGATGGCGGCGTGTTCCTCCAGCACGCCGGCGAGATCGCCGGACGGGCCGAGCAGGGACAGGCCGTGGAGCTTCATGCCCACGGTGATGTGCTCCTTCAGCGCCTGCATCGAGGACAGGAAGAAGTAATTGTTGGCGGCCTCGGCGATGGCGATGTGGAAGGCGTAGTCCGCGTCCTCGCGATGCCGGTGGGCATAGGTGGTGTCGCGCAGCAGATCGAGCGCGCGCTCAATGGTTTCAAGCGCGGCGCCATTGTGCCGCTGGGCGGCGTAGAAGGCGTTGGCGGGCTCCACCTCAAGGCGGAATTCGTAGCAGCGCTGCACGTCGGCGATGGTGCCCACCGGCGCGTAGGTCAGCGCCTTGCCCGTCTCGGGCTCGGGTCCGCGCACGAAGGTGCCGGCGCCCTGGCGGGAGAACACCAGCCCGTCCTCCCGCAGCCGGCGCAGGGCCTCCCGGATCACCGGACGCGACACGCCGAAGATGGCCGAAAGATCGTGCTCGCCCGGTAGCCGCGAATGGGGCGCGTATTCCCGCGAGGCGATGCGCGCCCGCAATTGATGATGCACGCGCTGGACCAAAGGAGAAGGCGGGGCGGGGGCGGGAGCGGGAGCGGTACGGGCCATGCGGTATAAATTACAAGTCGTGACATGTTCGTCAAGGCGCAAACCAGAGTGGGCCACGGCGCAAACGGAAAATAGGCTCTCCACGGCTTGTGATATTACAACATGTTGACATCGTCGCCGAGCTGCGTTTGACTTCCCGAAACGGCCCGCCAGAGGCCCAGGGAAGGAGACGTCCAGGCTTCAGCCGCATGCCCGGCTTTCGCCCAGACGCGTCCGCCCCGTCGATATCAATGCGCATGGGTGGATGATGCCGAAGGCTTGGGTCGCGATGGTGCATTGGGCTGCCGGCATCGGCGCGCGGAAGCGGGGATGACGGCGATGCCCCGGCTTTCCCTGCGCCTGCTTGCCGATGACCTGACCGGCGCGCTCGACAGCGCGGCGGCGTTCGCGTCGGCGGAAGCTCCGGTGCCGGTGGTGTGGCGGGGCGAGATTCCGGAGCACGGCTCGGTCGCCTTCGACAGCGCCACGCGTGAGATTTCGGCGGCACAGGCCCGATTGGCGGTTCGCGCGCTGGCGCCGCGCCTTTGGCACTTCCGCTCGGGTCTGGCTTTCAAGAAGGTGGACAGCCTGCTGCGGGGGCATGAGGCCGCAGAATTGTGCGCCATCGTCGACTGGCTGCAACCGGATCACTGCATCGTGGCCCCGGCGTTTCCGGCCCAGAACCGGGTGACGCACGGCGGGCGGCAATGGGCGGGCGCGACACCGGGCGAGATCTGCGTCGAGACCGACCTTGTGGCCGATCTCGTCCGCGCCGACCTGGCGGTGCATGTGGCGGAGCCGGGTGATCCGGTGCCGCGCGGCGTGAGCTTCTGGAATGCGCGGACGGATGCGGATCTCGATCTCGTCGTGGCACGCGCCGATGGCCCTGAGCGCACCCTTTGGGTGGGGAGCGGCGGCCTTGCCGCCGCGCTCGCTCGCCGGAGCCGTGGGCAAGAGGCGCGCGCGCAGGAGATGCGCCGCCCCGTCCGCCCACCGCTGGGCCGTCCCGTCCTCGGCCTGATCGGCTCGGACCAGGCGGTCGCGCGCCGGCAATTGGAGCGTCTCGGGCGCAATCATGTGGTCTTGGCGCAGGGCGGGGAGGGCGAACTGGCACGCCTGCTCGCCGCCGAGGGCGTGGGCTTCGCCAGCGTGGCGCTAGCGGATGGGCTCGACCGGCGGCGGGCGGCGGCGGAGATCGCCGGCCGCTTCGCGCGGCTGGCGGATGGGCTTCCCCCTCCGGGCACCCTGGTCGTGGCCGGGGGCGAGACCTTGAGAGGGGTGTGCGACCATCTCGGTACGGCGCGGCTCGACGTCATCGGCGAGATGATGCCGGGCATTCCGTGCTCGGTGATGCGCGGCGGCCGCTGGGACGGCGTGGCCGTGGTCTCGAAATCCGGGGCGTTCGGCGGTCCCGATATCCTGAAACAGATCGTTACCGGCGAAGTGGCCGCGATAGCTGGAGCAGCAGCATGACACCCCATCTCGCCATCACCATGGGCGACCCCGCGGGCGTCGGCCCCGAGATCATCGTCAAGGCCTGTCTGGCCTTGCGGGATCGGCTGGCCGCCGGTGATCTGCGCCTGCTCATCATCGGCAGCAAGCCGGCGCTGGATGGTGCGCGCACCATGCTCGGCGCCGCGATCGACATTCCGGAGGTGGGCGAGCGCGACGCGTGGCCGGGCCTCGCCTGCCTCCAGGCCGGGCCGGAGGGAGAGCCGATCCGTCCGGGCGTCCTGTCCGCCGATGGCGGCCGCTTCGCCTATCTCGCCGTCGAGGCGGGTGTGCGGCTCGCGACAGCCGGCCGCATCCAGGGCATCGTGACCGCGCCGCTCAACAAGGAGGCGCTGAACAAGGCGGGCTACAGATTCGCCGGCCATACGGACATGCTGGCCACCCTCACCGGCGCGAAGGGATCGGTGATGATGCTCGCCCATGGCAACATGCGTGTCAGCCATGTCACCACCCATGTCGCGCTGAAGGACGTGCCCGCCAAGCTCACGCCGGAGCGCCTGCGCTATGTGATCGAGCGCACGGACGAGGCGCTCTCCGCTTTGGCGCTGGGGCGCCGGCGCATCGCCATCGCCGCGCTCAATCCGCATGCGGGGGAGGGCGGCCTGTTCGGTCGCGAGGACGACGAGGTCTCGGTGCCCACCATCGCCAGGGCGGTCGAGGACGGCTTCGACGTCGTAGGGCCGGTCCCCGGCGACACGGTGTTCGTCAAGCTCCGGGCCGGCCAGTTCGATGCCGTGGTCGCCATGTATCACGACCAGGGGCACATTCCGGTTAAGCTGCTCGGCTTCAACGTCAATCCCGAGACCGGAACCTGGGATGCCTTGTCGGGCGTGAACATCACGCTCGGCCTGCCCATCGTGCGTACGTCCGTGGACCACGGCACCGCCTTCGACATCGCCGGCAAGGGCATCGCCAATGAGCTGAGCCTCATCGAGGCCATCGCCTATGCCGAAAGACTGGCTGCTGCGCGGGGCATTTCCGCCCGCGACGCGGCGTGAAGGAGAGAGTTCGCATGAATGTCCATCGCTCTCCCATCGCCTCGGCCAGCCTGGCGGCGCCGATCGCCATCCAGCGGCCACGGGTCATCGAGTTCGGCGCCGGCGTCGCGGGCCTGGCCGGCCGCTGGGCGGCCGAGCACGGGCTGTCCCGCATCCTCGTCATCGCCGATGCCTTCAACGCCGCCCGTGTGGATGTGCTGGAGCTGAAGGGTGAGGTGAGGGTCTTCGGCACCGTGAAGCCGGAGCCGGACGTCGCCAATCTGGACGCGGCGCTCGCGCTCGCGGTCGAGGTGGCGCCGGATCTGGTCATCGGCTTCGGCGGCGGCAGCGCGATGGATCTCGCCAAGCTGGTGGCGGTGCTGCCGTCCAGCGGGCAGACGCTGGCGGAGGTGGTCGGTCCCGAGAAGGTCCGCGCCAGGGGCGCGCGGCTGATGCAGGTGCCCACGACCTCCGGCACGGGCAGCGAGGCGGGCACGCGGGCGCTGGTGACCGACCCTGCCACCCAGAACAAGCTGGCGGTCCAGAGCCTGCACATGCTCGCCGACATCGCCATCATCGACCCGGCCCTGACCCTCACGGTGCCGCCCGCCGTCACCGCCGCCACCGGCGTCGATGCCCTGGCCCATTGCGTGGAGGCTTTCACCAGCCGCAAGGCGCATCCGCTGATCGACATGTATGCCCTGGAGGGCGTGTCGCTGGTGGGGCGCTTTCTCGCGCGGGCGGTCGAGAATGGCGCGGATGTCGAGGCCCGTGCCGGCCTGTCGCTGGCCTCGCTCTATGGCGGCTTCTGCCTCGGCCCGGTCAACACCACGGCCGGCCATGCGGTGGCCTATCCGCTCGGCACCCGCCACCACATCGCCCATGGCGCGGCGAACGCCCTGATCTTTCCGCACACGCTCGCCTTCAACGCGCCGGTGGCGGCGGAGAAGACGGCCGCCATCCTCTCGGCCCTGGGCCTTGAGCCTTCCCCGCACCAGGAAGAGGTGTTCGGCGCCGCCTATGGCTATTGCGCGAAGCTCGGCTGCGAGATGCGGCTTTCCGCCCTCCACGTGCCGCGGGCCGACCTGCCCGAGATGGCGCGCGAAGCGCACGCCATCCGCCGCCTGCTGGACAACAACCCGCGTGACATCAGCCGCGAGGAGATCCTCGCCCTCTATGAGAAGGCCTATTGAGATGGGATCCCATCAGCCGGTCATCGAGCCCGAGGATCTGACCGAGCGCAGCGGCATCCTGCACCCGCGCGCCGGCGATGCCGCGCGGGTCGAGGCCTATCTGCCTTCGCCCTGCGTCCAGAACCATGCGGCCAATATCGCGGTGCTCGGCAATGGCGACCTGGCGACGGTCTGGTTCGGCGGCACGCAGGAAGGCATTTCCGACATCTCGGTCTATTTCTCGCGTCTTGCCCGCGGTGCCGACCGCTGGACGCAGCCGCAGAAGCTCTCGGACGATCCCACTCGTTCCGAGCAGAATCCGGTGCTGTTCACGGCCCCCGGCGGGGAGCTCTGGCTGATCTGGACCGCGCAGGTCTCCGGCAATCAGGACACGGCCTTCGTCCGCAAGCGCATTTCGCGTGATCACGGCCTCACCTGGGGGCCGATCGAGACGCTGTTCGAGGCGCCGGAGGGCGGCGGCCTGTTCGTGCGCCAGCCGCCGGTGGTGCTCGATGACGGGGCGTGGGTCATTCCGGTGTTCCATTGCGCGAGCGTGCCCGGCGCCAGATGGGTCGGCGACCGCGACACGAGCGCGGTGCGTCTCTCCACCGACGCGGGGCGCACCTGGAGCGAATACCCGGTGCCGGGCTCGCTGGGGTGCGTGCACATGAACGTGCTGAAGACGAAGGAGGGCCTGCTTGCCCTCTATCGCAGCCGTTGGGCGGAATTCATCCATGCCAGCCGCTCCACGGACGGCCGCGCCTGGACGGCGCCGGTGGCGACGTAACTGCCCAACAACAACTCCTCCATCCAGGCCACGGTGCTCGCCGACGGGCGCATCGCCCTCGTGTTCAACAATGCGAGCCGGAAGGACGCCACCGACCGCCGCACCGGGCTCTATGACGATCTGGAGGACGACGGAGCGCCCGCAGCGCCGGTGCCGGCACCCGAGGCGGCCGGGCGTTCCGCCTTCTGGGGCGCGCCGCGCGCGCCCATGACGCTCGCGATCTCGCAGGATGGCGGGCGGACGTGGCCGCGGATGCGCGACCTGGAGGTCGGCGACGGCTATTGCATGACCAACAATTCGAAGGACGGCCTCAACCGCGAGTTCTCCTATCCGTCGATCACCCAGACGGCGGACGGGATGCTTCAGATCGCGTTCACCTACTACCGCCGCGCCATCAAGCACGTCCGCGTCGCGCCCGAATGGGTGGCGGGGGCGTGACGTGATCGAGAAAAGAATGAGCAGGGAGACTCCCATGGCTGCCTTCGCGCAAGCCCAACCGATCGATCCGGCCGCCGCCGCGCTGGGCGACCTCATCCGCATCCGCGGGCTGGAGAAGACCTATGCGGACGGCAGCGTGCACGCGCTGTCCAACATCAACCTGGACATCCGGGACGGCGAGTTCGTGTGCGTCGTCGGCCCGTCCGGCTGCGGCAAGTCCACGCTGCTGCGCATCCTCGCCGGGCTGGACGATTACGACACCGGCACCGCGGCGCTGGACGGCAAGGCCATCACCGGCCCGTCCCGGGACGTGGGGGTGGTGTTCCAGGCCGCGAACCTGCTGCCGTGGCTGACGGTGCGCGAGAACGTGGCGCTGCCGCTGCGCGTCGGCGGCAAGCAGGTCGGCCAGGCGGAGGACGTCGACCGGCTGCTCGACGTGGCCGGGCTGAAGGACTTCGGCCATCGCTTCCCTTATGAGCTGTCCGGCGGGATGCAGCAGCGGGCCGGCATCTGCCGCGCCCTGGTGCGCAGCCCGCGCGTGCTGCTCATGGACGAGCCGTTCGGCGCGCTGGACGCGCTGACCCGCGAGCGCATGAACCTGGAGCTCCAGCGCATCTGGCAGGCCAGCCGGAAGACCGTGATGCTGATCACGCACTCGATTTCCGAGGCGATCTTCCTGGCCGACCGGGTGGTGGTGATGTCCGCCCGTCCGGGCCGCGTCATCCGCGAGCTGGAGGTGCCGATCCCGCGTCCGCGCAGCAACGACGGCATCATCAGCCATCCGGCCTATCCGGCGCTCGCCAAGGAGATCCGGGGCCTGCTCAACGCGCAGGGAGACGAGTGATGAGCGAGGCGAAGACTTCCGTCCTGGCCAATGTCACCGCCATCGAGGCGGCCGCGCCCAAGGCCCCGGCCGTCGCGGGCCGGAAGCGGCGCGGGAAGGGCGCGGGCGGCACCGTCATCATGGTGCTGGGCCTGCTGATCCTGTTCGGCGGGTGGGCGCTGGCGGTGAAATATCTCGAGATCCCGTCCTACATCCTGCCCTCGCCGGTGGCGGTCTGGCACGCGCTCTGGTCCGGCATCGCCGTGAGCCCGTCGAGCCCGCTCGGCTATTATCTGCCGCTGTGGGGCACCTTGAAGAATGCGGCCATCGGCCTTGCCATCGGCTCGGGCCTCGGCCTCGTGCTCGGCTCGCTCATGGCGGAGAGCCGGGTGATCGAGAAGCTGCTGATGCCTTATGCCTTCGCGCTCCAGAGCCTGCCCAAGGTGGCGATCGCCCCGCTGGTGGTGATCTGGTTCGGCTTCGGCGACGGCTCGAAGGTGGCGATCTCGGCCCTGCTGGCCTTCTTCCCGATGCTGATCAACAGCTTTACCGGCCTGCGGGCGGTGGAGCCGGAGCGCATCGACCTGATGCGCTCGCTCTCCGCCTCGCGGTTCGAGACCTACCGCATCGTGAAGCTTCCCAACGCCGCGCCCTACATCTTCGCCGGCCTCGACATGGCGGTGGTCTACGCCTTGCTCGGCACCATCGTCGCGGAATTCCTGGGCGCGCAGCAGGGCATGGGGGTGGTGATCACCCAGGCGCAGGCGGTCACCGACGTGGCCGGCGTGTTCGCGGCGCTCGTCATCCTCGGCGCCATGGGCATCCTGCTCCACGGCATCGTCCGCGGCCTCGAAGCCCGGATCGTCCATTGGGGCGACCGCGGCCGGAAATAAGCAGCCAAGATCAAAAGAAAACATGAGGGAGAAGGTCATGATCACACGCAGGCAATGGCTTCAGGCGAGCAGCGCCTTCGCGGCGGCTCTCGCGCTCGGTCCGCGCTCCGTCATGGCGCAGCCGGTCAAGACCGTGAAGGTGGGGGTGGGGCTGAAGTCGATCAATGCCAGCGTCATCAACCTGCTGATCGGCGAAGCGCTGGGCTACAATGCCGAGGAGGGCTTCAAGGTCCAGGGCATGGCGCTCGGCGGCAATGCCAACGTCCAGGTGGCGACCAACAAGGGCGACGTGGACGTGGGCATCGGCGTCCCGTCCTACGCTCTGCCGATCCTCGCCAAGGGCGAGTGGGGCAATGCGCTGTGGTTCTACCAGTACACCTATCCCTATAAATGGGACGTGGCGGTGAAGCCCGGCGGGCCGATCAAGGCCTATGCCGACCTCAAGGGCAAGAATATCGGCGTGTCGGACTTTGGCGGCACCGAGTATCCGGTCACGCGCAACGTCCTCAAGTCGCTGGGCGTCGATCCGGACAAGGACGTGAAATGGACCGCCGTGGGCGCGGGGGTGCCGGCGGGCGTGGCCTTGCAGCGGGGCGCGATCGATGCGCTCGCCTATTACGACACCGGCTTCGGCATCATCGACGGCGCCGGCATTCCGTTCGAGCTGGTGCAGCGGCCGAGCAACCTGCCCATGATCGGCGGGCAGTTCCTGATGGGCCTGCGCGAGCGCATCCAGGCCGAGCGGCAGCTGTTCGTCGGCTTCGGGCGCTCGACCGCCAAGGCGTCCTATTTCATCCTCGCCAACCCGCAGGCCGGCGCCAAGGCCTTCCTGAAGCTCTATCCCGAGACCGCGCCGCGCGGTTCCACTGAGGAGCAGGCGGTGAAGTCGGTCATCGAGGCCATCAGCCGCCGGATCAAGCTCTACGAGCCGCCCTATCCGGGCGCCAAGATGGGCAGCATCCGCGAGGACGAGTTCGTGACGGAAGCCAGGATGAACGATCTCGCCATCACCGATTTCTCGAAGATCTATACCAACGATCTCATCAACGAGATCAACAATTTCGACGTGGAGAAGATCCGGGCGCAGGCACGCGCCTACGGCCTGTGACGTCCTCTCCCGCGACGGGGAACGGGCGCGCGCGGCGCGCGCTCGTCACCGGGGTGAGCTCGGGGATCGGGCAGGCCATCGCCCGGCATCTGCTGGATCACGGCTGGCAGGTCACGGGCTTCAGCCGCGGCGTGCCGGCCATCGCGCATGAGGCGCTGCACCATGTGCCGGTGGACATCGCCGAGCGGGCCGCGCTCGCAGCGGCGCTGGATCAAATTGCCTCGCTCGATGCCGTCGTGCACGCGGCCGGCATTCTGCGGGTGGGAACGCTGGGCGCGCTCGATCCGGAGAACGGACGGGCCATGTGGCGGCTCCATGTGGATGCCGCCGAGCAGATGATCGAGGCGCTCGTGCCGAAGCTCCCCGATGGCGGGCGCATCGTCTTCATCGGCAGCCGCACGGCGGCGGGATCGGCCGGGCGGGCGCAATATGCGGCGACCAAGGCGGCGCTGGTGGGCATGGCGCGGTCCTTCGCCATCGAGCTGGCGCCGCGCCGGATCACCGTCAACGTGGTCTCCCCCGGAGCGACCGATACGCCCATGCTCAAGGATCCCAACCGCGCCTCGGTCTCACCCAAGGTGCCGCCCATGGGCCGCCTGGTGCAGCCCGAGGAGATCGCCGCCCTGACCGCGTTCCTGCTCTCGGAAGGGGCGGCCAGCCTCACCGGCCAGCAGATCGTCGTGTGCGGCGGAGCCTCGCTCTAGGCGGCCGGCGCGGCGCCAATTTCATGTTCCGCAATGCGAAACGGCGCGCGATACCTCAGGCCCGGCGCCGCTTCCCCTGTAGAAGCCTAGACCCGCCGAGGGATCGGACCTGCCGAGGGATCAGCCCTGCCGGGAGACGGCCCGGCCACGCGGCGTGACACCCCTCGGGGCGTGGCGGAAGAGGAGCGGGCGCATGACGGACGATCTGTTCTCGGTGGCGGGCAAGGTCGCGCTGGTGACGGGCGGCACCAGCGGAATCGGCGCGATGATCGCGCGCGGCTTCGTCCGGCGGGGGGTGAAGACCTATATCGCCTCGCGCGACGCGGACCGCAGCCGGGCGGCAGCGACGGAACTGTCCCGCGAGGGCCACTGCATCGGCCTGGCGGCGGACCTCGCGTCCGATGAAGGCCCCGAGCGTCTCGCCGCGCTGGTCGCCGGGCATGAGGGGCGTCTCGACATCCTGGTCAACAATGCCGGCGCCAACGATCGCGCCACCATCGAGACGGCGACGCCGGAGATGTGGGATTTCGTGCTGAACGTGAACCTGCGCGCGCCCTTCTTCCTCATCCAGAAGCTGCTGCCGCTGCTGCGCGCCGCGGCCAGCGAGGAGGCGCCCGCGCGGATCATCAATGTGGGCTCCATCGGCGGCCTGCACATTCCCGGCTGGGAGGCCTATCCCTACGGCGGGTCGAAGGCGGCGCTCCACCACCTCACGCGCGCGCTCGCCAAGCGCCTGGGGCCGGACCGCATCCTGGTCAATGCCATCGCCCCGGGGCCCTTCCCCTCGCGCCTGACCGACACCGCGTCCGATGCAGTGAAGAAGAGCGTCGAGACCTATGTTCCCCTCAAGCGCTCGGGCCGGGCCGAGGATGTGGAGGGCCTGACCGTCTTCCTCGCCTCGCGCGCCGGCGCCTATGTCAACGGCTGCACCATCCCGCTCGACGGCGGCTATCTGGCGGCGCTGTGATGCGAGGCGGGGGGCGCCGCGTGGCGCCGCCCCCCCTATCGTCCCGCCTATTCGGCCGCCGCGGCCGTCTCGACCAGGCCGAGCAGGCGGCGCGCCTCGCGCGGGGTGGCGATCGCGCCGCCGAGGGTTTCGACGATGGCGCGGGCCTTTTCCACCAAGGCGGCGTTCGAGCGCGCCAGAACCCCCTTCTCAAGATAGACCGCGTCCTCAAGGCCGATGCGGACATGCCCGCCGGCGAGATAGGACTGGGCAAGCATGGGAAACGCGCTGCGGCCCACCCCGAAGGCGGTCCAGAACGCGCCCGGCGGCAACAGGCTGCGGCCGTGCAGCAAGGTCTCGGGCGTTGCCGGGAAGCCGTATTTCACGCCGAGCACCAGCGAGCAGACCACCGGCCCGCCGAGCGCCCGGTCGGCGATCAGGTCGCGCAGCAGTGCGGTGTCCCCGGTGTCGAACAGCTCGATCTCCGGCAGCACGCCGGCCTCCCGGATGATCGCCGCCATGCGCCGGATGTTGCGCGGCGTGTTGATGACGACCTCCGCGCCGGAATTCATCGTGTTGAGATCGAGCGTGCAGATGTCCGGCCTCAGCACGCTCACGTGCGCCACGCGGCGCTCCGGCGTCGTGAGCGTGGTTCCCGGCGCCGCGACCTTCGGATCCGCCTCGCCCGGCACGAAGCGCCCGCCGGGCCCGGTGGTCAGGTTGATCACCACGTCGCCGTTGCGCTCGCGGATGCGATCGATCACCTCGCGATAGAGGTCCAGTTCCATGGACGGGCGTCCCGTCGCCGGATCGCGCACATGAATATGGACGATCGCCGCGCCGGCTTCCGCCGCCTCCAGGCATGAGCGCGCGATCTCGGCCGGCGTCACCGGCAGGTGCGGGGTCTGGTCCCGCGTGGTCAGATTGCCGGTGACGGCGCAGGTGATGACGGTCTTGGCATTGCTTGGGGCCATTGCATTCTCCTCCTTGATCGCCCGGGGTTAGCAGGCGGGCCGGAGGTCACGGCAGGATTCTGGCGGCGTTCTGCGGGTCGGAATGAGCTTGCGCGCCGGCTGCGGGATCCTGCGCCTCCAGGGCGGCAGCGCTTTCGCCGATGCGCTGCGCCAGCGCCTGAAGAAGCGGGACGAAGGTGGAGACGGCCTGCGGCACCGAATAGGCGGAATTGTAATAGGTCATCCCGATGGTGGCGAGCACGTCGCGGCCGCGCATGACGGGGACCGCGATGGTGTTGGACGAGCGCGGCTCCACGGCGGGATCGCGCAGCGCGAACCCCGCGTTCCGGATGCGCGCGAGCATGGCGAGGCCGGTGCGGCGCTCCTCGTCCTGGACGCCCAGGGCATCGAGCAGGAGCGCGCGTTCCCGCTCCGGGCAGAAGGCGAGATAGGCACGCCCGAGCGCGCGCGTCAGCAGATCGAGACGCAGATTGATGGTGCCGTGGAACGGCGACACCGGGCTGTCGGGGATGGTGCTGAGACGGACGAAGACGGCATCCTTCTCGAACGTGGCCATGGCGATCGGCCAGCGGTGCTGTCGGGTGAACTCGATGGCCCACGGCCGCGCCGCCTCCACCACCAGCGGGTCGCCGTGATAGCCGCAGCTGAGCGCCTTGACGTTCGACGTGACCTGGTAGCCGCCCTGCCGCCGGTCGTTCGTCACATATTGCGCGTCGCACAAGGTCTTCAGCAATCGAACGATGGTCGCCTTCGGCAGGCCGGTGGCCGCATGCAGGTGCTTCACGGAGGAGACGCGCTGGCGGTTCAGCTCCCGCAGCAGCGCCAGGGCCCTCAGGACGGATTCCACCGACGGCTCGCTCAAGGGTGCCTCCGAAATTCCGCCATACGGAATGACGTAGGGGATTGATGGATCCGCGGCGGCGGATTTGCAACTCTCCGCGAACAAAAAAGGCCTCGCGCCATACAAAGTGTTTGGGAGGAACCGTGCGCATCGCAACTTCCGTCAGCGAGCCAGAGCTGATCCGCCGTCTGTCGTGGCGCATCCTGCCCATGGTGATGGGGCTCTATCTCTGCGCCATCATCGACCGATCGAACATCGGCTTTGCCAAGCTCCAGATGATCGACGAACTGCACCTCACGGAGGTCGGGTTCGCCCTCGGCTCCTCGCTCTTCTTCTTCAGCTACATCGCGGTGGAGATCCCCAGCGCCCTCGCCGCATATCGGTTCGGCGCGCGCCTGTGGCTGGCGCGGATCGCCTTCACCTGGGGCGTTCTGACGGTCCTGCTGGCCTTCTCCAACTCCGGCTTCACCTTCTACGCGCTGCGCTTCCTGCTGGGCGCGGCGGAGGGCGGCCTGTATCCCGCCGCGGTGTTCTACCTGACGCTGTGGTTTCCGGAGCGCCACCGCGCCCATGCCCTCGCCGTCCTGACATTGGGCAGCGCGTTCGGAAACATGCTGTCGGCGCTGATCTCCGGCCCCCTGCTCGATCTTCACGGCATGGGCGGGCTGAGCGGCTGGCAATGGGTCTTCATCGCCACGGGGGTGCCGCCGATCCTGCTGTCGCTGGTGGTGCTGAAGTATCTTCCGAGCAACCTCGCCGAGGCCGACTTCCTGTCGTCCGAGGAGAAGGCCTGGCTCAGCGCCAGCCGGCGGGAGCCGGAGCACCATGGCAACCCGCTCGCGGCGATGGTGGATCCCAAGGTGCTCGGCCTGGCCGTCGTTTATACGCTGATCAACATTTCTCTGTTCGGCGTGATCTACTGGCTGCCGACCGTGATCAAGGGGTTTGGCGTTACCGGAACGCAGAACGGGCTGCTCAACGCCGTCCCGTGGGCGTTCGCGGCGGTGCTGCTGTTCACCTTGCCGCGCCGCCTGCAGACCGAGCGGTCGATCCTGATGGCGGCGGCGGTCTTCACCCTGGTCGGCCTGTGCTCCTTCGCGGCCGCGACGATGCTGCCGTCCAATGCCCTGCGCTTCGCCGCCCTGGCCATCGGCACGCCCTGCATCTCGCTGCTGTACCCGTGCTTCTGGTTCTTTCCCTCGCGCATGTTCAAGGGGTCGCGCGGGGCGGCCGGCATCGCCGTCATCAACACCATCGGGCTGCTGGGCGGCTTCATCGGGCAGAACCTGATGCCCAGCGTCGCCCAGGCGGTGGGAAGCTCGGTGGGCGCGATGATCGTCCCCGCCGTCTGCCTCGGGCTGCTCTGGCTGACCTGCATGCTGCGGAGCCTCCAGGCGAGCGGACGACGCCCTCTGCCCGCCGTCTCCGGCGGCAACCCAAGCGATATCTGAAGGACGGATGATGACAGCCAGCCAGAACGCCGCGCCCCATGGCTTTCGCCAGCGCTTCGCCGCGGGAGAACGCCTCCTCGGCACCTTTGTCAAAATGCCGACGCCGCATCCGGTCGAGATCCTCGGCGACGTCGGCTTCGACTTCGTGGTGATCGACGAGGAGCATGCCCCGTTCGACCGGCGGGCCATCGACATCGCGCTTCTTGCGGCCCGCGCGGCCGACATCGCGGCGCTGGTCAGGGTTTCCTCGCCGGCCACGATCCTGAGCGCGCTCGACTGCGGCGCGGAGGGCGTGCTGGTGCCGCATGTGTCGAGCGTCGCGGCGGCGCGGGAGGTGGCGGCGGCGTCGCGCTACCGCGACGGGCATCGCGGCTACTCGCCCTCCGGCCGCTCGGGCCGCTACGGCGGAACGGCGTCCTGGCCCTATATCGACGCCGCCGACGGCAAGGTCACGGTCATCGCCATGATCGAGGATCCGTCCGGCGTCGAGCAGATCGCCGAGATCGCCCGTGTGGATGGGATCGACGGCTTCTTCGTCGGGCGCGGCGACCTCTCGGTCGCGCTCGGGGCCAGCGATGCCCGCGCGCCTGAGGTCACCGAGGCGGTCGGCAAGATCGCCGAGGCGGCGAAGGCGGCGGGCAAGCCGTTCGCGGTCATGGCCAACAGCCGTGAGGAGGGCGACGCCTACGCCCAGATGGGCGCCTCCGCCTTCATCCTGTCCACCGACCAGGGGCTGCTGCGCAAGGCGGCCGGGCAGATCCTCAAGGATTTCCGCGCCTGAAGGCCGCGCCAGCGCCACCGACCAACCCGGAGGATCACCCGTGTACGACCCCTCAGACCCGCGCGCGAGCCTGGCGCCGCCCAAGCCCGGCAGCGCCCGGAACCAGCCGGCCTTTCCCGCCACCTATGCCCGTTTCTACCAGTCGGAGCCCCAGGAGCGGCGTCCGGGCGCGGACACCTGGATCGTCCGCGGCCAGACCTTCGTGGTCCTCTACAGCGCGGCCGAGGGCCGGCAGGTTTTCGAGCGGACCGGGCAGGGCGACGAATACGTGCTCCTGATCCCGGACGCGGAGACCCGTGCCGTCGTCGAGGTGGACGGCACCGCCACCGACATCGCCGGCTTCTCGGTGACCTTCGTCCCGCCCGGCGACAGCCGGATCATCCTGCCGGAGGGCGGGCGCATCGTCCGCCTGTTCACGGCGGCGGCGGGCGACCTGATCGCCCAGGCGTCCAACGCCGCCACCTACGCGGCGCCGAACCTCGCCATTCCGGAGCTGAAGCCCTGGCCCGCGCCGCACGAGGGATATCGTGTCCGCAGCTACAGCCTCGCGGTGCCGCCGGAGCCGGGGCGGTTCGGCCGGATCTTCCGGGGATCGACCTTCATGGTGAACTATCTGGAGCCGAAGGACGGGCCGCGCGACCCTGCCGTGCTGTCGCCACACCATCACGACGACTTCGAGCAGTGCTCGCTCGCCCTGTCCGGCGAATATGTCCATCACCTGCGGTGGCCCTGGACCACGAACCTCGCCCACTGGCGCGGCGACGAGCACGAGCATTGCGCCTCGCCGTCGGTGGCGATCATTCCGCCGCCGGCGATCCACACCTCGCAGGCGATCGGCGCCGGCATCAACCAGCTGGTCGACATCTTCTGCCCGCCGCGCGCGGACTTCTCCGCCAAGCCCGGCTGGGTGCTGAACGCCGCCGACTATCCCCTTCCCGCGGACGGCGGCGACGCCGGCGGGAACGGCTGACCTCCATTTGCGAGAGCCCGACACCATGAACATCGAAGCCTTCCTGCCCCGCCACGACAGCATCCACGAACTGCCGCCCCTCCAGCGCCCCGCGGAGGTGGCCGAGCTGCTCGTCGGCGCCGTCGACCTGCACTGCCACAGCGGGCCGGCGGCCATGCCGCGCATCCTCGACCATCGCGAGGCCATGGTGGATGCCGAGGACGCCGGCTTCCGCGCGCTGCTGTTCAAGGACCACTATTATCTCGGCACGCCGCACGCGATCCTGCTGCAGACGCTGTTCCCGCAGGAGAAGGTCCGGCTGTTCTCCGGCATCGCGCTCAACAACGCATCGGGCGGCATCAACCCGCACGCGGTGGACCATGCGGTCGGGCTCGGCGCCGCGATCGTGTGGATGCCGACTTTGTCGGCGGCCAATCATCTCGCCGATGCCGGCAAGCAGACCAAGAGCTTCCCCAAGACCACCCGCAGGATGCTGCCGCCCGCCCCCCTGAGCGTCCTCGACGCCAACGGCGCGCTGACCGACGAGAGCAAGCAGGTGCTCGACATCATCGCCGAGGCCGACGTCATCCTGGCCGGCGGTCACCTGTCGGCGGCCGAGCTGGCGATCCTGTTCGCGGAGGCGGCGCGGCGCGGGGTGCGCAAGATGCTCGTCAACCACCCCACCTATGTCATCGGCTGCACCGACGCGGACATCCGCGACCTGGTGGGGCTGGGCGCCTTCATGGAACATTCGATCTGCATGTTCGTGGGCGGCAAGTCGCTGAAATTCTCGCCCGACGACCTCGCCCATCTGATCGAGGTGGCCGGCGTCGAGCGCACCATCCTGTCGTCCGATCTCGGCCTTCTCGGCGGGCCGCGCCCCGTGGACGGCTTCCGCGCCATCGTGCAGACCCTGCTCGACCTCCAGTTCCCGAAGGCCGATATCCGCAAACTCGTCGGCGACAATGCGGCATCGCTGCTGAAGCTGGCGTGAGCGGGGCGGCCGGTCGCGCAAGCGCGCCGGCCGCCCGGTCCCGCGCCTAGCTCCGGTAGGACGGCTCCTCGCGGTCGAGGATGCGCTTCATGCTCTCCAGGTGCAGGCGGGCGGATTCCTCGTCGCCCTCGCGCATCTGGCGGGCGGCGGCCTCGGCGATCTCGGTCTTCACCGGGATGACGGGGCGGCCGGTGGCCATGGCGAGGCACTGCACCTCGCAGGCCCGCTCCAGATAATAGAGATCGTCCCACGCCTCGGCGATGCTGCGGCCGAGCACCATGACGCCGTGGTGCTTCATGAAGACGATGTCCGCATCGCCCACCGAGGCGGCGATGCGGTCGCCCTCGGTGCTGTCCAGGGCGAGCCCGTTGTAGTCGTGGTCGACGACGGTGCGGCCGTAGAATTTCAGCGCGGTCTGGCCGGCGTAGATCAGCGGCTCCCCCTCCACCATGCTGAGCGCGGTGGCATGGGGCATGTGGGTGTGGAAGGCGACGCGGGCGCGCGGCACGTTCAGGTGCATGCGGGCGTGGATGTAGAAGGCGGTCGCCTCCGGCACGCCGGTGCCCGAAAGCACGTTGCCGTGGAAATCGCACACCAGCAGGTGCGAGGCACTCAGCTCGCTGAAGGCGTAGCCGTAGGGGTTCACCAGGAACAGGTCGTCATAGCCGGGCACCACGGCGGAGAAGTGGTTGCAGATGCCCTCGTGCATGCCGAGGCGCGCGGCGAAGCGGAAGCAGGCCGCCAGCTCCACGCGGGCATTCCACACTTCCTCGCCGTCGAGCGCCGGGCGGTTGGGGGCGGACTGGGCCGCCTGCGGGGCGGTCTCGCGCGTGAAGGCATGGGCCATCGGATCTCTCCTGTCTGGGTGGTCCGGCGCGGGCGGGCCGGTGCGTCGTCTGAAAGGGCGGCGGCGGGATCTGCGGCCCGTGCGGGACCATGGCGGGGATGGGACTGTGCCATCTCCACGCCCAAGGCCGGTGGGCCGGTCCCACCCGCGCGGCGCGGGCGGGACCGGCCGGAGCCGGGATCGCGGCAGGCCGGCGCTCAGGCGTCCGGCATGCCGGCCTGGACCCAGGCGGTGACGTCGTCGAGGGTGGCGGAGAAGCGGCGGAGCATCTCGTCGATCTGCTCCTGGGTGATGATCATCGGCGGGCAGAAGGCGATGCTGTCGCCGATGCCGCGAATGATCAGGCCATGCTTGTGAGCCTGGTCGTAGAAGCGCAGGCCGACCTTGCCGGGCGGATCGAACTTGGCCTTGGTGGCCTTGTCGGCCACCAGCTCGACGGCGGCGATCAGCCCCATGCCGCGCACCTCGCCCACCAGCGGGTGGTCGGCGAAGCGCTGGAGCCCGGCGCGCATGTAGGCGCCCATCTCGGCGGCGTTCTGCACCAGCCCGCGCTCCTCGATGATGGCGAGGTTCTCCAGCGCCACGGCGGTGGCCACCGGATGACCGCCGGTGGTGTAGCCATGGCCCAGCGTGCCCAGCGTCTCCGACTGGTCGGCCATGCCCTGGTAGATGGCGTCGCTCACCAGCACCGCCGCCAGCGGCTGGTAGGAGGAGGTGATCTGCTTGGAGCACACCAGGATGTCCGGCTGGATGCCCAGCGCCTCGCAGGCGAACATGGTGCCGATGCGGCCGAAGCCGTTGATGACCTCGTCGGCGACCACCAGCACGTCATACTTGCGGCAGACCTCCTGGATGCGTTGCCAGTAGGTGCGCGGCGGCACGATGACGCCGCCCGCGCCCATCACCGGCTCGCCGATGAAGGCGGCCACCGTCTCCGGGCCTTCCGCCAGGATCATCGCCTCCAGCTCGGCGGCTAGGCGCTCGGCGAACGCCTCCTCGGTCTCGCCGGGCTGGGCGTTGCGATAGTGGTGCGGGCGCGACACGTGCCGGGCGAATGACAGCGGCAGGTCGAAGCCCTTCTGGTTCACCTGCAGGCCGGTGAGGCTGGCGGCGGCGATGGTGATGCCGTGATAGCCGCCCTCGCGGGCGATGAACTTCTTCTTCTCCGGCCGGCCGAGCGCGTTGTTGTAGTACCAGACGAACTTGACGACCGTGTCGTTGGCCTCACCGCCGGAATTGGTGAAGAACACGTGGTCGAGCCCGGCGGGCGACAGCTCCACCAGCTTCTGCGCCAGCAGGATGGAGGGCTCGTGCGCCTTGTGGGAGAAGATATGGTAGTAGGGCAGCTTGGACATCTGCCGGGTGGCGGCCTCCACCAGGCGGTTCTCGCCGAAGCCCAGGCCCACGCTCCACAGGCCGGCCATGGCCTCGATATATTCCTTCCCCTCGTCGTCATACACATAGATGCCGGAGCCGTGGTCGATGACGATGGGGCCAAGGCGCTCGTGACGGCGCAGGTTGGTCACGGGATGGATGTGGTGGGCAATGTCCAGGCTGTGCAGCGAGTTGGTCGGCATCGTCAGGGTCCAGTCGGGAAGGTCAGCATTGGCGCCCGAAGCGGCGCCCCCGATACATGGCATGCCTCAGGCCGGAACGAAACGGGATGCCGCGCGCGTTTCGCCGCGCATGCAGCCGGAACGCGCGGTCGGGTTGCGAGCGCCTCGGCCATCGCCCGGCGCCTGTTGCAGGAACAGGACGCCGGATAGGGGGCAGGGCGCGGAGGCCGGTGGCGTCAGCCGTCGGTCCTGGCGATGAGCCGGTCGAGGCATTCGACGACGGTGGCCGATGCCTTCTCCATCCGGGCATAGGCTTCGATCGCCGCGCTCCGGTTGCCGTTGGCGACCTCCTCCACCACCTTGCGGCCGCTGGCGTGGACGTCCTGGTGGGCGGGGAGCAGCGCGAGGAAGGCAGGGTGCTTGAGAAGCGCCGCGTCGGTGATGCCGTCATACCATTTGCCGAGGCGGCACTGGTGGTGGTCGCTGATCTTGCTGCGATCCATGTGCCGCTTGCCGACCAGCACCTCCGACAGGTGCTTCTTCCACATGAAGTGGTCGGACTTGGCGCGATGCAGCACGTAATTGGGGATGTCGATGCGTTCGATGTCCGAGAAGATGGCGTCGACCATCTGCTCGCAGCCGCCGACCGCCGTGTTGACGCCTTCGGTGAAGCCCGCGGCCTGCATGGCATGGGTGGAGACGGTCTGGACGCCGTGCGCCATCTCGGCGACGGCGGCACTGTTCTCGCCGAGAATCCTGGCGATCTGCGCCATGCGTTCGGAACTCTGGAGAACCTGGGCGCGCACGGCCTCGATCTTTGCCCGCGCGTCGTCCGCCGAGCTGGCGGAAAGCCGCAGCGGCTCGCTGACCTCCTCCACCGCGTTTCGCACGCCGGTCACATAGCCGCTCAATTGCGCGATGCGGGCGCGGATGTCGTCCGTCGCCTTCTTCGTCTGGCCGGACAGTTCCTTCACTTCCGACGCGACCACGGCGAAGCCGCGCCCGGCCTCTCCGGCGCGCGCCGCCTCGATGGTGGCGTTGAGGGCGAGAAGGTTGGTCTGCTGGGCGAGGCCCTCAATGGTCGCGACGAAGGTGACGATCTGCTCGGCGGCCTGGGTGAGATGGCCGGAGGCATCGACCATCCGCTGGAAGGCCCCGCTCATGGCCCGGCTCGCGTCGGCGGAGGCAAGCGAGGTCTCGGCGGCGTCGCCGATCTGCCGGCTGGCCTGGTCCATGGCGTCCGCCACGCCGCGTGAATTCTCGGCGATGGTGTCGGTGGTCGCGTTCAGTTCCTCCACGGCGGCGGCCATGGTGCCCGCCTGTTGCGAGGTTTCGGCGATTTCGCCGGTGATGCGCGCGGCGGACGCCATCGCCTCGCTGGCCTTCATCGAGAAGCCCACGGCTTGCAGCAGGATGGAGCGGTCACGCGCTTCAAGCGCCGCGTCGAGCGCGGCCAGGGTCTCCTTGAGGGCCGGCGGGAAGGAGGCGGGCATGTCGCACGTCCGGCGCGCCACCAGGGCGACGAGCACCGGCAGGAGCGCGGACAGGGCAACCTGTTCTCCAGCCGGGGCGAGGGACGGCGCCGCCGTTGCCGGGGTCTTGTTGCCTCTTAGAACCGAAAGCATGTCTTCTCCCATCATCCAGGGCGCACGTGCGCATCGCCTGTACTCCGGTACATGTTAGCAGCTCAGGCTGGCGTGGCGCTTGATGCATCGCAAGGTACCGCTCCGGCCCATGCCAAATCGCCCGCCGGCCCATGAGTTTCGCCCGTCGGAACACGTCGTCAATGCTCTGTTTTTCGATCTGCGGCGCCGTATTTATTTCGATGACGCGAAATTCAATCAAACCTGCCCGTAAATGCGGAGTCGACATCCATGCGAGGGAGGCGAATACTGTTCTTGATTGATATAAGCGGGATGTCGGCGGTCAGGCCGTGACCTCTGCCGCGGCGGGGGCGAGGCCGTCGCGGCGGCCGCTTCCGGTGCCTGTTTTGTAACAAGACTTCACAAAGCCGGCGCCTGCGACACCTTGCGACAAAGGTCGGCGCGGGAGGCAAGGTTCTGCGACAGCTCGCCCCTACCGTTCTCCTGCGTCATCCCGCCGGCGGCGAGGGCGGCGGCCGTTCTCCGCGCATCGCAGCCGACCACCGGGCCGCCGGGGTCGATCCGAAGCCGCCGTCCCGCAAAAAGGAGCAGAACATGCCTCGCTTGACCGTCAATGGGCAGGTCCGCGACGTCGAGGTGGATCCGGATACGCCGCTGCTGTGGGTGATCCGCGAACAGCTCGGCCTCACCGGCACCAAGTTCGGCTGCGGCATCGCCATGTGCGGCGCCTGCACGGTGCATATCGACGGCGTGCCCACGCGCTCATGCGCCTTGCCGGTCAGCGGCGTCGATGCGGCGCAGAAGATCGTCACCATCGAGGGATTGTCGCCCGATGGCAGCCACCCGGTGCAGCGGGCCTGGCTGGCGCTCGACGTGCCTCAGTGCGGCTACTGCCAGTCGGGCATGATCATGGCCGCCGCCGGGCTGCTGGAGCAGAATCCGAAGCCCTCCGACGCGGACATCAATTCCGAGATCACCAACATCTGCCGGTGCGGGACCTACAACAAGGTCCGGGCCGCCATCCATCTCGCCGCCGACGGCGGCGGCAAGGCCGGGTGAGGGCGCGCGCATGACCAGCCAGATCGACATCTCCCGCCGCCGCTTCGTCGTCGGCTCCGCCGCCGCCATGGGCGGCCTCTCCCTCGGCTTCAGCATGGCGTTCATGCCGGAGGCGCACGCGCAGGCCGCAGCGCCGGCCGGGGCGAAGGCCCCTCCCGAGGTGAATGCCTGGGTCGTGGTCCGGCCCGACGAGACCGTGGTGATCCGCATCGCCCGCTCGGAGATGGGGCAGGGCACCCTCACCGGCCTGGCCCAGCTCGTCGCCGAGGAGCTGGAATGCGACTGGGCGCGGGTCACGACCGAATATCCCGGCCCCTCGGAAAACCTGCGACGCAACCGCGTGTGGGGCAATTTCTCCACCGGCGGCAGCCGGGGCGTGCGCGAGTCGGAGAAATACGTGCGCGAGGGCGGTGCCGCCGCCCGCTTCATGCTGGTCTCCGCCGCGGCGGCGGCGTGGAACGTGCCGGCGGCCGAGTGCCGGGTCGCCAAGGGCGTGATCACCCACGCCGCCTCCGGCCGGAGCACCACCTATGGCCAGGTGGCGGACGCCGCCGCCAGGATGGCGCCGCCGGCCAATATCGTCCTGAAGGACCCCAAGGACTGGACCATCGCCGGCCAGCCCTTGCCGCGCCTCGACACGCGCGACAAGCTTACCGGCAAGCAGGTCTATGGCGCCGATTTGCGCTTCCCCGGCATGCTCAGCGCGGCGGTGAAGGCCTGCCCCTATTTCGGCGGCCGGATCGCCTCCTATGACGCGGCGGCCATCGCCGGAAAGCCCGGCGTGCGCAAGGTGGTGAAGGTGGACGATGCCACCCTCGTGGTCGTCGCCGACACCTGGTGGCAGGCGAAATCCGCGCTCGACGCGCTGCCGGTCACCTGGGACGAGGGGCCGAACGCCGCCCTCACCAGCGCCGCCATTGCCGAGACGCTGAGCGCGGGGCTGGACGCGCCGGAGGCCTTCGTCGGCAACAGTTCCGGCGACGCCAAGGGCGCGCTGGCCAAGGCGGCGAGGACGGTGACGGCGACCTATGCCTTCCCCTATCAGAACCACGCCACCATGGAGCCGATGAACGCCACCGCGCTGTTCACCGGCGAGCGTTGCGAGGTGTGGGCGCCGACGCAGAACGGCGAGGCCAGCCTCGCGGCGGCGGCGGAGGCGGCGGGCCTGCCGCCAGCGCAATGCGAGGTGCACAAATTGCTGTTGGGCGGCGGCTTCGGCCGGCGCGGCTTCCAGGACTATGTGCGCCAGGCGGTGCTGGTGGCCAAGGCCGTGCCAGGGACGCACGTCAAGCTGCTGTGGTCGCGCGAGGAGGACATGCTGCATGGCTTCTACCACCCGACCACCCAGTGCCGGCTGACCGGGGCGCTGGATGAACAGGGCAATGTGACGGCCCTGCACATGCGCATCTCCGGCCAGTCCATCATGGCCTCGGTGCGGCCCGAGGCGATGGCGGGCGGCATGGACCCGGTGGTGTTCCAGGGCCTGACCGCGAGAAGCCCGGAGGGCATGCTGGGCTATGCGATCCCCAACGTCCTCATCGACCACGCCATGCGCAACCCGCCGGTCCGGCCGGGCTTCTGGCGCGGGGTGAACCTCAACCAGAACGCGGTCTATGTGGAGTGCTTCATGGATGAGCTGGCCCACGCCGCCGGGGTCGACCCGCTGGCGTTCCGGCGCAAATTCATGGCCGGCCATCCAAAGCATCTGGCGGTGCTGAACGCGGTGGCCGAGCGCATCGGCTGGGACACGCCGGCGCCGAAGGGCGTGGGGCGCGGCATCGCCCAGATCATGGGTTTTGGCTCCTATGTGGCGGCGGCGGCGGAAGTGTCTGTCGCAAGTGGTGAATTGAAGGTCCATCGCATCGTCGCGGCGACCGATCCGGGCCATGTGGTCAACCCCGCCCAGGTGGAGCGGCAGGTGGAAGGCTCCTTCGCCTACGGCCTGTCCGCCTGCCTCTACGGCGAGTGCACGGTGGATAAGGGCCGCATGGAGCAGGAGAATTTCGACACCTACGATGTGTTGCACATGGCGCAGATGCCGAAGGTGGAGACCATCATCATCCCCTCCGGCGGCTTCTGGGGCGGGGTGGGCGAGCCCACCATCGCGGTGGCCGCCCCGGCCGTCCTCAACGCCCTGTTCGCGGTGAGCGGCAAGCGCATCCGCCTGCTGCCGTTGAAGAATCATCCGCTCGCATGAGGCGGGCGGTCGCGGCGCTGCTCGCCGTTCTGGCCGCGGCGCCGCCCCTCGCCGCCGCCCCGCCGGGGGCGCTGTCCTGCGGCGGCTGCCACCCGCCCGAGCCGGCGGGCGCCATTCCCAGCCTTGCCGGCCGCACCGCCGGCGAGATCGTCGCCGACATGGCCGCATTCCGCTCGGGCTCCCGCCCGGCGACCGTCATGGATCGCATCGCGAAGGGTTTTTCCGATGAAGAAACGCGCGCCATCGCCGACTGGCTGGCCACGCCTCACGGCGGGGCGGCCGAGCCGACGCGCGGTCCTTAGGGGCCTTGCCGGCGGTGCCGCTGCGCTGGCGGCGCCCGCCGTTCTGGCCCAGGCGCCCGCGCGCGTGGTCGTCATCGGCGGCGGCTTTGCCGGGGCGACCTGCGCCCGCGCCCTGGCGGAGCGGGGTCTCGCGGTCACGCTGGTGGAGCCGAGTGCGCAGTATGTGGCGTGCCCGTTCTCCAACGCCGTCGTCGCCGGGTTGCGGGAGATGGATCAGCAGACCTTCGGCTACCAGGGCCTTGTGGGCGCGGGGGTGAAGCTGGTGCCGCATGCCGCGGCGGCGGTCGATCCGCTGGCCCGCAGCGTTCGCCTGGAGGACGGCATCGAATTGTCCTACGACCGCCTCGTGCTGGCGCCGGGTGTGGACCTGCGGTTCGATGCCATCGGCGGCTATGACGCGGCGGCGGCCGGGCTGATGCCGCACGCCTGGAAGGCGGGCGCGCAGACGCTGCTGCTGCGCCGGCAACTGGAGGTGATGGAGGACGGCGGCCTCGTGGTCATCGCCGCCCCACCCAATCCCTTCCGCTGCCCGCCCGGCCCCTATGAACGCGCGAGCCTCATCGCCCACTACCTGAAGACCCATAAGCCGCGCTCCAAGATCATCATCCTCGATGCCAAGGATGCCTTCTCCAAGCAGCGCCTGTTTGAGGCGGCCTGGACTGAGCTCTATCCGAACATGATCGAATGAATCGGGCTGTCGTTCGGCGGAAAGGTGATGGAGGTGGACGTGGCCACCCGCACGCTGGTGACCGAGTTCGACCGCTACACGGCGGACGTGGCCAATGTCATCCCGCCGCAGCAGGCCGGGGCCATCGCCCATGCGGCGGGCGTCGCCGACGCCACCGGCTGGTGCCCCATCGATCCGGTATCGTTCGAATCCCGCCTCCAGGGCGGCATCCATGTGATCGGCGACGCGGCCATTGCCGGAGCCATGCCCAAATCGGCCTTCGCGGCCAACGGGCAGGCCAAGGTGTGCGCCGCCGCCGTGGCGGACCTGCTGGCGGGCCGTGCCCCACAGGCGCCGAAGCTGGTCAACACCTGTTACAGTCTGGTGGCGCCTGGCAGCGCCATCTCCATCGCCGGCGTCTACCGCCCCAAGGATGGGCTTCTGGCCGACGTGGAGGGCGCCGGCGGCGTGAGCCCGCTCACCCCCCCGGACGGCATGCGCGCGAGGGAGGCGGCCTATGCGGATGCCTGGTTCAACACCGTCACGCACGAGGCCTTCGCATGAGGGCGGCCGCGCTCACGGCCGGCCTCTTGGCCGGGCTCCTCCTGGCCTGGCTCCTCCTGGCCGGGTTCCTCCTGGTCGGGTTCCTCCTGGTCGCCGCTCGTGCCGATGCGCAGACGCTCGTGGGCTACACCGTCGAGGGCGATGCCATCGGCGCGCCGTTGACCGGGGCGCCGGGAGATGCCGCGCGCGGCGCGGGCCTTGTGGCCGACCGGACGCTCAGCCTGTGCGTGCTGTGCCATTCCGGGCTGGAGGCGCCCGCCCACATGCAGGGCAATCTCGCGCCGAGCCTCGCCGGAATTGGCGCGCGCCTGTCCGAGGGGCAGATCCGCCTGCGCATCGTGAACATGAAAGCGCTCAACCCGGAGAGCATCATGCCGGCCTATGGCGGATCATCTCCCGGTGCCCGCGTTGCCAATGCGTGGCGAGGCAAGCCGATCCTGTCGGGCGAGGAGATCGAGGATATCGTCGCCTATCTGTCCAGCCTGAAGGGGTGAGCATGGTCGAGATCCCAGCCCTGAGGCGGCGCGACGTGCTGGCCGGCGCGGTGGCCCACCTTGTCGTTCTGGCGCTGCCGTTGCGCGCGATGGCGCGCCCTGATCTTCAAGCGGCGGTGCGCCTGTTCACCGGCGGTGCCGACCTGCGCGAGGGCCGGGTGCATCTCGACATCGCCCCGCTGGTGGAGAATGGCAACGCCGTGCCGCTGACCGTGGATGTGGACAGCGCCATGCGCCCGGAGGACCACGTGCGCCGCATCGGCATTTTCAACGAGAAGAACCCGCTGGCGGACGTGGCGATCTTTCAATTCTATCCGAAATCCGGCCGCGCCCGCGTCTCCACCCGCATTCGCCTTGCCACCTCCCAGCAGGTCGTCGCCGTCGCCGAGATGAGCGATGGCACCTATTGGGGCGTGGCGCGCGGCGTGGTGGTGACGCTCGCCGCCTGCATCGAGGGGCTGTGATGGCACGCACCCTGATCCATGCGCCCAAGGCCGCTCGGGCCGGCGAGATCATCGAGATCCGGGCCATGATCGCCCACCCCATGGAGACCGGGCAGCGCATGGGCGTGAACGGCACCATGATTCCCCGCGCCATCATCAACCGCTTCGTCTGCACCTATGGCGGCGAGGTGGTGTTCTCGGCCGATCTCCATCCGGCGGTCTCGGCCAATCCCTTCCTGTCCTTCTGCGTGGTCGCGACGCAAAGCGGCGTCCTGGCCTTTGCCTGGACCGAGGATACGGGCGAGGTGCATGTGGCCACGACGGATATCACGGTGACCTGATGCGGCCTCGCCCGCGCGCGCCAGCCGTCATCGCGGCATTGCTGTCGATCCCCGCGCTGCTGGCGGTCTCGGGGGCGGTCGCGCTCGAACAGGGTGACCGGCGCTCGGGCATTGCGTTCGCCAGCCCGCAGACGCAGGCCATGCAGGCCGATGACACCGCCAATCCCGGCATGTTGTGGGTCATGGACGGCGCCCAGCTCTGGCGCCGGCCGGACGGCGCGGCGGGCAAGGCCTGCCAAGAATGTCACGGCGACGCGGCGCAAAGCATGAAGGGGGTCGCGCCACGCTATCCGGATTTCGACGCCGGCCTCGGGCGGCCGGTGGACCTGAGCGGACGCATCAACCTGTGCCGCGTGCGGCACCAGCGCGCCGCGCCACTGGCGCATGAAGGCTCCGAGATGCTGGCGCTGACGGCCTTCGTGGCCTTCCAGTCGCGGGGCCTGCCGATGGCGCCGGCCGCCGACGCGCGCCTCGCCCCGTTCCGCGCCGAGGGGCGGCGCTTGTTCGAGCAGCGGATGGGGCAACTGGACCTGTCCTGCGCCAATTGTCACGACGACCATTGGAGCGCCCGCCTCGGGGGCAGCCCGGTGACGCAGGCCCAGCCCAATGCCTATCCGCTCTACCGCCTGGAGTGGCAGGCGCTTGGCTCGCTGCAACGGCGCATGCGCAACTGCATGGCGGGCGTGCGGGCGGAGCCCTTCGCGTATGATGCGGCAGACTATATCGATCTTGAGCTCTATCTCGCCGCGCGGGCGGCGGGCCTGCCAATGGAAACGCCGGGCGTCCGGCCGTGATGCGGCAGCAGACCGCTGCGAAGGGCCATCGTCCGTCCCGTGCCACAGAGCCGGACTGTGATACAGTCTGATACACTTTTGGCCTGGGCCCGGCGGAACCTTTCAGTATGGTCGTTCCAGGAGCATTCCATGGAAGCGGCACCCCATATCGCGGTCGTCGATGATCATCGCGACATCCGCGATCTTGTCGGCAAGTATCTGGCCCAGCACGGCTATCGCATCAGCCTGGCGGAGAATGCGGCGGCGCTGCGCCGTCTGCTGGAGAAGAGCGCCCCTGATCTCGTGGTGCTCGACATCATGATGCCGGGGGAAGACGGCCTCTCCTTGTGCCGCTACCTGCGCAGCACGACCGACCTGCCGATCATCCTGCTGACCGCCATGACCGAGGAGACCGACCGCATCGTGGGCCTGGAGGTGGGCGCGGACGATTATGTGGGCAAGCCGTTCAATCCCCGCGAACTGCTGGCGCGCATCAAGGCGGTGCTGCGCCGGGTGAACAGCCTGCCGCCGCAGAAGGGTCAGCTCGCCGCCAAGGTGGTGCGCTTCGACCGCTGGACCCTGGACGTGGGGCGCCGCGAACTGATGGGCGCGGACGCGGTGGCGGTGCCGTTGAGCACGGCGGAATATCGCCTGTTGTGCGCCTTCCTGGACCATCCCGGCATCGTGCTCAGCCGCGACCAGCTGCTTGATCTCACCGCCGGCCGCAACGCCGATCCGTTCGACCGCAGCATCGACAATCAGGTGAGCCGCCTGCGCAAGAAGGTGGAGGCGGATCCGAAGGCGCCGTGCCTGATCAAGACCCATTGGGGTGGCGGCTACAGCCTGGTCGCCGAGGTGAGACGCCAATGATGCGCCTGTGGACGCGGAGCCTCGCCGCCCGTTTCATCTGCTTCACCCTGTTCTCGCTCATCCTGTCGCAGGCGGTGGTGTTCTTCATCTCCTGGGATGAGCACGGGCAGGCCATGCGCAAGTCCGCCAAGGGCGAAATGCTCAGCCGCAGCACGGCACTGGTGCGGGTGCTCGAAGCGACGCCGCCGGAGTTGCAGACCGACATCCTGGCCGCCAGCAGCAGCATGACGACGCGCTATTGGGTCACCGCCGAGGTGCCGCAGGACGCCGCGACCTGGCGGTTGCAGGCCTGGTCGCATTTGTCCGAGCCGCTGCCGCGCCTGCCGATGCACGGCTATATGCCGCCCGCGCTCGAGCCCCGCATTGAGCCGCCGCGCAATGCGGCTGAGGTCGGCTCGCCCGAATGGCTCGACATGCCTCCCGCGGCCTGGCCGCTCGCCCGCGCGGCGCGGTTTGTCTATCTGGACAATGCCACAGGCATGGGCCTCACCGTGCGGCTGGAGAACGGAAGCTGGCTGAACATCGCCTTCGCCAAGCCGCAGGAAAGCTTCTGGAACGCCCAGACGATCACCTCGTTCGCCATTTCGGCGCTGGTCCTGTCCGTCCTCGCGGTGTTCGCGGCCCGTGGCATCGCCCGCCCGCTGCGCCGCCTCGCGCGGGCCGCGGAGGCGCTTGGGCGCGGCCAGCAGATCGATCGGCTGCCGGAGACCGGGCCGGACGACATCCGGCAGACGGCGGAGGCGTTCAACCGCATGCAGGAACGGCTGGTGCGCTTCGTGGAGGATCGCACCCGCATGCTGGCGGCGATCGGCCACGATCTGCGCACGCCGCTCACCTCGCTGCGCCTGCGCGCCGAATTCATCGCCGACGACGAGGTGCGGGAGAAGATCCTCAGCACGGTGACCGAGATCCAGTCCATGTGCGAGGCGACGCTCGCCTTCGTGCGGGAGGAAGGCGCGGCGGAGGAGACCCGCACGGTGGACCTCACGGCGCTGGTGGAGAGCCTGTGCGAGGACTTGGCCGAACTGGGCCACAAGGTCACGTTCGAGGAGGCGCCCAAGCTCGGCTATCACTGCCGGCCGGCGGCCCTGCGGCGCGCCTGCCGCAACCTCGTCGAGAATGCCGTGCGTTATGGGGAATGCGCCCGCGTGCGCATCGAGCACGGCGCCGACGGCGTGGCGATCATCGTGGAGGATGACGGCCCGGGCATTCCCGAGGCGGACCACGAGCACGTCTTCGCGCCCTTCTTCCGGCTGGAGAATTCCCGCAACCGGGAGACCGGCGGTGTTGGCCTCGGGCTCGCCATCGCCCGGACCATCGTGCGCCACCACGGCGGCGACGTCGGCCTTGCCAATGGGGCGACGGGCCTTCGCGTGACCCTCACGCTGCCGGCGGTGAATGGCGATGTCGGCCAAAACCTGCCGGTGGCGCCGTCCCGTGAAGGGGGCGCCCGGGGCTTTCCGCTCCCGTCCTCGCCGGCGCCCTCCGCCCGCGCCGGCTGACGGATCGCCGCGGCAGGTCGGCTCGAAGCGCGATGCGAGGGCCGTGCCTCGGCAAGAGGAGCTTTCGGCAAGCCTTGAGCGACAGGAACACTCAGCCCGAACCTCGCGCCGTGATGGAAGGACGCGCCAGGCCATGGGCTTGGGGTGCCAGGAACGTCGTCAGATGCTGGTTCACCGCCGCGGCTCTCTCAAAGGTCGGTATATGCGAGGCCGCCGGTATGACAGCGAGCCGCGCGCCCGGTATTGCGCCCGCCAGGGCCTGCGCGGAGGCGAGCGGCGTGGCGAGATCCTCCTCGCCCACGAGCACCAGCGTCGGCACATGGAGGGCGCCGGCGCTGGACGAGAGATCGGCGACCGCCAGCGCCTCGGCGGCGCCAGCATAGCCCTCCGGCGCGGTGCGCAGCAGCATGGCCTTGAGGCCGCGCGTCTCCGGCGTGTCGACGGCGGCGGGCGTCACCCAGCGGGCCAGCACCGCGTCGGCGATCGCCGCCATGCCCTCCCGGCGCACCAGCGCCGCCCGGTCCCGCCACAGGCTGGTGGGGGGAATGGCGAGCGCCGTGTCGCATAGCACGAGTGAGGCGACCCGCCGGGGTGCTCGCGCCGCCAGGGCCTGGGCCACCATGCCGCCGATGGACAGGCCGGCGACGTGCGCTTGCGTCACCTCCAGCCTTTCCAACAGGCCGGCGATGTCGTCGGCCAGCCCGTCGATGGAATAGGGGCCGGGCGTCACGCCGCTGAGGCCGTGGCCGCGCAGGTCCGGCCGCAGCACGCGATAGTCGTGCTCCAGCGCCTCAGCCTGCGGGTCCCACACGCCATGGTCCGTGCCGAGCGAATGCAGCAGCAGGACCACGGGCGCGTCCTGTGGGCCCGAGGCGCGCAAATGAAGGGTGAAACCGTCCAGGTCGACGAACATGGGGATCACTCCGCGGGGGCGGAAGCGGGCGCGCGCACCGGGCGCGCCGCCTTGGCGAGCATGGCGAGGGCGGCGATGAAGGCGGGCACCGCCGCGGCGGCGAAGACGGTGGAGAGCGGCCAGCCGAAGGACAGCAGCACGCCGCCGATCATCGAGCCCAGCACGGAGCCGGTGCGCCCCACCGCATTGGCCCAGCTCACCCCAGTGGCGCGGCTGGCGGTGGGATAGAAGCCGGCGGCCAGGGCATTGATGCCCACCTGCGCCCCGGCGACGCCGAAGCCCGCGCCGAAGATGGCCAGCACCAGCAGCCAGGGGACGGACACCGCATTGCCCAGCAGCACCACGAACAGGCCGGCGACCACATAGGAAAGGGCGAGCACCTTGTGCGGCTCGTAGCGGTCCATCAGCCGGCCGATTATGACCGCCCCGATGGTGCCGCCGGTGGCCAGCGTCGCGCCCATGAGCGACGCGTTGGCCATGGAGAAGCCGGCGGAGGTGATGAGCAGCGGCAGCCAGCTGGAGAGCAGATAGAATACCAGCAGGCTCATGAAGAAGGTGATCCAGATGAACACCGTGCCCATGGCGAGCCCGTCCTTGAACAGGCGGCTCACCGGGGAGCCGGCTGGGCGCAGCGGAACCATGAAGGTGGCGCCGTCAAGATCTGCTTCCGGAACAAGGCGCTTGAGGACGGCGGCGATGCGCGCGGGATGACCCTTGCGGCTGGCGAGGTAGCGGGCGGATTCCGGCAGGCCCCAGATCAGCAGCGGGGTGAGCACCAGGGGCAGCACGCCGCCCAGCATCAGCAGGCCCTGCCAGCCGAAGGCCGCCACCACATGGGAGGCGGCGAGGCCCGCCGCCGCCGAGCCGATGGTGAAGCCGCAGAACATCAGCGTCACCAGCGAGGAGCGTCGCCCCTGCGGGCAGACCTCGGCGGTCAGGGTGATGGCCGCCGGCATGGCGCCGCCGAGGCCGATGCCGGTGATGAAGCGCAGCGCGGTGAGCGTCTGCACATCCCCGGCGAAGGAGGAGGCGTAGGTGGCGATGCCGAAGAAGATGGTGGTCGCCACCAGCACGGGCTTGCGGCCCACCCGGTCGGCGAGCGGGCCGAAGACGAAGGCGCCGGCCATGAGGCCGAACAGCCCGGCGCCGAACAGCGGCCCGAGATCGGCGGGCGTCGCGCCCCATTGCGCGCGCAGGGCGGGAGCGATGAAGCCGATGGCCGCGGTGTCGAAACCGTCGATGGCGACGACGAGAAAGCACAGGGCGATGACCAGTTTCTGGCGGGCGGACAGGGGATGGCTGTCGAACACCGCCTGGACGTCGACGATCCGGGGGGACATTGGCGTTTCCTCTCTGTTGCAAGGGATTGGCGAGGGCTCTTTCCGGCCGCTTCGCCTGGCGTGTTCCATGCGGAACGGGCCGCCGGGCGGCCCGGACCTCAGCCGATGGCCGAGGGGTGCCGGGCGAGCGGCGTCACGGCGATGGACATGAAGGGGAAGAGCGGCAGGCCGGAGAGCAGCGCGTGCAGCTCGTCATGGTCGGCGACGTCGAAGATGGAGACGTTGGCGTATTCGCCAGCGATACGCCAGAGATGGCGCCACTTGCCTGCGCGCTGGAGCTCCTGCGCCTTCTCTTTCTCGGCCGCCTTCAGGGCGTCGAACCAGGCGGGGTCGATGTCGTGGGGCGGGCACACGTCCATGCGCACGTGGTAAAGCATTAGGGTCTCCTTCAGGTGCGGGCGAAGCGGGCGAGTTGCGCGCGGTCCAGCTCGATGCCGATGCCGGGGCCGCTCGGCAGGTGGATGTGGAAGTCGCGGATGACGAGCGGCTCCAGCACGAGATCCTGCGTGAGGATGTGCGGACCGAAATGCTCGCAGCCCCAGGCCAGGGTGTTGAGGCCGGCGAAGGCCTGGAGGTGCGCGGCCGCTCCGATGGAGCTTTCCAGCAGGCAGCCGCCATAGAGCGAGAACCCCGCCGCCTCCGCCACCGCCGCCACCTTGTGGAGACCGAACAGGCCGCCGTGCTTGACGATCTTGAGCGACACCACATCGGCGCAGGCGAGCGCGCCGGCCTGGAACATGTCGTGGGCGGAGAAGACGCATTCGTCCGCCATCAGCGGAATGGGCGAGCGCGCCTTCAGCCGCGCCATGCCGGCCATGTTCCAAGCGGGCAGGGGCTGCTCCGCTAAGGCGATGCCGAGATCCGCGAGCGCGGGCAGGGCGCGCACGGCGGTGGGCTCGTCCCAGGCCTGGTTGGCATCGACGATGAGCTGCGCCCGCCCCGCCAGCGCGGCCGACAGCCGCGTGAGGCGGGCGAGGTCGGCCTCGACGGGCTGGGCGCCCACCTTGATCTTGAAGCGGTCGTGGAGGCGCGCGGAAAGCTTGGCCTCCGCCTCCTCAATCTCCTGGCCGGGGTCGCCGGAGGCTAGGGTCCAGAATACCGGAAAGCGCTCGCGTACCCGCCCGCCGAGCAATTGGTGCGCGGGCAGGCCGAGGGTGCGGCCCACCGCATCGATCAGCGCCGTCTCGATGGCGCCCTTGGCGGCGCTGTTGCGCTTGGCGGCGGCGTCGAGAAGCGTGCCGATCGCGATGAAGCGCTCGGCCGACTGGCCGAGGATGGCGGGGCTCAGATGGGCATCGATGGTGGCCTTGATGCCTTCCACGCTCTCCTCGCTCCAGCGCGGGCCGCCCAGCGTCGCCGCCTCGCCGACGCCGGTGGCGCCGTTGCGCAGGCGGATCTCGACGATGACGTAGCTCTGCGCGGTGACGGAGAGTTGGGAGAGCTTGTGTCGGCGCACGGTCGGCACGTCGACGATGGTGGTGGAGACCGCCTCGATGGTCAGGTCGCGCCGCAGGTCGGGCGGGACGGGGATGGGGCGGATTTCCATGACGGCGGGTCCTGCGGGCATGAGCTCTTCCTTCCCGCGGCAGGGGCCGCGGGCTGCATCAGGCGGGGTGGGGAGCCGCCGCGCCGGAGGTCATCCGGGCGCGGCGGGCGGGGAGGCGTCAGGCAGCCTGCGCGTGCGGCCGCTGGACGATGGTGGTGGGGGCCGCCTGCGTCTCCGCATGCAGCACGAAGTCAAAGGCGATCTCGGCGAAGGGGGCGTTGAGCCCCTGCGCATGGATGCGGCCGGCATCCTCCACGCGGGTGACGGGCGGGATCAGATCGTCGCGGGTGGCGAAGGCGAAGTCGTCATGCAGATAGGCGTCGCCCTCGATGTTGATCTGGGTGGTGAGGTGGCGATAGCCGTTGGCCGAGACGAAGAAATGGATATGGGCGGGGCGGTTGCCGTGGCGGCCGAGCTGGTTCAGCAGCGCCTGGGTGGCGCCTTCCGGCGGGCAGGCATAGCCGGCGGGCAGGATGGAGCGGAAACGGTAGCGGCCCTCGGCGTCGGCCTCGATGCGCCGGCGCAGATTGTATTTCGGCTGGCTGGGGTCGAAGAAGGAATAGCCGCCCTTGGTGTTGGCGTGCCAGACGTCCACGACCGCGCCGGCCACGGGCCGGCCGTCCATGTCCCGCACCTGACCGTGCATGACGAGCACCTCGCCCTGCTCGGAGCCGTCGTCGAGCCGCGCCTCGCCCTTGCTGAGCGGCGCGCCGGCGATATAGAGCGGCCCCTCGATGGTGCGCGGCGTGCCGCCCTCGATCCCGGCCTGCCGTTCGGCCGCGTCGAGGCGCAGGTCGAGGAAGGTCTCGATGCCGAGGCCCGGCACCAGCAGTCCGGCTTCATTGGCCTGCCCGAGGCGGGTAATGTAGGCGACGGCGGACCAGAATTCGTCCGGCTGCACGTCGAAATCCTCGATGATGCGCATCATGTCCTGCGCCACGCGGCGGACCACCGCCTTCACGCGCGGGTCGCCGCCGGACTGGCCGCCGCCGGCCACCTTGTCGAGCAACTGCTGGACTTCGGCTGTATCGACCAGGTTCGTCATCTGCGTCTCCTCCTTGTGGCCCGTTCCGGGCGTCTTGGATGAATGTCCGGCGCTTGGCGGCGCCGCTCAGCCGAGGTCTCCGCCGCCCACGGGCAGCACGGAGCCGGTGATGTAAGAGGCCTCGTCGGAGGCCAGGAACAGGATCGGCGCGGCCATCTCCTCCAGCGTGCCGTAGCGGTGCATCGGGCTCGATCCGAGCGTCTGCTCGACCACGGCGGAGATGTGCCCGCGCTCGGCTTCGCTCGGCGCCTCCGGCTTGCGCGGCACGCGGCGGGTGGGGGCGTCCGTGCCGCCGGGGGCGGCGGCGACCACGCGGATGCCGCGCCCGGCCGCTTCCAGCGCGAGGCTGGCGGTGAGCGCGTTCACCCCGCCCTTGGCGGCGGAATAGGGAATGCGGTTGATGCCGCGCGTGGCGATGGACGAGACGTTCACGATCACCGCCCCCTTCTCCATCACCGGCAGCGCCGCCCGGCAGCACCACAGGGTGGGGAACAGCGAGCGGCGGATCTCCGCCGTGATCTGCTCCGGCGAGAAGGCCTCGAACGGCTGCATCCAGATGGCACCGCCCACATTGTTCACCAGCACGTCCAGCCGCCCGAAATATTCGCTGGCGGCCGCCACGGCGGCGCTGGCGCCCTCCCAGGTCTCCAGGTCCGCCACCACCGCGCGGGCCTCGCCCTGCGCCTCGGCGGCCACCTGGCGCACCAGGTCCGAGCGATCCACCAGGACGGCGCGTCCACCCTCGGCGAGGAAGCGCAGCGCCACGGCGCGGCCGATGCCCTGGGCGGCGCCGGTGATGACGCCCACCTTGTCCTTGAAGCGTCCGGGAAAGGTCATGGCCTCACCCGGCGCGCTTGAGGGGAACGGCAGCGGTGCCGCTCACCGCGAACTTTTCCGTGTGGAAGCCGGCGGGCGTGACGCCCTGCGCGTGGAGCCAGCCGCGCACCGCATCCACCATGGGCGGCGGGCCGCAGAGATAGATATCCACGTCCCCGCCGTGGAGCGCTGCGGCGGGCAGATGGTCGGTCACGTAGCCCGTGCGCGGATGGGGGCTCTGCGCGTCCGCCACTACCGTGGCGAAGGTGAAGCCGGGGATGTCCCGCGCCAGCGCTTCCAGCGTGTCCACCTCCACCAGGTCCGCGTCGCGGGTGACGCCATAGACCAGATGGACAGGGTGGCCGCCCGTGCCCTTCGCCTTCAGATGCCGTAGCATGGAGAGGAAGGGCGCAAGGCCGGTGCCACCGGCGAGGAACAGCAGGGGGCGCTTCACGTCGCGCAGATAGAAGCTGCCGGACGGGCCGGTGAACTCCAGCGCCAGTCCAGCCGCCGCCCCGCGCAGCGTCCCGCTCATCAGGCCACCCGGTATGTCGCGGATCAGGAAGGCGAGGCGATCTGTGCCCGGCGCGCTGGCGAAGGAATAGGAGCGCGTCTCCCGCGTGCCCGGCACGGTGAGGTTCACATACTGGCCGGGCAGGAAGCCGAAGGCGCCGGCGACGTCCAGCTCGAAGGCGAGGGTGGAGGGCGACAGGCGTGCCACCTTGGCCAGTGTCGCCGTCACGCTCTGCGGCCGGGTCTTGCAGGCGGCGGAGGACGCGGCCACCTCCACCACGAGGTCGCCGGTCGGCCGGGCCTGGCACGCCAGGGCATAGCCTTCGGCCGCCTCCTCGGGACCCAGCGCATCCTCAAGATAATCGCCGCTCTCGAAGCTGCCGGAGGCGATGCGGCACTTGCAGGTGCCGCAGGCGCCGTCGCGGCAGTCGAGCGGGATGTTGATGCCGAGCCGGTAGGCGGCCTCGGCCACCGTCTCACCGGGGCGTGCCTCGATGAGGCGGGTGACGCCGTCCTCGAAATTCAATGCGATTGCATGGGCCATTGGGACCCTCCCGGGACTGGAGCGCTGGGGCGGGTTCAGACGTGGTAGATGTCCACCACGTGGTGGATGTAGTCGTTCTTGAGCACCACTTTCTTGCGGGTGATCTGCGGCTCACCACTCGCGGTGTCGATGGTGTAGAAGGACGTGCCGAAATAGGTGTCCACCGTCTTGTAGCGATAGGACAGCGTGACCCAATTGAACCGCACCTCGGTGACCGGGCCGAAGCGGCTGACGATCTCCACATTGGAGATGTTGTGCGAGGTGCGCGGCTCCGGCAGGCTGGTAGCGCTGGAGCGCTCGGTGCGGATGCGGAACACCCGGTCCTCCAGCCCGTCGCGATTGCCGTACCAGATCAGCGAGATTTCCGACTGCGGATCCTCGGTGAGCGTGTCGTCGTCATCCCAGGCCGGCATCCAGAATTCGGCCTCCCTGGAGTAGAAGGCGAGCCAGGTCTCGAAATCGCGGTCGTCCAGCGCGCGGGCCTCGCGGTGAAGGAAGTCGCGCACTGCCTCCAGGGTGAGGCCTGCGGGGTGGGAGAGGGCGGCGATGGTCATGGGTCTATCCTCCCTCAGAGTTCGCCCAGCGCCTTGCGCATGATGGTCTGCCAGTGCCGGTGCTGCACCACGAACAGGCCCTCGTCCTCGGTGCGCACGCCGCTCATCTGCGGCTCAAGACCGATGGCCTCGGCGGCCTCGTCGGCGCCCTCGATCCAGTGGGTGGCGCCGCGGCACATGTCGTTCCAGCGCGCGGCGGCCGCCTTGTAGGACATCTGGCAGGCGCGGAATTCCTCCAGGTCGTCCGGCGTCGCCATGCCGGAGGCGTTGAAGAAGTCCTCATACTGGCGGATGCGATGGGCGCGGGCCTCCGGCGCCTCGCCCTTGGGGGCGATGCAATAGATCGTCACCTCGGTCTTATCGACGGCGATGGGACGGTAATGCCGGATCTGGCTGGAGAACTGGTCCATCAGATAGACGTTGGGATAGAGGCAGAGGTTGCGCGAGCGGCGCACCATCCATTCGGCGCGGGCGGGACCGAAGGCTTCCGCCAGTTCCTCGCGGCGCTCCCAGTTCGGCCGGTCCTCGGGGTTGGCCCAGTTGGTCCAGAGCAGCAGATGGCCGTTCTCGAAGGAGTAGAATCCGCCGCCCTGCTTGGCCCAGCCGCCGGCGGACATGGCGCGCACGCTGTCGCCCTTCTCCGCTTCCTTGCGGCGGCTGGTGGTAGCGGCATAGTTCCAGTGGGTGGCGGTGACGTGATAGCCGTCCGCGCCATTCTCCGTCTGGAGCTTCCAGTTGCCGTCATAGACGTAGGTGGAGGCGCCGCGCAGCACTTCCAGGCCGTCGGGTGACTGGTCCACCATCAGGTCGATGATCTTGGCCGCCTCGCCGAGATAATCGGCCAGCGGGGCCACGTCGGCATTGAGGCTGCCGAACATGAAGCCGCGATAGCTTTCGAAGCGGGCGACGGGGGTGAGGTCGTGCGAGCCCTCGCAATCGAAGCTCTCGGGGTAGCCGGCGCAGTCCGGGTCCTTCACCTTCAGCAGCTTGCCGGCGTTGGAGAAGGTCCAGCCGTGGAACGGGCAAGTGAAGGTGGCCTTGGTGCCGCGCTTGAAGCGGCAGAGCATGGCGCCGCGGTGGCTGCACGCATTGATGAAGGCCCGCAGCTCGCCCTTGCGGTCGCGGGTGATGACGATGGGCTGGCGGCCGATGGTGGTGGTGAAATAGTCGTTCGACCCGCCAACCTGGCTCTCGTGGGCGAGATAGATCCAGTTGCCCTCGAAGATGTGGGCCATCTCCAGCTCGAAGATCTGCGGGTCGGTGAAGATGTCGCGCGCCACGCGATAGACCCCGCGCGCCGCATCATCCTCCAGGGCGGAATCGATCTTCACCCCGATCTCGTCGAGCATGGCCGTCTCCTCTTGGCGTTTCCTTGCCGCACTGCGGCGGCTCGTTGTGCGTCGCGATACCCTGAATGAACCCCAAGGCCGCTTCGTTCTTCGTGATGACGAGCTTTACTTCGCTCGAAAGCAGGCTTCCAATACCGATTGGATGCGTTCGATACCGAAAGGGTATGGAGTGGAGCTGCGGCAACTGAAGTATTTCGTGGCCGTTGCGCGGGAGCGGAACTTCACCCGTGCGGCGGAGACGCTGAATATCGCGCAGCCGCCCCTGAGCCGGCAGATCCAGCAACTGGAGCAGGAGACGGGGGTGATTCTCGTCGAGCGCGGCAGCCGCCCGGTGCGGCTCACCGAGGCAGGGCGGCTGTTCTATGAGCAGGCCGTGCAGGTGCTGGACCGGGTCGAGCAGATGCTGCTGATGACCCGCCGCCTGCGCGAGGCGGGGCAGACGCGCCTCGGCATCGGTTTCGTGGCGTCCACCCTCTATGGCTATCTTCCCGAGGTGATCCGCCGCTACCGCGCTGCCCGACCGGATGTCGAGCTCGCGCTTGTCGAGATGACCACGCTCGAACAGCTCGTCGCGCTGAAGGAGGGGCGGATCGACATCGGCTTCGGGCGGATTACGCTGGAGGATCCCGTTCTCGAACGACGCCTGCTGCGGAACGAGAAGATGATCGCCGCATTGCCGGCGAGCTTCCCCCTTGTCCGGCAGGCCAGGCTGGTGACGCTCGACGAGCTGGCGCGCTTTCCGCTCGTCGTCTATCCGCAATCACCGCGGCCCAGCTATGCCGATCAGGTGCTGAAGCTGTTCCGTGACCGGGACATCCGGCTGGGTGTCGTGCATGAGGTCCGGGAATTGCAGACCGCTCTCGGGCTGGTGGCCGCGGAAAGCGGCGTGGCGATCGTGCCGGCCTGCGTCGAGCGGTTGAAGCGCGACAATGTGCGCTACATGCCGCTCGACGAGCCGGACGCGTTGTCCCCGGTGATCATGAGCACGCGGCGGGATGCGCCGTCGCCCGAGGCGGCCGTGCTGCTGAAGATCATCAAGGCCATGTACCGGGACGCCGGAATAACGTTCGGCCAATAGGATGGGCCGTCCGGGCCGTTCCATATCGATACCGGCGGATGCCATTGTTGCCGGACACTCGACGCCGAGCGCTGGCGCCGGAGGGTGGGGATAGGGCGCTGATCACGGAGCGGCTGTCCGCCTGCCGGGCCTCAGGGCAGGTTCTCGCGCAGCACGATGTCGATGCGCGGCGGGGTGATGCTGGCCAGCGCCTCGCGGCCGGCCCGCAGGTTGGAGAAGATGCCGACGCAGCTGGCGATGGCGCTCTCCGGATTCTGGGTGATGACCGCGTCCATGGTGCCGTCCAGCAGCAAGGCGCGGGTGTCCGGGGTGAGGCCGTGGCCGACGAACACCACGTCGGAGCGGCGCATCTCGCGCAGCGCCTTGCCCACGCCCGCGGCCCCGCCGCCGATATTGTAGAGCCCGGCCAGATCCGGGTGCTGGGCGAGGAACTGCCGGGTCTGGCGATAGTTGCGCGCCTCGTCGTCCTGCCCCTCGCGCAGGCCCACCACCTCGATCTGCGGGAACATCTCCTCGAACAGGTGCAGGAAGCCCATCTCCCGCTCCTCATGGGCGCGGTAGGAGAGTGAGCCGGCGATCATCGCCACCTTGGCCTTGCGCGCGCCGATGAAGCGGGCGATCAGATAGCCCGCCGTGCGTCCGGCCGAGCGGTTGTCGAGCCCGACGCAGGCCACCCGCCGGGCGCCGCCGAGATCGGAGATCAGCGTGACCGTGGGCACGCCCTTCTCGGCCAGGGCGTTCACCGCCTCGCGCACGGCGGGGTGCTCCAGGGCCATGAAGGCGATGCCGTCGGCGTGCCGGCCGTGCTGGAGCAGGGCGCGGGCCAGCAGTTCGGGATTGAAGCTCTTGATATATTCCACGCGGGCGTGGATCTGCCGTTCGGCAAGGTCCGCCGCGCTCGCGGCGATGAGGCGGCCGAGCAGGCCGAGGAAGCGGTTGGTGCCCGCCGGCAGCAGGAAGACGAGGCGCAGGGGTGCCACCGGCGGGGCGATTTCGCTCTCCAGGATATAGTTCAGCTCCGCCGCCGCCTTCAGCACCCGCTGCACGGTGATCGCGCGCACGCCGGGCCGCTTGTTGAGCACCCGGTCCACCGTCGCGGTGGACACGCCCGCGCGCCGCGCCACGTCGGGCAGCCGGGCGTGCGCCGGGCGCGCCGGCTCCGCGCTGTCCGGCGTTTCGGTCGCGCCGGGTGATGTCACGGCATCGGAAGACATCAGATTACATCATTCTTTGAAATTGACGCGTCGATTTCATAAACCATATCATCTCAGAACACCGCAATAAAAACATCAAAAAACATCAAATCGGGAGGATCTCATGCCGTCTCTGTCGCGCCGCCAGTTCGTTGCCGCCGCCGGTGCCGCCTCGGCGGCCGGCCTCATCGGCATGCCGGGCATCGCCCGCGCCGCCGAATACGAGCTGAAGTACGCCAACAACCTGCCCATGACGCATCCCCTCAACATCCGCGCGCAGGAATTTGCCAAGCGGGTGGAGGTGGAGACCAAGGGCCAGGTCACCATCCAGATCTTCCCCAACAACCAGCTCGGCGGCGACACCGACATGCTGGCGCAGGTGCGCTCCGGCGGCGTCACTTTCTTCACCCCCTCGGCGCTGGTCATCGCGACCCTGGTGCCCTCCGCCGCCATCAATGCGGTGGGCTTCGCCTTCGCCGACTATGACCAGGTGTGGAAGGCCATGGACGGGGCGCTCGGCGCCCATGTGCGCGGCGCCATCTCCAAGGTCGGCCTCTATGCCTTCGAGAAGATGTGGGACAACGGCTTCCGCCAGATGACCTCGTCCAAGGCGCCGATCACCAGCGCCAAGGACATGGACGGGCTGAAGATCCGCGTGCCGGTGAGCCCGCTCTCCGTCTCCATGTTCAAGGCGCTGGGCTCGGCCCCCGCCAGCCTGCAATTCTCGGAAGTCTATTCCGCGCTCCAGACCAAGATCGTGGATGCGCAGGAAAACCCGCTGCCCATCATCCAGGTGGCCAAGCTCTACGAGGTGCAGAAATACGCCTCGCTGACCAACCACATCTGGGACGGCTACTGGTTCATCGCCCACGCCCGCGAGTGGAAGACCCTGCCGGAGAACCTGCAGAAGATCGTCGCCACCGCCATCAATGACGCGGGCCTCGCCCAGCGCGCCGACATCAAGGCGCTGAACCAAGGCGTGCAGGCGGACCTGGAGAAGAACGGCCTCGTCTTCAACACCACCACGCCGGACAGCTTCCGCGCCAAGCTGAAGGACGCCGGCTTCTACGTGGAGTGGAAGGGCCGGTTCGGCGACGAGGTGTGGGGCCTGCTGGAGGGCGCGGTCGGCAAGCTCGCCTGAGCGCACACCCGCCCAGTTCCTGCCGAATGTTGTAACGGAGGCCCCATGTCCGGCTCCTTGTTCCAGGCGGCGGCCGATAGCCCGGCCGCCGGCCGCCCGGCTGCGTCCGGACTGGCGCGGCTGGAGGCGGCCGTCTTCGGCCTCATCGAGAATCTCGCCGCGCTGATCGTGCTGGTGGAGGTGGTGGTGCTGTTCGCGGGCGTCCTCGCCCGCTACGCCTTCCACGCGCCGCTGGTGTGGTCGGACGAACTGGCGTCCATCCTGTTCCTCTGGCTCTCCATGCTGGGCGCGGTGGTGGCGCTCCGGCGCGGCGAGCACATGCGCATGACCGGCTGCCTGGGCTTTGCCGGGCCGCAGACCCGGGCGGTGCTGGAAGCGCTGGCGGTGGTCGTGCCGCTGGCCTTCCTCGGCCTCATCCTGCACCCGGCGGTGGATTATGCCGCCGAGGAACGCTTCATCGTCACCCCGGCGCTGGAGATCAGCAACGTGTGGCGCGCCTCGGCCATACCGGTGGGGCTGGCGCTGATGGTGCTGGCGGCTCTCGCGCGGCTGGCGCGCGCCACCTCGCTCAAGGCGCTGCTGGTGGCGCTCGGCCTCACCGCCGGGCTGATGCTGGCCTTCTATCTGCTGGGCCCGGTGCTGAAGCCGCTCGGCCAGCTCAACCTCGTCATCTTCTTCGTCGGCGTGGTGGGGCTCTGCGTGTTCACCGGCGTGCCCATCGCCTTCGCCTTCGCGCTCGCCACCTTCGGCTATCTGGCGCTCACCACCCGCACCCCCATGCTGGTGATGGTGGGGCGGCTGGACGAGGGCATGAGCCACCTCATCCTGCTGGCGGTACCGCTGTTCATCTTTCTCGGCGCGCTGATTGAGATGACCGGCATGGCCAAAGCCATGATCGCCTTCCTCGCCAGCCTGCTGGGCCATGTGAAGGGCGGTCTGTCCTATGTGCTGATCGGCGCCATGTACCTGGTCTCCGGCATCTCCGGCTCGAAGATCGCCGACATGGCGGCTATCGCGCCCATCCTGTTCCCGGAGATGAAGGCGCGTGGGGCGAAGGAGGGCGACCTGGTGGCGCTGCTCGCCACCACCGGCGCGCAGACCGAGACCATCCCGCCGTCCATCGTCCTCATCACCATCGGCTCGGTCACCGGCGTGTCCATCGCCGCGCTGTTCACCGGCGGCATGGTGCCGGCGCTGGTGCTCGGCCTGTGCCTGTGCACCGTGGTGTGGTGGCGCTATCGCGGCGAGGACCTGAGCCATATCCGCAAGCCCAAGGCGCGCGAGATCGGCAAGCTGGCGCTGGTCGCCGTCCCGGCCATCGCGCTGCCCTTCGTCATCCGCGCGGCGGTGGTGGAAGGCGTCGCCACGGCCACCGAGGTCTCCACCATCGGCATCGTCTACGCGGTGCTCATGGGCCTGCTGGTGTACCGCAAGTTCGACATCCGGCGCATCCGGCCCATGCTGATCGAGACGGCGGCGCTCACCGGGGCGATCATCTTCATCGTCGGCTGCGCCACCGCCATGGCCTGGGGGCTCACCCAGTCCGGCTTCTCGCGCAGCCTCGCCCAGGCGATGGCGGCCATCCCCGGCGGCGGCTACGGCTTCCTCGCCATCTCCATCCTCGCCTTCATAATCCTCGGCAGCGTGCTGGAGGGCATTCCGGCCATCGTCCTGTTCGGGCCGCTGCTGTTCCCCATCGCCAAGGCGGCGGGCGTGCACGAGGTGCACTATGCCATGGTGGTGATCTTCGCCATGGGCATCGGCCTGTTCGCCCCGCCGTTCGGGGTCGGCTATTACGGCGCCTGCGCCATCTCCAAGATCAATCCGGATGAGGGCCTCAAGCACATCTGGGGCTATGTGGCCGCGCTCCTCATCGGCCTGGTCATCGTGGCCGCCATCCCGTGGCTCTCCATCGGCTTCCTGTGATCTTCCGCTCAACAAAGAGGTTTACGTCATGAGCCGGTTTTTCGGCGACATCCGGCAGGCCGGATATGTGGTCAAGGACATCGAGGCGGCGATGGACTATTGGAGCCGGGTGCTCGGCATCGGCCCGTGGTTCTACAATCCGCGCGTGCCGATCGTGAACTACACCTATCGCGGCGAAGCCTACGAGGTGCACAATTCCGTCGCTCTGGCCAATTCCGGGCCGTTGCAGATGGAGCTGATCCAGTGCCGCAACGACGCGCCCTCCATGTATCGCGACTTCCTTGAGGCCGGGAACACCGGCCTCCAGCACGTCGCCTACTGGACCGAGAACTACGACGCCGATCTTGAGCGCCTTCTCAAGGACGGCTTCAAGCCGGTGATGGGCGGGGAAGTGGGCGAGAAGGGCCGCTTCGTCTATTTCGACACCGAATACCATCCCGGCACGGTCATCGAGCTGTCCGAGGTGGCGGGGCCGAAGGGCAAGCTGTTCAAGATGATCCGCGAGGCGGCGCAGGGCTGGGACGGCACCGATCCCGTGCGGGCCTTCCCCGATCTCTCGACGCTCTGAGGCGATGATGTCCGAGGTCCCCATGTCACGCTTCGAAGCGAGCTATCTGATCGAGACCCCGTTCGATCCCGCCAAGGTGGCGGAGGTGATGGCGGGGGAGCAGTCGAGCGGCACCTTCACCCGCGTGCATGGCGAGACCGACGAACTGCGCGCCCGCTCGCGCGCCGAGGTGCTCTCGGTGGTCGAGCTCGGCACGCGCGGCGCGCCCAGCCTGCCCAATGCCTATCTCGACCGGCGCGGGGTGACCGGCCCCTACCGGCAGGCGCGGGTACGCCTCGCCTTCCCCGCCGCCAACGTGGGCGCCAACCTGCCGACGCTGGCCGCCACCGTCGCCGGCAATCTCTACGACCTCGGCGAGGTCACCGGCCTGCGCCTGGAGAGCATCGCGCTGCCCGACGCCTACCGCCTTGCCTTCGATCTGCCGCGCCAGGGCCTGTCGGGCACCCGCGCCCTCACCGGCGTCTCCGCCGGGCCGTTGGTGGGCTCCATCATCAAGCCCAATGTCGGCTTGTCGGCGGAGGAGACGGGCGAGCTGGCGGGGCAGCTCTGCGAGGCCGGGCTCGATTTCATCAAGGATGACGAGATCTGCGCCGACCCCGCCCATGCTCCGCTCGCCGCGCGCGTGCCGGCGGTGATGCGCCGGGTGCGGGCGCATGCGGACCGCACCGGCAAGCAGGTGATGGTGGCCTTCAACATCACGGACGAGACCGACGCCATGCGCCGCCATGCGGACCTCGTGGCGAAGGAAGGCGGCAGCTGCGTGATGGTGAGCCTCAACTGGTGCGGCTTCTCCGCCGTCCAGACCTTGCGCCGTTCCACCGATCTGGTGCTGCACGGCCACCGCAACGGCTATGGCGCGCTCTCCCGCGATCCGCTGCTGGGCATCTCGTTCCAGGCCTATCAGGTGCTCTGGCGCCTCGCCGGCGTGGACCACATGCATGTGCACGGCCTCAGGGGCAAGTTCGCCCAGGAGGACCGCGAGGTGGTGGAAAGCGCGCGCGACTGCGCCATGCCTTTGTCCAGCACCACCGACGACCGGGTGATGCCGGCCTTCTCCTCCGGCCAGTGGGCGGGCACCGTGCCGGCCACCTACGCCGCCACCGGAAACGCCGACCTGCTGTTCATGGCGGGGGGCGGCATCATGGCCCATCCGCAGGGGCCGGCGGCGGGCGTCGCCAGCATCCGCGAGGCGTGGGAGGCGACCATGGCGGGTGAGAGCCTGGAAAGCGCCGCCGCCCAGCAGGGCGCGCTGCGCGCCGCCATGGCCTTCTTCGGCAAAGCGTGACGGCGGGATCATGACGCCCGCGCCCCGCTACGGCTGGTATGGCGACGATTTCACCGGCGCCAGCGACACGCTGGCCGTGCTGGCCCAGCGCGGGCAGCGGGCGCTGCTGTTCCGCGGCCTGCCGACGCCGGAGCAGCTTCGCCGCGCCGGGCCGCTGGATGCGGTGGGCATCGCCGGAGCCTCCCGCGCCATGGGCCTTGCGGACATGACCGCGGAGCTCGGGCTGGTGGCGGCCTTCTTCGCCGGCCTCGGGGTGCGGGTGCTGCATTACAAATGCTGCTCCACCTTCGACAGCGCGCCGCAGGTGGGCAGCATCGGCCATGCGGTGTCCGTGCTCGCCCCGTCCTTTCCCAATCCGTTCCGCCCCATCGTCGGCGGCCAGCCGAACATCGGGCGCTACTGCACCTTCTCCAACCTGTTCGCGGCGGCGGGCACCGGCGGGGAGGTGCACCGCATCGACCGCCATCCCACCATGAGCGTCCATCCCGTCACCCCCATGGGGGAGGGCGACCTGCGGCGGCATCTGGCGGCCCAGGGGCTCGGTACCGTCGCCGCGCTGCATTACCCTGCGTATGCGGATGAGGCGGCGGCGCTCGACGCCCGTCTCGCGGCGCTGCTGACGGCGCATCCCGACGCGGTGCTGTGCGACATTGCCGGCGCCGACGACCTTGCCGTCGTCGGCCGGCTGATCTGGGGGGCCGCGGAACGGGCGACGCTGCTGGCTGTGGGGGCAAGCAGCGTCGCCCAGGCGGTCTGCGCCCATTGGGGCGCCGAGCCGGTGCCGCCGGCTCCGCTCGCGCCGGCGCAGGGGCCGGTGTTCCTGCTGGCCGGCAGCCTGTCGCCGGTCACCCGGCGGCAGATGCAGGCGGCGGTCTCCTACGCGCCGGTGCCGCTCGACGCCGCGCGCCTTGCCCGCGATCCGGCCTATGCCGCCGACGGCGCGCAGACCATCGCCGGGCTGCTGCGGGCTGGCCGGTCCGTGCTCGCCACCACCGCGCCGGAGGGCGGGGAGGGGGAAGCGGCCCTCGGCCCGGCCGAGGTGGCGGCGGCCACCGCCGCCTTCCTCACCGCCGTGCTTGCCCGCGCGCCGGTGCGCCGGCTCGGCATCGCCGGCGGCGACACGTCGAGCCGGGCGGTGCAGGCGCTCGATCTGTGGGGCCTGTCCTATCTCGGCGCGCCCTCGCCGGGCGTGGCGCTGTGCCGGGTGCACAGCGATGCGCCCGCGCTCGACGGCCTCGAACTCATGCTGAAGGGCGGCCAGATGGGCTCGCCCGATCTGTTCGAGCGGCTTCTCCACGGCGGGTGAATTCAGCCGCGCCCCCTGTCGGCGCGGGCCGGTGTCCTTCGTCCTTGGAACATCAAAGGCGCGGCGGCCTTCCGCAAGCCGCGCCTTGGCCGTTCCCGGCCAAGGGTTTGAGGCGGATCGCATCCGGCCCTAAGCTCCCGGCCCCGGAGGAGACGACAACATGCAATATGCCATCCTGTGCTACCATTCCGAGGAAGTGGTCGGGGCCTGGAGCGCGGAGGAGGACGCCGCCGTCATGGCCCGCCTGTCCGTGGTGCAGGAGCGGCTCTTGAAGGAAGGCCGTCTCGGCCCGGTGGTGCGCCTCCTGCCCACCACCACCGCCACCACGCTGCGCAAGGACAGCGACCCGCCCCTCGTCATCGACGGCCCGTTCGCCGAGACGCGGGAGCAGCTGCTCGGCTTCTACATCGTCAATGCCGACAGCCTGGACGCGGTGCTGGACATCGCCCGCGACCTCGGACAGGCCAATCCCGGCGGCTCCTACGAGATCCGCCCGCTGGCGCTGTTCTTTCCCGGCCCGCTCGCGTGAGGGCGGTGTCATGAGCGCCGTGTCATGAGCGATCTCGGCATGGGCGATCCGGCCTGGATCCACGCCACCCTGGCCGGGGCGCGGCCGCAGGCGGTGGCGGCGCTGCTGCGCTATTTCCGCAATCTAGACGCCGCCGAGGAGGCGGTGCAGGACGCCTGCCTCCGCGCGCTGAAGCACTGGCCGGACAACGGTCCGCCGCGCGATCCGGTGGCTTGGCTGGTGATGGTGGGCCGCAATGCCGGCATCGACGGCGTGCGCCGGCAGCGCAGGCTCACGGCCTTGCCGGACGAGGCCGTGCTGTCCGACCTGGAGGACGCGGAGGCGGATGCCGCCGAGCGGCTCGACGGCGCGCATTATCGCGACGACGTGCTGCGCCTCATGTTCATCTGCTGCCATCCGGATCTGCCGCCGACGCAGCAGATCGCGCTCGCCTTGCGCATCGTCTCCGGCCTGTCGGTGAAGCAGATCGCCCGCGTCTTCCTGGTGGGCGAGAGCGCCATGGAGCAGCGCATCACGCGGGCCAAGGCGCGGATCGCGGCGGGCGCCGTGCCGTTCGAGGCCCCCGGCGCGGTGGAGCGGGCCGAGCGCCTCGCCGCCGTGGCGGCCATGCTCTATCTCGTCTTCACCGAAGGCTATTCGGCCGCCGGGGAGAGCGCCCGCCTGTGCGAGGAGGCGATCCGCCTCGCCCGGCTGCTGCTGCGCCTGTTTCCCGCCGAGCCGGAGCTGATGGGGCTGCTGGCCTTGATGCTGCTCCAGCATGCCCGCGCCGCCGCGCGCTTCGATGCGCAGGGCGCCGTCGTGCTGCTGGAGGACCAGGACCGGCGGCTGTGGAACCGGCCGCTGATCACCGAAGGGCTGGCGCTGATCGACAAGGCCATGCGCCATCGCACGCCCGGCGCCTACCAGATCCAGTCCGCCATCGCCGCGCTGCATGTGCGCGCCGAGCGGCCACAGGAGACCGACTGGGCGCAGATCGAGCGGCTCTATCTGGCGCTGGAGCGCCTCAACCCCTCGCCGGTGGTGACGCTCAACCGCGCCGTGGCGGTGTCCAAGGTGGCGGGGCCGGAGGCGGCGCTGGCCGTGGTGGCGCCGCTGGAGGGCCGGCTGTCGGGCTATTTCTATTTCCACGGCGTGCGCGGCGGGCTGCTGCTTCAGCTCGGCCGCAGGCGGGAGGCGCGGGCGGCCTTCGACCGGGCCATCGCGCTCGCGTCCACGGCGGCGGAGGCGGCGCATATCCGCATGCATCTCGACCGGCTGGAGCGCGAGGCCGCAGGCGACGCCGGCCCGGCATGAACGCATCCGCTTCGCCCGGTGAAGGCCATGCGCGCGCATTGTGTTTCCAACCTGACGCAGGGCGGCGGCCCGCCGCCGATCCGGCCACGGGGGAGGCCGCGGCGGCCGATCGCGGTTTGACGGGACGCAAGGACGTGGCATGCCTGGCCTTCTAGAAGGGGCCGTCTCCCTTCGCGAAGGCTTCCGCCCATGCTCTCGCGTCCCGTTTTCCCGCGCCCCCTCGCCGCTTCCGCCGGGCTGCCCCCGGCCGCCGCTTTCTGGACGAAGGGCGCCGATGCGCTCCTCGCCGGGCTGGAGGCCCGGCCGGAGGGGCTCTCCGCCGGAGAGGCGCAGGCGCGCCTTGCCCGCTGCGGGCCCAATGTGGCGGTGGCGCGCGGCCGGCGCTCTCTGCTGGCGAAGCTGCTGAAGCGCCTCGCCGAGCCGCTGGTCGCCATCCTGCTGATCGCCGCCGCCGTCTCCGGCGCCACCGGGGACTGGCAGAGCTTCGTCATCATCGTCTGCATCGTCCTGTTCTCCATCGGCCTCGACCTCGTCCAGGAGGAGAAGGCCGAGGCGGCGGTGGAGGCCTTGAAGCGCGCCGTGGCGGTGACCGCGCGGGTGCGGCGGGACGGGGCCTGCCTCACCGTCCCGGTGCGCGAGATCGTGCCCGGCGACGTGGTGGAGCTGACCGCCGGCGACCTCGTGCCGGCGGACGGCATCCTGCTCTCCGGGCGCGGCACGCTGGCCAATGAGGTGGCGCTGACGGGCGAGGCCTACGGGGCGGAGAAGGCGCCCGGCGCCTGCGCCGCGCCGGACGTGGCGGACGCCACCAACGCGCTGTTCGCCGGCACCAGCATCGTCGGCGGCGAGGCGGTGATGCTGGTGGTGGCCACCGGCCCCGGCACCCGCTTCGGCCATGTGGCGGCCTCGGTGCAGGCCAAGGTGGCGCCCGGCGCCTTCGAACGCGGCATCCATGCGCTCGGCATGCTGATCCTGCGCCTCACCGGCTTCCTGGTGCTGTTCGTGCTGCTCACGCAATTGGTGCAGCACGGCCTGTCGCTGGAGGCGTTCCTGTTCGCGGTGGCGCTGGCGGTGGGGCTCACCCCCGAACTGCTGCCCATGATCACCACCGTCACCCTGTCGCGCGGGGCGGTGCGCATGGCGGCGCGCAAGGTGGTGGTGAAGCGCCTGTCCGCCATCCACGACCTCGGCGCCATGGACGTGCTGTGCACCGACAAGACCGGCACGCTCACCGAGGCGCGCATCGCCCTGACCGGCAGCTTCGCGGCGGACGGGAGCGAGAGCGCGCATGTGGTGGCGCTGGGCCGCCTCAACAGCCATTTCGTCGGCGGCATGCACAGCAATCTGGACGACGCGCTGCTGGCCGACGGGCCGGGGGAGTGCGCCGGCATCCGCCGGCTGGACGACCGGCCGTTCGATTTCGAGACCCGCCGCGCCACCGTGCTGCTGGAGGGGCCGCAGGGGCGTTTCCTCGTCACCAAGGGCGCCCCCGAGGCGGTGCTGGCGCTATGCACTGAGGTGGAGCTGCCCGACGGCACGCGGGCGCCGCTGGACGCCGCCGCCCGCGCGGCGATCACCGGGCGCATGGAGGCCAGGGGGCGGGAGGGGCTGCGCCTGCTCGGCGTCGCCCGCGGGCCCGCCGCCGGGGAGGCATGCGAGATCGCCGAGGAGGGCGTGGCCTATGCCTTCGCCGGCTGCCTGGTCTTCCTCGATCCGCCCAAGGCCTCCGCCACCGAGGCGATCGCCCGCCTCGCGGCCGCCGGGGTGCGGGTGAAGATCGTCTCCGGCGATGCCGGGCCGGTGGTGCAGCATCTGGTGGAGACGCTGGCCCTGCCGGCGCGCGGCATGCTGACCGGCGCGCAGATGGAGGAGATGAGCGACCTCGCGCTCGCCGCCCGGGTGCAGGGCACGGACCTGTTCGTGCGCGTCTCGCCGGAACAGAAGGGCCGCATCGTGCGGGCGCTGCGCCATCGCGGGCACACGGTGGGCTTCATCGGCGACGGCATCAACGACGCCCCCGCCATCCACATGGCCGACGTGGGGCTGTCGGTGGAGGGCGGCACCGACGTTGCCCGCGAGGCGGCCGACATCATCCTGCTGGCGCCCGATCTCGGCGTGCTGGCGGACGGCGTGGCGGAAGGCCGCCGCACCTATGCGAACATCATGAAATACGTGCGCATGGGCACCAGCTCTAACTTCGGCAACATGCTGTCCATGGCGGCGGCCTCGCTGGTGCTGCCGTTCCTGCCGCTGGCGCCGCTGCAGATCCTGCTCAACAACCTGATCTACGACTTTTCCGAGATCGGCATTCCGTTCGACCAGGCGGATGCGCAGGACCTTGCCCGGCCGCAGGCCTGGGACATGGGCGCGGTGCTGCGCTTCACGCTCATCATGGGGCCGTTGTCCTCGGTGTTCGACCTCGCCACCTTCGCCGTGCTGCATCTGGGCTTCCACGCCGGCGTCGAGGTGTTCCGCACCGCCTGGTTCGTGGAATCCATCGCCACCCAGATATTGGTGATCTTCATCATCCGCACCCGCCTGCCGGTGTGGAAGAGCCGGCCGGACCGCGTGCTCACCTTGACCTCGCTCGGCGCGCTGGCGGTGGCGCTGCTGCTGGCGCTCACTCCCATCGGACGGGAGATCGGCTTCGCGCCGCTGCCGCCGCCGCTGCTGGCGGCGATCGCGACGCTGACGGTGCTCTATCTGGTCGTGGCGGAGGGGCTGAAGCGCGTTGCCATCAAGCCGCCGCGCCGCCACAGGGCGTAGGCCGGCCTCACCGCCGCTCGGCCTCCGTCTCGGCGTGAGAGATGGATTTACCGCTCTGGTTGGTCAGGCTGAGCGGATCCGGCTTTGGCCAGCGCCTCGCGCAGGCGGGTGGTGGCGACGCGCCCCAGCACCAGCGGCTCGGCCACGCCCTCCAGCGTCACCCGCGAGCGGTTGCGCGAAGGGGTGTCGAAGCCGCGCAGCCGGGTGCGGTTGAGGATCAGCGAGCGGCTCAGCCGCACGAAGGGCGGGGCGGGCAGCACGGTCTCGAAATGGCTGAGCGTGCGCCAGATCAGCAGCGCCGGCTGCTCGGCCAGCACCACGCGGGTGAAGTCGCCCTCCGCGCACAGAGCGGCGATGTCGTCGGGGGCGGCGAGCACCGTGCGGTTGGGCGTGCGCAGCTCCAATATCTCGCCCTTCGCCGCGGGCGCGGCGGGCGGCGCCGCCTGCGCCTTGGCGCGGTTCAGCCGGGCCAGGGCTTCCGCCAGCCGCTCCGGCTCCACCGGCTTCAGCAGATAGTCCACCGCGTCGGCGGCGAAGGCGTCCACCGCATAGGCGGCGTGGGCGGTGACGAACACCACCTTGGGCGCCGGGTCGAGGCGGGCGATGAGATCGAAGCCGGTGCCGGTGCCGAGGTCGATGTCGAGGAACACCGCGTCCGGCCGCTCGGCGGCGAGCACGGCGGCGGCGGCGCGCAGCGTGTCCGCCGTGCCGACGACGCTGACGTCCGCATGGGCAGCGAGCAGGCGGCGCATGGCGCGCACCGCCAGCGGCTCGTCATCCACGATCACGACACGGAGCATGGCTCTCCCTCCAGCAGCAGCTCGGCCACCACGGCGTCGTGATGGTGGCAGTCGGCCGCGCGCGGCACCACGGCCTGCTGGCGCAGCTCGAAGCGGTGGCGGCCGGGATAATGCAGCGCCAGCCGCCGGCGCACGTTCTCCAGGCCGATGCCGGTGTGGCGGGGGGGCGCCGGCCCGTCCTGCGGCGCCAGCGCGCCGCTGTTCTCGATCACCACCCGCAGCGCCTCGCCCTCCGCCGTGATGCGCACGGTGAGGTCGATATGGCCCTCCCGGTCGCCGTGCTCCACCGCATTCTCCACCAGCGGCTGGAGCAGCACGCTGGCGATGGGCCGGCCGGCGGCGGCCGGGTCCACCTCCACGCGGCTGCGCAGGCGCGGCCCGAAGCGCGCCTCCTGGATGCGCAGGTAGGCGCCGAGCGCCTCGGCCTCGGCGGCGACGCTCACCACGCTCTGGTTGATGCCGGCCAGCGTGTGGCGCAGATAGGCGGCCAGATCCCGGACCATGGCCAGCGCCGCGTCGGGATGCTCGGGGATCTCTTCCGCCACGCCGTTCAGCGCGTTGAACAGGAAGTGCGGATTGAGCTGGAGGCGCAATTGCTGGAGCTCGGCGCGCAGCGCCTCGGCCTCGGCGGTGGCCGCGCGCTGGCGCTCGGCGCGGCCCTCGATCTCCGCCCGCACCCAGAAATAGGCGAGGCTCCAGCCGCCGAAGATCAGCATGTAATAGGCCAGCGGCGCCAGCAGCTCCTGGGAGGCGTTCCAGTCCGGAATGCCCCAGCCGAGCGGCCCGCGCACCAGGGTCAGCACGCTGACGATGAGGATGGCCGTGCCGCCGCTGAGCGCGAAGATGCAGGCCAGCGCCGCCACCGAAAGCCGGCCGTTGAGGCCGAGGTGCAGGAAGGCCGCGCGCAGGCCCGCCGCCGCCAGCACCAGCAGCGGCTCCAGCAGCAGCGTGATGGTAAGCGCGGTGGTGAAGCTCTGGTAGACCACGGTGCGGGTGGCGAGGTCCACCAGCGAGAACAGGCCCCAGCCGACGATCTGCACCCGCCAGAACACCGGCAGTTGCTGCCAGCGGCGGGCGAAGTCGTGTCGCAGATCTGCCGTCAGCCCCCGCTCGCTCACCGCGCGCCCCATCCACCCATGGTCCCGCACCGAGGTAACGGCATTTGCGGCGGGCGGGCAAGACGAAGCGGGTGTTCCGGCCGCGCGGCCGGGCGCGAATGAGCGCTTCGTTGCCCGCGGCCGCCGCCTCGCCGTTTTTCCGGGCGGCTTCACCGAGTAGGCTCCGTTGCGTCATGAAGTCACGCGTCGTTTGTGACAGGACAACCCCCAGAGGCACGCCGACACGCGCTGCGGAAGGGAGTGACCAAGATGACAAACGCCGATGCCACCACCGAAGGCCGGATCTTCACCGTCAGCACCTCCGGTGCCGATATCGTCGGGTTCGACCCGGCCAGGGACAAGCTCGATCTGGGCGACAACTCGGTCCACAATTTCATCGTCGTCGACACCCCGACCGGCGTCGGCTTCATGAATCCGTGGTCGGGCGAGACCTGCGTCATCCTGGGCGTGTCCCTCGCCCAGCTCACCATCGACAGCTTCGTGCCGATCGTGAACGACCACCTGCGGCAGACCCTCAGCGGCGCCCTGGCCTGGGAGCACGGCATCGAGGCGGCGCCCCACACGGTCTATGCCCGCTCGCACGAGCTGGGGCAGATCGACAAGGTGGCGTTCGATCCGGCGACCGACGTGGTGGACTTCCGCTATTTCGGCACCCGCGAGCAGATCTACATGAGCGACAGCTCCGAGGGTGTCATCATCTCCAATTCGGGGACCGGGCAGGCGCTGATCCTCCTGGGCGTCACCAAGGCCGAGCTGACGGTCGACAACTTCGTCTTCTATCCGGCCGAGGTGCTGGAGGACCGGGTGGCGCTGCAACTGGGCTTCTCCAGCGTGCCGGCCAGCCAGATCATCCCGCAGGGCGTCGACTACGCCGGCACGACCGCCTGGCCGACCGTGGCCGGCAGCGGGGAGGCGCCCTCCGGCGTCACCGGCACCACCTACGCCATCGAATGGCACTACGGCACGGACACCGCGCTGGCCTTCAACCCGGCCGTGGACAAGCTCGATTTCGGCTGGTTCAAGGCCTATGAGTTCGACGTCCGCGAGGTCAACGGCTCCACCGTCATCAGCATCACCGGCAACCACCAGACCTACACCCTGACCGGGGTGAGCCTGGGCGAGCTGGAGATCAACAACATCGTCGCGCTCGACACCACCGCCCGCGCCGAATGGCAGGCGCTGATCGACGCCGCCCCGCCGCCGGCCGCTCTGCCGGTGATCAACGTGGCCGACGGGCAGGTGGTGGAGGGCGATGCCGGCACCACGCAGATGCTGTTCACCGTGACCCTGTCGCACGCCTCGGACAGCGCGGTGAGCGTCAGCTATTCCACCCTCAACGGCACCGCCACGGCGGGCAGCGACTACGCCTCCGCTGTGGGCACGGTGACCTTCGCGCCCGGCGAGACGGTCAAGACGGTGGCCGTGGCGGTGACCGGCGACACCCTGCACGAGCTGAGCGAAGCCTTCTCGCTGCAACTGTCCGCGCCCTCCGGCGCCACCATCAACGACGGCTCGGCGGTGGGCACCATCACCGACAATGACGCCGACACCGCCCCCGATGTCCCACCCGCCATCTCCATCGCCGACATCTCGGTGGTGGAAGGCGATGCGGACCTGGCGCATTTCCGCTTCCAGGTGACGCTGTCCAAGGCCTCCACGCAGACCATCACGGTGCAGTATGCCTCCTCGGACGGCACCGCCATCGGCGGCACCGACTATGAGGTCCTGAGCGGCACCATCACCTTCGCGCCGGGCGAGACGACGCAGACCATCCACGCCCACATGTATGGCGACACCACGGTCGAGCCCGACGAGACCTATACGGTCACCCTGTCGGCGCCGACCAACGCCACCATCGCCGACGGCACCGCCGTCGCCACCATCGTCAATGACGATGCCGCCGTGGTGCTGCCCACGCTGTCCATCGGCGACGCGACGCTGGTGGAGGGCAATGCCGGCAGCACGGCGCTGAGCTTCACGGTGAGCCTGTCGGCCGCCTCGGCGCAGACGGTGAGCGTGGCCTATGGCACCGCAGACGGCACGGCGAGCGCCGGCTCGGACTACACCGCCAAGGCCGGGACCGTGACCTTCGCGCCGGGCGAGACCTCCAAGGTCGTGCAGGTTCAGGTGACGGGCGACACCGCCGTGGAGGCCAACGAGACCTTCACGGTGCAGCTCTCCGCGCCGACCAACGCCACCCTGGCGGACGGCTCGGCCACGGCCGCCATCACCAATGACGACGTGGCGAGCGTCCCGGCCGGCGGCGCCGGGCTGGACTATGACGTCACCAGCAACTGGGGCTCCGGCTTCACGGCGGCCATGACGGTGGAGGCGGGCAGCAGCGCGCTCGCCGGCTGGACCGTGGAGTTCGACGCGGGCTTCACCATCACCATCACCAACATCTGGAACGCGGTGATCGTCAGCCACGTGGGCACCCACTACGTGGTGAAGAACGCCAGCTACAACGGCGCGGTGGGCGCCGGCAAGGACACCGCCTTCGGCTTCCAGGCGACGCCGGGCGCGGGGGGCACCACGGCGGGCGGCTTCCTCGTCAACGGCCGGTCGGCGGACGGCGGCATGCCGGCCCCGGCGCTGCCCACCATCTCGGTGTCCGACGCCAGCGTGAGCGAGGGCCATGCGGGCCTCGCCGATCTCGCCTTCACGGTCACGCTGTCGGCGGCCTCCGCCACCGCGGTGACGGTGGCCTATGCCACCGGCAACGGCACCGCCACGGCGGGCTCGGACTACACCGCCATGACCGGCACGCTGACCTTCGCGCCGGGCGAGACCTCCAAGGTGCTGCACGTGCCGGTGAGCGGCGACACAGTGGTGGAGGCGAACGAGACCCTGACGCTGAGCCTGTCGGCGCCGAGCGGCGCCACCATCGCCGACGGCAGCGGCACCGGCACCATCGTCAATGACGACGTGGCGCCCGTGGTGCCGGTGGTCTCGGTGGCGGACGCCAGCGTGACCGAGGGCAACAGCGGCGCCGTGGATCTCGCCTTCACCGTCACCCTGTCGCAGGCCACCACCGGGGCGGTGAGCGTGCACTACGGCACGCAGGACGGCACGGCGGGCGCGGGCTCGGACTATGCCGCCACCTCCGGCACGCTCACCTTCGCCGCCGGCGAGGTCTCCAAGGTGGTGCACGTGCAGGTGAATGCCGACACGGCGGTGGAGGCGAACGAGACGCTGAAGCTGATCCTCTCCCAGCCGGGCGGGGCGACCATCGGCACCGGCACGGCCACCGGCACCATCGTCAATGACGACACGGCGGCGCCGGGCGCGACGCCGACCATCAGCATCTCCGACACCACGGTGAGCGAGGGCAATCCCGCCGTGGTCACCGAGACCGGCTGGTTCAGCACCTCGGGCAACCAGATCATCGATGCGGACGGCCACAGCGTGCAGATCGCCGGGGTGAACTGGTTCGGCTTCGAGGGCACCAATGAATCGCCCAACGGCCTGTGGACGCGCGGCTACAAGGACATGATGCAGCAGATGGTGGACGAGGGGTTCAACACCATCCGCCTGCCGTTCTCCAGCGACATGCTGCACGCCACCGCCGCCGCGCTGGGCATCGACTATGCCAAGAACCCGGACCTCGCCGGGCTGACGCCGCTGGAGGTGATGGACAAGATCGTCGACTATGCCGGCGAGATCGGCCTGAAGATCATTCTCGACCACCACCGCAGCAGCGCCGGCGACGGCACCTCGGCCAACGGCCTGTGGTACGACAGCGCCCATTCGGAAGCCGGCTGGATCGCCGACTGGCAGATGCTGGCGGCGCGCTATGCGGACGACCCGACGGTGATCGGCGCCGATTTGCACAACGAGCCCTATAACGGCACCTGGGGCGGGGGCGGGGCCACCGACTGGGCGCGGGCGGCGGAGGCCGCCGGCAACGCCATCGGCGAGGTCAATCCCAACTGGCTGATCTTCGTCGAGGGCATCGCCACCTATGACGGCCAGAACTACTGGTGGGGCGGCAACCTCATGGGGGTGCGCGACCGGCCCATCGATCTCGATGTGGACAACAAGCTGGTCTATTCAGCGCATGATTATCCCAACTCCGTCTACGCCCAGCCCTGGTTCCAGGGCAGCGACTTCCCGGCCAACCTGACGGAGAAGTTCGACGACATGTGGGGCTACATCTACCGCGAGGGAATCGCCCCGGTCTATATCGGCGAGTTCGGCACCAAGCTGACCGATCCGAAGGACGTCGCCTGGTTCGAGGCCATCACCTCCTATCTCGGCGGCGACTTCAACAATGACGGCGTCTCCGACCTGCCGGCCGGCGAGACCGGGCCGAGCTGGACCTACTGGTCGTGGAACCCGAACTCGGGCGACACCGGCGGCATCCTGAAGGATGACTGGACCAGCGTGAACACCAACAAGATGGCCTATCTCACGCCCATCGAGGCGCCGTTTCCGGCGCTGGACGGCACCGGCGGCGCGGCGGCGGGCGCGCATGCGGACTTCACCGTCACCCTGTCGCAGGCCTTCGACGTGGCGGTGAGCGTCGACTACCACACCGTGGCGCTGGAGGCTGCGGCGGGATCGGACTTCACCGCCGCCTCGGGCACCGTCACCTTTCTGCCGGGGGAGACCAGCAAGGTCATCTCCATCCCGGTCACCGCCGACAAGACCGCGGAGGCGACCGAGCATTTCGCCGTCGCGCTCTCCAATCCGGTGCATGCCACGGTGGTGAAGGACACCGGCACCGCCACCATCCTCGACGACGACGGCGGGACGACGACGCCCACCGACCCCACCACCCCCACCACCCCCGCCGATCCCGCCGGCGACGGGCTGCACGGGGCGCTGACCGTGGTGGATACGTGGAACAGCGGCTTCAACCTCTCGGTCGCGGTCCACAATGACGGCACCATCCCCACCTCCGGCTGGCAGGTGAGCGTGGAGATGCCCTACGAGATCCAGAACATCTGGAACGCCGAGATCGTCTCCCACACCGGCGACACCTACGTGATCCGCAACGCCGCCTGGAACGGTACGGTGGGGGCGGACGCGGAGGTCAGCTTCGGCTTCATCGGCACGGGCAAGCTCGACCCGACCCATGTGGAGCTGATCTTCTGAAGCGCCGCATGCTCGCCACCACCGCCGGGTCCCATGGTCGGGGGGCATGCCCCGAACGGTGGTGATGGCGGGACGGGAGGGGGCCGGGGGGACGCCCGGCCGACCTTTGCGGGGAGACCGGCCGCGTGCGGGCTCCCTCCCGCTCCCCCCTCGGCCCCGGGCCGCCCGACGTTGCGGAAGGGGCGGGCGCGGCCGCCCCAGGGCCGTCCCGCGCAAGCCCAGGGCAAGCTCGCCGCTCCAGTTTGGCCGGTGCATCCGCCGCCGCCATGAGGGCACGCGGGGAGGCGCCCCGGTCCCGCCGGGGACATCTGGAGCTGCCGCGCCTTCATGACGAATGCCGCCCTTTCCCCGGCCCGGCCGGTTTCCCTTGCGTCCGCGCGGCACCCCCTCGTCGGCATGGCCGAGCTGGTCCGCGGCTTCGAGGCCGGCCGCGACATGGCGGCGGTGTGGGAGCGTCTCGTCGCCCGGCTGGACGCCGACCCCACCGACGCCGCGGCGCTGCTGGACATGTCCACCTTCCTCATGGTCCGCAAGGTGCGCGCCAAGGGCGAGGCGGCCCAGGCGGCGGCGCTGGACCTGGCCCGCATCTACCACCGCACCTACGGGCTGGGCGGCGGGCTCAGGCTCGCGGCCTTCGTCACCGCCGGCGACCTGATGGCCAACACGCCGCTGGACTTCCTGCTCACCGGCTCGGACTTCGAGCTGGACCTGATCTATGTGGACGCCGACACCGCCGACCTCGCCGACGTGCCGCCGCACGATGTGGCGATCATCGCGGTGGGCGAATCGCCGGAGAACCAGGCGGTGCTGGCGCGTCTCGCACAATTGCTCGCCGGCTGGCCGGTGCCGATCCTGAACGGCCCGCCGCAGCGCATCGCGGCGCTGACGCGGGACGGGGTGTGCGCGCTGTTCAAGGACCACCCGCACGTGCTGGTCCCGGCCACCGCGCGGGTGCCGCGCGCGGACCTGCAAGCCCTGGCGCAGGGCGATTTCTCCCGCGCCGCGCACCTGCCGGCGACGTTCCCGCTCATCGTCCGCCCCATCGCCAGCCACGCGGGCGAGGGGCTGGAGCAGGTGACGAGCCGCGACCAACTCTATCTCTATCTGACCCAGCAGCCCGAGGGCGAATTCTTCGTCTCGCCGTTCGTGGACTACAGCGGGCCGGACGGCCTGTTCCGCAAGCAGCGCATCGCCTTCATCGACGGCGTGGCCTACGCCGCCCACGGCGCCACCTCCGCCCATTGGATGGTGCATTACATCAACGCCGGCATGCGCAAGTTCGCCGAGCGCCGCGACGAGGAAGCGGTGTTCATGGGCACGTTCGATGCCGGCTACGCCGCGCGCCACGCGGATGCCTTCGCGGCCCTGGCCGAGGGCATCGGGCTCGACTATTTCGCCATCGACTGCGCCGAGCTGCCGGATGGCCGCCTGCTGCTGTTCGAGGCCGACATCGCCATGGTGCTGCACGATGCGGACGATCCGGTGATGTTTCCCTATAAGGTGGAGCCCATGCGCCGGCTGTTCGCCGCCTTCCAGGCGGCGCTTGAGGCGCGCGGCCCCGATGCCGGCTCCGCCGCCCCGCGCGGCGAAAGCGCGGCCTGAGCCGCGCTTTCCCTTTCCCTTCCTGGTCTCGTCTTCGCGCCGTTGCCCCACCGTCAGGCGGCGCTGAGGTCGCGCACGAAGTCCGCCACCAGCGCCCGCAGGTCGCCCGCCTGGCTGGACAGGCCCTCGGAGAGGGTGAGCAGCTCGGTGGAGGCCGATCCGGTCATCTGGGCCGCCTGGCCGACGCCGCCGATGCTCTGCGTCACCTGCTCGGTGCCGGTGGCCGCCTTCTGGCAATTGTGCGCGATCTCGCCCGTCGCCGCGCCCTGTTCCTCTACCGCGCCGGCGATCGAGGAGGAGATCTGCTTCATGTCGGAGATCACCCGGATGATCTCGGCCATGGAGGTCACCGTGCCGTTGGTGGCGGCCTGGATCTCGCCGATCTTGCGGCCGATCTCGTCGGTGGCCCGCGCGGTCTGGGTGGCCAGCGCTTTCACCTCGGAGGCGACCACCGCGAAGCCCCGGCCGGCATCCCCGGCGCGGGCGGCCTCGATGGTGGCGTTGAGCGCCAAGAGGTTGGTCTGGTCGGCGATGCCCTTGATCAGCGAGACCACGTCGCCGATGGCGGCGGCGGACGAGGCCAGCGCGTTGATGCGCTGGTTGGAGGACGCCGCCTCGTTGAAGGCGATGTCGGCGACATCGGCGGAATGGCTCACCTGCCCGGTGATCTCGCGCACCGAGGCGGCCAGCTCCTCGGACGAGGCGGCCATGGTCTGCACGTTGCCGGCGGCTTCCTCTGCGGCCTCGGCCACCGCCTGCGCCTGGCGGGCGGTTTCCTCTGCGGTGACCGAGAGGCTGCGGGCGGAGCCGGCCACCTGGTCGGAGGAGGAGGCGAAGGCGGCGGCAAGCTCGGTCATGCGGGCGACAAAGCCCTCGCCCAGGGCGTTGCGATGGGCGAGGCGGACGCGCTCGGCTTCCTCCCGCTCGGCCTGCGCGTGGCGCGCCGCGTCGGCGTCGGAGAGCTGCCCGCGCAGCACTTCCAGGGCCTTGGCCATGGCGCCGATCTCGTCCTTGCGGGCGGTGCCGGCGATGGCGGTGTCGAGCTCGCCGCGGCCGAGCCCCTCCATCTCCGCGATCATGACCTGGATCGGCGCCACCATGCTCCGGCGCACCAGCAGCACGGCGATGGCGGTCATCAGCAGGGTGGCGGCGGCGATGGTGCCGAGGGTCTGCAGGCTGGTGGAATGGGTGGTCTGCGACGCCCGCTCGGCGAGCTTCTGCGTCGCCGTGTTGATGTCCGTGTTCACGTCCACCATCCGCTGCAGAAAGGCGCGCCCGGCCGGCTCGCAAACCTTGGCCATTTGCGCGAACGACTTGGCGTTGCCGTCGGCGACGGTCATGTCGTTGGCGAGACGGATGGTCTCGGCGCAGGTGACGTCGAGCAGCCGCGCATAGTCGGTGTCGAGCCCCTTGAGCTCGGCCGCGGCGTCGGGAAACAGCGTGGCCGCGAGGCTGATCTTCTCATTGAAGTTGCGGCGGGCTTCAACAAGGTTCTGGCGCGCGGCCGCTTTCTCCTCAGCGGAAACCGCGGCCATGTTCATGTAGATCGCGGCATTGGCGTCGCTCAGGAAGCGCGAGGCGCGAGATGTCTCTTGTCTGGCCCGCGCCGGGCCATTCAAGAGAAATATATAGGTATCGTCTACTGCATCCATGTTCGTTGACGAATAGTATGCGCCGCCAAAACTCACTATTCCGAAAGCAATCAGGAGGATGGCGACTTTCCATATCATGGAGATGTTATTGTACATGGATGGTGTTCCGTTGGACTGCGAAAAGGACGGCTGCGCCGTTCGGCGACGGATAAGCGGATAAAAAGAATCGGTGCCTCGACGTGGCGATGTGAGGAAGCAGGCATCGAACGATCCGGCTTGAATGGCTCGGACAATAGAGGGATATGCCGCAGGAGATGTTTGATCTGCATTAAATCCAGCCGATTGTGCCTAAGGAATGCGCTCTCGAAATTCTGACTTGACTTTGGAAAACGAGATCAAACGTGCGTTTGAAGTTTGCCGGCTCTCCGGCGGCGATGCCGGCGCATTCGGCCGTCAAGCGGGGGGGCAGCTTGGCCTTCCGCTGCGGCAGATGCCGGCCGGCGTGGCTGGGGGCGACCCTAGCGGGCGGGCATGACAGTCCGGCGTCGCCTTGGGTGCATCGAGCGGGCGCTCAGGAGAAGCGGGCCCTGCCATTCATCGCGCGGCGGAACCCTCTCCCGACCCTCTCCCGCTTGCGGGGTGGGGGCCGAAGCGGAGCTTCGGAAGGATCCGGGTGCCCGCCGTGGGTGTGTGCCGGGTCCGTGCGTTCCCGCCGCTGGCGCGGCGCCCCCACCCCAGCCCTCCCCCACGATGTGGGAGAGGGAGTGCGGTCGCGCCGCGGGCGAGAGGGCGCGCGCCATCCATCCGCCGCGCGGGAAAACCCTCTCCCGCTCGCGGGGGAGGGCAGGGTGGAGGCCGAAGCGGAGCTTCGGAAGGCTCCGGGCGCGCGCCGTGGGAGATGGTGCGTGGATGCGGGTGACGCGGAGGCCTAGTGCGCCACAGCCTCGCGCGCCACCGGGCGGTGGGAGGAATAGAGGATGAGGGTGGCGATGAGCCCGCACGCCGAGGCGAAGATCAGCCAGTAGCCCGGCGCCGCCTTGTCGCCCGTCACCTCGATCAGCCAGGTGGACACCGCCGGCGTGAAGCCGCCGAACAAGGCGGTGGCGAGGCTGTAGGCGAGGGAGAAGCCGGAGGTGCGCACGTGCGCCGGCATCACCTCGGTGAGCGCCACCACCATGGCCCCGTTGTAGCTGGCATAGAGGAAGGACAGCCACAGCTCCACCACCAGCATCTTGGTGAAGGTGATGTTGGCCACCAGCCAGGCCAGGGCCGGATAGGCGGTGAGCAGGGTGAGGACGGTGAAGACCAGCAGGATGGGGCGGCGGCCGACCCGGTCGGACAGGGCGCCCATCACCGGCAGCCAGAACAGGTTCGACACGCCGACGCAGAAGGTGACGATGAGCGCGTCGGTGGCCGAGAGCTTGAGCACCGCCCGGCCGAAGGTCGGGGTGTAGACGGTGATCATGTAGAAGGACACGGTGGTCATCACCACCAGCAGCATGCCGGCGCCCACCAGGCGCCAGTTGGCGGCCATGGACTGGAAGATCTCGCGGGTCTCCGGACGGTGCTTGCGGGCGAGGAATTCCTCGGTCTCCTGGAGCGAGCGGCGCAGCGCGAACAGCAGCGGCACGATGAGGCAACCGATGAAGAAGGGGATGCGCCAGGCCCAGTCGGAGACCGTCTGCGGGGCGAAGGAGGCGTTGAGCCAGTAGCCCAGCGCGGCGGCGACGATGATCGCCACCTGCTGGCTGCCCGACTGCCAGCTCACATAGAAGCCCTTGTGGCCGGGGGTGGCCATTTCCGCCAGATAGACCGAGACGCCGCCCAGCTCCACGCCGGCGGAGAAGCCCTGCAACAGGCGGCCGATGAGCACCAGGATCGGCGCCGCCAGCCCGATGGTGGCATAGCCGGGCACGAAGGCGATCAGCACGGTGCCGAGCGACATGATGCCGAGCGTCAGGATCAGGCCCTCGCGGCGGCCGATGCGGTCCACATAGGCGCCGAGAAAGAGGGCGCCCAGCGGGCGCATGAGGAAGCCGGCGCCGAAGGTGCCGAAGGTCAGCATCAGCGAGGCGAACGGGTTGCTGACCGGGAAGAAGGCGGCGGCGATGTGCGTCGCGTAGAAGCCGAACAGGAAGAAGTCGAACATCTCCAGGAAGTTGCCGCTCGTGACGCGGAGAACTGCCATGGCCTTGGACGTGGATTTGGGCATTTTCGGCCTCTCGGACACCAAACTGGGCGGGACTATGACGCAGCCGGGGCATTCTGCCTATCTGCCGCAGGGGCAGGTAAGTGCCTGTGCGCAAACGGAAAAATGGTGACGCAAGGAGAGGTTGCCGGCGGCGGCGAAAAAAGATTTGACACAATTAAATTGTGCGCTAAAAGAACCGGGCTCGCGGTGCCGTGGGCGCTCCTGTCGGGCGCCGGGCCGCGCAACCTCAAGGATTTCCCCATGTCGGTCGATGTGAAGTACACCACCAAGGCCACCGCCACGGGCGGGCGCGACGGGCGCGCCGCCAGCGCCGACGGCGTGCTGGAGGTCAAGCTCTCCACCCCCAAGGAGTTGGGCGGCGCCGGCGGGCCGGGCACCAATCCCGAGCAATTGTTCGCCGCCGGCTATTCGGCCTGCTTCCTGGGCGCGCTGAAGTTCGTCGCCGGGCAGGCCAAGGTGCAGATCCCGGCCGAGGCCACCGTCACCGCCACCGTGGGCATCGGCCCGCGCTCGGAGGGCGGCTTCGGCATCACCGCCGCGCTGGAGGTGGCGCTGCCCGGCCTCGACAAGGCGCTGGCCACGGAGCTGGTGGAGAAGGCGCACCAGGTGTGCCCCTATTCCAACGCCACCCGCGGCAATGTGGACGTGGGCCTCAGCGTGGCGTGAGCGCCGCCGGAACCATGGGGCCGCCGGCGTCGCGGCGGCCCCTCAAAGAAAAACCCCGCCGCGGCAGGGCCGGGCGGGGCGTTTCGTCTCAAGACCGATCGGTCAGCCGGCGATCACCAGCCGGGACGGCAGTGCAGGCCGCCGTACGGGCCGCGCCAGCAGCCGCCCGGATGCCAGTAGGGGCCGTAGCCGTACCACCAGTCGATGAACAGGCTGGCGTTGGTGCCGGACATCGGCTTGTCGTCGCTCAGCAGCTTGTAATTGTAGGTCAGCGTGTCGCCGTTGATCACCGGGTTGGTCAGCTCGACCACGGCGGTGGTCGGCTTGCCGTCCACGGTCACCGCGAGGGTGGCGTTGGGGGCGTCCTTCTGGAAGCTGTCCTTGCCGGTGTTCCAGAACTTCACGAAGTTGGCGGTCGGGGCGTCGCCCGTCATGCGCTCCGGACGGTCGGCGAACATCAGGGTCTGCGGGGCCACGCCCTTCAGGGTGATGGTCTTCTCGTCCACCACCACGGAATCGGCGACCTGCACGAACAGCCAGTTGGCCGGCTTCATTTCTTCCACATTGCCCGGCTTGGCCGGAGCGGTCTGCGCCTGGGCGCCGCCGATGGCACACGCCATCGCCAGCAGCGCCCCGTAAATCGCTGATTTCATTGAACTCTCCCAGGTAAATGAGGGGTCCGTCACCACGCGGCGCACTGTACCAGCTTGCCTCGGCTTTGCCAGTCCCTTCCGTCATCATGTCCGAAGTTTAAGATATGATGCGATGCGCGATACGTTGTATCCAAGTTGAATCCTATGGGAGAGGGGCGAATGCGCTGTGCGGCGGAGATAATGTCTCCGGTATTCAGCGCAATCGGCTTTCGTTCGTCTTCAAACAACTTGCGGCGTCTGCTTGCGCTGTGCTGGCATCCGGGGCGCGGTCAACTGTCCAACAGGCCGGCGAGCTTGAGCGCGACGCCCTGGGAGCCTTCCAGCCGCAGCCGGCCGGTGGAGAAGGCCATCATCGGGCCGATCCGTCCGGTGATCAGCTTGTCTAGCGTGTCGGAGGACAGCTTGAGCACCGCGTCGGCCTCCGCGTCGCTTTCGGCGACCGTCACCGCCGGGCCGGTGGCGTCGAGATGGATGGACTGCCCGCTGTCGGTCAGGTCGAAGCGCACCGTGTGGCCGAGCGCGGCCAGCGCGCCGGCGCGGTCGGTGAGGCTGTCGATGAGGGCGGCGATGTCGGCCATGGGAAGCTCCAGAACGAAAGCGGCCGCGCCTCGCGGGCGCGGCCGGGGAGGGGAAGGGATCAGAAGGCGGCGTCGTCGAGCGCCATCATCGCCGCCTTGCCGGCCTTGATGGAGCCCCACAGGCCGGCCACCTCGGGCAGCAGGCGGTCGATATAGAAGCGCGCGGTGGCGATCTTGGCCTCGTAGAAGGCGGCCTCGCCATTGGCCTCGGCGCGCTTCTGGAAGGCGACGTCGGCCATGCGCACCCACATGTAGCCGAGCGCCACCAGGCCGAACAGCCGCAGGTAGTCGGTCGCCGCAGCGCCCGCCTCGTCGGGGTCCTTCAGCCCCTTCTCGGCGATGTGGCCGGTGGCGAGCTGGAGCGCGCCGAACGCCTTGCCCAGCGGCCCCACCAGCGGGCCGAGGTTCTCGTCGTCCAGCTTGCTGTCGATATAGGCCAGCACCGGATGGAAGAAGCTGCGCAGGTAGCGGCCCATGTGCGCCGGCAGCTTGCGGCCCACCAGGTCCAGCGCCTGCACGCCGTTGGTGCCCTCGTAGATCATGGCGATGCGGGCATCGCGCACATATTGCTCCACCCCATGGTCGCGGATGTAGCCGTGGCCGCCATAGACCTGCACGCCCATGGAGGCGTTGGTGAAGCCCAGATCCGTGAACAGCGCCTTGACGATGGGCGTCATCAGCGCGGTGAAGTCCTCGGCGTTCTGCCGCTCCTCCGGGTCGTTGGAGCGCTCCATCAGGTCGAGATTGCGCGCCACCCAGCCGGAGAGCGCGCGGCAGCCCTCGTTATAGGCCCGCATGGTCATCAGCGAGCGGCGCACGTCCGGGTGGACGATGATCGGGTCGGCCGGCTTGTCGGGATATTTCGCCCCGGTCAGCGCGCGGCCCTGGAGGCGCTCCTTGGCATAGGCCACCGCGCTCTGGTAGGCGGCCTCGCCCACGCCGAGCCCCTGCGTGCCCACGGACAGGCGCTCGGAGTTCATCATGGTGAACATGGCGCGCATGCCCTTGTGCGGCTCGCCCACCAGCCAGCCGGTGGCCTCGTCCAGCGAGAGCTGGCAGGTGGCCGAGCCGTTGAGCCCCATCTTGTGCTCGATGCCGGTGCACAGCACGCCGTTGCGCGGGCCGGGCGTGCCGTCCTCCTTGGGCAGGAACTTCGGCACCAGGAACAGGGAGATGCCCTTTACCCCCTTGGGCGCGTTCGGCAGGCGGGCGAGCACGAGGTGGATGATGTTTTCGGTCAGGTCATGCTCGCCGGCGGAGATGAAGATCTTCGAGCCGGTGATCTTGTAGGAGCCGTCGCCCTGCGGCTCGGCCTTGGTGCGCAGCAGGCCGAGGTCGGTGCCGCAATGCGGCTCGGTGAGGCACATGGTGCCGGACCAGATGCCTTCCACCATCTTCGGCAGGAAGCGTTCCTTCAGCTCCTGCGGGGCGTGGCTGACGATCGCCTGGTAGGCGCCGTGGGTGAGGCCGGGATAGAGGCCGAAGGAGAGGTTGGCCGAGCACATCATCTCCTCGATGAACTTGGTCACGCTCGCCGGCAGGCCCTGGCCGCCCCATTCGGGATCGCAGGCGATGCCGTTCCAGCCGCCTTCCACATAGGTCTTGTAGGCGTCCTTGAAGCCGGTAGGCGTGCGCACCACGCCGTTCTCATACTTGCAGCCCTCGGCATCGCCGACGGGGTTGAGCGGCGCCAGCACCTCGGTGACCAGCTTGCCGGCCTCTTCCAGCACCGCGTCGATGAGGTCGGGGGTGATGTCCTCGCACCCCTTCATGTCCTTGAGGGTGTCGCTGCCGTGCAGTTCGTGGAGCACGAAGCGCATGTCGCGCAGCGGCGGCTGATAGGTCTGCATGGTCGTCTCCCGTGTCGTTCTTCTCGATCCGTTGCCCGCTTGTAGCGCCCCCGGCGGTTGCCGGGGAGGGGCGGTCATTCCGTGGCTTGTTCCTGCCCTCGCCGATTTCAACCCTCTCCCTTGCGGGGGAGGGGAATCGTTGCGCTGCTCCGCCGCGCTGCGCGCGTCGCCCCCACCCAACCCTCCCCCGCAAGCGGGAGAGGGCTTTGCCCGCACGCGGGCGAAGAAGGCGCGCCACGCTTGGTGGCATCCGCGTCAATCGTGCGCCATCCCCACCGTTCGCCCTCCCTCTCCCGCTTGCGGGGGAGGGCAGGGGTGGGGGCCGCGCGTCAGCGCGGAAAAGGCCCCTTTCAAACGCGGGAGGCAGCATGGCCGGCCGCGGATGAACGCGCCGGCCATGCCCCGAGCCGCTGCTGCCCGCCCCCTAGTTGCGCAGCGGCCGTCCGGTCTCCAGCACGGATTCGATCCGCGCCAGCGTGGCATTGGTGCGGATCAGCTTCATGAAGCCCGCCCGCTCCAGCTCCAGCACCTGCGCCTCGGTCACCGGCTGGATGTGGTCCGCCGGTCCCCCGGTGAGCACCTCCGCCAGGGCCGCGGCCACCACCAGGTCGTGCTTGGTGGCGATGCCGCGCTTGTGGAAGCTCTCCGCCGCCATCTCCAGCGCCACCCGGCCCGAGGGGCCCGGCAGCGTCAGCTCCTTCGGCTGCGGCGGCACGTAGTTCTCCGCCAGCGCCAGGGCCTTGGCCTTGGCGTCCGCCAGCAGGCGGTCGCGGTTCATGGTGATGCCGTCGTCCTCGCGCAGGAACTTCAGCTCCTTGGCCTCGGCGGCGGATTTCGACACGGTGGCGGTGCTCACCGTCTCGAACACCTTGGAGGGCGCCGGCATCGGCCCCTTGGGCAGGGCCGGGTCCGACTGCCAGCGGGTCAGCATCTCCTTGCAGCCGCCCCAGCCGGGCAGCACGCCGACGCCGCATTCCACCAGCCCGATATAGCTCTCCGCATGGGCCTGCACGGCGGAGGAATGCAGCAGGATCTCGCAGCCGCCGCCCAGCGCCATGCCGGCCGGGGCCGACACCACGGGGAAGGGGGCGTATTTGAGCGCCTGATAGGCCTGCTGGCCGGTGGCCACCAGCTTCTCCACCTCGCCGAACGCCGCGATGTTGCAGGCGAACAGCGCGAGGCCGAGATTGGCGCCGACCGAGAAGTTCGAGCCCTCGTTATAGATGACGAGGGCCTTGTACTTGTCCTTCACCAGCCGCTGCGTCTTGCCGAGCAGGGTGATGATGCCCTCGTCCAGCGAATTGGACTTGGAGGTGAACTCGAAGCACAGCACGCCGTTGCCGATGTCCCACACCGAGGCGGAGCCGTTCTTCAGCACCGGCTCGGAGGCGAGCTTGATGTCGGAGAGCAGCAGCACGCCCTCGGGGCGCACGATGTCGCGATAGGCGCCGTCGAGGCCGAGATACTGGCGGCGGCCGTTCTCCACCCGGTAGAAGGGCTTGCCCTGCGCCAGGAACTCCGGCACCGGCTCGCCCATCCCCTTCAGCATCTCGGCCACCGGGCCCGCGCCGATGCGGTCGATCAGCTCGAACGGGCCCCATTTCCAATTGTAGCCGAGGCGCATGGCCTCATCGATGGCCACCACGTCGTCCGCCGCCGCCGGCACCAGGAAGGCGGCATAGGCGAGCGTGCGGGCGACGACGCCGGCGGCGTAGCGCCCGGCCGGGGTGTCGGCGGCGAGCAGCGCCTTGGGGTGCCTGGACGCGGCCTCCACCTCGGGCAGCACGGCCTTTTCCTGCGGCCGGTAGGTGCCGGTGGCGAGGTCGATACTCTCCTTCACCTTGCCGCCGTTCTCGCGGTTGAGGCGATAGAAGCCGCCCTTGCCCTTGCGCCCGGTGTGGCCAGTCTCGATCATCTTCTTGATCAGCGGCACGTCGCGCACGGTGGCGTGGAACGGGTCGTCCTTCGGCAGGGCGCGCTCCAGGCTGCCCTGCACGTGCGGCATCAGGTCGAGGCCCACCAGATCCAGCAGGCCGAACACGCCGGTCTTGGGAATGCCGAACGGCCGCCCCATCACCGCGTCGGCCTCTTCCACCGTCAGGCCCAGCTCGAACGCCTGGCCCACCGCCAGCTGCATCCAATAGGTGCCGAGGCGGTTGGCGATGAAGCCCGGGGTGTCCTTGCAGCGGACCACGGTCTTGCCCAGCTTCACGTCCGCGAAGCGGGCGACGCGCTCGACCGTGGCCGGGTCGCTCTCCGGCCCGGCGACGATCTCCAGCAGTCGCATGTAGCGCGGCGGATTGAAGAAATGGGTGATGAGGAAGTCGCGCCGGAAGCTCTCCGGCAGCCCCTCGGTGAGGTCGCCCAGGGGGATGGTGGAGGTGTTGGAGGACACCGCCGTGCCCGGCTTGCGCACGCTCTCGATCTTGGCATAGAGCGCCTGCTTGATGTCGAGCCGCTCCACCACCGCCTCGACGATCCAGTCGCACTCCGCCAGCTTCTCAAGGTCGTCCTCGGTATTGCCGGCGGTCACCAGCCTGGCGGCGCGCTTGGACATGAAGGCGGCGGGGTCCGCCTTCAACAGCCGCTCCACCGCCTTTTCCGCGATGGTGCTGCGGCTCGCGCCATTGCTCTTGGCCGCGTCCGGCACGATGTCCAGCAGCAGCACTTCGACGCCCGCATTGGCGATGTGGGCGGCGATGCCGGCGCCCATGACGCCGGCGCCGATGACGGCGGCCTTCCTGATCTCGCTCATGACGGCCTCCGCTCAGACGCGTTCGAGGACGGTGGCGATGCCCTGGCCGCCGCCGATGCACTGGGTGGCCAGCGCGTAGCGCCCGCCCTCGCGCTGGAGCAGGGACGCGGCCTTGCCGACGATGCGCGCGCCGGTGGCGCCGAGCGGATGGCCGAGCGCCAGCGCGCCGCCGTCGATGTTCAGCGTCTCGGTGCGGATGTTGAGGTCGCGGGCGCAGGCGATGGCCTGGGAGGAGAAGGCCTCGTTCAGCTCCACCACGTCCACGTCGTCGATGGTGATGTTGGCGCGGGCCAGCGCCTTGCGGGTGGCATCCACCGGGCCGATGCCCATGATCTCCGGCGCGCAGCCGGCCACCGCTACGCTGCGCAGGCGGGCCAGCACGTTCAGCCCGTGCTTCTCCGCGTAGGCTTCCGAGCACACCAGCACGGCGGAGGCGCCGTCGGTGAGCGGGGAGGAGGTGCCGGCGGTCACGGTGCCGTTCTGGTCGAACGCGGGCTTGAGGCCGGCGAGGTCTTCCGCCGTGGTCTCGGCGCGGATGCAGCCGTCCGCGCTCACCGACTTGCCGTTGATGCGGATCGGCACGATCTCGTCGGTGAACTTGCCGTCCGCCTGCGCCTTGGCCGCCTTGCGGTGGCTCTCCAGGGCGAACGCCTCCTGGTCGGCGCGGGTGATCTGCCACTTGCGCGCGACATTCTCCGCCGTGTCGCCCATGCCCATGTAGGCGGCATGGTTGGCGGCGTAGAGGGCGGGGTTCGGCATCGGGTTGAAGCCGGTCATGGGCACGCGGCTCATGCTCTCGATGCCGGCGCACACGAACACCTCGCCGGCGCCGAGCAGGATCTGGCCGGCGGCCATGTGCACCGCCTGCATGGAGGAGCCGCAGAAGCGGTTCACCGTGACGCCGGCCACCGACTGCGGCAGCTCGGCGATCATGCCGATGAGCCGGGCAACGTTGAACCCCTGCTCAGCTTCCGGGAAGGCGCAGCCGACGATGAGGTCCTCGATGTCCTCCGGGTCCACCTTGGTGCGGGCGATCAGCTCGCGCACCACCTGGGCGGCGAGGTCGTCCGGGCGGACGCGGGCGAGGTCGCCCTTCTTGGCGGGCGCGAAGGGGGAGCGGGCATAGCCCGCGATGACGACGTTCTGCATGGGCACTCCTGCGATTTCCTTGGGGCCGTATTGTTGTTCTGTCGGGTCTGACGTCGGTGTGACGGTGGTCCGGTGTCGGCGGCTCGGGCCGGGTCGGGCCCGGCTTCAGCCGGCCTTCTTGGCGCCCCGGCGGGGCGCGGCCTCGGCGGCGTCGGCGGCGGCGAGCGCCGCCAGGGTCTGCTCCTCGATGTCTTTCAGTTCCGCGAGGCTCTCCTCCAGGGCGAGGCGCTGGTCCTCCAGCATTTCCAGCCGGGTGCGGACCTTGGCGAGCAGCAGGCGGATCTGCTCCGCCTGGGTGGGGTCCACGTCGTAGAGGTCGAGATATTCCTTGATCTCGCGCAGGCTGAAGCCGAGCCGCTTGCCGCGCAGGATCAGCACCATGCGGGCGCGGTCGCGCTTGGTGTAGACGCGGATGTTGCCGGCGCGGCGGGGCGAGACCAGCCCCTTGTCCTCATAGAAGCGGATGGTGCGCGGGGTGATCGCCAGATCGCGGGCGAGCTCGGTGACCGAGAAGAAGGTGTCGGTCAGGCCGTGGGGGGCGGCGGAACCATCGGGTGCCATGGGTTGACCTATACGTCATGCGTTGGCTCTTAGGATACATGCTTTGCCCCGGCCATCAACCCCCGGCGGATCGCCTCTGTACAAACAAACAACATTGCCGGCGATGTTCTCGGCGGGGCGGTCCATGTTGTGCAATGCAACAACGTGGGGACGGGGGCGGATTCGCAGCAAATGTCTTGCGACAGGGAAAACGATGTATGAGACAAAACTTGAAAATCGCCACCCGTTGCGGTTGTTGGGTCCGGCGTTCGGTGTAAAATGCGTTGCATCGAAACAACAGTGGGGAATTCGTGGTCGAAAATGTGTCGGTTGCGCGGCAATCGCGTTGACGCCCGGCTCAGGATCGGCATGCTGATGACGTATAGGGCATCTCGCACACCCTAAGGTGCAATGCACAAAAAGGGTGCCCTTCTGGAAACGTGTCTGGACCGTTCGTTGGAACGGCCATCGTGGGGAGGGGCTGATTGTGAACCACGGGTCTCGTTGGCGGCGCGCGGCGCCGGTACTTGTTCTTCCGGCTCTGGCCGTGGCCGCCGCCGGCGGCGCGCAGGCGGGCGGCTTCGGCCTGCGCGAGCAGAGCTCCTATTACCAGGGCACCTCGTTCGCGGGCGATGCCGCCGGCGGCGCGGGCCTCGCCTCCATGTTCTGGAACCCGGCCGCGGTGAGCTTCGCCCCCGGCCTCCAGGTGGAAGGCAACGTCAGCTACATCGCCCCCCACGCCTCGGTCGACGTACTGCGTGCCACCGGGCCGATTACCGGCGCGAATCTCGGCACTTACGGCGTATCGGACATCGTGGACAATGCCGCGGTGCCGTCCACCTACATCACCTATGGCTGGGACCGCATCGCCATCGGCATCTCGGTCAACGCCCCGTTCGGCCTCGTCACCGACGCGCCCTGCAACTGGTCGGGCCGCTATTACGGCTGCTACAGCCGCATCTATGACGTCAACGTCCAGGGCAACATCGCCTACAAGGTCAACGACTGGCTGACCCTGGGCGGCGGCGTGTCGCTGAACTACATGGACGCCCGCCTCAGCCAGGCGCAGATCAACGGCGTCACCACCCAGGGCATCGCCTATGGCAGCGGCCAGGTGGACGGCGACGACGTGGGCTACGGCTTCAGCCTGGGCGCCCTGTTCACCCTGGCGCCCGGCACCACGCTTGGCGTCGGCTATCGCTCGGCCATCGACCTCAACCTCTCCGGCCAGGTCACCCTGTTCAACTCCGCCGCCACCGCCTTCCAGCTGCTGCCGGCCAATGCCTCGCTGAGCCTGCCGGACCAGGTGACGGCCAGCTTCCGCTCTCAACTCACCCCGCAGTGGACGGCGCTGGGCACGGTGGAGTGGACCAACTGGTCCAAGCTGCAGCAGCTCGTCGTCACCTCCACCGCCACGGGTTCCTCGGTCTCGGTGCTCGATCTGGGCTGGCGCGACGGCTGGTTCTTCTCCGGCGGCGTGGAATATCAATGGGATCAGCGCCTCGCGCTGCGCGGCGGTCTCGGCTACGAGATCTCCCCCGTCACCGACGAGGTGCGCAATCCCCGCCTGCCGGACTCCAACCGCATCTGGCTCTCGGTCGGCGCCACCTACAATTGGACCGAGCAGCTGAGCTTCGACTTCGCCTACACCCACATCTTCGGCCAGAGCGGCAACATCGCGCTGAGCCCGCTGGATCCGGCCAACGCCCTGCGCGGCACGCTGGTGGCGGAAGTCAACGACGCCTATGTGGACATCGTCTCCATGGGCGTGCGCTACAAGTTCAACGCGCCGGAGCCCAAGACCGCCGCGCTCTACGTGAAGTAGGAACATCCGGCCCGGCGGTCGTCAGGCCGCCGGGTTTTGGGCGCATTCCGCTTCTTACATAACGTCGCCCGTGGATCTACAATCCCGGTCCGGATGAAGCGGAACGCGCGTCGCAAGGCGCGCGTCAATCCGCCTGTGAGGGCTGCACAGACGGCCCGCCACCCCGCGTCATGCGGGCGAGGGAGAGAACGATGCTTCAGCGCGTCGAGCACACAAGCGCCACCAGCCCGCTGACGGCGCTGCTGGATGCCAGCGTGACCGCCTACGGTGCCTTGCCTGCGCTCAATTTCCTGGGCCGCCGCTGGACCTACGCCCAGCTCGGCCGGCAGGTGGACGAAGCCGCCGCCGGCCTGCAGCGCCTCGGCGTCACCAAGGGCAGCAAGGTCGGGCTCTGCCTGCCGAACACGCCCTATTCGGTGATCTTCTATTTCGCCGTGCTGAAAGCCGGCGGCACGGTGGTGAACTTCTCGCCGCTTTATGTGGAGCGCGAGCTCAAGCACCAGATCCGCGATTCCGGCACCACGATCATGGTGGTGCCCGACCTGAAGATCATCCACTCCCGGGTCGCCGCGGTGGCGCAGGAGGCCGGGCTCTCCACCATCGTCGTCTGCCCCTTCGCCGCGATCCTCTCGCCGCTGAAGGGCCTGCTGTTCAACATCTTCAAGCGCAAGGACAAGGCCGTCTTCGACGCCAATGACGGCCGGCACCTCACCCACAAGGCACTGGTCGCGGGCGCCCCGCCGCTGAAGCCGGTGAGCGTCGATCCGGAGCGCGACGTGGCGGTGCTGCAATATACCGGCGGCACCACCGGCGTTCCCAAGGGGGCCATGCTCAGCCACGCCAACGTGGCGGCCAACGCCCGGCAGGTGATCGACCACGTGAACTGCCTCGGCACCGGCTGCGAGCGCATCCTGGGCGTGCTGCCGCTGTTCCACGTCTTCGCCATGACCACGGTGATGAACATCCCCATCGCATTGGGGGCGGAGATCATCCTGGTGCCGCGCTTCCATCTGGACGACCTGCTGAAGACCATCGTGCGCACGCGCCCGACCGTCTTCCCGGGCGTGCCCACCATCTACGGCGCCATCAACAATGCGCCGGACCTCGCGAGCTACGACCTGTCCTCGCTCTCCATCTGCATCTCCGGCGGCGCGCCGCTGCCGGTGGAGGTGCGCCACCGCTTCGAAGCGCTGGCCGGCTGCAAGCTGGTGGAAGGCTACGGCCTCAGCGAGACCGCGCCGGTGCTCACCGCCAATCCGCCCAACGGCATCATCAAGGACGGCTCGGTGGGGCTCGCCGTGCCCGGCACCACGCTGGAGATCCGCGACCTGGAAGACCCCGCCCGCGTGCTCGGCGTCGGGCAGAAGGGCGAGGTGTGCGCCCGCGGCCCGCAGGTGATGCTGGGCTACTGGCAGAAGCCGGAGGAAACCGCCCGGGTGTTCGTGGACGGCGCCTTCCGCACCGGCGATGTCGGCTATCTCGATGAGGACGGCTACCTTTTCCTGGTGGACCGGATCAAGGACGTGATTCTGTGCGGCGGCTTCAACGTCTACCCGCGGATGATCGAGGAAGCGCTCTATTTGCATCCGGCGGTGGCCGAGGCGGTGGTGATCGGCGTGCCGGATTCCTATCGCGGCCAGGCCCCCAAGGCCTTCGTCACCCTCAAGGTCGGCCATCCGGCGACGGTGGCGGAACTGAAGAGCTTCCTCACCAAGCAGGTCTCCAAGGTGGAGCTGCCGCGCGAGGTGGAGATCCGCGACCAACTGCCTCGCACGCTGGTGGGCAAGCTGTCCAAGAAGGAACTGGTGGACGAGGAAGCCCGCAAGCACCCGCAGGCCTGAGCGCGGCGCCGGATGCTCCCGGCGGCGGGCCGTGCTATGGCGGGGCGAGGCCGGGCGCCCTGTCCCCGCCGCAAGACGGGGACCCTCCGCATGCCGTCAGACTGGACCATGGCTCGCTATGTGGCCATCGCCTGCGCCGTGGTCGCGCTGTTTCTCGCGGCTTGGGTCATCTCCGACGTGCTGCTGCTGGTCTTCGCCGCCATTCTCGTGGCGGTGGGGCTGCATGGGCTCTCGCATACGGTCACCCACTACACGCGCTGCCCGCCGAAGGCCGCGCTGGCCATCGTCTGCCTGGCCGTCGCCGGCCTGCTCGCGGCCATCTCCTACCTGTTCGGCAACATCATCAGCGCGCAGGTGAAGGAGCTGTTCCATCGGCTGCCGTCCGCGTGGCAGACCTTCCAGGACGAGTTCCACCTGCATGGCATGACCGACGACCTGATGCGCCGGGCCGAGGCGGCGGCGCCCTCCGGCGCCACCCTGCTGTCGGCCGTGCGCGGCGTCACCGCCAATGTCACCAACGTGCTGCTGGGCATCTTCCTGGTGGTGGTCGGCGGGCTCTATTTCGCCGTGCAGCCGCAGCTCTATCGCAACGGGTTGCTGGCGCTGGTCCCGGCGCAGCACCGGGCGGCGGCGGGCCGGCGGCTCGACGACGTGGGCGAGGCGCTGCGCTGCTTCCTGAAGGCCCAGCTCATCGCCATGGTGGTGGTCGGCCTGCTGAGCGGCATCGGGCTGGCTATCCTCGGCATTCCGGCCGCGCTGGCGCTCGGCCTGTTCGCGGGGCTGGCGGAATTCGTGCCCATGGTGGGGCCGGTGATGGCGGCGATCCCGGCGCTGCTGCTGGCGCTGACCGTCGGCCTCGATTCCACGCTCTATACCTTGCTGCTGTTCGTCGTGGTGCAGCAGGTGGAGAGCAACCTCATCTCGCCGCTGCTGCAGCAGGAACTGGTGTCGCTGCCGGCGGCGGTCACGCTGTTCTCGGTGGTGGCGTTCGGCACGCTGCTGGGGCCGCTCGGGCTGCTGCTGGCGACGCCGCTCACCGTGCTCGTGTTCGCGCTGGCGCGGCCGGAAGGCCATTGCCGGCGCTGAGGACGCAATGGGCGGATGCGCCACGGTTTGCGGTCGCCCGCGCGCCGTGTATGTTCGCGCGCCCTGCGCCTCCCGCGCCGGCCGGGATCGCCCGATCCCTCGGCCATCGCGTGGGCCTCCTGCCCGCGCAGGGGCGGCGGTTCAGCCGTCGGGTAGGCCCGTCCGGGCCGGCCTGTGTTTCAGCTATACGGCGCGCCGGCGGCCTTCGCCCTGGCGGCTGCCGCAGGGGTACGGGGAAGACGCTTGCATGGCCCGCGATACCACGGACGCCACTCCCATCTGCTCGCGTGATGAGCTGGTGGCCTATCTCGAGGCCGGCAACAAGCCGGAGGCCTCTTTCCTACTCGGGACCGAGCACGAGAAGATTCCCTTCACCCTCGGCCGCCACGAGCCCGTTCCCTATGACGGCGAGAAGGGCATCCGCGCCATCCTGGAAGGCATGCGCGACGTGCTCGCCTGGGACCCTATCCTGGAAGGCGAGACCATCATCGGGCTGGCCGACCCGCGCGGCGGCGGCGCCATCTCGCTGGAGCCGGGCGGCCAGTTCGAACTGTCCGGCGCGCCGCTCGCCTCGATCCACGAGACCTGCTCGGAGCTGAACACCCATCTCGCGGAAGTGCGCAAGGTGGCCGAGCCGCTGGGCGTCGGCTTCCTCGGCATCGGCATGAGCCCGAAGTGGAGCCGCGCCGAGACGCCGGTGATGCCCAAGGGCCGGTACAAGATCATGGCCGGCTATATGCCCAAGGTGGGCAAGCTCGGCCTCGACATGATGTTCCGCACCTGCACAGTGCAGGTGAATCTCGACTTCTCCTCCGAGGCGGACATGGTGGAGAAGCTGCGCGTCAGCCTCGCGCTCCAGCCGGTGGCCACCGCGCTGTTCGCCAACTCGCCCTTCACCGAGGGCAAGCCCAACGGCTTCCTGTCGTTCCGCTCGGAAATCTGGCGCGACACCGACAATGCCCGCTCCGGCATGCTGCCGTTCGCCTTCGAGCCGGGCATGGGGTTCGAGCGCTACGTGGACTATGCGCTCGACGTGCCGATGTATTTCCTCAAGCGCGGCGAGGGCTATATCGACGTGTCCGGCTCGTCCTTCCGCGACCTGCTGGCGGGGCGGCATCCGGCCGTCCCGGGCGAGAGCGCCACGCTGGCGGACTGGATCAACCACCTCTCGACCATCTTCCCGGAAGTGCGGTTGAAGCGCTATCTGGAGATGCGCGGCGCCGATGCCGGCCCGTGGGCCAAGCTCTGTGCGCTGCCCGCCTTCTGGGTGGGGCTGCTCTATGACCGGCAGAGCCTGGACGCCGCCTGGCAGATCGCCAAGGACTGGACCGCGCAGGAGCGCCAGAAGCTGCGCGACGACGTGCCCCGCCTCGGACTGAAGGCGCAGATCGCCGGCCGCAGCCTGCATGACGTCGCCCGTGACGTGCTGGCGCTGTCCCGCGCCGGGCTCGTGCGCCGCCGGCGCCTGGACAGCCAGGGCCGCGACGAGACGCGCTTCCTCAGCCCCATCGAGGAGGTGGTGGCCACCGGCCGCACGCCGGCGGATGTGCTGCTGGAGCGCTTCCACGGCGCCTGGGAAGGCTCGGTGGAGCCGGCGTTCGAGGAACTGGCCTACTGATCCGGCCTCCCGCCACCGGCGGGAGCGCCAAGCGCGCGGCTATTCCGCCGCGTCCGCTTCGGTGAGGTTGTCGAGGCCCTGGATGATGTGGTGGGCCAGCGCGTCCGCCAGCACCGAGGGCTCATGGCGGTTGCGCAGCAGGCCGATGTCGCAGGGCGGCAAAGGCGGGAAGCCCTCCGCCGCGCCCAGCACCCGCATGCCTGGCCGCAGCGCCGATTCCGGCACCACGGAGACGGCAAGGCCCGCCAGCACGGCGGCCGATACCGCGCCGTGGTTGGGGCTGCTGTAGAGCACGCGATAGCCCCGCCCGGCGGCGTTCAGCCGCGTCATCGCCACGTCTCGCCACTGACAGGTGGGCTGGCCCAGGGCCAGCGGGGTCGGCATTTCCAGATGCGCGGAATGGCGCAGCGAGCCGACCCACAGCAGGCGCTCGCGGCGGATCACCTGGGCGTTGCGTCCGGTGATGTCGGTGGCGGTGATGATGGCGAGGTCGATATTGCCGGCGGCGATGCTCTCGTTCAGCCGGAAGCTCGGCTCGCACACTACGGTCAGTTCCACCGAGGGATGGGTGCGCGAGAAGCGGGCCATGATGTCCGGCAGGTAGCGGTCGGCGTAATCGTCCGGCACGCCGAGGCAGACCCGCCCGGACAGGGTGTCGTCGGCGAAGGCGGCCACCGCTTCCAGATTGAGCTTCACGATGCGCCGGGCGTAATCCAGCAGGCGGTCGCCCTCGGGCGTCAGCCGCGAGGCGCGCCCGTCACGGGCGAACAGCGGCCGGCCGACCCGGTCCTCCAGCCGTTTCATCTGCATGGACACGGCCGACTGGGTCTTGTGCACCACTTCGGCGGCGCGGGTGAAGCTGCCGGTTTCCGCAATAGCGACGAAGGTGCGCAGGTGATCGGTGTCGAGCAGAACGGTCATGGGCACGGTCTCTGCAATCATCACCCAGGATGATAAATGGGATGAATAACATTCGCTAGTCTGATTTGAAGCGCTCGGTCACAACCGTCGGGCAGCTGCGGCGCAGCGAAATCGGGTGGCTGTCACCCGTGACCAGGAGGCAGAGATAGCCGGCGCCCGGCGATGGAGAGCGACATGGCAAGTCTTGGAGAGATCAGCAGCACGTTCGCGGAACCCTTCGGCACCCGCGTGGCGACGACCGCCCGTCTGGTGGTGCGCGCGGTGCGCCATATCACCGAGGCCATCGCCCGCCGCAACGAGCTGACCGTGCTCGGCGCCATGAATGACGCCATGCTGCGCGACATCGGCATCGACCGCGCCGACCTGCGCGACGCGGCGTCCGTGCCGTGGTGGTCGGACCCGACGCAGGTGCTGGTGTCGCGCTCCGTGGAGCGTCAGGCCTCCCGCAAGCTGCAGCAGCGCCTCGCCGCCCGGCAGCGCATGGCGCCCTGAGCGGCGCCGCCCTTTTTCGATTGCGGTCGCGCCCCTCGGGACCGCCGCCTCGCCCGCACCGCCCGTCGGTGCGGGCTCTTTGTTTGTGCGCCCGCCGAGGACGGCGTCAGCGCTTCGGGCCGCCGTGCTCGCGGCCGGAGCTGCGGTCGAGCATCTGGCTCCAGAAGTCGAACGGATAGAAGCCCGTGGGGCCGCCGGCCTGGCCCTTGCCGGCCTCGAACGGCGAGAAGCCGGGCGGGAAGCCCTGGGCGAAGAACTGCGCGAAATAGTCCTGGAAGGGCAGGGGGCCACTGAGGGCGGGCTGCGGCGGGGGCGGCGCCACCGGCTTGGGCGCCGGCTGCTGGGCCGCGGCCCAGGCCTGCGCCGGCATCTGGAAATTGGCCATGGAGGCGCTGATGGCATCCGAGAGCGCCTGCCACGGATTGGCGTTGCGGCTGGCCGCGCCGCGCAGGCCGAACGGCGACTGCACCATCATCTGCGCGAAGGAATCGAGCCAGGGGTTGCCGGTGCTCTTGGGAGCCGCCTGCTGCGGCGGCGGGGTCAGGAAGTTGCTCAGCGCGTCGATCCAGGGATTGCCGGTGGGCAGCGGCTGGCCGCTGGCCCGCGCCAGCGAGGCCGCCAGCAACTGGTTCATGGCGCCGGACGCCGCCAGCGACTTGGCGAGCCCGCCCAGCAGCAGGGTGGCGAAAGAGGGCATCACCTGCTTGACCACGGCGGCGGCCAGCCCCGAGGTGGTGGCGGCGTGGTCGGCGACGGCGCGGGCGACGTCCGGGCTGCCGAACACCGTCTCCAGCACCGGGTCGCCGGGCTTGGCGAGATCCCCGGGCACGGTCGGAGGGTGTTCGTAGAGCCCGCCATAGGGCCCGCTCATCATCAGCACGGTGAGGTTGGCCATGCCTTCCGGCGACTGCATGGCGCGCTGCATCGCGGCCGAGAACGCCGGCATCAGCGCTTCCATGACCCGCTGCGCCTGCTGAGCCGACAGGCCGTAAAGGCTCGCCAGGTTCTCGACGCCATGCCCGCCTTGTGCGGCGCGCAGCAATTGTACGAACTGATCCATGGTGGCCTCCCCTGCGCCACCCTACGCCATCATCCCGCCGAAATCACGGGTCGATGGCGACCGCGTCCTGGGGGGAGGAGAGCGCCGGCATCTCCGCCGCTGCGGGATGGGGCGTGGGGACTTGATTCCCGGCGGCCGCATCGGCGCCGATTTTCTCGATCAGCCGGAAGGCGAAGATCATGGCGGCGACGCCAAAGGCCGCGGCGCCCAGGGACTGGCCGAGAATCACGCCGTTCGTGCCCATCAGGCGCCCGCCCGCCCACACGAAGGGAACGGTGCCGAGCGTGGCCCGGCCCCAGTTGAACAGGGTGGACAGCAGCGGCGCGCCGAGATTGTTGAAGGCGGCGTTGGAGACGAACAGGGCGCCGAGGAACATGAAGCTGCCGGCCGACACCAGGCAGAAGAAGGAGACGATCTCCTCGCCCTGCGCCGTCAAGCTGAACACCGAGGCGATGCTGTCGCGGCCGAGCGCGAGCAGCACCCAGATCGTGCCCACATAGGCCAGCGTCAGCAGCAGGCTGTCCTTCAGCGTGGCGCGCAGCCGGTCGAAGCGGCCGGCACCGATGTTCTGGCCGAAGATCGGCCCGACGGCGCCGGTGAGCGCGAACAACGGGCCGAAGGCCACCGGGATGATGCGCCCGATCACCGCCCAGGCGGCCACCGCATGGTCGCCATAGGGCGCCAGCGCGCTGGTGACATAGGCGTTGCCCACCGGCGTGGCGATATTGGTGAGGATGGCCGGCACCGCGATGGCGCTGATGGCCGGCACCCGGGTCGCCAGCATGGCGAGCCGCGGGCGGACCAGCAGGCGGTGGACGCGGCCGCACCAGACCAGGCCGGCCACCGCCATGAACAGCCGCGAGGCGACGCTGGCGGCGGCGGCGCCATCGACGCCCAGCCCGAGGGCGAGGATGAAGATCGGGTCGAGCGCCGCCATCAGCAGCCCGGCGCCGAGCGTCACCCACATGGCGCGGCCGGCGTCGCCGGTGGCGCGCAAAAGGCCGGAGCTGACCATGCCGAGGCCGAGCAGGGGCGTGGACAGGGTGATGACGAACAGGAAGCGCTCGGCGATCTGCGCCGTGCGGCCGGTGGCGCCGAGCAGATGCAGCAGCGGGCCGATCAGCGGCAGCGAGACCAGGGTGAGGAGAAGGCTCACCACCGTCACATAGACGATGGCCGAGGTGGCGAGCTGCCGGGCCGCGCGGCGCCGGCCGGCGCCGAGCGCGCGCGACACGGTGGCGGAGGCGGCGATCATGATGCCGAGCGCCACCGAGGTGACGAAGAACATCATCGTGCCGGCATAGCCGATGGCCGCCGCCAGTTCGGCCTCACCCAGCAGCGAGATGTAGAACAGGTTCAGCAGGTCCACCACGAACACCGCGATGAGGCCGACGGAGCCGGTGGCGGTCATCACCGCCACGTGCCGCATGATCGGGCCGTGGGTGAAGGTGGGGTGGGAGCGGGTCATGGAACCTGGGGGTGGGGCGGCGGACGGCTGTTCCTACCACGAAAGCCGGCCCGCAGCGCCACGCCGCCGCGGGAGGCAGCCCGCGCTGGCGCGTCCTCAGCCGGAGAATTCGGTCTCGTGGCTGAGCACGTCCTGGGCTTCCGGATTGAGCGGACGGGCCGGCTTCTCCGGCGCGATCAGCGGCTCCGGTTCCACCTTGCGCGGGGTGATCATGTCGATGCCCGCATAGAGCCCTTCCTCCAACTGGCGCAGCAGGCGGGTGCGGTCGCGCTCGCGCACGTCGGCGACACGCTGGCGGGCCGTCTCCGGGTCGAGGCCGAGGGATTCCAGCGTGCGGGTGCCGAAGGCGAAGGCCGATTCGACGGTCTCGCGAATCTCGAAATCCACCCCCTTGCGCAGCAGGTCCATGGAATGGACGCGGTCGAAGCTGCGCACGAACAGGCGGGCCTGGGGCATGGAGGCCTTCACGATCTCGACGATGCGGGTGGCGGCGTCCTTGTCGTCCACGCACACGGCGATGACCTCGGCGGTCTCGGCCCCGGCCGAGCGCAGCACGTCGAGCCGGGTGCCGTCGCCATAATAGATGTGCACGCCGAACCGGCCGGCGCTCTGGATCATCTCCACGTCGTTGTCGATGATGGTGACGCCCACGTTCTCCGCCAGCAGGCATTGCGAGACCACCTGGCCGAAGCGGCCGAAGCCGATCACCAGCACGGTGCCGTTGGCATCGGTGAAGTCGTCCGGCTCGGGCTCGGGCGTGGCCTTCCTGAGGCGGGGCAGCAGGACCTCGATGCCGGCGAAGGCCAGCGGGCCGATCATCATGGTCAGCGCCGCGGTGGCGACGAGCAGGGCCGCCTGCTCCTGGTTCAGGATGCCGTTGGACAGAGCGAGCGGAAACAGCACGAAGGCGAACTCGCCCGCCGGCATCAGCACCGCCCCGGCGCGCAGGCCGTCCGCCAGGTCGCGGTGGTCGCCGCGATAGAGCACGAAGACCACGGCGAACTTGATGAGGGTGATGACCAGCGCGCCCGACAGCACGGGGACCAGGTGCGGCACCACTACGCCGAGGTCCAGCGTCATGCCGACGCCCATGAAGAACAGCGCCAGCAGCAGGCCGCGGAAGGCGTCGATATTGGCTTCCAGCTCGTGGCGGAAGGTGCTTTCCGACAGCAGCAGGCCGGCGAGGAACGCGCCGAGCGCCATGGAGAGGCCGGCGAACGCCATGATGCCCGCCGCCCCCAGCACCACCAGCAGCGCCGCCGCCGTCATCGCCTCGCGCGCGCCGGAGCGGGCGAGCAGGCGGAACAGGGGATTGAGCAGGAAGCGGCCGGCCAGCACGATGACGCTGATGGCCGCCAGCATGCCGGCCGCCTGGAGCAGCACGCCCATGGGGTCGCGCGGCGCGGCCGCGTGGTCCGTCGGCGCGATCAGCGGGACCAGCGCCAGCAGCGGGACGATGGCGATGTCCTGGAACAGCAGGATGGAGAAGGCGCGCTGGCCGTAGCCGGACGACAGGTCGCCGCGCTCGGACAAGAGTTGCAGGGCGATGGAGGTGGCGGACATGGCGAGCGCCATGCCGGAGATGACCGCTCCCGCCCAGCCGAAGCCGAGCATGTAGGCCACCCCGGCGATCACCGCGCCGGTGATCAGCAATTGCGCCGTGCCGAGGCCGAAGATGTAGCGCCCCATGGACAGCAGGCGCGAGGGCTGGAGCTCCAGGCCGATGAGGAACAGCAGCAGGACGACGCCGAGTTCCGCAACCGTAATGACGGTGGAGGGATTGGCGACGTTGAGCCCCACCGGGCCGATGGCGATGCCGGACGCAAGGTAGCCGACGACGGGGGAGAGGCCGAGGCGCTTGGCCACGGGAACGGAGATGACGGCTGCGGCGAGGAAGGCGAGGGCGCTCAGAAAGAGCGTGTGTTCATCCCCATGCATCCACCTTGTCCCCCCGCGCCCCCGCTGGTGCCCCGCCTTGTGGCGCCCAAGCATGGCCAAACCATGCCGTGCGCGCCCATTTCTTCCACCACCGGTGGATGGGGCGCGCGCAGCTACTTCAGCGCGTCGAAGCCCGGGCCGAAGCCGTTGAGGCCGAGGGGGATGCCGATGCCCTCCTCAGGTGTCTGGAAGATGATGAACGTGGCCTGCTTGCCGGTGCGCAGCCGGGCGACGAGGGCATCGTCCATCACCACTTCCGCGACGCAGCCATTGGGCAGGCAGCGCACGAAGCCAGCGCGGCCCACATCGGTATCGTCGATCTTCAGGCCGAGGCCGGACGGCAGCAGCACGCCGAGCGGGGCGAGCACGCGCAGCAGGCGGCTCTTCTGGTCGGCGGTGCGCAGCACGATGACGGTGAGGCCGACGTTCGGCCGGTCGTCCGCCTGCACGCTCTGCAGCAGCACGCACTGCTCGCTCTGCGCGCCCGGCGGGGTATCGCAGCGGATCTGCCAGTCGCCGAACGTCTGCTTCACCACCCCTTGCGCCGCCGCCGGCGTGACGGCGCCCATGCCCAGGACGAGGCCGGCGAGGCCCAGCGCCGGCAGCAGGCTGCGCAGGCGGGGCAGGGCCGAAGCCAGGGAACGGCGGAAGGGCAGCATCAGCATCATCGAACAGGCTCCAGCCGTGCAAGGCGATGACGCCTGCGGCCGTGGAATATCATGTCTTGCTTAAGGGGCGCGACGTGCATGTCAAGAATGAGGACGCCCCGCCGCGCCACGCGCGGGGCGCGAAGCGGCATTGGAAAGACGCCAGAAATGTGTGGAATTGTTCTAAACAGCGCGGGCGCCTCGTAGGAAGCACTGCGCCGGATGCCCCGACTTTGTGTCGCATCGGAGGCAGATTGGAGCTAATTGCGGGGCACTGCGAATTGTGTTTGATGTAAATCAAGAAAGAAGCCAAAGCGCCTTTTCGCGAGCGTGGCCGCACGACAACTGCCGGTTGCGTTTACAGGCGGTTTTGGTCCTAGGGCTGAAACACGATGTCCGGCGCGTCGCCGCTCCGGGGAGAGGGCAAACATGAAGTCATTCGTCCGCACCGCCGGTCTCGCCATGGTCGCGCTGGCGGCCGTGAGCCTGTCGGGTGCCGCAGCCTGGGCGGGAATGGGCCAGCCCTCGGAGTGGCAGATCGGCCTCCAGGGCGCCGCCACGCCGGTGATGGAGAGCATCCACTCCTTCAACACCTTTCTGCTCACCATCATCTCGGCCATCGTGCTGTTCGTGACGGTGCTGCTGTCGATCGTGATCGTCCGCTTCAACGAGAAGGCGAACCCGGTCCCCTCCAAGACCACGCACAACACGCTGATCGAGGTGGTGTGGACGGTGGTGCCGGTGATGATCCTGGTGGCCATCGCCATTCCCTCCTTCCGCCTGCTGCACCTTGAGCTGCACACGCCGGAACCGGACATGACGGTGAAGGTCACCGGGCACCAGTGGTACTGGTCCTACGAATATCCCGACAACGGCGGTTTCAGCTTCGATTCGCTGATGGTCGGCGAGAAGGACCTCAAGCCCGGCCAGCCGCGCCTGCTGACGGTTGACAATGAGGTGATCGTGCCGGTGAACAAGACCGTCCGGGTCTATGTGACCAGCGCCGACGTGATCCACTCCTTCGCCGTGCCCTCGTTCGGCGTGAAGATCGACGCCATTCCGGGCCGCCTCAACGAGTCGTGGTTCAAGGCCACCAAGGAAGGCGTATATTACGGCCAGTGTTCGGAGCTGTGCGGACGTGACCACGCCTTCATGCCGCTCGCGGTGCGGGTGGTGAGCCAGCAGGACTTCGACGCCTGGGTCGGCCAGGCCAAGCAGAAGTATTCCGACGTGCCGGTGATCGCGCCGGCGCAGCTCGCGGACGCCGGCGGCGTGCGCTGAACCCCTCGGGGGCAGGATCGGGCGCGCCGGGCGCGCGCCCCGACATCGAGCTGGCCGGGCCGGGAAGGTTCGGCCCCAGGCCGCCGGGCAGACCAGCCGGAAGACGACCTGGACCCATAGTCAGCTGAGTAGGGCCGCCGCGGCAGGGCCGCGCGCCTGACCGAGATCGAGGATCGAACCCATGGCCACTGAGGCAACGTCTTACGGCGCCCCCCACGACGAGCATGTGCCGACCGGCTGGCGGCGCTGGGCCTTTTCCACCAACAACAAGGACATTGGCATCATGTACCTGATCTTCGCCATCGTGGCGGGGATCGTGGGCGGCGCCCTGTCCATCGGCATCCGGCTCGAGCTGATGGAGCCGGGCCTGCAATATTTCAAGAATCCGCAGACCTTCAACGTGTTCACCACGGGCCACGGCCTCATCATGATCTTCTTCATGGTGATGCCGGCTCTGATCGGCGGCTTCGGCAACTATTTCATCCCGCTGATGATCGGGGCGCCCGACACCGCCTTCCCGCGCATCAACAACATCGCCTTCTGGCTGCTGATCCCCTCCTTCGCCCTCGCCATCATGTCGCTCTTCGTCGAGGGCGCGGCGGGCTCGGACGGCTTCGGCGGCGGCTGGACCATCTATCCGCCGCTGTCCTCCAAGCTCGGCCATCCCGGTCCGGCCATGGACCTCTTGATCTTCTCGCTGCACGTGGCCGGCGCCTCGTCCATCCTCGGGGCGATCAACCTCATCACCACCATCTTCAACATGCGCGCCCCCGGCATGACGCTGCACAAGATGCCGCTGTTCGCCTGGGCCCAGCTCATCACCGCTTTCCTGCTGCTGCTGTCGCTGCCGGTGCTGGCCGGTGCCATCACCATGCTGCTCACCGACCGCAACTTCGGCACCACCTTCTTCGACCCGGCCGGCGGCGGCGACCCGATCCTGTTCCAGCACCTGTTCTGGTTCTTCGGCCACCCCGAGGTCTACATCCTCATCCTGCCCGGCTTCGGCATCGTCTCGCACATCATCTCCACCTTCTCCCGCAAGCCCATCTTCGGCTATCTGGGCATGGCCTATGCGATGGTGGCGATCGGCGTGGTGGGCTTCGTGGTGTGGGCGCACCACATGTACACGGTGGGCCTGTCGTCCTCGACCCAGTCCTACTTCGTCGCCGCGACCATGATCATCGCCGTGCCGACGGGCGTGAAGATCTTCTCCTGGATCGCCACCATGTGGGGCGGCTCGCTTCAGTTCCGCACCCCGATGCTGTGGTCGATCGGCTTCATCTTCCTGTTCACCGTCGGCGGCGTCACCGGCGTGGTGCTGTCCAACGCCGGCATCGACCGCTCGCTGCACGACACCTATTACGTGGTGGCCCACTTCCACTACGTGCTGTCGCTGGGCGCGGTGTTCGCCATCTTCGCCGGCTGGTACTACTGGTTCCCGAAGATGAGCGGCTACATGATCCCCGAGTTCTGGGGCAAGCTGCACTTCTGGGTCACGTTCGTGGGCGTGAACATGGTGTTCTTCCCGCAGCACTTCCTGGGCCTCGCCGGCATGCCGCGCCGCTATGCGGATTATCCGGATGCCTTCGCCCACTGGAACTTCATCTCATCCATCGGCTCCTACATCTCGGGCGTGGCGGTGCTGATCTTCCTCACCGGCGTCACCCTGGCCTTCGTGCGCAAGGAGAAGGCCGGCGACAATCCGTGGGGCGCCGGCGCCACCACGCTGGAATGGACGCTGCCCTCGCCGCCGCCCTACCACCACTTCGAAGTGCTGCCGCGCATCAAGTGACGGGCGCGGCCCATTGAACCCGAGACCGGCCGGCGCGGGTCCCCGCGCCGGCCGCATCGTCAAGGCTCCCGGGCGGTTCCGCTCGGGAAGAACAGGGGGCCCCGCAGCGCGCGGCCGGCTCTAGGACGACCGAGCGGACCGGCCTTCGTGATGCCCCAGGAAGGCCATGTTCCCGCCAAGTGCCCACGCCAAGTGCCCCTGCCAGGGCCTGGCGGGGCGGTGGATGAGAGCTGATGAGCGACGTGAGCGTTGGATTGAATGAGAAGCGGGGCCTCAGCCTCGCGCCGGAAGCCCCGGGCGGGCTGGCGTCACCGCGCGACTACATCGCGCTGCTGAAGCCGCGGGTGATGTCGCTGGTGATCTTCACCGCGCTGGTCGGCCTGGTGCGCGCGCCCGATCACGTCCATCCGGTCATTGCCTTCACCGCGCTCCTGTGCATCGCCGTCGGGGCGGGCGCCGCCGGCGCCCTCAACATGTGGTGGGACGCGGACATCGACGCGGTGATGACCCGCACGAAGGGCCGGCCCATTCCCTCCGGACGGGTCACCCCGCAGGAGGCGCTGGCCTTCGGCCTGACGCTGTCGGCCTTCTCGGTGGTGGTGCTCGGCCTGCTGGTGAACGCCTTGGCCGGCGCGCTGCTGGCCTTCACCATCTTCTTCTACGTGGTGGTCTACACCATGTGGCTGAAGCGCTCGACCTCGCAGAACATCGTCATCGGCGGCCTCGCCGGCGCGCTGCCGCCCATGGTGGCCTGGGCCGCCGCCTCGGGCACCGTCAGCCTCGAGAGCGTCATCCTCGTCGCCATCATCTTCTTCTGGACCCCGCCGCATTTCTGGGCGCTGTCGCTCTATCGCGCGGATGACTACGCCCGCGCCGGCATCCCCATGCTGCCGGTCACCGCCGGCCCGGACGAGACCCGCCGGCAGATCCTGCTCTACACCCTGTTCCTGGTGCCGCTGGCGCTCTCGCCCGTGGCCCTCGGCGAGGCGGGCCTCGCCTATGGCATCGTCGCCGCCGTCACCGGCCTCGGCATGCTGGCGCTGGCGGTGAACGTCTATCGCCGTCGCACGGGGACGGAAGCGGTGCGCGCCGCCAAGAAGCTGTTCGGCTTCTCCATCCTCTATCTGTTCCTGCTGTTCGCCACCTTGCTGGCGGAAGCGGTGGTCGCGGGGATCTGAGCTGTTGGCACAGAAGGTACATCGCAAGCTCGGCGACGAGCGCCCGAAGGAGGAGGCCCCGCCGGCTGTGCGACCGCCGCCGGACGGCGTCGTGCTGACGCCCGAGCAACTGCGCCGCCGCCGCGCCCGCTCCATCGCCATCGCCTCCGTGCTCGGCTTCCTGGTGGTGCTGTTCTACGTGGTCACCATCGTGAAGCTCGGCCCCGGCGTCGTGCTGAACCGGCCGTTGTGAGGTAGGCATGGACGCGCGCGAGACCAGTGGAACCGGCCAGGAGCCCTCGGGCGGCGCGCAGCAGGCGGCCCCGCCAGCCGCCGGCCGCCGCCGCTCCCGGCGCACGGAGGCCCTGATCGTCGCCGGCTGCGTCGCCTTCGTCGGTGCCATGGTGGGCGTCACCTATGCCTCCGTGCCGCTCTACCAGGCCTTCTGCACCCTCACCGGCTTCGGCGGCTATACCCGCACCGGCGACGCCGCGCCCGGCAAGGTGCTGGACCGCACCATCACCGTGCGCTTCGACGCCAACGTGGCACCCGGACTGTCGTGGGACTTCCGTCCCGAGCAGACCAAGGTGGATGTGAAGGTCGGCGAGACCAAGATGGCGTATTATTTCGCCGGCAATCGCAGCCCGGCGGAGACCTATGCCAACGCCACCTACAATGTGATGCCGTCCACCGCAGGTGCCTATTTCGTCAAGCTCCAGTGCTTCTGCTTCAACGAGCAGACGCTGAAGGGCGGCGAGAAGCTGGACATGCCGGTGGTCTTCTTCATCGATCCCGCCATCGCCGACGACCCGGAGATGGACGAGGTCAGCACCATCACGCTGTCCTACACCTTCTTCCCCGCCAAGCCGCCGGCCGCCACCCAGGCGCGGGCAGAGCCGGCCAAAAGCGAGAAGCAGATGTAGGCGGGGCGGCGCGCAACCGCGCGCTGTTGACGCAAGGGTTCCAACGCGGCGCCGGCGCCAATCCGGCGGCGCTGTGGCATAGTCAAGAACGACTGGGATGAAAGGGGAGGCCGCGAGAGATGGCCGAGGGACACGCGAAGCATCACGACTATCACGTAGTCGATCCGAGCCCGTGGCCGATCATCGGCGCCATCGCGGCCTTCATCATGACCGCCGGGGCGGTGCTGTGGCTGCATGGCGGGTCCGCCCTGCCCATGTCGCTGGGCCTGCTGGGCGTCCTCTACACCATGTTCGGCTGGTGGCGGGACATCGTGCGGGAAAGCCGCACCGGCTATCACACCAAGGTGGTGCAGATCGCGTTCCGCTACGGGACGATCCTGTTCATCGCCTCGGAAGTGATGTTCTTCGTCGCCTGGTTCTGGGCCTTCTTCGACGCCGCCCTGTTCTCCGGCGAGGCGATCAACTACAGCCGGTTCGAATTCACCGGCGGCACCTGGCCGCCCAAGGGCATCGAGGCGCTCTCCCCCTGGCACCTGCCGCTGCTCAACACCCTGATCCTGCTCACCTCGGCCACCACCATCACGTGGGCGCACCATGCGCTGCTGGAAGGGGACCGGCAGGGCCTGAAGTGGGGCCTGTGGTGCACCATCCTGCTCGGCCTGCTGTTCAGCACGTGCCAGGCCTATGAATACATGCACGTGCATTTCGCCTTCTCGGGCAGCATCTACGGCTCCACCTTCTTCATGGCGACCGGCTTCCATGGCTTCCATGTGATCGTGGGCACCATCTTCCTGATGGTCTGCCTGCTGCGCACCTATCTGGGCGACTTCACGCCGGAGCGGCACTTCGGCTTCGAGGCCGCCGCCTGGTACTGGCACTTCGTGGACGTGGTGTGGCTGTTCCTGTTCACCTTCGTCTATGTGTGGGCCGCGGCGGGGGCATCCGCAGCGCACTGAGCCGGGCGTCCCGGAAATCGGGGGCGGCGTGAGCCGCCCCTTTTTTGTTCGAGCCGGAGGAAGGCGACATGAGCCTCGACCCCTATATGGCGCCAGTGTCGCCGATCGCGGCAGGCCTGTCTTGCCGCTGCCCGCGCTGCGGCAAGGGCAAGCTGTTCTCTGGCTTCCTCACCATGGCCCCGCGCTGCGAGGCCTGCGGGCTCGACTATGGCTTCATCGATGCGGGCGACGGGCCGGCGGTGTTCGTCATCCTGATCGGCGGGGCTGTTGTGGTCGGCCTCGCTTTGTGGGTGGAGGCGAAATACGAGCCGCCTTTGTGGCTGCATGCGCTGCTGTGGGTGCCGAGCATCCTCGTGGTCACGCTGGGGCTGCTGCGTCCGTTCAAGGGCGTGCTGGTGGCCCTGCAATATCGCAACAAGGCGGCCGAGGGCCGGCTGGAGCATCGCGACACCCCATGAGCGGCGAGGCGCAGGCTCGCGCGCCCGCCGGCGACCATGTCCGCCCGGCGCGCGGCGGCAGGGTCCTGCCGCTGCTGGCGGCCGGGGCCGCCTTTCTCATCCTGGTCGGGCTCGGTACCTGGCAGCTGGAGCGGCGCTCCTGGAAGCTCGAGCTGATCCGCCAGGTGGAGGAACGCGCCGATGCGCCCGCCCGGCCGCTGCCGCCCCCCGCCGCCTGGGGTCGCCTCTCTCGCGCCGAGGACGAATATGCCCATGTGCAGGTGACGGGCAGCTTCGACCACGCCCGCGAGACTCTGGTCTATACCGTGCTGTCCGACCCCAAGGGCGAGGCCCGGGGGCAGGGCTTCCTCGTCATCACGCCGCTGATGCTGCCGGACGGGCGTTCCGTGCTGGTCAACCGGGGCTTCGTGCCGCTGGAGAAGCGCACGCCCGCCAGCCGCGCGCAGGGGCAGGTGGCGGGTCCGGTGAGCGTCACCGGCTTGCTGCGCTTTCCGGAGGAAGCCAGCGTCTTCGTGCCCGCCAACGATCCGGCCAAGGACGCCTGGTACCGGCGCGACCCGGCGGAGATCGCCGCCGCGCGGGGCCTTCCGGGGGCGGCGCCGTTCCTGATCGATGCCGACGCCGCGCCGAACCCCGGCGGGCTGCCGCAGGGCGGGGAGACGCGCCTCGCCTTCCCCAACCGGCACCTGGAATATGCGCTGACCTGGTACGGCCTCGCCGCGACCCTGCTCGGGGTGGGGCTGGCCGTCGCTCTCTCGCAGCGGGCGGCGCGCCGGCGGACGCCTCATCCCTGACGTCGGCGGGGACGGCTTGCCAGGACCCGACTTGCCAGGACGGCCGGAAGGCGGTCTATCGCACTGCGGGGCGGGTGTGCCGTGCGGACGAGGGACCGCGCGGGCGCTGCGCCCGGTCCGGACCGGAGGGACATGATGGCGCGCACGGATGCGATCGTGCTGGGGGCGGGGATCGTCGGGGTCAGCGCCGCGCTGCATCTCAAGGCGCGCGGCCTGTCGGTGGCGTTGGTGGACCGGCAGGCGCCGGGCGAGGCCACCTCGTTCGGCAATGCCGGGGTGATCGAGGGCAGCGCGCTGCTGCCGGTGTCCCTGCCGCGCGATCCGCTCACGCTGCTGCGCCATGCGCTGAAGCTCTCGCCGCAGAGCAACTACCGTCTCGCCGCGCTGCCCGGCTACGCCTCATGGTTGACGGCCTATTTCCGCGCCTCCGCCCCCGCCGCCCAGGCGGTGATCGGGCGCGAACTGCGTCCGATCCTGGCGCTGGCGCGGGCCGAACATCATGCTCTGGCGAAGCCCGCGCGGGCCATGGGCCTGCTGTCGGCCACCGGCTACCTGAAGCTCTACCACCGGGAGGCGGATCTGGCCGCCACAGCCGTCGAGCGCGCCTTGGCGGACGAACTGGGCGTCGCCTACACGGTGCTCGACGCCGCCGGCGTGCGGGTGCTGGAGCCGGCGCTGAAGCCCGGCTTCACCGCCGCCGTGCATTGGCACGATTGCGACAATGTCAGCGATCCCGGTGGGCTCGTGAAGGCCTATGCGGCGCTGTTCGAGCAGCAGGGCGGCCTGTCCCTGCGCGGCGATGCCCGCAGCCTGCGCCGCTCCGGCGCGCGCTGGCGGGTGGAGACCGCCGAGGGGCCGGTGGATGCGGACGTGGCGGTGGTGGCGCTCGGCCCCTGGAGCCTCGATCTGCTGAAGCCGCTGGCTCTGCCGGCGCCGCTGCCGATGGCGGTGAAGCGCGGCTACCACGTGCATTTCGCCGCCCAGCCCGGCGTGGTGCTCAACCGCGGCGTGACCGATCGGGCCGGGGGCTTCGCGCTGCAATGGACTAAGGGCGGCATCCGCGCCACCACCGGGGTGGAGTTCGCCCGGCGGGACGATCCCCCCACCGACATCCAGGTGCGCCGGGTCATCGCCAACGTGCGCAAGCTGCTGCCGGTGGGCGCGGTGCGGGAGGCGGAGCCGTGGCTGGGCTTCCGCCCGGCCTTCGCCGATTCCAAGCCGGTGATCGGCCCGGCGCCGGGGCAGCCGGGCCTGTTCCTGGACTTCGGGCACAGCCATTGGGGGCTGACGCTGGGGCCGGTGTCCGGCCGGCTGCTGGCCGACCTCGTCACCGGCGCCACGCCCTGCATCGACCCCGCGCCATTCGCCCCCACGCGGTTCGCGAAAGGGGCCTGAGCGCGCTCCGATCAGATTGAATCCATCTGGTCGGAGCGCGCGCCGCGTTCAGCGGGTGTAGAGCTCGCGCGGCCGCCGGCCGTCCTTGAAGTAGCCGACGAAGGCCGCGACCCCCACCCCCTGCGCCAGCAGGCCCGGCATGAGGGCGGCGAAATCCATGATGGTCGCGCCATCGGGAGTGATGAGCGCGCGGATGGAGAACTGGCAGAAGGCGCTCACCGCCACCCACACGATCATCAGCAGCGGCGCGACGCTCAGCGCATGGCGCGAGCGCAGGACGGTGAGGGCGACGAAGCTGACCGCCCACAGGAACAGGATGGCCTGCGGCACCAGCCCGAAGCGCAGCATCTGGGTGGAGACGGAATTTCCCGTCACCGAATCCGCGATGGCCGAGAAGGCGCCTTGGGTGCCCAGCGCCGAAATCAGCGTGAACAGCCCCGCCAGCGGCACGGCGACGATGCCGCACGCGCACCAGAAGATGATCGCCAGCACGCCGCCGAGGGCCCCGGCTTCACCGAAGCGGCGGCGGCGTTTGGGGATGGGCGGCACGGCGGACATGGGCAACTCCTCGGGGATCGCGCTCGGGCGACGCGCGTTGCTGCGTGCTCTAACACAAAAGCCGCCGGGGCCATCATCGTCCCGCGGCGGCGGCCGGGAACTGGTCGCGCCAGGCGCGCTGGGCGCCGGGATGGGGCAGCGTTGTGGCCTCATGGACGGCGCGCGCCACCGCGCGGGCCAGCACCGCCGCCCCCGTGGCGCCGATGGCCAGGAGATCGCCCACCGGGTCGGCCATCTGGGCCGTGCCGGTGGCGAGCGCGAAGACGCAGTCGCCGTCCAGTGGGGTGTGGACGGGAAACAGCGAGAGCGCCAGCCCGTCCTGCGCCATCACCGCGAAGTGGCGGGCCTGCGCACCCGAGAACACGGCGTCGGTCGCCACCACGGCGAGGGTGGTGGCGGTCATCGGTGTCGCGCCCTTCAGGTGGATGGCGGCGCCGTCCGCCGGCAGCGGCGACGGCAGGCCGAGGCCGCCGAACTCGCCGTCGCGCTCGAACGGGGCGGCGCGAAAGTGCGGGCCATTGCCCATCAGCGGGCAGCCGAGCGCGTTCACCGCCACCAGCGCCCCCACCACATGGCCGGAGGGCGACATGGCCGAGGCCGAGCCCAGCCCGCCCTTGACGCGGGCGGTGGTGGCCCCGGTGCCGGCACCGACGCTGCCGAGCGCGAACTCCGGCCCGGCCGCCTCCGCCGCCGCGCGGCCGAGCGCGCGATAGGGCGGCTCCTCGCCCCAGGCCTTGTCGCCGCCGTTCAGCAGGTCGAACAGGATGGCGGCGGGCACGATGGGCACCCGCACGTCGCGCACCGGGTGGCCGCGCCCGTGGGCGGCGAGCCAGCCCATGACGCCGGAGGCGGCGTCGAGCCCGAAGGCCGAGCCGCCGGACAGCACGATGGCATCCACGTGCGCCACCGTGGCGGCGGGGTCCAGCAGGTCGGTCTCCCGTGTGCCGGGACTGCCGCCGCGCACGTCCACCGCCGCCACGGCGGGCGGGTCGCACAGCACGGCGGTGACGCCGGAACCGAGTACCAGATCGGTGGCATGGCCGACGGCGAGGCCGGGAACATCGGTGATGAGATTGCGCATGGGGAGCCTCGCCGGTGGAGCCCCTAGCTCTAAAGCCGGACGGCCGGCGGCGGAAGCCGCCTGCGGCCCGGCGTGCGCCGACGGCTCAAGGGGACGTGATGGCCGGCGATCCAGCCGCTGCATGGCGCGGCTTCACAACGCGGGGAGGGGGGTGTTGCGGGGCTTGCCGCCCCCGCCGTCTGGGGCCATGAAACGGGCACCGCGCCTTTCCCGGAGGCCGACGTATCGAGTGCAAGGGTCCGATGGCCGACGTTTCCCTTCCCGCCGCCTTTCTCGCCGGCCTCGCCAGTTTCCTGTCGCCCTGCGTCCTGCCGCTGGTGCCGCCCTATCTATGCTACATCGGCGGCGCCACGCTGGACGACCTGACCACGGCCGAGCCGTTGCGGCAGGTGGCGCGCCGGGCCTTCTACGGCGCGCTGCTGTTCGTCGCCGGCTTCACCGTGGTGTTCGTGATGCTGGGCGCCGGGGCATCCGCCATCGGCAATGTGCTGCGCGCCCATCTGGAGACGCTGTCGGTCATCGCCGGCTTCGCCATCATCCTGATGGGCCTCAACTTTCTCGGTGTGTTCAAGATCGCGCTGCTGTCGCGCACCGCCCGGCCGCATGTGGCCGAGCCCACGGGGCTGTGGGGCGCCTTCGTCATGGGCCTCGCCTTCGCCTTCGGCTGGACGCCGTGCCTCGGGCCGGTGCTCGGCGCCATCCTCGCGGTGGCGGGCTCGGAAGCCACGGTGGCGCGCGGCGCCAGCCTGCTGGCGGTCTATTCCGCCGGGCTCGGCGTCCCGTTCCTGGCGGCGGCGCTGGCGGTGCGGCCGTTCCTGAAGAGCCTCGCCCACATGCGTCGCATGCTGCCGATAGTGGAGAAGGTGCTGGGCGCCGTTCTGGTGCTCACCGGCATCGGCTTCCTGTCGGGGGGCATCGCCAATGTGAGCTACTGGCTGCTGGAGACCTTCCCCGGCCTCAGTTCGCTGGGTTGAGGTGGGCGGCGCGGCTCAGGACTTGTATCCGCGCAGCTGCGGGTTCGGCGCGCTGGCGGCGCTGCGGGCGCCGAGCGCGGCGTCGATGCGCGCCAGCGTCAGCGGCGTCTCGGTCTCCGGGGTGCGGGCGAGGGCGAAGCGCTGGCCCTCCTCGGCGATCTGCCGGCAGGCATCGGTATTGGCCCGGCACCAGGCGATCTTCTCGGGCAGGTCGGACAGGTCGGCTTTGACCGGCACATAATGGATCCACGGCACCAGCGCGTCATAGAACCACTGCCGGAAGCCGTAGGGCGAGGTGATCTTGATGACGCAGCAGCCCAGCAGCAGCCGCGAATAGAAGTTCATCCAAGCGGCGGAGAAGCCGTCCACGTCCACGGCGAAGCGCACCTTGGCCCATTCCAGCGGCCCGATGCGTTCGCGGCTGATGCCGTAAGGCGCAAGGTCCGCCCGGCCGGCGAAGGCCACGTCCACGCCCGGCATGTCCTTGAGCGCGAGGCACATGCGCACCCGCTGCCGCAGCAGTGGGTTGGCCGGGTCCATCCAGGCGTGGGTGATCTCGCCCTGGCCGGAGGGCGCGCCGCGCCAGCGCACCACATCCTCGCGCGCGTCCCACGGCACGCTCTGCGCCACCTCCCGGTAGGGGGCGTAGACGCGCGGCGTCATGAAGGCCCGGTCGGGAATGAGCACCGCATCGGGGTGGTTGGAGCAGAAGGTCAGCACGCCGGGCTGGGAGGAATGGTCGGCAAGGCTCGCCTCCACCGCGTCGGCGGCCGAGCGGGAGGCGAAATAGGCCATCACCGCGCCGCGCTTCCAGAGGCTGTTGATGCCTTCGCGGGTCAGCAGCGCGCCGCCCGCCGTGGCGGTGAACCAGCGGCCGTCATTCTCGAAGGTGAGGCGGGCATCCTGGGGATCGCCCGCGAGCACGCGCACCCGCCGGCCCGCGGGCACCACGGTGCTGAACCGGGCGCCCACCGCGAGCCGGATCGCCCAGCCGGGCGCGGCACGGAAGAGAAGGTCGGATAACGCTGCCATCGGGTGCGGCTTATAGAGCGATCGTGGCTCTTTTCGGTAGGGATTTTTAAGCCGGCGCCGCTGCCGCGCGTGGGGAGCCGCCTGCGCCTGGGGGCGGGCGGCTCCTTGCCGGCGGCGGAGCGGCGTCGGTGCGCCGGTCACAATTCCGAGTAGCCGCCGTCCTTCCAGACGTAGACCACATAGTCGAGCTTGGTCAGGTCGCCTTTCTGGTCGAAGGCGAGCGGGCCGAGCACGGTGTTGAAGGTGGCGCCGGAATGCATGTATTCTGCGACCTTCTTGGGATCGAGCGACTTGGCCGCCTCCGCCGCCTGCTTGATGACCTGCACGGCGGCGTAGGAATACAGCACGTAGCCTTCCGGATCGATGCCCTTGGCCTTGAACTTGTCGACGATCTCCTTGGCCGCCGGGCTCTTGCGCGGATCGGGGCCGAAGGTCATCAGCGTGCCGGCGGCGCCGGGACCGGCGACGGTCCAGTATTCCTTGTCGGTGATGCCATCGCCGGAGAACAGGACGGTGCTCATGCCCTGGTCGCGCATCTGGCGCACCAGCAGGCCGGCCTCCGGATGGAGGCCGCCATAATAGAGGACGTCGATGTTGGCCGCCTTCAGCTTGGAGACGAGGGCGGAATAGTCCTTCTCGCCGGGCGTGATGCCCTCGTAGAGCACTTCCTTGACGCCACCCTTGTTGATCGCCTTCTGGGTTTCGTCGGCAAGGCCCTTCCCGTAGGGGGTCTTGTCGTGGACGACGGCGATCTTCTTGTCCTTGAGGTTCTTGAGGATGTACGCGCCGGCCACGGCGCCCTGCTGGTCGTCGCGGCCGCAGGTGCGGAACACATTCCACAGCTTGCGCTCGGTGAAGGTCGGGTTGGTGGAGGCGGGGCTGATCTGCAGGATGCCGCCTTCCTCATAATTGACGGAGGTCGGGATCGAGACGCCCGAGTTGAAGTGGCCGACCACGTATTTCACGCCGTCCGAGACAAACTTGTTGGCGACCGAGGTGCCCTGGGCCGGGGTCGAGGCATCATCGCCCGTGAGCAGCTGGATCTGCTGGCCGAGAATGCCGCCGGCAGCGTTGACGTCCGCCACCGCCTGGTCGACGCCGTTCTTGAGCTGGGCGCCGAAGGCGGCGTTGGGGCCGGTCATGGGGCCGGCGACGCCCATCTTCACCTGCGCCTGGACCGGACTCTGGGCTGCGACGGCGAGGCCGGCACCGAAGGCAAGACCGGCAAGTAGAAGCTTTCTCATCCGTATCTCCTCTGGTTTGCCCGAACCGCGGTGGAGGCCGGGTTCGGTTGCGACGCGCCTCTTCTTGGTGTCCCTCCCGAACAGAAACGCCCGCGAAGCGCGGGCGTTTCCTTTTGCTGTCAGCGGTGCGGCGTCGGTGCGCCGGTCACAGTTCCGAGTAGCCGCCGTCCTTCCAGACGTAGACCACATAGTCGAGCTTGGTCAGGTCGCCCTTCTTGTCATAGGAGAGCGGGCCGAGCACGGTGTTGAAGGTGGCGCCGGAATGCATGTATTCGGCGACCTTCTTGGGGTCGAGCGACTTGGCCGCCTCGGCCGCCTGCTTGATGACCTGCACGGCGGCGTAGGAATAGAGCACGTAGCCTTCCGGATCGATGCCCTTGGCCTTGAAGCGGTCCACCACTTCCTTGGCGGCGGGGCTCTTGCGCGGATCGGGGCCGAAGGTCATCAGCGTGCCCGCGGCGCCGGGGCCGGCGATGGTCCAGTATTCCTTGTCGGTGATGCCGTCGCCGGAGAACAGCACGGTCTTCATGCCCTGGTCGCGCATCTGGCGCACCAGCAGGCCGGCTTCCGGATGCAGGCCGCCGTAGTAGAGGATGTCGACGTTGGCCGCCTTCAGCTTGGAGACGAGGGCGGAATAGTCCTTCTCGCCGGGCGTGATGCCCTCATAGACCACTTCCTTCACGCCACCCTTGTTGATGGCCTTCTGGGTCTCGTCGGCAAGGCCCTTCCCGTAGGGGGTCTTGTCGTGGACGATGGCGATCTTCTTGTCCTTGAGGTTCTTGAGGATGTACTCGCCGGCCACCGCGCCCTGCTGGTCGTCGCGACCGCAGGTGCGGAACACGTTCCACAGCTTGCGCTCGGTGAAGGTCGGGTTGGTGGAGGCGGGCGTGATCTCGAGGATGCCGCCTTCCTCATAGTTCGTGGAGGCCGGGATCGAGACGCCCGAGTTGAAGTGGCCGACCACGTATTTCACGCCGTCCGAAATCAGCTTGTTGGCCACCGAGGTGCCCTGGGCCGGGGTCGAGGCGTCGTCGCCGCTGAACGGCTGGATCTTCTGGCCGAGGATGCCGCCGGACGCATTGATGTCCGCCACCGCCTGGTCGAAGCCGTTCTTGAGCTGGGCGCCGAAGGCGGCGTTGGGGCCGGTCATGGGCGCGGCGACCGCCATCTTGACCTGGGCCTGAGCCTGCGCCGCGAAGGCGAGGCCGGCGCCGAGCGCAAGGCTGGCAATTAGAAGTTTCCTCATCCGTATCTCCTCTGGATTTCCGGCGCCACGGCGGGGCCATGGGTCCGGCTGCAATGGGCAGATGGTGCGACTGGGTCAGCCTGACTTCGGGGACGTGGATGCCGGCCATTCTGCCGCAAAACCGGCGCCTGTCGATGGCGCATGGTCCCCTGCGGCAGGATTGCCCACACCAGAGCGGGGGCCGCTCGGGTCGAGATCAACCGGAGCGGTCACTCCCTCTCCGGTTTGCGGCGCCTTCAGGAGCGTCGCCGCCAGGCGAGCGGGCCGGCGCTCTCGTAGAGCCAGCCGTAGCGCTGGGTCATCTGCTGCTTGCGCACCGCACGGAAGCCCAGCGTGGCGATGGAGAACAGGATGACCAGCTCCAGCAGGAAATGGTCCACCGCGAACAGCGTGCCATGGAACAAGGCGAAGTGGCAGAAGCGCACGGCGCAGGTGACCAGCACCGCATAGAGGAAGACCTGGAAGAACGGGTTCCAGCCTTTCGCCACGGCGCGGCCGGACATCCAGGCCGCGCCGCCGCCGAGCGCCACGGTGACGAGCAGGAAGTCGCCGAGGGAGACCTCCACCACCGAGCGCGGGCGGACGATGTAGAGCGCCAGCACCGCCACCAGCGCCAGGGTGGGGAAGAGCACCGTGGGGGAGGCGGGGCGGCCGGGTTCGGGCAGGGGCGCGACCATGTCAGTGTCCCCCTTCCAGATAGGCGGCTTTCACTTCCGGCCGCTCCAGCAATTCCTTGCCGGTGCCGCTCATGGTCACGAGGCCGTTCACCAGCACATAGGCGCGGTGGGCGAGGCGCAGGGCATGATAGGCGTTCTGCTCCACCAGGAACACGGTAAGCCCCTCGCTGCGGTTGAGGTCGCGGATGGCGTCGAAGATCTGTTTCACCACCAGCGGAGCGAGACCAAGCGAGGGCTCGTCCAGCAGCAGCAGGCGCGGGCGGGTCATCAGCGCGCGGGCGATGGCCAGCATCTGCTGCTCGCCCCCGGACAGGGTGCCGCCGCGCTGGTGCAGGCGTTCCTTGAGGCGAGGGAACAGGTCGAACATGCGCTCCAGGTCGTCCTGGAAATGGGTGTTGCCGGCGACGGCGGCGCCCATCTGGAGGTTCTCATAGACGCTCATGCGGCCGAAGATCCGCCGCCCCTCGGGCGACTGGGCGATCTTGAGGCGCATGATCTCGTGCGTCGGCAGGCCGGTGATGTCCCGCCCGGCGAAGCTGATGGAGCCCTCCCGCGCCCGCGGCGCGCCGCAGATGGTCATCATCAGCGTAGACTTGCCGGCGCCATTGGCACCGATCAGCGTGACGATCTCGCCCTCGTTGACCTCCACGTCCACGCCCTTCAGGGCGACGATGTTGCCGTAATAAGTCTTCACGCCCTTCACGGAGAGCAGCGCCGTCATAGGCCGACCTCCGCTTCGACCGCTTCCACCGCCTCTTCGTCGACGCCGAGGTAAGCGGCGATCACGGCGGGGTCCGAGCGCACTTCCGCCGGGGTGCCGTCGGAAATCTTGCAGCCGTACTCCAGCACGATCACATGGTCCGAGATTTCCATCACCACCGACATGTCATGCTCGATCAGCAGCACCGAGGTGCCGTAATCGGCGCGGATGGACAGGAGCAGCGCGTTGAGCGCCGCCGATTCCCGCGGGTTGAGGCCGGCGGCGGGCTCGTCGAGGCACAGCAGCACCGGGTCGGCGCACATGGCGCGGGCGATCTCCAGCCGGCGCTGGTCGCCATAGGGCAGGTCGCCGGCGGGGTCGTCGGCGCGGCTGACCAGGTCCACCTTCTCCAGCCAGTGCAGGGCGCGGTCCAGCCCTTCCTTTTCCTGGCGCCGCCAGGAGGGCAGGTTGATGAGCGCGCTGGGCGACAGCAGGCCGGAGCGGGTGAGGCGGGTGTGCTGCGCCACCATCAGGTTCTCCAGCACCGTCATGCCGGAGAACAGGCGGATGTTCTGGAAGGTGCGGGCGACGCGGGCTCGCGAGGCCACCTTGTGGTCGGGCAGGCGCTCCAGCAGGTAAAGGGCGCCGCCGGTGGTGGCCGCGTGCGCCTGGCCGTTGGCGGTGAGCGCCTGCACCTCCTCCGGGCTGGCCGGGGCGTCGTGAGACAGCGCGAGGCGCCCCAACGTCGGCTTGTAGAAGCCGGTGATGCAGTTGAACGCCGTGGTCTTACCGGCGCCGTTGGGGCCGATGAGGGCGGTGACATCGCCGCGCCCCACGCTGAAGGACACGTCGTTCACCGCGATCAGGCCGCCGAACCGCATGGTGAGATGGTCGACGGCCAGGATGGGATCGGTTTCCCAACGTCTCATCCGTGGCCCTCCTTCACGAGGTCGCCGGACACCGTCTTGCGCTCCTTCAGGAAGATGGTGGCGAGCCGCCCCGAGACCAGGCCGCGCGGGCGCCACACCATCACCGCCACCATGGCGAAGCCGAAGATGAGCATGCGGTAGAGCGTGGGGTCGAAGTCCGGCCCCAGCAGCCAGTCGCTTTTCAGGAAGGAGAGGTTCCGCAGCATCTCCATGCCGCCGATCATCAGCACGGCGGCGGCGGCGACGCCGATCTGCGAGCCCATGCCGCCCAGCACCACGATGGCCAGGATCATGGCCGATTCGATGAAGGTGAAGCTTTCCGGCGACACGAAGCGCACCCGCACCGCGAAGAAAGCGCCGGCGAAGCCGCCGAACATGGCGCCGGTGGCGAAGGCGGTGAGCTTGGTGAGCGTGGTGTTGATGCCGAGCGAGCGGCAGGCGATCTCGTCCTCGCGCAGGGCTTCCCACGCCCGGCCCACCGGCATGCGCCGCAGCCGGAGCGTGACCAAGGCGGTGAGGGCGGCGAGCGCGAGGATGACGAAATAGAGGAAGATGATGCGGTGCATGGGATCGAAGGTGAGCCCGAAGTGCGCCGCGAAGCCGTCGTCCCCGGCGGAGAACGGCATGCCGAAGAAGGAGATGGGCGGGATGGAGGCGATGCCCGCGCCGCCATTGGTGAAATCGGTCCAGTTGATCAGCACGAGGCGGATGATCTCGCCGAACGCCAGGGTGACGATGGCCAGATAGTCGCCGCGCAGGCGCAGCACCGGGAAGCCGAGGATGACCCCCCACAGCGCCGCCAGCAGGCCGCAGACCGGCAGGCAGACCCAGAACGACCACGCCGCCCAGAAGCCTTCGCCCAGGTGCCCGGCCATGAAGTCGTTGATCGGCACGCTGGTGGACAGCAGCGCGAAGGCGTAGGCGCCGACGGCGTAGAAGGCCACGTAGCCGAGGTCCAGCAGCCCGGCGAGGCCGACCACGATGTTGAGGCCCCAGCCCAGCATCACATAGGAGCCGATGTAGATGCCGAGGTCGATCCAGTAGCGGCTGGGCGTGAGGCCGCCGGACAGCACCACCGCCAGCAGCGGATAGAGGAGGGCGAGGGTGAAGAAGGCGGGCTTGGCGAGCGGCGAGATGCGCGCGCCCAGCCCCGCCAGGGCGGAGGGCGTGGCGGCGACGCGTTTCTCCCGGCCCGGACGCCACACGGTGAGGTGCATGACGAGGCGCAGCACCGCCACCACCACCGCGAACACGGTGACGAGGCCGAAGCGGGTGGTGAGGGTGAGCGGGCCGCTGCCGCTCTCGGTGGCGCGGAAGCCGACCAGCGGCAGGAGCAGGAGCCAGGTGATGACGCCGCTCACCACCGCGTCCTTCAGCGCGACGGCGAGCGGGGCGGGACGCGCGGGCGCGCTCCCGTCCCCGGTCAGGGCCTTGGCCATCAGACCTTCTCCACTTCCGGCCGGCCGAGCAGGCCCTGGGGCATGAAGACGAGCGTGATGGCGAGGATGGAGAAGGCCGCCACGTCCTTGTATTCAATGGAGAAGTAGGCGGACCAGAAGGTCTCGATCAGGCCGATGAGCAGCCCGCCCAGCACCGCGCCCGGCAGCGAGCCGATGCCGCCCAGCACCGCGGCGGTGAAGGCCTTCACGCCCGGCACGAAGCCGTCGTTGAAGTTCACCACGCCATAATACATCAGGTACATGACGCCCGCGACCGCGGCCAGCATGGCGCCGATGATGAAGGTCAGCGAGATGGTGCGGTCGACGTCCACGCCCAGCAGCGCGGCCATCTTGCGGTCCTGCTCGCAGGCGCGCTGGGCGCGGCCGAGCGGGGTCTTCTGCACCAGGTACCAGAAGCCGGCCAGCAGCGCCACGGTGACGCCCATGATGACGATCTGCTTGTAGGCCAGCGTCACCTGGTAGCCGTTGTTGTCCATCAGCACGATGACGTCGGTGAGCATGGGCGGCAGCGGCTTGTTGCGCGGGCCCTGGGCCACCTGGACGAAATTGGCCAGCAGGATGGACATGCCGATGGCCGAGATCATCGGCGCGAGGCGGAACGAGCCGCGCAGGGGGCGGTAGGCGACGCGCTCGATGGTCCAGGACAAAAGCCCGGTGAAGATCATCGCCACCACGAGGACGATGGCGAGCACGAGGAAGATGGACGAGAGGCCGATCACGGTGGTCAGCAGCAGGAAGGCGATGAGGCCGATGAAGGCGCTGACCATGAACACGTCGCCATGGGCGAAGTTCACCATGCCGATGATGCCGAACACCATGGTGTAGCCGATGGCGATGAGCCCATAGATGGATCCGAGCGTCAGCCCGTTGATCAATTGCTGGAGAAAGACGTCCATGCGTCCGATGCCCCTCGTTTGGATCCGCCTATTGTTTAGCCGTGCCTCATGTGTGGGCACTACGGATCAATGCGACTCATAGCGTGGGTCTTGCGGGGAGACAAATGCGCCTTTTGGCGTGTGGACAGCGCCTCCCCCCGCGTTTTCCGGACCAGACAGCTTTTCCTCAAAGCGCGCCTGACGCAACATCTGGCGCAGGAGTCGCGTGGGAGGACAACATGGCGCTGGAAATGTCGGGCAGCTACGAACTGCCCGTGACGCGCGAGAAAGCCTGGGCGGCGCTGAACGACGCGGAGGTCCTGAAGCGCTGCATCCCGGGCTGCGAGGAGCTTGAAAAAGCCTCCGACACCGAGCTGAAGGCGGTGGTGGTGGCCAAGGTCGGGCCGGTGAAGGCGAAGTTCCGCGGCACTGTCACCTTGAGCGAGTTCAACGCGCCCGAGAGCTACCGTATCTCTGGGGAAGGCGACGGCGGCATCGCCGGATTCGCCAAGGGTGGGGCATTTGTCCAGTTGACCCCGAGCGAAACCGGCACCACCTTGGCCTACACGGCCGAGGCGCAGATCGGCGGCAAGCTTGCCCAGCTTGGTCAGCGCCTCGTGGCAGGGACAGCGAAAAAAATCGCCGACGAGTTCTTCAGGAATTTCGCCGAAGCGGTCGCGCAGGAGACGTCCGAGGGAGCATGATCTCCCTCTGTTCTCGTGCGTTCCCTGATGTCGTCCCGCTTCAAGCTCGATCCGTTCGTCATTGCCCTCGCGCTGACCGTTCTCGCCGCCATCGCCTGGCCCACGCCCGGCGTCACCGACGGCCCGCTGCACGCCGACAAGGCCGCCAGCTACGGCGTGGCCTTCATCTTCGTGCTCTACGGCCTCTCGCTCGCCCCCGAGCATCTGTGGAAAAGCGCCGGGCGCTGGCGGGTGCATCTCGTGGTGCAGGCCTCCACCTTCGTGCTGTTCCCGGTGGTGGTGCTGGCGGCGCATCCGCTGCTGGTGCGCATCATGCCGCAGGAGATGGTCACCGGTTTCTTCTTCCTGGCCGCGTTGCCCTCCACCGTCTCGTCCTCGGTGGCGATGACCTCGCTGGCGCGCGGCAACGTGCCGGTGGCGATCTTCAACGCCAGCATCTCCAGCCTGATCGGCGTGTTCGTCACGCCGCTGCTGATGGCCTGGTACATGCACGCGACCGGCTCGCAGATGGATCTCAAGGACGTCATCATCAAGCTGGTCCTGCTGGTGATGCTGCCGGTGGGCATCGGCCAGATGCTGCGGCCGGTGGCGGCGGAATTCGTTGCCCGGCACAAGACCATGGCCCGCATCGCCGACCGGGCGGTGATCCTCGCCATCGTCTACAATTCGTTCTGCGACAGCGTGGCCGGTGGGGTGTGGAGCAAGCACGATCCGCGCCTCATCGTCGAGATGCTGGTGGGCGTGGTGGTGCTGTTCTTCGTGGTCTACGGCCTCGTGGCGGTGATCTGCCGCCTCGTGGGCTTCAATCCGTCGGACCGTATCGCGGTGCTGTTCTGCGGCTCCAAGAAGTCGCTGGCCACCGGCCTGCCCATGGCCCGCGTCATCTTCGGCTCGCAGGCCGAGCTCAGCCTGATCATCGCGCCGGTGATGCTGTTCCATTTCATCCAACTGGTGATCGTCAGCTTCATTGCCAGCCATAATGCGGCGCGCCTCGATCGCGCCGAGGCGGCGGCGCGGGACGCGGCGCCCGCGCCCGGAGAGCCGGCGCGCCTGGCCGAGCAGGGACGCGGCGCGAAGATGTGATGCGGCGGCGGATCGGTGCGCGGTGATCGGCCATCACCGCGCTTGACCGCCGCATCCGCCAAGTTCCACACTGGACCAATTAAAAACGATCCCATCCAGCCCGGACGCGCGAGGGCTCCGCCGGGCCGGCCGGGCGAAAAAGGTCCGGGAGGTTGCTTGATGGCGAAGATTTCGTTGACCGTGAACGGCAAGGCGGTGACGGCGGAGGTCGAGCCGCGCACGCTGCTGGTGCAGCTCTTGCGTGAGACGCTCAATCTCACCGGCACCCATGTGGGCTGCGACACCAGCCAGTGCGGCGCCTGCGTGGTGCATCTGGACGGCGCCGCCGTCAAATCCTGCACCATGCTCGCGGTCCAGGCGGACGGCGCCAGCGTGACCACCATCGAGGGCCTCGCCAAGGGGACCCAGCTGCACCCCATGCAGGAAGCCTTCCGCGAGCACCATGGCCTGCAATGCGGCTTCTGTACGCCGGGCATGATCATGACCGCGGTGGACATGGTGGCGCGGCTCGGCTCCGAGCTGGACGAGGCCACCATCCGCGAAAATCTCGACGGCAACCTCTGCCGCTGTACCGGCTACCACAACATCGTCAAGGCGGTGGAGGCCGGGGCCCGGGCCATGGGCCAGCCGGCGCTCGCGGCGGAATGACCGCTCCGGCGCCGCGCGCCGGGTATCCTGTGCATCTGCTCATCACCCGGCATGGATCGCAATGCCGGGACGCGTCCGCGCCGCGCGGGCGCTGACGCATCCCCGGACAGCCGGAACAAGCGGCGCCGGGCCACCTCATCCAGGGAGCCGGAGCCGCGCCGACCGCATGTCCGGCGGCGTCCCGCCTCCACCACACGGAGAGCGTCCGTCCCGCCTGCGGCGGCGATGCGCTCGGGGAGGACAGCATGAACGCCAGCACGATCTCCACCATCGGCGCCCCGGTCCGGCGCAAGGAAGACCACCGCTTCATCACCGGCAAGGGCCGCTACACGGACGACATGAACCGGCCGGGCCAGACGCAGGCCTATTTCCTGCGCTCGCCGCATGCCCATGCGCGCATCCGCGCCATCGACACCACGGCCGCCGCCGCGATGCCTGGCGTGGTCGCCATCCTGACCGGCGCGGACCTCGCCGCCGACGGGGTGGGCGACCTGATCTGCGGCTGGATGATCCATTCGGTGGACGGCACGCCCATGCGCATGGGCTCCCATCCGGCGCTGGCCAAGGACACCGTGCGCTATGTGGGCGACCACGTGGCGGTGGTCATCGCCGAGACGCTGAACGCGGCCAAGGACGCGGCCGCCGCCGTGGAGGTGGACTACGACGTGCTGCCCGCCGTCGCCGAGACCGGCCGGGCGCAGGCCCCCGACGCTCCGCAGTTGCACGAGGTGGCGCCCGGCAACACGGTGTTCTCCTGGGAGCTGGGCGACAAGGCCGCCACCGATGCGGCCTTCTCCGGCGCGGCGCACGTGATCCCGCTCGACCTCGTCAACAACCGCCTCGCGCCCAACCCCATCGAGCCGCGCGCCGCCATCGGCGAATATGACAGCGGCGACGATGCCTTCACGCTGTGGACCACCAGCCAGAACCCGCACCTCGCCCGCCTCGTGCTCTCCGCCTTCGTCGGCATCGCGCCGGAGAACAAGCTCAGGGTGATCGCCCCCGACGTGGGCGGCGGCTTCGGCTCGAAGATCTTCATCTATGCGGAGGAGACGGTGTGCGTATGGGCCGCCAAACGGGTGGGGCGGCCGGTGAAATGGACCTCCGACCGCTCGGAGGCCTTCCTCTCCGACGCCCATGGACGCGACCACATCACCCATGCGGAGCTGGCGCTGGATGCGCACGGCAAGATCCTCGGCTTCCGGGTGAAGACCACCGCCAACATGGGCGCCTATCTCTCCACCTTCGCCTCGTCCATCCCGACCTATCTCTATGCGACGCTGCTGTCGGGCCAGTACGATATTCCCGCCATCCATTGCCATGTGGACGCGGTCTATACCAACACCGCCCCGGTGGATGCCTATCGCGGCGCCGGGCGGCCGGAGGCCACCTTCCTGGTGGAGCGCATCGTCGAGATCGCCGCCCGCACGCTGAAGATGGACGGCGCCGCCTTCCGCCGGCGCAACTTCATTACCAGCTTCCCGCACCAGACGCCGGTGATCATGGCCTATGACGCGGGCGACTACGGCGCCTCGCTGGACAAGGCCTTGATGCTGTCCGACTACGCCGGCTTCCCCGCCCGCAAGGCGGAAGCCGCGGCGCGCGGCAAGCTGCGCGGCATCGGCCTGTCCAATTATATCGAGGCCTGCGGCATCGCCCCCTCGGCGGCGGTGGGCTCGCTGGGGGCGGGCGTCGGCCTGTGGGAGAGCGCGGAGGTGCGGGTGAACCCCACCGGCAATGTCGAGGTGCTCACCGGCTCGCACAGCCACGGCCAGGGGCACGAGACCACTTTCGCGCAACTGGTCTCATCCCGCCTGGGCATTCCCATGGAGCAGGTGAGCATCGTGCATGGCGACACCGACAAGGTGCAGTTCGGCATGGGCACCTACGGCTCGCGCTCCGGCGCGGTGGGCATGTCGGCCATCGTCAAGGCGCTCGACAAGGTGGAGGCCAAGGCCAAGAAGATCGCCGCCTACATGCTGGAGGCGTCGGAGGGCGACATCGAATTCAAGGACGGCCGCTTCACGGTCGCCGGCACCGACCGGGGCCTCGCCTTCGCCGAGGTGGCGCTGAACGCCTATGTGGCGCACAAATTCCCCACTTCGGAGATCGAGCCGGGGCTGAAGGAGGGCGCCTTCTACGACCCCACCAACTTCACCTTCCCCGCCGGCTGCCATGTCTGCGAGCTGGAGGTAGACCCGGACACCGGCGTCACCGAGATCGTGAATTTCGTGGCGGTGGACGATTTCGGCGTGGTCATCAACCCGATGATCGTCGAGGGTCAGGTGCACGGCGGCATCGCCCAGGGGGTGGGGCAGGCCCTGCTCGAAGGGGTGCATTATGACGGCGACGGCCAGCTCGTGACCGGCTCCTTCATGGACTACACCATGCCGCGCGCCGGCAACCTGCCGTCCTTCCGCATCGGGCTGACCGAGACGCGCTGCCCCTCCAACCCGCTCGGCATCAAGGGCTGCGGCGAGGCCGGGGCGATCGCGGCGCCCCCCGCCGTCATCAACGCCCTCACCTCCGCGCTGGGCACCGAGGACGTGCCCATGCCGGCCACCCCCGCCAAGGTGTGGCAGATCATCCAGGCCCAGCGCGCCGTGGCGCAGGCCGCCGAATAGACCCGCGCCAGGATTTCAAGGAGACAGGCCATGTATGCCTTCGATTATCAGCGCCCCGCCGCCATTGAGGCCGCCGTTGCCCTGCTGCGCGCGGTGGACGAGCCCAAGGTGCTGGCCGGCGGGCAGACGCTGCTGCCGACGCTGAAGCAGCGCCTCGCCCAGCCGGGCACGCTGGTGGACCTTGCCGGCATCCCCGGCCTCGCCGCCATCGAGCGGCGGGGGGAGGGGCTGCTGATCGGCGCCATGGCGCGCCATGCCCAGGTGGCGGCCTCGCCGCTGGTGCGCAGCGTCATCCCGGCGCTGGCGGAACTGGCCGGGATGATCGGCGACCCGGCGGTGCGCAATCGCGGCACGCTGGGCGGCTCCATCGCCAATAACGATCCCACCGCCGACTATCCGGCCGCCTGCCTCGGGCTCGGCGCCAGCATCGTCACCACCGCGCGCACGCTTCCGGCGGACGATTTCTTCACCGGCCTGTTCGAGACCGCGCTGGCGGAAGACGAACTGGTGGTGGCGGTGGAGTTCGCCGCACCGGCCCGCGCCGGCTACGCCAAGTTCCGCAACCCGGCCTCGCGCTATGCCATGGCCGGCGTGTTCGTGGCCGAGGGCGCCGAGGGCTTCCGGGTCGCGGTCACCGGGGCGGGGCAGGGCGGCGTGTTCCGCTGGACCGAGGCGGAAGCCGCGCTGGCGGCGGATTTCCGGCCGGAGGCACTGGACAACCTCTCGCTCGATTCTGCCGACGTGATGGCCGATCTGCACGGCAGCGCCGATTATCGGGCACATCTGGTGAAGGTGATGGCGAAGCGTGCGGTGACAGTAGCGTTGCGGTAGGTTGGTGCCGCTTTTGGCGATATTCTTGGTATACCAGAAAATGTCGTCAGAAATTCATGGTTTTATTGAACGGAGACGTCGTATGTTGTCCGGGCGCCTGAAGGGGGGGTCCAAATGGCGTCCGGTTCCATATCTGATATTGTGGAGCTTGCCCTAGCATTGCTTGCATCGGGCGCGCTCGCGGGGTTGCTCGTGGGTCTCTTCGGGGCCTACGGCGGATTGGTTATTGTGCCCGTCCTGCACCCGCTTCTCACAACTCTGGGTATACGCGACGGCTTCGTCGTGTATCTCGCCGCAGGGATTTCCCTGGGGCTCGTCGTGCTGACCGGCCTGCGGTCCTGGCTCGACCATCGCGCATCCCGCGGCGCGACGGAGGGCGGGGGGACCGGCTGGCTATGGCCGATCTCGGCCGGCGCGGTGGCGGCGAGCGTCGTGGTCGCCGCCTTGCCCGGGCCGGAGGTGCAGCTCGTCTTCACGCTCGCCGTGCTGGCGGGCGCGCTGAAAGTGCTGTTCCTCAGCCGTCCCATGTCCTTGGCCTCGTCCGGCGGCGTCACCACCGCGATGACCGCGCTGGGGACCGTCGAGCTGGGCTCCGGCTCCGGTTTCGGCGGCGCGGGCGACGACGGCGGCGTGGCCCATCTGCTGGCCGACTGGCGCGTCCGCGTGATGCGGGGCTGGGCGGCCGCGGGCCGCATCGCGGCAACGCCGCTGGCCATCTGCATCCTGCTCGCCATTCCCGGTGCCGCCGGCCTCGCCATGGCCGCGTTCGGCGAAGCCCGCCCGCCGGTGGGGTTCGTCGGCTATCGCGGCGCCATCTGTGTCGTGGTGATCCTGGTCACCGCCATGCTGCTCGCGCCCCTGGGCGCGGAATTGTCCGGCCAGTTTCCCAAGCGCGTGCTGGAAGTCAGCCTCGGCCTCTTCCTGCTGCTGGTCGCCGCGCAGTTCGCCTTCGTGCTGCTGGGCTGACGCCGGCGCCCCTGCGCCGCCCGCGCGGCGGGAGTGGGTGCTTGCTTGGCCGTCGGGCAGGCTTCCGGTCGGGCGGGTCCCGCAGTACATCTTGTGCATGCCTGATCCGACCGCCTTCCCGCTCGCGTCCATCGATGCCACCGCCGCGCTGCTGGCGGGGGCCGGCTACGTGCCCGACCGGGCGCTCGCCACGGTGGTCCATCTCGCCTTGCGCATGCGCCGCCCGCTGCTGCTGGAGGGCGAGGCCGGCGTCGGCAAGACCGAAGTGGCGCGCACGCTCGCCGCCGCCCTCGGGCGCCGCCTCATCCGCCTGCAATGCTACGAGGGGCTCGACCTCGCCGCCGCCGCCTATGAGTGGAACTATCCCGCCCAGATGATCGCCATCCGCCTCGCCGAGGCGGCGGGCGAGAGCGACAAGGCGGAGATCGCCGCCGGCGTGTTCTCCGAGCGCTACCTGCTGCGCCGTCCGCTGCTGGAGGCGTTGGCGCCCGATCCGGCCGGCCCGCCGGTGCTGCTGATCGACGAGCTGGACCGCACCGACGAGGCGTTCGAGGCCTTCCTGCTGGAGGTGCTGGCGGACTTCCAGATCAGCATCCCCGAACTGGGCACGGTGAAGGCCGATCACCCGCCCATCATCGTGCTCACGTCCAACCGCACGCGCGAGATCCACGACGCGCTGAAGCGGCGCTGCCTCTACCACTGGGTGGACTATCCCTCCGCCGAACGCGAGCTGGAGATCCTGCGCAGCCGCCTGCCGCAGATCGGCGCGGCGCTGTCGCGGCAGGTGGTCGGCTTCGTCCAGGCGATCCGCAAGGAAGACCTGTTCAAGGTGCCCGGCGTCGCCGAGACGCTGGACTGGGCCGCCGCTTTGCTGGAGCTGGACGCGGTGGCCATCGACCCGGCGCTCGCCGGCGACACGCTCGGCGTGCTGCTGAAATACCAGGACGACATCGCCAAGACCGATGCCGCCGCCATCACCCGCCTCCTGGAGGAGGCGCGCCGTGCCGGCGACCGTGTCGCCTGACGCCTTCTCCGCCCCGGCCGGCGCCGGCCGGCTGGCGCAGAACATCCTGGCCTTCTGCCGCCTGCTGCGCGCGGCGGGGCTCAGGGTCGGCCCCGGCACCATGCTGGATGCGGTGGCGGCGGTGGAGGTGGCCGGCATCGGCGGCCGTGAGGACCTTTATTGGACGCTCCATGCCGTGCTGGTGTCGCGGCGCGACGACCATGCGGTGTTCGACGAGGTGTTCCGCCGCTTCTGGCGCCGCCGCAGCGGCTCGGACAAGCTGATGGAGCTGCTCTCGCCGGTGGCGGTGCCGCTGGCGCCGCCCCCGCCCAAGCCCGGCCTGCGCCGGGTGGAGGAGGCGTTCAGCGCCGCCGCCGCCCCGCCGCAGGAGCCGCCCGCCGAAATGGAGGTGGACGCCCGCCTCACCGCCTCCGACACCGATCTGCTGCGCACCCGCGACTTCGCCCAGATGAGCGCCGCGGAACTGGCCGAGGCACGCCGCCGCATCGCCGCCCTGCGGATGCCGGACGACCGCGCCCGCACCCGCCGCCTGGTCGCCGATCCGCGCGGCGGACGGTTCGACCTGCGCGCTGCCATCCGCGCCTCGCTGGCCACCGGCGGCGACCTCGTGCCGCTGCGGCGGCGCGGCCCGCGCGAGCGCCCGCCGCCGGTGGTCGCGCTCGTCGACATCTCCGGCTCCATGAGCGACTACGCCCGCCCGGTGCTGCACTTCCTGCACGCGCTCACCGCCCGGCGGCGGGTGGAGACCTTCCTGTTCGGCACCCGGCTCACCAATGTCAGCCGGGCGCTGCGCCACCGCGACGCGGACGCGGCGCTGGCCGAAGTCGGTCGGGCGGCGCCCGACTGGTCCGGCGGCACCCGCATCGCCACCTCGCTGCACGCCTTCAACAAGGACTGGTCGCGCCGGGTGCTGGCACAGAATCCGGTGGTGCTGCTGGTCACCGACGGGCTGGAACGGGATGCCGACGAGACGCTGGCCCGCGAGATGGACCGTCTGCATCGCTCCTGCCGCCGGCTGGTGTGGCTGAACCCGCTGCTGCGCTATGCCGGCTTCGAGCCGCGCGCGCGGGGGGTGAAGGCCATGCTGCCGCACGTGGATGACTTCCGCCCGGTGCACGACCTTGCCAGCCTTGAGGCGCTGGTGGAGGCTCTGTCGCAGCCGCCCGACGCCGCCGCGCGGCGCCGCCTGCCGGTCGCCGTCCCGGCCTGACACCGAGGAGCCGACATGAGCAAAACCACCGACCTCTTCACCATCGGCTATGAGCAGACCACGGTGCCGGCGTTCCAGGCCGCGCTCACCGGGGCCAAGGTAGACCTGCTGGTGGACGTGCGGGCGGTGGCGGCTTCGCGGCGGCCGGGCTTCTCCAAGACCGCGCTCGCCGCCGGCATCGCCGAGCACGGCATCGCTTATGTCCACCTGCGCGCGCTGGGCACGCCGAAGGAGGGGCGGCTCGCCGCCCGCAAGGGCGACGCGGCCACTCTGATGCGCATCTACAACGCCCATCTGGAGACCGCCCCGGCGCGCGAGGCACTGGACGAGCTCACCTCTTTGGCGCAGGGGCGCCATCTCTGCCTGCTGTGCTTCGAGCGCCATGTGGAGGGCTGCCACCGCCAGCGGCTCGCGCAGATCCTGTGCGAGCGGCTGGACGTGCCGGTGACGCACCTCGTGGCCGATCCCTTCTAGCCGGGACGTCCCCGCAGGGTCAGGGCCACGGCGATGGCCACCGCGCAGGCGGCGGCGCCAGCGAGGAAGACGGCGGAGAAGCCGGCCCGCGCCACCATCAGCCCAGCCAGAGGCCCGGTGAGGCCCTGCGCGATGTCGAGGAAGGCGACGAAGCTGCCGATGGCCACGCCCTGGCTCTCGCGCGGCACCCGCCGGACCGCCTCCACCCCCATGGCCGGGAACACCAAAGAGAAGCCCGCGCCGGTGAGCGCGGCGCCGACCAGCGCCACGGAGACGTGCGGCGCCGACCAGATCAGCATCTGCCCCACGCCCTCCACCGCCAGCGAGGCGAGCGTCACCGCCGCGCCGCCGAAGCGGTCCGGCAGGTGGGCGAACAGCACCCGCACCAGGATGAAGCCGCCGCCGTAGAGCGTCAGCGCGAGCCCCGCGCCCGGCCAGCCCCGCTCGGCGAAGGCCAGCACGATGAAGCTGCCGATGAGCGCAAACGGCGCGGTGGATAGCGCCAGCACCAGGCCATGCCGCCAGATCAGCCCCACCACGGTGCGGAACGGCAGGCGCGGCGCCGTGCCGGCGGGGGCGCGGGCCACGCCCGGCACGGTGAGCGCGATCAGCAGGGCGGCGAGCGGGCAGAGCGTCGAGAGCAGGGCGACGCCGGCGAAGCCGAAGCTCTGCTGCATGAAGACGCCGACCGGCGCCCCCACCGCCAGCGCGCCGCTGACTGCGATGCCGTTCCAGCCCATGACGAGGCCGGTGCCGGCCGGGCCGATCCGGCCGATGCCCCAGGTCAGGATGCCGGTGATGAACAGGCTTTCGGCAAGGCCCAGGATCATCCGCCCGGCGACCAGCACGGCGAGGCTCAGGGTGGGCGCGGCGATGGCGAGCGAGGCAAGGTAGGTGACGCCGGCCAGCGCCGCCAGCGGCAGGCCCGCGAGCACGGCGAAGCGGGCGCCGCGCAGGTCCACCAGATGGCCGGTGGCGCCGCGCGTCAGCACGGTGACCAGCGACTGGCTGCCCACCACGGCGCCGACCATGACGGCGCCGAAGCCGAGCCCGTCATGCACGCGCACCGGCAGCACCGGCAGAGGAATGCCGATGGCGAGAATGGCGAGGAAGGAGGTGAGGGTGAGGGGAAACAGGACCGGCAGGGCGCTGAACAGCGCCGAGGATCCTCGGGACGGGGTGGGAGGTGTCATGAAAAGACGCGGCCTTTCGATGCCGGCAGGGACCTGCCGAGGCTGCGTTGCTTGACGTGAGACGCTTACGGGGACTTGCGGTCCCAATGCCGGGCTCTCTAGGCGGCCCGCGCGGCAGGGTCAAGGCCCTTGCTCGCGCGTGACAATTATGGACCGCGAGGCTTGCGCGGGGATCGCTCCAAAACGGATGCGCTCATGGCCGGCCTGTCATTCAACTTCAGTCATCGGCACCTAGTCGAAGGGGGCGACGTCACGCGCTCAGGGCGCGCGTGATCCCTGCCAGGTTCCTGCGGTGGCGCGCGCTTCGCGCCGGTTCCGCCGGCCCGATCTTGGAGACAGCGATGACCAACGGCTCCCCGCGCCACACCGCCGCCCGCCCTGTCCCGGCGCCGGCCGCTTCGCCGCCCGCACGCCCGCAGCGCCGCACCCGGCTCGTCCGGCGCATCATCGTCGGGGTGTCGCTGGCGGTGGTGCTGTCCTTCCTCGGCTTCTCGCTGGCCATCGACCTGCGCCAGAAGGCGGTGATGACCCACGAGGTGGAGGCCAAGCTCGACAGCGCCGGCGCCCTGGCCTCGGACGCCATCGCCAGTTGGTTCGCCGGGCGCATGATGCTGGCGCAGGAGATCGCCGACACCATCGCCAAGAACCCGGCCGCCGCCCCGGAGATGCTCCAGAACAAGGTGCTGATCGACCAGTTCAAGTCGACCTATTTCGGCACCGCCGGCGGCGCCATGCACAATGCCCCGCCGCACGACATGCCGGCCGGCTACGATCCCCGCCGCCGGCCCTGGTACCAGGCCGCCGAGCGCGAGCGCGGCCCGGTCATGACGGCGCCCTATGTGGACGCCTCCACGCAGAAGCTGGTCATCACCGCGGCGGTTCCCGTCCATGCCGGCGGCCAGCTGGCCGGCGTCACCGGGGCCGACTTCTTCGTCACCAACCTCGTCGAGCGCCTCGGCACCATCGATTTCGGCGGCATGGGCTTTGCCTTCCTGGTGAACGAGGACGGCACCATCCTGGTGCATCCGGACATGGCGCTGGTGGGCAAGAAGCTGGGCGACATCTTCACCGGCCAGGTGCCGCCCATCGCGCGGCGGGTCTTTGAGGCGAAAGCGGGCGACACCGCGCTGCTGGTCACCTTCTTCCCGCTGACCGGGCTGGAGGGGGCGAAGTGGCATCTGGCCCTCGCCATCGACCCGGCGAAGGCGTTCGCGCCGCTCACCGCCTTCCGGGTGACGGCGCTGGTGGCCACCGCCATCATCGCCATCCTCACCATCACCCTGCTCAGCCAGTTGCTGCACCGGGCCATCGCCCGGCCGCTGGGCCGCATGACGGCGGCCATGAACGCCCTGGCCAATGGCGACCTGGACAACGAGGTGCCGGATCTCCACCGGCGCGACGAGATCGGCGCCATGGCCGCCGCCATGCAGGTGTTCAAGCAGCACGCCGTCGAGCGGGCGCGCCTGGAGGCGCGGGAGAATGCGGAGGCCGAGGTGCAGCGCCGCCGCGCCGGCACGGTGGACGGGCTGATCCAGTCCTTCAACAGCGACATCGGCGGGGTGCTCGACCTCGTCGCCACCTCCTCGCGCACGCTGGAGGCCACCGCCCGCTCGCTGACCGACACCGCCGACGCCAGCGCCCGCAACGCCCAGGGCGCGGCGGCGGCGGCCGAGCAAGCCTCCGCCAATGTCCGCAGCGTGGCTGCCGCGTCCGAGGAACTGGCCGCCTCCATCGGCGAGATTTCCAGCCGGGTGAACGTCTCGCGCGAGGTGGCCGAGCGCGCCGCCGCCTCGGCGCGCGAGACCGACGCCACGGTGCAGAGCCTGGTGTCGGTGAGCGCCCGCATCAGCGAGATCGTCGGCCTCATCAATGCCATCGCCGACCAGACCAACCTGCTGGCGCTCAACGCCACCATCGAGGCGGCGCGGGCGGGCGACGCGGGCCGCGGCTTCGCGGTGGTGGCGCAGGAGGTCAAGTCGCTGGCCGGCCAGACCGCCAAGGCCACCGAGGACATCGCCGCCCAGATCCAGGCGATCCAGGAGGCCTCCCGCGCGGCGGTGGCCGCCATCCACGAGATCGGCGACGTGATCGAGGAGATCAATACCATCTCCAGCGACATCTCCAACGCCATGGGCCAGCAGGGCGCGGCCACCCAGGAGATCGCCAGCAGCGTGCAGCAGGCGGCCAGCGGCACCCAGGACGTGTCGAGCAACGTGCTGGACGTGCGGCGCGGGGCCACCGCCACCGGCGCCGACGCCACCCGCGTGCTCGATGCCGCGGCGCACCTGTCGAAGGAAGCCGGCGACCTGCGGCAGAAGGTGGAGCAGTTCCTGGCCGCGATCCGCGCGGCCTGAGGACGGCGCTATCCGGCGGCGTCCAGCGGGCGGCCGTCCGCCGCCAGCGCGCGGGCCTCAGCCAGCGCTTCGGGCGTGTCCACGTCGAGGAAGGCGGCGGCGCCGGAGGCCGGCACCTCGCACACCGCCTCCGGATGGGCGGCAATCAGCCGGCGGGCGCCGATGTCGCCCTCCAGCCCCGCCAGTTCGGGGAAGAAGCGGCGCGACCACAGCACGGGATTGCCGCGCTGCTCGCCGGCCATGGGCACCACGATGAGGCGGCCCAGCTCCGGCGCGAAGGCATCGACCAGCGCGTCCAGCAGGGTTGGGGCAACCAGCGGCATGTCGCCCAGCAGGACCAGCGCGCCGTCCACGCCCGCCGGCAGGGCGGCGATGCCCCGGCGCACCGAGCTGGCCATGCCGGTCGCATAATCGGGATTGTGCACGAAGGCCACCGGCAGGCCCTCCAGCGCCGCCTCCACGCGCTGGTGCTCGTGGCCCGTCACGACCACCAGCGGCCGGGCGCGGGAGGCGAGCGCGGCCTCCACCACGTGGCGGATCACCGGCCTGCCGCCGAGCGGCTCCAGCAGCTTGTTCGGCCCGCCCATGCGGGTGCCGCGCCCGGCGGCGAGGATCACCGCCGCCACGTCGGGCGCGTGCGCGGCCGGGGGCTCCTGGCGCGGCTGCGGGCGGGTGACGATCTCGCTCAGCAGGCCGCCGACGCCGAGGCCGGCCACATCCCGCGCGGTCACGTCGAGGCCGGCCAGCAGGCGCATGAGCAGCCAGTCGAAGCCGTTCTCCTTGGCGCTGCGGGCGCAGCCCGGCGCGCCGATCACCGGCAGGCCGCCCAGGCGGCCGACGAGGGTGAGGTTGCCGGGGTCCACCGGCATGCCCAGCCGCTCCACCGCGCCGCCCGCCGCCAGCAGCGCGGCGGGGATGACGTCGCGCCGGTCGGTGATGGCGGAGGCGCCGAAGACGAGGACCAGTTCGGCCCCGTCCGCCGCGACAGTGGCGATGGCCTCGGCCAGGGCCCGGGTCTCGTGCGGCACGCGCACGTCGTGCGAGACGGCGGCGCCGGCGGGGGCGAGGCGCGCGGCGGTGACGCGCAGGGTCTTCTCCACCACCTTGGGCGGCAGGCCGGGCAGCAGGGTGGAGATGAGCGCCACCTTGCGGCGGACGAAGGGGTGGACGCGCAGCAGCGCGCCGGTGCGCGCCAGGGCGTCCTCCACCAGCGCGCCGTCCACCGCGAAGGGGATGATCTTGACGGTCGCCACCATGTCGCCCGCCGCCACCGGCTTGAACTGCGGCAGGGTGGCGAGGGTGATGGCCTCGTCCTGGGCGTTGAAGGCGTCCACCCCGGCCGCATCCACCTCCAGCACGCCGTCGGCCAGGGCATGAAGGTTGCTGCGGCCGGTGAAGGGGGGCTCCACGCGCACCTGCGGCCCGGCGATGCGGGCGGCGAACTGATGGGCGGCCTCGTCCTCCGGCCGGTCGCCGGGGTCGAGCCGGGCCACCACCACCTCGGTGAAGCCGGCCGCGCGCAAGGCGGCGATCTCGGCCGCGCCGAGGCGCGTGCCCTTCTTCACCACGCCGTCGCCGCAGCGCACCGAATGGGCCGCCACCGCGCCTTCCGCCGCGTCCAGTGGAACCGGGCCGAACCTCACGCCGCCGCCTCGCGGGCGGGGGCGGGCTTGCGCAGGGCGCCGATCACCTGGGCCAGGATGGCGACCGCGATCTCGGGCGGGTTGGCGGCGCCGATGTCCAGCCCGATGGGGGCATGGATGCGCTCCAGCAGGGCCGGGGACAGGCCGCGCGCGGCGAGCCGCTCGATGCGCTTGGCGTGGGTGCGGCGCGAGCCGAGCGCGCCAACATAGAAGCAGCCGGCGGCGAGCGCCGCCTCCAGCGCCGGCTCGTCGATCTTGGGGTCGTGGGTCAAGGCGACCAGGGCGGTGAAGGGGTCGAGGCCGAGCGCGGGCAAAGCGGTGTCCGGCCATTGCGCGATCACCGTGGTCTGCGGGAAGCGCTCGGGGGTGGCGAAGGCGGTGCGCGGGTCGATGATGGTCACGTCGAAGCCCGCGCCCCGCGCCATGGGGGCGAGGGCCTGGGAGATGTGCACCGCGCCCACCACCACCATGCGGGCGGGCGGCACGTGGACGGTGAGGAACACCCGGTCCGCGCCTTCGCCCACCACGCCGCTCTTGCCGGCGGCAAGCGCCGCGTCCAGCTCGCGCGCCAGCGGGTCGCGGGCGGTGTCCGCCGCCTTGACGAGGCGCTGGGCGTTGCTGCCGAGGTGGGTCACCAGCACGGCGGCGTGCCGGGCGGCGCGTTCCGCATTGAGGGCGGAGAGAAGGGAAAGATCCATGCGTCAGTTCCGTCTCTCAAAATGTTGGTCTGGTGGGAAAGAGAGTTTCATCCACCGGCCTCAGTCGATGCGTTCCACATAGACGCGGATGGCGCCGCCGCAGGACAGGCCGACGCGCCACGCGGTCTCGTCGGCGACGCCGAATTCCAGCGTGCGCGGCGTGCCGCTCCCGATCACGTCCAGCGCCTCGGTCACCACGGCGCCTTCCACGCAGCCGCCGGACACCGAGCCGAGGAAGCGGCCGGCGTCGTCGATCACCAGATGGCTGCCCACCGGCCGGGGCGCGGAGCCCCAGGTTTCCAGCACCGTGGCCAGCGCCACGCCCTTGCCCTCGGCCCGCCACCGCGCGGCGGCTTCCAGCACATCGTCCTCGCGCGCAAGCATGGCGGCTCTCCATCCCGTGCAGGGCAAAGGGCCCGCGCGCGTTGGCGCCCGCCGGTCCTTGCCTATATAGAGCCAGATATAAGCCGAGGCGGGCGCGTTTGCAGCCCGCCGCCCCCATGTTTGCGTGAGCGCCCCGATGTCCACCCTCCGCACGGCCGACGATCTCATCGCCGCCGGCCTTGCCCCTGCCGCGCGGCGGGCCGCGCTGGCCGCCGTCGCCGGGCGCTACGCGGTGGCGGTGACGCCGGAACTCGCCGCCGCCATCGACCGCGCCGACCCCGCCGATCCCATCGCCCGCCAGTTCGTGCCGGACGCGGCGGAACTGGAGGTGGACCCGCGCGAGCTGGCGGACCCCATCGGCGACGACGCCCATTCCCCGGTGCCCGGCATCGTCCACCGCTATCCCGACCGGGTGCTGCTGAAGCTGGTGGGTGTGTGCGCCGTCTATTGCCGCTTCTGTTTCCGCCGCGAGATGGTGGGGCCGGGCGCCGAGCAGGCGCTGTCCCCCGAAGCGCTGGACGGCGCGCTCGCCTACGTGGCCGCCCATCCCGAGGTGTGGGAGGTGATCCTCACCGGCGGCGATCCCTTCATGCTCTCGCCCCGCCGCATGGCCGAGGTGGTGGGGCGGCTCGCCGCCATTTCCCATGTGAAGGTGGTGCGCTTCCACACCCGCGTGCCCATCGCCGCGCCGGAGCGGGTGACGGCCGAGATGGTGGCGGCGCTGAAGGCGCAGGGCATCGCCTCCTATGTGGCGGTGCATGCGAACCACGCCCGCGAGCTGGGCGATGCCGCCACCGCCGCGCTCGCCCGCCTCGCGGATGCGGGCATCCCGCTGGTGTCGCAGACCGTGCTGCTGCGCGGGGTGAACGACGATGCGGAGACGCTGGCCGCCCTGTTCCGCGCGCTGGTGGAGCGGCGGGTGAAACCTTATTACCTGCATCATCCCGACCTCGCGCCCGGCACGGCCCATTTCCGCCTCTCCATCGCCGAGGGGCAGGGGGTGATGCGCGCCCTGCGCGGGCGGCTGTCCGGCCTTGCCGTGCCGACCTATGTGCTCGACATCCCCGGCGGGGCCGGAAAGGTGCCGCTGACCCCCGGCTATGCGGCGCGGCAGGGGGGCGGCTGGCAGGTGGCGGACAATTGCGGCGGCCTCCATGCCTATGCCGACGAGGCGGGCGAGGCCGGCGCCGGGCGGTAGCATGCGGTGTTCCTCGCCGGTCCGCCGCCGATGCATGGGCTCCGGGGGGCGTGTGGCTCCGGAATGGAAATCGTGTGGTAGCAACGTTTTTCGGCCAGCATTAACGAACTGTTAACAGGCCCGCTTGCTCCCCGTCCCGGCTCGTCCTACCTGTAGCGCCATTCGCCGGCACGCCGGTCGAGGATGGAGCATTGCAATGGCGGACGCTCAGCTTCAGCCGATCGAGCTGCTGTATTGGCCGACCCCGAACGGATGGAAAGTCTCCATCATGCTCGAGGAGTGCGGCCTGCCGTATGAGATCAAGCTGGTGAACATCGGCAAGGGCGACCAGTTCGCCCCGGAGTTTCTCGCGCTTTCGCCCAACAACAAGATCCCCGCCATCATCGACCCCAACGGCCCGGACGGGCAGCCGGTGTCGGTGTTCGAGAGCGGCGCCATCCTGCAGTATCTCGGCCGCAAGACCGGCAAGTTCTACCCCGCCGAGGAGCGCAAGCGCATCGAGGTGGAGGAGTGGCTGTTCTGGCAGGTGGGGGGCCTTGGCCCCATGGCCGGGCAGGCGCACCATTTCCGGCTCTATGCGCCGGAGAAGATTCCCTATGCGGTGTCGCGCTACACCAACGAGGTGCACCGGCTCTACGGCGTGATGAACACCCGCCTGAAGGACCGCGAATATCTCGCCGGCGACGACTATTCCATCGCCGACATCGCCTGCATCGGCTGGTCGAAGCTGTGGGAGCGGCAGGGCCAGGACATCGCCGAATTCCCGCATTTCGCCCGCTGGCTGGAGACGGTGAAGGCCCGGCCCGGCGTGCAGCGCGGGCTGATGGTCAATGCCGAGCAGAAATCGGACCTCAGCAAGGACAAGGCGGCGCAGACGGTGCTGTTCGGCCAGCGCGCCCGCTGAGCGGGACCCGGCCGGCGGGCGCCGCTTCCGGCTTCTGCCGCGCCGCCCCCGCCGCGCCACCCCTGGCCAGCGGCCGCCAATCATGGCATTGGCGGCGTGAGGGCGGGCCGAGCGCCGCCGGACAATCATGCCAGACGGGCGGGCCCGGCGGATGCCGCGCGCCGCGCCCCGGCTCCGAGGGCCAGCTTTGAGGAACGCAGCGTCCATGTCTCCCGATCCGCGCGCCGTGCTGGCGCAGGCCTCCCAACTGCATCGCGCCGGCCAGCTGGACGCCGCCATCGACGCCTACCGCACCGCCGCCCGCCTCGCGCCGGGCTTCCTGGACGCCCACCGCCTGCTGGCGCTGGCCCTGCTCCAGGCAGGGCGCGCCAAGGACGCGGTGCGCGCCGCCCGGCAGGCCCGCGACATCGCCCCGCGCGATCCCAACAGCCATATCCTGGTGGGCGCCGGCCTGCTGCTGGCGGGCGACGCCCAGAAGGCGCTGGCCGCCTTCGACGACGCGGCCAAGCTCGCGCCCGGCCTGATCGAGGCGCAGTTCCAGGCCGGCAACGCGCTGGCTGCGCTCGGCCGCCATGCCGCCGCCGCCGAGCGCTTCACCCGCGCCCTGGCGATCGACCCGCGCTCGGTCGAGGCGCTGACCAACCGCGCCACGGCCTATGCCCGGCTGGAGCGGCACGCCGAGGCGCTGGCGGACTGCGAGCGGTTGATCGCCATGCAGCCGTGGGTGCCGATCCATCACGTGAGCAAGGCCGGCACCCTGCTGGAGATGGGCGACGTGGCCGGCGCGCTCGCGGCGGCCGAGACGGCCATCGCCGCCGGCCCGCGCTATGCGGACGCCTACCATATCGCCGCGCAGGCCAAGGCCTCGCTGGGCGATCTCCCCGGCGCCTGTGCGCTGATGGCCCGGGCCGTCGAGCTGAACGGCGACGCCCGCCCGGAACTCAAGGTGCGGCTGGCCCACATGCGGCGCCTCAATTCGGAGTTCGCCGCCGCCCTGGAGCTCTGCGACGCGGTGCTGGCGACGCATCCCCGGCTGGCGGAAGCGCTGGTGGAGCGGGCGGACGTTCACCGCGCGCTCGGCGCGGCCGCCGCCGCGCTGGCCGACGCGGACGCCGCCTTGGCGATCCAGCCGGACGCCCCCCTCGCCAATCTCGCCCGCGCCAGCGCGCTGGCCGATCTCGGCCGCTCCGCCGACATGCGCGTGGCGATCGGCCGGGCGGCGCGGGCCGCGCCCCGGGAGCCCCGGGTGCTGTTCACCAAGGCCGGGCTCGATCTCGCCACCGGCGCCTGGGCGGCCGGCTGGGCGGGCTATGAAGCGCGCGAGCACATGCTGCCGCCGCCCTTCACGCCGCCGCCGTTCCCGCGCTGGGACGGCCGCACGCCGCCGCAGGATCTCGTCATCCTGGCCGAGCAGGGCATCGGCGACGTGCTGCAATTCGCCCGCCTGCTGTCGCTGGTCGCCGACCGGGGCCTGCCGGCGCGGCTGTTCATCTCGGCCGCGCTGGCGCCGCTGGTGGCGACCATCGAGCCGCGCATCCCGGTGACGCACGACATCTCGCACATTCCCGCCGACGCGCCGGGCACCTTCTGGCTGCCGCTGGCCAGCCTGCCGGCGGTGTTCGCGCCCGATCCCGCCATGTGGCCGACGGTGCCCTATCTCCAGGCGCCGCAGGACCGGGTGGCGAAATGGGCGCATCTGCGCGCGCCGGGCAATTTCCTGGTGGGCATCAACTGGCAGGGCAACCCCTCGCGGCTGATCGACATCGGCCGCTCGGCTCCGCTGGCGGCCTTCGCGCCGCTGGCGGCGGTGCCGGGCGTGACGCTGGTGTCGCTCCAGCACGGCGCGGCGGCGGCGCAGGTCGGCGAGGTGCCGTTCGGCGAACGTATCGTCACCCTGGGCGCGGACGTGGATGCCGACGGCATCTTCCTCGATCGGGCCGGCGTGATGGCCAATCTCGATCTGGTGGTGACCACGGACACCTCGGCCGCCCATCTGGCCGGCGCCCTGGGCCGCCCGGCCTTCGTCGCCCTGCGCGCCACGCCGGACTGGCGCTGGGGGCTGGAGGGGGAGCACAGCCTCTATTATCCGTCCCTGCATCTGGTGCGCCAGCAGCGGGCAGGGGATTGGGACGGCGTGTTCGCGGCCATCGCCGGCCTCATCGCCGCCCGTGTGTCCGGCGGGGCGCACGGTCAGGCGCCGGGCGCCTGACGCCCCGATCCGGTCAGACGAGCCAGATGGGCCTCGCCTTGTGCCGGTGCCACACGAGCACGGACCGGCCTTGCCGCCGACGCCCCCCGCAGGGGACACGCGCGGCGATTCGCCTGGCCCTGGGCTTGTGGGCGCGCAGCGCGGGCGCCGGTTTCCGCCTCCCTCGCGCGCCCGCGCAGCAGCCCCGGCCGCCGGCGCCCGTGCGGCAACCGAGGCGGCGGATCAACCGCCCGTCCGGCCCGGCCTCGGCCTAGGGAAGGCTGGCGTGCGCCGGGCTGAAGCGCCCCTGAGGCTTGCGACGCGGGCCTATTCCCGTTGATGGCGCCCCGGCCCGGCTTGCCAAGGCGGCCTCTCTTGGGCATAGAGGGGGCGCGTGGAGACGTGGCCGAGAGGCTGAAGGCACTCGTTTGCTAAATGAGCAGACCCCCAAAAGGGTCTCGAGGGTTCGAATCCCTCCGTCTCCGCCACCCTTCTTTCTAAGTCTTTGAAATAACGATTCTTTCGGCGGGTGGCTCGGACTCGACCGGGCGTGGTCGCGCTTGCGGGCGGCTGCCGTGGGGCGCCTTTGCCGTCCCGGCCCGGCTTGCACGGCGGGAGGAGAATTGTAGCGCGCAAGATCGAATGTCACCGCGCGCAAGATCGGATGTCACCCCTTTAGCTCCCTGGAAACGGCCAGTGCCGCGTTGACTGTGGGCGGCAGCAGAGCGTGTGTGATGCTCCTTAACGGGAGACCTCACATGGACCGCACGACCGCCGCCCTCACCGCCAATATCGCCGCCCTGGCCGACCTCCTCGCCGAGGCGGCCAAGCATGCGGCGGAGGCTGCCGAGGCGATGGCGGGTGGCAACCGCAACCTCGCGGTTGGCACTCTCCTTCAGATCCAGCAGACGGTGCCGGATGCGAAGGCGATCATGGAAGCCACCTTCGCCCTTCACCGCGTCGCCGGGCAGCGCTGAGGAGAAGCCCCCTCAGTCTTTGCCTCCTTCTGCAAGCCGGTTCAAAGCGATCTTGTAATAGGCCGGCTCGACCTCGATGCCGATATACGGCAGCCCCCGGCGGGCGCAGGCGAGCCCCACGGTCCCGGACCCCATGAAGGGGTCGAGCACCGGCCCGTCCATGATGCTGAGAAGGCCCTCCATCAGCTCCACCGGCTTGCCCGCAATGTGGTGCTTCACATGCGGGATGGGNGCGCGGAAGACGCCCGGCGCNACAGGCCCCTTGAGCGGCCGGGCGCCNTTGGTGCCCCACACCACATATTCNGCCTGCGCCCGGTAACGCCCCATCTGCGGCCGGCCNCGCTCGGTCTTGTCCCAGGGCGCNACCCCNCGCCACACCCAGCCNGCGCACTGGAGCGCGTCGGAGGTCACCGGCAGCTGCCGCCAGTCGGTGAAGACGGCGCAGAGCGCGCCNGGCGCGGCGAGCATCCGCGCCCGTGACAGCCAGAGGGTGGACCAGGCCAGGTAGCTGCGCTGGTCCCGCGTATCGCCCTGGAACTCCGGATAGAGCCCGCGGTGTTCGCTGGACTGGTACTTGGCACTGGTCGGCCGGGACCGATCCGTCAGCGAGGCGCCGCCGCTCGAATAAGGCGGATCGCACAGGACGGCGCCCACGCTGCCGGCGGCCAGGGTGGGCAGGATCTCCAAAGCGTCGCCGAGATAAAGGGTGGCCCCGCCTATTTGCTTGCGGTCGAGATGCACGAAACGTCTCCATGTGAAGGACGCTCGCGGCGCTCGGGTTTGGGCTCGG
>NZ_AXBA01000084.1 GCF_000473085.1 Azorhizobium doebereinerae UFLA1-100
GGCGCCGGCCGAGCCGACGATGTGGCCCATGGTGGCCTCCGCATCCGCGCCTTCCGCCACCCGCACGAAAGAGATGTCGGTGACGATGCCTTCGGCGAGGATCTGGTCCACGGTATCCCGCGCCAGGCCGGCGCCGAGCGCCTTGACCTGATCCACGTCGTCGATGGACAGGGCCACCGGCTCGTCCAGCGGGAACAAAGCGTTGTCCGCCTCAGGTGCCGGCAGCGTGACGCCGATCACGGTGCTGTCGCGCGTATCGACGGAAGCGACGGTGTCCGACAGGTCGGAGAAGACGCGGACGCCGACGAAGGGTGTGGTGGCAGACATGAAAGACCTCTTGAAGCGCGATTGACGGGCGTCTTCAGAGGTCGGAGTGTGATGGGGAAGATGCGGGAGGGCACGGGCGACAGGTGTCGCCGGGTGGAGGGGCAGAGAATTTTACTTAGATCCGGCCGAACCTTCCGGTTCACCGCATATTTATTCGGGTCAGATTGTGTACTATTTTACATAATTTTTATGATTTCATTTCTCATTGTTTCTTGCTTCGACTGATTTTTTTGCAGACTTATATCGATTTATAGGTTGTCTGGCCGATATTGAGCCAGACGGACCGGATAAATTCCTGGGTGCCTTACTGTCTGACACTTTTAGATCGCTGAACGCCTTTAGCAACTTCAACGCAAGGCCGATTGAAATCGACATACTCCATATCGCCCCTAGCCAGGTGGCAGTCTGTTCGGAAGGCATAACTCCCTCCAGGCTGACTATCCTCTGCGCGTTTTTCGCAACATCATCCCCCAATAAACAATAATCCAACCTTTCATCCCATCTCATTATCTCGGTCGTAACTGAGTTATCGCCGCTTCCATTTCTAAATTTTGCACGTAATTCTAGCGCGCTCCATTTCGGCCCCAACATCGGAACGCATCCAGTGTCAATAAAATTTCTCACGCCCACATATTGTTTTGGTACATTTCTCCATTCACGATCATTTCGCGGCGAGTTGGCTAGGGCCAAAATTTTCCTGCCGTCTTCATAATTTTGGTGATCAGACCCGTGTTGCGATATAGTTATGCCAGCTTGCTTAAAAGCCTCGATATGTATAGGAAAATTCACCCTTAACTGCTGCAATTCTATTTGGTTAAGGCGGATTCCTATCTGCCAAACAGCAATAATTAAGGAAGCAATTGATATTGCGGCCCAAGATAATTCGATTTTTGCCCAAACAACACTCGATACCCCCCAACTAGCCCTAAGCAGGAAGCGCCCAATTAAAAATACAAAAAATGTTAAACAAATTATTTGAATTAAATAGAGATTGATTCCTGAATAGCCGACAGGCTCAACCATTGGAGTTAGAAAATCCAATTTCACAATTCCCCATATTTTTGATTAGACTCGTTAAGTTACTATATTTATCAATCAACAAAATAGTTTATATCAATCAGCCCTATATTCCGTTCCATGATCGGCTGCGTACAGGCGACGTCGCGCCCCTCACAACCAGAACATAATCTCCCTACTAGAAAGTTGCTCGGCCTGCGATGCTCTAGACACCTATACGTTCCGGTTTCACTGTTTTTGAATTGGATTTTGATAACAACTGATTAGGCTTGTAAGTTTGAGGTTCAGTGTCGGTGCTAGTGCCCAGTCCGTGCCAACTTCACTCCCGCTAAAGCCCTGCACAAAACCGCCACAGATCATCAATCTCCGCCGGGCCCATGTCCAGCATGGCGCCCAGCGTGTCCACCAGCGGATTGGTGCGCTGGAAGCTGGTGGCGCCGGACAGCAGCATGCGGGCAGCGAACTGCTCCTCGGCCGAGAGCTGCCCGATCAGCGTCTCGAATGCCGCCGGCAGCGTGCCGTTGCCCACCGCCGCAAGCGCCTCGACCTGCGAGATCAGGCCGCGCAAAGCGAGGCCCTGGAAGAACTGCCGGTCGGAGATCCCGGCCGGCACGAGGGTGGGGCCGGAGCCGGTGTCGGCTCCGCTCTCGGCGATGAAGCGCCCATCCACCAGTTGCGCGCCATAGGGCGGCGCTTCCACACCCGCGCCGGTCAGTTCGATGACGCGCCCCGTGGGCGGCATGAGGCGCACCGCGTCACGTTCCAGCATGACGACGCGGCCGGCATCGTCCAGCCGGATCTTGAGGGTGCCGGTGGGGTCGATGCCGCCGACGATGGACCAGACGCGGCGGGAATAGACATACCAGTCCTCGCCCGTCGTTTCATGGCGCCAATAGGCGGCATTGGGCGGCGCGAGCGGATGCACCGCGTCGGGCGTGTAGGCGGCCCAGCGGCCGTGTTCGATCATGTCCATGGGTCGCTCCTGGTGCCTATTGGGTTGTGACGCCGTACCAATTGCCGAACACGTCCTGCTGCTGGATCTGCGCGGCAAAGAAGCCGCTGACGGTGCGCAAGGGCGGCGAACTGCTGGTGTCGGTGGAGATCCCGACCATGACCGCGCCGCTGGTCAGCTGGGCGTCGCGCGCGCTATCGGCGCCGCGCACGTCCACCCAGACGACGCCGGCCAGACGCACGTTCTTGGCCCGGCTGAACAAGGTGGACAGAGCGGCGCCGTAATTGCCGAGATAGAGGTCCCCCGTGCCATCGACGGACAGCAGCGTCGCCCCGTCGCCGCCCCGTTGCACGGAAAAGGCCCACTGGTCGCTGCCGCCCGCGCCGCGCACGGCGACGCCGGCGCCTGCGGAATAGGTCAGGCGGGGCATGCCGGTGTTGTCCACGTACCAGATGTTCACATGATACGGGATCAACTGGTGGGCATAGCGCCCGCCCGCCCAAGGCATGTAGATGTTGCCGTCCGTCTGATAGACGGCGGTACCGACGCCGATGTTTCCGGTGAACGTGTCGCCCGCCTTGTTGGCGGGCGTGTAGCCGAGCGCGGCCTGGGCGCCGAGGTTCGCGCGCCCCTGCGCCTTCTGACCTTCCGTGAGCACCTGTGCAGCGTCGATACGCAGGCGGGTGTCCACCGCCGCGCGGATCTCCGATGTGGCGGGGCCGTAGCTCCAGGCGGTCGGCAGCATTTGGCCCGGCGCCGCCTCGCCAAAATACGGCCGG
>NZ_AXBA01000085.1 GCF_000473085.1 Azorhizobium doebereinerae UFLA1-100
GGGTGGCGCGCTCATCCGCAAGCGGATGAAGGCGGGGCGGGCATGAGCGAGGTTCCGCCTCTGCCGCACCTTCTGTCCGCGCTGCTGCCGGCCGCCGGGCTGGCGCGGGTGCTGGCGTTTGCTTCCGAGCACGGCGGGCGGCGGCTCTCCATTCCCAAGCGCGCGGGTGATGAGCACCGCCTGGTGGCGCTGCTGGGGCGGGAGGGGGCGGACCTGCTGTGCGCCATGTACGGGGGCGAGACGGTCACCGTGCCCATGGGGCCGGCGGGGACGCTGGCCGCGGCCCGGTTGAGGATGGCCCGCGCGCTGGCGGAGGGGGCGTCCATCGATGAGGCGGCTGGTCATGCAGGTTTGCATCGGCGGACGGCGCAGAGGATGCGGGCGCGGGTGAAGGGCGAAGAGATCGAAGGCCAGACGCGGCTGCTTTAGTCGCAGGGCCATCGCAGTAATCTAACGAGTGGCTCTCCGCCAGGAGCGGACATTTCTCTGCTTCGGGGGGACCAGACTTTACCAACACCCGCAAGGCGAGCTGCCGCCTATCTCATTGCGACCTCTCCGCTGATCGCGCAATCTGCATGGCCGCAATCTCGGGCCGTCCCACCCGGAGAGGGTCCGAAATCAGCGCCCGCACGGGGGCTCACAAGCGGCAACATTGGCTTTCGGCAGGACCGTGACGACCTCGCTAGCGCAAATTTGCATTTCGTAGCAGCGGCTCAGTTTGAGCGTACCGTTGCAAGAAATTGCAGCATCTCCACTTCCAACTGCCTGGCCTGATCGCTGAGGGCGGAGGAGGCGCTGAGCACCTCGCTGGCGGCCGCCCCTGTCTCCTGCGCCGCGCGGGCAACGTCAGTGATATGGGCCGTCACCGAATTGGTGCCGGTGGCCGCCTGATCCACATTGCGTACGATCTCGCGCGTGGCGATGCCCTGCTCCTCGACCGCCGCCGAAATGCCGGTGGCCACGTCACTCATGCTGCGGATCTGCTGGCTCACGCTTTCGATGACCTTCACGGCCTCCTGTGTGGTGGACTGGATGGCATTCACCTGAGCAGCGATCTCTTCCGTCGCTTTACCTGTCTGCGTGGCCAGCTCCTTCACCTCGGAGGCGACCACGGCGAAGCCCTTGCCGGCGTCCCCGGCGCGCGCCGCCTCGATGGTGGCATTGAGGGCCAGCAGATTGGTTTGCGACGCGATGGTGTTGATGAGTTCCACCACATCGCCGATGCGGGCCGCCGCCTGGGCGAGCTGTCGCATCACAAGGCCGGTCCGGTCGGACTCGGCAACGGCGTTCGTCGACATTTCGGAGGATTGCAGAACCTGACGTGAAATCTCGTCCACGGACGCGCCCAGTTCCTCCGCGGAGGAGGCCACCATGATAACGTTAGTAGAGGCCTCCTCCGCTGCAGCGGCGACGGCCGTGGAGCGGGTGGAGGTTTCCTCCGCGGTCTTGCGCATGGACTGGGCGGCCTGGAGCAGGACGCCAGAGGAATTGGCCACCTGACCAATGATGCCGCCCACGGCCACCTCGAAGCGCGCTGCAAGATCCAGCATGGCCCCGCGGCGCTGGGCTTCTGTGGCGCGGCGGCTTTCCTCTGCCTCGCGCTGCATGTGCTTATTGCGCAGCAGGCTCTCCTTGAAGACGAGGAGCGTCTTGGCCATGATGCCGATCTCATCGTGGCGTGAGGTGCCTGGCACCTCGACTTCCAGATGCCCGCCGGCAACATCCTGCATGACGCCGGTCAGGTGGGATATGGGGCGCGCCACGCGACCGATCACCACAGCGAATCCGGCGCCCGCAAGCGCGAGGGAGACGAGGAACACGAGGGCATAGATGATGGCGGTGCTGCGGGCGCTGTCCTCATTTGCGTCGGCAATGTCGGCGAGGTTGTTCACGGCGACGCCCGCCACGTCGGCGATATTGCCGAGGCCGATCTCGACGGGTTGGCGCCACTCCGCCAGTGTGACGCCGCTCTTCTCACCGCCGGTGATGCGGTTGACGATCCCATCACGCAGCACCTTGAACGAGCCTGCAAAATAGAAGTCCTGCGCGGTCTGAGCGGCCTTGCGCAGACCGGCGGGTGCGTTGTCGGCCATCGCGATCTCGACCACCGCGCCCCAGGCGACGTCCGCCTTGGCGTCATTGGCGAAAAGCGATTTCGTTTCCTCGGTGGTGAGCGGGCGGTCCTGCGCCACGGCGGCATTGATAAGCAGCGTGGAGATGCCAGTATAAGTGCGTGTAGCCCACCCCATAGCGCGGACCAGGATCAACTGCGACAGCGAGGGATCGAGCGCCCGGATGTCGGATTCCACCTTCGTCGATAGGCGCTCCAACGTCTCCAACACTTTTCCGCCGGTCGCGGCGAACCTCTGGCCTATTGAAGTGTCGCGGCGCTCTAGCGGGAGCGACAGTTGGTCATCCACCTGACGGCGTAGGCTCTTCACGGCCTCGAACTGGCTTTGAAGGTTCTCGATGAGTGTCGCGGCATTCGCATCCACGTAAGGATAGGTCTTGAATGCGACGAGCGCGGCTTGGAGCGCGGGCGTCACTTTCTCGCGGCGGCTCGCGATGTTGGCGACGTTGCGCTGGTTTTTGTCGCTGGCCAGGGCGAGGGCTATGCCTACCTCACCGCGCTCAAAGCGAAGATTCGCTAGGCCTTCATAGAGGTCCTTGTCCAGGTGGACGATAATCGTCGCCTGCCTCGCCGAGACATAAGCCCTGTAGGCATTCCACAGCGCGACTATGCACAACATTGAAACAATGAGGCTCATGAGGCAGAATAGGCTGCTCAGCGTGGTCTTGATAGTCAGGCGCATGAGGGCGGCTCCACGTAATCTATACAGTAAAAACGACAACGCTTGCGTGAAGCTGTCGCGACCTTCCCGCGGCAGGACAGTGAAACCGATCTGATCGCGCCAGGCCAAGCTTGTCGGCCCGCCGAGATCGCCGTCCGTAAAACAACCTGTGAGTTTTAGGGCCCAGACTCATAACCAGTAGCTTACGGCTGCGGCGATGGAGACGGCGGCCAGGAAGTTGGTCGCGAGCCGGTCATATCGTGTGGCGATG
>NZ_AXBA01000086.1 GCF_000473085.1 Azorhizobium doebereinerae UFLA1-100
GCCTTTCGCTCAGCAGGAACAAATCGCTCATCACAGCCTCCTCAATGGAGACTGTGAATCACAACTCAAGGCAAATTAATAGGTCCTGAGCCTAGATCGAATTAGTTTCGCTCGATCAGGTAACGCAAGCGCATGGAATATCTGGACCACGACGCCGCTGATAGCTTCTATTTGCTGACCGTTCGTAGCTACGATCTTCATCTTATTGGACTCTCGGAGCTGGAACTGAGGCTTGCATGCCTTAGCGGCATGCTCAAGCCAGACGACCAGCTCTTTCGGCCGTTGCGCAACCACGTTCCGCCGTCGCTCGCGCACGAAACCGAACTGATCGACGACGATCGCTCGAAAGTCGAGATCACGCGCGAGGAATATTCAGAGCGTGAGATCCAGCAGGCAGCGAGCCGGCTATCGTTTCCGCCGCCGCCGGTTATGCAGCTTGTCGTGCGTGGCGTGGGCGGCATGAAGAAGTGGGTGTTCCACGAGTATGACGAGGATCCCCATCCTTCGATCCCGCACGGGCACGAACATGGAAAGGACCATCCCAAGTGCGATCCATATACCGGCAAGGTCTATGACGCTCACCGTAGAGAGATCAGCGAAGAGCGGCTAGGCCGCAAGACGCGGATCGCGCTGTGGAGCGACCACAAATTCCGAGAGTTCGCGCTCAAAGCTATCATCTGGTGCGAGGATCACCACCCGTATTATTCGTTCCGAGTGGCCCATCCGAGGCGCTTGCCGAAATTCCGGTGAAGCATAGCCCACTAGGCGCTAGTGGCTTCCTTATCGCCCGGCAGTTGGGTCAATACCAAGCCGGCCGTCTCCGACGCGGACAGACGGAAAAGTGTCAAACCTAATCACAGAATGAGGCTAGTCCGCACGCGCTGCGAACGGCTGATTCTGGGACGCGCCTTAAAAGCCCGCAACGACAGCAATGGGGTCGGGATCAGACCTTCATGAACGCTTCCAAGAATGTCGGCTCCTGCCGCAACCGCAGATATTCGCCACAGGAATTCAAATGGCACCCAAAGTCGAATTGGGGCATAATACCGTGCGCGGCGGTGAAGTCCGTTGGCCTCGGCATCTTGATGACGGTGGCCCCTGGAGGGACGCCCCGCGAGGGGGATCGGCTCCTCCCCGCCGCGGTCATTCCACCTTCTGGATCGCCTTTTCGCTGGGGCCGGCATTGCGCCTGTGTATGGAAACGACGCGCAAATAGCCTGTCTCTGACTTGGTGACGATGGCCCGCCACCAGGCCTTGCCCAGGTTCCAGATGATGCCCCGCCGCCTTGGATTGGCGTCGGTCACCACCATCCCTTCGGCAATGGCCTTCGGCAGCCGGCGCAGATCCTCATAGCTGCGGCCGTCCTTGTACCGGCCATCGTGATTGGCCCGCGCCACCACGTCTGCGCCATTGATGGACACCAGCGGCGATTTCGCCCCCATGTCGGCCTGGAGCCGGGGCGAGACGCCCGCCGGCAGCCACGCCTGCCGCGCCTGCTCGGGCGGCAGGCGGCTCACCACCCGCGTCCAGGGGCTATCCCACAGCTGCTCCAGGGTGCGGGCGGCGTCAGTGGGCGCGGCGTCCACCAAAGACTGCTCCAACGCCCGTAGCACGCCCTTCACGCGGGCCAGGCCCGGATTGCCGCCCCAGCCGGGATCGATGCCCACCGGCACATGCACGATCTCGCCGGTGCGTTTATTGGTGAAGGCCCGCGTCTCGATCACCGGCCGCTCGGCGGAATAGCGGATGTCGTTGTCATTGGCCGGCACGCGGGCCAGCAGTTCGTCGCGCTCGCGGGCGGTGATCTGGCGCACGGTGCATTTGCACAGCCAGCCGTTGGGCGGGAAGTGGCTGGCCCAGAACGGATCATCTACCGGCAGGATCGTCCCCACCCAGGCCAGATGCTCCTTGCGCGGGTCGGCCGCCGTGGTGCGCACATAGAGGAAGAACGGCAGCGCCCTCTTGGTGCGCTGCGCCCGCTCCCACTGGCCGGCGGCACGGGCCGAGGCCATGTTGCCCCAGAAGATGGTCTTGAGCCGGCGCGGCGCGGTGAAGTCCACCGCCGTGTCCGGCTGATCGCCCACGGGATCGGCCACCATCCGCAGGCCGCCCCAGCCGATGCGCTGGAGATCCGTCACCACCTGGGTGCGCCAGGTCTCGAACCCGAGCCCGTCCCGCTGCGCCGTGGCGATGGAGGCCTTGAAGGTGGTGAGCAGGTCGCTCTCCACCGCCTTCGCCACGGTGAAGGCGTGGGCATGCTCCTCCTGCCAGACATCCTGCCAGTGGAAGCCGGGCTTCAGGCCCTTGTCGTCCAGATAGCGCGTCACCTCCGGCGGCGGCCCGAAGCCGCGGGTGGTCTCGGCCATGGCTCAGTCCACCGCGTCGCCAATGCCGCGGGCGATGGCCGTGGCCTCGGCCAGCGCTTCGGCAAGGCGCGCGCCATCCGGCCCGCGCGCCGCCAGCAGGGCCAGCGCCTCGTCAAACGAGGTGGCGGTGGCCAGCACCTGGCGCAGCGGGTCGAGCAAGGGATCGGTGATGTCCTGCCAGTCCTCCAAGGCGTCCGCGAAGGCGGCGTCGGTCAAGGCGACACCATCCGGCACGTCGGCGGGCGCCAGCAGCAAGGCGGTTGGCGCGCAGGTGCCACAGGCGCAGCCGGCGCCATGGGCGGCGAGCCGCTTGGCCTTGGGCTCCGGCGGTGGCTCTGCCGGCGGCTTGGCTTCCGGGGTGGCCGCGGGCGCCCGGAGGAGGTCGTCATCCTCCCCCGGCTCGGACAGGCCCATGCGGTCGCGGATCTCCCGCTGGCTCACCTTGAGCCCCACCGGCACCAGCCGGGCCACCGCATCCGCCAGAGC
>NZ_AXBA01000087.1 GCF_000473085.1 Azorhizobium doebereinerae UFLA1-100
TCGCCACACGATATGACCGGCTCGCGACCAACTTCCTGGCCGCCGTCTCCATCGCCGCAGCCGTAAGCTACTGGTTATGAGTCTGGGCCCTAGGCCAACACCGATCGACACAGCGCAAGATCCCGACCCGGCCCGACGATGAGGCGGCGCTGACGGCCGATATCGTAGCGCTCGCTGTCCAGTATGGCCGTTACGGCTACAAGCGGATTGCGGCGCCGCTGCGGTCGGCTGGCTGGAGCGTGAACCTGAAGCGGGTCGAACGGATCTGGCGACGGGAGGGGCTGAAGGTGCCGATAAAGCAGCCAAAGCGCGGCCGGCTCTGGTTCAACGACGGCTCGTGCGTCCGGTTGCGTCCGGATCGGCCAAACCACGTCTGGTCCTACCACTTCGTCGAGGATCGCACGCACGACGGCCGTAAGCTCAGGATGCTCAACGTGATTGACGAGTTCACGCGCGAGTGCCTGACGATCCGGATCGGGCGACGGCTCCGGTCGACCGACGTCATCGACGTGCCGTCCGACCTGTTCATTCTCCGCGGAGCGCCGGGGCACATCCGATCCGACAAGGGACCTGAGTTCGCCGCCAAGGCCGTGCGCGAGTGGATAGCAGCGGTCGGCTCCCAGACCGCCTTCATCGAGTCTGGTAGTCCACGGGAGAACGGCTTTTGCGAGAGCTTCAACGCCCGACTTCGGGACGAGTTGCTCAACGGCGAGATCTTCTACACGCTCGCCGAAGCCAAGGCTGTGATCGAGGGCTGGCGGCGGCACTACAACGCCGTCCGACCGCACTCGGCGCTCGGCTACAGGCCGCCCGCGCCCGAGGTCGCTCTATGGCCGGTTGCGCAACCCCGACCAGCTCCGCCGGCCACACCAACCGTCGCGTCAGCGGCGCTCATGAACTAACATTGTAACCGGACCGCTCGATGGGGGCCAGCCAGGAGGATTTGCCTTACGGTCGCGGGCGCTTCGGTCGCGGGACGAGCCAGCCCGTGCCCGACGATCTGGTATTCCGGATCGAAGGCCGGCCAGTCACCACCGACTTCGGCCATCATCCGTTTCCAGTGGTCCTGATGGCGTTGCCAAAGATCCGGCCCCTCATCGTCGGCCGGGAAGGGATGCGCCGTCAGAAATCTGCCGAGTTCCGCTACGCGCCCGATCGAGAACGTGTCGCTCGCGAGCGGTTCGAGGATATCCCGCGCGATCACGCTTCGACGGGGAATGATCCGGCCTTCCCGTGTGACTTGCGCTTCGGTGACGATCGGGGTGACTTCGGGCGGAAGGCCATCGCTGCGCGCATATGTATGCCTGCTCTGGCAGCGAACGTGGAGCGGGCGATAACTGACCGAGACGCGCTGCACACGCGCCGGCAACTCGGAAAAAAGGAAATCGACGGCCGCTCGGCCAAGAATGCCAGTTGCCTCTTCTTCAGCCGACAGGCTGTGAAACTCCGCGGACTCCCTTGCCTTCAGGCATCCGTCTCCGATCGCGCTATCAGCGGCAGCCGAGCGCCAGTATTTCAGAATAGAAAGATCCGGCCTGGCCATTGGCTGTCCAAGAAGCGTTTGTCCTATCCGCTATCTCCCACAGCGTTGTCGGGCGTTCAACATCGGCATGGCCAGTACGTCGTTTGCGGGAATATCTGGTGTGGCCGCGAAGGCGCAGCTGGGGCCGAGATCTGACTGTCTTCTATTGGGGACTTCGGACGTAAAGCGGACATATCGCTGATGACTGACCGAGGCCGTCACTGACCCAAAGGCGAACTTGGGAATGGCCGCTTGTTGGAACCCGGCCAAGCTCCGCCGTTCAGCCCCTCGCCCGCGCCATGTACTGGGACCTGATGAACCATGTGTGCGCGCCGCCCTATTTTCCGCGCTTCACCGTGACCCAAAGCTTGAAGCAACTCTACTGACCGCCTAGGTGAGCGGGGGCGGCCATCCAAAGACGTCATCGTGGGGGATGTCGAGGTCGCGCATGTGGTAGCGCACCACAAGAAGCTGCTCGAGGCCAGCCATGGTCGCGGCCGGCGGAAGGGGGAGGCGCCACGAGTCGAGATGCGCGCCCAGGAACATGCGCCGGCAAATTTTGATCATCTCGTCTGAGAACACATCGGGGTCTAGGTGGTGTGGACAGTTACCTGATCCACAGGACGATGGCAGCGATTGTGACGATGGCGAGGTAGTTTCGCGCGGTCTTCTCGAAGCGGGTCG
>NZ_AXBA01000088.1 GCF_000473085.1 Azorhizobium doebereinerae UFLA1-100
GGCGATCGAGCGTGTTGTCGACCGCCAGGGATGGCTTGCCTCCAGAGTGGCCGGGGCGGCGCTTGTAGCCGATCTGCGCTCGGATGTCGGCGAGCACCGCCTCGACTCGGACGGCGATGTTGCCGGCCGCAAAATCGATGGGCACCACGCGGTGGGTCTTGGAAAGGAAGAAGAAAGGATAGGCCATGAGATCCTGCGCATCTCTTGGCGCGAACGCGCCGGGGTGAGCGTGGAACAATTCCAGCTGCCGCGCCGCCATGGAGAGGGCGCCGCTCAACGTGCGAAGCGGCCGGACGCGAGAGCGCCGGACGGAGCGTGGCGCTTGGCTGGCAGGATGGTCCCGCGCGGATCCGAGGTGGAGGTGACGGCGCCGCGGACCACCCAGGCCTGCAGGTCCTCAACCGAATAGACGACGCGCCCGCCGAGCTTGCGATAGGCGGGACCGGTCCCGTAGGTGCGGTGCTTCTCCAGCGTCCGGGGCGACAGGCTGAGGAAGACAGCGGCTGGTGCGCAGATAGCGCGGCGGCCGCGGGGCGGCGTCGGGACGCATCATCGAACCTCCATGGGCGATCTCGGGCCGCTGGGCGTCAGCGGCGGATGGCGATCACGGTGGCGAAGGGCGCCCGTCGTGGGGGGGGGAAGTTGAGGGGGGTTAAAATCCCACCCTAGAAGGACCGAAGACGAGGCTGCGGTCGTCGGCGATGACGCAGGAGCTTGAGATAGCCGCCGCCGATCGGGGCGCGGCCGCCGTTCACGAGACCGATAACGCGGTCGCGCAACGACGAGGTCTTCCAGGGCTCGGCGGCGACGCGCTTCTGGCCATAAAGCGCGAAGGCGATGTCGCGATAGCTGGCGCCTTCTGCCCTCGCGTCGGCCACCAGCATCATCGCACGCAGCCTCGATCGCTGCTGCGGGGTCATGCGTGTGTCGGGAGCACCGGGCGGCCTTCGATCGCGCGCCAGAAGCAGGAGAGAGCTTCAACGCGTCCCATCATATCGGCGTCCAGCGGGATCATCGCCGCCATTGGGGCATCGGGATGAGCGTCCGACAGGAACAGAAGCTGAGACGAACGAGGGCCCAAGCCACGGACGGCGTATTGCCCTTCGGGGCTATCTTGCATCCTGAACGCGCCATCCCGCCTGTCCCCACGCTGGGCAGAAACTCGGGGGACGGGCCGAGAAGCACAACGGCCGGGTTTACCGCCGCCGACCACAGGACGGTCTGCCCCAGGGCGGAGAGAGAAGGCCGTGCCGCGAAATTGGAGCCCCAGCGCTGCTCCACCTCCCGGAGGAGCGGCTCGGCGCCGGCACCGGTGATCACGAGCGAGAGGTAGTGGTCCTGATAGGCCTCGTCCCGGCGCAGGCATTCCCAGGCAAGGCCTTCCACCGACAGATTGTCGAAATAATCGTAGCTGGCGTCGTCTCGCCGGCGCGATGTGTCCGGCTTCATCACTCCTCTCCGCATCGGTGGCGTGCGTGTCGAGCAGCGGCAATCTGGGATTGAGGGAGTTCTGGGAAGCCGGCTACGGGGCATCGCGTGATGCGGCCACGGCATCACCCCTTCGGGCAAGACATCGCGTCAGGAAGGGCGGCGCAGAAGGTCCTTGTAGCCGCCGGCGGCGATCCATCGGGCGTGGGCGAGATGGCTGTCATGGACAGCGCGGGCACGTTCCGCCTCGCGGGCCGGGTCGAGCCCGAACAGCACCGCTACGATTCCGACCAGTCGGCGCCCTCCGCCGTCGCGTCGAGAAGGCGCGCATAGAGCTTGATGTGCGCCCGGTCGTAGTCCGTCAGCTCTGGGGACCGGTCGGGGCAATGTCCTCGAACGGCCCGGTCATGTCTCCCTGGCCTGCTGCCGGTTTGGTGGACACGAGGTTAAGCTGAATGGACTGCCCTCGGTCCGTTAGGCAGAGCCGACCTATCCTTTGAGCATAGGAGGTTGGTCATGAGTTCGCAGAGATTTGCACCGGAATTTAAGGAGGAGGCGATCAGGCAGGTCGCTGAGCGGGGTTATTCCGTGCCCGAT
>NZ_AXBA01000089.1 GCF_000473085.1 Azorhizobium doebereinerae UFLA1-100
GCGCATGCTCTGATCTCCCAATCGTTGGAGATCAGCAGACGTCACATCGTAGCTTCCGTCACTGTCCCGATTTCGGGGAGTAGCTCAGAGCGAGCGACCCTCATCCCGGACAACGACGTGTCCGCCACCAGCGTCAGGCACTCCCGGGTGCAGTCGTCCACGATGGCCAGCATTCGGAAGCGCCGACCATCGGTCATCTGGTCGGCAACGAAGTCGAGCGACCAGCGTTCGTTCGGTCGCATCGGGATCATCATCGGCGCTCGCGTCCCGATGGCCCGCTTGCGGCCCCCTCGCCGGCGAACCATCAGCCGTTCCTCACGATAGAGCCGGAACAGCCGTTTGTGGTTGACCCGGAAGCCCTCCCGCCTGAGCAGGACGTGGAGACGGCGATAACCGAACCGCCGTCGCTCCCCGGCGATGGCCTTCATGCGCTCACGCAGCGAGGCGTCATTCCCGCGCGTGGCTTTGTATCTAATGGTCATGCGGCAGAAGCCGGTGGCTTTACACGCCCGCCGTTCGCTCATCCCATGGTCATCCATGAGGTGGGCGACAGCTCTACGCTCTGCAGCGGACGTCACCACTTCTTTCCCAGGAGATCCTTCAGTGCGACGTTGTCCAGCATGGCGTCGGCGAGCATGCGCTTCAGCTTGGCGTTCTCATCTTCGAGTGCCCGCAGCCGTTTGGCTTCCGACACATCCATCCCACCGAAACGGGCCTTCCACTTGTAGATGCTGGCGTCGCTGACCCCGTGCTTCCGGCACAGGTCCGAGACCGGCACCCCAGCCTCGTGTTCCCTCACGATCCCGATGATCTGCTTCTGTATTCGGTCCGGTGTCGTCAACCCCGATGATGGCACGTCGCGGGTTCTTTGCTTCTGTCCGTGGTCGAGGATCGCCACATGATGGTGTTCGATGGAATGACCGGTCCAAGCTCTTCGGCGTGCTCGGCCGCGTCAGCGGCTGCAACGACAGATCATGCGAACTCAATCATCCCACGCCCCGCGACGGGCGTTCAGGGAACCACAGCCGGGTCGATCACGCTGCGGCAGCAGTCCATCGGAATTCCGTGCCGCTCCGCCACATGCTGTGAAGAACGACCGCCATCTTGCGAGCCAGAGCGACCTTCGCCCCCTTGCTTCCCTGACGCTGAGCGATGCGCACCGCCCATGCCTTCATCGGTGACCAGCGGGCGCTCGGTCGCAGGATGACGTTGGCGGCCTCGAACAGCGCCGTTCGCGTCTCCCCGTCGCCCACTTTGGTGATCCGTCCGGTCCGATCGATCTCGCCCGATTGATACCGCCGAGGTGTGAGCCCGAGATAAGCCCCGACGGACCGGGAGCGGGCGAAACGCTCGGGCGCATCGATCGTTGCTCTGAATGTCAGAGCGGAAACCGGCCCGATCCCGGGCATGGTCATCAAAAGGCGGCAGACCGGGTCATTCCGGACCACCTGAACGACCAGGCGGTGAAGGCGCTGGTATTCCTGCATCAATGGGTCCCGGGCTGCCAACAGGGGAGCCATCACCTCAGCCAGGATGGTGTTGTTTCCAACCAGATCTCGGACACGGGAGGCAAATCCGGCCCGCGACACGATGCCAACCTTCAAGCCGAAGGGGCGGAGCAATCCGCGAAGTGTCTGCTCCGACGCGGCAATGGAGCGGATCAGGTGCTTGCGCGCCGCCACCAACGTTCGCGCATGCTGGCTGCCGATGCTCTTCACGTGCACGACCTTGTACCAGCCTGCCCTGACCACCTGGGCAATGCCGCGCGCGTCGTTCCGACCCGTCTTGACCGGCATTGCCGACAACGCCGCCTTGACCTGCCGCGCCTCCAGGCTGATGGCGGGAAAACCAAGCTCCGCCAAACCCGCAGTCAGCCATTCCGACATCGGCCCAGCCTCAAGCCCAATCTTCGCAATCTGATCCCGCCAAGGCTAGGGTTCAGACCCATAAAATGATTTGCGTTGGCAGCGTGTTGTGATTCACCAGATCCATGGAGGATCTGGTGATGAGCGGAGACTGTTTCTG
>NZ_AXBA01000090.1 GCF_000473085.1 Azorhizobium doebereinerae UFLA1-100
CTGCTCGCCATCCTCAAGGCCGGCGGCGCCTATGTGCCGCTCGATCCCGCCTATCCCGCCGAGCGCTCCGCCTTCATGCTCGCCGACAGCGCCGCGGCCCTGATCATCACCGACCATCCCCTGCCCGAGGCCCTCGCCGTGCCCGAGGGCTGCAATGTCCTCACCCTCGACGCCTGCCGCGCAGCCGCCGCCACCCTCGATCCCGCGCCCCTCGACACCCTCATCCCGCCCGATGCCCTCGCCTATGTCCTCTACACATCTGGCTCCACAGGAACACCCAAGGGCGTCGCAGTCGAGCAGCGCAATGTGATCGCCTTGCTGGCCTGGGCGTGGGAGGCCTATCCGGCGGGCGCGCTGGCACGGGTGCTGTGCTCCACCTCGCTGTGCTTCGACCTGTCGGTGTTCGAGATCTTCGTGCCGCTGACCGCAGGCGGCACCTGCCTGATCGTGCGCGACCTGCTGGCCCTGGTGGACGGCGCCGCCGAGGTTCCCCCCACGCTGGTCAACACCGTGCCATCGGTGCTGGAGGAAGCGCTGCGCATCGCGCCGCTGCCGCCCGGCGTGGCGGTGGTCAATCTCGCCGGTGAGCCGCTGCTCGGCACGCTCGCCCATCGCGTGCGCGCCCTCACCGGGGCCGAGGTCTACAATCTCTACGGCCCGACCGAGGACACGGTCTATTCCACCGCCTACCGGGTGCGCGGCGGCGAGGGCGAGGCCGGCATTCCCATCGGCGCCCCCTTGGCCAACGGCATTGTCCATGTGCTCGACCGCTGGATGGAGCCGGTGCCGCCGGGGGTGACGGGCGAGATCCACCTCGGCGGCGCCGGCCTTGCCCGCGGCTACCTGGGCCGGCCGGAGCTGACGCGCGAGCGCTTCGTGGCCGATCCCTTTCGCCCAGGCGGGCGGCTCTATTGCACCGGCGACCTCGGCCGGCGGCGCGCGGACGGCACGGTCGACTACCTCGGCCGGCGCGACAGCCAGGTGAAGATCCGCGGCTTCCGGGTGGAACTGGGCGAGGTGGAGGCAGCGCTGCTGGCCTGCCCCGGCGTCCGGCAGGCCGCCTGCGACGCCATCGGCAGCGGCGCCGACCGCCGCCTCGCGGCCTGGCTGGTGGCCGACGCCGGCCTCGACACGGCCCTCGTCCGCCGCACCCTCGCCCGCCGGCTGCCCGACCACATGGTGCCCGGCGCCTTCGCCCTGGTCGATCACATGCCGCAGACACCCACCGGCAAGCTCGACCGCAAGGCGCTGCCGCCCATCGTCGACGGCGGCGACCGGCAGGCGTTCGCTCCGCCCGAGACGCCGCTGCAGGAGATGCTGGCCGCCGTCTGGGCGGACATATTGGGCCGCAGCCGCATCGGCATCTTCGACAATTTCTTCGATCTCGGCGGCCACTCCTTGCTGGCCACGCGCGTGGTGTCGCTTCTGCGCGGCAGGCTCGGCCTGGATGTGGCGCTGATGATGGTGTTCGAACGCCCGACCATCGCGGATCTCGCCGCCGCCCTGGAAGACGCGGCCCCCGGCCGGCCGCTCCCCGCGCCCGACCGGCCCATGGCCGCCGGGTCCGCCGATCGCTTCGACGACGTGTCCGACGATCAGCTGGATCTCGTACTGGCACGGCTGCTGGGCGGGCAGGCGCAGGCCGAAGACGACTTCACCCGGACGACACCGGCCCAGGGGAACCGCGTCGAGGAGATCATGGCCAAATGACACTTCCCCTGCACATCGCCACGCTGTCCCCGGCGGAAAAGCGCCAGTTGCTGGCCAAGCTCCTGGCCGAGCAGACGGACGGCCCGCGGGAATATCCCGTCTCCTTCGCGCAGGAGCGTCTGTGGTTCTTCGAGCAGTTGCATCCGGGCAGCGCGGTCTACAACATCCCCGTGGCGCTCCGCCTGCCCGGCAGCCT
>NZ_AXBA01000091.1 GCF_000473085.1 Azorhizobium doebereinerae UFLA1-100
ATCTGGCATGTGCTCCTCCCCTGAAAGCGCCACCACGGCGCTGCCCGGACACAATACGTGCCCGCTGGAGGGGGCATCCACCCCATCAGTTCAAAACCGGTCGCCGCCAGTTGAAGAGGCTCGCCGGCTCCCGGCGAATGTGATTCACTTCCGGTCATGGCCTCGCTCTCCACCGAGCTTCCCCGTGATCCCGAGACCCTCCAGGCGATGCGGATCGCGCGGGATGCGGAGATCGAGCGCCTGCGCCAGATCATCAAGGAGTTGCAGCGCCACCGCTTCGGCCGGCGGGCGGAAAGCCTGCCCGAGGACCAGTTGCTCCTCGCCCTGGAAGAGGCGGAGCAGGCCGAAGCCGCCGGCTTAGCCGTGTCGGAGGAGCAGGTGCCGGCCGAGAAGGCGGAGCGTGTCGCAAAGCGCCGTGCGAACCGCGAGGCTCTGCCCGCCCATCTGCCACAGATCGAGACCGTGGTCGATATCGAGAGCGACGTCTGCCCGTGCTGTTCCGGCAAGCTGCACCGCATCGGCGAGGATGTGGCCGAGCGGCTCGACATGGCGCCGGCCCAGTTCCGCGTCCCGGTGGTGCGCCGGCCGAAATATGCCTGCCGCTCCTGCGCGGACGTGGTGGTACAGGCACCGGCGCCGGCACGGCTGATCGAAGGCGGTCTGCCGACGGAGGCAACCGTCGCCCATGTGCTCGTCTCCAAATATGCCGACCACCTGCCCCTGTATCGCCAGGCCCAGATCTACGGGCGCCAAGACATCGCACTCGACCGCTCGACGCTGGCGGACTGGGTCGGGCGGTCGGCCTTCCTGTTGCGGCCGGTCCACGCGCGGCTGCTCGCAGTGCTGAGGACCTCGCCCAAGCTGTTCGCCGACGAGACCACGGCGCCGGTGCTGGATCCCGGCCACGGCCGGACCAAGACCGGGCAGCTCTTCGCCTATGCCCGTGATGACCGGCCCTGGGGCGGCGCCGATCCGCCTGCCGTCGCCTATGTCTATGCCCCTGACCGCAAGGGCGAGCGGCCCATGGCCCACCTCGACGGCTTCAGCGGCATCCTGCAGGTCGATGGCTATGGCGGCTACAAGGCGCTGGCCGGACGCACCGCCGTGAACCTGGCGTTCTGCTGGGCGCACGTGCGGCGGCGCTTCTATGAGCTCGCCCAGACCGGCCCCGCGCCGATCGCCGACGAGGCCCTGCAGCGCATCGCCGCGCTCTATCACGTCGAAGCTGCGATCCGGGGCCGAAATCCTGAAGAACGCCGGGCCGCACGCCAGGAGAAGAGCAAACCGATCATCGAGGCCCTTGAGCCGTGGCTACGGCAAAAGCTCGCCTTGATCAGCCAGAAGACCAAGCTCGCCGAGGCCATCCGCTACGCGCTCTCGCGCTGGGCCGGGCTTGGCCTCTTCCTCGATGACGGGCGCATCGAGCTCGACAACAATATCGTCGAGCGCTCGATCCGGCCCCTCGCCCTGACCCGGAAGAATGCTCTCTTCGCCGGCTCCGATGCAGGCGCCGAGCACTGGGCCGTCATCGCCTCGCTGATCGAGACATGTAAGCTCAATGGTATCGACCCTCAGGCCTACCTCGCGGACGTCATCACCCGCATCGTCAACGGCCATCCCAACAGCCGCATCGACGACCTCATCCCATGGGCCTATCACGCCAAGCCCGTACTCAGTGACGTGGCCTGAAGACGACGCTTACGCTCATTCGGCGGCATGGTGCAGGTGCGGGCGGGCCGGCGTTCCAGCCTGGGTCCCGGCGGGCGCCTCCGGCTCGTCGGTGCCGCCGACGAAGCGGCCGAGCAGACGGCCGGTGAGGCGGCCGAGGTCGTCCATGACGGT
>NZ_AXBA01000092.1 GCF_000473085.1 Azorhizobium doebereinerae UFLA1-100
ACATGGCGCGGATCTAAAACAGCAGGCGGTGCTCGGCGATGAACGCGTACTTCACTTTGCATCCTTGGCGAAGTACGCGGCCGCCTTTTTAGGATGTCGCGCTCCTCCGTCACGCGCTGCAACTCGCGCTTCAGCCGGCGGACCTCCGCGGCCTGATCGTCATCGCGGGCCACGGCGGCAGGCTTGCCGTACCGTTTCCTCCACTCGTAGAGCGAGTACTGGCTGATCCCCAGCCGCGCAGCCATCTCCGCAACCGGATAGCCCCGCTCGGTGATCTGAACGACCGCGTCGCGCTTGAAGTCCTCGGTGAAGTTCGCTTTGCCCATCGGGGCCTCCTTACCTCAAAATTTAGGGAAGAAGGCGTCCAGGAATCTAGGGGGGGGCAAGCTGTACAACCATGGGGCTGCATCCGGATCCCCTTCCCTGAGATCGAGCAGATCAGGTTCAGGCAAGGAGAAGCGCGCATACTCATCCAGATTTTCGCAGCGCGAACAGACCATCTGAAACCAAAAATAGCAGGTCTTCTGGCCGTAGCCATTTATCCACGCCACCTAAGAACGCCTGACCCCCGAGGTACAAAATGGCCTTCCGTCCCACATTACGCCGCTTGCTAGGGCGCGATTCCGCAACGCATAAGGATGCTGAGGCCACCTTTCGCAGGGTGGTGGAACATAGCGCGGACGTCATCTGCCGGGTCGCTCACGGGCAGTTCTGCTACGTATCCCCATCCGCGTTGAACATGTTCGGATGGGAGCCGCAGGCGCTTATCGGCACGGACGGTACGCACACCGTATTTGAGGATGATCGGCCAATTATCGAAGCGATGATTGGCCGTTTGATGTCGGGTCAACAAAACCAGACCGCCGTTCAGATTAGGGTACTCTGTGGAGATGGATCGCTCAAGTGGGTAGAGACGACCGCGCGGGTTGAAGCCCCGGACTTGGCCTGCGAGACAATTCTGGTGATGCGTGACATCACAGAACGCAAGCGATTGGAAGAAGAGCTTGCGGCAATGGTTCTTCAGGACGGCCTTACTGGGTTGGCGAACCGCCGGGCTTTCGATCAGAACTTTGATCGAGAATGGAAGCGCACGCTTCGCACAGGCGGAGAGATGGCTCTCGTACTTCTCGACATCGATAATTTTAAGGAGTTCAACGACCTTTACGGCCACCAGGCGGGTGATAACTGCCTGCGAACCGTTGCCAGCTGTATCAGCGAACTGGCACGTCGTCCCACTGATATGGCGTGTCGATATGGTGGTGAGGAAGTGGTGGTCGTTCTCGGTAGCACGAGTCTGGACGCTGCGGTCTCGATCGCGGCAGAAATGCGATTTCGTGTGGCGGCTCTGGGGATTCCCCATCAGGGCAGTACTTGCGCCAATCATATCACGGTGAGCATCGGTGTAGCGGCGGCGATAGCCCGCTCCGGTGGCTCCATGAAAATGCCGGAGGGGCTGCTTCAGGCGGCGGATCACGCCCTGTATAAAGCCAAGGCCGGCGGCCGCAATCGCGTTGAACAGGCAATGCTCAACTCCGCCTGAACAGTAGTCATGCCAAGAGAGTGTCACACTTAGAGTGCTCGATCCTTCGACCGCTTGGGCAGAAGAGCCGTCAACGCATGGTCGCGCTCACGAGTCCAGAACAGCGCAGTTTGAACTGATGGGGTGGATGCCCCCTCCAGCGGGCACGTATTGTGTCCGGGCAGCGCCGTGGTGGCGCTTTCAGGGGAGGAGCACATGCCAGAT
>NZ_AXBA01000093.1 GCF_000473085.1 Azorhizobium doebereinerae UFLA1-100
TAAAGCCCCGCACAAAACCGCCACAGCTCATCGATCTCGGCCGGGCCCATGTCCAGCATGGCGCCGAGCGTGTCCACCAGCGGATTGGTGCGCTGGAAGCTGGTGGCGCCGGACAGCAGCATGCGGGCGGCGAACTGCTCCTCGGCCGACAGCTGGCCGATCAGCGTCTCGAACGCCGCCGGCAGAGCGCCGTTGCCCACCGCCGCAAGCGCTTCCTCCTGCGTGATCAGGCCGCGCAGGGCGAGGCCCTGGAAGAACTGCCGGTCGGAGATCTCGGCCGGCGGCGGCAACGCAGGCGCCGCATAGGGCGCGAGCTCGCCGCCATCCGCGAGCCATTCGTCGCGCTCGCGACGCAGCGCCGTATCGGCCGGCAGGGCCAGATCGTCGAACCAACGGCTCCCGTCAGCGCAGGTGATCCTGATGGCGGTGCTGGGCGCGGGCGCGGCCCGGATGATGTGCGTGATCATGGGTCTCACATGCGTGCGTTGAAGATGCTTCCGGCGTTCACAACGACAAGCGACATGCCGTCCGCCGCGGCAGCCGCCTGGAAATTGACCTGGGCGTGCCGAATACCCGCCGTGACATTCCAGCTGTGGAGGTTGACGTAGTCGGTGAGATTTGCCGAGACCGAGGGCGGCACCCGCATTTCAACCGGGTGGAAGATGGTCGCCTGGTAGGCGTGATAGATGCCGGCGACCATGACCGTCGATGCGGTGATCCCGCTATCCATCTTCCAATAATAGCGCTGGCTCCTGCGCAGCTCTTCGGCGGGATCGGGCGCCTCCCATTGCGGAAGCGTCCCCACATTGCCCGCGTCCACATAAAGCCCGACGTCAAACAGCTCGAACACGTTCGCCGTGCTGGCAAGTCCGTTGGACTGGCCCGGCGCGGCAACCGGACTGCCGCCCTGCCAGCCGGCGCCTCCGGTGAAGGCGGCGGAGGCAGCAAGGCAGATGCTGAACATCAGGCCGCGCGTATGGGCGACGGACCAGTTCCCGGCCACGTCGCCGGGAACGAGGAAGCTTTGCAGCGTGTCGATGTTGGCCTGCCCCGGCGGGATGACGAACGAAGCGAGGTACGCACGATCCGGCGTGCCGTTGCGGATGGAGAAGGTGTAGGTGCCCGCCGGTCCCCGGAATCCGAACCGGGCCAGCGCACGCCGGGCGGCCCCGGTGCCCCATTGAAGGTCGGCCACCTGCTGGCCCTCGATGTTCTGGTTCCAGACCAGAACATCCGAGCCGCTCAGGGCCGCCTTCGCGGTGGTGACGGCGATGCGCAGGCGGTTGGACGAGCCGCCCGGCGTTGCGCCCTGCACCAGGGCATGGGTGCAGGCAAAGCCCGAGCCGGATGCCGCGCTCTCCCATTGATCGGCAGCATAGCCGATGCCGCCGGTCACCGGCGTGAAGCCCCACTCCTGGCTCAGGCCCATGGCGCCATTGACGATGCGATTGCGCAGGGCATCGCCGGCGGCGGCGGCGCCGAGGTTCGCGCGTCCCTGCGCCTTTTGGTTTTCCATGAGGGCCTGCACGGCATCGATGCGCAGGCGGCCGTCCACCGCCGCGCGGATCTCCGATGTCGCGGGGCCATAGCTCCAGGCGGTCGGCAGCATTTGGCCCGGCGCCGCCTCGCCAAAATACGGCCGGTAGCCGAACAGGGCCGACGTGCCCTGGCCCGGCTTGGT
>NZ_AXBA01000012.1 GCF_000473085.1 Azorhizobium doebereinerae UFLA1-100
AGAAGCCTGATCGCCGATCGGGGCTACGACAGTGCCTGGTTCCGCGAGGCACTGGCCTCCAGGGGCATCAATCCCTGCATTCCTTCATCGCGGAGCCGCAAGCAGCCCTTCCTCTATGACAAATCCCTCTACCGGCAGCGGCACAAGGTCGAGAACCTGTTCGCCAAGCTCAAGGACTGGAGGCGCATCGCCACGCGATACGACCGATGCGCCCACACCTTCTTCTCTGCCATATGCATCGCAGCAGTCGTCATCTTCTGGCTGTGATCAATGAGTCCTGAGCCTAGCCGCCTTCGTGAATTCCTGGTTCTGGCAGACGCTGCAGCTCTGCCTTGCGCTGTTCGGCACCAGCCTCGCCCTTGCCATCCTAGCCGCCACCGCCGTGGACATCATCGAGGAGGTGAGGCGCGAGCGCGACCTCGACATGCTGACCGGCCTGCTGAACCGCCGCGGCTTCGAGAACAGCTTCGCCCACGCCACCGCGCGGCCCGCGCCAGGGGCGCTGATCCTCCTGGACATCGACCGGTTCAAGCGGATCAATGACACCTTCGGCCATAACGCAGGGGACGCGGTCCTGCGCGAGGTCGGGGCGGTGCTCCGCCAGGCCGCGCGCGCATCAGACCTCATCGGCCGTCTGGGCGGCGAGGAGTTTGCGATCTTCATGCCCGAGGTCGGCCTGCCAGATGCGCGCGCCCGCGCGGAGGCGTTCCGGCTCGCCATCTTCCGCCATGCCTTCCCGCTGCCCGGCGAACTGGGCTCCGTTACGGCAAGCTTCGGCGTGGCGGAACTCCAGCCGCACGAGGAGTTCGACGGGCTCTACGGCCGGACGGACCGGCTGCTCTATGCCGCCAAGAGCGGCGGGCGCAATCGCACCGCCTCGGATCTCGATGCGGCCGAGCAGCCGCAGAGTTGAGACGCGCGGCGTCCTTCCCGGAACGCGGCCGGTCAGCGCAGCTTGACGATGGTGAGGCTGTCGGCCTTGGCGCGGATCTTGACGGATTCCTCGCTGCGGGTCAGCGCCTGGGCGATGGCCTTCAGCGACATGCCTTTCTTGGCATAGGTGTGCAGCCGCTGGATCTCCTCATTGGTCCAGGGTTGCCGATGCCGCTCGAACCGTTCCGCCATGGCCTGTTCCGATCTCAAGGTCGCATGCCCGCCCGGAGCGGGGGCGCACCGCGCGGCCGAAGGGCAAACCCGCAGCGCTCAGGGGCGCCATTCCTTCGTCTTGGTCGCGGCCACCTCGGCGGCGCGGCTCTCGTCGATCACCGCGAGCAAGGCCCGCAACGCCTCCGGCACCCCCTGCCCCGACTGCGAGGACAGCAGCAGCGGCTTCTTCTTCGCCGCCCGCTGGAGGCGCTCCTTCTGCTGCTTCAGCAGTTCGGGCGTCAGGGAATCGATCTTGGACAGAGCGACGACCTCCACCCGATCCTCCAGCCCGCCGCCATAGGCGACCAGTTCCTGGCGCACGGTCTTGTAGGCCTTGCCCGCATGCTCGCAGGTGCCGTCCACCAGATGCAGCAGCACACGGCAGCGCTCCACATGCCCAAGGAAGCGGTCGCCGAGCCCGGCGCCCTCGTGCGCCCCCTCGATCAGGCCGGGAATGTCGGCCAGCACGAATTCGCGCCCGTCCACCCGCACCACGCCGAGGCCGGGATGGAGCGTGGTGAAGGGGTAGTCCGCGATTTTCGGCTTTGCCGCCGTGGTGGCGGCGAGGAAAGTGCTCTTGCCGGCATTGGGCAGGCCGACGAGGCCCGCATCCGCGATCAGCTTCAGCCGCAGCCAGATCCACTTCTCCTGGCCCTCGAGGCCGGGATTGGCGCGGCGGGGCGCCTGGTTGGTGGAGGTCTTGAACTCGGCGTTGCCGAAGCCGCCGTTGCCGCCCTCCAGCAGCTTGATGCGCTGGCCCACCTGGGTGAGATCGGCGAGGATGGTCTCGTCATCCACGTCCCGAATCTGGGTTCCCGCCGGCACCTTGAGCACCACGTCCGAGCCGCGCGCGCCGGTGCGGTTCGCACCCATGCCGTGCTCGCCCTTCTTGGCCTTGAAGTGCTGCTGGTAGCGATAGTCGATCAGCGTGTTCAGGCCATTGACGCACTCGATCCATACGTCGCCGCCGCGTCCGCCGTTCCCGCCGTCGGGACCGCCGAACTCGATGAATTTTTCGCGCCGGAACGAGACGCATCCCGCGCCCCCATCGCCGGAGCGCACATATATCTTGGCCTGATCGAGGAATTTCATGGCCGAGGAGGTAGACGCCGCCGGGCTTTCACGCAAGAGCGGCGGTGTGATTGCTCAAGCTTCCGCCAGTGCCTCGGGCTTCGGCACGCCTGCCTGGCCGCGCCCGGTTGAGCTGGGGATGTGCGGCAAGCCAGGCTTTGACCTTTCTCCCGCGCCGGACCAAAAGAAGAACATGAGCGCCTCCATCGTCGATGTCCTGCTGCCGCTCGGGCTCGACGTTCCCTATTCCTATCTGGTCCCCGACGGGCTCGACCTTGTCCCCGGCGATCTCGTCGCCGTGCCGTTGGGATCGCGGCTCGTGGTCGGCTGCGTCTGGCCGCGCGCGGCGGATGCGCCGGAAAAGGCGGTGGATACCTCCAAGCTCAAGGCCGTGCGCAAGAAGCTGGACCACCGTCCCCTGCCGCCCGACCTCATCCAACTGATCGACTGGATGGCCGACTATACGCTCGCGCCGCGCGGCATGGTGCTGCGCATGGCCCTGCGGCACGAGGAGAACCCCGCCCCGCCGCGCGAGCGGGTCGGGGTGCGGGCCACCGGCCACACACCCGAGCGCATGACCGCCGCCCGTGCCCGCCTGCTCCAGGTGATGGCTGACGGCTTCACCCGCGCCAAGCCGGACGCAGCGCGCGAAGCCGGCGTCTCCCCCTCCGTCGTGGACGGCATGGTGGACGAAGGCGCCCTGGAAACATTGGTTCTGCCGCCCGCCCCCGCCGCGGAGACACCGGACCCGGACCACGCCGCCCCCACCCTAAGCGAACCGCAGGCGGAGGCTGCCCAGGCGCTCGTAAAGGCCGTGCGGGCCAAGGCCTTCTCCGTCCACCTGCTGGACGGCGTCACCGGCTCGGGCAAGACGGAAGTCTATTTCGAGGCGGTGGCTGAAGCCGTGCGAGCGGGGCGGCAAGCCTTGATCCTGCTGCCGGAAATCGCCCTCACCCAGGCCTTTCTCGACCGCTTCACCAAGCGCTTCGGGGTGCTGCCGGCGGAATGGCACTCCGGTGTCTCCACCCGGCGGCGCGGGCGGATCCTGCGCGGCGTGGCGGACGGCGACGTCCAGGTCGTGGCGGGCGCGCGCTCGGCGCTGTTCCTGCCCTTCAGGGATCTGGCCCTGACCATCGTCGATGAGGAGCACGACCCCGCCTACAAGCAGGAAGACGGCGTCACCTACCACGCCCGCGACATGGCGGTGGTGCGGGCGCGGTTCACGAAGTCGCCCATAGTCCTCACCTCCGCGACGCCCTCCATCGAGACCGAGGTGAATGCCCGGCGTGGGCGCTACGCGCGCCTCTCCCTGCCGCTGCGCTTCGGCGGCGCCAAGGTGCCGGGCCTGTCGCCCATCGACCTGCGCAAGGACGGCCCGCCGCGCGGCCGCTGGATCGCCCCGCGCCTCCAGGCGGAGATCGCCCAGACGCTGGAGGACGGCGGGCAGGCGCTGCTGTTCCTCAACCGGCGCGGCTATGCCCCGCTCACCCTCTGCCGCTCCTGCGGCGTGCGCATGAAATGCCCGTCCTGCTCCGCCTGGCTGGTGGAGCACCGCTTCCGACGCCGCCTTTCCTGCCACCATTGCGGCTACCAGGCCCCGGTGCCGGAGCAATGCCCCGCCTGCGGCGAGAAGGACAGCATGATCCCCTGCGGCCCCGGCGTGGAGCGCCTCCAGGAGGAGGTGCAGAGCCTGTTTCCGCAGGCCCGCAGCCTCGTGCTGTCGTCGGACATCGGCGGCGTCGAGCGCATGCGGGCGGAACTGGACGCCGTCGCCAAGGGCGATGTGGACGTGGTGGTGGGCACGCAGCTCGTCGCCAAGGGCCACAATTTCCCCGGTCTCGCCCTGGTCGGGGTGGTGGATGCGGATGTCGGCCTCGGCCATGGCGACCCACGGGCGGCCGAGCGCACCTTCCAACTGGTGCACCAGGTGGCCGGGCGCGCCGGACGCGGGTCCACCGAGGGGCGCGGCTTCATCCAGACCCACATGCCGGAGCATCCGGTGATGCAGGCGCTGATGAAGGGCGACCGCGCCGCTTTCTACGAGACCGAGATCGCCGCCCGCGAGGAGGCGCAACTGCCGCCCTTCGGCCGCATGGCGAGCCTCGTCGTCTCGGCCAACGAGGGGCCGGCGGCGGAGGGACACGCCCGGCGCCTGGCGGCCAGCGCGCCGCGCGCGGAGGGCGTGCGGGTGCTCGGCCCCGCCGAGGCCCCGCTGGCCGTCCTGCGCGGCCGCCACCGCTGGCGGCTGCTGGTGCGCGCCCCGCGTGCCTTCGACCTGTCCGGCTATCTGCGCGCCTGGCGCGCGGTGGCACCGCGGGTGACCGGCAATACCAAGGTTTCCATCGACGTGGACCCCATGAGCTTTCTCTGACCCGTTTCCCGCATCCGTGCGCGGGGACTTCCCACGACGACCACCGCGCATTAGCGTCGCGCCGGACACATTGAAGGAAACGCCCTTATGCGGATGGTGATGCGCCTGGCCCTGGTGGCGACCCTCGGCCTCGCGGTTTCAGGCTGCGACCGCTGCGGCGACTGGTTCTGGCAGAAGACCGGCCCGGCCAAGACCTGCTCGGCCGAGCCCAAGGCCCAATAGGCGCCTATTCGTTCGGGTTCGGCACGCTGCCGCGTGCGGCCTTGAGCCGGGCGATCTCGGCGCGGATCGGCGCGAACGGCCCAAGCCGGTGCTGGGCCTCCGGGAAGGCATCCGCATAGGGGCCGTAGGGCGCGTCCACGGGCTTCGCCAGCAGGTCCGGAAAGTCCTTGGCCGTGCCCGTCCGCTGCGGGCGCGGCTGGGAGAGCACGAAGGCCGCCACGTCCCAGGCGTCTTCGGGGCTCAGTTGCGGCATGACCCAGCTGGTGCCGTTGGGCATGTTGTCATGGACGAAGTTCGCCTGGGTGATGAGGCGGGCCATGCCGGCCCCGTCATTGAAGCTGTCCGGACCCCAGAGCGGCGGCACGCCATAACCGAAGCTCGCATCCGCCTCGTTCCGCCGGACGCCGAGACCGTCGCGGCGATGGCATTCCGCGCAGTCACGCGCATAGACCTGTGCCCCCTTGGCCGGATCCGCCGCCCGGTCCAGCTCCGCCATGGCCCCCACGCCGCCGCCGGCAATCCGGGCGTCCGGCGGGATATGCTCGGACAGCACCTTGAGATAGGCGGCGAGCGCCTGCATGGGCCTGGCATCGGCCGGCATCGGCCGTCCGTTCATGCTGCGCGTCATGCAGCTGTTCAGCCGGTCCTCGATGCTGGCGTCGGCGCCGCGGCGGAAGCTGTAGCCGGGATAATCGGCCGACGCCGCCACCAGCGGCAGGCCGAATTTCTTCAGGCCCGCGTTCAGGTGGCAATCGGCGCAGGCCATGTTGTTGCCGGCGAAGCGCTGCGCCGGATCGGGGGCGGCCGGGCCGATATGGGCGGAGGTCTCCTCCAGCACCGAGCGGCCATAGCGCACCAACTGGCCGAACGCCGTATCAGGGAGGCGGTCCACATCCGGCACGTCCCAGACGACGACCGGCCGCCCCGCGCCTGCCCCTTGCGCCCATCCGCTCGCAGCCCCCGCACATACGGAAAACGTGCCCACCACCGCCAACACCAGCATGCGGCCCGATGCCTTCACCCACGCCATGAGATCCCCCGACCCCTTATGTTTGTTGCCTTCCGCGCCCAACACGGCTATAAGCCCGCGTTCTCCGATGGCATGCGCCCCCCTGGAGGCGTGCCTGACGGGAAAGTCAGACGGCCGCGCAAGCGGCCGTTGGCTGTTTTAGACCCAGTCTCAGATTAGGACGAGTGCCATGACCGCCATCAAAGAATTGAAGGCTGTGGCGCGCCCGCGGGCCGGCAAGGGGGCCGCCCGTGAAGAGCGCCGCGCTGGACGCGTGCCCGCCGTGATTTACGGTGAGAAGAAAGAGCCGGTGACCATCTCCTTGAACCACAAGGACCTCACCCGCATCATTTACGCTGGCCACTTCCTGACCACCCTGTTCGAGCTCGACGTGGATGGCACGAAGTACCGCGTGATCCCCCGCGATTATCAGCTGGATCCGGTGAAGGACCTGCCGCTGCACGTGGACTTCCTGCGGGTGTCCCAGGGTGCGCGCATCACCGTTGAAGTGCCCGTGCACTTCGTGAACCAGGACGCCTCCCCCGGCATCAAGACCGGCGGCACGCTCAACGTCGTGGCCCACGCCGTCGAGCTGGAATGCCCGGCGGACGCCATTCCCGACCACATCGAGGCGGACCTGACCGGCCTCGATATCGGCGACAACGTGCACCTGTCCAACATCAAGCTGCCGGCCGGTGTCACCTCCGCCGTCCACGGCGACGACACCCTCGCGACCCTGATGGCCCCGTCGGGCCTCAAGGAAGCGCAGGCCGACGAGGCGGCTGCGGCCGCCGCGGCCACCAAGGCCTGACGCGCCTTTCGGGCCGGGGCTTCCCGTGTTCCTGTTCGCAGGCCTGGGCAATCCCGGCTCGAAATATGCCGGCAACCGGCACAATATCGGCTTCATGGCGGTGGACGCGATCGTCCGCCGCCATCGCCTCTCCCCCTGGCGCCGGCGGTTCCAGGGCGCGGTGAGCGAAGGCGAGATCGCCGGCCAGAAGGTCCTGGCCCTGCTGCCGGAAACCTTCATGAACGAGAGCGGCCGCGCGGTCGCCGAAGCCGCCAAATTCTACAAGATCCCGCTGGAGCGCATCGTCGTGTTCCACGACGAGCTCGACCTGCCTCCCGCCAAGATCCGGGTGAAGAAGGGCGGCGGCAACGCCGGCCACAACGGCCTGCGCTCCATCACCGCCCAATGCGGCAACGATTATTGGCGGGTGCGCCTCGGCATCGGTCATCCGGGCGACAAGTCGCTGGTGCATTCCTACGTCCTGAACGATTTCGGCAAGGCCGAGCGTGACTGGGTGGACGGCGTCTGCACGGCCTGCGCGGATTTTGCCCCCGCGCTCACCGCCGGGAAGGCGGAAGAATTCCAGAACCGCGCGCATCTTTTCCTTGAGGCGCAAGGCTTTGCCGACATCAAGCCGCTGGGCGCGCCCCGCCCCTGACGTGGACGGCTGCGCTGCAACGCGCACTTGACCGCAGCGCACAAAGGCCGAACCTTGCGGAAGAGCGTCCCCGCGTCAGCCCGCCCGCGCCCGTCGAGGCCCGCCCATGAAGAACGTGACGATTACGCTTTCCGACGACCTCGCCAGCCGTGTGCGCCTCGCCGCCGCGCGGGAGGGCAAGAGCCTCTCCAAATTCATCGCCGAACATCTGAGCCGCGCGCTGGGCGGCCACACCGATCCGCTCATTCCCTTCGATCGCTGGCTCGCCGGCCCCGGCTGGGACGCCGGCGCCGGAGACCCGCCCACGCGCGAGGACATCCATGACCGTCCGGTGCTTCGTGGATACGAACGTGCTGATCTACCTGCACGACCGCAGCGCGGCGCGGAAGCGCGCGCTGACGAGGCATAGCCTGCGCTCCATCCGCCGCCACGGTGAACTGGTGGTGTCGCCGCAGGTGATGACGGAATTCTACGGCCTCGCCGCCGCGCGGTTTCCGCTCGCCCCCCGTGATGACATCCGCGATTTCCTGCGCGACCTGCTGCCCGCCTGCCGCACCGAGGGCGCGGGCGAACTGATGGGCACCGCCTGGCGCATCGAGGACCGCTTCCGGTTCGACTGGTGGAACTGCCTCCTGGTGGCGGCGGCGGTGGCGGCGGAATGCCGGCTGCTGGTGACGGAAGCCATCGACGACGGCACCGAGGTGGAGCGCACCACCATCGTCAACCCCTTCACCACCGACATCGAGACAGTTTTCGCCGCTCTGAAGGACCGATGACGGCCCCTCCGGCGCGGATTTCCCCCATCCGGCGGCCCGCGACCTTAACAAATGCGCTCCCGGCCTTTATGGATCGCGCCAAGCTTCAAACGACCGGCTCTTCCAAGAAAGATCGCGCAGCATGGGTTTCAAATGCGGCATCGTCGGACTGCCCAACGTGGGCAAGTCCACCCTTTTCAACGCCCTCACCCAGACGGCCGCGGCCCAGGCCGCCAACTACCCCTTCTGCACCATCGAGCCGAACGTGGGCGAAGTGGCGGTGCCGGACCCGCGCCTCAGCACGCTCGCCGAGATCGCGGGCTCGGGCCAGATCATCCCCACCCGGCTGACCTTCGTGGACATCGCCGGCCTGGTGCGCGGCGCCTCCAAGGGCGAGGGCCTCGGCAACCAGTTCCTGGCCAACATCCGTGAATGCGACGCCATCGCCCATGTGGTGCGCTGCTTCGAGGATGGTGACGTCACCCATGTGGAGGGCAAGATCGCCCCGGTGGACGACATCGAGACCATCGAGACCGAGCTGATGCTGGCCGACCTCGACAGCCTGGAGAAGCGCGCCGCGGCCTTGGAGAAGAAGGCCAAGGGCGCCGACAAGGAGGCCAAGGAGACGCTGGAGCTGATGCAGCGCGCCCTGGTGCTGCTGCGCGACGGCAAGCCGGCCCGCCTGACCGAGGTGAAGCCGGAGGAGCAGCGCGCGTTCGGCATGCTCGGCCTGATGACGGCCAAGCCGGTGCTCTACGTGTGCAATGTGGAGGAAGCCTCGGCCCACGAGGGCAATTCGCTGTCCGCCCAGGTGTTCGCCCGCGCCAAGGAAGAGGGTGCCAAGGCCGTCGTCGTCTCCGCCAAGATCGAGAGCGAGATCGCCATCCTGCCGCCCGAGGAGCAGCGCGAGTATCTGGAAGCCATCGAGCTGGACGAGCCCGGCCTCAACCGGGTGATCCGCGCCGGCTACGAACTGCTGGATCTGGCCACCTATTTCACCGTCGGCCCGAAGGAAGCCCGCGCCTGGACCATCACCAAGGGCACCAAGGCGCCCGCGGCGGCCGGCGTGATCCATTCGGATTTCGAGAAGGGCTTCATCCGCTCGGAAACGATCGCCTACGCGGACTATGTCCAGTACAAGGGTGAGGCTGGCGCCCGCGACGCCGGTCGCCTGCGGCTCGAAGGCAAGGATTACGTCGTCCAGGACGGCGACGTGCTGCACTTCCGCTTCGCCAACTGACGATCGGCCGGGGTGCCGTCCACCGCCCCGGCTTGACCTTCGGTGCCGCAACGACTGAGATCGGGACGAAGCCGGAGGAAGGCATGCCCGAAATCTATTGGGAGGACTTCGTGGAGGGCGACGTGAAGACGTTCGGCTCCCACGAAGTGACAGAAGCGGAGATCATCGACTTCGCCACCGCGTTCGATCCCCAGCCCATGCATCTCGATCCGGCGGCGGGCAAGGCTTCGCTGCTGGGCGGCCTCGCGGCCTCCGGCTGGCATTCCTGCGCCATCATGATGCGGCTGATCTGCGACGGCTTCCTGCTGCGTGCCGCCGGCATGGGCTCGCCCGGTGTCCAGGAAACCGTCTGGCGCGAGCCGATCCACCCCGGCGACGTGGTGACCTTGCGCCGCAAGGTGCTGGAAAGCCGCAGCTCCAAGAGCCGTCCGGAGATCGGCCTCGTCACCTTCCGCTTCGAGCTCCTGAAGCCGAAGGGCACGGTGGCCATGGACCAGACCGTGGTCATCATGTTCTCGCGGCGCAATCCGGGGGCGCGACTGGCATGAGATTCTTCGAGGATACCGAGATCGGCAGCCGCCAGATCCTGGGCGCCCACCATTTCACCCGCGAGGAGATCATCGGCTTCGCGCAGAAGTTCGATCCGCAGCCCTTCCACGTGGATGACGAAGCCGCCCGGCGCAGCCTGTTCGGGGCTCTGTGCGCTTCCGGCTGGCACACCGCCGCCATGTGGATGCGCTGCTTCGTGGACCACCAGATGCAGGCGATGGCGCAGGCCAAGGCCGCCGGCCAGACCCCGGCCACCTTCGGGCCTTCGCCGGGCTTCAAGAACCTGCACTGGCTGAAGCCCGTCTATGCGGGCGACACCATCACCTATGCCACCGAGGTCAAGGACAAGCAGGTGAGCAAGAGCCGCCCGAAATGGGGCCTGCTGACCGCCTACAACACCGGCACCAACCAGCATGGCGATCTGGTGATCGATTTCGAAAGCGTGGTGTTCCTGGAGCGCCGCTCGGTCTGACCGGCGCCCCAGGCATCACGAGGCGATGGCCGCTCAGATGTTGAGATTGGCCATCACCGGCTCCGGATAGCGCGTGCCCGCAACCGCCGCGGGCGGGAACATGGCGTCGAGTTCCGCCACCTCCGCCGCCGACAGGCGGATCGCCGTGGCGGCCGCATTCTCCCGCAGATACTTCACCCGCCGCGTGCCGGGGATCGGGATCACGTTCGCCTGCTTGTTCAGGATCCAGGCGAGCGCGATCTGCGCCGACGTGGCCTTGCGGGCGGCGGCGAAGGCGGCGAGAGCCTCCGCGAGGCGCCGGTTCTGCTCGAATGCCGCGCCCTGGAAGCGCGGGTTGTTGCGGCGGAAGTCGTTCTCCGCCAGGCCGTCGAGGCTGGTCACGGCGCCGGTGAGGAAGGCCCGCCCGAGCGGGCTGTAGGCGACGAAGGAGGCGCCCAGTTCCGCGCACGCGGCCAGCATCCCCTCCTCGGGATCGCGGGTCCACAGGGAATATTCGGTCTGCACCGCGCTGATCGGATGCACCGCCGCCGCCCGCCGCAGCGTCGGAACCGCGCATTCGGACAGGCCGAGGAAGCGCACCTTGCCCTCCTCCACCAGCCTCTTCATGGCGCCGACCGTGTCCTCGATGGGGGTCTTCGGGTCCACGCGGTGCTGGTAATAGAGATCGATCGTCTCGATGCCGAGACGCTTCAGGCTGGCCTCGCAGGCGCTGCGCACATAGGCCGGGCTGCCGTCGATGCCCAGGCGTTCGCCGTTCGGCCCGCGCACGTTGCCGAACTTGGTGGCGAGCACGACCTTGTCGCGCTTGTCGGCGAGAAAGCGGCCCAGCAGCCGCTCGTTATGGCCGGTGCCGTACATGTCGGCGGTGTCGAACAGGGTGATGCCGGCTTCCAGCGCGGCTTCCAGGGTCTCCAGCGACTGGTCGTCGTCGCTGGCCCCGTAGAATTCGGACATGCCCATGCAGCCGAGGCCGATGGCGGACACGGAAATGCCGGTGCGACCGAGCGGACGGTGGTCCATGGTTCGCCTCATATGTCGGTATGTCAGGAAAAGCACGTCGGACAGGACGTCGCCAACGCCCGGAAGCTAAACTTGCGTGGCCCTCGCCGCAACCGCCTTCACAACCCCTTCGGCCCGCCTTCCCTTGCCGCAGATCGCCCCGGCTGCTAAGAGCCCCCTCATCGCGCGTGAATGCGCGTCCCTTTCAGCTTCAAGATATACAGGACGGTCATCATGGCGATCGAGCGCACTTTCTCGATCATCAAGCCCGACGCGACGCGTCGCAACCTCACCGGCGCGATCAATGCGGTCATCGAGAAGGCCGGCCTGCGCATTGTCGCCCAGAAGCGCGTCCTGCTGACCCAGGCGCAGGCTGAGGCTTTCTATGCCGTGCATCGCGCGCGCCCCTTCTTCAACGACCTCGTGTCCTTCATGATCACCGGCCCCGTCGTGGTGCAGGTGCTCGAAGGCGAGGGCGCGATCGCGAAGTATCGCGACGTGATGGGCGCCACCAACCCGGCCAATGCGGCCGAAGGCACCATCCGCAAGCTGTTCGCCGAATCCATCGAGGCCAACTCGGTCCACGGCTCCGACAGCGCCGAGAACGCCGCGATCGAGATCGCGCAGTTCTTCTCGCAGAACGAGATCGTCGGCTGACGTGAACTCAGGCGCGGCAGGGCAAGCTTCGCCGCGCCTGGATTTTCGCACCGGACCGCCACGCGGAATGTCCGGTTTTGATTGTTTCCGCCCAGGGCTTCCCTTAGCCTGACGTTGGGGTATGTATCCCCAAACGGGGGCTGGGCGCCAGGCACCCCAAGACCTGATGCTTGAGGGAGGGCCATACGCATGCTTTTCAGCTCGCCCGAATTTTGGATCGCCTTCGTCCAGATCATCTGGATCAACGTGCTGCTGTCCGGCGACAACGCCGTGGTGATCGCCATGGCCTGCCGCTCGCTGCCGGACCGGGCGCGAAAGTGGGGCATCGTCCTCGGCTCGGGCGTGGCCGTCGGCCTGCGCATCGTTTTCACCGGCATCGTCGCGACCCTGCTCGCCCTGCCCTGGCTGAAGGTGGTGGGGTCCCTCGCGCTGTTCTACATCGCCGTGGATCTCGCCCTGCCCAATGAGGACGGCGAGGAAGCCGTGCAGGCCAGCGAAAGCCTGTGGCGGGCCGTGGGCACCGTGGCCCTGGCCGATGTCTTCATGAGCCTCGACAACGTGGTCGCGGTGGCTGCCGTCGCCCATGGCGACCTGCTGCTGCTGGCCCTTGGCCTCGCCATCTCCATTCCGCTCATCGTCGCCGGCTCGTCGCTGGTGATGACCCTGCTGGATCGGTTTCCCATCCTTGTCTGGGCCGGCGCGGCGCTGCTGGGCTGGGTCGCGGGTGAGATGCTCCTGAGCGACACCGCCATCACCAGCCGCATCGGCGGCGTCGAAGTGGCGGCCCATTGGTCGCACATCACAGCCGCTGCCGGCGCCGCGTTCGTCGTGGTCGTCGCCTGGAGCTGGAGCCGCCTGCGCGGACGCAACCACCCCCGCAACGCCGCTTAGCCATCGCGCCACCCCTCAGGGGCAGCATTTCGTTTCGGACAGATCACATGACGCAACGTCACACTCCTTCAGGGGGATCGTGGCGCGAACGTCGTAAGAGGATGTGGCATGGATTTCGATAGTCCCACCTTCTGGCTTTCCCTGCTTCAGATCATCTGGATCGATCTGCTCCTCTCCGGGGACAATGCGGTGGTGATCGCCCTCGCCTGCCGCTCGCTTCCGCCGGGACAGCGGCGCTGGGGCATCCTGCTGGGCGCCGGGGCGGCGGTCGGGCTGCGCATCGTCTTCGCCCTCGCCATCTCCTATCTGCTCGGCGTGCCGCTGCTGAAGATCGCCGGCGGCCTGCTGCTGCTGTGGATCGCGGTCAAGCTGGTACTGACCGAGGAAGAGAGCGCCCACACCATCGCCGCCGCCGACAGCCTCTGGCGGGCCGTGCGCACCATCGCCATCGCCGACGCGGTGATGAGCCTGGACAATGTGGTGGCCATCGCCGCCGCATCCCGCGGCCATCCGGAGCTGTTCATCTTCGGCCTGCTGCTGACCATCCCGCTGATCGTGGCCGGCTCTCAGTTGGTCCTGGCCCTGCTCCAGCGCCTGCCGGCCCTGGTATGGGCGGGCGCCGCCCTGCTCGGCTTCATCGCCGGCGAGATGCTGGTGAGCGACGTCGTGTCCGTGGACCTGCTGCGCGGCATCGACCCCCATTGGGTGAAGGCTGACGAGGAGGCACCGGGCGGCGTCGGGCCGGCCAAGCTGCCGCATTACGTGGCCGGCGGCCTCGGCGCCCTGTTCGTGCTGGCGTTCGGCTTTGCCCTGCGCGGACGGCGCATGGCGGCCCACAACGCATAAGGCGAAGGCGGTGCCTGCACCGCCTCTGTCCCCGCCCGGCCCGGCGGGTGTCTTCGCAAGCCGGCTTCGCGCTATAAGGATGGCGAGGAGCCCCGCTTATGAACCAGCACGTCCCCGCCCGGGCGGCCCAGACGCTGATGCGCGCGTCCGCCTGCCCGCATGATTGCCCGTCCACCTGCGCCCTTGAAGTTGAGGTGCTGGACGGCAGCCGCATCGGCCGGGTGCGCGGGGCCAAGGACAACAGCTACACGGCCGGCGTCATCTGCGCCAAGGTGGCCCGCTATGCCGAGCGTATCGATCATCCCGAACGGCTGATGCACCCGCTGCGCCGGGTGGGACCGAAGGGCTCAGGTCAGTTCGAGCGCATCTCCTGGGACGAGGCGCTGGACCGGGTGGCCGAGGGCCTGCTGGCCGCCGAGCGCACCCACGGCGCGGAAAGCGTGTGGCCCTATTATTATGCCGGCACCATGGGCCTCGTGATGCGCGACGGCATCAACCGGCTGACCCACGCCAAGAAATACTCCCGCTTCTTCTCCAGCATCTGCGTGAACCCGGCCTGGAGCGGCTATATCGCCGGCACCGGCCGCCTCGGCGGCGCCGACCCGCGCGAAATGGCCGTTTCCGACCTTGTCGTCATCTGGGGCACCAATGCGGTGGCCACCCAGGTCAATGTGATGACCCACGCGGTGAAGGCGCGGAAGGAGCGCGGCGCGAAGATCGCGGTGGTGGACGTCTATCGCACCCCCACCATGGAGCAGGCGGACATCCCGCTGCTCATCCGCCCCGGCACCGACGGCGCGCTCGCCTGCGCCGTCATGCACGTGCTGTTCCGCGACAATCGCGCGGACCGGGCCTATCTCGCCCGCTACGCCAACGATGTCGCGGAATTCGAAGCCCACCTCGCGACCCGCACGCCGGCCTGGGCGGCGGCCATCACCGGCCTGCCGGTGGATGAGATCGAGGCCTTCGCCAAGCTCGTCGGCGAGACGCCGCGCAGCTTCTTCCGCATCGGCTACGGCCTCTCCCGCAGCCGCAACGGCGCGGTCAACATGCACGCCATCGCCTCCATCCCGGTGGTTTCAGGGGCTTGGCAGCACGAGGGCGGCGGCGCCTTCCATTCCAATTCCGGCATCTTCCGCACCCGCAAGACCATGATCGAGGGCCTGGACATCCTCGATCCCAAGGTCCGCCAGCTCGACCAGTCGCGCATCGGCGCGATCCTCACCGGCGACCCGGAGGTGCTGGCGGGCGGGCCGCCGGTCACCGCCATGCTGATCCAGAACACCAATCCCATGAGCATCGCCCCCGACCAGGAGCGGGTGAAGCGGGGCTTCGCGCGGGACGACCTGTTCGTGGCGGTGCACGAGCAGTTTCTCACCGAGACCGCCCGGCAGGCGGACATCGTGCTGCCCGCCACCATGTTCACCGAGCATGACGACCTCTACCAGGGCGGCGGCCACCAGCACCTGCTGCTGGGGGCCAAGCTGGTGGACCCGCCGGGCGAATGCCGCTCCAACCACGCGGTCATCGGCGAGATCGCCAAGCGCGTGGGCGCCGAGCATCCCGGCTTTTCCATGAGCCCGCGCGAGCTGATCGACTGGACGCTGAACGCGTCCCAGCGCGGCTCGCTGGCGCACCTGGAGGCGGCGCGCTTCCTCGATATCCAGCCAGATTTCGAGAGCGCCCATTTCCTCACCGGCTTCGGACACAAGGACGGGCGCTACCGCCTGAAGCCCGACTGGCGCCGCCCGCCCATCCCCTCCCCGGCGCTGTTCGGCCCGTGGGAGGAGATGCCGGAATTCCCCGACCATTGGGCGGTGATCGAGGAGGCGACGCTGGAGCATCCGTTCCGTCTGGTGACAGCCCCGGCGCGCAACTTCCTCAACTCCACCTTCAACGAGACACCCACCTCGATGAAGCGCGAGGGTGGGCCGACGCTGCTCATCCATCCGGAAGATGCTGCGGCGCGCGGCATCGCGGCGGGCGATCGCGTGGAGGTGCGCAATCCGCGCGGGGCGGTGGTGCTTCAGGCGCGGCTGTTCGACGGGCTCCGGCGCGGCGTCGTGGTGGCTGAGCAGATCCACCCGAATTTCGCCCATGAAGGCGGGCGCGGCATCAATTCGCTGACCGGCGCCGATCCGGTGGCGCCGGTGGGCGGGGCGGCCTTCCACGACAACCGTGTGGACGTGGTGCGGCTGGATCCTGCCGCCTGAAGCGCGGGCGCCGCAGGCTCAGACCCGCGGCACCACCAGCACGTCGCGGGGCGGGCGCTCGCCCTCCACGACGGTCCGCTCATTCTCCACCTTCAGGCGGCCCGAGGCCAGCAGCGCGAGACCCTTGGGATAGATCACGTGCTCCTGCTCCAGCACGCGGGCGGCCAGCGCATCCGGCGTGTCGTCGCCGCGCACGGGCACGGCGGCCTGGAGGATGATCGGCCCCTCGTCCATCTCGGCGCGGACGAAATGCACCGTGCAGCCATGCACGCGCACGCCCGCCCCAAGGGCGCGGGCGTGGGTGTCGAGCCCCTTGAAGCTCGGCAGCAGCGAGGGATGCACGTTGATCATGCGGTCGCGCCAGCGCTCCACCAGCCAGGGGGTGAGGAGGCGCATGAAGCCGGCGAGGCAGATGATCTCGATGCCGGCGATGCGCAGATTGGCGTCCAGCGCCGCGTCGAACGCGATGCGGTCGGCAAAATCCCGGTGGCTGAGCACCAGCGTCTCGATGCCGTGCTCCCGCGCGAAGTCGAGGCCCGCCGCATCGGCGCGGTTGGACAGCACGAGCGCGATCTCGGCCGGAAAATCAGGATCCTGCGCGGCCTTCACCAGCGCGGCCATGTTCGAGCCGCGCCCGGAGATGAGCACGGCGGTGCGCTTGCGCCCGCTCATGCCGCACCGAGGGCGAGTTCGCCGTCATAGGTGACGTGGGGCGCGCCCGCGCCGGGCTCGATGGTGCCGAGGCGCACCACGCATTCGCCCGCATCGCCGAAGGCGTCGGCCACCGTCTCCTCGTCCTCGGCGGCGACCACCACGGCCATGCCGATGCCGCAGTTGAAGGCGCGCAGCATCTCCTCCGGCGCCACGCCGCCGGTTGCGGCGAGCCAGCGGAACACCGGCGGAACGATGAGATTGGTCAGGTCCACGCGGGCGAGCGTGCCCTGCGGCAGCACGCGGGGCAGGTTTTCGGTGATGCCGCCGCCGGTGATGTGGGCCAGCGCCTTGATGCCGCCGGTGCCGCGCAGCACCTTCAGCACGCTCTGCACATAGAGCCGGGTCGGCTCCAGTAGCGCCGCGCCGAGGCTGCGCTCGGGCGCGAACGGCGCGGGAGCGTCCCAGGGCAGGCCCGAGCGCTCGACCACGCGGCGCACCAGGGAATAGCCGTTGGAATGCACGCCCGAGGAGGTGAGGCCGAGAATGACGTCGCCCGCCGCCACGCCCGGCCGCGGCAAGAGCGCATCGCGCTCGACCGCGCCGACCGCAAAGCCGGCGAGGTCGTAGTCGCCGTCCTTGTACATGCCGGGCATCTCGGCGGTCTCGCCGCCGATGAGGGCGCAGCCGGACTCCTTGCAGCCACGCGCCACGCCGGCGACAATGTGGGCGCCCACCTCCGGCGACAGCCGGCCGGTGGCGAAATAATCCAGGAAAAACAGCGGCTCAGCGCCCTGAACGATCAGATCGTTGACGCACATGGCCACGAGATCGATGCCGATGGTCTGGTGCTGCCCGGTTTCGATGGCGATCTTCAGCTTGGTGCCGACGCCATCGGTGGCGGCCACCAGCAGCGGATCGGAAAAGCCGGCGCGCTTGAGATCGAAGATGCCGCCGAACCCGCCGATGTCGGCGTCGGCGCCGGGGCGCGCGGTGGCTTTCACCAGCGGCTTGATGAGATCGACCAGCCGGTTGCCGGCGTCGATATCCACGCCTGCATCGCGATAATTGAGACCGTCCTGCGCCATTCCATCCTCGCGCCGTCCACGCGGCGGGTCTTTGCCCGCGTGCGCCAAGCGCGCGGCTTAGCCGCGAACCGCGCGCGAGGCAAGGCGCGGCTTTGCAGGGCATGCCCGAGCATAGCGCAATGATCCCCCGATGCCGGCACCGGCCGGCGGCGCCCATTCGCGGCCGGTAGCGCTGCCTCCGGGGAACGCCCCTCTGCGGCGGGCACCGCAGGCCAGTTGCCGGGCCGCCGAGAAATCTGCCCGCTTGGCCGAGACGCCCGCGCCGGGTCAGCCATGTATTTCAAAATGTAACAGCCCGCGGCAACCGCCGTTTCTCCGCGAAATGCCCGGCACGGCAAGATTTGTCCGCGCGAGATAGCGAGCGCTGTTTCGAGCCCGCAACAATCCGGCCAATTTTGGCGCGGGCAGACACGCCGGCCCCCGCTGACGCTGCGCCAGTGACGTGATAGTGCTTCGCCACCGCTGGGAGGTAATGAGGAGCCGGTTTCCATGCCGTCCGTCACGGGTAAGAAAGCACTGGCGCTGGGCTTGGTTGCAGCGCTGCTGGGCGGAAGCCCGGTGTGGGCGCAGCAACCCAGCACTTCCGCGCAGTCCGCGCAGTCCGCGCCGATCGGCGCGCCGGGCCTGGCCTGGCCCCGCAATTTCGATGTAGGCGACAACCGCCTGCAGCTCTACCAGCCGCAGATCGAGAGCTGGGAAGGCGACCTCATCGGTGGCCGCGCCGCCCTGGCCATCGGGCCGAAGGACGGCGCTCCGGTCTATGGCTATGCCCATTTCACGGCGCGCGCGACCGTGGACAAGAGCGCCGGGCTCGTCCACCTGGAAGCCATCGCCGTCGACACGGTGGACGTGGCCACCGCGCCCCAGCAGGCCGGCGCGGTCCGCAAGGCACTGGAATCGCGGCTGCCCAAGAACGGCATCACCGTGGCGCTGGTGCAGTTGCAGGCGAGCTACGCGGTCAACAAGAAGATCGCCGACCTGCGCACGCAGCCGGTGCAGAACGAGCCCCCGAAGATCGTCTTCGTCAGCACGCTGACCATCCTGGTGCCCGTCGCCGGCCAGCCCGTGCTGCGGCCGGTGGACGGCGCGCGCGAGTTCCAGCGCGTCATCAACACCCAGCCCCTGCTGCTGAAGGATGCCGCCGGCACTTTCCACCTCCAGGCAGCCGGCGCCTGGTATGAAGCCCCCAGCCTCGCCGGCCCTTGGGTGGTGACGCCGCAGGTGCCCCAGGCGCTCCAGGCCGCGGCCAAGGCCGCCGTCAAGACGCAGAAGGCCGACCCGCTGCTGTCGCAGGACGGCAAGCCGGTCACGCCCCCGCCGGCGATCCGCGTCGCGACCGAGCCGACGGAACTGATCCAGACCAACGGCCAGCCCGAGTTGCTGCCGGTGGACGGCACCCAGCTGATGAGCATGAAGAATGCGGACCATGCGGTGTTCATGGACCCCAATTCCAATGCCTATTACGTGCTGATCTCCGGCCGTTGGTTCCGCTCCACCAGCCTGGACGGGGCCTGGAGCTACGTGGCGAACGACGCCCTTCCGGCGGATTTCGCCAAGATCTCGACCAACGATCCCAAGGCGAACGTCCTGGTGTCGGTGGCCGGCACGCCGCAAGCCAAGGAGGCGGCGATCGCCGCCACCATCCCGCAGACCGCCACGGTGAAGAAAACCACCACCGCCAAGGTGAGCTATGACGGCGAGCCGAAGTTCGTCGCCATTCCCGGCACGGTGCTGAAATATGCGGTCAACACGCCCCAGCCCGTGATCCAGGTGGATCGCGGCACCTATTACATGGTCTCGCAGGGCGTGTGGTTCGTCGCCGCCAGCCCCATGGGGCCGTGGAAGGTGGCAACCTTCGTGCCGGAGGTGATCTATACGATCCCGATCACCTCGCCGATCTCCTACGTCACCTACGTCCGCATCTATTCGGTGCAGCCGGAGACGGTCGTGGTGGGCTACACCCCCGGCTACATGGGCGTCATCGTCCAGCCCGGCGGCACGGTGGTCTACGGCACCGGCTATTATTGCAACGGCTATGTGGGCACCTACTGGTACGGCTGCCCGGCCACCTATGGCTACGGCGCCGGCTTCTCCGTCGGCTCGGCGGTGGGCTTCGGCTTCGGCTTCGCCGCCGGCTGGGCCTGGGGCGCGGCGGTCACGCCCTATTGGGGTCCCTATTGGGGCGCCGGACCGTGGGGCGGCCATTGGGGCTATGTGAACGTCAACGCCGCCAACGTCTACGGGCGCTGGGGCGGCGACGCGGTGGTCGGCCACGCCTGGGGCACGACGCCGTACGGGACGGAGTGGGGCGCGCGCGGCGTCGCCGGCACCACCGCCCGCGGCACCGATTTCCAGGGCCGCTCGGCCGCTGCCTTCAACCCCTACACCGGCAACTACGCCGCCGGGCGTGAAGGCAGCTACCACAATCCCTATACGGGCGCCTCCGGGGCCGGCCGCGCCGGCGTCGAGGGCAATGCCTACACGGGCAACTATGCCGCCGGCCGTGAGGGCGTGGAACACAACCCGGCCACGGGCTCCACCGAGGCGGCCCGCGCCGGCACGGTGGGCAATGCCTATACCGGCAATGCGGCCGCCGGCCGGCAGTCGGCGGGCTACAACACCACCACCGGCACCGCCCATGCCTCGCAGACCACGGCGACCCGCGTGGACGGCCAGGTGAATGTGGACAGCAAGGGCGTCGCCACCAACCAGCACACCGGAAACTCGGTCGCCTGGAACAATGGCAACGTCTACACGGACCACAACGGCAACATCTACCAGCACGACGGCTCCGGCTGGAGCCAGCGGTCGGGGAACAGCTGGCAGCCGGTGGACCGCTCCGCGGACATGAGCGGCCTCGACAGCGAACGCCAGGCCCGGGACTGGAGCAGCCAGCGCGCCTATGGCGGCGGCGACCGCTTCGGTGGCGGGGGCTACGGTGGTTTCCACGGCGGCGGCGGTTTCCGCCGCTGAGCCCGACGCCGCATCAGCTCAAGACGAGACACACGAGCAAGACGAAACGGGCGGCCGGGAGGCCGCCCGTTTTCATGTCCGGTGGCCGTCCCGGTGGCCGCGCAGCCTAAGCCGCCTGCTCCAGGTGGTCCCGCGTGTCGGGACCGGCGAGGCGCCGCAGGATCAGCGGCATGCGCCGCTCCTCCGGAATGGCGCAGAGGCCGCGCGCCGCCAGCCATGCGCCCGTGCGCGGGTCGGCGGTGACCACCGCGAACGGCACCGCCAGCCAGCACCCCGCCAGCAGCGGCGCCGTCCAGAACAGCAGGGCCGGCGCACAGACGGCCAGGGCGGCGCCGACCAGGAGGCCGAACAGGGTCTGGCCCCACAGGCCCCGCCACGCGCTGGCCCATGACAGGGCATGGGCATCGCGCACCTGCCCGTTCCAGCCCGCCCTGACCCTGCCGAGGGTAAGCCCCACCAGGAAGCGCGTGGTGGCCAGCGCCGTGATGGCCCCGAGCAGCAGCGAGAACGTCATTTCGAGCAGCGCCGAGGCGAGGAAGCGGACCGGCCCGCCGTAGGCGGCCACGCCGCCGCGCGTCAGCGCCACGTCGAGCAGCCCCGCGAGCTTGGGGAACTGCCCCAGCAGCAGCAGGCCGCCATAGAACCATGCGGTTTCCGGCCCGAGCGCCTCGGCCGCCTCGGCGCTCAATCCGGCAGCGGCGAACGGCAGCACGGCGAGCGCGACGGGCACCGCGGGAACGCAGGCGAACATGAGCACCGCCCATAGCAACTGGAAACGGCTCACCGGCTTCAGGCCGGACAGGCCCTGGAGACGCAGATACTGCATGTTGCCCAGGCACCAGCGCAGGTCCCGGGCCACGAATTCGGCAATGGTGGGAGGATTCTCCTCATAGCTCTCCCCTTCCACCGGCATCACCCGCACCTCGTAGCCGGCGCGGCGCATCAGCACCGCCTCCACCTGGTCGTGCGAGAGGATCGGCCCGCCGAGCGGCGGGCGGCCGGGCAGCACCGGCAGGTGGCAGGCGGCATGGAACGGCTTCACGCGGACCAGCGCGTTGTGCCCCCAGAACGGGCCGCAATCGCCGGTCCACCAGCTTGCCCCCAGCGTGTAGCAGCGCATGCCGTGCCGCATGCCGAACTGGAAAATGCGGGCAAAGGCGCTGGCGCTCGGCATGCCCACCACGAGGCTTTGCAGGATGCCGATGCGCGGATGCCGGTCCAGGATGCGCGCCATGGCGAGGATGGCGGACGCCCCCATCACGCTGTCCGCGTCCAACGGCAGCATGTAGTCATAGTCCGCGCCCCATCGCTCGCAGAAGTCGCGGATGTTGCCGGCCTTGAAGCCTTCGTTGGTATCGCGACGCCGGTAGTGGATGCGCCGGCCGGCGTCCGCCTCGCACCAGCGCGCCACCTCCGCTTCCTCGGCCTGGGCGACGTCGGGCCGAGACGTGTCGCTGAGCAGGAAATAGTCGAACTGGAGCCCGTGCGCCGTGGCGTCGAGGTCCGCCTTGACCGCCTTCAGACGCGCCACCGCCCGCGCCGGGTCCTCGTTGCGCAGCGTCATCAGGATGGCGGTACGGCCGGCGACGCGGCCCTCCTCGCGCGCGCCGCGCAGGAAGGGGGCGGCAACCTCCACGCCGCCGCGCGCCACGTGGGCGAGGACAAGGCCGATGGCGGCGTTCCAGAAACCAATCGCGATCCAGGGCGTTGCCATGAGCACGCAGAGGAAGAGGAGGATGTCCGCCACCCGCCAGCCGGCCAGCCCCGCCAGATGCGCCGCCACGAGCCCGATCGCCGCCCAGGTGGCAAGGTTGAGCGCCAGGACGAGCAGCCGGCGGCCGGCCAGCGAGGGTGATCCGTGAAAAACAACGGGATCGTGTTCGGCCGTTTCAGGATCTTGACGTAACACATGTGCATGCTGCGCAGTGGCACTGGGCCGGGACACACCCCGGCGCTTCGACATCGGCCGTGACGGCATTGCGGATCCCTGGCGCGGAATTCGGGGGAACGGGCAGTGAGGCGATACTCTCAGGAAGGTGTCCGAATGGAAGCACAATCCGCACGCGAACGCTTGGCTCAAGCTCACTCTTCAGCGAGTGCCCTTTGGTACGTCGGGCCGCGCCGCGCGGATCTTCGCCGTGAGGATCTTCCTCTTCCGGGCCCTGATGAACTGCTGGTGGCAGCGCAATGGAGCGCGCTCAGCCGGGGGACGGAGCGGCTCGTCTTCTCCGGCCTTGTCGGCCCGTGCCACAGGGAGCGCATGCGCGCGCCCATGCAGGATGGCGAATTCCCCTTCCCGGTGAAATACGGCTATTGCAGCGTCGGGCAGGTGGAGGCCGGCGGGCCACGCTTCCTCGGCCGCAACGTCTTCGTGCTGCATCCCCACCAGGACCGCTTCGTGGTGAAGCGGGACGACGTGGTGCTGGTGCCCGAGGCGGTGCCCGCCCGCCGGGCGACGCTCGCGGCCAACATGGAGACCGCGCTGAATGCGCTCTGGGACAGCGGCGCTGGCGCTGGCGACCGCATCATCGTGGTCGGGGCGGGACTGATCGGGCTGCTCATCACCTTCCTCGCCGCCGGCCTGCCGGGAGCCGAGGTGGTGGCGGTGGATCCTGACCCGGCTCGCGGCGCCCTGGCGCGGGCGTTCGGCGCACGCTTCACCGACCGGGCGGATGCGGCGGGCGAGGCGGACGTGGTGTTCCACACCAGCGCCTGTTCGGAAGGGCTCGCCGCGGCATTGGCCTGCTGCGCCATGGAGGCGAGCCTGGTGGAAGTGAGTTGGTATGGCGACGCGCCCGTGACGGTGGCGCTCGGCGGCAACTTCCACGCCAAGCGGCTGCGGCTGATCTCCTCCCAGGTCGGCGCCGTGCCGGCGCCCCGCGCCCCGCGCTGGCCGCTGAAGCGGCGCCTCGCCAAGGCCCTCGATCTGCTCGCCGACCCGCGCCTCGATGCGCTCATCACCGAGGAAGTGGCGTTCGCCGATCTGCCGGATGCGCTGGAGCGTATCCTGGGGGACGGCCCGCCCGGCGTCGCCACAGTCGTGCGCTATTCCTGAGCCGCTTCCCTGTCCATCGTCCGCCGGAGTGCCCTCTTGCCCAACGCCCCCCTTGCCAGCGGCCCGCTTTATGCGGTGGAAGTCCGGGACCACATCATGATCGCCCACAGCTTCAAGGGCGGCCTCTTCGGCCCCGCCCAGGCGCTGCACGGGGCGACCTTCGTGGTGGATGTCGCCTTCATGAGCGAGAACCTCACGCCCGAGGGCGTGGTGGTGGACATCGGCCGGGCCACCGAGGCGCTCAAGGCGGTGCTGGGCCCGCTCAACTACCGCAACCTCGACGACGAACCCGCCTTCGCCGGCCGCAACACCACCACCGAAGTGGTTGCCCGGCACATCTTCGATGCCATGGCGGCGGCCGCGCGCGAGGGCCGTCTCGGCACCGGAGGCGACCGGCTGTCCCGGCTGCGCGTGACCCTGCACGAATCCCATGCGGCCCGCGCCTGGTTCGAAGGACCCATCGGCGCATGAGGGCAATCCTGGCCTTTCCCGGCACGCTCGACACGCCCACGGGCGGCTATGCCTACGACCGCGCGGTGCTCAAGGCCCTCCCCGGGCAAGGGGTCGCGATCGCGCCGCTGGCGCTGCCCCCGGCCTTTCCCTTTGCCGACCCTGCCGACCTCGATACCACGGCGCGGCACCTCCGCGCCGCGCCGCCGGACAGTGTCCTGCTGATCGACGGGCTCGCCCTCGGCGTGCTGCCGGCGGACATGCTGCGGGCGCTGGAGCAGCCGGTGGTCGCGCTGATCCACCACCCGCTGGCCCGTGAGGCCGGGCTCTCCGACGGGCAGAAGGCCCGCTTCGCGGCGAGCGAGCGGGCGGCGCTCTCCGCCTGCGCCGGGGTCATCGCCACCAGCCCCGCCACGGGGCGGGATCTGACGGCCCATTACGACGTCGCTCCCCACCGCCTCACCATCGCCGAGCCCGGCGTCGCCCCCGCGCCCCGCGCGGCGGCGGACGGCGACCCACCGCGCCTTCTCGCCGTCGGATCGGTCATCCCGCGCAAGAATTACGCGGGCCTTGTGGAGGCACTGGCGCAGGCCCGTGATCTCCGCTGGCAGCTCACCATCATCGGCGGCCTCGGTTTCGCGCCCGACACGGTGGCGGAGGTGCGGGCCCGCATCGCGCGTCATCAATTGGGCGATCGCGTCACCCTTCATGGCGCGGTCGCGCCCGAGGCGCTGGAAGCGGCCTATGCGGCCTGCGACCTGTTCGTTCATCCCTCGCTTTACGAAGGCTACGGCATGGTGCTGGCCGATGCCCTGCGCCGCGGCCTGCCGATGATCTGCACCACCGGCGGGGCAGCCGGCGAGACGGTGCCGGACGGCGCGGCCCTCAAGGTCCCGCCCGGCGACACGGCGGCCCTGGCTGCCGCGCTGCGGTCCCTGCTGGCTGCGCCGGCCGAACGCCGCCGGCTGGCGGATGCCGCGGCCCTTGCCGGTCGCGCCCTGCCCACCTGGGACGACACGGCGGCACGCATCGCCGCCGCATTGCGCGCCGTGCGCCACGCGGTGACGGCATGAGCGGCTTCTCCACCGACTGGCTCGCCCTGCGCGAGCATGCCGACCTGCGGGCACGCGATACCAGCCTCGCCCGCCTTCTCGGGGATCACCTGACCCGCCAGAGCCCCGTGCGAGTCGTGGATGTGGGCGCCGGAACGGGCGCCAACCTGCGCGCCACCGCCCCCTATCTCGGCCCGCTGCAAAGCTGGCATCTGCTCGATCACGACCCCGAGCTGCTGGCGGCGGCGGGCAGCGCGCTCGCCGCCTGGGCGGACGAGGCCGAAATCGAAGGCAGCGGCCTGTTCCTCACCCGGGGGGCGCAGCACATCCACGTCACCGTGGAACTGGTGGACCTGTCCGCCCATCCGGAGGCGGCCGCCTCCCGCGCGCCGCATCTGGTCACGGCCTCCGCCTTCTTCGACCTCGCGTCCGCCGCCTGGATCGAGCGTTTCACGGCGGCGGTGGCGCGGGCGCAGGCGGTGTTCTTCACCGTGCTCACCTGCGACGGGCGCAACGACTGGGCCCCGCCCCATGCCACCGACGCCGCCGTTGCCGCAGCCTTCCGCACCCATCAGGGACGCGACAAGGGCTTTGGCCCCGCCGCCGGCGATGTGGCCACCGACCTGCTGCTGCATGCCTTCCACCAGCATGGCTACGAGACCCGCGTGCAGGACAGCCCCTGGCTGCTCGACGCCGCCGATGCCGCCGACCGCCGCCTCATGGCGGCGCTCGCCACGGGCACCGCCGACGCGGCGGGTGAGACGGGCTTCGTCCCGCCCGCGCGGCTCGACGCCTGGCTCGAAGCCCGGCAGGAGGCCCGGCAGTGCCGCATCGGCCATGCGGACCTTCTCGCCTGGCCGAAGACATCCCCCCAGCGGCGCTAGACGGTGTGGAGGTTCAGCGGCTGAGGCCGGGCAGCATGCGCGACAGCACGCCGTCGCGCCGGATGATGCCGTGATAGAGCCCGCCGGCGATGTGGGCGAGCACCAGGAGCGTCATGAAGAATCCGAGATAGGCGTGGATGTTGCCGTACAGATCCGACATGGCCTCGTTCTTCGGCACGAGGTTCGGCAAGGTAAACAAGCCGAACACGCTGACCTGCGCGCCGAAGGCCGAGGACGAGGCCCAGCCCAGCAGCGGCATGATGAAGATCAGCGCATAGAGCAGATGGTGGACCGAATTGGCCGCGCGCCACTGCCAGTCGGGAATGCCCTCCGGGCGTGGCGGCGTGCCGAGGGCGACCCGCACCGCCACGCGCAGAACCGAAAGGGTGAGAATCAGGATGCCCACGGATCGGTGCAGGTCGAACAGGCGGTCCTGCGCCGGCCCCGAAGGCAGGTTCATCATGGCGATGCCGGCCGGGATCACGAACAGCACGGCGAGCGCCGTGAGCCAATGGATCCACCTAGCCGGTCGAGCATAAGGCACGATTTGCGTCGTCATGGGCTCCCTCCCCGCCTGCGCTTCGGCGTAGATCACACGCGAACAACACGTCGCCGTCCGAGAACACATGGACGGCTGTCGCCGGCCGCAGCGCCTGCCTCAGGCTGGCAATGGGCGCGAGATCGAGGGCGGCCCGTCCGCTGCCCAGGATGACCGGGGACACGACGATATGGAAGCGGTCCATGCAGCCGGCATCGAGAAAGGCCGAGAGCGTGCGCGGCCCGCCTTCCACCAGGATGCGGGCGAGCCCGCGGGCGCGGAGCGCGTCGAGGATCGCCTGCGGCGCCAGCGGGCCGTCGGCCCCTCCCACCACGACGACCTCTATGCCGGCGGGGTGCGCCGGCAACTTGAGCTCTGCGGCAGGGCGTCGCACCACGAGCCGCCGCACGCCATCGTCCGCGAGGCAGCGGGCGTCCGGCGGCAGCCGGCCGGAGGGATCGATCACCACCCGCGCCGGGCTGCGGCCGGGCACGCGCCGCACGGTGAGCAGGGGATCGTCCGCCAGCACGGTGCCCACGCCCACGATCACCGCATCGACCATCGCCCGCAGGCGGTGGATGTGATCCAGCCCCGCCGGGCCGTTGATGTATTTGGATTCGCCCGAGGGCAGCGCGATGCGCCCGTCCAGCGACTGTCCCAATTGCCCGACCACGAATGCGGGAGAGGCATTGAGTTCGGCCAGGATCGTCCCCAAATCCATGCTGCGGTCATCCATGAGCGAAGCCTCACCGTATGGGACGAAGGGGGGTTAAGCCGGAACATGATGACGCTTAGCAAGGTTACGGACCCGCAGTCACCCCGGATGGGTTGCACAGTGCGCGTTCGTGCAAATTAAGATGGAACATCATTTCCGGCGGCTTTAGCGGCACGCCCCACTGTCAAACCCCTGATTTTCAGCGTATCGTGAGGCTCTCATGTCTCCACCTGTGGAAATACCTGGTCTCTCCTTCGGTGCCACGCAGACGGCCGTCGAGCGCGCCATAGCGGAATTGCGCTCCGGGCGTCCCGTCGTCATCGGGTTCGAGGATCAGGCCCTGCTCGTCATCGGCGTCGAAGCGCTGGATGCTGGCATCGCTGAAGGTTTCACCGCTCTTGGGCCGGGGCTGGGCCGCCTTGTGCTGCCCGCGCCGCGCCTGACGCGGATCGGCGCGCCGCGCTCCTGCGCCGGCTCCATCGCGCTGCCCGACATGGACCTCGCCCGCATCGAGACATTGGCGCTGCGCATCGACGGACGCATCGACGCGCCGGTGGCGCTGGCGACCCCGCTCGACCGGGCCGCCCTGGAACTTCTCGGCTTCGCTTTGCTGCTCCCGGCCGCCGTCGTCACCCCCATCGCCGGCGACGCCCTTCCCCATCTTCTCCGGGTGGAGAAGGAGGACATCGCCGCCTTCCACAGCGAGCAGGTACGCTCCCTGCATGTGGTCGGCCGCGCGCCAGTGCCTCTGGAAGGGGCCGTGGATACGGAATTCGTCGTGTTCCGCGGCGGCGAAGGCCTGCGCGACCAGGTGGCCGTGGTGGTGGGCAAGCCCGACCTGACGCAGGCCGTCCCGGTGCGGCTGCATTCCGCCTGCCTCACCGGCGACCTGTTCGGCTCGCTGAAGTGCGATTGCGGCGACCAGTTGCGCGACACGGTGCAGCGCATGGCGCGCTCCAGCGGCGGCATCCTGCTCTATCTGGACCAGGAAGGCCGGGGCAACGGCATCGCCAACAAGATGCGCGCCTACCAGCTCCAGTCGCAGGGCTTCGACACCTATGAGGCCGACGCGGCGCTCGGCTTCGACCTCGACCAGCGGCGGTTCGACTTCGCGGCGGAGATGCTGCGCCAGCTCGGGGTCGCGGCGGTGGAGATCATCACCAACAATCCGCAGAAGATCGCCGCGCTGAAGGCAGCCGGGATCGACGTGGTGGCCGACCGCCGCGTGCTCGGCCGCCCGACCGCCGAGAACGTGCGCTATCTCGCCTCCAAGCGCGACCGCGCCGGCCATTATATCGACTTCGACGCCCTCACCGCCCGCGCCTCCGACTGAGCGGCACCGCGTCCCCGCCTCGCCGGCCCTGCGGCGAAGCTGAGGCGCGGCAAGGGTTTTTCCTCCCGATTCCGGATCCAAAAAAGCTGGAGCACAGCCGTCCCGGCGGTTGGCAACGGCATCGTCTCCTGATCTAAAACGATTTGGAGGATACGCGCATGACCAGAAAAATCGCGATCGTGACGGGGGCGGGCTCGGGCGTCGGCAAGGCCGTGGCCCTGGGTCTCGCGGAAGCCGGCTATACGGTGGCCCTGGCCGGCCGGCGAGCGGATGCGCTCGAATCCGTCGCCAAGGAGATCGGCGCCGAAACGCTGGCGGTGCCGACGGATGTGACCGATCCCGACCAGGTGGCGCGGCTGTTCGGCACGGTGCGGGACCGCTTCGGCCGGGTGGACGTGCTGTTCAACAACGCCGGCACCGGCGCGCCCGGCGTGCCGCTGGAAGACCTGACGGTGCAGGAGTGGCGGAAGGTGGTGGACACCAACCTCACCGGCCCGTTCCTGTGCACGCAGGAAGCCTTCCGCATCATGAAGGACCAGGAGCCGCGCGGCGGCCGCATCATTAACAACGGCTCCATTTCCGCCACCGCGCCCCGCCCGTTCTCGGCGCCCTACACGGCCACCAAGCACGCCATCACCGGGCTGACCAAGTCCACCTCGCTGGACGGCCGCGCCTATGACATCGCCTGCGGCCAGATCGACATCGGCAATGCCGAGACGGAAATGACCCAGAGGATCAAGGCCGGCATCATCCAGGCCGACGGCTCCCTGAAGCCGGAGCCGGTGATGAACGCCAAGCACGTGGCCGACGCGGTGGTCTACATGGCCAACCTGCCGCTGGACGCCAACGTGCAGTTCATCACCGTGATGGCCACCAAGATGCCGTTCGTCGGCCGCGGGTGAGGCGCCGGGCGCCCTCGCTTTTCCAGCGGGGGCCGCCGGCCCCGGTCACACCACCTTCAGTTCCAGCACCGGGTCGTTCTCGGCCATGCGCGCGAAGCGCAGCGGCGCCAGATCGAGGGTGGTGAAGCGGCCGTGGACGATGAGCTCGGCGATCCCGCGGCCCACCGCCGGGGATTGTTGCAAGCCGTGGCCGCTGAAGCCGTTGGCGAAGTAAAAGTTCGACAGATCCGGCGCCGGCCCGACGATGGCGTTGTGGTCGAACGCGTTCATGTCGTAGTGCCCGGCCCAGGCCCGGCCGGGCCGGATACGCTCGAAAGCCGGCACGCGCCCGGCCAGCACCGGCCAGATGCGCTCCTCGAAGAAGCCCACGTCCACGTCGAAATCCGTGCTGTCGGGGTCCTCCTCGTCCGGCGGGGCGAGCCCGCACAGGAAGCCTTCCCCCTCCGGCCGCCAGTAGACGCCGGTGGGATCAATCACCAGGGGGCAGCGCTCCACGGGGTCGGGGCAGCGGAAGGTGAAGATCATCCGCTTCTTGTTGTGCACCGGGATCTCGATGCCCGCCGCCTTGGCGAGCGCCGGGCCGCCGGCCCCGGCCGCATTCACGACGGCGCCGCAGGAGATGCGCGTGCCATCCGCCAGCACCACGCCGGTGATGCGCCCGCCGTCGCGGACCACGTCCACCGCCTGGGCCGCCTGATAGGTGACGCCGAGGGACCTCGCCTTGCGGCGGAACGCCTGCATCAGGCCATAGCCATCGAACCAGCCCTCGCCCGAGCGGCCGTAGCAGCCGGCGGCGAGGTCCGCCGTGGAAAGCCAGGGAAACGTGCCCTGGAGCTGGGTCGGGGTCAGCAGGGCGATATTGGCGCCGAGGCGCGCCTGGACGGCGTGGCCCGCCTCCAGCGCCGGACGTCCGCTGTCGGTCGCCAGGAAAAGATAGCCGCCCTCGTGCAGGCCGATGTCCGGGCGTTCGCCGTCCACGGCGAGATGGCTGCCGATGTCACGCAGGAAGGAGATGCCGTAGAGCGAAATCTCCACATTGATGGCCGTGGAATATTGCTGGCGGATGGATGCCGCCGACAGCGCCGAGGCGCAGCGCTGGTAGGTCGGGTCCTTCTCCAGCACCAGCACCGAGCCGGTGAAACCGGGGTCGGCCGCCAGATGATAGGCGACCGAGCTGCCCACCGCCGCGCCGCCGACGATCACCACGTCATAATGCGCCTCGGCCATCGGCTCAGGCTCCCTGGCGGGCGAGCGCCGCCGTGCGGATCGCCGTCAGCGTGGTCATGGGCGTGATGGCTTCCGGATCGAGCTTGCAGTGCAGGATGGCCGGCAGGCCGCTGGCCACGGCGCGGGCGAAGGCGGGGGCGAAATCCTCGGTGCGTTCCACCGTCTCGCCATGGCCGCCGAAGGCGCGGGCGTAAGCTGCGAAATCCGGATTCTTCAGCCGCGTCGCCGAGATGCGGCCGGGATATTCGCGCTCCTGGTGCATGCGGATGGTTCCGTACATGCCATTGTCCACCACCACCACGATGATCGGGATGTCGTATTGCACGGCGGTCGCGAATTCCTGGCCGTTCATCAGGAAGCAGCCGTCGCCGGCGAAGGCGACCACCGGCACGTCCGGCTTCTGGCGCTTGGCCATCACCGCCGCCGGCACGCCATAGCCCATGGAGCCGGAGGTGGGCGCGAGCTGGGTGCCGCGCTGCCGCAGGCGGTAGTAGCGGTGCAGCCAGGTGGCGTAATTGCCCGCGCCGTTGCAGACGATGGCCTCGGGCGGCAGCGTGTCGCGCAGGTGGCGCATGGCCTCGCCATACTGGAACGGGCCGGGCAGCGCCGACGGCTGCTCGGTCCAGGCCAGATAGTCCGCATGGGCGGTCTTGGTATCCTCGGCCCAGCGCGGCGTCTGGCCGGGCGAAAGGGCGGACAGCGCCGCCACGAAGCTGCCGGGCGTCGCCTCGATGGCGAGGGCGGGCTGGTAGACCCGGCCGAGTTCCTCGGCGCCCGGATGCACCTGCACCAGGGTCTGGCGCGGCGCCGGAATGTCGATGAGCGTGTAGGAGGAGGACGGCATCTCCGACATGCGCGCGCCCACCAGGATCAGGACGTCCGCCTCCTTCACCCGCGCGGCGAGCTTCGGGTTCAGGCCGATGCCCACGTCGCCCGCATAGTTGGGATGGTCGGCCGGAAAGAGATGCGCGCGGCGGAAGGAGGTGGCGATGGGCAGATGGTAGCGCTCGGAGAAGGCCACCATCCCGGCATAGGCCGCGTCGGTCCAGCGGCTGCCGCCGAGGATGACCAGCGGGCGCTCGGCGCCTTCCAGCAGGCCGGCGAGGCGCGCCACGTCGGCCGGATGCGGGAACGGCTCGGCCGGAGCGACATAGGGCGCGTCCGGCACCGTGGCGGTCTCCACCAGCACGTCCTCAGGCAGCGCGATCACTACCGGGCCGGGGCGGCCCTGCATGGCGACGCGGAAGGCGCGGCTGACCAGTTCGGGGATGCGCGCGGCATCGTCGATCTCCACCACCCATTTGGCGATGGAGCCGAACGCCGCCCGGTAATCCAGTTCCTGGAACGCCTCGCGCTCGCGCATGCCGCGCTCCACCTGCCCGACGAACAGGATGAGGGGCGTCGAATCCTGCGCAGCGATGTGCAGGCCGTGCGAGGCGTTGGTGGCGCCGGGGCCGCGCGTGACGAAGCAGATGCCCGGCCGCCCGGTGAGCTTGCCATAGGCGTCCGCCATCATCGCCGCGCCGCCTTCGTTGCGGCAGACGAGGACGTCGATGTCCGCGTCATGCAGGGCGTCGAGCACGGCAAGGTAGCTCTCGCCGGGCACGCAGGTGATGCGCTCGGTGCCCTGGGCACGCAGTTGGTCCACGATCAATTGGCCGCCGGTACGGGATGTCAGCTCAGTCATCGGATGGGATCCTGCCTCGTCGGCCAAAGGTCTCTGATCGGGGGTACGCGCGGGACGGCTCAGCCGACGTCGAAGGTGACGCCCTGGGCCAGCGGCAGGCTGCTGCCGTAATTGATCGTGTTGGTGGCCCGGCGCATGTAGGCCTTCCAGGAATCCGAGCCCGCCTCGCGGCCGCCGCCCGTCTCCTTCTCGCCGCCGAAGGCGCCGCCGATCTCGGCACCGGACGGGCCGATGTTCACATTGGCGATGCCGCAGTCCGAGCCTGCGGCGGACATGAACCGCTCCGCCTCGCGCAGATCGTTGGTGAAGATGGAGGAGGACAGGCCCTGCGGCACGCCGTTGTGCACGGCGATGGCGGCGTCGAAATCGGAATAGCGCATCACATAGAGGATGGGGGCGAAGGTCTCGTGCCGCACGATCTCGCTCTGGCCGGGCATCTCGACGATGGCCGGGCGCACATAATAGGCCTCGCCCAGCCCCTCGGCCGCGACGCGATCACCGCCGGTGACGGTGCCGCCCTGGGCGCGGGCCGCGTCGAGCGCCTTCTGCATGCCCTCGAACGCCGCCTTGTCGATCAGCGGGCCGATGAGCGTGCCCTCGGTGCCGGGATCGCCCACCTTCACGGAGGCGTAGGCCGGCTTCAGGCGCGAGACCAGCGCGTCGTAGATGCTCTCATGGACGATCAGGCGGCGCAGGCTGGTGCAGCGCTGGCCGGCGGTGCCCATGGCCGCGAAGGCGATGCCGCGCACCGCCAGGTCGAGGTCCGCGGTCGGGCAGACGATGGCGGCGTTGTTGCCACCCAGTTCCAGGATGGCGCGGGCGAAGCGGGCCGCGAGGCGCGGGCCGACGGCCCGGCCCATGGCGGTGGAGCCGGTGGCGGAGACGACCGGCACGCGCGTGTCGTCCACCAGAGCCTCGCCCACCGCCTTGCCGCCGATCAGCAGCGTGGAGAGGCCGGCCGGCACGCCGCCGAAGCGGGCGGCGGCGCGCTCGAAGATTGCCTGGGTGGCCAGCGCCGTGAGCGGGGTCTTCTCCGACGGCTTCCACACCACCGAATCGCCGCACACCAGAGCGAGCGCGGAATTCCACGACCACACCGCCACCGGGAAGTTGAAGGCGGAGATGACGCCGACCACGCCGACGGGGTGCCACGTCTCCATCATGCGATGGTCCGGGCGCTCGGTGGCGATGGTCAGGCCCTGGAGCTGGCGCGACAGGCCGACCGCATAGTCGCAGATGTCGATCATCTCCTGGACCTCGCCAAGGCCCTCCGAGGTGATCTTGCCCGCCTCGAGCGTGACGAGGCGCCCGAGGTCGGCCTTCGCTGCCCGCAATTCCTCGCCCATCAGGCGCACCAGTTCGCCGCGCCGCGGGCCGGGCACAGCCCGCCAGGCCAGGAAGGCGTCATGCGCCGTGTCGATGGCAGCGGTGGCGCCGGCGGCATCGGTCTGGGCGATGGAGGCGATGATCTCGCCGGTCAGCGGGGAGCGGACCGGGAGATCGCCGGTGAGCGCCGCCGCCGGAACGCCGAGGCGGTCGAGGATGGCGCGGGCCTCCGCAGCGATGGTGCCAGGGCGCGGAAACGAGGACATGGGGGGCTCCCGGTTCAAAAACAAAGGCGGCGGCCGGGGCGGACGGACCGCGGCGTCGGTGTCCGGCAGGACCGTGATCGGAAGCCATATCATGGCTTCGCGTCATGATCGCGCGTGGGCTGGCGGAGAATTTCCTTCACACGCGCCATTGCCAAGCGATAGATTGTCAGGACCTCATGAGCATTCGGAATGAGCGCGATGCGGCATCGTTTTCTGCCCCCGATCCCCACCTTGACCGCCTTCGAGGCGGCGGCGCGGCACCAGTCGTTTTCCCGGGCGGCGGCGGAGCTGCATCTGACCCAGGGGGCGGTGAGCCGGCAGATCCGGCACCTGGAGGAGCAGGTGGGGATCGAGCTGTTCGAGCGGGTGCGCCAGCGGGTGGTGCTGACCGACGGCGGGCGGCTTTATCTGGCCGACGTTCGGCAGATCCTCCAGGCGCTGTCGGACGCCACCCAGCGGGCGATGACCTATGGCGGCGGCGCCGGCAGCCTCCAACTCGCCGTGCTGCCCACCTTCGCCATCCGCTGGCTGATGCCGCGCCTGCCGGACTTCCTCGCCCGCTTCCCCGACACCACGATCAATTTCGTCACCCGCATCGCGCCGTTCGATTTCGCCGCCGAGCCGCTGGACCTCGCCATCCATTACGGCGACCCGGTGTGGCCCGGCGCCATCTGCGAGCATTTGATGGATGAGGAGGTGGTGCCGGTGTGCAGCCCGGCGCTGCGCGCCCGCCACCATTTGACCACGCCCGCCGCCCTCGCCGGCGTGCCGCTGCTGCAACAAAGTACCCGCCCGCACCTGTGGAGCGAATGGCTGGCCCTGGCCAAGGCCAGCCACGCCGGCCCGTTCCGCGGCCCGCGCTTCGAGCAGTTCTCGATGATCGCCGAGGCCGCCGCGGCCGGCCTCGGGGTCGGCCTGGTGCCGCGCTTCCTGGCCGGCGACGAGATCGCCGACGGCCGGCTGGTGGAGCTGTTCGACTGCCCGATGGCCAGCGAGAAGGCCTATTACGTGGTCTATCCCGAGGCCAAGGCCGGCACCGGCGCCGTCACCGCCTTCGTGCGCTGGATTGTTGCCGCCGCCCGCGATCAGAGGGTAGACCCTGCCGTCGTCCGCCACTGAGCGGCGCCCGCCCTCAAGACGCCCCCCTAAGAGGACTGCCCATGCGTTTCCATGCCGCCGACGACGTGCATCGCGCCCTGGCGTTTCCGCGCCTGATCGAGGCCCTGGCCGGGGCGTTCGCCGCCGGCACGGTCGAGGCGCCGGTGCGCGCCGCCTATGAGGTGGGCCAGCCCGGTGCCCCGGCGCACCTGCTCACCATGCCGGCCTGGCAGCGCGGGCAGGCGATCGGCGTCAAGATGGTCAACGTCTTCCCCACCAACGCCCAGCGCGGGCTCGGCGCGGTCTCCTCGCTCTATGTGCTGTTCGACGGCCAGACCGGCGCGCCTGCCGCGATCATCGACGGCGAGGCGCTGACCAACCGGCGCACGGCGGCCGCCTCGGCGCTGGCCGCGCGCTTCCTCTCCCGGCCGGACAGCGCCACCCTGGTGCTGGTGGGCACCGGCCATCTGGCGCCCTATCTCGCCGCCGCCCATGCCAGCGTGCGGCCGATCACCCGCATTCTGGTATGGGGCCGCAGCGGCGCCAAGGCGGAAGCCGCCGCCGCCGGCCTGCGCGCGCAAGGCCTTGCGGCGGAAGCGGTATTCGACCTTTCCGCCGCCGTCCGCGAGGCCGACATCGTCAGCGCCGCCACCACCTCCACCGTGCCCCTGGTGCTGGGCGCCGACGTGCGGCCGGGCACCCATGTGGACCTGGTCGGCGCCTTCACCCCGGCCATGCGCGAGAGCGACGACGCCTTGGTGGCCAAGGCGCAGGTCTATGTGGACACGGCGGCGGGAACGCTGGCGGAGGCCGGCGACCTGCTCCAGCCCATTGCCGCCGGCGCCTGGTCGCCCGAGCGCCTGCGCGGCGACCTGCACGATCTGTGCGCCGGCCGCGTGTCCGGCCGGCAGGACGCCGCCGCGGTCACGCTGTTCAAGTCGGTGGGCGCGGCGCTGGAGGACCTGGTGGCGGCGCGCCTCGTCGCCGGAAACGCCTGAGCTACCCCGAGATACCATTCCGGCGCCAAGCCCGAACCGTTTGGCGCCGCTTCGCATTTGCCGGTCGGAACCGGAGCCATCCCGCTTCGTTGTGCCAGGGAAGTCAACAACGGCTGACCCAGCACCGAGGAGCTAAGGAGATGGCAGAAACCCGCGCAAAGGGAGCATCCAACCGGGGGTTCGCGGCGATGGATGCGGAGAAGCAACGGGCCATCGCGCGCAAGGGCGGCGAGAGCGTCCCGGCGGAAAAGCGCAGCTTTTCGCAGAACCGGGAACTGGCCTCCGCCGCCGGGCGCAAGGGCGGCCAGAGCGTCGCCGACGAGGATCGCAGCTTCTCCCGCGACCGCTCGCTGGCCTCCCAGGCCGGCCAGAAAGGCGGCCAGGCCTCGCATTCCGGCAGCAATACCGACCGCTCCTAGGGGGAAGCGGCGCAAGCCGCTTTTCCTTTCCCCGGCCGGCAAGCCGCCATTTACCAAGCGGCCTGCCAAACGTGACTGTGTGAGAGGGCACGGGAACCTTATCCGCCGAGCTGACGTTGAACTCTTCACGGAAGGGATGACGTGGCTGTCCCAGCTGCGATCCAGGTGGCGTCAGCATTGGCGTGGCCGGGGGTATGACCCCCTCGTTCGCGATGGGGGGCGGGCATGTATCATCCAGAGGAAGCGGATATCGGACGCCCCATGGACTTGCCTCGAAAGACAGACGTGCCCGGCGGAAACGACTTGCGGACCCAGGTGCTCGAGTTCCTGCCGGCCCTGCGCGCCTTCGGGCGCTCGCTGACCCGGAACCGCACGGAAGCCGACGACCTGGTCCAGGAGACCCTGCTCAAGGCCCTGTCAAACATCGATAAATTCGATCCGGGCACGAACCTGCGGGCGTGGCTGTTCACCATCCTGCGCAACACCTATTACACCGAGATCCGCAAGCGCCGGCGCGAGAACGACGGCATGGCCACGCTGGCCCAGCAGGATTCCAACATGGGTCCGGCGCAGGAATGGGCGGTCACCCTCACCAGCCTGAAGGAAGCCTTGGAGCTGCTGCCCACCGACCAGCGCGAGGCGCTGGTGCTGGTGGGCGCCGCCGGCCTGTCCTACGAGGAGGCGGCCGAGGTCTGCGGCTGCGCGCTCGGCACCATCAAGAGCCGGGTCAACCGCGCCCGCGCCAAGCTGCTCACCCTGATGGGCGCCGACGGCACCTCCGACGTGGTGGAAACCGACGCCTTGGCGCTCTCCGCCGCGCGCAGCTGAGCCGCCGGCGCGATGCGACACCGCATCCGCGCATCGACCTGAAATTCCCCATTTGTGACACCGCGACCGCCCCGCGCCCGCGACCCTTTGCCCCGCAAGGCGTTGCGCCGGCCCGGACGGGCCGCGCCGGCATGTGTGGCACATGCGAGGGCCGCGCACCGACGCGAAGCAGCGCGCACCGCCGCGCAGCGGGCAGAATCGCCCCGCTCAATAGCTCGCTCATGACCTGATGGAATGCCCCCCCGCCCATAACTTTTCGGACGCCCTCGCCGCCGGCGGGGCTCCGAGGCGGGCCGGACGAGGACGCCCCGGCGCGGCTCTGCCCCCTCGGCCACGACCGGCGGAGGGGGGGAGCGGAACGCCGGCGGACCCGTCTGGGTGCCGACGACCGCGTGCCCCCCCGCCTGAGCGCGACCTTGGGCGAAAGCGTCCGGACGCGATCCCGGCGGGCGCCTCGCGGACGCGGGGCCGAACGGCCCTGGCGGGATCCGCCGGTGGTCGAAGCTTGGTGGTGATCGGAGCGTGTGGCGATCCGGCCGTGGCGGCGAGCCAGCCGTGAAGCTGATCGGGGCCTGGCGGTGATCGGGGCTTGGGGCTTGGCGCCCCTCGGGCGTCCGGGCGCGGAGCTCGGATCGGCTCTCGGTCCGAATCCTCGGGGCCCAGTCTTTGGGGGCCCAATCTGTGGGGGCAGATCTTTGGAGCCTGCTCTCGGCGCCCGGCTCTCGGCGCGTCCCGGCGCGGCCTCAGGCCAGCCGGGCTCTGCGCCGGCTGGCATCGCGTTGCGTCAGGCGTCGCCCATGGCTCGCCCGCGCGTCCCCTCGCGCGACGTCAGCCGACGTCGCGGTCAGGCGCGGTGCTCAGGCGACTTCGGGATCGGACGGCTGCGCGGCGGCAGGGTCCTTCGCAGGGTCCTTGGCGGTGCCCTCGCCAGGCCCGGCCGCCGGCGTCGCCGGAGCGGCCGGGCGCTCGAACGCACCCTGGAGCTGGGCGGCCAGCTTCAGCAGTTCGTCGGGCATGTCTTCCTGGGTATAGTCGTCGAAGAGCTGTCGCAGCTCCTTGCCCAGCAAATCCTGCCGCGCCGAAATGTCTCGACGATGAGGCGCTTTCATGCCGCCTCCCTCTCTCTGGTCTTGCGTCATAAGACGATCCGGGCGCTGCGTGCGCATCGTGACTGCCCGCCTGCTGTAAAATTTCGACCGAAGACTTCAGCCTCAAGCTCTGCCACGGCTCGGCAGCGCCTTGCAAGAGACGTCCGTGCACCGGACCTCCCCGCCTCGCACCGCCCCGCCGCGCGCGCCATGGCCTCAATCCCTGTAAAGACGCGATGCGCCGTTGACGGACGGACCGTCCTCGGCGTCCCATTTCTCGTCCACATTGCCGACCGCACTCTCGCTCTGCCCTTCGCCGATGGCGGCGTGCGCCACGCGAAGCTGCCGCCGTTCCTCGTCCGCCTCGCGCGGACGACGGGGCCGCGCGAAATCTCGCGTGCACTGCTCGGGAGAAAATTCGCACTGGTCGTAGCCATGGGGGACAGCCCCCGCCGGCCAGATGACCTGCCCCGCGCCCTGATCGCGGTGCGGTGTCCCGGTTCCGGGCGTGCGCGAAGCGGCCATGGTGCTCTCCTTCTACCGTACAGTTGTGAAGAAACGCCGTTCCTGAACGTTTGTTCCATGATGTCGCCGCCGCTTTTTCATGCCGGCGACTTGGCTCGGACCGGGAACCCGAAAAGCCCCTGTGCGGTTCCTACAGCACAGGTTCAGCAAGGCTTTGGAGGCGGGCATGTCAGAGGCCGTGTCCAGCGCTTCGCCCCGGTCGGCGGTGTTCGATCCGGCGGAGCAGGAAAAGAACGACCCCGGCCATTTCGAGCGCCAGGGCGACTATGACGACCCGCGCGCCTCGCTGGTGCATGACGACGGCGTGCCCCCCGGACGGCGCGCCGACGCCGCCGGGCCCGACACCCGCGAGACCGACCCCCGCGCGCCCGGCGCCCGCCGCGCCCCGCCCGCCGACCCCGACTATCTGGCGTGGCGGGAGGCGGAACTTCGGAGCCTCGACGAAGCTTATCAGGCATGGCGGCAGGATCAGGCGCGAGCCTATGACGCCGCCTACCAGACGTGGCGCGACGCTCCGGGGCAGACCTCGTTCGCGCAATGGCGGGAAGCCGCCTCAGCCAACCGCGCATCGCGCCGGCCGTGGAGCCGCCGGCCCTGAACCGGGCGCGGACCGCAACATATCAACCGCAACACGACAGGAGTATCGGACATGCTGAGTTGGGCTCTCACTTTCCTCGTGGTCGCGCTGATCGCCGCCGTGCTCGGCTTCACCGCCATCGCCGGCACGGCCATCGAGATCGCCAAGATCATCTTCTACGTGGCGATCATCCTGTTCCTGATCTCCGCCGTCATGGGCTTCATGCGGCGCGGCCGCGGCCCGACCGTGCCCTGAGCATCGCACGGTCCCTCACGTCCGCCGGCCCCGTGGCCGGTGCGAGAAACGCCATGGCCCCGACCACCGGGACCATGGCTTTTTTGTTCGGGCGCGAGACCGGGCGCAAATGCCCGGTGGCCGGCGAGGGTCGGCGGCTGCATCGCGCGCCGTTTGATCTAAGATGACGCACCCTGGTCCGCGCCGCGCGCCGGGCCGGGGGCGAAAAGCCGGCCGGGACAGGCCGGGAGGCAACAGCCGGGAGCGGGCAAGCGGACCTTCCGCCGGCCCATCGCTGAAGGATCGGGACCGACATGAGGCGCCTCACCGTCGAGCACAAGACCCACTACCGCTATGCGGAGCCGGTGTCCTTCGGCCAGCATCGGCTGATGCTGCGCCCGCGCGACAGCCATGGGCTGCGCCTCTTGGATTCCACCCTCACGCTGTTTCCCATCGCCGAGGTGACCTACGTCTATGACGTGTTCGGCAATTCCATCGCCCTGCTGGACTTCCAGGAGAGCGCGGACGAGCTGCGCATCGACAGCGTGCTGGAGCTGGAAATCTATCCGGTGCCGCCGCTGGAAGGGCTGATCTCGCCGGACGCCGCCACCTACCCCTTCGTCTATTCCAGCGACGACCGCCTCGACATCTCGCTCATCTCCACCCGCCACTATACCGACAGCGGCGCGGTGGAAGCCTTCGCCCGCTCGTTCCTGCCGGCCTCCGGCCACCTGCCGACGCTGGACCTGCTGATGGCCATCAACCAGGCCATCAAGGACCGCCTCGCCTACAAGGCGCGCTACGAGGAAGGCACGCAGAGCCCGGCCGAGACGCTGAGCCTGGGCAGCGGCACCTGCCGGGACTTCGCTTTGCTGTTCATGGAGACGGTGCGCGAGCTGGGCTTCGCCGCGCGCTTCGTCACCGGCTATCTCTACACGCCCCAGCTCGACCCGCTGGCGGAGGGCGACTTCCTCGGCGCCGGCGCCACCCATGCCTGGGCCACGGTCTACCTGCCCGGCGCCGGCTGGATCGATTTCGACCCCACTAACGCTCTGGTCGGCACCGAGCATCTGGTGCGGGTGGCGGTGGTGCGCGATCCGCGCCAGGCGATCCCGGTGAGCGGCAGCTTCCACGGCTCGGCCGGCGCCTTCCTCGGCATGGACGTGGAAGTGCTGGTGTCCTCGCACGGGGTGCGGCCCTCCGTGCCGGTGCGCTCCACCCCGCCGGCGGAGGCGGCCGCGCCGGCGCGGCCGGCGAAAGCCGTGCCCGCCGTGGCGGCAGCCCCGCCGGAGGCCGCGCCGCCGGAGGCCGGGGCGCAGGAGCCGCAGCCGTCAGATGACGCCCCGCCGGTGGAAGCCCTGCCGGTGGAGGCCCCGCCCGCCGCCGAGGCGCCGATCACGGTGCCCGCCGAGGTGGCGGAGCTGCTGGAGGGCGAAAGCCTCGCCCAGCCCCCGTCCGGCCCGGCCTCGGCGCTGGACGAGGTGGAGGCCGTGGCGCCCGCCGCCGCGCCGCCGGCCGAAGCCACGCCGCTGCCGCCCGCCTAGAGCACGCGCCGATCAGCTTGCAACGCAAGCTGATCGGATAACGCGTTCTCTATCAACAGGTTAGAGGGCGATTCACCGATCAGATTGATTCAATCTGATCGGATCGCGCTCTAGGGCCGAGGCGAGGACCGGCGGCGACGCACGGCCGGCCGAAACGAAAACGGGGCGCCGAAGCGCCCCGTCGAAACCGTCAGGTCCGGTCGCCGCTCAGGGGCAGCGCACCTGGTAGGCGTTGCCATAGGCGTCGCGCGCCCAGCAGGCGTTCGGGGTGGTGGCCGCGCCGACCACCGCGCCGGTGGCCGCGCCCAGCGCGCCGCCGACCAGGGCACCCGTGGCATTGCCGGTCGCCGCGCCGCCGATCAGCGCGCCGGCGCCCGCGCCCAGCAGACCGCCGCCCACGGCGCGGTCGGATTCGGAATATTGGCTGCAGCCGGCGAGAGCCAGGGCGGCAGCGAGGACGATCACAGCACTTTTCATTTGGACTCTCCCTTAAGGCATTGCCGGCCCGAGCCGGTTGTCCTGCGCGTTACCAGATTCGCCCGCCCCATGCTCGGGCTCGGATACCCCTGGGGAAACCTTCCCCCCGAGGGGCGTGCCCCCGGGGGCGTCGGCGTCCCCGGCAGGTCCTTCCACCGCTCCCTTAACCTTAAGCTGAACGGGAAAGAACACTTTTTTGCGACCGTTTGGCGTCCGCGCCGATCCCGCGCCGAAAATCGCGGTCAGCGGCGGCCGGCGCGTTCGCCGGCCGCAATGGCATACAGAACCGCGCCCACGGTCAAGCCCACGGCCACCGCCGCCAGCACCGCCGTGCCCGGATTGGCGCTCACCAGATGCTCGGCCCGGTCCACCGTGCGGCCCATCTTGCGCGCCGCCGAGCGCGAGCCGTCGCGGGCCAGCGACAGGCCGCCGGCGGCCAGCGCCTGGGCGCCGTCCTCCACCAGATGCAGCGCCCGGTCGGCATAGCGCGCGGCTTCACGCCGCGGCGCGCGGGAATTTTCCGCCGCCGCGTCGGCCAGCGCCTCGCCCAGCTTGGCGAGGTCGGTCTTCAGCGCGTCGATCTGGCGGGAGATGTCGGTGGTGGAGGAACGCGATCCGTAGCCGAGCATGAGCCTGTCTCCGTTGATGGTCCCGGATGCATCCGAGGGAATGTCCTCAAGAACGCCGGCGGACGGCGACGGTTCCGGCGACGGTCCAGGTTGCGCGGGCGCAATCTCCGTTGCGTCACCCGGAAGTGTTCGTGGCGGAAGTTCGACCGACGTTTGCGGGAACAATGGCAGCGCGATCACGTTGGACCTTGGAGTTTCATGCAAGAGGATTTCATGCACGCTACCTTTGCACCTCCAAAGGCGCATGATCGTTCGGCGGCCCCGCTGGAAGATCTTCTGAACCCGCGGCAGTGCGCGTTCTTCTTCGACGTGGATGGCACACTGATCGACATCGCCATTCACCCGGACGCGGTCAGCGTTCCCAAGTCCCTGCTCGACACCCTCGACATCCTCGACCGCGAGACCGGCGGCGCGCTGGCGCTGGTCAGCGGCCGCCCGGTGGCCGGGCTCGACGCTCTGTTCTCGCCGCTGCGCCTCGCCGCCTCCGGCGTGCATGGCGCGGAGGTCCGCCTCTCCCCCGACGCCGAGACCGCCCGGCAGAGCCCGGCGCTGGCCGAGGGGCTGCGCGGCGCCGTGGCGGCGCTCGCCCGCGACCTGGAGGGCGTGCTGGTGGAGGACAAGGGCAGCAGCATCGCCCTGCACTACCGGCTCAATCCCGAGATCGGCCCGCGCCTGCGCGAGACGCTGGCGGGCTTCGTGGCGGCGGACGCGGGCCTCGCCTTGCTGCCCGGCCGGCTGGTGTTCGAGCTCAAGCACGCCGGCCACGACAAGGGCAGCGCGGTGCGCCAGTTCATGCAGACCCCCGCCTTCGCCGGCCGCACGCCGGTGTTCATGGGCGACGACGTGACCGACGAGGCGGCGTTCGCCGTCATCAAGGACATGGGCGGCATCGTCATTTCCGTGGGGCGCGATTTTCCCGATGCGGACGTGGTGCTGCCGGAGGCGCAGGACGTGCGCGCCCTGCTGGACACCATCGCCGCCAACAGCCGGAGGGCCTGACCGTGTCGCGCTTGATCGTCGTATCCAACCGCGTTGCCGTTCCCCAGGCCAATGGCAAGGTCTCCGCCGGCGGCCTCGCGGTGGCGGTGAACGCGGCCCTGAAGGAGCGCTCCGGCATCTGGTTCGGCTGGAGCGGCAAGATCACCGAGCAGCCCTCCGAGCGCCCGGCCATCTCCAGCCGCAACGGGGTGAAATACGCCGTGGTCGACCTCAAGGAGGACGACTACCAGGAATATTACAACGGCTTCGCCAACCGCGTGCTGTGGCCGATCCTGCACTATCGCGTGGATCTGGCCGAATTCCACCGCTCCGACCTGTCCGGCTACATCCGGGTCAACCGGAACTTCGCCGAGCACGTGTCCAAGATCATCGAGGATGACGACATCCTGTGGGTGCACGACTATCACATGATGCCGCTGGCCCGGTACCTGCGCGAGCGCGGGCACAAGAACCGCATCGGCTTCTTCCTGCACATCCCCATGCCGCCGCCGGAGCTGATCCAGACCCTGCCGCGCCACGGCGAGATCATCGGCTCGCTGGCGCATTACGATTTGCTCGGCTTCCAGACCGAGAACGACAAGGAGAATTTCGGCCGCTACCTGGAATCGCGCGGCGGCCAGGCCACCGCCGACCGCAAGGCCTATGACATCGGCGGCCGGCGGGTGCGGGTCGGCGCCTTCCCGGTGGCGATCGAGACCGAGAGCTTCGCCCGCCGCGCCCGGCATGCCATGCGCACCAATTTCATGAAGGACTTCAAGGCCAGCCTCGGCGACAAGAAGATGGTGCTGGGGGTGGACCGGCTGGACTATTCCAAGGGCATCCCCAACCGGCTGGAGGCGTTCGAGACCCTGCTGCGCACCACGCCGGAGTGGCACCAGAAGGTGACCTTCGTGCAGATCACCCCCAAGAGCCGCACGGAAGTGCCGGAATATGCCGAGATGGACCGCTACGTCTCCACCAAGGCGGGGCAGATCAACGGCGATTACGGCCACGTCTCCTGGACGCCGCTGCGCTATGTGAACCGCACTTATTCCCGCTCGGCGCTGGCCGGCCTCTACCGCGCGGCGGACGTGGCCATGGTGACGCCGCTGCGCGACGGCATGAACCTCGTCGCCAAGGAGTTCGTCGCCGCCCAGGACCCGGAGAATCCCGGCGTGCTGCTGCTGTCGCAATTCGCCGGCGCGGCGGCGGAGATGGGCGGCGGGGCGCTGATGGTGAACCCGCACGAGACCGAGGGCGTCGCCGCCGCGCTGCGCCGGGCGCTGGAGATGCCGCTCGCCGAGCGCAGGGAGCGCCATGCCCGGATGATGGCCGTGCTCACCGACCACGACATCGACCATTGGGCGCAGAGCTTCCTCGACGCCCTCACCGAGCCCGGCCGTCCGGAGTTAGACAGCCTGCTGGCCCGCGGCGCACCGCTGCGGGCGCACTCCTCCGCCCGGATCACCGACCGGCAGGGCCTCCAGCGGCCGTTGGAGATGTGAGCCGGCTCACCCGCCGGAGGGCGGCGCCGGCAGCAGGCCGCGCAGCAGGGCCACCACCTGGCTCTGCTGGCTGGTCTCGGTCTTCAGGAAGATGCGCGCCATATAGGTGCGCGCGGTGGAGATGGTGATGCCGCAGGCATAGGCCGCCTCCTTCAGCGAGCGCCCGGCCGCCAGTTCGCCGGCGATCTCCGCCTCGCGCGCGCTGAAGCCGAACAGCGCCCGCGTCATGGCCGGGAAGCCCGGCGGCAAGGCAAATCCCACCGGGCGCAGGAACAGCGCGGCGGCCCCCGCCACGTCCATGCCATAGGCCTGCGCGTCGCGCATCGGGCTCACCGCCACCGCCAGGGCCGGCGCCGCCGGGCCCGGACGCGGCGGAGAGGCGCCCGGCGGGCGCACCAGCAGGTCGCCGCCGGGACCCGGCGGGCTGGCGCAGGCCTCCGCCACCAGCTTGCGCAGCGCCTTGGCCTCGGCATGGCCGCCCGCCGCCAGATGCCCGTCGCGGCCGATGAGGCCGGCGGCGCGCAGGAGGCCGAGCGCGGCCTCGCTCATGTGCAGCAGCCGCCCGTCCGCCGCCGCCAAGGCGAAGCCGACGCCGGCATTGGCCAGCACCTGCCCGGACGCGCGCTCGGCCAGCCGCAGCGCGCCGAAGCGCTGGCGCAAAGCGGCCACCCGCGCCAGCGTCGGCGCCAGGTGCCGCATCAGCGCGAGATCCTCGTCCTCGAAGTCCGGCTGCCGCCCGCCCCGGTTCACCACCACGAAGCCGGCGCCGCCTGAGGGCGCCGACACCTTGCAGCTCAGCGAGGCGTGGTAGTCCTGCGGCGCGTACCAGTCGTTGTAGATGACCGTCTTCCGGAAGTCGTCCTTGTCCATCAGCATCCGGTCGCTGGCCACGGCGCCCACGGGCGCGCCCATCAGCGGGCGCCAGACCAGATTGTGCGGGATCATCTCGCTGAGGTAGAGGCCGGCGTAATGGGGATCGCAATTGCCGCTGACGACGTCGGCGTGGCGGCCGTACTCGATGCAGAAGCAGGCCGCCGCGCCATGGAAGGCGCCTTGCAGGGCGGCGATGGCGGCGGGCCATGCGGCCGGGTCGTAGGCCGCCTCGAACAGGCGTCCCGTCAGCTCCGTCACGCCGTCCCGGTCCGCAACCGTCATGCCGTCGCCTCCCCCCGGCGGGCACGGCGCGGCCCCCGCCCGGCGGCGCCGCGCGGGACCTGGCGCCCCACCCGACGCCGGCTCAAGGATCAGCCCGCGCGTCCCGCTCCGTCAAGCCGTTCCGCGCCAGCGCCGGCACCCCGCCCCGCGCCCGCGCGGCCGGCTCCGGACATGCCGCGCGGAGAGGCGGGAGAGGCTGAAATCCGCCTGAAATTTCAGCTTGACCATGCCGGATATTTAGCTTTGTTTGTTATCTAGTTTAGTTGCCATTCCCTAAGGTCCACCCGCTGGACCGAAGGACAGCGCGCCCCCACGCGCCGGTCACAGAAGGTGCCATAGCCGCCCCATGCTGTCGCAGCAGATCATCAACGGCCTGATGCTTGGCGCCATCTACATGCTGGTCGCCGTCGCCTTCACCCTGGCCATCGGCGTCCTGAACTTCCTCAATTTCTCGCTTCCCGGCCTGTTCATGCTCGGCGGGATGCTGGCGTTCGGCTTCCTCAAGCTGGGCTGGCCCTTCTTCCTCGCCGCCGGCGGCGCGCTGTTCGTCGCCGCTCTGGTCTCGCTGCTGGTGGAGCGCCTCGCCTACCGCCGCATGCGCGAGGGCGACGCGGAGGTGCCGCTGGTCTCTTCGCTCGGCTTCCTCGTCCTGCTCGAAAACCTCGTCCTGATCCGCTACGGCTCGGACCAGCAGGCCTTCCCGGCGCTGTTCGCCGACATGAACGTGCGCGTCGGCGGCCTCGTCATCGGCATCGCGCAGATGGTGTCGCTGGCCATCTCGCTCGGCCTCGTGGCGTGGCTGTCGTGGTTCCTGCGCGCCACCAACGCCGGCCGGCGCATCCGCACCGTGGCGGAGAACCGCGAGACGGCGCTGCTCATGGGCATCAATATCGAGCGCCTGGTGCCGCAACTGTTCGTCGGCAGCGCCCTGCTGGCTGCCCTCGCCGGCCTTTTGTTCGCGGTCAACTACCAGCAGGTCTCGCCCTTCATGGGCGAGGGCATCGGCTTCAAGGCCGTGGCCGCCATGATCATCGGCGGCATGGGCTCGATCTGGGGCGCGGTGATCGGCGGGCTGCTGATCGGACTGGCGGAAGTCCTGTCCATCAGCCTGATCGGCGCCGACGTGGTCAACATCACCGTCTATGGGCTTCTCTTGGTCATCCTCATCGTCCGGCCGCAGGGCCTCATCGGCCGCCCGCCGGCCCGGGAGAAGCTGTGATGAGCGGCTATCTCACCGGCGTCCTCGTCGTCCTCGCCTTCAACGTCATGGCGGCCTATGCGGTGTATCTGCCGCTGGCCGCCGGGCAGCTCAACCTCGGCATCGCCGGCTTCATGGCCATCGGCGCCTATGCCGCCGCCTATCTCACCAATGAGCTGGGCTGGTCCATGTGGGCCGCCGTGCCCATGGGCAGCGCCGCCGCCGGGCTGGTGGGCATCCTCATCGGCATCCCGGTGCTGCGCACCCACGGCATCTATCTGGCGCTGGCCACCTTCGCGCTCGGCCAGGTGATCGCCGCCGTCTTCCTCAATCTCGACGTGGTGGGCGCCGCCGCCGGCTATCCGGTGACCGACTATGCCGCGCCCGGCGTGGTGTTCGCCTGCGCCATCGGCGTCGTGCTGCTGATGGCGCTGATCTCGCGCACCCGCTTCGCCCTCTACCTCACGGCGGTGAAGAGCGACGCCACGGTGGCCGACCTCATGGGCATTTCCGTGCGCGGCATCCAGGTCGCCGCCTTCGCGCTCGGCGCGGCGCTGGCCGGCTTCGGCGGCGCCATGTACGCCCACCACTACAGCTTCATCGAGGCCCAGCACTTCAACGTGCTGCTCTCGGTGTTCACCGTGCTCTACGTGCTGTTCGGCGGCGTGCAGACGGTGTGGGGCCCGCTGGTGGGCGCCGCCTTCTTCACTTTGGTGCCCGAGCTGCTGCGGGCCAGCGACCAGTGGCGCTACGCGCTGTTCGCGCTGTTCATCATCATCTTCATGGCGCTCCGGCCGCAGGGGCTGGTCACCGCCTCGCTGTTCCGCCTGTTCCGCCGCCGCAGCAAGGGAGCCTCCGCATGAGCGCCCCAGCTCCCACCGCCACCCCCGCCGCCGCGCCGGCCCTCGCCATCTCCGGCCTGCAGAAGTCGTTCGCCGGCGTGCGCGCCATCCGCGACCTCTCCTTCAGCGTGCCGAAGGGCCGCGCCACCGCCCTGATCGGCCCGAACGGCGCCGGAAAGACCACGGTGTTCAATCTGGTCAGCGGCGTCTATGGCGTGGACAGCGGCTCGATCCACGTGAACGGCGTGGACGTGACCCACCTGCCCTCGCGCCGGCGCATCCGCACCGGGGTGGCGCGCTCGTTCCAGAACATCCGCCTGATGTCGCACCTCTCGGTGCTGGAGAATTTGCTGGTGGGCCAGCATGTGCGCGCCTCCTCGCTCGCCGCGCTGCTCACCCCCTACCGGCTGATCCCCAACCACCGCTGGAAGCGCGAGGCCCGCGCGGCGCTGGCTGAGAGCGGCCTTGAGCAATATGCCGAGGAGACGGTGGGCGCCCTGCCCTATGGCGTGCGCAAGCGCATCGACCTGGTGCGCGCCACGCTCGCCGGGGCCAGCGTGCTGATGCTGGACGAGCCCGCCGCCGGGCTCAATCCCAGCGAGACCAATGCGCTCCGGGACCACCTGAAGGCGCTGATCGCCCGCGGGCTCACCCTGCTGGTGGTGGAACATGACATGCACTTCGTGGACAGCATCTGCGAGAACGTGGTGGTGCTGAACTTCGGCGAGAAGATCGCCGAGGGTCCGCTCTCCGTGGTGTGGCGCGACCCCAAGGTGCGCGAAGCCTATATCGGCACGGACGAGGAGGCCTGAGCCATGGCACTGCTGGATGTCTCCGCCCTCCAGGTGCAGTACGGCCGCGTCACCGCGCTGTCCGGCGTCGACCTCCGCGTCGGGGAGGGCGAGGTTGTCACCGTGCTCGGCGCCAATGGCGCGGGCAAGTCCACGCTGCTGCGCGCCATCCTCGGCGCCGTGCCGGTCCGCGCCGGCGGCATCACCTTCGACGGCGTGGACCTCACCCGCCAGCCGCCGCATGCCCGCATCAAGGCCGGCGTGGTGCTGGTGCCGGAAGGCCGGCGCATCCTGATCTCGCTCTCGGTGGAGGAGAACCTTCTGCTGGGCGCGCACATGCGCACCGACAGCCGCGCCATCCGCGCCGAGATCGACGCCATCTACCAGCGCTTCCCCAACCTGGGCGAGCGGCGGCACATGCTGGCCTCCTGCCTCTCCGGCGGCGAGCAGCAGATGCTGGCCATCGGCCGCGCCATGCTGGCCAAGCCCCGGCTGATGATGCTGGACGAGCCCTCGCTCGGCCTCTCGCCGCTGTTCGTCTCCAAGCTGTTCGACCTGATCCGCGAGCTGAACCGCGGCGGCCTGTCGGTGCTGCTGGTGGAGCAGAACACCGGCAAGGCGCTCGGCGTCGCGCACCACGCCACGGTGCTCGAACTCGGCCGCGTCGTGATGGCCGGCGACCCCAAGGCGCTCGCCGCCGACCCCCGCCTGCAAGAGGCGTATCTGGGCGAGGGCACCCCCGCTCACCACTGACCCGCGAAAACTCTTCCAGCAAGAAATCTTCCAGAAGGAGCCGGTTCATGAAAAGGTCGCTTGTCTTCAGTGCAACCCTTCTCGCGGCGCTGTCCGCTGGCGCCGCCGCCCGCGCCGACGGCGAATTGGTGCTCGGCTACATGATGGCCAAGAGCGGCCCCTATGTGAGCCTCGCCGGCACCAACGAGATCGCCGTGGACCTGGCGGTGGAAGAGATCAACGCCAAGGGCGGCATCAACGGCAAGAAGATCAAGGTGGTGAAGTTCGACACCGCCGGCGATCCCAAGCAGGCCACCACCGCGCTGCGCCGCTTCGCCGAGGATGACGCGGCGCTGGCCGTCATCGGCCCGTTCTCCTCCTCCGAGGTGCGCACCACCTTCCCGGTGGGCGAGCGCGCCGGCGTGCCGCAGATGTCCATGGCCTCCTCGGCCCCCGGCCTGACCAAGGGCTTCTCCTACGGCTTCCGCAACACCACCGACGAAGGCATCGTCATCGACCAGGTGCTCGGCTCGATCAAGGACAAGAAGCTGCCCGCCGCCTCCGGCGCCGCCGCCTATGCCACCGACGACGTGGTGTCCAAGTCCATCGGCACCGTGGTGGTGCCCAAGATGTTCGAGAAGTACGCGATTCCGGTGAAGGGCGCGGTGGACTTCCAGCTCGCCGCCTTCGACCTGTCGCCCCAGGTCTCCAAGCTCAAGGAGATGGCCCCCGACATCGTCGGCCTCGGCTCGCCGCCGGAAGGCGCGGTGAATCTGGCCAAGGAGCTGAAGCGCCAGGGCGTCTCCACCCGCGTCATCGGCGGCACCACCATCGCCGATCCCGAGCTGCCCAAGCGCATGGACGGCGCCGGCGAGAACCTCACCATCGGCACCACCTTCTTCCCCGACGTGAACGCCAAGACCAAGGCCTTCACCGCCGAGTTCGGCAAGCGCACCAAGGCCGCCGGCCTGGAGCGCAGCGAGCCCAACCAGATGGACGCCGCGGTCTACGACATCGTCTATCTCTACGCCGAGGCGATGAAGCGGGCCGGCACCACCGGCGCCAAGGACAAGCTGGTGGCCGAGCGCACCGCGGTGCGCGACGAGCTGGCCAAGATGAAGGATTACGACGCCCTGGAAGGCAAGATCTCCTTCAAGGACGGCGACGCGGTGAAGCCGGTCTATATCCTTGAGGTCAAGGGCGGCAAGTGGACCCTGCTCGACACCCGCATGCCTGAATAAGGCGTGCGCGGGGACCGGCGGCGCCCTCCCCCCTGCCGCCGGTCCCCCTTCTCTTTCCGACCCTTCTTGCATTCAAGGACAGGCCATGACGGGCACCGCCCTCACTTTCACCATCCACGCCGACGGGCGCAGCTTCGAGGAGACGCTGCTGATCCGCACCTGCGTCATCGCCGGCTGGACCGGGCGGGACAAGGTGGCGCTGGAGAAGCACATCGTCGAGTTGGAGGAGCTGGGCGTGCCGCGCCCCGCCTCCACCCCGATCTACTACCGCGTCTCGGCCGCGCGCCTGACCACCGCCACCGCCATCGAGAGCACCGGCCCGGACTCCTCCGGCGAGATCGAGTTCATGATCGTCAACGCCGGCGGCCGGCGCTATCTCGGCATCGGCTCGGACCATACCGACCGCAAGGTGGAGACCTACAACATCACCGTCTCCAAGCAGATGTGCGACAAGCCGGTGGCCCCGGAGCTGTGGGCGCTGGACGACGTGCTGCCGCACTGGGACAGCCTGATCCTGCGCTCATTTGCGGTGATCGACGGGGCGCGGGTGCTCTACCAGGAGGGCACGGTGAACGCCATGCTGCCGCCGGCCGAGATCGTCGCCGGCTTCCAGGGCGAGAATCTGGCCGGCGGCTCGGTGATGTTCTGCGGCACGCTGGCGGCCAAGGGCGGCATCCGCCCGGCGCAGCGCTTCGAGTTCGAGATCGAGGACCCCATCCTCAAGCGCACCATCCGCCACGGCTATGACGTCGCCGTCCTCCCGGTGGCCGGCTGAGCATGTTCGTGCCCGGCGCCTCCTTCCGGACCCTCGAAGCGGAGGAGGCGCCGCGCTCGCTGCGCGAGGAAGCCTACGAGATCATCAAGCAGCGGATCATCATGGGCCTGTTCCGGCCCGGCGAGGCGCTGTCCGAGGCCGCCGTGTCCTCCGCGCTGAGCCTGGGGCGCACCCCGGTGCGCCAGGCGTTCGACCGGCTGATGCGCGACGGGCTGGTGGAGGTGCTGCCGCGCAAGGGCATCATCGTGCGCCCGATCACCCGCGACGAGGTGCAGGACATGGTGTCCGTGCGCCTGCTCAACGAGGGCTTCTGCGCCCGCCTCGCGGCGGAGCGGGCGGACGGGGCGACGGTGGAGGCGCTCACCGACGCGGTGGTGCGCGGCCGCATCGCGGCGCAGGCGGGCGACGCGGACGCGCTGATGGCGCTCGACCGGCGCTTCCACGGCGCCATCTCGGCCTCCGCCCGCAACATGGTTCTGGGCGACATCCTGCGCAACCTGCACGACCGCTCGCAGCGGGTGTGGTTCCTCTCCCTGCGCGAGCACGAGCACCACCACCGCGTGGTGGAGGAGCACGCCGCCATCGTCGACGCCATCGCGGCGCGGGATGCGGACGGCGCGGAAGCGGCGATGCGGGCGCACATATTGTCGTTCGCGGAGAATCTCGCGCGGCAGATGTGAGGGGGCTGGCGAGCGGATCAACAAGGGTTGTCTTTGAACCGCTAGACCAACTTGCCGTTCAAATGCGTCACCACCTCGCCCATGAACCGGCGCGCATTTGCTAACGTCTCGTCTGTCGCCAAGTCCAGCTTCAGCACATCCTCGACCCAGCGCGGCCCATGTCCACTAACGTCCCGGCAGAACCCTTCCATCTCACCATCGGGTACGACGAAGACGCCTATGGCATTGAGGTCCGCCAACAGAGCCTTGGCCCTTCTTGTCGGCTCGCCATTGGGCAGGCTGGTCAAGCCGCTACGCTTTGCATGGTCCCAAGGCGACGCATTGCGTGCGAGGCTCTTGATTCTAGAAAGAATTGACTTTTCAACGGCCGTTCCCGAGGGGATCAACTTGAGCAGATCCGTCATCTGCGTCTTGAATTGATCTGCGCCGACGAAAGTGCTGCTCTGCTCAACGGTCTTTTTGACGGCCTCCCAGTTGGGCTTGATCGCGGACCAGTCCCCTCCGTGCGCTTCGACGATGAGCGATAGAGGCGTCTCGTTGTTCAAGAGATCGAAATCGGCAATGGTCGCGACTGGCACACCCAGCTTCCTAAGTGCCTTGACGACGACCGGCAGGCGATCTTTACCGCCGCTGTATGTGTAATGAATATCGGGCAACTGGCCCGACGGCGTCGTACATTGAGCTAATGATTCGTAGAATCTACAGTCAGCGTCAGCTTCCGTAACTACAACAGCCTCGTGAAAAAGGCCGTCAAGCACGTTACTGAAACGAAGGATCGGATCCTTCCACAGTGCCGCGATATCGGCGCTTGGCAGATGGACAGCCGATCCGCCCGACGCTGTACGTGTGAGCCGAACGACTGACACTCGCGCAGCGTGATTGCCCAGCAAACCCTGTAAAATCTCGCGACTATGGGTGGCGATAAAGGTCTGTCGTTCTGTTGACTCCGCGGCGATGATGTCTGCGATCAGCCTGGCCTGTGGCGGATGCAGGAAAGCTTCGGGCTCGTCGATTAGGAGGATTGGCTTCGATTCGGCAAGCGTGCGCCCAAGAATGGAAGCGAAGCTGCGCATGCCGTCGCCCTGTGTCTCAAGCTTGTCCAGTGCCTCTAAGCGATCGAGATAGGACCCTGAAATTCGATCCTCATCGGGCAGAACTTTGGGGCGACCTCCAATGTAAGCGGGAATATTGACTGACGCTCCGCGATGTATGATGAAATCTTTCTTAAAAGCACGCCTAAAGAGATCCGACGCGCGTGCCTCCAAAGCGTCATCTTTAAAAAAGTGTTGGAATGGATGTGTTGCACTGAAGCCCTGCCTGCGATCAAAGGGTGGTGGGGGGTCGCAATCAGCAAGCCGTTCGCGGGTCGATAGATTAGAGACGATCCTCTCAACCAGAAAAGGGCCGACGGGACGGCGCGGCCCTTCCCACCAATGCGCCAAAACACTCTTAGGAAAGCTATGATTTTGAACATTAATTTGGTCATTTGCACCTACATACGGATCCAGATCCCTTTCCAATTCGGACAATGGCGTCAGCCGCGTTATTGTAACGCTCTCTAGCACAACTCCTGGAATCCCATCGCGAAGCGCGGCGAGCATGTCTTTTAATGCTGCGCTTTTTCCAGAATTGTTGGGACCGATCACTACTACTATATCATTTTCGTTCAACTTGAGACTGAGGCCGCTTTTGAACCTGATTTCACTAATAAGAGCCTTAATGTTCATGATCCAAGCTCAGTTCTGAAGCTAGTCGTTCAAATTCATTCCAGTATGCGGGCTGTGACGGCGTTTCGCTAGTGGGCATTCCCCTTTGCCCCAATTGCCTATTGGCTCTCCCTACCCAACAAAAAAGCCGGCCCCGAAGGACCGGCTTCTAATCATCCTAGCTTGAAAGAAAGCCTCAGCCGATGATCTCGGCGACGCCGTCGCGCTCTTCCAGCAGTTCCTTCAGCGTGATGTCCAGCATGGACTGGGCATAGGCGTCGATGGGCAGGTCCTTGACCACCGTGTAGCTGCCGCCCGCGCACACCGCCGGGACACCGAACACGATGCCCGCCGGCACGCCGTAGGAGCCGTCCGAGGCGATGCCCATGGAGACCCAGCGGCCGTTGGTGCCGTGGATCCAGTCGTGCATGTGGTCCACCGCCGCGTTGGCCGCCGAGGCCGCAGACGACAGGCCGCGCGCCTCGATGATCGCCGCGCCGCGCTTGCCGACGGTGGGGATCAGGGTCTCGCGGTACCAGGTCTCGTCATTGACCAGCTTGGGCAGCGCCTCGCCCTTCACGGTGGCGAAGCGGTAGTCGGCGAACATGGTCGGGGAGTGGTTGCCCCACACGGCCAGCTTCTCGATGTCGGCGCTGTTGATGCCCACCTTGGCGGCGAACTGCGACAGCGCGCGGTTGTGGTCGAGGCGCAGCATGGCGGTGATGTTGCCGGCCGGCAGGTCCGGGGCGCTCTTGGCGGTGATGTAGGCATTGGTGTTGGCCGGGTTGCCGACCACCAGCACCTTCACGTCGCGCTTGGCCACCGCGTTCAGGGCCGCGCCCTGGACCTTGAAGATCTCGGCATTGGCGGTGAGCAGGTCGCGGCGCTCCATGCCCTTCGAGCGCGGGCGCGCGCCCACCAGGAAGGCCGCGTCCACGTCCTTGAAGGCCACCTTCGGATCATCGGTGATGACCACGCCGGCGAGCAGCGGGAAGGCGCAGTCTTCCAGCTCCATCACCACGCCCTTCACGGCGTTCTGCGCCTGCGGCAGGTCGAGCAACTGGAGGATGACCGGCTGGTCCTTGCCGTACACGTCGCCGTTGGCGATGCGGAACAGCAGCGAATAACAGATCTGGCCGGCGGCGCCGGTGACAGCTACGCGGACGGCGGGCTTCGTCATGATGAATCCTTCCCCGAAAAGTCCGAACGGGTTTACGGGGGGCACTCTATGGCCGTCCCGGCGCGGAATTGGAAGCGTCCGTTCGTCGGATCAGCCTCCAAGATGGCGTTCAATTCCCGCCGCAATGGCGAACAATCCTGCATCCATGCCGCCCGCCGCCGCCACCATCAGGCCCACCGGCGCATCGCCCGGGGCGCGGATCGGCAGCGAAATGGCGCAGCCGTCGATCATGTTGATCAAGGTGGCGTTGCGCAAGGCGAGGATGTTGGCGCCGGCATAGGCCTCGTCGTCGACTTCCAGCGGGGCGATCTCCGGCGGCAGGATGGCGACGGAGGGCAGCAGCAGCGCGTCGAACGGGGCGATGCGGGCGCCGGCGCGGGCGATCAGCCCGGCGCGCGCCGCCACCGCGTCCAGATAGTCCGCCGCCTCCTGCTGGTGGCCGCGCTTGATGCGCACGGAGACGCGCGGGTCATAGCCCGCCTCCTTCTCCGCCAGCAGGGCGCGATGCCAGGCATAGCTCTCGGCGGCGGTGAAGCCGCCCTTGGCGTTGATGCTGGCGACCTCGGCGAATTCCGGCACCTCGGCGAAGGTCACCCGCGCCCCGGCGGCGGAGAGCTGTTCCACCGCCGTAGCGAACGCCTGCGCGACCACCGGGTCGAGCCCGTCCAGCGCCACGGTGGTGGGCACCAGCAGGCGCAGGCCGGCCAGCGCCGCCGGCTCCGGGGCGGCCGGCGGCGCGCCGGCGAGCACGGCGTCCAGCACGGCGCAGCAGGCCACCGAGCGGGCCAGCGGGCCGATGGAATCGAGACTCTGCGACAGCGGCACGCAGCCGTCCTGCGGCACCCGGCGGGCGGTGGGCTTGTAGCCGGTGATGCCGCAGAAGGCGGCCGGGATGCGGCAGGAGCCGCCGGTGTCGGTGCCGAGCGCGGCATGGGCCATGCCGTCGGCCACCGCCACCGCGCCGCCGGAGGTGGAGCCGCCGGGCGCATGGCCGATGTCGCGCTTCCACGGGCTCTTCGGCGTGCCGTAATGCGGATTGAGGCCGAGGCCGGAATAGGCGAACTCCACCATGTTGGAGCGGCCGATGACCACGAAGCCGGCCGCCCGCAGGCGCGCCACGGCGGTGGCGTCGGCGGTCGCCGGCGGGTTGTCCGCCAGCACCTTGGAGCCGGCGGTGGTGACCTCGCCGGCGATGTCGAACAGGTCCTTGATGGCGATGGGGATGCCGGCATAGGGCGAAGGCGCGGCGCCCGCCCGGCGCAGGGCGTCCTGCCCGTCCGCCGCCGCCAGCGCCTGGTCGCGCGCCACCGAGACGAAGGCGCGGGCGCCCTCGCCGGCGGGATCGTCGATGCGGGCGAGGCACGCCTCCACCAGCGCGCGCGAGGTGGTGCGCCCGGCGGCAAGGTCCGCGGCGAGGCTGGCGAGGGTGGGTGCGGTCATGGCGGGGATCCGGGCAGGGAGGCGGTGGGGGGCGGACGGGCGGATAGGGTTCAGGTTCGGGGGCGGATGTCCAGCGGGGGCATCCGGTGGTGGGGCTGGGCGACGCCGCTTCGCCGCTGGCGCGGCGCGCCCACCCCAACCCTCCCCCGCAGGCGGGAGAGGGAGTTCGGTTGCGCGGGAGAGAAGCGCGCGCCCCCTCCCCCGTCGCGCGGGAAAACCCTCTCCCGCTNGNGGGGGNGGGNNGGGNGGGGGCCGAAGCGCAGCTTCGGATATCTCACGCGCTGTCCGGGGGGCGTGGGCGGGACGGGGATAGCGCATCCCCGCCGCTGGCGCGGCGCCCCCACCCCAACCCTCCCCCGCAGGCGGGAGAGGGAGCGCGGTTGCGCGGGAGAGAGAAGCTCGCGCCCCCTCCCCAATCGCGCGCAACGCCGCCCTCACGCAGCTGCCCGAACGCGCTCCGCCCTCCCCCGCGCGGGCGGAGGAGGGCGGAGGCGGACGAACGGCCGCCGGTCAGGACGCGCCGCGATCAGGCCGGGTCGAAATAGTGGATTTCCATCAGGATGCAGCCCTTCTCCGACTTGAAGGGGCCGTGGAAGGCGCCCGGCGGGCGGCAGGCATAGGTGAAGGGCGGGAAGGCGGTGCCGCCCTCGCCGGTCTCGTCGTTGCCCACGGTCAGGTCGCCGGTGACCAGGAACACCTCTTCCCAATATTCGTGCACGAACGGGGCGGTGGTGAACACGCCGGGATCGAAGCGCAGCAGGCGGGTGCGCGAGCCGCGCTTGTTCTTTTCGTCCAGCGCGCCGGAGATGATCTTCTGCTGGATGCCCTGGGGATAGCCCGGGGGCACCTCCCAGCCGCTGGAGAGATCCAGCGTGTAGAACTCGTCATGGGCTTTGTTGATGGCCATGGATCAGGACCTTCGGTGGGCGGGTAGGCTCTGGGGGAAAGGCCGGCGGGGCTGCGGCAAGGCTTGGCCGCCGGTTGAGGGCGCGGGGCGAGGCCCGGATTATTCGGCCGCGCGGGCCGGCGCAAGCTCGTCGGCGAGGCTGTAGGAGCCCAGCATCTTGTCGAGGATGGCCTTGGCGGCGTCCCAGTCGTAGGTGCGGAAGGCATGGCCCTTCACCACGAAGGAGGCGCCCGAATAGAACATCTCGTACTGGGCGTGGCGCGAGGCGAACTCGGAGCCCACCGCGTCCCAGGCGAGCTTGTAGAACTTCACCTTCTCTTCCGCACTGGCGGCCGGCGACTGCTGGGTCTTGCTGATAAGCTTGGCGATCTCGGGGTTGGCATAGTCCTCAACCGAGGACGGCAGCATGATCATGCCGCCGCCGGCCAGCTCGCGCAGGGTGTTGAGCACCCGGCCGTAGAGCTGCTGGCTGAGCGTCTGCGCCGCATAGAGCATGTTGCGGTCGGGCACGAAATACGGCCCGCGCTGCGTGCCCTTGGCTTCCATGGCGTTGACGAAGGCTTCCACCGAGGCCACCTCGGCCGAGAGCTGGCCCAGCGTCTCGCGCACCTGCGGGAAGCCGGTGGTGCCGTTGATCTCGGTGGTGCGGCGGGCGATGGCCAGCAGGAACTTCAGCTTCACCGACAGGCGGATCTGCGCCTGGTAGTTCTGGTAGACGTGGGCCGGGGTGGCGTGGAACTGCTTGGCCACCATCTCGATGCTGTCCACCGCGAACACGCGGTCCCACGGCACCTTCACGTCGTCGAAATAGAGCACCGCGTCATTCTCGTCGAAGCGGCTGGACAAGGGGTTGTCGAACACCGAGGGGTTCGCCGCCTCGTAGGACTTGCGCGACAGGATCTTGAGACCCTTGGTGTTCATCGGGATGGCGAAGGACAGCGCGTATTTCTCGTCGCCCGGCTGGAGCGGCTGGATGCAGGTGACGAACACCTCGTTGGCCATGATGCCGCCGGTGGCCAGCATCTTGGCGCCGCGCACCGTGATGCCCGCGGCGTCGCGGTCGACGATGCCGGCGGAGAGGTACGGGTCCTGCTGCTGGGCGGCGCTCTTGGAGCGGTCGGCCTGCGGGTTGATGATCACGTAGGTGAGGTAGAGGTCGTTGTCGCGGGCGTAGCGGTAATAGTCCGCCAGCGCCTTGGCGCGGGCCGGGTCATAGGCCTCGAACACCTCAAGGCCCATGTACATGCCGGCGATGCAGGAGGCGACGTGGTCCGGCGCGCGGCCCAGGAAACCCGCGTGCAGCTCGGTCCAGGCTTCGAGCCCGGCGCGGCGGCTTTTGAGCTCCTCATAGCTCTTGGGCAACTGCCAGATCTTGTTGGCGCGGGTGCCGGTCTCGGTCTCGAAGGTCATCAGGTCGCGGTTTTCCGGCGCGCTCTGGAAGTCGAACATCTTGGCCACCGAGGCCACGGCGCCGCGATAGGCCGGATGGGTGGTGACGTCCGCGACCAGGGCGCCGTCCAGGAAGATCTGGCGCCCGTCGCGCAGGCTCTCGGTGTGCTGTTGGCCGGTCTTGATCATCGAAAACGTCCCTCTGGCATCAGGTGCGGCGGCGGCACGGGCGGCAGGGCCGCCCGGCGCGGGCGGCGGTTTCAGGTTGACGGCGCCTCGGCGGCGGCAAGGCCGTGATAGCGTCCACGGAAGAAGATCAGCGGCGCCGCCTCCGCGCGATTGGCGAAGCGGACGACGCGGGCGAGGAAGATGACGTGGTCGCCGCCGTCGTGGTGCGCGTAGGGCGCGCATTCGAAATGGGCCAGCGCCCCGGTCAGCAGCGGGGCGGCCGCGTGGCCAGGCACGTGGTCCACGTCGGACCACTTGTCCTCCAGCGCCTTGGCGAAGCGGTTGGACAGATGCTCCTGATCGCGGGCCAGCACGTTGACGCCATAGCCGCGCGCCGCCAGCATGGCCGGCAGGCTGTGGGCGTTGCGCGCCACGCTGAACAGGACGAGCGGAGGATCGAGCGAGACCGAATTGAACGAGCTCATGGTCATGCCCACCACTTCCCCGTCATCGGCCCGCGCGGTCACCACCGCGACCCCGGTGGCGAAATGGCCGAGCGCCTGGCGGAACGCCCGGAGATCGAACGGGACTGACGTTGCGTCGTTCATCATAGGGCCTGTGGATGTGTTTGGCGCGGCCGGACACGCGGCTGCGGACGCCATTTACCTTTGTTTCAAAGCTAATATTACTATCGAACTCTCGTCAAGGCGGTTTTCGTGAACGAATCCGGCAAAACACCGAAGCGCGGCACCGGGGGCCAGGGCTCCACCAGGGCGACCGGCGGGGCGACCGGCGGCGCGGAGAAGCCCCCGCAGCGCGGCGCCGCGCCCGCCGCCAAGGCCCGCGCGGGCGCCGGGCCGGAAGGCAGGGCCCGGGGGGCGAAGGGCGCCCCGGAAATGGCCGCCCAGGCCCGCCAGGAACCGCCGGCGCTGGCGCAGCGGCGGCAGATGACGGTGTCCAAGCCGGAGTTGATGATGGACGGATCGGATCGCGCCTTTCGCCAGCTGGTGCATGACACGCTGGCTTTCGCCGCCCGCATCCAGGAGGTGCGCAGCCGCCTCGGCGCGCTGATCGGGCTGTCGGGCGCGCAATACACCATCCTCGTCGCCGTCGCCCATCTCCAGGACCGCGAGGCGGGGGTGGGCGTGAACCTGCTGGCCGAGCACCTGCACCTGTCCGGCGCCTTCGTCACCATCGAGGTGAACAAGCTGGTGGCGGCCGAGCTGGTATCGAAGGAGGTCAATCCGGAGGACCGCCGGCGGGTGCTGCTGACCATCACCGAGAAGGCCGGCCGCCTGCTGGACGAGCTGACCACGGTGCAGCGCCCGGCCAACGACACGCTGTTCGACTGCCTGACGGCGGACGAGTTCCACGCGCTGCGGTCCATCGTCTCGCGCCTCGTCACCACCGGCGACCGCACCCTCAAGCTGCTGGAATATCTCGCCCCCGACGGCAGCCTCGGCAGCACGCCCGCGCCGGCGCGGGACTGAGAGGCCGGCCTCCGGCCGACGTCAAGCGGCTTGCCCACGCGCCCCGTGGGATTGAGCGGCGCCTCAGCGCTCCGCCGTTCCCAGCATGCGGGCATAGACGGCGGCGAGCTCGCGCTGGAAGCGGGGCAGGCCGAACCGGGCATCGGAGCGCCGCCGGCCCGCCGCGCCCATGGCCGCCCGCAGCGCCGGATCGGCGGCGAGGCGCAGCATCGCGGCGGCGAGCGCGGGGGCGTCCTCATGCGGCACGAGGAGGCCGGTCTCCCCATCCGCCACCGCCTCGGGAATGCCGCCCACGTCGGTCGCCACCACCGGCAGGTCGGCGCTCATGGCCTCCAGCAGCACCAGCGGGAAACCCTCCGTATGGGTGGCGAGCACGAGGGCGTCGATGGCGGCGTAGAAGCGGCCCATCTCGCCCTCGAAGCCGGCGAAATGCACATGCGCCCCGGCGCCGGTCTCGCGCAGCAGGTCGGACAGCACTGCGAACTGCGCCCGGTGGGCGGCGTCCACGTCGGTATCGCCCACCACCAGCACATGCACGTCCGGCCGCGTCCGCATCACCTGCGCCGCCGCGCGGATCAGCGTCGCGTGGTCCTTCTGGTGGCTGACGCGCGCCGGCATGCCGAACACCACCGCCTCTTCCGGCAGTCCGTAATGCGCCCGCGCCGCGCCGCGCGGCACCGTCGGCGGGGCGGGCGGGGCGGCGTCGTAGAGCACCTCGCCCCGCCCCGGCCGCACCGGGAAGTCCTGGTGCCGGGCGGCGCTGGCGGAGACGTAGAGATAATGCTCCACCGGGCGCAGCAGCAGGCGGTCGGTGTCGGTCAGCCGGGGATGGTCGGCGCGCACGTGGCAGACCACCCGCGCCCCGGCGAGGCGCCCGGCGAGCGCGGTGAAATAGGCCCCCAGCACCTCCCCCGCATGGACGATGCGCACCCCCCGGCGGCGGAAGTCGGCGGCGAGCGCGAAGGTGTTGCGCAGGAACGGCCAGGGCCGGCGCAGGCGGATCTCCGGCTGGGCGAAGCGGGCGGTGGCGAGCCCCCGGTCCGCGCACAGGGCGTCGAGCCGCGCCGCCTCCGGCGTATCGGGCAGATAGAGCACATTGTCGTAGCCCGCCGCCCGCGCCGCCTCGGCGAGGCGCACCGTGGCCAGTTCCGTCCCGGCCAGATTGGTCCAGGGAATGATGTGGGCCACGAGCGGGCGCGTGGCAGGCGGGCGGGCGGCGAGCGGTGTCATGCCCCCTTATAGCGCAGCCGCGCCCGCCTGCGGCGCCTAGGTGCGGCCGGACGCCCCGCTGCGGGCCGCCGCGAGCCCGGTTAGGGTGCCGGGGCACTGCGGCTTCGCGGACAATTGGGGGACATCGGCATGAAGACGCGCCTCGCAATCCTGGCGCTGCTCGGCGGGCTCGGCCTGCCTGCGGCCCGGGCGGACGACCTGACCTTCTACCAGAAGCCGGTGACCTCGGCGGCGCAGTGCCACGCCGCCTATGGCGGCATGCATCCCGACTGGCAGACGAACAAGGCGTTCAAGCTGTCCACCGCGCCGGACGGGCGGGAGCGGGCGATCATGTGCCTGCCGGACGGGGTGAGCGAGTGGGTCTGCGATCCCAGCACCGGAATGCTGCACGTGGCGGTGCAGGTCGACAAGACGCTGAAGGAGTGCACCACGCTCACCCCCAAGCTGCCGGTGCTGCCGCAGCCGTCGCTGTTCGCGCCGAAAAGCTGACCGCCGCTTAGCGGAGACTGCCCCTCGCGCCGGCCCTTCCGGCCGGTCTCCACGCGAGAAGATGTGGGCAGCCGGGCGCGGGCGGGGCCGGGTCTGGAGTTCCCCGCGCGGGTGTCCTATAGGAGGCGTTCTGTCCCGGCCCCTGAAGGGGCCTGCACCGTGCGGGTGTGGCGGAACCGGTAGACGCGACGGACTCAAAATCCGTTTCTGGTGACAGAGTGTCGGTTCGAGTCCGACCACCCGCACCATTCTTCCCCGCCCCAGCCTGCGTTGCACCCGTCTTCGGGACGCGATCTTCGTGGCGCCGGCTCAGGCGCCGCCCACCGGCCGCCCGGCCTTGTAGGCGTCGAAGAAATCCCGCGACGAGACCAGATCCGCCAGGGCCCGCAGCTGGCCGGCGGCCGGGCCGAGCACCAGTTCCACCCGGCTGTTGGCCGCCGCCCACAGCGCCACGCCCTCCTCCAGCCGGCGGGCGCCCAGCGGCGTCAGCGCCGCATGCTTGGTGCGCCGGTCGTGGGCGTCGGGCCGCAGTTCCACCAGCCCGTCCCGCAGCAGCGGGCGCAGTGCATGCGTCAGCGCCGAGATGCGGATGGCGAGGCGGTCCGCCAGCGCCTGGAGCGTCGGGCCATCCGCGCCGCCGAGATTGTGGATCTGCGCCAGCAGGCCGAACTGCGTCGCCTTCAGCGCCAGCGGGGCGACCGCGTCGTCATACAGCAGGCCGAGCTGGCGGGCCGCCCGGCGCAGCGAGGTGTTGGTGCAGACGAGGTCGCCGAACACGTCGACGGCATCGGCCGCCGCTGCGTCCGGCCGGGCATCGGGATGGTGCGGAATGGGCATGCGGCTAAAATAGTTGAGCACCGTAGGATTGAAAAGGGGCAAGGCTTCCGCTACATGCTTGAGCACTCAATGTTTGAGCCCTCAACTTCTAGCGAGACTGCTCATGTCCACGCCCGCCTCCCAGCCTGCCCAGAAACCCATCGCCGTGGTGACCGGCGCCTCCGCCGGCATCGGCGCGGTCTATGCCGACCGCCTCGCCGCGCGCGGCTATGACCTCATTCTCGTCGCCCGCCGCGCCGACCGCCTCCAGGCGCTCGCCGCCACCCTCGCCCAGGCCCACGGGGCGCAGGTGGAGGTGCTCGCCGCCGATCTGGAAAAGGAGCCGGATCTCGCCCGGGTCGAGGCCGTCCTCGCCGCGAACCCCGGCATCCGGCTGCTGGTCAACAATGCGGGCCTTGCCCGGCTGGCCCCGCTGGCCCAGGCGCCGCTCGCGGATTCGCTGAGCCAGATCGCGCTCAACATCACCGCCCCGGTCCGCCTCGCCCAGGCCGTGCTGCCCGGCTTCGTCGCCCGCAACGCCGGCACCCTCATCAACATCGCGTCCGTGCTCGCGCTCAACACCCTGCCGGTCAGCTCCGTCTACAGCGGCAGCAAGGCCTTCATCCTGGCCTTCAGCCGGGGCCTCCAGGCCGAGCTGGCGCAGACCGGCGTGCGGGTGCAGGTGGTGCTGCCCGGCGCCACCGCCACCGAGATCTGGGATGCCTCGGGCGTGCCGCTGGCGGCGCTCGACAGCAGGATCGTCATGACCACCGAGGCGATGGTGGACGCCGCCCTCGCCGGCCTCGACAGCGGCGAGGCCGTGACCTGGCCCTCGCTCGCCGATCCCGCGCTGTGGGAGGCGTTCGAGACCGCGCGCGCCACCGTGTTCGGCGCCTCGCAGACCGGCCAGCCTGCCCCGCGCTACGCCGCCTGACCGCAGGCCGGGCGGCCCGCCCCCCCCAGGCGCCCGGCCACCAAAATCCGGGGAGCCCGCCCGCCGGCCCGTCGACAGGCCAGGCGGGCGGGATTATCTATAAAATATGAAAGAGCCGAAGGCAGACACGATCGCGGTGCGCATCAGCCGCGTCCTGGCGGAGCGGATCATCGCCGGGGCCATCGAGCCCGGTGCCCGGCTGCGGCAGGACCATGTGGCCGCCGAATTCGGCGCCAGCCATGTGCCGGTGCGCGAGGCCTTCCGCCGGCTGGAGGCGCAAGGGCTGGCGGTGAGCGAGCCGCGGCGCGGCGTACGGGTGGCCGCCTTCGACCTGTCCGAGGTGCGCGAGGTGGCCGAGATGCGCGCCGCCTTGGAGGTGCTGGCGCTGCGCCACGCCGCCCGCAACCTCACCCCCGCCATCCTCCAGGCGGCGGAGGAGGCGACCAAGGCGGGCGACAATTCCCGCGACGTGCGCTCCTGGGAGGAGGCCAACCGGCGCTTCCACCGCCTCATTCTGACGCCCTGCGCCATGCCGCGCCTGCTCGCCAGCATCGACGACCTGCATGCGGCGAGCGCCCGCTTCCTGTTCGCCGCCTGGCGCTCCGACTGGGAGGCGCGCACCGACCACGACCACCGCGCCATCCTCGCCGCTCTGCGCCAGGGGCAGGTGGACGCCGCCTGCGCCACGCTGGCCTCCCACGTGCAGTGGATCGGCCGCAAGCCGGTGACCTCGCAGGCCGGCAAGACCCGCGACATCTTCGCCATCGTCGGCTGAGCCGGCCCGCGCGGTCGCGGCGCCGGCGACGGCTGATCCCGCCCAGGGCATCCCCGGGGCCGGGGGCTTGTGCCCGCGCCGGGTTTATGGACTCCTATAGATATAGATTTTGAATTATCTATAATTTAGGAGTTCCGATGACGTCTCCCCACGCGCCCGGCGCCGCCGCCCGCTCCCTCCCCCTGGCCGCGCAGGCCGCCCTGGTGCTCGGCGGCGCGCTGGCGCTCACCCTCAGCGCCAAGGTGCAGATCCCGTTCTGGCCGGTGCCGATGACGCTCCAGACCCTCGCGGTCATGGCCATCGCGCTGTCGGTCCCGCCGCGCCTCGCGGTCGCAGCCATGCTGGCCTATCTCGCCGCCGGCGCCGCCGGCCTGCCCGTCTTCGCCGGCAGCCCGGCGCGCGGCGTCGGCCTCGCCTACATGGCCGGGCCCACCGGCGGCTACCTCGCCGGCTATCTCGCCGCCATGGCCCTCACCAGCCGCCTCGCCGCCGGGCGCGGCGTCGTCGGCCGCACCGGCGCCATGCTGGCGGGGCTGGCATTGGTCTATGCCCTCGGCCTCGCCTGGCTGGCCGTTTACGTCCCCGCCCGCGCGCTGCTGGCCCAGGGATTTGCCCCCTTCATCCTCGGCGACCTGGTCAAGATCGCCTGCGTCGCCGTGCTGTCCTGCTGCGTCCCGCCGCGCGCGGAGGCCGGCCGGTGACGCCCGCCCGCTGGACCCAGGACGCGGCGCAGGCGCTCTACGACGCCCCGCTGCCGGAGCTGATGTTCCGCGCCCAGGGCGTGCACCGGGCGCGGTTCGACCCTTGCGCCGTTGAGGCGGCGAGCCTCGTCAGCATCAAGACCGGCGGCTGCCCGGAGGATTGCGGCTACTGCTCGCAGAGCGCCCACCACAAGACCGGGGTCGCCGCCACCAAGCTGATGGAGGTGGACAATGTGCTGGCGGAGGCGGCCCGCGCCAAGGCCGGCGGGGCGACGCGCTTCTGCATGGGGGCGGCGTGGCGCGGCCCGAAGGCGCGCGACATGGATCAGGTGTGCGCCATGATCGCCGGGGTGAAGGCGCTGGGCCTGGAGGCCTGCGTCACGCTGGGCATGCTGACGCCGGCGCAGGTGGCCGCCCTCGCCGGCGCCGGGCTCGATTACTACAACCACAATGTGGACACCTCGCCCGCCTTCTACCCGCGCATCGCCACCACGCGGACCCTGGACGACCGGCTGGAGACCCTGGCCCATGTGCGGGCCGGCGGGGTGAAGGTCTGCTCCGGCGGCATCGTCGGCATGGGCGAGAGCGTGGCGGACCGGCTCGCCATGCTGGTGCTGCTGGCCAATCTCGATCCGCCGCCGGAGAGCGTGCCGCTCAACATGTGGAACGAGATCGCGGGCACGCCGGTGGCGGCGATGCAGGAGAAGGTGGACCCCGTCGCCTTCGCCCGCCTGGTGGCGGTGGCGCGCATCCTGATGCCGGCGAGCGTGGTGCGCCTGTCCGCCGGTCGCCATGCCCTGAGCGACGAGGCGCAGGCGCTGTGCTTCCTGGCCGGGGCCAATTCCATCTTCACCGGCGACATGCTGCTGACCACCGGCAATCCGGCGCGCGAGGCCGACGTCCGGCTGATGGCGCGGCTCGGCCTCCGGCTGGAGGCGGTGACGCCGCGCGCGGCGGCGCCAGCCTGAGCCCGCCCGGCCGGCGGATCAGCCCGCGGACTTGCGCGCCGGGAAGGCGACCCTGATGACGGCGCCGTCGGCGCCGTCCTTGGTCTCGATGGAGCCGCCGAGCTGGCGGGCGAAGCCGTGCGCGAGGTCCGCCCGCCCCTCGTCGAGGCGGCCCTCGGCCGGCTCGGAGGCGAGGATGGTGATGACGAACGCCGCGCCTTCCAGGGCGCAGGTGAGCTGGAGGCGCACCGGCGGGCCGGCGTTCGGGCGCGCCATGCCCATGACGATCTCGGTGACCATGAGCGCCAGCGGCACGGCGAAATCGGTCGGCAGGGTGAAGTCCTCCGCCTCCACCGCCACGGCGACGTTGCGGTCGGCGGCGCCCTCCAGCAGCACCACCATCTCGCGCAGCAATTCGTGCACCCGCACCTGCGAGCCCTCGCTCGCCTCGTAGAAGATGCGGTGGACCACGGCGAGGGTGTTCACCCGCACCCGCAATTGCTCGAACCGCCGGCGGTCGTCGCCGGGCGCGACGCCCGAGCCGTAGAGGCTGAGCAGCGACACCACCACCTGGAGGCTGTTCTTGATGCGGTGGTGGATCTCGCGCACCAGCGCGGTCTTCTCCGCCAGATTGTCGCGCAGCCTGGCGTCGCGCTCGCGCACCGCCAGCGCCATGTCCTCGATGGCGTGGCCGAGCACGCGGAACTCGCTCGGCGCCTGGTGCATGCGGGTGGGGCGGAAGCCGTAATGGCCCTGGGCATAGACCGCCGTCACCCGGCGCATGTAGAGCAGCCATTGCAGCACGATGCGGTCGGTGGCCAGCCAGATGGCCACCAGCGTGAAAATCACCATTACCACCGGCAGGACGAAGCTGATCATCACGTGCACGGTGGTCCAGCGGAACAGCTCGTCCTTCGGCCGGGCGATGGCCACCATCAGCCCGTGCCGCTCCAGCGGCGCCACGGCGAAGGTCCACACCGTGCCCGCATCGTCGCGCGCCTCGCCCAGTTCGCCGGCGAAGGTGGACAGGTCGCGGCCCGAGAACATCCGCCGGCTGGCGGTGCTGGCATTGGAGGCCACCTCGCGGCCGGAGGCATCCAGCAGCGCGATGATGCCGGCGGTGGGCGCCATCTCGCGCTTGAGCAGGTTGTCCAGCCACTGGCCGTTGATGCCGATGGCGAGCGCGCCGTCGAAGGCGCCGTCGGCGCCGAACAGGGGCAGCGTGCCGATCAGGATCTCGCCACGCGTCACCGTGCTGAGCATGCGCGCGCTCAGGGTGAAGTCCTTCTCGCGCACCGCCGCCCGCCACCACTCGCGCTCGGCCACCACGTTGTCGTTCGGCGTCAGCGCCGAGCAGCGCAGCGCGCCGGTGGGCCCGAACAGGCTGATGTTGGTGCTGAACAGCACGCTGAGGTTGGCGCCCGCCAGCGTCGCCTGGCAGTCGGTGTCGGCATTGCGCACGTCATTGGCGTTCTTCAGCGCCTGGAGCACGTTCTCGGCGGCGGCGAACACGTTCTGCACGCTGCCGGCGGCGGCGATGGCCGACTGCACCAGGCGCTGCTGCGTCTCCTCGGCGGCACGGCGCAATTGCAGCACGCCTTGCAGCATGCAGGCAGAGGCGATCGGCATGATGGCGATGAGGATGACCAGGAGCAGCCGCCGCCGGACACTGTCCAAGAGAGACCGGGGATGCCCGAGGGCCGATGCGAAGATGCTGGCGCGCTCCCTCCGCCACGCCTCGACCGCTTCCCGTTGCCGCGACGACATTCACTGCTCCCGTTCGGCCCGAAACACGCGGGCCACCCCCCAACCTGCCCCGCCCCGGGCAGGGTGCCGCCCTCCGCGGCAGGTGCCGCGCCTCCCGGTCCGCCGTCGCGATCTCCCGCTTGAATGGGCTGTGCCCGGAAGACGCGCAGGGTATAATGCCGGCAGCCGCTTTCCTGTTCCTTTGGTGGGGAACTTTCTTCCCCGCGGCGCGTTGTAAGCGACCTGTCGAGGCGAAGTCACAGCATGCCACAGCAACAGCTTATCAAGCAGCTTCCGTTTCTCCGTCGTTACGCCCGCGCGCTCCTCGGTTCGCAGAAGGCCGGCGACGGCCTCGTGCGCGACACGCTCCAGGCCGTGCTGGACGGCGGCGTGAGCGTCGATCCCAACGTGTCCTCCCGCGTCGCGCTCTACCGCGCCTTCCATCAGGTGTGGGGCCGGCGCCCGGTGCCCGATGCCGGCGCGGGCAGCGCCGCCGACCAGCGGCTCCAGCAGTTGAACGTCGGCTCCCGCGTGGCGCTGCTGCTCACCGCCATGGAGGGCTTTTCCTTCGCGGAAACCGCCTCCATCCTCTGCGTCGGGGTGGACGAGGTGGAAGCCCAGGTGATCGCCGCCCAGGCGGAGATCGACCAGCAGCTCGCCACCCGCGTCCTCATCATCGAGGACGAGTGGGTGATCGCGCTCGACCTCAAGACCCTGGTGTCGGAGCTCGGGCACGAGATCGTCGGCGTCGCCCCCACCCACACCAAGGCGGTGGAGCTGGCGCGGCACGGCGACTTCGGCCTCGTGCTGGCGGACATCCAATTGGCGGACGGCTCGTCCGGCATCGATGCGGTGACCGACATCCTCCAGACCTTCGACGTGCCGGTGATCTTCATCACCGCCTTCCCGGACCGCCTGCTCACCGGCGAGCGGCCGGAGCCGACCTATCTCATCACCAAGCCGTTCCTGAGCGAGACGGTGAAGGCCACCATCGCCCAGGCGCTGTTCTTCCACCAGAGCAAGGCGGAGGCGGCGGCCGCCGCCGCCCCGTCCGCCCGCATCGCCTGAGGCCGGCCGAAACCGGCGGACAGCGTGGGCTTAGCTGGAACTTACCGCTCCGCAGGACGTTTGAGAGGCATGCCCCGCCCCATCGGGCATGCCTCTCACACACAGCGGAGACTGAACATGGTGGACAAGCCGGACCCCGTGGCAAGCGAACCCAGCCTCGCCGACGTGCGCGCCGACCTCGAGCAACTGCGGGTGGATTTCGCCAAGCTGGTGGAGACGCTCGGAACCACCGCCAAGCACAGCGTCAAGGGCGCGGCCAATGAGGCCGAAGCCGCCGCCGGGGAAATGACCGACTGGGCCGAAGGCCAGGCGGAGACGCTGCGCACCTGCATCCAGTCCCAGCCGTTCACGGCCATCGCGGTTGCCGCCGGCGTCGGCGCCCTGCTCGGCCACCTCATGCTGCGGCGCTGAGCGCCATGGCCGTCCGCGCCTTCCTCCTGTTGCTCGCCGCGGGATTCGTCTGGATCGCGGAGGTCTTTCTGGCGATCGGCCTCTACGGCGCGCTGGAGCCCCGGCTCCACGCGCCGCTGGCGGCCCTCGCCACCGCGCTCGCCGCCGTGGTGCTGACCGCGCTGTTCGGCATGATCGCCCTGTGGCGCCGCCGCAGCCCGACCTTCGACGCCTCGGCGGCGGGGCTCGGCGCCCTGTCGGCGGTGACGCGCTTCGCCGAGCGCCACCCCATGGCCACCGTGGCGGTGGCGGCGGGCGTGGGCGTGCTGCAAGCCGTCCTCGCCGGCCGCCGCCGCTGACGCGCGCCGCCCCCATCGCCCGGGGCGACGGAGACGGCAGGCGCATAAGCCGGCGGACGGAGGGAACAGCACCGGCCGGGCGGCGTTCGATAGCCGGGCGGCCAGCGCACCGGGCACTACCCCTCCCTCCCCCCGGTCTCCGGTGCGTCGGCCGCCCGCTCCGTTCCGGCGCGGCCCGAAAGGGCGCCCAGAACCCGCGGCGCGGCGGAACGCGCGCGCCGTCAGGCCGCCTTGAGGGCGGCGACCTCCGCCAAAGCGTCGGCAATGGCCCGCTGACGCTGCTCCGGCCCGAGATTGACCCCCTCCGCCCGCACATAGGAAATGTCGCGGACGCCGAGAAAACCGAACACCGTGGCGAGAAGGCTCTCCTGGTGGTCCATCGCGGCCATGGGCGAGGGCGCGGAATAGATGCCGCCGCGCGACGAGGCGATGATCACGCTCCTGCCGCCGGCCAGCCCTTCGATGCCCGAGGCCGAATAGCGGAACGTCCTGCCCATCACGCACAGGCAGTCGAGCCAGTCCTTCAACTGGCTGGGCGGGCCGAAATTGTACATCGGCGCGCCGACCACCACGATGTCGGCGGCCAGGAACTCCTCCAGCACGACGTCGGCCCGCGCCGCCGCGTCCCGCCCCGCCGGGGTCACCTGCGCCCCGCCCCGCACGGCGGCGGCGACGCCCTCGGCCACCTCGCCGGCGAGGGCGCCGGCGTCATATGAGGCCTTCAGCCGGGCGAACAGCAGGTCCTGCGACTGCTGCGGCACCGGGGCGACCGCCAGATCCCGGTAGACCACCGAAAGGCCCGGCGTGATCGCGGCGAGGCGCGCGACGACGCTGGCGGAAAGCTGGCGGCTGACCGACTGCGCGCCAGTGATGCTGGAATCGATATGCAGGAGGTTCATGGGACGAACTCCGGAATGAGGGCATGGCGAACCGTTCCCGCGACTGGGCTTTCATATTTGCCGTTGGGAACTTTTTGTTCGTTGCGCTAAAATGCATGGCGCCCGAAAACGCACAAGGAGGCACTATTTTGAGCGATGCGCACATGGATGTTCGCGCGGCCCCGCCGGACCATTCGGAATGCCGCGCGGTGGCCGACGTGCTCACCCGCATCGGCGACAAATGGACGGTGATGGTGGTGGGCGCGCTGTCGAAGGGCCGGATGCGCTACAGCGAGATCTTCCGCCAGGTGGGCGGTGTCTCGCAGCGCATGCTGACCCTGACGCTGAAGGGGCTGGAGCGGGACGGCCTCGTCAGCCGCACGGTCTATCCCACCATCCCGCCACGGGTGGAGTACGAGCTGACCCCGCGCGGGCGCTCGCTGATCGAGCCGCTGCACGCGCTGATGACCTGGGCCCATGCCAACCGGGCCGGCATCGACGCCTGCCGCCAGGATTTCGACCGCCGCGCCTGAGCGGGCGCGTCAGTCCTCCGCCGCGAAGCCCAGCTCGCGCAGGGCGCGCCGCAGGGCCGACACGTCGTACGGCTTGGGCAGCAGCGCCAGGCGCTCATGCTCGCCGAACAGGCTCTGCAACTCGGCCCGGCCATAGCCGCTGGCGATCATGATGGGCAGGTCGGCGCGCCGGCTGACGAGGCGCTCGACCAGTTCGTTGCCGGGCATGTCCGGCAGGCCGAGATCGACCACCGCCATCACCAGCCCCGCGCCGTCGCGCTCCATGTAGGAGAGAGCGCCGCCGGCGGTGCTGGCCACCGCCACGTCGAACCCCTCGTCCTCAAGGATCTGGCGCGCCACCATGGCGACGAACGGCTCGTCTTCCACCAGAAGGGCGGTGCCGCGCGGCTCCGGTTGCTCCAACACGTGTCTCACCTTTCCCGCGAGTTCCAGAGGGGTGAAGGGCTTTGTCAGCACAGGGGCCTGTGCATCAAGCGCCCCATTATGGACGATTGCATGACGGGCGAACGCCGTCGTGTAGAGCACCCTGAGGCCGGGGCGCAGCCGGCGGGCCTCGTCGGCCAGGTCCCGCCCGTCCGCGCCGCCGCCCAGGAACAGATCGGTCAGCAGCAGGTCCACCCCCGCGCCGCCGCGCAGCATGTCGAGGGCCGCCTCGGCGGCGGCCGCCTCCTGCACCTCGTAGCCCTGCGCCTCCAGCAGGCCGGCCGTATGGGCGCGCACCGCGCCCTCGTCGTCCACCACCAGCACCGCCGGGCGCCGGGTGCCGGGCGCGCCGGGCATCTCCTCCTGCGCCTCCCGCGCCCCGCCGACCTTGGGCAGGTAGAGCTTGACCGACGTGCCGGCCCCCACCTCGCTGTAGATCTTGATGTGGCCGCCGGTCTGCTTCACGAAGCCATAGACCTGGCTGAGGCCGAGCCCCGCGCCCTCCCCGCTCGCCTTGGTGGTGAAGAACGGATCGAAGGCCCGGCTGCGGGCGTCCGCGCTCATGCCCTCGCCATTGTCGCTGACGCACACCGCCGCATAGGGTCCCGGCACCACCTCGCCGTGGGCTTGGGCATAGTCCTCGTCCAGATGGACGTTGGCGGTCTCGATGGTCAGTCGCCCGCCGGCCGGCATGGCGTCGCGCGCGTTCACGGCCAGATTGAGCAACGCGCTCTCCAGCTGCCCCGCATCCACCTCGGCCTGCCACAGCGCGGGATCGAGCACCATGCGCACCTCGACGCGCGGGCCCAGCGTCCGGCGCAGCAGCTCGCACATGCCCTCCACCAGCCGGTTCATGTCGACGGGCCGGGGGTCGAGCGGCTGGCGGCGGGAGAAGGCCAGCAGCCGCCGGGTCAGGGTGGCGGCGCGCAGCACGCCCTGGCGGGAATGGTCGAGAAAGCCCGCCACCTCGCCCTGCTGCGGCAGCAGCCGCCGCTCGGCGGCCTCCAGATTGCCCAGGATGATGGTCAGCAGATTGTTGAAATCATGCGCGATGCCGCCGGTGAGCTGGCCCACCACCTCCATCTTCTGGGCGTGGCGGAGCTGGACCTCGGTGGCGATGCGCTGGTCGATCTCGGCCTGGAGGCGGGCATTGGCCTGCGCCAGCTCGGCGGTGCGCTGCGCCACCAGGGCCTCCAGTTGTTCGCGCGAGCGCGCCAGGGTCTCGCGCGCCTCCATGATGTCGGAGATGTCGGTGCAGGAGCCGAACCAGCGCGCCACGGCGCCGTCCCCGTCGCGCACCGGCACCGCCCGGCACAGGAACCAGCGATAGGCCTCGCTGCCGCGCAGGCGAGCCTCGGCGCTGAACGGATCGCCGCCCTTCAGGGCCGCCTCCCACGCGCCGAACGCGGCATCGCGGTCCTCGGGATGGAGATAGGCGTCCCAGCACCGGATCTGTTCCGACGCGCCGGTGAATTCCTGCCAGCGGGCATTGAAATAGTCCGCCTGCCCGTCGGCGCCGGCCGTCCAGACCATCTGCGGCAGGGCCTCGGCCAAATGGGAGAAACGCAGCGCGCTGTCGGGCAAGGCTCTCTCGGCTCGCTGGGCGGGCCCAAGCTCCGTGGCCGGCGACGGCACCGAAGCCCAGGCGGCAAGGAAGGGCGTAGGCGATGCCGGGCGACGCCGCATCGGCGCGCGGGTCTGCCGGCGGTGTTCAACGCGGTCCCGGCGACGCGGTTCCGCCGCGCCGGCCCTCGCCGGCAAAATACACCCCCGGTCCGCGCGGGGCGGGCCGGGGGCGATGGGGGCCGGTGCCGGGGTCAGCGGGTGGTGGAGGTCGCCGGCGCCGTGGTGTTGCTGCCGGTGACGGCGCCGCCGGTGGACGGCGGGCGATAGGCCTGGAAGCTCGGGGCCGCCTTCAGTTCGTCCTTCGAGTGGCGCAGCACCAGCTTGTCGCCGGTGGTGGCGCGCACCATCTCCAGCGACTTGAAGGGCACCGCGACGCTCTTCTCGCCGACGCCCAGGAAGCCGCCCACGCCGATGACCACGGCCAACACCGAGCCGTTGCCGTCGATGACCACGTCGCTGATGTCGCCGAGCGTCTCGTCGGCGCCGCCGCGGACCTTGCTGCCCATCAGCTTGGAGGCCAGCCACTGGTCCTGGCGCTGGGCCTCGACGAAGGTGCCGGAGGACGTGGCCGCGCTGGCGCCCGGCGCGGGGGCGGAAGCCTCCGGCGGGGAGGAAGCGGCGGGCGGAGTGGCGCCCGGAGCCGCGCTCTGCGCGAACACCGGCGAGGCCATGAGGGCGACCAGCGCGGTCGCCGCGATCGTCGTCTTTCGCATTGCATGCTCCATAAATCGAGACTGCGCAGTAACGCGAGTCGTTACATCCCGGACAACTCGCTTTCCTGCCATCCGTTCCGTACATTTCATGCATCAACGAGAAGATGCGCCAGCTATATTCCCGCATTCCTCTGAGGAATGTGGGCAGCCTAGCCGCGCTCACCACTTGTTAAGGTTTGCCGCCCACCCTCCGGCGGCGCGGCAAACCGGAGCTTTGCTGCGAAAGCGCTTGTGATTGCTGGAATTACGATCGCTGGACATCGCGACCCGCATGTCCCGCCACCCGAAGCAGGCCGGGCAGGAACTTCCCGGCGCGGGCGGCGTTAGGGCAGACAAGATTTCGCCACCAAAAGGCCGAGAAGCGGAAATCCCATGCTGGTGTTGAAAGAAGGATCCCTGGCCCTCCTCACCGCGATGCTCGCCATCACGGTCGGCCTCGGCATCAGCCGCCTGGTGGACACGCCCCAGCGTTGGGCCGAAGGGCAGGTGGTGATCCATCCCGCCGACAGCGCCGCCCCGACGCCGGGTCCCGCTCGGCTGGTGGTGAAGCCGGCCCGCGCCGCGCCGCATCTGCCGGCCGGCGAGCACTGAGCCGCCCCCTGACAGAGCACCGCACCCGCTTGCGCTTCGCCCGCGCCGGGTCCATCTCCAGGGGCAGAGAATGGTGGAGATGATCGTGCCGAATACCCCGACAGTCCCAGGCGCCCGCCGCTTCGCCGGCTTTCTGGCCGTGGGCGTGGTCATGGCCGGCCTCGCGGCGCCGGGCATGGCGATGGCGCAGCAGACCAAGCCGACGCTGCCGCAGATCTATATCGCCCCGGTGCCGGGACAGAACACGGCGCCGCCGCAGCCGCGCCAGAACATGGTGCCCACCCCGCCCCCGACCACGCGGCCCAACGAGGGCGATTCCTCGCTGCGCATCCAGGGCGGCAGCACCCGGCGCCAGCCGCTGCCGCAGAACCAGCAATAACCGGCCGGCCGCCGGCGCGGCGGCGGCATCGCCGCCGAGCGTGGGAATGCGGCCACAGTGGCGGAAAATTCACCAAGCTTTGTTCCAAGACAAAGCCCGGGCGGCAGGCTTGTGCTTGCCGCCCCGTGAGTTTTCGTGGCACCAATTTGCAAGGCAGTCGTTCCGAGAGGCTTCATGTTCCGCGCGCTCTCCGATTTCATTTCCGACATCTCCGGCGGGCGGCGCGAAGCCAGTGCTTTTGAGGACAATGACTATCGCCTCGCCTCGGCGGTGCTGCTGGTCCATGTGATGGCCATCGACGGCGCGGTGACGGACGAGGAGCGGGAGGTGCTGAAGACCATCCTCTCCAGCCGCTTCGATCTGACCGAGAGCGACACCGACGCGCTGGTCGAGCTGGCCATCACCCGCGACGCCGAGGCGGTGGATCTTTACGCCTTCACCAGCATCCTCAACCGCGCCCTCGACGAGGAGGGCCGGCTGCGCGTGGTGGAGATGATGTTCGAGGTCGCCTATGCGGACGGCAACCTGACCGAATTCGAGGACAATCTGGTGTGGCGGGCCGCCGAGTTGCTGAACATCGGCTCGCGGGATCGCGTGCGGATCCGCCGCGACGTGCGCAGAGAGGCGGAAGGGGACGGTGGACACGAGAGTTGACAGCCGGCCGCTGGGCGAGCCGGACGAGGATCGGGGACCGATCCTCACCATCCTGCATCAGGCGCATTCCACCCCGGGGCGCCTCGGGCGGCTGATCGAGCTGCGCGGCTACACGCTCGACGTGCGCCGGCCGGCGCTGGGCGACGCCCTGCCCGAGCATCTCGACGACCATCGCGGCGTGCTGGTGTTCGGCGGCCCCATGAGCGTCAACGACCCCCTGCCCTGGCTGAAGACCGAGATCGACTTCGTCGGCAAGGCCATGGCGGCGGACGCACCCCTGCTCGGCGTCTGCCTCGGTGCCCAGCTCATGGCGCGGCAGCTCGGCGCCCGGGTCGGCCGGCACGCGGGCGGGCTGTCGGAGATGGGCTATTATCCGCTGCGGCCAACGCCCACCGGCGCGGAGCTGCTGCCCTGGCCCAGCCATGTCTACCACTGGCATTCCGAGGGCTTCGACCTGCCGGCGGGCGCCGAGTTGCTGGCCACCGGCGACGTCTTCCCCAACCAAGCGTTCCGCTATGGCCGCCACGCCTTCGCGGTGCAGTTCCACCCCGAGGTCACGCACGAGATGATGTGCCGCTGGACCTCCAAGGGCGCCGCCAAGCTGTCGCAGCCCGGCGCCCAGCCGAGCCACGCCCATTTCGACGGCTGGTATCGCCACGACCCGGCGGTGTGCCACTGGCTGGAGCGGTTCCTGGATGCCTGGCTCGACCTGACGGTGGAGGACCCCGACTGAACGTCCTGCCTCAGGCGCAGATTTACCTCGCATTTTGACTGCGGCATCACGCAATAGTGTAGCGCCCCCCCCCGGGGCGCGCTCCCCGCCTCCTCCTCCGGTCTCCCATGCCGCTGCCCGCCTCCTCGCCCCGCCAGCCCCGCAGTGCCGCATGCCGGCCGTGAATCCGCTCACCGCACAGCGGCCGGAACGGCGGCGCTACCGCCGGGGCATCCGCGGCGTCTCCATCATCGCCGTGCTGGCGGCGATCGCCTCCATCGCCATCGTCCTCGCCGTCGGCTTCGCCAGCTTCCGTGAGTTCGCGACCAGCCAGCACGCGCGCGAGGACCTGATCTATTCCTCCACCATCCGTGCCGACCTCCAGTCCATCTACGAGCAGATCCTGGCGGCCGAGAGCGCGACACGCGGCTTCATCATCACCGGCGAGCCGGAGTTCATGCCGCCCCTGGTGGAGGATCGCGAAGCCATCCTGCGCAAGCTGCGGGAGGTCACGGTGTTCGCGGTGGAGCGGCCCGAGCACGTGGCCGCCCTCGCCCGGCTGAACCGGCTCGCCGACGCCGAGCTGCGCCTGCTGCAGGAGATGATCGACGCCCGCCAGCGGGCCGACACCTCTCCCATCGCCACCATGATCCAGGTGCGCCAGGGCAAGGCGATCATGGACCATATCGCGGAGACGGTGCAGGACATCGCCGACGCGGAGATCGCCGCCATCGCCGAGCGCACCCGCGAGGTGCGCATCGTCGGCCAGCGCACCAAGCAGACCCTGCTCATGCTGCTGGCCGCCGCCATCGCCGTGGTGTGCGGCTCCACCGTCATCATGATCGCCCATCTGCTCGGCCGCCGGCGCGCCGAGCAGGCGCTGGGCGATACGCTGTCGCGGCACCGGGCGATCCTTTCCAGCGCCATGGATTCCATCCTCACCGTGGATGCCGGCGGCAGCATCGACAGCGCCAACCCCGCCACCACGCGCCTGCTCGGCTGGACCCCGGAGGAACTGTCCGGGCGCCATCTCAGCGCGCTGTTCCGCATCCCCGCGGACCAGACCGGCGACGGCTTCTTCGACGCCCTGAGCACCGCCGCCTCGCAGGGCGGCGGCGTGCGCGAGCTGGTGGGCCTGCGCAAGGACGGCTCCACCGTGCCGGTGGACGTGGCCATCGGCGAGATGCGCGCCTCCGGCGGGCGCAGCCTCCTCGCCGTGCTGCACGACATCACCGAGCGCAAGCGGGCGGAGGTGATGAAGAACGAGTTCGTCTCCACCGTCAGCCACGAATTGCGCACGCCGCTCACCTCCATCGCCGGGTCGCTCGGCCTGCTGGCGGGCGGCGCCACCGGCACCCTGCCCGAGCGCGCCCAGCGGCTGGTCACCATCGCCGCGCAGAACTGCCAGCGGCTGGTGCGGCTCATCAACGACATCCTCGACATCGAGAAGATGCAGTCCGCCACCATCACCTTCGCCCGCCAGACGGTGTCGCTCGCCGAGGTGGCGAAGCGGGCGGTGGACCAGACCGGCGGCTTCGCGCTGGAGCACGACGTCAGCCTGTCGCTGAACCTCGGCCCCGGCGACACCAGCGTGACGGGGGACAGCGACCGGCTGATCCAGGTGCTGACCAACCTCATCTCCAACGCGGTCAAGTTCTCCCCCGCCGGCAGCACGGTGGAGGTCAACGTCGCCCGCGCCGGCGCCGGCGTGCGCGCCACCGTGCGCGACCACGGCACCGGCATTCCGGAGAGCTTCCGCCCCTCCATCTTCACCCGCTTCGCCCAGGCCGACAGTTCCGACACCCGCCAGCGCGGCGGCACCGGCCTCGGCCTCGCCATCGCCAAGGAGATCGTCGACCGCCACGACGGCGCCCTGTCGTTCGAAACCGAGATGGGGGTGGGCACCGCCTTCCACATGGACCTGCCCGCCGCCCGCCCGGCCGCACCGGACGCCGCGCCCGAGCCGCAGGCCGTGGCGGCCGCGCCGCCCCCGCTCCCCGCACCGCCGCCGGCGCAGGAACCGGAACCAGAACCGGAGCCGGAGCCCGCCGCGGGGCCCGGCGACGTGCTGCTGGTGGAGGACAATCCGGACAATGCCGACGTGATCCGCGCCATGCTGGAACGGACCGGCATCCGCGCCGACGTGGCCGGCACCGCCGCCCAGGCCGAGCGCCAGGCCCACGCCCTCGCCTACAAGGCCATTCTGGTGGACCTCGGCCTGCCCGACCGCGACGGCATCAGCCTGATCCGCAGCCTGCGGCGGGCCGAGGGCACGCGCACCATCCCCATCCTCATCGTCTCGGCCCGGGCCTCCGGCGGCGCGCTGCCGCCGGGCGAGGCGGAGGCGTTGCAGATCCTCGACTGGATCGAGAAGCCGGTCGATCCGGCGCTGCTGTCCGCCGCCGTGCGGCGGGCGATGCCGGACGGCGGGCGGGCCGCCATCCTGCACCTGGACGACGACCCGAGCGTGCGGGCCGTGGTGCGCGCGGCGCTGGCGCCGACCATGGAGGTGTGGTCCACCGCCACCTTGCAGGAGGCCCGCGCGGCGCTGGCGGAGCGCGACTTCGACGCCGCCATCCTCGACCTCGGCCTGCCCACGGGGTCCGGCCGCGAGCTGCTGCCGCACCTGCGCCGGCGCGACGGCGAGAAGATGCCGGTGGTGATATTCTCCGCCCGCGACCAGGACCCGGAGCTCGCCCGGCAAGTGGATGCCATGCTCACCAAGTCCCAGGTCTCGCTGGAGATCCTGGCGGCCACGGTGGGCCGGCTGGTGAAGCCGCCGGCGCCCGGCGGGACGGTTTGAGGAGGATGCCGACGTGCCCTTGAGCGTGCTTTACGTGGACGACGAGCCGGACATCCGCGAGATCGTCGCCCTCGCGCTCTCGCTCGATCCCGACATGACGGCCGAGACCGCCCCCTCCGGCGCCGCCGCGCTCGAACGGGCGAAGGCCGGCGGCCTCGACCTGATCCTGCTCGACGTGATGATGCCGGAGATGGACGGGCCCACCACGCTCGGCCTGCTGCGCGCCGACCCGCGCACCCGCGACATCCCGGTCGCCTTCGTCACCGCCCGCACCCAGCAGCACGAGGTGGAGCATTTCCGCGCCCTCGGCGCCGTCGGCGTGGTGGCCAAGCCGTTCGACGCCATGACGCTGGCCCAGACCGTGCGGGCGCTGCGCGGGGCGGCGGCCCCCTGACGCTTTGATGCACTGCGAAAGATTGGGGCAGGCAGAAACGCCCCGTCTGTGTTAAGTCTCGCGCGCCGCCAGGCTCTGGTTTCCCTCAGGGTTTGAACCTCCCCCAGCGAGAAGGAACAGCAGATGGACGCGCTCACTCAACCCCCTTCCCTGCTCGGTGTCGGCTATTCGATCCGAGCCACCTCGCCCGAGTTCGACGATCTCGGCGCCAAGCTCGACGAGGCGGAGCGCCTCGGGGTGGACTTCGTCGAACTGCCCATCTTCGCCTGGACACTGGTGGTCAACGGCAAGATCCTGGCTGACCGCCTGAAGCGCCTGGTGGAGGCCACCCGCGACCGGCCGTTCGGCTATACGGTGCACGGCCCGCTGGCCATCAACCTCATGGACCAGCCGGCCAAGCTGCCGCGCCACGAGGCCCTGCTGAAGGCGGCGCTGGAGATCGCCGGCGCCGTCGGCGCGGTGAACATGGTGATGCACGCCGGCTGCGTGCGCGAGCAGGAAAGCGACATCGAGGTCGCCTACAAGCGCCAGCGCGACGCCCTCGCCACCGCCGGCGATGTCGCCGCCGCCAACGGCACCACGCTCTGCGTGGAGAACGTGTTCCGTTTCGAGCGCATGCGCGAGACGCCCTTGCCCTCGCGCCTCGCGGCCGAGCTGGACGCGCTCGACCATCCTCATGTGCGGGCCACCCTGGACGTGAGCCACGCCTACCTGCGCTGCACCGACGCGCGCGTGCCGCTGCTGCCGGAACTGGTGGCGCTGGCGCCCTTCGCCAAGCACGTGCACGTGCATGACAGCTTCGGCCGGCCGCTGGAAAGCTGGGCCATCGACGACGGCGAGCGGCTCGGCCTCGGCGAAGGCGACCTGCACCTGCCGCTCGGCTGGGGCGACATTCCCTGGGCGGACATCACCCGCCAGTGCGTGCTGGCGCCCGGCGCCGTGGTCAATCTGGAGCTGCACCGCCGCTACTGGAGCGAGCTGCCGGAGCAGATCGGCGTGCTGCGCCGCCTGGGCGCGGACTTCGCCGCCACCGCCGGGCTCGCCGCCGCCTAGAGCACGTCAGAGGGCGATTCACCGATCAGATTGATTCAATCTGATCGGATCGCGCTCTAGCCCAGCACCGCCACCGCCCGCCGGCCGCGCCTTGTGCCGCGCCGGGCGCCCGCCTAACCTCACGCGCGAAAACGTCCGTTGACGATCCCGTCCCGCCGCCCGCCGGCGCGGCGGGATCGTCATATCCGGGTGTTCGACACGTGCCATGGCGTTCGCACGGCACGCGGTTCTCAGGGAGGCTCACAATGTCCGGCGCGCTTCAACCCGGCACGATCCTTTGGCTCAGGCGCCACAGCGTCTTCTTCGCGGTGGTGGCGGTGGCGCTGCTCGGCCTCGTCCTGTCGTTCGCCGGAAGCCCGGCCTGGATCTGGCTGTTCTGCGCCGCCATGCCGCTGGTCGCCATCGGCGTGTTCGACATGGTGCAGCAGCAGCACTCGCTGCTGCGCAACTATCCGCTCATCGGCACCATGCGCTGGCTGTTCGAGGACCTGCGCCCCTATCTGCGCCAGTATATCGTGGAGGGCGACCAGGAAGGCCGGCCCTATCCGCGCAGCGACCGCAGCCTCATCTATGCCCGCGCCAAGGCGGAGGAGGACCGCCAGCCGTTCGGCACGGAGCTGAACGCCTATTCCAGCGAATATGAGTGGATGACCCATTCGCTCGCCCCCCTGCCGGCGGCGGAAGAGCCGTTCCGGGTGACGGTCGGCGGGCCGCAATGCACCCGCCCCTATTCCTCCGCGGTGCTCAACGTCTCCGCCATGAGCTTCGGCTCGCTGGGCCGCAACGCCATCGAGGCGCTGAACCTCGGGGCCAAGCGTGGGGGCTTCTATCACGACACCGGCGAGGGCGGGCTCTCGCCCTACCACCGCATCCATGGCGGCGACATCGTATGGGAGCTGGGCTCGGGCTATTTCGGCTGCCGCAACCGCGACGGCTCCTTCTCGCCCGAGCGCTTCGCCGAAAAGGCGGCGGACGACCAGGTGAAGATGGTCGAGATCAAGCTCAGCCAGGGCGCCAAGCCGGGCCACGGCGGCGTGCTGCCGGCCGCCAAGGTGACGCCCGAGATCGCCGAGATCCGCGGCATCGCCCTGGGCGAGGATTGCATCTCTCCGTCCCGCCATCCCGCCTTCTCCACGCCGGTGGAGATGATGGAGTTCGTCGCCCAGCTGCGCGAATTGTCCGGCGGCAAACCGGTGGGCATCAAGCTCTGCGTCGGCCATCCCAGCGAGACCTTCGCCATCGTCAAGGCCATGCTGAAGACCGGCATCCGCCCGGACTTCGTGGTGGTGGACGGCTCGGAAGGCGGCACCGGCGCCGCCCCGCGCGAGCTCGCCGACCACGTGGGCATGCCGCTGCGCGAGGGCCTCGTGCTGATGCGCAACGCTTTGGTGGGCGCGGGCCTGCGCGGCGAAGTGCGGCTCGCCGCCTCGGGCAAGGTCACCTCCGGCTTCTCCATGGCCGCCAACATGGCCATCGGCGCCGACTGGTGCAACGCCGCCCGCGCCTTCATGTTCTCTCTCGGCTGCGTGCAGTCCCTGCGCTGCCACACCGGCCTGTGCCCCACCGGCGTGACCACCAATGACGAGCACCTCCAGCGCGGGCTGGTGGTCGCCGACAAGGCGCTGAGGGTGGCGAGCTTCCAGAAGCACACCGTGGCGGCGCTGGCCGATTTGGTGGCGGCTGCCGGCCTCGCCCACCCCTCCGACCTGCTGCCGCACCACGTCTGGCACCGCCTCAGCCCGATCGAGGTGCGCCCGCTCGACCGGCTCTATACCTTCCTCGCCCCGTTCGCCCTGGTGGAGGCCCCCGACGACACCCCTTATGCGGCCGAATGGCGGGCGGCGGACGCCGACAGCTTCGTGCCGCGCATCGACGTCGGGCCGCGCCGGGCGGCCTGAAACCCGCGCGCAGATTGTGGCGACATCCCCACGCAACCCTTCTTTGCGAGGCTTGCGATGAGGATGGTCGGCCCCCATATGCGAAAGCGTCGGGGTGCCTTGCAGGGCTCCGATGGGCGGGGTCCGGATAGGATCGCGCCGTGTACCCGCAAAGTCGCTTGATGAGGACTTTGGCACATGTCGCGACTCTCTTCGCTGTCGAGCCCCTTCCTGCTGGGCTTCGACGAGGTCGAGCGCACGCTCGACCGGGTGACCAAGGGCGCGGACGGATATCCTCCCTACAATGTGGAGAGGATCGAAGCCGCACCGGGCTCCCCGCTTCGCCTGCGCATCACGCTGGCGGTGGCTGGGTTTGGCCCGGACCAGCTCGAAGTGTCGCTCGAAGAGAAGGAACTGACCATTCGGGGCCGTCAGGCCGAGGATGGCGAGGCCCGGATCTTCCTCCACAGGGGGATCGCGGCCCGGCAGTTCCAGCGCACCTTCGTTCTGGCCGAGGGGATGAACGTCCTCGGCGCCGAACTGCGCAACGGCCTCCTGTCCATCGACCTCGTGCGGCCCGAGCCCATACGGCAGGCGAAACGGATCGACATCGTTTCGTGTTCCTGACGGGTGACGGAAAGCGTGCAGCGGGAAGAGAGGGTTGCGAGATGAACACGGAAAAGATCAACGAGACGACAATCGACATGAGCCCCGAGGCGCTGGCTGTGCTGGGCGGGGGCGAGTTGGCCTATGTGCGGGCCATCAAGTCCGAGGACGTGCAGCGGCTGTTCCCGCAGGCGCCCAGCATCGCGCCGGGGCTGACGCTGTTCACGCTGCATGCCGCCGACGGCACGCCGATCATGCTGACCGACAGCCGCGAAGCCGCGCTGGCCAACGCCTCGCAGCACGAACTGACGGCGGTGAGCGTCCACTGACGCCACCCGCCAGCCTGGGCGTAGCCGGCCGAAACGCCGGCGGCGCCGTTTGGCGGATCAGGTTTGGCGGATCATGCTGGCGGGTGCCGCTGCGCCGGCGATCTCCTGAAAATCCCATCGCGGGGACGAACGGCCGGGCGTTGCCGCGCGGCCAAAGGGCGGGCCTATGACCCGCCGCCACCGCGCCTGTCCGTGCCCTGCCCGATGCCTCGCCGGAGGCGCCCCGTGGCCTTCCGCGGTCAGGCCGCGTCGGAGGCCTGCGTCGCGGTGAGGAGGGCGTGGATGGCGCCCGCGTCGCGCGTGCCGCGCAGCTTGTCGGCGGTGGCCGGGTCGCGCAGCATGCGGGCGACCCTGGCGAGCGACTTCAGATGGTCCGCTCCCGCCGCCTCCGGCGCCAGCAGCAGGAACACCAGGTCCACCGGCTCGCCGTCTAGGGCTTCGAAGTCGATCGGCTTCTCCAGGCGCGCGAAGGCGCCGAACAGCTTGTCGAGCTTGGGCAGCTTGCCGTGCGGGATGGCGATGCCATTGCCGACGCCGGTGGAGCCGAGACGCTCGCGTTGCAGCAGCGTCTCGAAGATCTCGCGCGGGTCGCGGCCGAGCAGCGTGGCGGCGTGCTGGGCAAGCTCCTGAAGCGCCTGCTTCTTGCTGCTCGCCCGCAACGAGGGAAACACCGCTTCGCGGGCCAAGAGATCGGCAAGGGGCATTCAATAAAATCCCTGCGGAAGGCTGGCCGACGAGAGGCGCTTGGGACGGGCGGCGGACGCTAGTCCCAAGCGCTGGCGTCGGTCAATGGCTTTCCTCGGCTGAAAATGCGGAGGGGTCGATCCAGCCCACATGGCCGTCGGCCCTGCGGTACACAACGCTCACGCGCCCATGCCCGGCATGGCGGAACACCACCACCGGCGCGCCGGTGACTTCCAGTTCCACCACCGCGTCGCGCACGGAGAGGGTGTGCAGGCGGGAGGCCGCCTCGGCCACCACCGTCGGGCTCCAGCCGTCGATTTCCTCGGCGGCCTCGTCGAGCGGGGCGACATCAAGCACATAGCTCTGCGCCGCATAGCTTTCCGCGCCGTTGTTGCCGTGCCCGTGGCGATCCTTGAGGCGCTGCTTGTAGCGCCGCAGGCGCTTCTCGATCTTGTCCATGGCGGCATCGGCGCAGGAATTGGGATCCTGCGCATTGCCCTGCGCCTGGAGATTGGCGCCCGAATCAAGGTGGAGGAGAAGCTCGGAGCGGTATCCGGAACCTTCGCGGCAGACGGTGGCGTGGCCAGACCACCCACCATCGAAATACTTGCCGACAACCTCGGAAACGCGATCCGAAAGACGCTGCCTCAGCGCTTCCCCGACATCGATGTTCTTACCCGAGACACGAAGAGCCATGCGATTTGATCCCTGTTGGGCGAAGGATCGGGGAGGCCCCGAACCCGCGCCTCTGTTCTTGCAAACCGGCCGGCTTATCAGTGGTAGGAGCGCTTGGAGAAACTGTCAACGGACCCTTATTCCGTTCTGAACGTGGTTTTCGCGGCGGCTCGGCACCTTCACGTACCGCCACAGCCGAGGCGGGATGGCGATGTTTGGCCTCACATTCCCGCACGCCCCCTCCGCTGGGGAAGCTTGCCAGCGCACGGAACGGAAGCCAGAAGGGTGCGGCGCGGTTCCACCCCGGTTCCGCGAAACGGGAAACAGGCCATGGCGGATACGCACCGCGCGCTCGACCTCAACGAGCAGATCCTCATCGAGACCCGCCTCGCCAACGACGGGCCGAGCCTCGTGCTGGCCTATCTGTTCTGGTTCTTCCTCGGCATCGTCTCGGCCCACCGCTTCTATCTGGGGCGCCCGGGCACCGCCGTCCTGCAGATCCTCACCTTCTTCATCGGCATCGGCTTCCTGTGGCTGCTGGTGGACGTCTTCCTCATTCCCGGCCTGGCGCGGGACAAGCGCGACCGCATGCGCAGCCGCATGATCGCCGAGCGCCTCGCCGCTTTGCCGCCCGCCGCCGCCACGCCGCTGCCGCCCGCGGCCTGAACCGGGTCCCGAAACGAAAAAGCCCCGGCGCAGGGCCGGGGCTTTCGAACGGGATGCGGCCGGGCTCAGGCGACTTCCGCCGCCTTGCCCTTCATGCGCTTGCGCTCGTTGGGATCGAGATAGCGCTTGCGCAGGCGGATGGACTTCGGCGTCACCTCCACCAGCTCGTCGTCCTGGATCCAGGCCAGCGAGCGCTCCAGCGTCATGCGGATCGGCGGGGTCAGGCGCACCGCCTCGTCCTTGGAGGTGGTGCGGATGTTGGTGAGCTTCTTGCCCTTCAGCACGTTCACTTCCAGGTCGTTGTCCCGGTTGTGGATGCCGATCAGCATGCCCTGGTACACCTTCCAGCCCGGCTCGATGATCATCGGGCCGCGGTCTTCCAGGTTCCACAGCGCGTAGGCCACGGCCTCGCCCTGCTCGTTGGAGATCAGCACGCCGTTGATGCGGCCCGGGATGTCGCCCTTGAACGGCTGGTAGGCGTGGAACAGGCGGTTCATGATCGCCGTGCCGCGGGTGTCGGTGAGCAGTTCCGACTGGTAGCCGATGAGGCCGCGGGTGGGGGCGTGGAACAGCAGGCGCTGGCGATTGCCGCCGGAGGGGCGCATCTCCACCATCTCGGCGCGGCGCTCGGACATCTTCTGCACCACGGTGCCGGAATATTCCTCGTCCACGTCGATGACGACTTCCTCGATCGGCTCCAGCGTCTCGCCGTTCTCGCCCTGCGAGAACACCACGCGGGGACGCGACACGGCGAGCTCGAAGCCCTCGCGGCGCATGGTCTCGATCAGGATCGCGAGCTGGAGTTCGCCGCGGCCGGAGACGAAGAACGAATCCTTGTCGGCGGATTCCTCGATCTTCAGCGTGACGTTGCCCTCGGCCTCCTTGAACAGGCGGTCGCGGATCATGCGGCTCGTCACCTTGTCGCCCTCGGTACCCGCCAGCGGGCTGTCGTTGACGATGAAGCTCATGGTGACGGTGGGCGGATCGATCGGCTGGGCCTGGATCGGCGTATCCACCGAGGGATCGCAGAAGGTGTCGGCCACCGAGCCCTTCACCAGGCCGGCGATGGAGACGATGTCGCCCGCCTCGCCGACCTCGATCGGGGAGCGCTCGATGCCGCGGAAGGCGAGGATCTTGGAGACGCGGCCGGTCTCGACCAGCTTGCCCTCGCGGTCGATGACCTTGATGGACTGGTTCGGCCTCACGGTGCCGGAGGCGATGCGGCCGGTGATGATGCGGCCGAGGAAGGGGTTGGCCTCCAGCAGCGTGCCGAGCATGCGGAACGGCGCGTCGTCCACATGCGCCGGGGGCACGTGCTTGACCACGAGGTCGAACAGCGGCGCGAGGCCCTGGTCCTTCGGGCCTTCCGGGGCCATGGCCATCCAGCCGTCGCGGCCGGAGCCGTAGAGGATCGGGAAGTCGAGCTGCTCGTCGGTGGCGTCGAGCGCCGCGAACAGGTCGAACACCTCGTTGATGACTTCCTGCGGGCGGCCGTCCGGACGGTCCACCTTGTTGATGGCGACGATGGGCTTGAGGCCGATCTTCAGCGCCTTGCCGACCACGAACTTGGTCTGCGGCATGGGGCCTTCAGCGGCGTCGACGAGCACGATGGCGCCGTCCACCATGGAGAGGATGCGCTCCACCTCGCCGCCGAAGTCGGCGTGGCCGGGGGTGTCCACGATGTTGATGCGGATGTCGTTCCACACCACCGACGTCGCCTTGGCGAGGATGGTGATGCCGCGTTCCTTCTCGAGATCGTTCGAGTCCATGACGCGCTCAGCCACGCGCTGGTTCTCGCGGAAGGAGCCGGACTGCTGGAGGAGCTTGTCCACCAGCGTGGTCTTTCCGTGGTCGACGTGGGCGATGATCGCAATGTTGCGCAGTTGCATGGGGTCCCTAAACACCAAAACGCGGGCCCGATCCCTCGAACCCGCTTGCCGGAATTTTGCGGCGCAAAATACACGACAACGCGCGAAATTCAACGCCGTGCGGCCATTTCGCTGAAACGGCCACGGGCGGGCCTTGCCCGCCCGCCGTTTCGGGGCCGTCAGAGCCGGCGCATGGACCAGCGCCGGTAGATCTGCTCGGGCTTCAGGACCTCGCCGGATTCGGTGCGCAGCCAGGCGAGTTCCCGATTGGCCGGCGCCTGCGTCATGGCGAACGCCACGGCATCGTCCACGGTATCGAAGCCATAGGGTTCGGGCCAGCCGTCCGGCGCATTCACCGCGTGGGAACTGGACCAGTATTGCAGCTTCACCGGCTTGGTCTGAGAGGTTTCCGGCGTCATGAGCGTGCCTCCTGTTGGAGAGGTCGCGCGCCGTCTGTCGCTCGGCGGCGCCGCGACGTGACCCTGTCAGAACGGCGGCAGGCGGCTTTGGTTCCACGCCCGGTCGAAAAATTCCCGGCCCGCCTCGCGAAAATTCCTGGCCCGCCTCGCGAAGGCGTGCACGGGCGCCGCAATGCGGCCTTGCCAGAACCGTGCTCGCGGGCCATGAGCGCGGCGAGGATGCCGGCGGCGGAACCGAGGAGCATTGCGCGCATGCAGCTGGAACTGCTGTACGGGATCATCATCAGCCTGGTGAACGTGGTGATCCAGTCCATCGCCAGCGTGCTGCTGGTCCGCGCGATGCTGGCGCTCGGCAAAAGGGTGCGCATCCGCCATCCCATGCGCGGCCTGCTGCTGGGCATGGCGCTGACCGGCGCCATCCTGACCTTCGCCCACCTGCTGGAGGTGGGGGTGTGGGCGCTGTCCTATATCAGCGTCGACGGGGTGACCAACGACAAGGACGCCTATTACCTCGCCTTCGTGAACTTCACGACGCTCGGCTATGGCGACCTGCTGCCGGCGCCGCGCTGGCGGCTGCTCGGCCCGGTGACGGCGGCCAACGGCATGCTGCTGTTCGGCTGGTCCACGGCGCTGATCTTCGCCGTGCTGACCCGCCTCTCCGAGGCCCTCGGCGTGCACCACGTGAGCGTGCGCCACAGGAGCACGCCCCACGCCGGCGGCCACCATGCGCAGGACCCGCAGGACACCGCGCATGCGGGCACCGAGCACCACAGCAGCGCCCCTCATCCCGCCGGGCACCGCGCGGCCGACCGGCACCCGCCGGAAAAGCTCTAGGCCAGCAGCGCCAGCAGCGCCAGCAGCGCCTGCGCCGCCGCCGGCGCCCGCACCTTGGCGCCGTTGATCATGTAGACGAACACGTCGCGCTTGCGCTTTCCCTTCGCGGCCGGCGCGTCGCCATAGGCCGGCAGGTCCGCCGGCACGCCGCCGGCCTCCCAGGCCGCCGCCTGCTTGTGCCAGTCCTTGAGCGCGGCGGCGCTGTAGCCGTTCGGCTCCTCCTCCTTGGCCCGCTGCAATCGGGCGTAGATGAAGTCCGCCGTCACGTCGGCGATGGCCGGATAGTCGTCATCGTCGGCGAACACGATGGCCACCTTGTGCGCGCGCGCCAGCGCCACGAACGCGGCCGTGCAGAAGGAGGCGTGGCGCACCTCCACCGCATGGCGCAGCGCCACCCCGCCCGCCGTCGCCGGCAGCAAAGCGAGGAAGGCGCCGAAGTCCTCCGGATCGAACGCCTTGGTAGGCGGGAACTGCCAGTTGATGGGGCCGAGCTTGTCGCCAAGCTCCGCAAGGCCGCTGTCCACGAAGCGGGTGATGCTCTCGCCCGCCTCGGCCAGCACCCGCCGGTTGGTGGCATAGCGCGGCGCCTTCAGGGCGAAGACGAAGTCGTCCGGCGCCTGCTCCGCCCAGCTGGCGAAGGTCTTCGGCGTCTGGGTGCGGTAGAAGGTGCCGTTCACCTCGATGGTGGTGACGTGCCGGCTGGCATGCTCCAGCTCGCGGGCATGGGGCAGGCCCTGCGGGTAGAAGGTGCCCCGCCAGGGCTCGAAGGTCCAGCCGCCGATGCCGACGCGAATGGTCATGGGTCCGTCTCCTGCGCGAGAGGAAGCTTAGAACAGGTCGGCCCGGATGACAGCGCCCCGTCCAGACGTCCACCCGTTTCCGCGCGGCGATGGCCCGGATTGGGATGATCCTTCATCTGACTTCGCCGGTGTGGTCGAATTTTCCAATTCGGCCCGCCCGCGGGGGCCAATTCGGCACAATCGCCGCCCCGGACGCGGCTATGATGCGGTCAAGGCCGCGCGAGGCCGGCAGGGAGATGAAACGTGAGCACGGCGTCGGAACGGGAAATCCTGGCGGACCTGGAGCGCAAGGTGCTCTGGCTGGCCAGTTGGACCATCCACAATGCCAACCATCTGCGCCCCTCCACGGACGGGCTGAAGGTGGGCGGCCACCAGGCTTCCTCCGCCTCGCTCGCCACCATCATGACGGCGCTCTATTTCCACACCCTGCGGCCGCAGGACCGGGTGGCGGTGAAGCCGCACGCCAGCCCCATCTTCCATGCCATCCAGTATCTGCTGGGCGCCCAGAGCCGCGAGAAACTGGAGGCGTTCCGCGCCTACAAGGGCGCGCAGTCCTACCCCTCGCGCACCAAGGACACGGACGACGTGGACTTCTCCACCGGCTCCGTGGGCCTCGGCGTGGCGCAGACCCTGTTCGCCAGCCTCGCCCAGGACTATGTGCGCGCCCACGGCCTTGCCCGCAAAGACAGCCCCGAGGGGCGCATGATCGCCCTGGTGGGCGATGCGGAGCTGGACGAAGGCAATGTGTTCGAGGCCCTGCTGGAGGGCTGGAAGCACGACGTGCGCAATACGTGGTGGATCGTCGACTACAACCGCCAGAGCCTGGACGCCGTGGTGCGCGAGGGGCTGTACGAGCGCTTCGTCGGCATCTTCGAGGCCATGGGCTGGCAGGTGGTGGTGCTGAAATACGGCTCGCTCCAGCAGGCCGCCTTCCGCGAGCCCGGCGGCGAGAAGCTGCGCCACTGGATCGACACCTGCCCGAACGGCGAATATTCCGCCCTGACCTTCCAGGGCGGGGCCGCGTGGCGCAAGCGCCTGATGGACGATCTGGGCGACCAGGGCGACGTCAGCCGCCTGATCGCGGCGCGCACCGACGCCGAACTCTCCGCGCTGATGACCAATCTCGGCGGCCACGATTTGCACACCGTCATGGAGGCGTTCGACGCCATCGACCACGACCGGCCGGTCTGCTTCCTCTGCTACACGGTGAAGGGCTTCGGCCTGCCGCTCGCCGGCCACAAGGACAATCACGCCGGCCTGATGACACCGGCGCAGATCGACACGCTGCGCGCGGCCATGAATGTCCGCCCCGGCCATGAATGGGGCCGCTTCGAGGGCCTGTCGCTGCCCGCCGCCACGCTGGAGCGCTTCCTCAAGGCGGTGCCGTTCCGGCGCGAGGGCGCGCGCCGCTACACCGACGCCGCGCTCGCCGTGCCCGCCATCGCCGCGCCGCCCAACCCGACCGTCTCCACCCAGGCGGGCTTCGGCCTGATCCTGCAGGAGCTGGCGCGGGGCGACAGCGCGCTGGCCGCCCGCATCGTCACCACCTCGCCGGACGTCACCGTCTCCACCAATCTCGGGCCGTGGGTGAACCGGCGCGGCCTGTTCGCCGAGCGCGAGCTGGCGGACGTGTTCAAGCGCGAGCGCATCCCCTCCACCTTCAACTGGGAATTCTCGCCCAAGGGGCAGCACATGGAACTGGGCATCGCCGAGATGAACCTGTTCCTCATGCTCTCGGCGCTGGGCCTCTCCCATTCCCTGTTCGGCGCCCGGCTGATCCCCATCGGCACGCTCTACGACCCCTTCATCTGCCGGGGCCTCGATGCGCTGAACTATGCCTGCTACCAGGACGCCCGCTTCATCGTAGTGGCGAGCCCGCCGGCATCACCCTGGCGCCGGAAGGCGGCGCGCACCAGTCCATCTCCACCCCGCTGATCGGCATGGCGCAGGACGGGCTGGCCTCGTTCGAGCCGGCCTTCGTGGACGAACTGGCGGTGCTGATGGAATTCGCCTTCGACTATGTGCAGCGCGACGGCGCCGGGCCCGACGAGGCCGCCAACTGGCTGCGCGACGCCACCGGCGGCTCGGTCTATTTCCGCCTCTCCACCCGCGCTTTGGAGCAGCCGAAGCGCACGCTCACCGACAGCCAGAAGCGGCACATGGTGGACGGCGCCTACTGGCTGCGCGAGCCCGGCCCCAATGCGGAGGTGGTGATCGCGGTGCAGGGCGCGCTGGCGCCGGAGGCCATCGCGGCGGTGGGGCTCATCGCCGAGGACCGCCGCGACGTCGGCCTGCTCATGGTCACTTCCGCCGACCGGCTGAACGCCGGCTGGACGGCGGCCTCGCGCGCCCGCGAGCAGGGGCATGTCCAGGCCAGGAGCCACGTGGAACGGCTGCTGGAGCCCCTGCCCCGGCACTGCGGGCTGGTGACGGTGATCGACGGCCATCCCGCGACCCTCGGCTGGCTCGGCTCGGTGCTGGGCCATCGCGTGCGGTCGCTGGGGGTCGAGCATTTCGGCCAGACCGGCAGCCTTCAGGACCTCTACCGGCACCACGGCGTGGACGCCGCCGCCATGGTGGCCGCGGCGCAGGCCATCGCGCCGGGCCGCCCCATGCGCCACCTCAGGGCGCTGGGCTGACGGGCCGGCCCGCATGGGATAGCGTGACGCCTCCGCTTGCGAGGCGTTTCATGACCTATGTGATCTTGCTGGTCGCCATCGTCGCCGAAGTGATCGCCACCTCGGCGCTCAAGGCCGCCGAGGGCTTCACCCGGCTGTGGCCGAGCCTGATCGTCGTCGCGGGCTACGGCGTCGCCTTCGTCTGCCTGTCGCTGACGCTGAAGACCATTCCCGTGGGCATCGCCTACGCCACATGGTCGGGCGTCGGCATCGTGCTGGTGGCCGGCGTCGCCTGGGCGCTCTACGGCCAGGCGCTCGATCTGGCCGGAGCGGTCGGCATCGGCCTCATCATCGCCGGGGTGCTGACGGTGAACCTGCTGTCGAAGACGCCGGTGCACTGACGGGTGGTTTGGTGGCGGAAGCACCAAGCCAAAACTCCGACCTTTCACTACACTCGGAGTCTAGGTTAATGAGTCGTTAACGGTGTAGTCTTTTGGATTGCGCCAGCGGAAGGAATCAGGCATATTCCCAAGCCATGACTATAGAGACGCTTGCAGACTTCATCATCCGTCGCCGCCGCGAGATCGCGGAGGCTCAAGATCGGCTGCGAGTGGAGCTTGATGCTTTGGACAAAGAGTTCGAGCAGATCGACAAGGCGGCCCGCGCGGCGGGGATCGAGGAGAACGCTATCGCCACCGAAAGGTACCGCGAGAACAACGGTTTCTTCGCAGTGGAGAGGACACGTCAGAAGGTCGTCGCGGAGAAGACCATCAAGGAGGCAGTTGTCGAAATTCTGAAGGATGCCGGGCACGGCATGACTGCTCTTGAAATTCTCCCAAAGGTGAACCAACGGCTCGGAGTTGATTACCCACGTACGAGTCTTAGCCCTCAACTCTCACGGCTCAAGGCTGACGGCATCCTCGTGCGTGACGGAATCGCGTGGAGCCTTGCGCAGGCTCCTCAAACGGAAAAGGCCCCAACCGCAGCAGCGGAAGGGGCCTCGAAGCCGGAGACCGCTGAGGGTAGCGACCTCAGCGTCTTCTCTTGATCTACCCGCGTCTAGCCGGCGCAAAAAAAGGGAAAGGAGAACAGCGTGGTTTGGCACCCCACCCGCTTGATAGCGGGTCCGCCCTAAGGCGGTTCCGTCCTGCCCCCTTCCATAAGGGGTAAGATCATCGGCGCCGCGGCGGTTCCACCCGTGCGGCACCGATGTGCATCTGTAACAGCCTCTTCTATCTTTGGCAAGCTAAGACACTGATTCAGATCATTGAATCGGAACAATGAGTTGCGCCTAAACGTCTGAAATCCTGATCTGTCGCGCGCTATGGCATAGAGACGTTAAAGCAGGAACACGGCCGTGAGCTTCCCAAGCGAGAGCTTGTTGCTTACGTTCGGCTGGCGCTCACGCCCCGGTGGGGCTGAGCACCAGGTTGAGCATGCGCTGGCCGGCGTTCCACTGCGCCTGGAACAGCGCGCCCGCCATGCCCTGCGCATCGGCGGCCGCCTCGCGGGCCAGCGAGGCCACGGTGGGGAACGGCGCCTTGAGCTGCGCCACCACTTCGTCGGTCTCGAAGGAGAGGTCGGCGTCGAACTTGCGGGCGATCTGCTGCATGCGCCGGTTGCGGGCGAGGCAGTTCATGTACAGCGTGCGGATGCCGCGATTGCGGGCGGCGAGCACGGTGCGGTTCATCAGCAGGGTGCCGAGGCCGAGATTCTGGTAGGGCGCCTCGACGCTGAAGGCGGCTTCGGCCTCGCTCGGCAGGATCTCGGAGAAGGGATAGAGCTCGGCGGCGGCGCACAGCACGCCGTCCACGAAGCAGCCATGCACGATGGCGCCGGAGCGGAACACGCGCTCGGCATAATGGCTGATGAAATCATCGCTGACCGCAGAGCCGAAGCGGCTGCGGCGGGTCTCGGTGTCGAGGCGCAGGAGATGATCACGGAAGATCTGAACTTCGCTGGGCCACAGCTTGCGGATGATGCCCGGCGCGCGCTCGTCGCTCATGATGAAAACTCCCAACTGTCCTGCATCCCCCCGGTCTGCGTTGTCTCCCGTAAATATGTGCATCGCAGCAAAGGTCAAGCGCACTGACCTACCGATATGGAAGCATTAACCTCCAATGGGTTGCATGAAAAATTGCAAGCTATTGAGAGCAGGAGATTTTTGCGCCGCCATGCGGAACACGCAAACCTGCTGCGCCGCAACATCATGCGGCGCAGCGGCGGCAGCGGGGTGGGTCAGCGGATGAGGATGGCGCGGAAATCGTTGACATTGGTCAGCGTCGGCCCGGTGACCACCAGCCGGTCCAGCGCCTGGAAGAAGCTGTAGCCGTCGTTATTGGCGAGATAGGCGTCGGGCGCGAGCCCCTTGGCCCGCGCCGCCTCCAGCACGGTGGCATCGAACCAGGCACCGGCATTATCCTCGGTGCCGTCCACCCCGTCGGTATCGCAGGCGATGGCGCTGATGCCGGCCTCGCCCTTCAGCGCCACGGCGAGGGCCAGCAGGAATTCCACGTTGCGCCCGCCGCGCCCCTTGCCGCGCACCGTCACGGTCGTCTCGCCGCCGGACAGCAGCACGCAGGGCGCCTTAGCCGGCAGGCCGTGGCTCGCGGCCGAGCGGGCGATGCCGGCGAACACGGTCGCCGCCTCGCGCGCCTCGCCCTCGATGGCGTCGCCGAGGATCAGCGGCGTGAGGCCGAAGCCGCGCGCCGTCGCCTGTGCCGCCTCCAGCGCCATCAGCGGGGTGGCGATCATGTGCACCTCCTGGCCGGGCAAGGGATCGCCGGAGACCACATTGGTGCGGATCACCTGCTCCAGATGCGGCGTCACCGCGATGCCGTAGGCCCGCATCAGCCGCAGCACCTCCTCCGGGTCGGAGGCCTCGGGAATGGTGGGGCCGGAGCCGATGGCGCCGGGGTCGTCTCCCGGCACGTCGGAGATCAGATATGTCACCGCCCGCGCCGGGGCGATGGCGGTGGCGAGGCGCCCGCCCTTGATGGCGGACATGGACTTGCGCACCCGATTCATGATGCCGATGGGCGCGCCGGACTTCAGCAGCTGCGTGTTCAGCGCCTGCTTGTCCGCCAGCGTCAGGCCCTCGGCCGGCTGGGTGAGCAGGGCCGAGGCGCCACCCGACATGAGGCACACCACCAGGTCGTCCGGCCCGGCCGAGCGGGCGAGTTCCAGGATGCGGCGGGCGGCATCGAAGCCGGCCTGATCGGGCACCGGATGGGCGGCCTCCACGATCTCCACATATTGCGTCTCGCAGCCATGGCCGTAGCGGGTAACGATCAGCCCCTCGCACGGCCGCCCCCAGGCGACCTCGAACGCGCGGGCCATGCGGGCGGACGCCTTGCCGGCGCCGATGACGATGGTGCGGCCCCGGGGCGGCTCCGGCAGGCGGCCTTCGAACTTGCCTTCCGGCACGGCGGCCGTCAGCGCGGCATCGAACAGGGCGAGCAGGATGTCCCGATCGGACGGCATGGCGTTTCCTTATGTATACTTTATGCCAATAGTCGTAACCCGACCTTCGGCGGAGGGCAACGGCTCCCGCCGGCCGCGGGCCGCCCCTATGGGAAATTAGTCGATAGCCTGCAAAAACCCGCTGGCCTTTGGCGGGAGAGGCGGTAGCTTCACTTCCAAATACAAAATCAAGAACACCGCTTTGGGAGACCGCCCTTGAAGAAACTAGCCATTGCCGCCCTTGCGGGCGCCCTCGCCTTCTCGCCCCTCGCCGCCCGGGCCGAATTCATCAACGTGCTGACCGGGGGCACGTCCGGCGTCTATTATCCGCTCGGCGTCGCCATCGCGAAGATCATCTCCGACAAGGTGCCGGACGCGCGCCCTTCGGTGCAGGCCACCAAGGCCTCGGTGGAGAACCTCATCCTGATCCAGCAGGGCAAGGGCGAGATCGGCTTCACGCTCGCCGACAGCCTCGCCGACGGCTGGGCGGGCAAGGAGGACGCCGGCTTCAAGGCGCCGCTCAAGAAGGTGCGCGCGCTCGCCGCCATCTATCCCAACTACATCCAGATCGTCGCGTCCAAGGACAGCGGCATCAAGAGCATCGACGACCTCAAGGGCAAACGCCTCTCGGTGGGCGCGCCGAAGTCCGGCACGGAGCTGAACGCCCGCGCCATCCTGAACGCCGCCGGCCTCAAATATGAGGACCTCGGCAAGGTGGAATACCTGCCGTTCGCCGAGTCGGTGGAACTGATGAAGAACCGCCAGCTCGACGCCACGCTCCAGTCCGCCGGGCTCGGCGTCGCCTCCATCAAGGACCTCGCCACCGCGGTCGAGATCAACGTGGTGGAAATCCCGGCCAGCGTCGTGGACAAGGTCGGCACGCCCTATCTCAAGACCAGCATCCCCGCCGGCACCTATACCGGCCAGGACAAGGACGTGCCCACCGCCGCCGTGCCCAACTTCCTCGTGGTGCGCGAGGACATGAAGGAAGGCGACGTCTACGCCATCACCAAGGCGATCTTCGACAATCTGGCCGACCTCCAGGCCGCCCACGTGGCCGCCAAGTCCATCTCGCTGAAGGACGCCATGAAGGGCTCGCCGGTGCCGTTCCATCCCGGCGCGGAAAAGTACTTCAAGGAAAAGGGCGTCACGCCCTGAGACCCGGCCGCGCGGCGCCCGTCACGGGCCGCCGCACAGGCTGCGCGAAGCGTCGCGCCCCACTCCCGCGCCGGTCCGCCCGGCGGCGGGAGGCGGGCGTGGCGATGCCGTGTTTCCGTCCTGCCGCGCTGGCGCGGCCCGCCTTGTGGAGCGAACCCCGAAGATGAGCGCGCCGAGCCTCTCCGCCGAGACCGACATCACCCCGCCGCAGACCTTTGCCCCCATCGACGACATGGAGCACGGTCTGCCGCCCGGCTTCGGCAGCGGCTTCAAGGGCACGCTGCTGTTCTCCATCGCCATCCTGTTCTCGGTCTACCAGCTGTTCGTCTCCACCTACGCCATCCTGCCGAGCCAGGTGATCCGCGCGCTGCACGTGGGCTTCCTGTGCCTGATCTCGGCGGCGCTGATCGCCAACCACCGCTCCGCCTCCAAGGCCGGCGTGGCGCTCGGCTGGGCGCTGGGGCTCATCGGCTTCGGCACCGGGCTCTACCAGTGGATCTTCTATAACGACCTGATCCTGCGCGCCGGCGAGATCTCGCGGGCCGACTTCGTGGTCGGCATCGCGCTGATCGTGGTGGTGTTCGCCATCTCCTGGCAGATGATGGGCGCGGCCCTGCCGCTGATCTGCGGGGCCTTCCTCCTGTACGGCCTGCTGGGCCAGTATCTGCCCGCCCCGCTCGACCATCGCGGCTACTCGCTGGAGCAGATCGTCGAGCAGATGTCGTTCGGCACCGAGGGCATCTACGGCACGCCCATCGCGGTCTCGGCCACCTACATCTTCCTGTTCGTCCTGTTCGGCACGTTCCTGGAGCGGGCCGGCATGATCCAGCTGTTCAACGACATCGCGCTCGGCCTGTTCGGCCGTGCCCGCGGCGGGCCGGCGAAGGTGGCGGTGTTCTCCTCCGCGCTCATGGGCACCATCTCCGGCTCCGGCGTCGCCAACGTGGTGACGGTGGGCCAGTTCACCATCCCGCTGATGAAGCGCTTCGGCTACTCGTCGTCCTTTGCCGGCGGCGTGGAGGCCACCGCCTCCATGGGCGGGCAGATCATGCCGCCGGTGATGGGCGCGGTCGCCTTCATCATGGCCGAGACCATCGGCGTGCCCTACGCCACCATCGTCAAGGCGGCGATCATCCCGGCCATCCTCTATTTCGCCTCCGCCTTCTGGATGGTGCATCTGGAGGCCGGCAAGCACGGCCTCGTGGGCATTCCCAGGGACAAGCTGCCACACGTGCTTTCGGCGCTGCGCCGCGGCTGGTACCTGCTGCTGCCGCTGGCGGTGCTGGTCTATCTGCTGTTCGCCGGCTACACGCCGCTGTTCGCGGGCGCCGTGGGCCTTGCTCTCACCGTCGTGCTGATCCTCGGCCAGAGCCTTGCCGGCAGCGCCCGCAATCCGATGCTGCGGCTTGCCTTCTGGATCGCCATCGGGCTGGCCTGCTCGGCCTTCTTCAAGCTCGGCGTGATGGTCGTCGTCGGCCTCGTGGCGGCGCTGATCCTGGCCAATTTCGCCACCCGCGGCGGCCGGGCGACGCTCGTCCTGTGCCGCGACGGCCTCGCCGAGGGCGCCCGCCAGGCGCTGCCGGTGGGCATGGCCTGCGCCATCGTCGGCACGGTGATCGGCGTGCTGACGCTCACCGGCACCGCCACCATCTTCGGCGGCTGGGTGGTGTCCATCGGCAAGGATACGCTGTGGCTCTCGCTGCTGCTGACCATCGTCACCAGCATCATCCTGGGCACCGGCATCCCGACCATCCCCACCTACATCATCACCGCCTCGCTGGCCGCGCCGGCGCTGCTGACGCTGGGCGTGCCGCTGATCGTCAGCCACATGTTCGTATTCTATTACGGCATCATCGCCGACCTCACCCCGCCGGTGGCGCTGGCCGCGCTGGCCGCCGCGCCCATCGCCAAGGCCTCGCCCGACGCCATCGGCTGGCAGGCCTGCCGCATCGCGCTGGCCGGCTTCCTCATCCCGGTGATGGCGGTCTACGAGCCCACCCTGATGCTCCAGGAGGGCGGCGCCATCGCCGCGCAATACGGCTACTGGGTGGAAGTGGCCTACGTATCGCTCAAGGCGTGCATCGTCATCGGGCTGCTGGGCGCCATCGCCATCGGCTGGCTGTTCGGCCCCCTCGGCATCGTCGAGCGCGTGGTCGCGGCGCTGGCCGCCTTCCTGTTCGTGGCGGCGATGCCCATGTCCGACATCTCCGGCTTCGCGCTGCTCGCGGTGTTCCTGGGCTGGCACCTGCTCCAGGTGCGCCGCACGCCCGCGCCGGCCCCCTGAACGCAAAAATCCCCGCGCAGCCGGAAGGCCGCACGGGGACCTGAAATAATCAGCGGCTCAGAACGGCGCGTCGATGTCCACCACGTCGATGAGCTTGTGATTGACGAACTCCTTGATGCCGAGGCCGAGCAGTTCGCGCCCGTAGCCCGAGCGCCGCACGCCGCCGAACGGCAGGTCCGCCTTCACCATGGTGGGATGGTTGACGAACACCATGCCGGTGGAGATGCGCTTGGCCACTTCCGCGCCGTGCTTGGTGTCGGAGGTGAAGACCGAGCCGCCGAGGCCGAAGGGCGAGTCGTTGGCGATGCGCACCGCATCGTCCTCATCCTTGGCGCGGAACAGCATGGAGACCGGGCCGAAGAACTCCCAGTAACGGGCCGGATTGTCCTCGCCCACGTCGGTGAGGATGGTCGGCTGCACGAAGGCGCCCTGGTTCGGCACGGATGGGCCGACTTCCTCGGCTTTCGCCCCCTGGGCCACCGCGTCCTGGATCTTCTGCCGCACCTCGTCCGCCGCGCCCTGGGAGGAGAGCGGAGCGAGCGTGGTGGCCGGATCGAGCGGGTCGCCCGCCCGCAGCGCCGCCACGCCGGTCCTGTATTTCTCCAGGAAGGCGTCATAGAGCGCGTCGACGATGATCATGCGCTTGGACGACACGCACACCTGCCCGCCGTTCCAATGGCGGCCGAACACCGCCCAGTTGACCGTCTTCTCCAGGTCCGCGTCCGCCAGCACCACGAAGGCGTCGGCGCCGCCGAGCTCCATGGTGGATTTCTTCAGCGCCCGGCCCGCCTGCGCGGCGACCTCCGCGCCCGCGCCCTCCGAGCCGGTCAGCGCCACGCCATGGACGCGCGGATCGTTGAGGATCAGCTCGATCTGCGAGCGGGTGGCATAGAGGTTCTTGAACGCCCCCGCCGGCAGCCCGGCCTCGGCCATCAGCTTCTCGAAGGCGGCGGCGCTCTGCGGCACGTTGGAGGCGTGCTTCAGCAGCATGGTATTCCCCGCCGAGAGCTGCGGGGCGATGATCCGGGCGATCTGGTAATAGGGGAAGTTCCAGGGCTCGATGGCGAGCAATACGCCGAGCGGCTCGCACACCAGCACCGCATCGCCCTCGGCCGGATCGGCCACCGGCAGCTTTTCCGGCGCCAGCAGGCCCTCGGCCTTCTGGGCATAGTATTCGAAGATGCGGGCGGACAGCTCCACTTCCGCCTTCGCCTCGGCCAGCAGCTTGCCCATTTCCAGCGTCAGGATGCGGGCATAGGCATCCTCGTCCTTGCGCAGCAGGTCGGCCGCCTTCTGCATCACCTGGGCGCGCTGCGCGAACGCGGTCTCGCGCCAGCCAAGGAAGGCCGCGTGCGCCTTGTCGATGGCCGTCTTCACCTCCGCGTCGGAGGCGTCGGGAAAGGTCTTCACCACTTCGCCGGTGTAGGGATTGGTTGTCGCATAGGCCATGGCCATGTCCGTTCTGTTGGGAGGCATGCGCCCGCCCGGGCGGGCGCACCATGTGCGCCGGCTCGCGCCCTCAAGGACGCGCGTCCGGCACGGAATATCGATCCTCACCGCCTGTCGCCTTCGGCGGGCACCCTCCGCCCCACTTCCCCCAGCGTCATCAAAAAAGGCGCGACGGCTGAAGGCATTGGCAGTCTCCCCGCCGCCTCACATGTCGGCGTTGATCCGCGTCAAGTCAGCCGGCCCGACGCTCACAATGGCGTGTTGACCGTTTGCCGCCCAGGCGATGCATGATGGCCCCGCGCCGCCCCGCGGCCGCATCCCGCCGCGTGCGCTTGACGAGGATCAAGGTGAGCTTGGGCTCATTGCGCTGTCCTCCCGGGCGAGTTGAGGAGACCGGCAATGACAAACATGATGAAAGCCGCCGTCGTCCACCAGTTGGGCCAGCCCCTCGTGATCGAGCAGGTGCCCGTTCCAGAGCCAGGCCCGGACCAGATTCTCGTCCGCATCGCCGCCACCGGCGTCTGCCACACCGACCTTCACGCCGTGAAGGGCGACTGGCCGGTGAAGCCCAGCCCGCCGTTCATTCCCGGGCACGAGGGCGTCGGCACCGTGGTCGGCGTCGGCCGCTCGGTGAAGCGCGTCAAGGAAGGCGACCGTGTCGGCATTCCGTGGCTGCATACCGCCTGCGGCTACTGCCCGCATTGCCGCACCGGCTGGGAGACGCTGTGCGCCGACCAGAAGAACACCGGCTATTCGGTGAACGGCAGCTTCGCGGAATATGCCCTCGCCGATCCCAATTATGTCGGCCGCCTGCCGGACAAGCTGGACTGGGGTCCGGCCGCGCCGGTGCTGTGCGCCGGCGTCACCGTCTACAAGGGCCTCAAGGAAACCGAGGTGAAGCCGGGCGAATGGGTCGCCATCTCCGGCATCGGCGGCCTCGGCCACATGGCGGTGCAATATGCCAAGGCCATGGGCATGCACGTGGCCGCGGTCGACGTGCACCCGGAAAAGCTCGCCCTGGCGCAGAAGCTCGGTGCCGAGATCGTCGTCAACGCCCGCGAGGAAGATCCCGGCGCGGTGCTGCAGAAGCAGCTCGGCGGCGTGCACGGCGTCCTGGTGACGGCGGTCTCGCCCAAGGCGTTCGAGCAGGCCTTCAACATGCTGCGCTCGCACGGCACCATGGCGCTGTGCGGCCTGCCGCCGGGCATGTTCGCCATGCCGATCTTCGACACGGTGCTGAAGCGCATCACCGTGCGCGGCTCCATCGTCGGCACGCGGCAGGATCTGGAAGAATCGCTGGAGTTCGCCGGCAATGGCCAGGTGGCCGCCCACTTCTCGTGGGACAAGCTGGAGAACATCAACGCCATCTTCCAGCGCATGGAGGAAGGCGGCATCGACGGCCGCATCGTCCTCGACATGAACTGAGCAGCCGGCGCCCCGCTCCCGGCCACCGGGACGGGGCGCCCCTGTCATGTCATGGCCAGATCCGATTCCCGCCCGGTCGGGCACGCAAAGCGGTTCCCGACCGCCCGGTTCCCGTCTTAAGCTGGCGGCATGGATCCGTCGCTCCTCATCTGCCTGTCCGGTGCCGGTACGACAGTGAAGCTCGCCCTCGCCTTCACCCTTGCCTGGACGCATTCGGTGCAGAAGACCTCCTGGGAGGAAGACTGGCTGGCGACGCCCCAGGGCCTCGTCATCACCGAGATGCGCATCGAGGGCTCGGGGGCCGGCATGGAACCGCCGGAAGACGCTGTGCGCCTCGACGGGCGCTACGTCGCCCATCCCCACATCGCCCCGCTGGCCGAAGTGGTGCTGCGCCGGTCCAATGCCACTGCGGATTACAGGATCTGCCTCGACGGCACCTGCCGCCCCATGGGCGAACTGGTGCCGCCGGATGCCGATCCGGTCACCCTGACGCTCTGTTCCGAGCAGGACCAGCCCTGACCGCGCCGCAGGTGCGCGCGCCGCGCCAAGCGATTATATGCGGGGCATGAGCCAGCCCATCGTGTTCGATCGCGCCCTGCTGCGGCGCCGCCAGGCCCGCGCCGCCCGCCTCGGCCCCGAGCCGTTCCTGCTGGAACGGGCGGCGGAGGATCTGGCGGAGCGCCTCGCCACCATCAAGCGCCGCTTCGAGCGCGCCGTGGACCTCGGCACGCCGACCGATGCCGTCGCCCGTGCGCTCGCCGGCCATCCCGGCATCGGCACGCTCATGGCGGCGGCGCCGCTGGCGGCGGGGCTCGCCGGCCGCGCGCCCGCCGTGGTGGCGGACGAGGAGGCCCTGCCCTTCGGCCATGGCGCGCTGGACCTCGTGGTCTCCGCCCTCGCCCTGCAACTGGTCAACGACCTGCCGGGCGCCTTCGCCCAGATCCGCCGCGCCCTGCGGCCGGACGGACTGTTCCTTGCCGCCCTCGTCGGCGGCGGCAGCCTCGCCGAACTGCGTGAGGCTTTCACGGTGGCCGAGAGCGAGACCACCGGCGGCATCTCGCCCCGCGTCGCCCCGTTCGCGGACGTGCGCGACCTCGGCGGGCTGCTCCAGCGCGCCGGCTTCGCTTTGCCCGTGACCGACGTGGACCGGGTGGTGGTGCGCTACAGCTCGCCCTTCGGCCTGATGGCCGACCTGCGCCGCATGGGCGCCGGCAACGCGCTGGTGGAGCGGCGGCGGACGCCGCTGCGCCGGGCCACGCTGCTGCGCGCGGCGGAGGTCTATGCCGAGCGCTTCTCCGATCCCGACGGGCGGGTGCGGGCCACGTTCGAGATCGTCTGGCTGTCCGGCTGGGCGCCGGACGAGAGCCAGCAGAAGCCGCTGCGTCCTGGCTCCGCCCGCATGCGCCTCGCCGACGCGCTGGGCACCAGCGAGCGCCCGGCCGACGAGACGCCCTGACGGCGCCAAGGCGTCAGAGGTCGAACACCAGGCATGTGGTGGTGGCATGGGCCAGCAGGCGGCCCTTGGCATCGGTGAGGGAGCCTTCGGCCGTGGCGGTGCGCCGGCCGGCATGGAGCACGCGCCCCTCCGCCGCCACCGGCCCGGTCTGATCGGTCATCGGGCGCACGAAGCTGATCTTGAATTCCAGCGTGGTGTAGCCGCTGCCCTTGTCCAGGGTGGAGTGCACCGCGCAGCCCATGCAGGAATCGAGCGCGGTCGCCGCATAGCCGCCATGGACGATGCCCAGCGGATTGTAATGGCGCTGGTCCGGCGCGCCGGTGAACACCACCCGCCCCTTCTCCAGCGTGCCGAGCTCGAAGCCGAACAGAGCGAAGATGGGCGGCCGGGGAAACCGGCCGTCGGCGATGGCGCCGAGGAATTCCAGCCCGCCCATGGAGGCCAGCACCTCGGGCGGGACGAAGCCGAAGGCCGGCGCGGCCCCGCTCGCGGGCATGGCGATCTCGGGCGCGGAACCGTGGGTCATGGGCATCTCCTCAAGCTGTTCCTGCGAGCTTGACGGATTCAAGACGACCAGTCATCTAAAAAGCATGCCGAGACCCGCCACGCCCGGAACCCGTGCCCATCTGCTGTCCACCGGCCTGCGGCGGCTGCATGCCAGCGGCTATGCCGCATGTGGGGTGCAGGAGATCACCCAGGCGGCGGGCGTGCCCAAGGGCTCGTTCTACAACCACTTCCCCAGCAAGGAGGCGTTCGCCGCCGCCGCCGTGGATGCCTATTGGGCCAAGCTCCGCGGGCGGCTGGCCGACTGCCTGTCCGATCCGGCGCACCCGCCGCTGGAGCGCCTGCGCGGCTTCTTCGAAGGCCAGTTCGCCCGCATGGAGGCGGGCGGGTTCGCGGGCGGCTGCTTCCTCGGCAACATGGGGCTCGAAGTGGCCGACCACGCCCCGCTGGTGCGCGAACGCCTCGCGGCCGCCCTCGCGGACTGGACCGAGATCGTGTCCACGGTGCTGGCCGAAGCGCGCGCGGCCGGGACCATTCCCGCCGACACGGATTGCCCGGCCATGGCCGGGGTTCTGCTGGCGGCGTTCGAGGGCGCGCTCATGCGCAGCCGCATCCAGCGCGACCGCAAGCCGCTGGACGATTTTCTAAGCCTGAGTTTCGACCCGCTCCGGCGCCGAGCCGCCCCATCGCAGGCTTGACCTCGGGGCGAACATGGTCAGCATCGGCGCCAAGGCCGCGTGGACGGCCGGCCGCGCCAGCGGATCATGCGAGGACATGCCATGCCCGGGTTCGTGTTCAACACCACCCCCTCCATCGTCTGCGCCTCCGGCGCCGCCACGCGGGTGGCCGACCTGTTCGCGCTGCGCAAGGTCTCACGGGTGCTGATCGTCACCGATCCCGGCATCCTGAAGGCCGGCCTCCTGGCCCCCACCCTGGAGGTCCTGCGGGACGCGCAGATCGCCCACCGCATCTTCGACAGGGTGGAGGCCGATCCGCCGGAGGAGGTGGTGCTCGCCGCCGCCGCCGAGGCGGTGGAGATGGGCGCGCAGGGCGTGCTCGGGCTCGGCGGCGGCTCCTCGCTGGACGTGGCCAAGCTCGCCGCGCTGCTGGCGAAGGGCGAGGAATCGCTGGCCGACATCTATGGCGTCGGCCTCGCGCGGGGGCCGCGCCTGCCGCTCATCCTGGTGCCCACCACCGCCGGCACCGGCTCGGAGGTGACGCCCATCTCCATCGTCACCACCGGGCACAATGAGAAGAAGGGCGTGGTCTCCGCCTGCCTGATCCCGGACGTGGCGCTGCTCGATCCCGACCTGACCCTCGGCCTGCCCCCGGCGGTCACCGCCGCCACCGGCGTCGATGCCATGGTGCACGCCATCGAGGCCTATGCCTCGGCGAGCCCCAACAACAATCCGGTCTCCCGCACGCTGGCGCTGGAGGCGCTGCGGCTGCTGGGCGCCAACATCCGCGCCGCCGTCCACACCGGCACCGACCGGGAGGCGCGCAAGAACATGCTGCTGGGCTCCCTGCTGGCCGGGCAGGCCTTCGCCAATTCTCCGGTGGCGGCGGTGCATGCGCTCGCCTATCCGCTGGGCGGGCATTACCATCTGCCGCACGGGCTCACCAACGCGCTGGTGCTGCCCCACGTGCTGCGCTTCAACCTGCTGGCGGCCGCCGGCGCTTATGCCACGCTGGCGCCCTGCGTGTTCACGGACATCGGCAGCGGCCCGCAGGAGACGGTGGCCGAGCGTTTCGTGGAGCGCCTCGCGGCGTTGAACGTGGAGCTGGGCCTGCCGCGCACGCTGCGCGAGGTGAACGTGCCGCAGCACCATCTGCCCCGGCTTGCCGCCGATGCGATGAAGCAGACGCGGCTCCTGGTCAACAATCCGCGCCCGGTGAAGGAAGCCGACGCGCTCGCCATCTATGAGGCCGCCTGGGCATGACCAAAGCAGAGACCGCCGCCGACGCCCCGAAGACCAAGCGGGAAGCGCCCGCGACCCGCGCGTCCTTCCCGCACTTCCTGCCCATCACCACGCGCTGGGCGGACATGGACGTCTACGGCCACGTGAACAACGTGGTCTATTACGCCTATTTCGACACGGTGGTGGCGGAGTATCTGATGCGTACCGACGGGGTGAACCCGCACGAGAGCCAGGCCATCGGGCTCGTGGTGGAAACCCGGTGCTCTTATTTCAAGAGCCTCACCTTCCCCGAGACGGTCGAAGCCGGGCTCAGGGTCACACGGCTCGGCGGCACCTCGGTGCGCTACGAGATCGGCATCTTCAAGCAGGGCGAGGACACCGCCTCGGCCCAGGGCTATTTCGTCCACGTCTATGTGGACCGCGACACCCGCCGCCCGGTGCCGTTGCCGGACCATCTGAAGATCGCGCTCGCCCCGCTGGCGGTGTGAGCGCTCAGGCGCCTGCGGCCAGCGGGCGGTTGCGCCTGCGGCCGATGGCCCGCACCCGCGGCGCCAGCATCCAGGCGAGCGGGACGGAGACCAACGCGGTGGCGATGGTCATCTGCGGGATGAGCGTGAACGCCTGCTGGGCCAGCGGCGTGGAGAGAATGGCGATGATGCCGGCGCCGAACAGCACCGCCTGGATCATCAGATACAGCATCGCCGAGATTTGCAGCCGAACGGACATGGCGGGAGCCTCCGAAGTGCCGGTATGGGCAACAACGGTCCCGCCGGGCTGCGGTTCCGCCTCGCCTCAGGGACCCAGCAGGTCGATGAGCGGCGGGATCAGCGGCTCGTCGGCGGGAGGCATGGGGATGTCGCGCAGCTTGGAGGCGCGCAACCACTTCAGCGCCTTGTGCTCGCGGGCCGTCACCGGCCCCTCCCAGCGGCGGCAGATCCACAGCGGCATCAGCAGGTGGAAGTCGGCATAGCCGTGGCTGGCGAAGGTGAGGGGCGCCAGGCACGCCTCTTTCACGGTGATGCCGAGCTCCTCGTGGAGCTCGCGGATGAGCGTCTCTTCCGGCCGCTCGCCCGGCTCCACCTTGCCGCCGGGAAATTCCCACAGCCCGGCCAGCGCTTTGCCCTCCGGGCGCTGGGCCACCAGCACCCGGCCATCCACGTCCACCAGGGCGCAGGCGGCGACGAGGACGATCTTCACGAGCGGTAGTCGCCGTTGATGGCCACGTATTCCTTGGTGAGATCGCAGGTCAGCACCCGGTCGCTGCCCTTGCCGAGGCCGAGGTCCACGCGGATGTCGATGACGTCGCCCTTCATGTAGTCCGAGACCACGGCCTCGTCATAGGACGGGTCGCGCGCGCCCTCGGCGGCGACGCGGATGTCGCCGAAGGAGATGGCGAGGCGGTCGCGGTCGGCGGGCTCGCCCGCCTTGCCCACCGCCATGACGACCCGGCCCCAATTGGCGTCCTCGCCCGCCACCGCCGTCTTCACCAGCGGCGAATTGGCGATGGAGAAGGCGATGCGCCGGGCCGAGGACTTGGACACCGCGCCGGTCACATGCACGCGCACCAGCTTGCGGGCGCCCTCGCCGTCGCGGGCCACCTGCTCGGCCAGATCATTGAGCACGCCCTTCAGCGCCTTGCGGAACGCCCGCAGCACCGGATCCGCGGCGTCCTTCACCTGCGGCGCGCCCACGTCCTTGGCGGCGCCGGTGGCGAACATGAGCAGGGTATCGGAGGTGGAGGTGTCGCCGTCGATGGTCACGGCATTGAAGCTGTTGACCACCAATTTGTTCAGCAGCTTCTGGAGCACCGGCGCGGCGATGGGCGCATCGGTGAACACGAAGGACAGCATGGTCGCCATGTCCGGGGCGATCATGCCGGCGCCCTTGGCGATGCCGGCGATGGTCACGCTGGTCTTGCCGAACGGCACCGTCGCGGTGGCGAGCTTGGGGAAGGTGTCGGTGGTCATGATGGCGCGGGCGGGCGCCTCCCACGGCCCGGCGGCGAGGCTGCCGGCCATGGTGCCCATCACGCCCTCGAACTTGGTCGCGTCCAACGGCTCGCCGATGACGCCGGTGGAGGCGAGGAACACCTCCGTCGACTTGCAGCCCAGCGTCCGGGCGGCGATCTGGGCCGTGAGCGCGGTGGCCTCGCGGCCCTTGTGGCCGGTGAAGGCGTTGGCATTGCCCGAATTGACCACGAGGCCGCGCGCCTTGCCCTTCTTCAGGGCTTCCCGGCACCATTCCACCGGGGCGGAGGGGCAGAGCGAGCGCGTGGTGACGCCGGCCACCGTCGTGCCCTTGGCGAAGGCCACCAGCAGCGCATCGGTGCGGCCCTTGTAGCGGATGCCCGCCTCGGCGGTGGCGAAGGACACGCCCGGAACGGGCGGAACCTCGGGCAGGGACTTGGGCGCAAGCGGCGAGATGGACGCGGACATGAAGGCCCCCAAAGAGTTGGCGGGAGCCGGTGTGCCGCACCTCGCCGTCATAGGCAAGGCCCTCGCAAGGTCAGGAGCGCGCCGGGCGCCGGGGCCAGCCGGGGCGATGCAGGCGCCTCCCGGGCAAAAAACAACCCGACCGCGCGGGGCGCGGCCGGGCTTGCCATTGCATCCGCCGGCAGTCTCGCCGACGAGGCGTCGTCAGTTCTTCGGCGCGGCCGGCGCAGCCGGGGTCGCGGGCGCAGCCGGGGTCGCGGGCGCAGCCGGGGCGGCCGGCGCCGCGGGCGTGGCAGGCGCCGCCGAGGTCTTCTCGATCTTGGCGTCGGCGCGCAGCTTGGTCACCAGATCCGACTGCGACTTGCGGATCAGGTACTGGTCGATCTGGTCCGACACCTGCTCGAAGCTCGGCACCGGCTTCTGGCGCTTGTCCTCGACCTTGATGACGTGCCAGCCGAACTGGGTCTTCACCGGGTCCGACACCTGGCCCTTGTCGAGCTTGAAGGCGGCTTCGGCGAATTCCGGCACCATCTGCTCCTTGGTGAAATAGCCCAGGTCACCGCCGTCCTCGGCGCTGTCCTTGGAATTCTCCTTGGCGAGCTTGGCGAAATCGGCGCCGGCCTTGGCCTTGGCGGCGATCTCCTTGGCCTTGGCCTCGGTCTCAACCAGGATGTGACGGGCGTGGACCTCTTCCTCGGGCTTCGTCTGCTTGACGAACTCGTCATAGGTCTTGCGCTTGGCCTCTTCCGTGACCGCCTTCTTGGCCTCGGCGCCCATCAGCGTCTCCATCAGCGCCTTGGTGCGCAGATAGTTCATCTTGGCCTGGAACTCGGGGGTCTGGTCGAGCTTCTGCGCCTGGGCGGCCTGCGCCAGCAGCGTCATGTCGGTGAGGAAGGACAGGATGTATTCCTTGCGCGCCTCGCCCTGCACCTGCGGCAGGCCGGCGCCGATATCCTCTTCCGCGATGGCCAGTTCGCTGGCACGGACCGGGGCCCCGTTGACCGTCTCCAGCACCGGATCGCTGCCGGCCGGCTGGGCCGCGGGGGCGCTCGCCGCCGGCGGAGTGGCGCTCGGCGCCGAGGTCTGGGCGGACGCCGGGCCGCTGAAGGCAAAAGCGGTGAGAGCGACCGCCAAAGCGGCGGTGGGAGCGGTACGCATCATGGGATCCAGTGTCCTTCGCATTACGGTTCGCCGTAGCGGGCGGCACCCTTGCGCAGCTTGATTCCTCTGGCAAGGGGGCTTTCTTGAGGCGGCGCAACCATTCGCAAGCCATGGACATGCGTGAGCGCGCGCGTTTCTTCTTGTGAATCAAGGCGGACCGCGTCTCTTATTAAATGTTGGACAGCTTGGCCCCGGCTTTCGGGCACGCATCCCGCCATTTCCCGCGCCGGGGGCCTTCCGCTTCCCGCCGCAACGCTGTATAAGGCGCGCCTCTCAATCGAGATGATGGTTTCGCATGCCTGCGCGAACCGCCGCGGCAGGCATTGGCACTTGGACGTTTCCTGGAGTTTGGACGATGGCTGTCCCGAAGAGAAAAACCTCGCCGTCCCGCCGCGGCATGCGCCGCTCGGCCGACGCGCTGAAGCAGCCCACCTATGTGGAAGACAAGGACTCGGGCGAGCTGCGCCGCCCGCATCATCTGGACCTGAAGACCGGCATGTATCGCGGTCGCCAGATCCTGAAGGCGAAGACCGAAGCGTGATCTGCGGGCCTGATTCTCCAGGCCCGACCGATCTTGCAGCTTGATCCTGCCGGGCGCTTTGCCGCCCGCAGGCCCGTGCGACGCGCCGCCACGGCGCGTGCCGTGGAATTGAACGCGCAGGCGCCTTTGGCCTGCGCGCGGCGCGTGCCGCTTACGGCCGAAGTCCGAAAACTGGCGCGCGTGCGCGCATTCGGACGCGCCATGACTTTTTAACCGGCATATGTGACCCATTGCGCCGACCTTTGCACGGCTGGGCGCTTCGGTGCCGGCCTTGCGCGGTATCCGCCCAAGGAGCCCATGATGCTGACGCCCATCCCGCTGCTGATCATTCCGCTTGCGATCTACAATATCCTTGCGTTCATCACTCCGGGACTCGATTGGCGTAGCACCATCGCCACCTTCGCCCTGCCCTCAGGTGCCGCGTGGCAGATCAATCTCGGCGAGATCTTCGTCGCCCTCAGCCTGCTGATCCTGTTCTTCGAGCTGATCAAGGCGACCCGGATCTCGTCCCGGTCGATCATCGACCACATGCTCTCGCTGCTGTTGCTGATCGCCGCCATCGTGGAATTCCTGATGGTCCCGCAGGCCGGCACCAGCGTGTTCTCGCTGCTGATCTGCGTGATGCTGCTGGACGTGCTCACCGGCTTTTCCGTCTCCATCCGCGTCGCCCAGCGCGATGTCGCGCTCACTCCGCCCGATGCCTGACGCCAAGCGGCTCCCCACGCCTGCCGGCGCGGCTTCCGCCGGCGCCCTCGCCCGCTCACCGGCAGGATGTGTTCCGGGTGGCCTTTGCACGCCCTGCAACCGGGGTAGAATGGTATCTCTTTGGGGTACCCTCTTGAAGGATGCAGGGGTGACGCGGTGAGCGGACGCAGGACCAAGCCTCTGGCGACCGCGTCCGGCATGATCGGGGGCCGGCCGCCCGCCCGCCTCGACACGCTGGACGGGACCCTTGCGGCCCTCAGCGCGACGAAGTGCGCCGTGTATCGCTGGGACCTGCGGTCGGACCAGATCGACTGGAGCCCGAACGCCGCCGAAATCTTCGGCGCCGACGCCCTGCACCACCTCTCCACCGGCGCCGCCTTCCGCAAGGCCGGGGGCCTCGCTCCCGCGGGAGCCTCCCGCGCACCTGCCGCGGCACCGCCCGAGGGCACGCCCTACGAATCCACCCTCCGGCTGCAGCTGTCCCCCGGCGACCCGCCGGCGTGGGCGCTCGACCAGGGGCGGTGGTTCGCTGCGCCCGACGGTGGCCCGGCCGTTGCCGTGGGCACCGTCCATCTGCTGCCGTACGGCAGCGGGCGCCTGTCGGGCGGCGCGCTCGACCCGCTCACCGGCGCTCCCACCCGCCGGCACCTGGGGGAGGCGCTGGCCATCCTGCCTCGCGGCCCGGCGGCGCGCTGGGCGCTGATGCTCGTCGGTCTCGACGATCTCGGCCGCATCAACGACCGCTTCGGCTTCGACGCCGCCGACCGCGTGCTCGTGGCGCTGGCCGACCACCTGCGCCGCTGCATCAAGCCGGAGAACCTGCTGATCCGCTTCTCCGGCAACAAGTTCGCCGTCGTGCTGGACGACATGGATCCCGCCGGCCTTCTCGCCTTCGGCGAAGCGATGATCGAGGACATCCGCAAGACGCTGCTGCCCATCGGGGACGGCCAGATTCCCGTCAGCGCCACCATCGGCGCCATCACCGCGCCGCAGGACGCCATCGGCCCGGACGAGATCATCGCCCGCCTGCAGCAGGCCCACGAATACGCCAAGCGGCGGGGCCGGGGGCGCTTCTTCCTGGAGACCCGCTCCAACCGCGAGGATACCCGCCGGCTCGTCAATCTTCGGATGGCCGACGAGATTGTCCAGGCGATGGAGCAGGACCAGATCACCCTGGCCTTCCAGCCGGTGGTCCGCGCCGGCGACCGCACGCTCGCCTTCAGCGAGGCCCTAGCCCGCATCGCGCCCGAGCGCGGCGGGCACCGCTATTCCGGCCATCGCCTGGTGGCGGCCGCCGAGGCGCTGGGGCTGATGGGCGGGCTCGACCGGCGTGTGCTTGAAAAGGCCGTCGCGGCGATGAGGCAGGACCCGGAGCTGCGCCTGTCGGTGAACGTCTCCGCCGCATCCATCTCCGACGAGCAGTGGATGCGCCTGTTCCAGCGCAATGTGGACGCCAGCGTGGGGCCGCGACTCATCCTGGAGCTCACCGAGACGGTGGCCGTGGACCATCTGCCGGCGGCGCGGCAGTTCATCGCCAATGTGCGCAAGTCCGGCGCCCGCATCGCCATCGACGACTTCGGCGCCGGGGCCACCTCGTTCCGCAACCTGCGCAAGCTCGACGTGGACCTGGTGAAGATCGACGGCAGCTTCGTGCGCAACATGACGCATTCGCCGGACGACCAAGCGTTCGTCCGGGCGCTGCTGACCCTGGCCCGGCAACTGGGCATCCAGACGGTGGCGGAATGGGTGCAGAGCGAAGAGGTCGCGGCGCCGCTGCTGGCCTGGGGCTGCGATTATTTCCAGGGCGAGCTCAGCGGCCTCGCGCGGCCGTTCGCTCCGCCCAATCCCGCGCCCGGCCCCTGAACCGGGCTGGCCGGCGCGCATGGCCGGGCTCCCGCGCGGCCGACATCGCAACAGCGGACGGGCAGGCGGGAGCAGCGGGCACCCCGCCACCCCCGCGCCGTGCCTACTGGCCGCTGCCTTCCGGCTTCGACACCAGCTTCTCCAGCTTCTGCTGCATGTCGGCCATCTGCCGCTTGAGCACGTCCAGCTCATCGGTGGTGCTGGCCGCCGGCGCGGGCGTCGCGGGCGGGGTGGCCGTGACCTCCGTGGCGGGCGTGTCGCCCTTGAACGGCAGGAACATGTTGAAGGCCTGCTCGAACACTTCCATGTTCCGCCGCACCTGGTCCTCGAAGCCACCGAAGGGCGTGCCCGTGATGGTCTTGGCCACGTGGTCGCGCATCCGGCCCTGCTCCTTGGTGAAGCTCTCGATGGACATCTCGAGATAGCGCGGAACCATCATCTGCATGCTGTCGCCGTAAAAACGGATGATCTGCCGCAGGAAGGCGATGGGAAGAAGATTCTGGCCTTTGTTTTCCTGTTCAAAAATGATCTGCGTCAGCACGGAATGCGTAATGTCGTCGCCATTCTTCGCATCATAAACAACGAAATCTTCGCCCTCTTTCACCATATTGGCGAGGTCTTCGAGCGTCACATAGGTGCTCGTGCCGGTGTTATAGAGGCGGCGATTTGCGTATTTCTTGATGGTGACTGGCTCTTGCGTCTTAGCCATTGTCCGGTCATCCGTTTTTCCCTTGGGCGCTGTCACGTTAGAACCTTTCCGGCAGCGCGGCTACCACTTTGTGTGCGGCGCGGGCGGCCGATGATGCGGCGCGGCCGCCCACAAAACCGCTGATCTGGATCATTGACAGGCGGCAAGCCCGGCAACCACCATGCGCCGCATTCGAGTGCGGCGCACTAAGGCCGCCCCAGGAGAGAAGCCCATGACCGACGACGTTGTCATCGTCAGCGCCGCCCGGACCCCGGTGGGGTCCTTCAACGGCGCGCTGTCCTCCCTCCCGGCGCACCAGCTGGGCGCCATCGCCATCAAGGCCGCGCTGGAGCGGGCCGGCGTCCCGGCGGATGAGGTCAGCGAGGTGATTCTCGGCCAGGTGCTCACCGCCGCCCAGGGACAGAACCCCGCGCGGCAGGCCTCCATCGCCGCCGGCGTGCCGATCGGCAGCCCGGCCTGGGAGGTCAACCAGGTGTGCGGCTCCGGCCTGCGCTCGGTGGCGCTCGGCTTCCAGGCCATCAAGACCGGCGACAGCTCGCTGGTGGTGGCCGGCGGCCAGGAATCCATGAGCCAGTCCACCCACGCGGCGCACCTGCGCAACGGCACCCGCATGGGCTCGCTCGACCTCGTTGACACCATGATCAAGGACGGCCTGTGGGACGCCTTCAACGGCTACCACATGGGCAATACGGCGGAGAACGTCGCCCGCCAGTACCAGATCACCCGCGCCGACCAGGACGCCTTCGCGGTGGCCTCGCAGAACAAGGCGGAAGCCGCCCAGAAGGCCGGGCGCTTCAAGGACGAGATCGTCCCCGTCACCATCTCCTCGCGCAAGGGCGACGTGGTGGTGGACACCGACGAATATCCCCGCCACGGCGCCACCATGGACGCCATGACGAAGCTGAAGCCGGCGTTCGAGAAGGACGGCACGGTGACCGCCGCCAACGCCTCCGGCATCAATGACGGCGCCGCCGCCGTGGTGCTGATGAGCGCCGAGCGCGCCAAGAAGGAAGGCAAGACTCCGCTCGCCCGCATCGTCTCCTGGGCACAGGCGGGCGTCGATCCTGCGGTCATGGGCACCGGCCCGATCCCCGCCTCCAAGGCGGCGCTGGAAAAGGCCGGCTGGAGCGTGGACGACCTCGATCTCATCGAGGCCAACGAGGCCTTCGCCGCCCAGGCCCTGGCGGTGAACAAGGAACTCGGCTGGGACACCGCCAAGGTGAACGTGAACGGCGGCGCCATCGCCATCGGCCACCCGATCGGCGCCTCCGGCACCCGCATCCTGGTGACGCTGCTGCACGAGATGCAGAAGCGCGACGCCAAGAAGGGCCTGGCCACGCTGTGCATCGGCGGCGGCATGGGCATCGCCATGTGCGTCGAGCGCGACTGACAGGGCGCGACGCGGCCGCACCCGCGGCCGCGTTTTCCCAGATGACACCGTTGCTTTGCTAGAAGCCCGAAAAGCGCTCGGATCATCCGCGCGCCAAGGCGGCTCGTTGACCGTCGCAGGGGCTCATACGGGGAGAGGGAGGCAGGAATGGCACGCGTTGCTTTGGTCACGGGGGGTACGCGCGGGATCGGGGAAGCCATCTCGATCGCGCTGAAGGACAAGGGCTACACGGTCGCGGCCAATTACGCCGGCAACGATGCCGCGGCGCAGGCCTTCACCGAGAAGACCGGCATTCCCGCCTTCAAGTGGGACGTTTCCGATTTCGAGGCCTGCAAGGCCGGCGTCGCCAAGGTGGAAGCCGAGCTCGGCCCGGTGGAAATCCTCGTCAACAACGCGGGCATCACTCGCGACGCCACCCTGCACCGCATGAGCCTGGAGCAGTGGAACGCGGTCATCAACACCAACCTGAACTCGGCCTTCAACATGTGCCGGCAGGTGATCGAGGGGATGCGCGCCCGCAAGTTCGGCCGCATCGTCTGCATCTCCTCCATCAACGGCCAGAAGGGCCAGTTCGGCCAGACCAACTATTCCGCCGCCAAGGCCGGCGAGATCGGCTTCGTCAAGGCGCTGGCGCAGGAGAGCGCGGCGCTGGGCATCACGGTGAACGCCATCGCCCCCGGCTACATCGCCACCGAGATGGTGCGCGCGGTGCCGGAGGACGTGCTGAAGAAGATCATCTCCACCATCCCCGTCGGCCGCCTCGGCGAGCCGGAGGACATCGCCCGCTGCGTCGCCTTCCTGGCGGCAGACGACGCCGGCTTCATCACCGGCTCGACGCTCACCGCCAACGGCGCCCAGTACATCACCTGAGCCCGATTCGCCGAGCGGGCCGGCATCGACCGACCGCCGCCGATCAGCATCTGACCGCCCGGCTGGCCCGTCCGCCGGGCGGTCCCGTTTTTGGCGCCGCGGGTTGACCGGCGGACCAAGCGGCGCCATTCCTGCGCCCTCTCCCTGAGCGACGGCGCCCCTCTTCCATGGCAGATGTCTCCCGCCCCGGCATACAGTCGGCATCGACCCGCATCGGCCTCATCGCCATCCTGCTCTGGGCGACCCTGGCGCTCTCCACCGCCGCCACCGGCGCGGTGCCGCCCTTCCTGCTCACCGCGCTGACCTTTTTTGTCGGCGGGCTGGTGGGCCTTGTCGCCGCCCTGCGCGGACCAGGGCTCGGCGTCTTCCGCCAGCGGCCCATGGCCTGGGTGCACGGCGTGGGCGGGCTGTTCGGCTACCATTTCGTCTATTTCACCGCCCTGAAGCTGGCGCCGCCGGCGGACGCCGGCCTCATCGCCTATCTCTGGCCGCTGCTCATCGTGCTGATGTCCGCCCGCCTGCCCGGCGCCCGGCTCCGGGCCGCGCACGTGGTCGGCGCGCTGATGGGGCTGGCCGGCACGGTGGTGCTGCTGCTCGGCAAGGGCGGCTTCTCCGGCTTCGAGATGCGCTTCCTGCCGGGCTATGTGGCCGCGCTCGCCTGCGCGGTCATCTGGTCGGTCTATTCGGTCACCTCGCGCCATTTCAGCGACGTGCCGACGGAAGCGGTGGGCGGCTTCTGCCTCGTCACCGCGGTCCTGGCGGGCCTCTGCCACCTGGTGGCGGAACCCGCGATCTGGCCGCAGGGCGCCGGGCAATGGGCCGCCGTGGTGGCGCTGGGCATCGGCCCGGTGGGCATCGCCTTCTACGCCTGGGACATCGGCATGAAGCGCGGCGACGTGCGCCTGCTCGGGGTCGCCTCCTATGCCGCGCCGGTGCTGTCCACGCTGCTGCTGGTGCTTACCGGCTTTGCATCCGCCACCTGGTCGCTGGCGCTCGCCTGCGCGCTCATCGTCGGCGGCGCAGCGCTGGCGGCGCGCGCCGGACGCGGCGGGACGTGAGACCGCAACGCGGCGGAGCTTGTCATTCCTGGCCCGAGCCTTTAGCACTCCGCGCCAAATAAGACTGAACAACCCAAGGATCCTTCCCCATGGCAACCCACAAGCTCCTGCTCCTCGCCGGCGACGGCATCGGCCCCGAAGTGATGGCCGAGGTGAAGCGCGTCATCGGCTGGCTGGAGGCGCGGGGCATCGCCGCCTTCGCGGTGGAAGAGGATCTGGTGGGCGGCTGCGCCTATGACGCGCACGGTGCCGCCATCTCGGATGCCGCCATGGAGCGCGCCAAGGCGGCGGACGCCATCCTGCTCGGCGCCGTGGGCGGCCCGAAGTGGGCGAACGTGCCCTATGAGGCGCGCCCGGAAGCCGGCCTGCTGCGCCTGCGCAAGGAACTCGCCTTGTTCGCCAACCTGCGCCCGGCCCTGTGCTATCCGGCGCTGGCCGACGCCTCCTCGCTGAAGCGCGAAGTGGTGGAAGGCCTCGACATCCTGATCGTGCGCGAGCTGACCGGCGGCGTCTATTTCGGCGAGCCCAAGACCATCCTGGACCTGGGCAACGGCCAGAAGCGCGCCATCGACACCCAGGTGTACGACACCTACGAGATCGACCGCATCGGCCGCGTCGCGTTCGAGCTGGCCCGCACCCGCCGCAACAAGGTGACCTCGTCGGAGAAGCACAATGTGATGCGCTCGGGCGTGCTGTGGAAGGAAGTCATCACCGCCCTGCACGCCAAGGACTATGCGGACGTGGAGCTGGAGCACCAGCTCGCCGATTCGCTCGCCATGCAGCTGGTGCGCTGGCCCAAGCAGTTCGACGTGATCGTCACCGACAACCTGTTCGGCGACATCCTCTCCGACATCGCCTCCATGCTCACCGGCTCGCTCGGCATGCTGCCCTCCGCCTCGCTGGGCGCGGTGGACCCGGCCACCGGCAAGCGCGCCGCCATGTATGAGCCAGTGCACGGCTCGGCCCCGGACATCGCCGGGCGCGGCATCGCCAATCCCATCGCCATGATCGGCTCGCTCGGGATGGCGCTGCGCTATTCCTTCGGCCTCGGCGAGGTGGCGGACAAGATCGACGCCGCCATCGCCGGCGTGCTCGCCGCCGGCCACCGCACGGCGGACATCCGCGCCCCCGGCGGCCCAATCGTCGGCACGCAGGACATGGGCGCGGCCATCGTCGCCGAGCTGGACAAGCTCTCCGCCTGAACGGCGTTCAAGGCGTGAGAAAACGAGCCGGGCCGCGAGGCCCGGCTTTTTCTTTGCCTGGTGGCCTCAGATCCGCGGCACGATGACCAGCCGCTCCACCAGCGCCCCGCCGACCAGATGGGTCGAGACGATCTCGTCGATGTCCTCGGGCGTGCGCGGCTGGTACCAGACGCCTTCGGGATAGACCACCATGATCGGCCCGGCCTGGCAGAAGCTCATGCAGCCGGCGGCAGTCATCACGATGTCTCGCTGGCCGGCGGCCTCGATCTGTTTGCCGAGCCGCTCCCACAGGGGCTGGGCGCCGGCGGCGCCACAGCTGCCGCGCGGATGGGTCGGCGGGCGCTGCTGGAAACAGGCGAACACGTGCCGCTTGTAGACCTGCGGGACGTCGGTGAGCTCAAGGGTGGCCGTCTCGGTCATGGAGGGTCCTGGTTCTGCGCAGACAGGGAAGCTGGAACGATTCAAGGATTGTGCCGCCGTCCGCCGCAGAAGCTATCCCACTGTCTCACCAGCCATTTTCACGCGCTCCACACCTGCTGTCCGCCGCGCCGGACGAAAGCCGACACATGGCCTGTCGCATCCGGCGCAAAGAAAAGGGCGCCCGAAGGCGCCCTTTCGATGCGGCGATCGCACCCGCTCAACGGGCGCCGAACACCTGGTCGAGCTTGGCGCCGGAGAGGAAGTGGTCAGCATTGGCCTTGTCCCAGCCGCCGAACACGTCTTCCACCTTCACGAGGCGCACCGGAGGAAACTGCTCCTTGAATTTGGCCTCCACCTCTTTGTCCACCACGCGGTGATAGGCCTTGGCGGCCACCGTCTGGCCGGCGGGGGAATAGAGGAATTCGAGATAGGCGGTGGCCGCCGCGCGCGAGCCGCGCTTGTCCACCACCTTGTCCACCACCGCCACGGGGAATTCCGCCAGCACGCTGACCGAAGGCACCACGGTGGCGAGCTTCTTGTCCTTGTAGACGTCGGCGATGGCGCGGGTCTCGGCCTCGAACGACACCAGCACGTCGCCGGTCTCGCGCTCGACGAAGGTGGTGGTTGCGCCCCGTCCGCCGGTGTCGAACACCGGTACGTTGGCGAGTAGCTTCTTCACGAAGGCGTCGGCCTTGGTGGTGTCGCCCTTGTTCTGCTCCAGCGCATAGGCATAGGCGGCCAGATAGGTGTAGCGGGCGTTGCCCGAGGTCTTCGGGTTGGGGAAGATGACCTTCACGTCGTCGCGGACGAGATCGTTCCAGTCCTTGATGCCCTTGGGGTTGCCGTCGCGCACCAGGAAGGCGGGGAAGGAGTAATAAGGCGAGGCGTTGTTGGGGAACTTCGCCTGCCAGTCCTTGGCGACGAAGCCCGCCTTCACCAGCGCCTGCACGTCCAGCACCTGGTTGAAGGTGACGATGTCCGCCTCCAGCCCCTCAATGATGGCCCGCGCCTGGCGCGAGGAGCCGGCGTGGCTCTGGTTCACGGTGATGTCCTTGCCGGTCTTCTGCTTCCACAGCGGCACGAACTCCGCATTCTCCGCCGTGAACAGCTCGCGGGAGATGTCGTAGGAGACGTTGAGCAGCGTGTTCGGCCCGCTATAGGCCAGCTCCTGGGCGAGGGCGGCGGAGATGCTGCCGGCGCTGACGCCGGCGGCGAGGGCGCCGAGCGCGACGGGGAACAGGGAACGGCGGGTCAGCATCAGGAGGCTCCGGGCGTTTATCAGTTTATCTGCGTGGAATTTTAATTCACGCTTGTAAAATGCGTAGCACACCCATTTCCCATTGGGAATATGGATGATCGCCCCGCCCCCTCGCCTCCCGCACGCGTGATCCCTTCGAGGCGCACAAGCCGCCCAAACGCAAAACGCCCCGCACGGAGGCGGGGCGTTTCACGGAACGGGTTCGGAGCCGGTCAGGCGGCGGCGTCGCGCTTGTTCTGGCGGTTGCTCACCAGATCCTCCACCACGCCGGGATCGGCGAGCGTCGAGGTGTCGCCCAGGTTCTCGAACTGGTCCTCGGCGATCTTGCGCAGGATGCGGCGCATGATCTTGCCCGAGCGCGTCTTCGGCAAGCCGGGGGCGAACTGCACCAGGTCCGGCGAGGCGATCGGGCCGATCTCCTTGCGCACCCAGTTCACCAATTCCTTGCGCAGTTCCTCGGTCGGGGCCACCCCGTCCATGAGCGTCACATAGGCATAGATGCCCTGGCCCTTGATGTCGTGCGGGAAGCCCACCACCGCCGCCTCCGACACCTTGGGATGGGCCACCAGCGCGCTTTCCACTTCCGCCGTGCCCATGCGGTGGCCGGAGACGTTGATCACGTCGTCCACGCGGCCGGTGATCCAGTAATAGCCGTCCGCATCGCGGCGGCAGCCGTCGCCGGTGAAATACTTGCCCGGATAGGCGGAGAAATAGGTCTGCTCGAAGCGCTCATGGTCGCCATAGACCGTGCGCATCTGGCCCGGCCAGCTCTCGGCGATCACCAGGTTGCCCTCGGCCGCGCCTTCCAGCACCCGGCCTTCCGCATCCACCAGCTCCGGCACGATGCCGAAGAACGGCTTGGTGGCCGAGCCCGGCTTCAGCGCCGTGGCGCCGGGCAGCGGGGTGATGAGGATGCCGCCGGTCTCGGTCTGCCACCAAGTGTCGACGATGGGGCAGCGCCCCTCGCCCACCACCCGGTGATACCAGTGCCAGGCCTCCGGATTGATCGGCTCGCCCACCGAGCCCAGCAGCCGCAGGGAGGCGCGGCTGGTGGTCTTCACCGGCTCCTCGCCGGCCTGCATCAGCGCGCGGATGGCGGTGGGGGCGGTGTAGAAGATGTTGACCTTGTGCTTGTCGATCACATCCCAGAAGCGGGAGACGCTGGGATAGTTCGGGACGCCCTCGAACATCAGCGTGGTGGCCCCATTCGCGAGCGGGCCGTAGACGATATAGGAATGGCCGGTCACCCAGCCCACGTCCGCCGTGCACCAGTAGATGTCGCCCTCGTGATAGTCGAAGACGTAATGGTGCGTCATGGCGGCATAGACCAGATAGCCGCCGGTGGTGTGCAGCACGCCCTTCGGTTTGCCGGTGGAGCCGGACGTATAGAGCACGAACAGCGGGTCTTCCGCGTGCATGTGCTCGGCCGGGCACTCGTCGGTGACCATTTCGGCCGCCTCGTGATACCAGACGTCGCGGCCCGGCTGCATGTCCACCGGAGCGCCGGTGCGGCGCACCACCACCACATGGTCCAGCGGCGCGTCGAGGCGGGCGATGGCCGCGTCCACATTGGCCTTCAGCGGCACCTTGCGGCCGCCGCGCAGGCCCTCGTCAGCGGTGATGACGATCTTCGAGTCGCAGTCGGAGATGCGCCCCGCCAGGCTGTCCGGCGAGAAGCCGGCGAACACGATGGAATGCACCGCGCCGAGCCGCGCGCAGGCCAGCATGGCGAACGCCGCCTCGGGGATCATCGGCAGGTAGATGGTGACCCGGTCGCCCTTCTGAACATCCCGGTTTCTCAGGACGTTGGCGAACTTGTTCACCTCGGAGGCCAGCTCGCGATAGGTGATCTTGCGGCTCTCGGCCGGATTGTCGCCTTCCCAGATGATCGCCACCTGGTCGCCGCGCGTGTCCAGGTGCCGGTCGACGCAATTGTAGGCGACGTTGGTGATGCCGTCCTCGAACCATTTGATCGAGACCGAGCCGGGCTCGAACGAGGTGTTCTTCACCTTGGTATAGGGGTGGAACCAGTCGATCCGCTTGCCGTGCTCGCCCCAGAAAGCGTCGGGATTCTCGACGGATGCCTTGTACATGGCCTCGTAGCGGGCCTGATCCACGAAGGCGCGGGACGCCCATTCGGCCGGCACGTGGAAATAATCGCTCTCGGACATTGTCCCTCGCCTCCCCGTTCGCGGGCTGGACCCGCTTGCTTAGCGTTCGGCGGCCGCGATCAGCCGCGATCCACCGCCTGTCTTTTGGCAGGATTATGGTGAGCGCCTCGGGCCACCACAAGCCAAGGCGCCCTGAGACTTTGGGCGGATATGGCCGGCACAACATCCGTTGCGCACCAACGCCTCGCGCGTCGCCCGGCGGCTTTGACGCACCCCGGCCGGCTGGCTCGCGCGTCCGATGCCGCTATAGAAAAGGCCCGTCGCGCAAGGAGTTGCACCCATGACCCTGTGGCCTCGCCTGCTCATCCTGTGCGCCGGCCTATTCGGCGCCGCCGGGGTCGCCCTGGCGGCGGTGTCGGCCCATCTGACCGGCGGCGCATCGCTGGCCACCGGGGCGAATTTCCTGCTGTTCCATGCCGCGGCCCTGGTCGGGCTCGGCACGCTGGCCGCCGGCCTGACGCGCGGACGGGTGCCGCTGCTGGTGGGCGCCTCGGCCATCTGCCTCGGAACGCTGCTATTTTCCGGCGATCTGGCGGCGCGGGCCTTGATGGACATCAAGCTTCTGGGCGGCTCGGCGCCGTTCGGCGGCACGGTGATGATCGCCGGCTGGCTGATGACGGCCTTCGCCGGACTGCGGGCGAAATCGTGATTTGAATTTAAATTCAATAACTTACGTCGGATCATCGCGCCCGCTCAGGCGGCGCGGGGGCGCCAGACGCCGGTGCGCTTGATCTCCAGGTCCTCCAGCTCGCGCGTCACCGGAACCTCATATTCCGCAAGCTTTTCAAGCTCCTGGCGGGGCAGGTAGCTGCGGCCGGGATCGCCGATCAGCACCAAAGCGCCGCGCGCCGCCAGCCCCTTCAGCCAGCCGAACACGGCGGCGGCGAGGTCGCGCTCATAGCAGATGTCGCCGGCGAGCACGGTCTCCCAGCCCGCGTCGGTGCCGATGAGATTACGCGTTTCGACACACAATTTCCCACCGTTCGACGCGGTTTTTACGCCGTTCGACACACAGTTCACCACGATGGCCGCGTGGGCGAACACGTCGATGTCGGCGCAGGTCACCTCCGCCGCCCCGGCGCGGGCGGCGGCGAGCCCGACCAGCCCGGAGCCGGAGGCGAAATCGAGCACCCGGCGCCCGTCCACCGTCTCGGGGTGATCGAGCACATAGCGGGCGAGCGCCTGCCCCCCGGCCCAGGCGAAGGCCCAGAACGGCGGCGGCAGGCCGAGCGCGCCCAGCTCCTCCTCGGTGCGATACCAGATCGGCACCGCCTCGTCGGCCACATGCAGGCTGATCTCCGGCACCAGCGGCACCGGGCGCAGCCGCGTCTCGGCGCGGACGAAGGCGAGGGGATCGAGGGCGGCGGCGGAGGGGGGCACGGTCATGGGCCGGACAGTGGCCCAGGGCGGGGGCGGAGGGAAGGGGTGGAGCCACGGGTTTGCGCCAGGAGCGGTCCATGAGAGCTGATCGCGAGCGCAGCCATGCCGCGGCCGCTCCCGGCTCATCGCAAGCGCCGGCTAGGTCCGCTCCCTTATCGTTGGCGTGGCCCGCCGGCTTGCCGATGCCCCGACGCGCGCCCCACGTGGGAAGCGCACACGCCGCATCAGCCTTGGCGCGACAAAAAGGGCGCAACGAGGAAGCGTTCAGTCCCGCGCTTGATTGCCGGGCAACGAAACGCCAGATTGAGCGTTGTCTGACGATGGGCAACACGGCGCATCGCTCTAGCTTGGAAGGTATCGTCGATGAAAATCTTGTCGGTACTCAAAGTCGGCCTCCTCGCATTGGCCGCGCTCATCGGCGCCGGCTCGATGGCGAGCGCCGCTGACGGCTCGATCAGCATCCGCATTGTGAAGGCCGGGTTCGTTGTCGGCGGCTCAGCCGGTGACGGCGTGCTGACCTTTCAGGGCCGCAAATATCCGCTCTCCGTCGGGGGGCTGAGTTATGGCTTCACCTTCGGCGCGTCCGAGACGCGCTTTCATGGAAAGGTCAGGAATATCCGCCGCGCGTCTGACGTTTCCGGCGTCTATGCCCAGGGCGGTGCCGGCGCCGCCCTGGTAAAGGGCGCGCAAGTTGTCGTTCTCACCAACCAGAACGGCGCCGTTCTGGAGCTGACCGGCGAGCAAACGGGCGTCATCGTCAGCCTTGATCTGAGCGGGCTGGCGTTGTCGCTGAAGTAAGGGTTCCCTCCTCACCCCTCCCCCCCGCCAGCCCGGCCATCGCGGCGCGCAGGCGGGGGACGGTCCAGTCCAGAAAGCAGCGGACCTTCAGCGCCAGCGGCTCGGCCGGTGCGTAGATGAGGGTGACCGGCAGCGGCTCCGGCGCGAAGTCGGCCAGCAGTTCCTGCAACCGCCCGGTCCGCAGTTCGTCGGCCACCTGGTAGGACAGCACGCGGACCAGGCCGAGATCGGCCAGCGCCGCCTGGATGGCCGCCTCCGTCGTGTTTACCGAAAGCTTCGCCCGCGGCTCGACCGCGAAGGCCGCGCTGTCGCGGCGATAGCGCCATTCCGGGGCGACGGCGAAGCCCTGGAAGCTGATGCCGTCATGCGTGGCGAGGTCCTCCGGCCGGCGCGGAACGCCGTGCCGGGCGAGATAGGCGGGGCTGGCGCAGATGACCCGGCGCACCGCGCCCACGCGCGCGGCGATCAGCGTGCTGTCCGCCAGATGCCCGATGCGCAGGGCGACATCCACATGCTCGTCCGCCAGGCTGACCTGCCGGTCGGTCAGCGTCAGCCGCAGGCTGATCTCGGGCTGCGCCTTCAGGAAGCCCAGCGCGACAGGCAGCAGATGGCGCTCGCCGAAGGCGATCGGCGCGGTGACATGCAGCCCGCCGCGCGGCGCGCTGGTTTCGCCGGCGGCGGCGCGCTCGGCCCCGTCCAGATCGTCCAGGATCCGCCGGGAGGCGGCGACGAAGGCGCGCCCCGCATCGGTAAGGATGAGCCCGCGGCTGGTGCGCACCACCAGACGGGCGCCCAGGTGCTGCTCCAGCTCGGACACCTTGCGGCTGACGGTGGCGAGCGGCGTGCGCAGGTGCCGCGCCCCCGCCGACAGGCTGCCCGCCTCCACCACCGCCAGCAGCACCGACATGGCCTCGAACCGATCCATCGCGCCTTCCGGAATTTGAGAGGTGAAGTCCCACAATCCCACGATACTGCGTCCGATATGGATGTCCTAGCGTGATCTCCAGGCGGGCGGGGCCGGTCCGGAGGACGGAGGTTCCGCTCGCGCCAATGGCCACACGGAGCACACCATGCCTCAGCTCTCCCGCCGTGCCTTTGCGGGCGGTCTTCCCCTCGGCCTCCTCGGGGGCGGTCTCCTCGGGGGCGGCCTCTCCGCGCTCGTCGCCCCGGCCGCGAGCCTCGCGGCGGCGCCCAAGGCGGCCGGCGTCACGCCGCTGGCGCAGATCCGCGTCGGCCGCTTCACCGTGACCGCGCTCACCGACGGCTATGCGGACATGCCCTACACCTATTTTCCGGGTCGCTCGGCGGCCGAGGTCGAACAGGCGGCGACGGCGCAGTTCGTCGCCCGGCCGAGCGGCGTCCGCTTCGTCTTCAACCAGTATCTGATCGAGGACGGCGACCGGAAGATCCTGCTCGACACCGGACCGGCCGGCTCGATCGGCCAGACCGGCGCGCTGCCGCAGGCGCTGGGAGCGCTCGGCCTGCAACGCAGCCAGATCGACGCGGTGATCGTGACCCACATGCACGAGGACCACATGGGCGGCCTGGTCGCCGGCGGGCAGAACAATTATCCCAATGCCGAACTCTATATCGACCGGCGCGACGTCATCCACTGGACCGACCCGGCCAAGCGCAACGGCGCGCCGGATTATCTGGCGAATAGCTTCCGCATGTCGGCGGAGGTGGTGCGGCTCTATCCCCGGCTCCAGGCGATCGACGGCGCGCGCCAGATCGCGCCCGGCATCACCATCGTCGACCTGACCGGCCACACGCCCGGCCATATCGGCGTGCGCATCGAGGACGGCGGGCGCAGCCTGATCATGGTGTCGGACATGCTGTTCCCGGTGGTGCATCCGGCCGCCACGGACGTGGGCTTCGTGTTCGAGCAGGACCGCGCGGCGGCGCAGGCGATGCGCCAGCGCTTCTTCCCGCTCGCCGCCTCCGAAGGCGCGCTGGTGGCGGCGACGCACATGCCCTTCCCCGGGCTCGGCCGCATCGTCTCGGATCGCGGTCAGCTGCGCTGGCAGGGCGCGGACTGGGCCTTGCAGACCTGAGGCGCCCCGGCGGCGACGCTTCCCACGCGCCTCTCAAGCCCCCTCGTCGTCCGCCCGGCGGCGTGCCTACCCCCGCTCCGGCGCGTATTCCGCCACCATGCGGCGGATCAGGCCTTCCAGCCATTCGTAGCCGGCGTCCGGGCTGCCGGCGCGGCGCACGCTCACCATGGGATAGCCCGGCACGTCCACCGGCAGGGGCAGGACCTCCAGGCCGAAGGCGGCGGCGTGGCGCACGGCGAGGCTGCCGGAGACGGTGGCGACAGCATCGCCCCAGGCCACGGCGTCGAACACCGCCAGCCCCAGGGGCAGCGCCGCCACCACCCGGCGGGAGAGGCCGCGCGCCTGGAGCACCGCGTCCACCGCCCCGGTGAAGCGCCCGGTGAAGGACACCACCAGATGGTCGGCGGCCAGATAGCCGGCGAGATCCAGCGGGGGAAAGCGTGGATGGCCCTGCCGGGCCACCGCCACATAGCGCTCGGCCCACAGCTCGGCCGCCGCGAAGCCGTGCGGCACGGCGGGAAAGTCGCCGATGGCCATGTCCACCTCGCCCCGCGTCAGGGCGTCGAGCGCTTCCTGCCCGGCCAGGAAGCGGAACGACAGGCGGGCGTTCGGCGCCTCCTGCCGCAGCCGCTGGGAGAACGGCCCGGCCAGCACGGTGGACACCAGGTCCGGCCCGGCGAGGCGGAAATGCCGGGTGGAGGCGGCGGGGTCGAAATCGCCGGGCGCGCCCTTCAGCGCCTCCGACAGGCGCAGCATCTCCACCACGATGGGCAGCAGCTCGCGGGCGCGCGGCGTCGGCGTCAGCCCGTCCGGCCGGCGCTGGAACAAGGGATCGCCCATCAGGTCGCGCAGCCGGCGCAGGGCATGGCTCACGGTGGACTGGGTGAGGCCCAGCCGGCGCGCCGCCGCCGTGGTCTGGCCGGTGGCCATCAGCTCCCGGAACACCAGCAGCAGGGCGCCGTCGACCCGGCGGATATGGTTGATATCGATATCCATCTAGAGAGCGAATTCATTAGCAGACATATCGCGACGCGGCGATAGTCCGCCGCCTGGACGTCCCCCGCAGGCGGGGGGCGGCGGCAGGACGGGCCTGCCATGGAGGGATGTGCCATGCGGATCGCCATTCTCGGGACCGGCCGGCTGGCCCGCGCGCTCGGCGCCCACTGGCGCGACGTGGGCCATGAGGTGCGCCACGGCGCGGCAACCCCCGCCCGGCCCGCGCCCGCCGAAGCCGACACCCTGCCCCTCGCCGTGGCGGCGGCCGGCGCCGATATCATCGTTCTCGCCTTGCCCTGGGCCGGCGTTCCGGCCGCGCTGGCCGCCTGCGGCGACCTCGCCGGCCGGGTGCTGATCGACGCCACCAATCCGCTGGTCATGGGGCCGAACGGCCTGGAGTTGGCGGTGGGGCCGGACACCTCCGGCGGCGAGCAGGTGCAGGCCCTGGTGCCCGGCGCGCAGGTGTTCAAGGCGCTGAACCACATGGGCGCGGCCTTCATGGCCAGGGCCACCGCCGGCGGCCGGCGGCCGGTCACCACCGTGGCCGGGCCGGAAACCCCGGCGTTGGCCCGCGTGCTCGGCCTCATCGCCGACCTCGGCTTCGATGCCCGCCACGGCGGCGAACTGGCCATGGCCCGCCTGCTGGAGCCGCAGGCCATGGTGTGGATCCGCCTCGCCTTTTCCGGCCGGGACCCGGAGGAGGCGGACTGCCCCTTCCGGGGCCGCACGACGGCGCCCGCTTAGAGCACGTACCGTTCAAATGGCATCGCCATTTGAACGGTAAAACGTTCTCTATCAAAGTGTTAGAGAGCGATTCCCCAATCAGATTGATGCAATCTGATCGGATCGCGCTCTAGGGTTCCCACCGCATTAATGCTCGAACCGGGATAATCTCTGCCGCCAAGGCCAGATTATCCCGGACGCAGCAAGGGCTATTTCAACTCTCGACAACGGGGCGCTCCTGAACGTCCCGGCCGAGAAAAGGAATACTCCCATGCGTACGATCTCTTATGCCGCCTTGGCCCTTGCCGCCGGCCTCGCCTTGTCGGGCGCCGCCCAGGCGGACGAATACATCTCCGCCGCCAACCGCGCCCAGTATGCGGTGAGCGCCCAGGGCTTCCTGCCCCAGGTGAAGGCCCAGGCGCAGGCGAAGGCCCCGGCCCAGCGGGCGAACGAGACCCTGCTGCCCGCCGCCGCCCGGCCCATGGCCGGCACCACCGCCCGCGCCACCGCCCGCGCCACCGTGATCCCGGTGCAGAACGCCGGCCCCACCGTCAGCCCCTTCGCGGCCGAGAACCCCCATTGGGGCCCGGCGCCGGACGGCTCCCTGCCCATGCGGTGACCGCGCCGGCCTCCAGGGCATGCCCGGCTTTGAGCGCTTCCTAATCCAAGCAGAACGACACTCTCTATCAATGATTTGGAGCATTTCAGTGTTTCCATGAAACATTGAAATGCTCTCGCTGCATCGCGCAGAACGCGAAACGGGGCGGGCGGAGACATCCGCCCGCCCCGTTGCGTCTGGGGGAAAATGTCGTTCTGGGCGCCGGCCTCAGGGCAGGCGCGCCAGGGCCGCCTCCATGGCGTCGGTCTCCAGCACCCGGGCCTCCAGGGCCGCGGGAAACAGCGGGTCGCGCCGCCATTCGGACAGGATGCACCATCCGTTCACAACGCTCGCCACCTCCAGCGCCATGACCTCGCGGCCATGGGGCTCGGGCGCGGCGTCCGCGCCGCCGGTCTCGAACACCGCCTCACCGCGCGCGCGCAGCAGGATCGCCCGGGCGAGGACCCAGGCGCGCACATCCTGCCGGTCGGCGGGGAATTCGCACAGGAGAACGACGGCCATGATGCGTCAGCCGTTGCGGAAGGCGTAGGCGTAGCCGTTCAGGGCCGGGGCGCCGCCGAGATGGGCGTAGAGCACCTTCGAGCCTTCCGGGAAATAGCCCTTCTTCACCAGGTCCACCATGCCCTGCATGGATTTGCCCTCATAGACCGGGTCGGTGATCATGCCTTCCAGCTGGGCGGAGAGGCGGATCGCGTCCTTGGTCTCCTCGGAGGGGACGCCATAGGCCGGATAGGCATAGTCTTCCACCAGCACCACGTCGTCCTCGACCAGGTCCTGGCCGAGTTCCACCAGGTCGGCGGTGCGGCGGGCGATCTCCAGCACCTGCGCCTTGGTCTGCGCCGGGGTGAAGGAGGCATCGATGCCGATCACCTTGCGGGCACGGCCGTCTGCCGCGAAGCCCACCAGCATGCCGGCATGGGTGGAGCCGGTGACGGTGCAGACCACGATATAGTCGAACTTGAAGCCGAGCTCGGCCTCCTGGGCGCGCACTTCCTCGGCGAAGCCCACGTAGCCGAGGCCGCCATACTTGTGCACCGAGGCGCCGGCCGGGATGGCATAGGGCTTGCCGCCCTTGGCCTTCACGTCGGCGATGGCGTCTTCCCAACTCTTGCGGATGCCGATGTCGAAGCCCTCGTCGCACATCTGAACGTCCGCGCCCATGATGCGCGAGAGCATGATGTTGCCGACGCGGTCATAGACGGCGTCCTCGTGCGGCACCCAGGCTTCCTGCACCAGGCGGCACTTGAAGCCGATCTTGGCCGCCACCGCCGCGATCATGCGGGTGTGGTTGGACTGCACGCCGCCGATGGACACCAGCGTGTCGGCATTCGAGGCGATGGCGTCGGGGATGATGTATTCGAGCTTGCGCAGCTTGTTGCCGCCGTAGGCGAGGCCGGAATTGCAGTCCTCGCGCTTGGCGTACAGCTCCACCTTGCCGCCGAGATGCTCGGTCAGGCGCGAGAGCTTCTCGATATGGGTGGGGCCGAAGGTGAGCGGATAGCGCTCGAATTTTTCCAACATCTGCGGGCCGTCCGGAAGGTGGTTTTTGACCGGCCGGACTCTAGCAAAGGCCGGATGGAAGGTGCTTCCGAAGTTTGCGTTTCCTATGGCGAATGACGCATCCAGGCTTGACAAGCCAACCAGCTTCTTCCGTTTATAAAGCTATTAACGGAAGAATCTTCCATGGCCGATGAACTGGACCGGACCGACCTCAAGATCCTGCGCCTGCTCCAGGCGAACGGGCGGCTCAGCAATGCGGACCTGGCGGCGGCGGCGGCGGTGAGCCCGGCCACCTGCCACCGCCGCACCCAGCGCCTGTTCGAGGAGGGCTATCTCACCGGCGTGCGGGCGCTGGTCGCCCCGCACAAGGTGGATCGCGGCACGCTGGTGATGGTGGGGGTGGTGCTGGACCGCTCGACGCCGGAGAGCTTCGGCGCCTTCGAGGCGGCGGCGGCGAAGCTGAAGTTCGTGCTCGACTGCCATCTGGTGGCCGGCGACTTCGACTATTTCCTGAAGATCCGGGTCGGCGACATGGCCGATTTCAACCGCATCCACGGCCAGCAGCTCATCGCTTTGCCCGGCGTGCGCCAGACCCGCACCTTCTTCGTCATGAAGGAGGTGGTCGACAACGCCCCGCTGGAGTTCTGAGCGGGCCGGTCACGCCGTGCGTTGACCGGCGGGCCGGACGGGGTGTATTTTGGGACCAGATCGTTGGTCTTGAGCGTGAGACAGCCAACGCCACCCACGCCAGCGGGTCTTTCCCGGATGGGAAGGATAGCCCTTGCGGGCGAAGCGCTTCGCTCCGAGGCTTATGCCGGATGGCCCCGAAAGGGGCCATTTCCGTTTCAGGGCAGGACCTTCGGCCGCCGGCGGTTTCGGTCGTGACGCTTCGGCGGATGCCGCCCTTCGCACCGCAGCGTCACCAGATGCCGAAAGCGCACCTGCCCGAAGGTGTCGGGCACCTTGCGGTCACATGGGTAGGCTGAGCGCACGCGCAGATGCAGATCCACCGGCAGGCCGCTCACCTTGTCCAGCGTGAACACCACCGCGAACAGCGTCACGAGGCCGTCGCGATCGAGCTGGGGAATGAGGGCGAACCTGTCCTATCCACTCAGCAGCCAGACCTGTGCGGCCGGCAGCCCCTCGATCCGGGGCCGCAAGCCGAGCGAAAAGCCATAGCGCGCGTCACAGATATAGCCCGGGCTGCGGCTACAGCCGGGAAATGGAATGGGCCTGGCCGACGGCGGCACGTCATCCCGGGTAAAGACATGATCGCTGAAGGACACCAGCAGACACCGCCGCCGCCCTGCCGAATCCTCCATCTCGAAGCAGAATTCGTCGAGATGGCTGAACGTGTAGGTCCTGTCGCCGGCGGTGAACGGCGGCCAGGGCGGCTGAAAGAAGGGAGGAGGCATGCAAGCCCTACCGGGTTTCCGGCCCTACTCCACCACAGCCAAGCCCGAGATCAAACGGCCATTCACCCCTGCGCCAGCGCCAGGATGATGTCCCATTCCTCCTCGCGCACCGGCTGCACGGAGAGGCGCGAGAACTTGATCAGCGCCATGTTCTCCAGGCGCGGCTCGGCCTTGATGGTGGCCAGCGTCACCGGGCTCTTCAGCGGCTTCACCGCCTTGATGTCCACCATGCCGAACTTGCCCGTGGCGTCCGAGGGGTCGGGATAGAATTCGCGGATCACCTCGACGATGCCGACGATCTCCTTGCCTTCGTTGGAATGGTAGAAGAAGCCGGTGTCGCCCAGCTTCATGGCCTGGAGTTGCTGCTTGGCGAGATGATTGCGCACCCCGTCCCAGTGGGTGCCCTTGGCGCCGGCCTTCACCTGCTGGTCCCAGGACCATTTGAACGGCTCGGACTTGTAGAGCCAGTGGGCCATGCGGGATCTCCTCGAACGAACGGGTGCGGCGGCCCTCCGGCTTTACCCAGTGCCGCCCGGTGCTGGCAAGAGACCCCAGGGGGATGCCCCGACAGAGGCCCTTAAGAGACGCCCTCGCGATAGGCCGCCCAGGCAAGGCCGGCCGGATAGCCGACGCTGAACAATTGGATCCGCTCGAAACCGGCCTCCATCACGAAGGCCCACAGGTCGGCGCCGAACTCGGTCCGCACCACCCAGTCGCCGCGCTTCTCCTCGGCATTGCCGTGGTAGCTCGGCGCCAGCCCTTCGCGGCTGCGGCTCATGCGGCCGATGATGACGGGGGCGGTGAAGCACAGGGCGCCGCCGGGCCGCAGCACCCGCCGGCATTCGGCCAAGGCGTGGATCGGGTCGGCCACATGCTCCAGCGTGTCGGAATGCACCACCACGTCGAAGCTGCCGTCCGCGAACGGCAGCGCGTGCATGTCCATCTCGGGATAGGCGCCGAACACATGCCCCGGCATCCGCTCCAGCGTGGCGTGCAGGTTCCCCGCCGTGTTCACTTCCAGCACCTTGAAGCCGGCCGCCGCGGGCGAATCCACGAAGGCGGACAGGGTATCCTCGCTGCGGAACACCGAGAGCAGCGCGGAGGCCAGCGCGACGGAGCGCAGATTGGCGCGGCAATCGCCGCACCTCTCGCCCTGCTGGCGGTCGATATAGTCCACCTCGGCCGGGGAGATCTGCCATTCGTCGATGAGGCGCTGCCACAGGACCTCGCGCCGCCGGAACGTCGTCCCGCCGCAGATGGAGCACCTCGTCGCCGGTCGCACGTTCAACTCTCCTCCATGCCGCCGCCCGCCTGGACCGCGCCGCGGGCCGCATGCTAGAGCACGCGCCGATCAGCTTGCAGTTGATCGGATAACGCGTTCTCTATCACCACGTTAGAGGGCGATTCACCGATCAGATCGGTTCAATCCGATCGGATCGCGCTCCAGCGTCGCCACCGATTCTGCGGGGATCGTGCAGATATAGCGTATTCGCGGCAGGCAGATGAAGTCTTGTTCAGCAGAATTCAGCGCCGCGCCGCCGAGTCCGTCTAGAGCCCGCCAATCTCCCAGATAAATGCCCGCACCGTCACCGACTTCCGAGGCTAAAATGGTTTATGAACTCGCCGTGATCTCCGTGAAGCCCGGCCAGGAAGCCGAGTTCGAAGCGGCCGCGCGCCAGGCCATCGCGCTGTTCCAGCGCGCCAAGGGCTGCACCGGCATGGAGATCCGCCGCTCGGTGGAGACGCCGACCGAATACCACCTCAGCGTGAAGTGGGCGACACTGGAGAACCACACGGTGGATTTCCGCGGCTCCGAGGACTTCCAGGAATGGCGCCGTCTGGTCGGCCCGTTCTTCGCCGTCCCGCCCCAGGTGCAGCACCTGGAGACCACGTTCGTCGGCTTCTGAGGCCCGCTTCTCTGGAACGGCGGGGTTCGCGTTGCGCGCGGCCCCGCCTACGCCTCGGCCCGCTGCGGCCGGGCCATCAGCGCCTCGATGGCGCCTTCCACCGAGAGCCGGCTGGCGAGCACCGCGTCCACCGCCGCGCAGATCGGCATCTCCACGCCCTGGCCCGCCGCCATCGCCACCAGCGCGCTGGCGGTGAAGGCGCCTTCCGCCAGCTTGCCACTCTGCGGCACCGTTCCCGTCTCGCCCAGGGCGAGGCCGAAGGCGAAGTTGCGCGACTGCGGCCCGCCCGCCGTCAGGATCAGGTCGCCCAGCCCGGACAGGCCGGTGAGCGTATCGCTCCGCGCGCCGAACGCCCGGCCGAAGCGCAGCAGCTCGGCGAAGCCCCGCGCGGTCAGTGCCGCGCCCGCGCTCGCCCCGAGCCGGCGGCCGGCGACGATGCCGGCGGCGATGGCCAGCACGTTCTTGGCCGCGCCGCCGATCTCCACCCCGCGCACGTCGGTGGAGTGATAGAGCCGGAACGAGGACGAGCCCAGCGCCGCCGCCAGATCCTGCGCCATCCCGGCGTCCGCGCCCGCCAGCGTCACGGCGGTGGGCAGGCCGCGCGCCACGTCATGGGCAAAGCTCGGGCCGGAGAGCACCATGGGCAGCGCCGTGGGCGCGGCGGCGGCGATGATGTCGCTCATGAAGGCGGCGGTGCCGCGCTCGATGCCCTTGGCGCAGGACACCAGCGGCGTGCCCGGCGCCAGCCGGGGGGCGAGATCCCCCGCCACGGCGCGGCACACCTGCGCCGGCACCACCAGCAGCACCGCATCCGCCGCGGCGGCCGCGGCCAGGTCGGCGGTGGGGCGCACGCGTTCCTCCAGCGCCACCCCCGGCAGGCCGCGCGGGTTGGCGCGCGTTTCCGCCATCTCGGCCACCTGGACGGGATCGCGCGCCCATAGTGTGACGGTGCGCCCGGCGCGGGCGGCGGCATTGGCCAGCGCCGTGCCCCACGCCCCGGCGCCGACGACGCCGATATGTTCGAAAGTAGTCATGCGGAAACGCTCATACGGCGCTCACGCCCGCGCGGTGGCGGGCGCCGGGTCCAGCGGCCAGCGGGCGCGGGGGCTCAGGCTCAGGGGGTCGGTGAGGCCGCGGGCAAGGCGCTCGGCGCCTGCCCAGGCGATCATCGCGCCATTGTCGGTGCACAGGACCGGCGGCGGCACCGCCAGCCGGGTGCCGAGATCAGCCGCCAATTTGTGCAGCGTGTCGCGGATGGCGCCGTTGGCGGCGACGCCGCCGGCCACCACCAAGGCGGTCGGGCCGGAGCCGAGCCGCTCGCGGAACACCCGCGCGCCCGCCCGCACCCGGTCGGCCACCACATCCACCATCGCCGCCTGGAAGCCGGCGCACAGGTCCGCCACGTCCTGGTCGGACAAAGGCGCGAGGCGGTCCGCCTCCAGCCGCACGGCGGTCTTCAGGCCGGAGAGGGAGAAGTCCGGCTCGCGCCGCCCGAGCAGCGGCCGGGGAAAGGCGAAGCGCTGCGGATCGCCCGCCGCCGCCTGCTTCTCCACCTCGGGGCCGCCGGGATAGGGCAGGCTCAGCATCTTCGCCACCTTGTCGAAGGCTTCGCCAATGGCGTCGTCCAGGGTGGTGCCGAGGCGGCGGTAGCGTCCGACATCCTCCACCGCCAGCAATTGGGTATGCCCGCCCGACACCAGCAGCAGCAGATAGGGGAAGGCCACCCCGTCGGTCAGCCGGGCGGTGAGGGCGTGGGCCTCCAGATGGTTGACCGCCACCAGCGGGCGGCGGGCGGCCAGCGCCAGCGCCTTGGCCGTGGTCAGGCCGACGATCACCCCGCCGATGAGGCCGGGGCCGGCGGCGGCGGCGATGGCGGCCAGATCGTTGAAGCCGACGCCGGCTTCCTCCATCGCCTGGGCGATGACATGGTCTAGCACCTCCACATGGGCGCGGGCGGCGATCTCCGGCACCACGCCGCCATAGGGCGAATGCGCCTCGATCTGCGAGCGGATGACGTTGGAGCGGATGTCGCCCGCCCCGGAGGGGGAGCGCGCCACCACCGCCGCTGCGGTCTCGTCGCACGTGGTCTCGATCCCGAGCACCAGAAGATCCGCCACCGGCCTGTGCCTCCTTCATGCCGGAGCCCGCCGATGCCGACGCATCGCGAGGTCCGGTGCTGTCCTATTCCCCGGCCTCCGGGGCTCCCGGCGGCCGGTCGTATGCGGGGAGCCTTGCCGGCCGGACGCTTGGCCCCGGCCGCTTCACCCCCCTCCCTGCCCTCCCCCGCAGGGGGGAGGGTTCCCCGCTCTTACGCGGAGAGGTCGCTCACAACACACCCCGCACGCCACGCACCGCGCGTCACACGCAGCGCACAGCGCACAGCGCACAGCGCACCACACGCCGTCCCCCGCGCGCCCTCTCCCCCAGACGCGACGCGCCCCCTCCCCCCTTGCGGGGGAGGGCTGGGGAGGGGGGTGACGCCTGCTCCGCCGGAGCGCCTGCCGGAGCGCAGCCTCGCTGGCACACACAGCCATCAAGCCCACAGACACCGCGCCCGCCTTGCGCCGCGCCACCAAAATGGGCACGCATCACTTGCGGGCAACCGGGGATGCGCCCGAACGCCGCTCTATCTTGTTGCGATTCCGGCTATCATTGTACGCGCCCCTCACACAAGACGCGATGCCGCAGCCCTGATGCCCGATACGACCACCGCCTCCATGCCCCGCCTCGCCATCGGCACGCGGGGCAGCCCGCTCGCCTTGTGGCAGGCCCATGCCGTGCGCGACGCCTTGGCGGCGGCCCACCGCCGGCCGGTGGACAGCATCACCATCGAGGTGATCCGCACCTCGGGCGACACCATCCAGGACCGCGCCCTGTCGGAGGCCGGCGGCAAGGGGCTGTTCACCAAGGAGATCGAGGAGGCGCTGCTCGACAAGCGCATCGACCTCGCGGTGCATTCGGCCAAGGACATGGCCACCCAATTGCCGGACGGGCTCTATCTCTCCGGCTTCCTGCCCCGCGCCGACGTGCGCGACGCGCTGATCCTGCGCGCGGGCACGCGCCTGGAGGACCTGCCCGCCGGCGCGCGCATCGGCACCGCCTCGCTGCGCCGCGAGGCCCAGCTGCGCCGGCTGCGGCCGGACCTCGACGTGTCGCTGCTGCGCGGCAATGTCCACACCCGCCTCGCCAAGGTGCAAGGCGGCACGTTCGACGGCACGCTGCTGGCGCTCGCCGGCCTCACGCGCCTCGGCCTCGCCCACGAGGCCAGCAGCATTCTCGACACCACCCATTTCCTGCCCGCCGTCGGCCAGGGGGCGGTGGCCATCGAGAGCCGCCTCGGGGACGACGTCACCACGGCGGCCATCGCCGCCATCGCCTGCCGCGACACCGGCATCGCGCTCGCCGCCGAGCGCGCCTTCCTCGGCGCGCTGGACGGCTCCTGCCGCACCCCCATCGCCGGCCTCGCCACCGTGGAAGGCGATCAGGTGCATCTGCGCGGCCTGATCCTCTCCCCCGACGGCACCGACGCGGCCGAGATCGACGAGCGCGCCCCCCTCGCCGAGGCCGCCCGGCTCGGCGCCGAGGCCGGCGCGCGCCTGCGCACCACCGCGCCCGCCCGCGCCCTCGGGCTCTGAGCCATGCGCCTGCTGGTGACGCGGCCGGAACCGGGCGGCGGGCAGACCGCCCGGCGCCTCGCCGCGCTCGGCCACCAGGTGCTCCAGGACGCGATGCTGCGCATCGCCGATACCGGCGCGGCGCTGCCCGAGGGGCCGTTCGACGCGCTCGCCTTCACCAGCGTCAACGGCGTGCGGGCGCTGGCCCGCCACCCGGCGCGCGCCGGGCTGGCCGGGGTTCCGGCCTTCGCCGTGGGCAGCCGCACCGCCGCCGCCGCGCGGGAGGCGGGCTTCGCGCCCGTCACCGACTGCGCGGGCGAGGTGTCCGCCCTCGGCGCGGCGCTGGCCGCCCTGCCGGCCGGCAGCCGGGTGCTGCACGCCGCCGGCGCCGAGCGGGCGGGCGACCTTTCCGGCGCGCTCCGCCCGCACGGCATCGGCGTGGTGCTCGCCGTGCTCTACCGCAGCCTGCCGGCGGAGGGCCTCGCCCCCGCCACCGTCGCCGCCCTGCGCGACGGCGCGCTGGACGGGGCGCTGCATTATTCGCCGCGCACGGTGGACGCGCTGCTGCACGGCGTTGCTGCCGCAGATGTGAGCGGACCCTTCCGTGCCCTCCGGCACTTCTGCCTGTCGCAGGCGGTGGCGGCGCCGCTCGTCGCGTTCGGCGCCCGAGCGGAGGTCGCGCCCGCGCCCGATGAGGACGCGCTCATGACTTTGCTGTAAGGCTGGAGAGCCGGATCGATCCGGAGGGACACCGCCCGCGTCCCCCCGCCCGGTCCCGCCCCTGCGCCGGTTGCCGGAGGGGCGGGCGCTGCGCTAATCCGGAACCGTTACGGTCCGACAGTCACGGCCGGAGGGGCGGCGAGGCCCATCCAACGGCCGCCCGAATCATAACGCAGGCATGGGCCCGAGGCGGCGCATGCCGCGACAGGATGTTGGCGAGGAGGCCCATGGCGAGCGACGATCCCACCTCCGACACGATCCGCGCGGCGCGCGGCGGGCAGCCCGCGCCGGATACCGCGCCGCCGGCCGCGGACGGCGAGGCCCCTGCCCCCGTGGACACGGCCCCCACGGAGACGCCCCCCGTGGACACGGCGCCGGCGGACGCCGCCCTGCCCGACGCCGCCGCGGCCGCGCGCGCCGACACGGTGGTGGAGCCCGACGCCTATGAGGCGCCCGACGTGGCCGAGCCCCTGGTGCTGGCGCAGCGGCCCTCCCCCTTCGTGCCGCTGATCGCCGGCGCGGTGGCGGGCGGCCTGGTCGCCGTCGCCGCCGCCTGGACCTTCACCCAATATGTCCCGCCGCCGGGGCAGAGCAGCGCCGCCGGGCAGGTGGCCGCGCTCGCCGCCGACATCTCCCGCGACCGCGCGGTGGACGCCCAGCGCTTCGACAAGCTGGAAGCCATGCTGCGCCAGCAGGCGGCGCCGGATCTCCAGCCGATCACCGGCGGCCTCGCCCAAGTCCGCGACAGCGTTGCCCAGGTCCGCGACGGCCTCGCCCAGACCCGCGACGGCCTTGCCAAGGCCAATGCGGACATCGCCGCCTTGCGCAGCCAGCTCCAGGCCGGCGTGGACAGCGTCAAGGCCCAGGCCGGCGACGTCGGCCGCAAGGTGGACGAGACGCAGAAGCGCATCGAAGAGCTCAGCGCCTCCGCGCTCGCCCTCGACCGCGCGGCGGCGGCGGTGGCGGTGCTCGCCGTCCTGCGCGACGCCGTGCTGTCCGGCCGGCCGTTCGCCATGGAGCTGGACGCGGCGCGCGCCATCCTCGGCCCCAGCGCCGGCAGCTTCGACCCGTTCGTGGCGGCGGCCAATTCCGGCTACGCCCCGCCCGCCAAGCTCGCCGCCCGGCTGGCGGAAGACGGCGCCGCCGCGCTTTCCGCCGAGCCCGGCGCGCCGCGCGCGGACGGCCTCGTGAACCGGCTGATGTCCAGCGCCGAGAACCTCGTGCGCGTCACCCCGCCCGGCGGGACCGGCGCCGCCGCCAGTCCCGATGCCGCGGCCGCCCTGCAGAAGGCGGTGGCGGCGGTGCGGGCGGGCGACATGGACGCCGCGCTCGCCGCCCTGGCCACACTGCCGCCCGGCGCGCGCGAGAAGCTCCAGCCGCTCGTCGCCGAGATCGAAGGCCGCCGCGACGCGGCCAACGCCGCCGCCACGCTGTTCCAGCAGGCGCTCGCCGCCATTTCCGGGAAGGTGCCGTGATCCGCCTCGTCCTCCTCATCGTCGTCCTCGCCCTCATCGCCTTCGGCGCCTCCTGGCTGGCCGACCGGCCGGGCGAGATGGTCATCGCCTGGCAAGGCTGGCGCATCGAGACCACGGTGCCCGTGGCGCTCGCGGCGCTCGCCGCCTTCAGCGTCGCGCTGCTGGTGGTCTGGCACCTGCTCTCCCTGCTGGTGCGCGCCCCAAGCCTGATCGCCGCCTTCTCCCGCCGCCGCAAGCGCGAGAAGGGCTGGGCCGCGGTGTCGCGCGGCCTCATCGCCATCGGCGCCGGCGACGTGGACGCCGCCCGCCGCGCCCGCGCCGACGCCCAGCGCCACCTGCCGCACGAGCCGCTGACCCGGCTGCTCGCCGCCCAGGCGGCCCAGTTCGCGGGCGACCAGGACGATGCCCTGCGCACCTTCCGCGCCATGCTGGACGTGCCGGACACCCGGCTCATCGGCCTGCGCGGCCTGCACATCGAGGCGCGCCGCTCCGGCGACATCGCCGCCTCGCGCGTGCTGGCCGAGGAAGCCGCCGGGCAGGCCCCCGCCCTCACCTGGGCGGCGGACGCGGTGATCGAGGCGCGCTGCGCCGAGGGCGACTATGCCGGCGCCCGCGCGGTGCTTGAAAAGCAGATGGCCCATCGCGGCATCGACAAGCTGCAATACCGCCGCCGCCGCGCCGTGCTGCTGGCCGCCGAAGCCCTGGCGCTGGAGGCGTCGGACCCGCCGGTGGCCCGTGAGCGGGCGGTGGAGGCGGTGCGCCTCGCCCCCACCCTGGTGCCGGCCGCCGCCGTGGCCGGGCGCCTGCTCGGCCTCAATGGCGACCTGCGCAAGGCCACCAAGATCGTCGAGACCGCCTATGCCGCCACCCCGCACCCGGAACTGGCGGAGGTCTGCGCCCATCTGCGGCCGGGCGACGCCGCGCTCGACCGGCTGAAGCGCATCCGCGCGCTGGCCGCCCGCGCGCCGGACCATCCGGAGAGCCTCATCGCGCTCGCTCACGCCACCATCGACGCGCACGAGTTCGCCGAGGCCCGCGCCTTGCTCCAGCGGGTGTCCGCCGAGCCGACCCAGCGCATCTGCCTGCTGATGGCCGAGCTGGAGGCCGCCGAGCACGAGGACGTGGGCAAGGCCCGCGAATGGGCCGCCCGGGCGCTGCGCGCCCCGCGCGATCCGGCCTGGATCGCCGACGGCCGGGTCTATGACGACTGGGGCCCGGTGTCCCCGGTCACCGGCAAGCTCGACGCCTTCACCTGGGCGGTGCCGCCCGGCGTCTCCGCCACCCCGGTGCTGGAGCACGAGGCCGAGCGCGTGCGCACCGCCATCGCCGCCATCCGCGAGAAGGAGGAGGCGCGCCGCGAGATCGCCCGCGCCGCCGAGCTGGAGCGCCTCGCCGCCGTGGACGCGGCGGCGCATGCGGAGGCGCTCGCCGCCCGCGCGGCGGCGGAAGCCGCCGCCCCGGCCGATGGTCACGCAACCGTCGCACAAGCAACGGATGTCACCATGAAGGCCGATCCTGTCATCGCCTTGCCACCTCTCCCGGATGACCCGGGTCCGGATGTCGAAGCGGAACCCGCGGACGCCGCCCCGTCCCGAAAACGATTGTTCGGACTATGACCTCCCCGGCTCCGCGCGTCGGCTTCCCGCCGCGCCGTATCGTCTGCCTCACCGAAGAAACCGTGGAGACGCTTTATCTGCTGGGCCAGGAGGACCTGATCGTCGGCGTCTCCGGCTATGCGGTGCGCCCGGCGCGGGTGCGGCTGGAGAAGCCGCGCGTCTCCGGCTTCACCACCGCCGACCTGCCGAAGATCCTGTCGCTGAAGCCGGATTTGGTGCTCGCCTTCTCCGACCTCCAGGCCGGCATCGTCGCCGACCTGATGCGCGCCGGCTGCGCCGTGCATGCCTTCAACCAGCGCGACATCGCCGGCATCCTCACCATGATCCGCACCGTCGCCGCTTTGGTGGGCGTGCCGGAGAAGGGCAACGACCTGGCCGAGGTGCTGGCCGGGCGCCTGATCACCACCGGGGAACGCGCCCGTCGCCTGCCGCACCGGCCGCGGGTCTATTTCGAGGAATGGGACGCGCCGATGATCTGCGGCATCGGCTGGGTGTCGGAACTGGTCACCCTGGCCGGTGGCGAGGACGTGTTCGCGCACAAGGCGCTGGGCAGCACCGCCACCGACCGCACCGTCACCCCCGAGGAGGTGATCGCGGCGGCCCCCGACCTGGTGATCGGCTCCTGGTGCGGCAAGCGCTTCAACCCCGCCGCCTTCGCCGCCCGCCCGGGCTTCTCCGCCCTTCCCGCCGTCCGGACGGGGGCGCTCACCGAGGTGCGCTCGCCGCTGATCCTCCAGCCCGGCCCCGCCGCCCTGACCGACGGGCTCGACGCCCTGGAACGGCTGATCCACGGCTGGGCCGAGGCCCGCAGCCACGCCGAGGCCGCCGCCAGCTAGAGCGCGATCCGATCAGAATGAGCCAATCTGATCGGGGAATCGCCCTCTAACACTTTGATAGAGAACGTTTTACCGCTCGAATGGCGATGCCATTTGAGCGGAACGTGCTCTAGGACAAGGCCCCCCGCGCCCGGCGCCGGGCGCGGCCGCGCATCCCGCCCGGCGGCGCCGCCGGGACGTGCTCCAGCCTTGTGGCGCCACGAACCGGGTGCTATGGCGCCAGCCATGACCGCGACCGCTCAGAAGAACATCCGCAATTTCTCCATCGTCGCCCATATCGACCATGGCAAGTCCACGCTCGCCGACCGGCTGATCCAGCTCACCGGCGGCCTGAGCGAACGGGAAATGTCCGAGCAGGTGCTCGACAACATGGACATCGAGCGCGAGCGCGGCATCACCATCAAGGCCCAGACCGTGCGCCTCTCCTACAAGGCGCTGGACGGCGAGACCTATACGCTCAACCTCATCGACACCCCCGGCCACGTGGACTTCGCCTATGAGGTGAGCCGCTCGCTGGCCGCCGTGGAAGGCTCGCTGCTGGTGGTGGACGCCTCCCAGGGGGTCGAGGCGCAGACCCTGGCCAATGTCTACCAGGCCATCGACAACAATCACGACATCGTCCCGGTCCTCAACAAGATCGACCTGCCCGCCGCCGAGCCGGAGAAGGTGAAGGCGCAGATCGAGGACGTGATCGGCCTCGACGCCTCCAACGCCATCGGCATCTCGGCCAAGACCGGGCTGAACATCGACCAGGTACTGGAGGCCATCGTCACCCGCCTGCCCGCCCCCATGGGCGACCGCGACGCGCCGCTGAAGGCGCTGCTGGTGGACTCTTGGTACGACACCTATCTCGGCGTGGTGGTGCTGGTGCGCATCATCGACGGCGTGCTGAAGAAGAACATGCGCATCAAGATGATGGGCTCGGGCGCCGTCTATGACGTGGACCGCGTCGGCGTGTTCACGCCCAAGCTGGTGGTGATGGACCATCTCGGCCCCGGCGAGATCGGCTTCCTCACCGGCTCCATCAAGGAAGTGGCGGACACCCGCGTCGGCGACACCATCACCGAGGAGAAGAAGCCCACCGCCGAGGCCCTGCCGGGCTTCAAGCCGGCCCAGCCGGTGGTGTTCTGCGGCCTGTTCCCGGTCGATGCGGCCGATTTCGAGGACCTGCGCGCCGCCATGGGCAAGCTGCGCCTCAACGACGCCAGCTTCTCGTTCGAGATGGAGACCTCGGCGGCGCTCGGCTTCGGCTTCCGCTGCGGGTTCTTAGGGTTGCTGCACCTGGAGATCATCCAGGAGCGGCTGGAGCGCGAGTTCAATCTCGACCTGATCGCCACCGCCCCCTCGGTCATCTACCAGATGGAGATGATCGACGGCTCGACCATCGACATGCACAATCCGGCCGACATGCCGGACGTGGTGAAGATCAAGGAGATCCGCGAGCCGTGGATCCGCGCCACCATCATGACGCCGGACGATTATCTCGGCTCGGTGCTGAAGCTCTGCCAGGACCGTCGCGGCAACCAGATCGAGCTGACCTATGTGGGCGCGCGCGCCATGGTCACCTATGACCTGCCGCTGAACGAGGTGGTGTTCGATTTCTACGACCGGCTGAAGTCCATCTCCAAGGGCTACGCCTCGTTCGACTACAACATCACCGACTATCGCGAGGGCGACCTGGTGAAGATGTCGATCCTGGTGAATGGCGAGCCGGTGGACGCGCTCTCGATGCTGGTGCACCGCACCCGCGCCGAGCATCGCGGCCGGGCCATGTGCGAGAAGCTGAAGGAGCTGATCCCGCAGCATCTGTTCAACATCCCGATCCAGGCGGCGCTGGGCGCCAAGGTGATCGCGCGCGAGACCATCAAGGCCCTGCGCAAGGACGTGACGGCGAAGTGCTACGGCGGCGACGTCTCGCGCAAGCGCAAGCTTCTGGACAAGCAGAAGGAAGGCAAGAAGAAGATGCGCCAGTTCGGCAAGGTGGAGATCCCGCAGGAAGCCTTCATCGCCGCGCTGAAGATGGACGACTGAGGTCCGCGCCTGCCGCTCCGGCGCGGGCACCGCCGCCGCCCCCGAATGCCAAACGGCCCGGTCTCGTCCGGGCCGTTCGCATGTTCAGGCGGCGTGGAGAGGCGCGGCGGGCTGCGCCCCGCTCACCACAGGCCCAGCACCTTCCACCACAGATTGCCCAGCACCGCATAGACCAGCAGCTCGCCGACGCACATCACGAAGCCGACGCGCCACCATTCGCTGAGCGTGACGTAGCCGCTGCCGAAGATGATCGGCGAGGTGCCGGTGGCGTAGTGGGTCAGGGTCATCATGATGCTGGAGCCCGCCGTCATCATCAGCAGGAAGGGCACGTGATAGTCCGGCGGCACCAGTTGCAGGCCCACGGTGAGGAAGGCCAGCATCATGGCGCTGATATGGGCCGTCGTGCTGGCGAAGAAATAGTGCGAGAAGACGAAGCACAGCACCAGCAGCGCCGCCGCCGGCTCCCACCCCATGCCCGAGGCCAGGATGCCGGTCTTCAGGAGGTTGGAGAACCAGGCGATGACGCCGGTCTTGTTCAGCTGCTCCGCCATCATCACCAGGGCGCCGAACCAGATCAGCGTGTCCCAGGCGCTCTTTTCCGACAGCACGTCGTCCCAGTTGATGGTGCCGGTGATGATGAGGATGAACAGGCCGAGGAAGGCGACCGCGGTCGGGTCGAGCTCGAAGGCGCGCCCGAAGATCATCGCCGGCACGTTGGCCCAGAGGATGAGCAGCAAAGCGAAGGTGCCGATCATCACCTTCTCGCCGCCGGCGAGGGGGCCCATGCGCTTGAGCTCGGCGCGCGCGTAATCGACCGCGCCGGGCGTGGACGTCACCTGCGGCGGCGAGAGGATGGCGATGGCCAGCGGCATCAGCAGCAGGCAGGCGAGGCCGGGCAGCAGCATGTACAGCGCCCAGTTGGTCCAGGTGAGGTGGAAGGTCTGGTTGGTGGCCCGCGCCACATAGTCCACCACCAGCGGATTGGGCGCGGTGGCGGTGATGAACATGCCGGACGTGATCGGGTTGGCATGCATGTTCACCAGCGCCAGGTAGGTGCCCATCTTCTTCTCGGTGCCCTTGGCGGGCTCGGAGGCGAAGGCGCTGGCGATCGACTTCATGATGGGATGGACGATGCCGCCGCCGCGGGCCGTGTTGCTCGGCGTGAACGGCGCCAGCACCAGCTCGCAGACCGCGAGCCCGTAGCCGATGCCGATGGTGTTGCGGCCCAGCAGCGAGATGAAGATCAGGCCGATGCGGTTGCCGAGCCCGGTCTTCTTCAGGCCGCGCGAGATCAGGATCGCCACCACGATCAGCCAGATCAGCGGGTTGGACAGGCTGGCCAGGGCATCGGCCATGGCCGCCTTGGAGGAGGTCGCGGTGACCTGCGACAAGGCGACGATGGTCATCGCCATCATGGCCATGACGCCGATGGGCATGACCTTGAGGATGATGGCGACGATGGTGGTGAGGAAGATGGCCACCAGCGCCCAGGACTTGGGCGTCAGGCCGGCGGGAACCGGAAGCAGCAGGAGCACGACGAGCACAACCGTCGTGATGATCGCGGGCTTGATCTGGAATGGGACGACTTGGCGAAAATAATCCAGCATTCCTCTAAGGCGTCTCATCATCACGGCTACCCTGGCATACAGAACACGACACGTCGGCGCACGCACCGGCACAGGGCGTAACCTTCGCATCTTCCGGGGGCCGGGGGCCAGGACCTGGATCAATTTCCCCGGCCGGGATGATCCATTTCGGCGCCCGATCGTGACATGCGGCGCGCGGCGCCGGCCCGGCGCCCCCGCCTGCGGCCCCGCCGACGGCGGAGCGCGACCGGCTTTGCCATCCGGCCCCGCTTGAGGCAGGCTTCTCGCACCCGGCGCAGGCCGGGGCACGAAGGAGGCGTCCATGGCCAAGTTCGAGATCTACAAGGACAAAGCCGGCGAGTTCCGGTTCCGCTTCAAGGCGTCCAACGGCGAGACGCTGTTCGCCTCCGAGGGCTACAAGGCGAAGGCGTCCGCGCTCGCGGCCATCGAATCCATCAAGAAGAACGTGCCCGAGGCCAAGGTGGACGACCAGTCCGCCGGCTGAGCCGCCACGCTAGGCACGCCTGGCACGGCACGGCTTCGCAGGCGTGTCACCCGGCGATGCTACCTCTGGAACGCTTGGTGCCGGACGGCGCCGGGCGTAGCATTGCTGCGCGAACGGCCGGGGGCGGCGGCCGGCGCTCCGGACCGCTCCCGCCCGTGAGTTCGCCATGTCCCACGGCTTCCTCCTACGCGCCCAGCATGCCGAAACCCATCTCGTCTCGCGCATCGGCTGGCTGCGCGCCGCCGTGCTCGGCGCCAATGACGGCATCGTCTCCACCGCCAGCCTGATCGTCGGCGTCGCCGCCGCCTCGGCGGGGCGCAACGAGATCCTGCTCGCCGGCCTCGCCGGCATGGTGGCGGGCGCCATGTCCATGGCGGCGGGCGAATATGTCTCGGTGTCCTCGCAGTCCGACACCGAGCATGCGGAGCTGGCCCGCGAGCGGCGCGAGCTGGCCGCCGATTTCCAGGGCGAGACCGGGGAGCTGGCCAGCATCTACGAGGAGCGCGGCGTCGAGCCGGCGCTGGCCCGCCAGGTGGCGGAGCAGTTGATGCGCAAGGACGCGCTGGTGGCCCATGCCCGCGACGAGCTCGGCATTTCCGAGCTGACCACCGCCCGGCCGATCCAGGCGGCGATCGCCTCGGCGGCCTGCTTCACCATCGGCGCCGTCCTGCCGCTCATCCTGGCCATGCTCGCCCCCGCCACGCTGCGGGTGGGGCTGGTCTCCGGCGGCTCGCTGGTGTTCCTGGCCGCGCTCGGCGTGGTGGCGGCCAAGGCCGGCGGCGCGCCGGTGCTGAAGGCCACCTTGCGCGTCACCGTGTGGGGAGCGCTGGCCATGGCGGCCACCGCCGGCATCGGCGCCCTGTTCGGCGTCGCGGTCTGAGCGGCCCTGCGGCGCAAACGCGACGGGGCGCCCGAAGGCGCCCCGCGAAAGCCGGATGAACGGCGCGGTCAGGCGGCGCGGACGGTGCCGAGGAACTCCGCCATCACCTTGCGCAGGGTCTGCGACTGGGTGGCGAGGGAGGCCGCCGCGTCCTGCACCTGATGGGCGGCGGCGGTGGAATCCGCCGCGGCGCCGTTGATGCCGTCGATATTGACCGACACCTGCTGCGTGCCCTGGGAGGCCCGCGCCACGTTGTGGGCGATCTCGCGGGTGGCCACGCCCTGCTGGTCCACCGCGCTGGCGATGGAGGCGGCGATGCGGTTGATCTGCTCGATCACGTCGGTGATGGAGACGATGGCCTGCGAGGAGGCGCGGGTCGAACCCTGGATCTCCTCGATCTGGGTGGCGATCTCGGAGGTGGCCCGCGAGGTCTGGTCGGCCAGTTCCTTCACTTCCGAGGCGACCACCGCGAAGCCCTTGCCGGCGTCGCCGGCGCGGGCGGCCTCGATGGTGGCGTTCAGCGCCAGAAGGTTGGTCTGGCCGGCGATGTTGCGGATCAGGTCCACCACCTTGCCGATGCGCTCGGCGGCGCTGGACAGTTCCTGCACCTGGGAGGCGGTGGTGCCGGCATCCATGGCGGCGGCGGCGGCGATGCGGGCGGATTCATCCACCTGACGTTTGATCTCGGTGATGGAGGAGGCCAGTTCCTCCGCCGCCGAGGCCACCGTCTGCACGTTGGAGGAGGCTTCCTCCGAGGCGTTGGCGGCGGTGTGGCTCTCGTCCGCCACCTTGCGGGTGGCGTGGGACATGGTGCCGGCCGCGCCCTGGAGCTGGTCGGAGGCGACGCCCACCCCTTCCACCACCTGGCCCATGGCCCGCTCGAAGCCGTCGGCGAGGTTCATCATGGTGGCGCGGCGCTCGGCCTCGTGGCGCAGGCGGTCGGCCTCCGCCTCCTCGGCCTTGCGGCGGGCCTCCTGCTCGACGCCGATGCGGATCTGGTCCACGGCGCGGGAGATGTCGCCGATCTCGTCCTTGCGGTTGGCGCCGGCGATCTCGGCCACCTGCTCGCCCTGGGCGAGGCGGCGCAGGGCGGCGGTGAGGCGGGTGATGGGGCTGGAGATGCCGTTGGCCACCAGCGCCATGGCCACCAGGGCCAGCACCGTGACGCCGACCGCCGCCACCATCTGCCAGAAGGTATCGGTGCGGCCGCGGGCGGCGAGCGCCTCGCCGAGCGCGTTGGCATCCGCCATCACCAGAGCGCGCGGCACGGTGATGATGACCGACCAGGCGGCGCCGGTGCGGCCGAGCGGCACGGGGGCGAACACCTTCAGCGTGTCCTTCGCCGTGTCCACTTTCACCGTGGCCTCGCCGTTGCGCAGGATGGCCATGTCGTCCTCGGCCTGCGGCTCGACCGCCTTGAACGGGCCGCCGATGGCCTTGGGATCGGCGCTGGAGGCGACCACGAGGCCGGTGTTGGTGACGATGGTGACCGTGCCCTGGCCCTTGTAGATGGAGGCATCCACCTTCTCGGCCAGGCTCTGGACGAAGGACAGGTCGAAGTCCGCGCCGGCGACGCCGGCGAACTTGCCGTCCACCTTGATCGGAACCGACATGGTGGCGAGGAACACCGACTTGCCCTGCACGATATAAGCGAGCGGGGCGAGGATGCTCTCCTTGCCGTTGGTCTGCGGGCCGATGAACCAGCCGCCCTTCATCACGCCGTTGGCGTGCAGTTCGCGGCTGTCATATTCCACCAGGGGCTGGAGCGCGATCTTGCCGGCGGCGTCGCGGGTCCAGTAGGGCAGCGCGCGGCCGGTGGCGTCCGAGCCCATCTCCTTGCGGCCGTTGTACAGCATGTCGGAGCCGTCGAGCGCATCGGGCATCCAGGCGCTGTAGGTGCCGTTGAAGCGCGGATTGTCCTTCAGCACGTTGAGCAGGAAGGCATTGAGCTGGGCGCGGCGGCCGTCGAGCGGGGTGCCGGCGCCGTCGTGCCCGGCGATGATCTCCAGGCCCGAGGCCATGGTGCGGGCGGCGTCGAAGGCCGAGTCGATCTCGGTGCGCACCACCGCGGCCTGCACCGAGGCGAGGCGCTGGAGCGAATCCTGGCTGGTCTTGTCGAGCAGATCGCTGACGCTCTCGGTCACGAAGCGCGAGGTCTGGGACGACGCATAGACCCCATAGCCGAGCAGGGCGCCGGCGACGGCAACCACGCAGAGGGCCGAAAGGGCGATGATCCTGATCTTGATGGAGTGAATATTCACGACCGCTACCTTTATACCGTCTACAACCTTTGGTACAGCGTTATGCGACATGGCTTGCGCGACGCTGACTAGATTTACGGTATTATTATCCGTCTCCCGAACGATCTTCGACGAACGGATGATGCGATGGTGCGGTTTTCCGGCCGCACCCCGGCGTATCGCTCCACCGCCGGAGGCGGCGCCAAGCCTCAACCTGAGCGCGCAAATACCACCGGCGGCGGCCGGAATGCATCCAAAACAGCAGGATGATTCGGACGGGCGGGCCGGCCGCGAAGGGGTCGCCGTGCCGGCAGCCGGGCCGCGGCATCGCGCCTCGCCCTTCGCCTCTTCGCCTCTTCGCCCCTTGCGCTCTTGCGCCCGGCGGCCCGGTGACGGCGCGCCCGGGACGCGGCGCGGGACAGGCCCTGGGCATGAAAAAGCCACCTCCCGGCGAGGGAAGGTGGCGGGCCCGGACGACGCCGGGGCGGGGCCGCGGACATGCCCCCGCGGGGGCCGTCCGCAGCTCAGGTCAGGCCGGGAGCGGCCTCAGCCGGCTTCTTCCTCGAACAGCCAGAGCGTGCCGGCCGGCTGGTGCTGCCCCTCGCCGTCGTTGAGGCCGAGGAAGGCGGGCACGCGCCGCTTCTGCGCCTCGGTGAGCGAGGCCACGAACGGGCGCGCCGCATCCACGAAGCGCTTCAGCTCCTTGCCGCGGGTCTCCTCGGCGACGGCGATCTGGTCGAGCACGTCGAGGAAGCTCGTGGGCGCGGCCGCCGTCTCCAGCTGCTTGCGGCGGGCGACGGCATTCTTGTTGATGTCGCGGATCGCGGTTTCGAGCGCCGGCCAGAGCTTTTCCTGCTCGGGGGTCAGCTCGATCACCGCCTTCAGGGCGGCGAGGCGGGCGTTGAGCACGGCCCGCGCATCCGCCTCGGAATAGAGGCCGGAGGTGGGAGTGCCCTGGGCCGGCGCGGCGGGCGCCGGGGCGGCAGCGGGAGCCGGAGCCGGAGCGGCGGTCTGCGCCATGGCGCCGGCACCCGCCATCAGCGTCGTGCCGAGCACGGTGGCGGCGAGAAGGCGCGAAACACTGCGTGTCATGATGGGTGTCCTTGTTCGAGAGGGCTGGCCCTCGCTGGAGGGCTGGCCGCGCGCCAGGGGGCGGCGCGGCCGGGGCGGCGCGCGGCGATCGCGTGCGAGGGCACGGGACGGCGCGGCGGGAAGGCATAACGGGAAGGCATCCTCGGCCGGAGGGGCGGCGGAACCCCGCCTCACCCCCGGCCCGTCAGGTCACTGCCAGCCGCCGCCCGGCAGCCGGCCGTGGTAGGGCGTGTCGCGGCAATGGCCCCAGGGGCCGTGCCAATAGCCGGGAGGGCAGCCATTGCCCACCGGGCCGGGCACCACCACCACGCCGGGCGCGGGCCGATAGCCGCCGCCGGGCAACGGCCCGTAATAGGGCGTGTCGCGGCAGCCGCCCCACGGGCCGCGCCAGCGGCCCCAGCCGCAGCCCTCGGCCACCGGGATCACCGGCGCGGTGAGGCCGGTGCCGGACTGCAACGGGAAAGAAAAGGCCGGAGACGCGGCGGAGGCCGCCAGCGTAACAGCGGCAACAGAAGCCAGGATAATCTTCTTCATGACGAAAAACTCGCCTTTGCACAAACGCGGCGGACACCGCGTATGGACGGGGAAGATACGCCCGCCCCGTGCAGGGTCAACGGAGAGCCGGGAATATGGACGAGAATTAATATCGACACGGATACAATGTATTATTTGAAACGCATCCATCTATTCTGGAACGCATCCAAGAAATTACCGCCGGCCGGCCCTGAACTCATGCGGAACCTATGCCTCGCCTCCCGCATGCGGGAGATGATGCCCAGAAACGAAACCGCCGCGCCTGGCGGGTGCCGGCGCGGCGGTAATGGCGGGAAATGATCCGGGGATCAGCGCACGATGACGTTCTTGAACTGCCAGGGATCTTCCGCATCCACCTCCTCGGGGAAGAAGGGCACGCGGCTGGTCAGCGGGGTCCAGTCGGTATAGGTGCCGATCACCGGCCCGAGATAGGGCGTCTGCACCTCAAGGCAGCGGCGGAAGTCCAGCTCGTCCGCCTCGACGATGCCGGCTTCGGGATTCTCCAGCGCCCACACCATGCCCGCGAGCACGGCGGAGGACACCTGGAGGCCGGTGGCGTTCTGATAGGGCGCGAGCTGGCGCGCCTCCTCGATGGACAGCTGCGAGCCGTACCAATAGGCGTTCTTGGCGTGGCCGTAGACCAGCACGCCCAGTTCGTCGATGCCGTCGACGATCTCGTGCTCGTCCAGGATCGTCCAGTCGCTCTGCATCTTGCCACCGGAGCCGAACATCTCGTGCAGCGACAGCACCGCATCGTCCGCCGGGTGGTAGGCATAGTGGCAGGTGGGGCGGTAGAGCACGGTGTCGCCGTCGCGCACCGTCAGGTAGTCGGCGATGGAGATCGCCTCGTTATGGGTGACGAGGAAGCCGAACTGCGGCCCCGGCGTCGGCGTCCAGGAGCGCACGCGGGTATCGGCGCCCGGCCGCATCAGATAGATCGCCGCGCCGCAGCCGGCCGCGTGGGTGCGCCCGTCCGGCGGCAGTTCTTTCTCATGGGTGCCCCAGCCCAGCTCGGCGGGCTGGAGGCCTTCCGAGACGAAGCCTTCCACCGACCAGGTGTTGACGAACACGTCGCGCGGCTTGGGGTTGCGGGCGCGCTGGGTGTCGCGCTCGGCGATGTGGATGCCCTTGACGCCCAGGGCGCGGGCGAACTGCGCCCATTCCGCGCGGCTGGTCGGCTCGGGCCGGTCGAGGCCGGTATCGGCGGCGATGTTGAGCAGCGCCTGCTTCACGAACCACGACACCATGCCGGGGTTGGCGCCGCAGGTGGAGACGGCGGTGGGGCCGCCGGGATTGCGGCGGCGGGCCGCCAGCAGGCTCTCGCGCAGCGCATAATTGGTGCGCGCCTCGGGGCCCATGGAGGGATCGAAATAGAAGCCCTTCCAGGGCTCCACCACGGTGTCCACATAGAGCGCGCCGATCTCCCGGCACAGTTCCATCACCGCCACCGAGGACACGTCCACCGAGAGGTTGACGCAGAAGCCGCGGCCGCCGCCATTGGTGAGCAGCGGGGTGAGCAATTCGCGGTAGTTCTCGGCCGTGACCTCGCTCTGGACGAAGCGGATGCCGCGGGCATCGAGCAGCTTGCGGTCGTCGGCCACCGGATCGATCACCACCATGCGGTCGAGATCGAACGAGAAATGGCGCTCGATCAGCGGCAGGGTACCGCGCCCGATCGAGCCGAAGCCGATCATGACGATGGGACCATCAATGGTGGCGTGAACCGGCCAAGCGCTCATTCCGGGAGCTCCTCCGAGGAGTGGACAGTCGGCGGATGTGCCGACGCGCGTCCATCAATCAAGGCTCGGCCCGTGCGTCAACCGCCGATTGACGCAGCCAAGCCATGCCGCTCCCTTTCCCAGGGCGAGAAGACGGTATGATGACGGCACGCCAACGGAGCCCTCCCCGGCCAGCGGGAGAGGGCGCCGGACGCGCCTGCGAACGCGCTTCTGAAAAGCCGCTCAGTCGCTGGCGAGGATGTGGTTGCGCACGATGGGATAGACCTGGCCCGCCCATTTGCGGCCGCTGAACACGCCGTAATGGCCGACGCCCGCCTGCATGTGGTGGCGCTTGCGGTGCGGCTTCAGGCCGGTGCAGATGTCGTGCGCCGCCACCGTCTGGCCGAGCGAGCAGATGTCGTCGCGCTCGCCCTCCACGGTGAGCAGCGAGGTGCGGCGGATCGCCTTGAAGTCGATCGGGTTGCCCTTGTAGGTCAGTTCGCCCTTGGGCAGGCGATATTCCTGGAACACGTACTGCACGGTCTCCAGGTAGAATTCCGCCGCCAGGTCGAGCACGGCGAAATATTCGTCATAGAACACCTTGGTGGTGTGCGCCTTCTCCTCGTCGCCGGCCACCAGGCTGTCGTAAAGCTCGAAGTGCGCCTTCATGTGGCGCCCGAGATTCATGCTGACGAAGGCGGAGAGCTGGATGAAGCCGGGATAGACCCGCCGCCCCGAGCCCTCGAACCCCATGGGCACGGTGGAGATGAGGTTCTTCTCGAACCAGGAGATCGGCTTGGAGGTGGCGAGGTCGTTGACCTTGGTGGGATTGACCCGGCAGTCGATCGGCCCGGCCATCAGCGTCATGCTGCGCGGATAGGCCGGATTGCCCTCCTGCGCCATCACCGCCGCGGCCACCAGCGCCTGCACGCAGGGCTGGCACACCGCCACCAGATGCCCGCCCGGCCCCATGAATTCCAGGAACTTGACGATGTGCTCCACATAGCCGTCGAAATCGAACGCGCCGTGCTCCAGGCTCACGTCGCGGGCATTGTGCCAGTCGGTGATGAAGACGTCGTGGTCCGGCAGCAGCGTGCGCACCGTGCCGATGAGCAGGGTGGCGAAATGGCCGGAGAGCGGCGCCACCACCAGCACCCGCGGCTGCGGCACCTCCACGTCCTTCTTGAAGTGCAGCAGGGTGCCGAACGGCAGCTTGTAGGCCGCCTCCTCCACCACCGGCACCTCGCGATTGCCCACCTGCGTGCTGGTGAGGCCGAACGCCGGTCGCCCGTGGCTGAGGCCCACGCGCTCCACCATCTCGTAGGCGGCCGCCAGATGCCGCGTCGCGGCATTCTGGAACGGGGCGGCGAACGGGCTGCTGAGGAAACGCCGCGCCATGTGGGCACCGAGTTTCAGCGGCTCCATGAGATCGGCCTGGGCCTGATAGGCAAGGTACATTATTACGCCTTTCGCCCGGGCATCATGCGGGCGAATTCGCCGCAGGACCAGTACGCCTTCATGCGACCTTGCCTCCGTCCGCCCCGCACGGCCTTTCCCGCACCCCGGCGCGGCAGGCCGTAACATATTGGCTCAGGCCGGTTTTAGACCTTGTTCCTCAGCCGCGTTAGGTTGTACCTCTTAAGCGGGATTTTGGCGAGGCCTGTGGTGCAATGCAACACGCTTCGTTAGTCTGCCGGCGCCAGCCATCGGGAACGCGCTTATGTCGAAGGCCACGCTGACCATTTCGAGCAAGAATTACTCCTCCTGGTCGCTGCGCGGCTGGCTGATCTGCAAATTGGCCGGACTGGATTTCGAGGAAGAGCGGGTGCCGGTGGACGATCCCGGCGCGCGGGCCGAACTGCTGCTGCTGTCGCCGTCCTTCCTGGTGCCCCGCCTGGTGCATGAGGGCGTGACCGTGTGGGACACGCTGGCCATCGCCTCCTATCTCAACGAGGTGTTCCCGGCGGCCGGCCTGCTGCCCGCCGACCGCGCGGCGCGCGCCCACTGCCTCTCCGTCTCCGGCGAGATGCATTCGGGCTTCGCCAACATGCGCTCGGCGCTGCCCATGAACATCAAGGCGCACTATCCCGCCTTCAAGGTGTGGGCCGGCGCGCAGGCGGACATCGAGCGCATCGTCGCCATCTGGCGCGGCTGCTTCGCCGCCCATGGCGGCCCCTATCTGATGGGCGCCGCGCCCACCCTGGCGGACCTGATGTACGCCCCGGTCTGCTCGCGCTTCACCACCTATGACGTGAAGCTGGACGCCGCCTGCAACGCCTATCGCGAGCGCATGATGGCCTACGGCCCCATGCAGGAGTGGATCTCCGGCGCCCGCGCCGAGCCCGAGGAACTGGAAGAGCTCGACGCCGAGTTCTGAAGGCCCGCCCGGCGCGCGCCGGGACGCGTTCACCCCTTCGCCGCGAGCCGGTCCGAAGGGGGCGGGCCGGCGCCCTCCGCGCCCAATGCGCCGAGCGCCTGCCGCGCGAATTCCGGCAGCGCCTCGCGGTCGCGCACGGCGACCACCAGCCGGCGGCGCGCCCATGCCTCCGGCAAGGCGAACACTTCCACCTGCGTGCGCCCGGCCACCCGCAGCGCATCGGCCGTCGGCAGCACGGAGACGCCGACGCCCGCCTGCACCATCTCGCCCACCGCCTCGATGCGGTTGACCCGCACCCGGTATTTCAGCTGCAGGCCGAGCGCCGCGGCATGGGTCTCGATGAGCTGGTGGATGGCGTTGCCGGGCGTCAGCCCGACGAAGGGCAGCCCGGCGATATCCGCGAACCCCGCCCCCGCTTCGCCCGCCAGCCGGTGCCCCTTCGGCAGCACCGCCATCAGCACGTCCTCGCCATAGGTCCGGGTTTCGAGGCCGGAGGTGTCGCCCACGTCCGACAGCAGGCCGATGTGGATGAGGCCCGCGCGCAAAGCGGGCGCGATCTCGCGGCTCGGCCGCTCCTGCAGATCCACGTCCACGTCGGGATGGCGGGCGAGGAAACGGGCGAGGTCGCCGGACAGGCCCACGGAGAAGGCGGCGGTGTTGCTCCACAATCGCACATGCCCCTTCAGCCCCCGGCCGTAGCGGGACAGCTCGCCGCGCATGCGCTCGGACTGCTGGAGGATGATCCGGGCATGGTGGGCGAGCGCCTCGCCCGCCGGTGTCGCCGCCGCCCCGGCGCGGCTGCGCACCAGCAGCGGCGCGCCGGCCAGCGCCTCCATGCCGCGCACCCGCCCGCTGGCGGAGGGCAGCGCCAGATGGACCCGCGCCGCCCCGGCGGTGATGCTGCCGGTCTCCAATATGGCGAGAAACAGCTTGAGGTCGACCAGATCGAACCGCACGGCTTCATCCTTCGGCTAATCCGAAGGATGAAGCCGGATAATCCACATTGCTGCAAGGTCCGCCGTAGGCCAGCTTGCGGGCATGACCGCACTCACGCTCACCTTCGTCGCCCTGATCCTCATGCTCGCCGGGCTGGTCAAGGGCGTCACCGCCATGGGCCTGCCCACCCTCGGCATGGGCCTGCTCAGCCTGCTGATGCCGCCGGCGGAGGCCGCCGCCATCCTGATCGCGCCCACCCTGCTCACCAATATCGTGCAATTCTCCACCGGGCCGCGGGTCTGGCCGGTGCTGCGCCGCTTCTGGCCCATGGGGCTCGCCACCTTCGCCGGCACGCTGGCGGGCGGGGCCTGGCTCGGCGGGCTCGGCTCCCACCTGGCGCCGGCGGTGCTCGGTGGCACGCTGTTCGCCTACGGCCTGCTCGGCCTCGGCCGGTTCGGCTTCCACACGCCGGCGGCGCGGGAACCCTGGCTGTCGCCGCTCATGGGGCTGGCGTCCGGCCTGCTGACCGGCACCACGGGCGTGACCGTGATGCCCGCCGCGCCCTACCTGCAATCGCTCGGGCTGGAGCGCGAGGATCTGGTGCAGGCCATGGGCCTGTCCTTCTCCATGGGCTCGTTCGGCCTCATCGCCGCGCTGTCCACCCGGGACGCGCCGCTGACGTCCTGGCATGCCCTGCTGGTCACGCTGGCCGCCCTGGTGCCGGCCTTCGCCGGCATGGAGATCGGCCGGCGGGTGCGGCTGGCGATCTCGCAGCAGGCGTTCCGCAACTGCTTCTTCGCCGGCCTCGCCCTACTGGGCGCGAACACGCTGGTCCGCGCCCTGCCGCTGTGACGGGATGGCTTGGAGGCCGGCGGACGGCCCCCCTGCCGCTCACTCCGCCAGGCGATGGACGTCGTGGATGACAATGCCGTCGCATTTGTCCGGCTTCTTCAGCCAGTCGCGGTGGCGCAGCGTCTTCAGCGTGTCCTCGATGCCCGTCTGCCAGTGGTCGCGCATGGAGCCGTGCGAGAATTCATAGTCCTTGAAGTCCCGTTCGTAGGTCTTCTCCTGATAGATCAGGTGGCAGATGTTCACCGGACCGGACTTCTCGTAGTCCTCCAGCGTCTGCAGATCCTCCGGCGTGCGCAGCTGCTCGGGAATGCGCAGCACCGCCTCGGCATGCATGGTGCGCAGCAATTGCACCCGGCGGAACAGGTCGGTGGTGTAGCGCGTGCGGCTGGAATAGCCGATGTCCTTCTGCCGCTCGATCACCCCGAACATGTCGCGGGGCATCTCGCCGCGCGCCGAGAACAGGTCCACCTGGAACACCAAAGCGGAGGGGTGGTCCGGCTGGTCCAGCAGCCATTGCAGCGGCGTGTTGGAGACGACGCCGCCATCCCAGTAATATTCGCCGTCGATGCGCACCGCCGGGAAGGCCGGCGGCAGCGCGCCCGAAGCCATCACGTGCTCGGGGCCGATGCGGTGGGTGGTGTTGTCGAAATAGACGAAGTTGCCGGTGCGCACGTTGGTGGCGCCCACCGAGAACCGCGTGTTGCCGCTGTTGATGATGTCGAAGTCCACCAGCTTCAGCAGGGTCTCGCGCAACGGCGCGGTGTCATAGAGGCTGGTGGCGTTGGTGTGGCCGGTGGGCAGCAGCCAGGGATTGGGGACGCGCGGCTTGAAGAAGCCGGGCTGGCCCATCTGCATGGTGACGAAGGCGCTCATCTGGTTGCGCAGGGCGCGGAACGCGTCGCCCTCCGGCGGCACCGCCCAGATGCGGCGGCCGGACACCGTCTCCCAGAATTCCCGCAGCCGGGGGATGCGGTTCTCCGGCGTGTTGCCCGCCACGATGGCCGAGTTGATGGCGCCGATGGACACGCCGGACACCCAGTTCGGCTCCACATTGGCCTGCGCCAGCGCCTCGTAGACGCCGGCCTGATAGGCGCCCAGCGCGCCGCCGCCCTGGAACACCAGGGCGACCCGGTCATATTCGGAGGCGACATCCTTGATGTCGGCGGGCACTTCGCTCAGCAAGCTGCTCATCATTCCCCCGTCTGCTTCGCCTGCCGGGCTTCGCCGTGGCGGCCGGCGTCATGGTCGCGCGGCCCGGCGGGCCGCGCGATGCTGCCTCGCACGAGCATGGCCCGGTCCCCGGCCGCGTGCAACGCGCCGGAGAACGGGCCGCCCGGCCCTCGTGGATCAACCGAAACGGATGGTACCCATCCGTTTCGAAAAGTTGATCCACCAGATCAAAGAGTTGTGGTTCGGCCTGCTTGCGACAGATGGGTTCCATCTGTCGCGGCCGAACCACTAGGAAGGCACCGGAACGATCACTTGGGCTCGGCGAGATAGTCGAACACCACTTCGCCCATGCCCAGCGTCAGGTCGGCGCGCAGGTGCAGGGCCGAGACCACCTCCAGCACCGGCAGCTTGGCCACATCGGCGATGGCGTGCGGATAGAGGCCGAGCGCCGCCGGGCCGGTCCAGCATTCCTTGAGGTCGATGTCCTCCAGGTAGTAGCGGACCAGCTCGCAGATGCGCGGGGTGGCATCCACGTGCGGGATGATCTTGATGAGGAAGCTCGGCGTCTTCAGCGCGGCGAGCACGGCGGCCTTGTCGGCGGCCTTGTGCTTGTAGCCCATGGTGGCATCCACGCAGAGCGACTTGCCATAATGCAGGCGCCCGGTGAGGACGTCGGCCTCCACCGCCATCTTCGGGTTGGCGTATTTCTTCGGGAAGCCCCAGATCTCGCGGCCGCCGGCGATGGGCGCCTCGTCGTCCAGGTACATGGAATGGACGTAGCCGCCCTCCACCCCGTTGTACTTCACCGGGATGACCTGTCCGGTCTCGGTATAGTCGCCGAAGCCGGTGGAATCGGGCATGCGGATGAATTCATACTTCACCAGCGGCTCGTAGACTTCGAGCGGCTCGGGCACCACCCGGCGCAGCGCCTCGATGTCGGTGCGGTAGGTGATGATCATGAATTCGCGGTCGAAGAAGCGGTAGGGCCCCGGCGGGTAGGCCGGATTGGTCAGCGGCATGGAGTAGGCGGTACGACGGACGTCTTCGATCTTCATGAGGCGGCTCCGACCGGACGGGGCGTCTCGCATCTGCGAAACGCCGGGGAGGTTACCGGATAACGCGGCCCGGTGACAGGGCCGCGACGCGCCCATTATGGCGCAAACGCAAGCCTCGCCTCAGCAATCCCGATCAAGCCCGCGCCGGCCGCCGGCGGCGGCTCAGAACTCCAGCACCCCGGCGCTGCCGCTCGCCGTGCCGAAAGTCACCGCCCCGCCGTCCGCCCGCCAGCCCGCCGCCGTCACCGCCGCGCCGTCCGGCGCCCGCAGCAGGATCTCCGCGCCATCGGGAATGCGCGCCATCAGCACCATGCCGTCGTCATAGCCCACCGCCAGCACCGGGTCCTTGGGGTGGCAGGCCACCACCGAGACGCGGGCGGTGGAGGACGGCGCCACCATGGAGGGCTGCTTGCCCATGGGGCCTTCCTTGGAGGCGAACGGCCACAGGATCACCTCCGAGGAGCCGGACGTGGCGAGCCACTTGCCGTCGGCGGTGAAGGCGAACGACTTCACCCGCGCCGGATAGCCGGTCATGCGCATGTGGCCGCCGTCGGAGATGCGCCAGCCATGCAGCGCCGCCTCCTGCATGGTGGTCACCAGGAAGCGCCCGTCGGGGCTGATCGCCACGCCGAGGTGCGAGCCCTTCCAGCCGAACATGTCGGGCTTGGCGTCCAGGGCATTGGGAAACCAGAAGGTGACGCCGCCATAATGGGCCACGGCGATGCGCGTGCCCTTGGGCGCGAAGGCGAGGCCGCCCACGGTGGAGGCCACCTCCAGGCTGCGCGCCTCGCCCTTCACCGGGCGGAAATGGGCGGTCTTGCCGGCCGAATAGGCCACCGCGCCGTCCGGGCCCAGCGCCACGCGGTCGATCCAGCGGCCCTTGTGCTCCGCCAGCACCTGCACCTCGCCATTGGCGGTCAGTTCCACCACCCGGCCGTCGTCGCCGCCGGAGACCAGGCGCTTGCCGTCGCCGCGCACGTCGAGGGCGGCGCCGCCGTGCAGGGCCACGGCCTTGGTTTCCGCCCCGTTGACCATCATCGCCGCGCCGGTGTCGCCCACCAGCACCGCCGTGCTTTTTAGGAAGCAGGCTGCCGCGATGCCGCCGTCGAAGCTGAAGGTACGGACCTTGTCGGTGAGGCTGGACGGGGCGGAGGACATGGGCGGCGCGGCTCCCGGGCGGACGATGGACGAGCTGGATGGCGGGCCTTCATAAGCCACCGCGAGCCGCTTGTCCTCCCGTCGCCACATCATGGCGTCGATGTCGCGGCGGGCTGGATTTCCCGGCCGTGCAATGGCCTATGGTCGCGGCCTCACGAATCCGAAAGCCCATGTTCGACACCCGCCTGCCCATCGACGATGCCCTGCCCGCGCTGACGCAGACGCTGCGCGCCAACGCCTGCGCCGTGCTGGTGGCCCCGCCGGGCGCGGGCAAGACCACGCGCGTGCCGCTCGCGCTGCTGGACGAGCCGTGGGTGAAGGGGGGCAAGATATTGGTGCTGGAGCCCCGCCGCCTCGCGGCGCGGGCCGCCGCGCACCGCATGGCGCAGACGCTGGGCGAGCGCGTGGGCGACACGGTGGGCTACCGCGTGCGGCTGCGCTCGGAAATCTCCCGGCGCACCCGCATCGAGGTCGTCACCGAAGGCGTGTTCACCCGCATGGTGCTGGACGACCCGGAGCTTTCCGGTGTCGCCGCCGTGCTGTTCGACGAATATCACGAGCGCTCGCTGGACGCCGACCTCGGCCTCGCGCTCGCCCTGGAGACCCAGGCCGGGCTGCGCGAGGACCTGCGCGTCCTCGCCATGTCCGCGACCCTCGACGGCGCCCGCGTCGCCGCGCTGCTGGGCGGCGGCGGCGGCCCCGCGCCGGTGGTGGAGAGCGAGGGCCGCGCCTTCCCGGTGGCGACGCGCTATCTCGGCCGCGATCCTCGCGCGCCGCTGGAGCGGCAGGTGGCCGACGCGGTGCTGCGGGCGCTCGCCGCCGAGCCCGGCTCCGTGCTGGCCTTCCTGCCCGGCGCGGCCGAGATCCGCCGCACCCAGGGCCACCTGCTGGCGGACGTGCGCGACAAGGACGTGGACATCGTGCCGCTGTTCGGCGCGCTGGACGCCGCCGAGCAGGACCGCGCCGTCCTCCCGGCACCCAAGGGCAGGCGCAAGGTAGTGCTGGCCACCTCCATCGCCGAGACCTCGCTGACCATCGAGGGGGTGCGGGTGGTGGTGGATTCCGGCCTTGCCCGCGTGCCGCGCTTCGAGCCGGACGTGGGCCTGACGCGGCTGGAGACCGTGCGCGTCTCCCGCGCCGCCGCCGACCAAAGGCGCGGCCGCGCCGGCCGCACCGAGCCGGGCGTGTGCTACCGGCTGTGGAACGAGGGCGAGACGCAGAGCCTGCCGGCCTTCGCCACGCCGGAGATCCTGGCCGCCGACCTCTCCGGCCTGGTGCTGGACCTCGCCTCCGCCGGAGTGCGCGACCCGCGATCCCTGCCCTTCCTCGATCCCCCACCCCTGCCCGCCGTCACCGAGGCGAAGAACCTGCTGCGGGCGCTGGAGGCCATCGACGCCGGGGGCGCGGTGACGCCGCTCGGCGCCCGCATGGCCCGCCTGCCCTTGCAGCCGCGCCTCGCCCACATGGTGGTGCGCGGCAGCGATCTCGGCGCCGGCGCCCTGGCGGCGGACATCGCCGCTCTGCTCACCGAGCGCGGCCTCGGCGGCGACAGCCCGGACCTCGTTCACCGGCTGGAGGACTTTTCCCGCGAGCGCTCCCGCCGCGCCGACGATGCCCGCCGCCTCGCCGGCCGCTGGGCGGAACTGGCGCGCGCGGGCAACGCGAAGCCGGCAGGCACCGCCCCCTCCCCGGCCGCTTTGCTGGCGCTGGCCTTCCCCGACCGGGTGGCCAAGGCGCGCGGCGACGGCACCCGCATCCTGCTCGCCAACGGGCGCGGCGCGGTGGTGGACCCGGCCTCATCGCTCGCCCGCGCGCCCTATCTGGCGGTGGCCGAGGTGAGCGGCCGGGCGGACGCCGCCCGCGTGCAGCTCGCCGCCGCCCTCACGGCGGAGGAGATCGAGAGCCTGTTCGCGGCCGAGATCACCTCCGGCCTCGAAGTGGCGTTCGATCCGGCGACCGCCGCCGTGCGGGCGCGGGAAACCCGCCGCCTCGGCGCGCTGACCCTCGCCGACCGCCCCCGCCCGGTGCCGGACACGCCGGAGACGGCGGCGGCATTGGCCGAAGGCATCGCCGCCCTCGGCCTGGAGCGGCTGCCCTGGACCAACGCCCTCACCCAGTGGCGCGACCGGGTGCAATTCCTCCACCGGGCGGAAGGCACGCCCTGGCCGGACCTGTCCGACGGGGCGCTGGCCGCGACCGCGCGCGACTGGCTGGCGCCCTTCCTCACTGGGCGCACCACGCTGGCCCAGGTCTCCGCCGGCGATCTCGGCAACGCGCTGCACGCGCTTTTGCCCTATGAATTGCTGCACCGGCTGGAGACCGAGGCGCCGAGCCATTTCCAGGCGCCCACCGGCACCAGCCTGCCGATCGACTATGCCGCCGAGGGCGGGCCGCTCTTGCCAGTGCGGGTGCAGGAGCTGTTCGGCCTCACCCGGCATCCGGCCATCGCCGGCGGCAAGGTGCCGCTGACGCTGGCCCTGCTCTCCCCCGCCCACCGGCCGATCCAGGTGACGAAGGATCTGCCACAATTCTGGAGCGGCTCGTGGCGCGACGTGCGCGCCGAGATGCGCGGCCGCTACCCCCGGCACCCCTGGCCGGAAGACCCCGCCAACGCCCTACCCACCAACCGCGCAAAGCCGCGTGGAACCTGAATCCGTCCCTTTGCGGGAACCGCGGGCTTGGCCGGGCATTGTCCCCTTGGATCCGCCTCGCGGAAGCGCAGGACGGCGCTCGACTTGCCATCCGCCGTACAGCCGCGCTTCAGATTAGACAGGTCACAATTTCGTGCTACGGGCATGACTGCCCGGAATGCACTCCGCGCCGAGAGAGGCACTTCATGTTCCCGACGCCGAAGCCCGCACTGACGCCCAACACCTACGCCTATGAATCCGAGCCGATGGTGAAGCCCACCGGGTTCCGGGAATATGACGCCCGCTGGTTGTTCCAGAAGGAAATCAACCTCATGGGCATCCAGGCGCTGGGCATGGGGCTCGGCACGCTGATGCACGAGATGGGCATCCGGCCCGAGATCGTCACCGGGCATGACTTCCGCGGCTATTCCTCGTCGATCAAATACGCCCTCGTCTCCGGCCTGATGGCCGCCGGCGTGAAGGTGCACGACATCGGCCTCGCCATGTCGCCCATGGCCTATTTCGCCCAGTTCGCCCTCGACGTGCCGGCGGTGGCCATGGTCACCGCCTCGCACAACGACAACGGCTGGACCGGCGTGAAGATGGGCGTCAACCGCCCGCTGACCTTCGGCCCGGACGAGATGACCCGGCTGAAGGAGATCGTGCTCGGCGCCAAGTTCGACCTGAAGGGCGGCGGCGCCTACCACTTCGTGGAGAACTTCCCCGCCACCTATTTCAAGGACCTCACCGACCGTCCGCGGCTCAAGCACCCGATCAAGGCGGTGGTGGCCTGCGGCAACGGCACGGCCGGCGCGTTCGCGCCGCACATCCTGGCGGCGCTGGGCGTCGAGGTGGTGCCGCTGGACGTGGAGCTGGACCACTCCTTCCCCAAGTACAATCCGAACCCGGAAGACATGGAGATGCTCCATGCCATGCGCGACGCGGTGCTGGAGAGCGGTGCCGACGTGGCGCTGGGCTTCGACGGCGACGGCGACCGCTGCGGCGTGGTGGACAATGAGGGCGAGGAGATCTTCGCCGACAAGATGGGCGTGATGCTGGCCCGCGACCTGGCCAAGATCTACCCCAACCCCACCTTCGTGGTGGACGTGAAGTCCACCGGCCTGTTCGCCACCGACCCCGAGCTGATCAAGCTCGGCGTGAAGGCGGACTATTGGAAGACCGGCCATTCCTACATGAAGCGCCGGGTGAACGAGACCGGCGCCCTGGTCGGCTTCGAGAAGTCCGGCCACTATTTCTTCAACGCGCCCATCGGCCGGGGCTATGACGACGGCCTCGTCTCCGCCATCGCCGTGCTGGACATGCTGGACCGCAATCCCGGCAAGAAGCTCTCCGAGCTGCGCCTCGCGCTGCCCAAGACCTGGTCCTCGCCCACCATGTCGCCGCACTGCGCCGACGAGGCCAAGTACGGCATCGTCGAGCAGGTGGTGAAGCACTACCAGAAGTTGCAGGCGGACGGCGCCAAGGTGACGGGTCAGGCGATCCGCGACCTCGTGACGGTGAACGGCGTGCGCGTCACCACCGAGGACGGCTCGTGGGGCCTCGTGCGCGCCTCCTCCAACAAGCCCGAGCTGGTGGTGGTGGTGGAGAGCCCGGTCTCCGAGCAGCGCATGCGCGACATGTTCGCCGAGATCGACGGCGTGCTGCGCACCCACCCGGAAGTGGGCGAATACAACCAGAAGATTTAACCACGAATCGTCATTGCACCTTTATGGTGCAACACTATGGTGCGGCCCGTGCTCTCATCGGCACGGGCCGTTCCGTTTCCGGAGCCTGCTGTTCAAGTCCGGAGACGTGTCATGTCGCGCCTGTATGTGATCCTCATCGCCAGCCTGCTGCCGGTGATCGTGGCGCTGACGCTGTTCGGCGCGCTGCATGCCTGGGCCTCCAGCTTCAACGCGCTGCCCGCCCCCTTCGAACGCCCGGCCCCCACCTGGGATCTCGGCCTCGTCCGCCACCGCTGAGCCGCCGGATACGAAAAAGCCCCGGCGCAGGACCGGGGCTTCCTGCGGGGATTCGGCGGTCTATTCCGCCGCCACCGGGCGCAGCGCGCGGGAGGCTTCGATCCGCCCCGCCCACCACACCACCGGCACCGCCGCCAGCGGCACCAGCGCCGCCACCCAGGGAATGGCGCCGAGGCCGAGGCCGTGGTCGATCACCACCCCGCCCAGCCACGCGCCGATGGCGTTGCCGAGGTTGAAGGCGGCGATGTTGAAGCTGGAGGCCAGGCTCTGGCCGGCTCCTTGAGCCTTCTCCAGCACCCACATCTGCAACGGCGCCACGGTGGCGAAGGCGACCGCGCCCAGCAGGCCGACGAAGGCCACCGCCGCCACGGCATTGTGCAAGGCGAAGGTCAGGCCCGCCAGCACCACCGCCAGCACCACCAGCGTGCCGTACACCGTGGGCACCAGCTTCCAGTCCGCCAGCCGGCCGCCGGCAAGGTTGCCCACCACGAGGCCGGCGCCGAACACCAGCAGGATGGGCGACACCGCGCCGTCCGAGAAGCCGGTGATCCGGGTGAGCATGGGCGCGATGTAAGTGAAGGCCGCGAACACGCCGACCCAGCTCAGCACCGTGGTGAGGAGGCCCAGCAGCAGCGGGGCGCGGGTGAGCACGGCCAGATCGTGCCTCAGGCTGGTCTTCTCCATCGGCGCGCCGGAGCGCGGCACCAGCAGCGCGATCACCGCGAAGGCGAGGACGCCCACCAGCGTCACCGCCCAGAAGGTGGAGCGCCAGCCGTAGTGCTGGCCCAGCCACGTGCCGAACGGCACGCCGAGGATGTTCGCCACCGTGAGGCCGGTGAACATGACGGCGATGGCCGAGGCCTTCTTGTTGGCCGGCACGAGGCCGGTGGCGACCACCGAGCCGACGCCGAAGAAGCTGGCGTGGGCGAAGGCGGTGAGCACGCGGGCGGCCATCAGCGTGGTGTAGTCGGGCGCCAGCGCGCAGGCCAGATTGCCGATGGTGAACACGGCCATGAGGCCGAGCAGCACCGCCTTGCGCGGCCAGCGGGCGGTGAGGATGGTCAGCACCGGCGCGCCGACCACGACGCCCAGCGCATAGCCGGAAATGAGCAGGCCCGCCGAGGACAGGGTGACGCCGAGATCGGCGCTCACATCGAGCAGCAGGCCCATGATGACGAATTCGGTGACGCCGATGCCGAAGGCACCGGCGGTGAGGGCGTAGAGGGCAACAGGCATGGCGGATGTCCGAAGCGGCCGGCGCCGCCTCCGCTCCTCCCGCGAGGGGACCGGCGACGGCGCGATCAGGGTGAAGGAATGCGGAAACCACCGTCGGGGGAGGCAGATGCCGCGTTGCAACAAAATGGACGGCCGGACGGCCCTGGACTAGGATGTCTCTAATCAAAAGATTTGTGAGTTCGGGGCAACATGGGCCGGCTGGACGTCAACCGCACCGGGGAAATGGACGTGTTCGTGCGGGTGGTGGATCGCGGCGGCTTCTCCGCCGCCGCCCGCGACCTGCGCATGACGCCTTCCGCCGTCAGCAAGCTCATCAGCCGCCTGGAGGTGCGCCTCGGTGCCCGGCTGGTGAACCGCTCCACCCGCCGCCTCCAGCTCACCCCGGAGGGCCTCGCCTTCCATGAGCGGGCCGTGCGCCTCCTGGCCGACCTCGACGAGGCGGAGCGCTCGGTGGCCGGCAGCGAGGAACCGCGCGGGCACCTGCGGGTGAATGCCAACGTGCCGTTCGGCACGCTGTTCCTCGCCCCGGCGCTGGGCGAATTCCTCGCCCGCCATCCCGGCATCTCCCTCGACGTGGTGCTCACCGACAAGGTGGTGGACCTGATGGAGGAGCGCATGGACGTGGCGGTCCGCGCCGGGCCGCTGAAGAGCTCCCAGCTGGTGGCGCGCAAGCTCGGCGAGACGCGCATGGTCATCGTCGGTTCGCCGGACTATCTGGCGCGCACGGGCACGCCGCGACGCCCGGCCGACCTCGACCATCACAACCGCATCGGCTTCTGCTACCTGCGGCAGATCGAGGGCTGGCCGCTGAAGGGCGAGCGGGAGGGGGAGACGCTGGTGTTCCGCCCCGAGGGCAATGTCGCGGCGAGCGACGGCGAGACCCTGCGCCACCTGCTGCTCGGCGGCGTCGGCCTCGCCCGCCTCGGCCTGTTCCACGTCGCCGCCGACATCGCCGCCGGACGGCTGGTGCCGGTGCTGGAGGACTTCAATCCCGGCGATACCGACCCGATGCACGCGGTCTATCTCGGCCAGGGCGGGCACATGCCCGCCCGGGTGCGGGCCTATCTCGATTTCCTGGTGGAGGTGGTGGCGCCGCGGTTCGCCCGCGCCGCCAGCGCCGACCCGCTCGCCTTGACGCCCGGGCGCGGCTGAACGCGCACGCAAACATGCGCGGGTTTACTCAGGCACGCGAACCGCTAAGGTCAGGCACATTGTGGGAAATGCTGATCTTGCTCTTGCGCGCTGCCGTGCTGCTTCTTCTCTTGCTCACCCCTTCCGCTTACGCGGACGGTGAAGCCAAGCAGCGGCCGGACGACGCGAGGGATCGGAGCAAACAAGAGTCGACGGCTCTCATCGCGGCAGTCCTGCGCGATCATGTCCCGGATAAGCAGCCCTGCATCTTTGCCAAACAATGGTCGGGCCGCGCCGTCGATGCGACCTTGGCCCGACAGTATCTTGGAACAAGCTCTTCTGCGGACGGAAGGGCGCCGGACAGCGGATTTCAACCCGCGGACATCATCGACCCAACCAGGAAAAAGCAGGACTATTTCTGCTCCGATGCGGAGGCTGATGATATGTGGAGCCAACAACTGGCCAGCCTTGGCAAAGGGGCGCAAACACCGGAAATTGGACCGGACGATCGGGTGCCCGGCGCCAAGATGAAGCGGGTGGATATCTCCATTCCTATATTCGATGCGGCCGACAAGACCGCCATCGTACTAGTTTCGTTCACGCAGCGTACGGCCTTCAATGGCCCGCCCGATGGACGCCCACACTCCCAGGAGGGGGCTGGCTATTCTTTCGTGTATCGCAAGACACCGATCGCGTGGACCCAGATCCACTCCGTAGAGGACTACACCTTTCATTGAGGCGTCTTATCGTGTGTCCCAGATCTTTGCGGTCGATGTCGTCACTATGGCATCCAGCCGCGGCTGACCGAGCCCTGGAGGCCGCCGAGCCCGTCAGACGCTGTCTACCCGCCAATTGCCCGCTCAGGCCGAGCGCTTCACATCCGCAGCGATCAGCGCCTCAAGCGATGGCTTCGCCGCCAGGTCGCCGGTGGGGCTGATGAGGCCCCGGACGCCGTCGAGCGCGCCGCGCTTCAGCTCCACCGCCAGCAGGCGGGCGGGATCGAACGGACCGGGCATCCACAGGCCGCCGGTCTTCGCCGCCGAGAAGCCGAAGCGCTGGTAGTAAGGCGCATCGCCCACGAGAATCACCGCCGCGTGGCCGAGATCCGCCGCGCGGCCGAGGGCGGCATGCATCATGGCGCCGCCCAGGCCCCGGTCGCGGAACCAGGGGTGCACGGCGAGCGGGCCGAGCAGCAGCGCCGGACGGCCGGGGCCGGCGGAGATGTGCCACAGGCGCACGGTTGCGACCATGCGCCCGTCCGGGCCGTGGGCGGCCAGCGCCAGCCCGTCGGCCGGCAGCCGGCCTTCGCGGATCAGCTCCGACGCCTTCTCGAACCGCTGCGGCATGCACAGGTCCAGCAGGGCCTCGCGCGCGGCGGCCTCTTCCCATGTTTCAGCGACAATCGCAGTCATCGGCAGCTCCTGCGCCACAACCGTTGGCCGAAAGACGCCCATCCGGCGAAGCCATGCTTCACCAGCCCAAAGGCCAGGGATGAGTGCGGAAGAGAGGGGACCCGCCCCTCGGGGAAGCACGGATGAAGCCGCCCGTGCGGCGCGGACATGCTGCCGCGCGCCGTTGGCGCCTCGCCCGGCAGCGCCGGTCGCGAACGACCGGGCCGCTGCTCAGATGACGTAGGACTTCAGCGGCGGGAAGCCGTTGAACGCCACCGCCGAATAGGTGGTGGTGTAGGCCCCGCAGGCCTCGATGAGGACCTTGTCGCCGATGGAGAGCGACAGCGGCAGGTGCACCGGGGTCTTCTCATACATCACGTCGGCCGAATCGCAGGTCGGGCCGGCCAGCACGCAGGGCGCGGTGTCGTCGCCGTCGCGCGGGGTGCGCAACGGGTAGCGGATCGCCTCGTCCATGGTCTCGGCGAGGCCGCCGAACTTGCCGATGTCGAGATAGACCCAGCGCAGCCTGTCGGTCTCGGCCTTCTTGGAGATCAGCACCACCTCGGTCTCGATGATGCCGGCATTGCCGACCATGCCGCGACCGGGCTCCATGATGGTCTCGGGAATGGCGTTGCCGAAGTGGCGGCGCAGCGCATCGAAGATCGCCTCGCCATAGGCCTTGGCCGCCGGCACGTCCTGGAGATAGCGGGTCGGGAAGCCGCCGCCGAGATTGACCATGGACAGCGAGATGCCGCGCTCGGCGCACTCGCGGAAGATGCCCGCGGCCGAGGACAGCGCCTGGTCCCAGGCGTTCACGTTCTTCTGCTGCGAGCCGACGTGGAAGGACACGCCATAGGGGCTGAGGCCGAGGCGGTGCGCATGCTCCAGCACGTCGGGCGCCATCTCCGGCACGCAGCCGAACTTGCGCGACAGCGGCCATTCGGCGCCGGCGCCGTCGCACAGGATGCGGCAGAACACCTTCGCGCGCGGGGCGACGCGGCCGATCTTCTCGACCTCCTCGTAGCAATCCACGGCGAACAGGCGCACGCCCATCTTGTAGGCGCGCTCGATGTCGCGCTCCTTCTTGATGGTGTTGCCGAAGGAGATGCGGTCGGGCGTGGCGCCGGCGGCCAGCACCATCTCGATCTCCTGGACCGAGGCGGCGTCGAAGCACGAGCCCAGCTCCGCCAGGGCCTTGAGAATGGCCGTGTCGGGATTGGCCTTCACCGCATAGAACACGCGGGTGTCCGGCAGCGCGCGGGCGAACGCCGCATAGTTCGCGCGGACCACATCCAGGTCCACCACGACACAGGGACCGTCTTCTCGTCGGGTACGCAGAAATTCGCGGATGCGATCGGTCATGGCAACCTCCCGTGACCTTGAAGCCTCGTGAAGTGCGGAACTTTCCGCACGACGACAGTCAGGCGGACCGCGGCGTTGAACCGCCGTTGGTCCGGGACACGCGCATCGTCGGCAGGGGGCGTTATGGAAGCGCCGCATACCGACGGGCCGTGCCCGCTTCGCCGGGTTTTCACCGGCCGCAAATCGCGCCGAGCGGCATCGGGCCTGCCCCGCGACCGTCAGGTCGAGCGGAAGGCTTGGTGATGCGCACGATTGGAAAGGGGAGTCCCTCTCCGCACGGCCGGCAAGATGTAGTGCCTCTTCAGTAACGTCGACCTTTGGAGGGCCGGCAGAGACCAAAAAAGCCCGCTACGTCGTTGCTTCAAGTCACGTCCCCTGCTGAGAGAGCAGGGTGGGCCGGTTCCCTCCGGCTACCGATCGTCCTGGCGGCTTTCCGGCCTCTTGTCCGGACTTCCGCCGATCGGCACGCAACCACAGGCACGTGCGAAATTGGGCAGAGGGGGATTTAGGGAAATTCGACCGCCTGCGCAAGCGGCAATTTCGTGGCGATGCGTCCCTTTTGGCGGCAATGGCCGTCCGGACCGGCCAGAAGGGCGGCAGATGGCTCCAGAATGGCGGAAACAGGCGATTTACGGGGCGACGCGCCGCGCGGGCCCATCGTGGACGCAGTGCAGCATTGCACCGGCATCAAGGCCGCCGCCATCGCTGAGCCGGCTCGGCAGCGAACCCTTGCGGCGGCTTGATTCGCGCGCCGGCCGCCCGAGCCGTTCCCGGCCGCCCCGCCGGCCGCGCGGCGGCGACGCATCGTCCGCCCGGCCCGGCGCGACCCTGCGGCTTTCCCGCACTTGATCGAGCGCAAGGGACGGAGCAAGGTGCCGGCCTAGGATTAGAAGAATTCGCGTCCACGTCCCGCCCCCGGATCTCGAATGACTTACGATCATTTCTTCGCCGACGCCGTTGATGCCCTCCGCCGCGAACGCCGCTATCGCACGTTCGCCGATATCGAGCGGAACGCCACGCGCTTTCCGCGCGCCACGTGGCATTCGCCCGGCGGCCCGCGCGAGATCACCGTGTGGTGCTCCAACGATTATCTGGGCATGGGCAGCCACCCCGCCGTGGTGGAAGCCATGCGCGAGACGGCGCTCCTGCGCGGGGCGGGCGCCGGCGGCACGCGCAACATCTCCGGCAACAGCCACGAGATCGTGCTGCTGGAGCGCGAGCTGGCCGACCTGCACGGCAAGGATGCCGGGCTGGTGTTCACCTCCGGCTACGTCTCCAATGCCACCGGCATCTCCACCATCGCCAAGCTGATCCCCGATTGCGTGGTGATCTCGGACGAGCTCAATCACAATTCGATGATCGAGGGCGTGCGCCAGGGCGGCCGGCAGAAGGTCATCTTCCGCCACAATGACCTCGCCCATCTGGAGGAACTGCTCCAGGCGGCGGGCGACCGGCCGAAGCTGATCGTGTTCGAGAGCGTCTATTCCATGGACGGCGACATCGCCCCTATGGCCGCCATCTGCGACCTCGCCGAGCGCTACGGCGCCATGACCTATCTGGACGAGGTGCATGCGGTGGGCATGTACGGCCCGCGCGGCGGCGGCGTCGCCGAGCGTGACGGCGTCATGCACCGCATCGACGTGATCGAGGGCACGCTGGGCAAGGCGTTCGGCGTCGTCGGCGGCTACCTCACCGGCAGCCGCGTGGTGATGGACGCGGTGCGCTCCTACGCGCCGGGCTTCATCTTCACCACCGCGCTGCCGCCGGCCATCGCCGCCGCCGCCACCGCCTCCATCCGCCACCTCAAGACCTCCACCAAGGAGCGCGAGGGCCAGCGGGCGCAGGTGGCCAAGGTGAAGGCGGCCTTCGCCGCCGCCGGCCTGCCGCAGATGGAAACCCCCACCCACATCGTCCCGGTGATGGTAGGCGACGCCAAGGCGTGCAAGGCGGCCAGCGACGTGCTGCTGGCCGAGCACTCCATCTATATCCAGCCCATCAACTATCCCACCGTGCCGCGCGGCACCGAGCGCCTGCGCATCACGCCGACCCCGTTCCATGACGACAAGCTCATCGCCAACCTCGCCGAGGCGCTGAACGACGTGTGGAACCGGCTCGACCTGCCGCGCGTGCGCGATGCCGGCCACGAGCGCCGCATCCTGGCGGCCGGTGCCTCGCCCCTCGCCATGCCGATCGCCGGCGGCTGAACCGCCCGGCCGCAACCAACTGCCATGTCAAAAGCCCGGGCCGGTCCCGGGCTTTTCCTTGTCCGGGCACCGCCATGCACTGCCGGCTCCGGGCCTGTGAATCAAGGCCTCGACAGCCGCACACCCGTGCCGCTTGCGCGGGGGCGGCCGGGAATGCCATTGCTGCGGCGATGCCACGCTGGCGTGCAACCGGGGCTTCCGGGCGGATCAGCGGGGCCGTGCGTTCGCTGGAGCCGCGTCATGTCCTTTCCCGCCGCCCCCCTTTCCGCAGGCCGCCGGCGCCCGGCCGCTCCTCGCGCACGGGCGGGCGCAGCCGCGCTGCTCGCAGGACTGCTGGCCCTCGGCCTATCTACCGCGCACGCGGCGGCGGACGGCCCCTCGTTCGACTGCAAGGCGGCACGGACCAAGGTGGAGAAGGCCATCTGCGCCGATCCGGCGCTGGCTGCCCTCGACCGGCGCATCGCCGCCGCCTACCAGAAGGTCATGGGCGCCCTCGACGCCGACGGCAAGGCGGCGCTGCGCGCCGACCAGCGCATCTTCGTCGAGGCCAGGGACGTCCAGGCCCGCACCGAGGATTACGACCTGAAGGCGGATCTCGACGGGCGGGCACGGCTGCTGGAAGGCGTCGAGACCACGCCGCGTGCGGGCTTTGCCGGAACCTGGGCCAATGTCTTTGGCGAAGTCACCGTGGCGCCCGCGCCGGGCGGCGGCTTCAAGGTGGAGATCTCCACGGTCCAGCCCCACCCCAGCTATCCGGTCTGCCAGTTGGAGGCCACCGGCGCCCTCAGCGGCGCCGTCCTGGTGGTCGGCGGCAGCGAGGCCGAGCGCAAGGAGAATGACGGCTGGACCGTGCGGCTGACCCGCACCGGCGCGTTGCTGGCCGCCGAGCTGGAGCGGCCGAAGCAGGCCGACTTCGCCAGCCCGCCCTTCTGCGGCTTCCGGGCCACCATCGACGGCAGCTTCCTGCCGATGGCTCCGGCGCCAGGGAAGCGGGCGCGCTGACCGGCAGCGCCGCCGCGAACGCCGCGCTCACCCTCGCCCCATAGGCTCAGGCCCGCAACGGGGCCGTCGCGCGCCAGACCAGTTGCACCAGTTCGATCGTGATGACGAAGGCGAGCGCGCGGAATGCCAGTTGGCGTGCTCCCGCGACATTGGAGAGATAGGCCCCGAGATAGCCGCCGACGATGCTGCCGGCAGCCAATACACCGCCCTCGACCCACAAGATCTGGCCGTTGCGGGCGAAGATCAGCACCGGCAGCAGAGAGGTCACGGCAATGAGCAGGTTCTTGAGCGCATTGGCACGCGGCAGGTCGTAATAGAAAACGAGCATCAGGATCAGCAACAGATAAGTTGCGCCATCGAGAACGATGAAACCAAGCCAGAAGCCGACGAAGAACACCAGCACCATGCCGCGCCAATGGAGCCTCGGCAGCCGCCCGTCGGATTGAGACAGGATCTTCCTGAGCTTCGTAAAGAGAAGCAACAGAGCGACCAGAACCGCCGCATTGACGAAATGCTCCAATTGCCGGTTCGTCAGAGCTTCGGCGGCATAGACGCCGAAGATGCTGCCGACCGCCGCCGGGGGCACCAAACGAAGGGCGGCGCTCCAGTCCATCTGGCCTCGCCGGGCGAAGGCGAAGGCGGCCATGACCGCCCCCACGAGGACCGGCAAGCGGTTGGTGGCGTTGGCCACCCCCTCGTTCATGCCAAGAAAGAGGATCAGCAGGGGGAGGCTGACTGCCGTCCCTGACGAAGCGAGCGTATTGAGAAGCCCGCAAACAAAGCCGCCGAACACCAGGATCAGCCAATAAAATGGATTGCTCGGGTCCAACACACGCCCCCCGCTTTTAAATATCGGGAAACCTAGGGCGGGATGATTTTTTTGGTCAAGACAAAGGACCAGCGAAATAACATGCGGTCGTTTTTTGACACCCCAGCGATCGGAACACAGGGTTCTATCTTTAGCCGAGACTATTTTGTCCCTGAACTTGCTTTATCGCCGGCCGCCAAGAAACGTGTCCACGAACCAGCGATCCAGCGTCATCGGCTCGTCCTGCTGCGGGCGCGGCGCCTGCTGCGGCAGGTTGCCGACGATGGCGGGCGGCGCCTCGTCCGGGATCTGGCCCGGAGGCAGCAGGCCCGGCTGGCCGTAGCTCGGCTGGCCGTAGCCGGCGTAGGAATGTCCCGCGCCGGGCAGTTCGGCCATGGGCAGATCCTTGTGCGCCACCTTCATGTAGCGGCTCCAGATCTCCGCCGGCAGGTTGGCGCCCGAGGCCTTCTTGGTGGGCGAGGAATCGTCATTGCCCAGCCACACCGCGGTGACCATGCGGGCGGTGTAGCCGACGAACCAGGCGTCGCGATAATCCTGCGAGGTTCCGGTCTTGCCGGCGGCGTCCCAGCCCGGCAATTCGGCGCGGCGGCCGGTGCCGGTGATCAGCGTCTGCTCCAGCATGTGGTTCATCATGCCCACATAGGCCGGATCGATGACGCGCCCCGGCCCTGAGGTGGAGCGGGAATAGAGCACCTTGCCGTCGGCGCCCTTCACGCTGTCGATGACGTAGGGAATGATGCCGATGCCGCCATTGGCGAACGGCACGTAAGCCGAGGCCAGTTCCAGCACCGACACTTCCGACGTGCCGAGCGCGATGGAGGGGTTGGGGTCGAGCGTCGAGGTGATGCCGAGGCGATGGGCGGTGGCCACCACCGCCTTGGGGCCGACCTCCAAGGCGAGGCGCACCGACACCGTGTTCAGCGACATGGCGAGCGCCTGCTGCAGCGGCACCGGGCCGAGATACTGGTGGCTGGCATTCTCCGGCTTCCAGCCCTTGAGTTGGATCGGCCCGTCCTCGCGGATCGTCTCCGGCGTCAGCCCCTTCTCCAGCGCGGTCAGATAAACGAACGGCTTGAACGAGGAGCCGGGCTGGCGGCGCGCGGTCACGGCGCGGTTGTACTGGCTGTCCTCATAGGACCGCCCGCCCACCAGCGCCTTCACCGCGCCATCGGTATCGAGCGAGACCACGGCGCCCTGGCCGACGCCGTATTTGGCGCCCTGCTTGTTGAGGGCATCGGTCAGCGAGGCCTGCGCCGTCTGTTGCAGGGTGGGATCGATGGTGGTGCGCACGATCACGTCACCGGGCAGCGTGCCCACGTAGGAATCGAGCTGGTCCATCACCCAGTCGGCCACATAGCCGATGGAATCGGGCGTCGACGGCTTGGCGAGCGTCGCCGGGCGGGACAGCGCCACCTTCACCATGTCTTCGGAGACATAGCCCTGCTCGCGCATGGCCGCGAGCACGAGGTTGGCGCGGTCCTGCGCGGCTTTCAGGTTGCGGGTCGGGGCGAGGCGCGAGGGGGCGTTCACCAGGCCCGCCAGCATCGCCGCCTCGGACAAGGTGACGTTGCGCGCCGACTTGTTGAAGTAGCGCTGCGCCGCCGCCTCGACGCCATAGGCGCCGTTGCCGAAATAGACCCGGTTCAGATAGAGGTCGAGGATCTCGTTCTTGGTGAACTTCTTCTCCAGCCACAGGGCCAGGACCAGTTCCTGGATCTTGCGCGAGAAGGTGCGCTCCTGGGTGAGGAACAGGTTCTTGGCCAGCTGCTGGGTCAGCGTCGAGCCGCCCTGCCGCACCCGGCGGGAGACCAGGTTGGCGGCCATGGCGCGGGCGAGGCCCAGCGGGTCGAGACCCCAATGTTCGTAGAAGCGCCGGTCCTCGATGGCGACGAAAGCCCTCGGCAGATAGGCCGGCAGCTCCTTCAGCGGCACCGCCGCGCCGCCCATGTCGCCGCGCGTCGCCAGCGCCTTGCCGTCATAGGCCTGGATCATCACCGTGGGCGGGCGTTTGGGCACCATCAGCGTCTGCATGGGCGGCAGCTTCGAGGCCTCGTAGGCGACCAGGGCGCCGACGCCCACCGCCGCCCACAGGCCGAGGATGAACAGCCACTTCACCAGGCCGAACAGCGAGAAGAAGCCGCGCCGGCGGCGGCGCGGGGCCTTGGCCTTGCCGCGGCCGGACCCGCTGTTGCCGGACGCACCATTGCCGCCCGTGCCACGGCTGCCCGCGCTGCGTCCTTTGGGTTCGCGATCCGAGCGGCGCGTGGCGGCGGCCATGTCCTCGCTTTCTGCTGCGGCATCGAGGCTGGGCTCGGACCGCGCGCGCTTGCCGGAGGCCGGCTTGCCCGCCGGCCCGTGACCGCCCCCCGGCCGGTCGCCGGGTTCGAGGCGGATGTCGAACAGGGATTCGGGGCGCTCCATCTGGGGTTCGCGCCGTTCCTGCCCGCCTGTTCCGCGCCCCGCCATGAAGGGTCCCGTCCGCTGGTTGAAAGATGAGACCTCAAAGACCTTCGAATGCGGCCATTTAAGGTTCGGTTACCTCGGCCCGCTCCGAAGCGGACCGAATTCCCCACCTTCGACCGCCCCCCGGCCCCGCGCCGCGCCGTGACGGCGGGCGCCGATTGCGATAAAGCGGAAGGCCGCGCCACGATGGCGCCAAGAGCCCGGCGCCCGAAGACATCCCATGAGCACGCAGCGTCCCATCCGTCCGTCCCGCACCATCGGCGAGCCCTTCGAGGGCAGCCGCCTCAAGGCTGAGGTGCTCGCCATCGCCACCGGCCATGCCGGCCCGAAGGCGGACATCCGCCCGGCGGTGGTGGCGCGCCTCAAGCAGGCCCTCGCCGAGGGCCGGCGCGAGGCCGAGCGCCTGCTGATGGCCGACGGCTCCGGCCGCATGTGCTCGATCCGCCTGTCCGCCCTTCAGGATGCCGTGATCACCGCCGCCCATGAGGTGGCCACCACGGTGATGTATCCCATCGACAACCCCACCCGGGCCGAGCGCATGGCCGTGGTGGCGGTGGGCGGCTACGGGCGCGGCATGATGGCGCCCGGGTCGGACACCGACATCCTGTTCGTGCTGCCCTACAAGCAGACCGCCTGGGGCGAGAGCGTGGCCGAGGCCATGCTCTACATCCTGTGGGACCTCGGCCTGAAAGTGGGCCACGCCACCCGCTCCGTGGACGAGTGCCTGCGCCAGGCGCGCGCCGACATCACCATCCGCACCTCCATCCTGGAAGCCCGCTTCCTGGTGGGCGACAAGGCGCTGTTCGAGGACCTGGAGGCGCGCTTCGACAAGGAGGTGGTGGAAGGCACCGCCGCCGAATTCGTCGCCGCCAAGATGGCCGAGCGCGAGGAGCGCCTGCGCCGGGCCGGTTCCTCGCGCTATCTGGTGGAGCCCAACGTCAAGGAGAGCAAGGGCGGCCTGCGCGACCTGCACACGCTGTTCTGGATCGCCAAATACGTCTACCGCGTGCGCTCCACCGACGAACTGGTGCAGAAGGGCGTCTTCACCAAGGACGAGGCCCGCCTGTTCACCCGCTGCGAGGACTTCCTCTGGTCGGTGCGCTGCCACCTGCACTTCCTCACCGACCGGGCCGAGGAGCGCCTGTCGTTCGACCTCCAGCGCGAGATGGCCGAGCGGCTCGGCTATACGGAGCATCCCGGCCAGCAGGACGTGGAACGCTTCATGAAGCACTATTTCCTGGTGGCGAAGGAGGTGGGCGACCTGACCGCCATCCTCTCCGCCGCCGTGGAGGCGCGCCACGAGAAGAGCGTTCCCGGCCTCAAGGGCATGGTGGAGCGGCTGCGCGGCGGCCCCAAGCGCGTGAAGCTGAAGGAGAGCGCCGACTTCTGGATCGACCATGAGCGGCTCAACGTGATCGACGACGAGGTGTTCAAGCGCGACCCGCTGAACCTCATTCGCCTGTTCGCCATCGCCGACAAGCGCGACGTGAACTTCCACCCGGACGCGCTGCGCCTCGCCGCCCGCTCTCTCAGCCTCATCGACGCCAAGCTGCGCGAGAACCCCGAGGCCAACCGGCTGTTTCTCGACATCCTGTGCTCGAAGAACGCGCCGGAGGAGGTGCTCCGGCGCATGAACGAGGTGGGCGTGCTCGGACGGTTCGTGCCGGAATTCGGCAAGGTCGTCGCGATGATGCAGTTCAACATGTACCACCACTATACGGTGGACGAGCACCTGTTGCGCTGCATCGGCATCCTCTCGGAGATCGAGCGCAAGACCAATCCGGAGAACGGCCTCGCCAACGATCTGATGGCCACCATCAAGCCGCGCCACCTGCTCTATGTGGCGCTCTTGATGCACGACATCGCCAAGGGGCGGCCGGAGGACCATTCGGTGGCCGGCGCGCGCATCGCCCGCAAGCTGTGCCCGCGCTTCGGCCTGTCGGCGGCCGAGACCGAGACCGTGGCCTGGCTGGTGGAGCAGCACCTCGTCATGTCCACGGTGGCCCAGTCGCGCGATCTCTCCGACCGCAAGACCATCGAGAATTTCGCCGCCGTGGTGCAGAATCTCGACCGCATGAAGATGCTCACCGTGCTGACCACGGCGGACATCCGCGCGGTCGGCCCCGGCGTGTGGAACGGCTGGAAGGCGCAGTTGCTGCGCACGCTCTATTACGAGACCGAGCCGGTGCTGACCGGCGGCTTCTCGGAGGTGGACCGCGGCAAGCGCGTGCAGGTGGCGCAGGCGCAGCTCCGCCACGCGCTGGACGACTGGAGCGACGCGCAGTTCTCAGCCTATGCCGCGCGGCACTACCCGCCCTATTGGCTCAGGGTGGATTTGGAGACCAAGGTGCGCCACGCCCGCTTCATCCTCGCCACCGAGGAAGCGCAGAAGACGCTGGCCACCTGCGCCGAGATCGTGCCCGAGCGCGGCATCACCGTGCTCACCGTGCTGGCGCCCGACCATCCCAAGCTGCTCTCCGTGATCGCGGGAGCCTGCGCGGCGGCGGGGGCGAACATCGTGGACGCGCAGATTTCCACCACCACGGACGGGCTGGCGCTGGACACCATCGCCGTGCGCCGCGCCTTCGACCGCGACGAGGACGAGGAGCGCCGCGCCGGGCGCATCCGCGACGCCATCGAGAAGGCGCTGACCGGCGAGGTGCGCCTGCCCGAGGTGATGGCCAAGAAGCTGCCCAAGGCGCGGCGCACCTTCTCGGTGGAGCCGGAAGTCACGGTGAACAACGCCTGGTCCAACCGCCACACGGTGGTGGAAGTCTCCGGCATCGACCGGCCGGGCCTGCTGTTCGAGCTGACCAACACGCTCTCGCGCCTCAACCTCAACATCGCCTCGGCGCATGTGGCGACCTTCGGCGAGCGGGCGGTGGACGTGTTCTACGTCACCGACCTGATGGGCGCCAAGATCACCGGCGCGGCGCGACAGTCCACCATAAGGCGGGCGCTGATCGGGGTGTTCGAGGGCTCGTTCGACGAGGAAGAGCCGCCGAGAAGGGTGGGGCGGGGGTGAACGCCTCCGGAGAGTGACGCCATGCGACATCCTTCCTGCTGACGGCACGATCAATCGCGACGCGCTCGGCACCGCCCATCGCCCTGCTGTTCGCCGGGCTGACCCTGGCACATCCGTCCTCCCCGCCCTTGCCAGCCGCGCCGCGAGGCGGCAATGTCCGCGCTGAAAACGGCTGGCCCATGCAGGCGCGGGGCCGGCTCACCCATCAGGATACGGGACACCGCCAGATCATGATCAGGAGCGCTGGAAATTCCGCAGCGGCAGGAATGGGCAACGATACCGCGCGTTCGGCCGGAATGCTCACCCGCCGGTCGTTCCTCGCCGGCTCGGCCGTCAGCCTCGGCGCGCTGGGGCTCGCCGGCTGCGCCACGCCCGAGGGCATGACGCTGGCCGAGGCGCAGAAGGTCTACGGGCCGGTGCCCGACAAGAAGTTCGCCATCCCGGCGGTCGACGTCACCAAGGTCAGCCCGAAATATTTCCGCGCCACCGTGCCCTACGAGACCAAGGAAGCGGTCGGCACCATCATCGTCGATCCCGCCAATTATTACGTCTACCGCATCGAGGAAGACGGCAAGGCCACCCGCTACGGCGCCAATGTGGGCCGCGACGGCTTCCGCTGGAACGGTGACGCCTATGTGGGCCGCAAGAGCGAATGGGCCACCTGGACCCCGCCCAGGGAGATGATCAAGCGCCAGCCCGAGGCGGCCAAATGGGCCGGCGGCATGCCCGGCGGCCTCGACAATCCGCTCGGCGCCCGGACGCTGCATCTCTACCAGAACGGCAGCTACACGCTCTACACCATCTATGCCACGACCGACCCGGAGACCATCGGATCGGGCATCACCAGCGGCTGCGTCGGCCTGCTCACTCAGGACATGATCGAGCTGTACGACAAGACGCCGGTCAAGACCAAGGTGGTCGTCCTGCCGGCATGATGCCGGGCGGGACCGGGCGGCGACGGGCCGGCCTTGCGCAAGCATTTGCCGTTCAACCGCTCGTGCGCGCCGCATGGCAGCCTCCCGCCCCGCCCTCTTGCTGCATCGCAGCAATCCGCGCATTCTCGGGCGATCCCTGAAACAGCCTCGGCCCGCCCCCGATGCCCTTGTCCCTGCTCTCGCTCGCCGTTGCCGCCTTCGGCATCGGCACCACCGAATTCGTGGTCATGGGCCTCTTGCTCGACGTGGCCCGTGATCTTTCCGTCTCCATTCCCGATGCCGGCCTGCTGGTGTCGGGCTATGCGCTCGGCGTCGTCATCGGCGCGCCGCTGCTCGCCATCCTCACCGCCCGCCTGCCGCGCAAGGCGACGCTGGTCGGGCTCATGGGGCTGTTCATCGCCGGCAACGTGCTGTGCGCCCTCTCGCCCACCTACGGCCTGCTGATGGGCGCGCGCATCGTCACCGCCTTCTGCCATGCCGCCTTCTTCGGCATCGGCTCGGTGGTGGCCGCCGACCTCGTGCCGCGCAACAAGCGCGCCCAGGCCATCGCCCTCATGTTCGCCGGACTGACGCTGGCCAACGTGCTCGGCGTGCCGGCGGGCACCGCGCTCGGCCAGTGGCTCGGCTGGCGCTCCACCTTCTGGGCGGTGGTGGTCATCGGGGTGGCGGCGCTGATCGCGCTGGTCCTCCTCCTGCCCCGCCGCATCCCCATGAAGCCGAGCCGCATCCTCACCGAATTCCGCGTGCTCAAGGACCGGCAGGTGTTCCTCGCCATGGCCATCAGCGTGGTCTGCTCGGCCAGCCTGTTCAGCGTCTTCACTTATATCTCGCCGCTGCTGGCCCAGGTGACGCACCTCTCGCCGGAGGCCATCACCGGCGCGCTGCTGCTATTCGGCATCGGCCTCACTGCCGGCAACATGCTGGGCGGCCGGCTCGCCGACTGGCGGCTGATGCCCTCGCTGGTCGGCACGCTGATCGTGCTCATCGCTGTGCTCGGCGCCTTCGTCGGCACCAGCGCGCAGGCGGTGCCCGCGCTCGCGACGCTGCTGGTGTGGGGCGTGCTCGCCTTCGCTTTGGTGCCGCTGCTGCAATTGCGCGTGGTGGATACCGCCCATTCGGCCCCCAACCTCGCCTCGACGCTCAACCAGGGCGCCTTCAACCTGGGCAATGCCATCGGCGCCTGGATCGGCGCGGTCGCCATCACCCATGGCATCGCCTACCAGCATCTGCCGCTGGTGGGCGTGGCGCTGTCCGCCACCGCGCTGGGCTTGAGCCTCGTCTCCGCCCGCCTGGACCGCCCGGCCCTCAAGGTGGCGCGGGAAAGCTGCTGAGCGGCGCCCCGGCGGAACCCCTTACCCATTCGTTACAGGCGAAGAGAGAGCATTAACCCTTTCGGCAGCGGGCATCGCGCGAAGGTATCGGGGTCTGCGATTTTTACCAGCCCGCAACGGGCGCGCCCCTAGCGTCCGGGACGACGGCGGCCGGGGGGTCTGCCGCGGGAGCCGGAGCCGGCCGGGTTGACGCAACCTGACCGGCACACCGTCTCTAAACCTTTGAGCCCGCATCACCGGCCCGATTGCGCTGCAATCCCGCCGGTGCGGGCTCTGGCCGCCGGGTGAGGGTATGAAGGTTCTGCTGCTCAGGTTCCTGAAGGAGGAGCACGGCTCCACGGCCCTGGAGTACGGGCTGATCGCCGCCGGCCTGTCCATCGCCATCGTCACCGTGCTCACGCAGATCGCTTTGACGCTGGGCCGCCTGAAGGCCGCCGCCGCCTCGGCGAGCAACTGACCGCGCCATGTCCACCAGCCTTGCCGCCGAACTCATCGCCTCGGCCCTGCTGCCGGCGGCGCTGGTGGCGGCCCTCGCCAGCGATCTCGCCCGGCGCACCATTCCCAATCTGATCGTGCTGGCGCTGGTCCTCGGCTTTCTGGCTCTCGTCGGGCTCGGCCGGGTGCCGGATCTGGCGGTGCGGCTGGTCCTCGCCGGTGCCCTGCTGGCGGCGGGCTTCGCCTTGTTCACGGAAGACGTGATCGGCGCCGGCGACGCCAAGCTGGCGGCGGCCACCGCGCTGTGGCTCGATCCCACCCAGTTCCCGCTGTTCGTCCTGCTGTGCGGGGGAGTGGGCGGCCTGCTGGTGGGCGCGGTCACGCTCTCCGCCCGGCGCCGGGGCGATGGCGGCCTCACGCGCGGGCTGCCCTATGGCGTCGCTCTGGCTTTTGCCGGCCTCGTGCTGTTTCCCCACTCCAGCATCGCCCTCGCCGCTCCGTTCGGCGGCTGAACGCCGCTCCGGAGGCGCGCCCCGTCGCGCCCGCCGGGCGATCGTGCTACCTGCCTGTCCTGAAATCATCGGGAGCGCCGGACCGCGTCGGCCATCAATCCGACCCTGTTTGGCGGTCTGAGAGTGCGATTCCGCGCTCCGTGGGCTTCCGGCCCGCGGGGCTGCCTTTCGGGAGTGGTTCATGTCCCCTTGTTTCGCCCCGGCGGATGCGCCGAGCCTGCCCATCTGGTGCGTCACCCCCGACCGCCTCGCCGCCGCCCCGCTGCCGGACAGCGCCCGCCGCTTCGTTGAGAGCGCGGGCTTTGCCGGCGAGGCCGGCAAGCTGCTGGCGGTGCCTGCGGCGGACGGCGCGCTGGCCGGCTATCTGTTCGGGCTCGGCCCGGACGGCGATGCCTTCGCCGCCGGCGCCCTGCCCGGCCTGCTGGCCGCCGGCACCTACCAGCTGGTGGGCGACGTGCCGGCGCTCTCGCCGCTGGCCTTCGGCCTCGGCGCCTACCGCTTCGAGCGCTACCGCACGCGGCCGGCGAAGGAGGTGCGCCTCGTTCCCCCGGCCGGCGCCGACGCGGACGCCCTCGCCCGCACCGTGGAAGCGGTGACTTTGGTGCGCGATCTCGTGAACACCCCCGCCAATGACTGCGGCCCGGCGGAAATCGAGGATGCCGCCCGCGCCCTGGCCGCCCGCTTCGGCGCCGACCTCAACGTGGTGGTGGGCGACGCGCTGCTGGAGGAGAACTTCCCGCTCATCCACGCGGTCGGCCGCGCCGCCACCCGCGCGCCGCGCCTCATCGACCTGACCTGGGGCGATCCGGACGCGCCCAAGGTGACGCTGGTGGGCAAGGGCGTCGCCTTCGACACCGGCGGTCTCGACATCAAGACCTCCGCCGGCATGCTGCTGATGAAGAAGGACATGGGCGGCGCCGCCTCGGCGCTCGGCCTCGCCCTCATGATCATGGCGCGCGGCCTCAAGGTGCGCCTGCGCCTGATCATCCCTGCGGTGGAAAACGCCATCGCCGGCAATGCCTTCCGCCCCGGCGACGTGCTCAAGAGCCGCAAGGGCCTGTCGGTGGAGATCGGCAATACCGACGCGGAGGGCCGCCTGATCCTCGCCGACGCGCTGGCGCTGGCCGATGCGGAGGCGCCCGACCTGCTGATCGACTTCGCCACGCTCACCGGCGCGGCGCGCGTCGCCCTCGGGCCGCAATTGCCGCCCGCTTATACCGACGACGAGGCCCTCGCCTCCGACCTCGCCCGCCATGCGGCCAGCGAGAACGACCCGCTGTGGCGCATGCCGCTGTGGCAACCCTATGCGGCCATGCTCGACAGCAAGATCGCCGACATCAACAATGCCGGCGCTGGCGGCTTCGCCGGCTCGATCACCGCGGCGCTGTTCCTGAAGCGCTTCGTGGGCGCGACGAAGTCCTGGCTGCATCTCGACATCTATGCCTGGACCCCGTCCGCCCGGCCGGGACGCCCGGAAGGCGGCGAGGCCCAGACCATCCGCGCCCTCGATGCCCTGCTGGCCCAGCGCTATGGCTGAGGCGCTCCCCGACCGCCGGCTGCGGGCGGCGCGGCCGGACCTTGCGGCCGCCGCGCTCCAGGGCCTCGTGGACGCCCCCCGTTACGCGGTGGGCGAGGCGCGCCGGATTTTCGCCGACGTGGCCCCCCTGCGCCGGCAGCCGCGCCCGGACGCCATGCTGGACACCGAGGCGCTCTATGGCGAGACCGTCACCGTCTATGAGGACGATGCGGAAGGCTGGTCCTGGGTGCAACTGGGGCGCGACGGCTATGTGGGCTACATGCCGACCATCGCCACCGGCCCCCTCGGCCCGGCACCGACCCACCGGGTGAGCGCGCTGCGCAGCTTCCTGTTCCCGGGCCTCGACATCAAGCTGCCGCCGGCGGCCACCCTCGTCACCGGCGCGCTGCTGCATGTGCGCGACATGCGCGGCGCCTTCGCCGTCACCGACCGGGGGGCGGTGCCCGCCGGCCACGTGGTGCCGCTGGGCACGGCCGAGCCCGACTTCGTGGCGGTGGCGGCGCGCTTCCTCGGCACGCCCTATCTGTGGGGCGGCTGCTCCAGCCTCGGCCTCGACTGCTCCGGCCTCGTGCAGGCGGCGCTTGGCGCCTGCGGCGTCGCCGCGCCCCGCGACAGCGACATGCAGGAAGCCATGGTGGGAACAGCCGTGGACCCGGCCGGGCCGCTGCAACGGGGCGATCTGCTGTTCTGGCCCGGCCATGTGGCCATCGCGGAAGCCGCCGACACGCTGCTGCACGCCAATGCCCACCATATGGCGGTGGCGCGCGAGCCGCTCGTCCCCGCGCTTGCCCGCATCGCCGCCGCCGTCGGGCCGCTGCGCACCGTGCGCCGGCTAGGTGGTGTGGACAGTTACCTGATCCACAGGACGATGGCAGCGATTGTGACGATGGCGAGGTAGTTTCGCGCGGTCTTCTCGAAGCGGGTCGCGACACGCCTGAACTGCTTGAGCTTGGAGAAGCAGCATTCGATCAGGTGGCGCTGAGCGTAGAGGTGCCTGTCGAGGCTATGCTTCCTGGCGCGGGATGGATTGGACGGGATGACCGCCTGCGCGTTCCTTGCCGCGATTGTGGCGCGCAGGGCGTCGCTGTCATAGGCGGTATCGGCCATGACGGCCTGGGCGGG
>NZ_AXBA01000094.1 GCF_000473085.1 Azorhizobium doebereinerae UFLA1-100
TCCGTCAGATCAAAGCGCGCCATCGCAACCTCCCGTTCAGAAGGTTGAATCACCACCCGCCCGATTCGGGAATCCGATTTATGGGTCTGTGACCTCCACCACGAATGCCATCGAGGTGCTCAACGCCAAGCTACGCCGCGCCGTGCGGGCCAGAGGGCACTTCCCCACCGACGAGGCCGCCCTGAAGCTCCTCTTCCTAGTCTTGAACCGGGCCGAAAAGGAGCGGAAGATGGCACCTCGTGAATGGGCGATGGCAAAGGCGCAGTTCGCCGTCATCTTCGGCGAGCGATTCACAAAGGCCATGGCCGCCTGATCTTCAACCCGCCGCCCCCACACGAAATTCCTGACACTCCCGCTTGGCCGCGACGCTTCCAGTGTCCCGCATCCTGGCGCACCAGCGCACGGCGCTGGCGATACTCACCCCGAAGCGCTCGGCCGCCTGCCGCCGCGACATCCCGCCCTCGACGGCGGCAACCACCCGCTCCCGCAGATCCAAAGACAGCGTCCTGGCCATGCATGTCGGCCTCCGTCTCCGACACGAAGCTTGAATCAGAACGCCGCCGATTTGGGAATCCAAGCCGAGTCGAAACGCGAGGAAAACGCTCTACGGGTTGCCGGCGCGCCGGACCACTACCTTGAAGCCGAGCTTCAAGCTGACACACAAACCGTTGATAGCTTTCAAGCCAAAGCTGGGGATGGGAAGCGTGCGTGATGGGCTCGGGGTACCCTCGTGAGGCGGTCCCATGCCTGGGAGACGTCGACATTCGCTGGTTCACCCCAGGCGCGACTCGATCACATGCGCGCCCACCTCTAAATATCCCTCAGCGTCAATCCGCTGGAGAATCACTTCTGAAATATCGTCCTCGCAGATCAGTCGGCGGGACTCAATTGTCTTGGAAGCCTTATAAATCACACGTTTGGCCGCTCGTGCAGATTTATACACCACTGCTTTTCTCTCGATCTTGGACGTTCCTGCCTTCGTGGTGGTGTAGAAATCGACATGCAGCATGCATTTGCCTCCTGGTCGCGATCAAACTAACCGAGATCACGCATCACTACAAACTGCTGCACCTTGTTACCGAACCCGTGCCACTCGCGTCGGATGGGGAACGGGAACGGCGCGACGGGCTTACGGCACCTGACCGGATGGCAGCGGTGTCGTAAGCTTTTCTTGTAGGGCCCAAGATGAACTCACACCCCGTCGATTTGCTTCGGCATGCGATGACACGCTGGCGCGACAGGGGCGGGGAGGGGCGGGGAGGGGCATCTTGCGACTTGGTCCTTTAGCAGGCTGTTGAAGAAGTCAGTCCGGCTCGCAGACGAAGCCTGATTCGTCGCCGCTGTGCATGTAGAAATGGCCGATGAGGCGTCCGGCGGTGCCGATTTCCACCCAGCACCGGCCGCAGATCGGGTCGGTTTCGTCGTGACCTTCCCAGGAGAATTCCGCGCAGGCGGTACCACCCCGTGCACCGTAGCGGACATCTAGGTCACAGACCCATAAATCGGATTCCCGAATCGGGCGGGTTGAGCTACCCTCCAATCCTTGGACAGAATCCTGGGCGGATTAAGCTACTCTGCATGCCTGCTGATCGGTTTCGATGGCGTTGAAGTAGACCACGGCGGG
>NZ_AXBA01000095.1 GCF_000473085.1 Azorhizobium doebereinerae UFLA1-100
CCCGCCACAGCGTGGCGCCGAAGCTGGTCACCGGCACCAGCGTTCTGGCGCCCTCGGCCGTGGTGGTCACCCCCGACCTGGTGAATGCGCAGAAGCGCACGGTGCTGGCCACCTTCGTCCTGGCGGCGCCGGTCACCGAGGCACGGGCGCGGGTGGACATGACCACCACCACCGTCACCGACTTGCCCTTCATCCAGAACATCGCCCTCTACGCTTTGTGAGGCCAGCCCATGACTGACGCTACATCCGCCGACGCTTCATCCGCTGACGCGATCACCGCACCGGGCCTGTCCGGCCCCATCGAACCCGCGCGCGCCTATCGGGTGGCGCTGGCGCGGCCGGCCGCGGCGGCCGGCGTGCGCTTCAAGCCGCGCGGCGACCTCACCCTGCGCGGCGATCTGCTCGTCCTGCTCATCACGGAGAACGGGGCCGATGCCGTCCTTGCTGCCGAGCCCGTCTGACGACTATGCCGCGCCGCAGGACATGCGCCTCAACAAGGCGGCATGGGACGCGGCCCTGGTCAGCGTCGGCCTGCGCCTGCGCGCCCTGGAGGCGATCAAGGCGGATTTCGAGGCCCTGATCGCGCTCGGCACCGGGCAGGCGCTGGAGGTGATCCAGGCCAATGTCGCGCCCCAGCTGGAGGACATGCGCGCCGCGCTGGCCGCGCTCGAAACCGGCATCGCCCAGGCCGAGGATCTGGTCCATGACATCGTCACGGGCTCGATCCCGGCCTCGGCCGTGGTGGAGAGCGCCGCGCGCATCTGGCTGACGCCCGCCCTCAAGGCGCGGATCGAGGCCTCCGCCTCGCTCGACAGCGTGGCGCGGAGCTTCGCCACCATCGGCGGGGCCGGCAACCGCCTGCCCAACGCCAGCGGCGCGGCCGGCCTGTCCGGCGTGAGCATGTGGGGGCCGGCCAACATGACCTCCGGCGTGGCGGGCGTGCTCGGTGAGCACTCCGTCTGGGTGCCGCCGGGCGTCAACGGCTGGTTCCTGATCCAGCCGGACGAGGCGAACGCCTATAGCGGCTTCGACTTCCTGGACGGCGCCGGCAATCCGCCCTCGGTCCAGGCCGGCGAGCTGTACCAGTTCTCCATCTCCACCGGGAACCACCGGGCGGTGCAGGTCTATGCGGATCTGGTCTGGCTCGATGCCGCCGGCGCCATCATCGGCACCTCCAACAGCATCGGCGGAACCAGCGCGTCGGGGTCGACCGTCGTCGGCTTCTCCGGCGCCAATGGCGGCGCCTCGCCGGAGGCGGCATCCGGCCAGCGCTTCGAGGATGCGCGGCGCCTGTGGGTGATCTCCAGCGCGCCGCCGGGCGCGGCGCGCGTGTCGCCGCGCCTGGTCAAAGGCCCCACCAAGCCGGGCCAGGGCACGTCGGCC
>NZ_AXBA01000096.1 GCF_000473085.1 Azorhizobium doebereinerae UFLA1-100
GCCACAGCGCCGGCCAGGAGGAGATCGGCGCCCAGATCGTGGCGTTCATCGAACTGCTCAGCTCTCAGATCACCCAGATCGACCGGTGCATCGCTAGATGTTTAGTCCCGGAGTTTGATGGGTTGGATCGAGCTTGAACCTATCGGGCTCGATCATCCAGCGTTTGCAGATGAACTCGTAGGGTGTGAGGCCGCCGAGCGTCTTAAGCCTGCGGGCGAAGTTGTAGGAGGTGATGAAGTCGGCGAGATACCGACGCAATTGATCATGGCTCTCGTAGTAGAAGCGCTTGACGATGGCATCCTTGATGGTCCGCTTCAGTTGCTCGACTTGGCCATTGGTCCACGGGTGCTTGGCCTTGGTCGTACGATGGTCGATGTCGTTCATGGCGCAGGCGTATTCGAAGGCATGAGCTCGGAAGAACTCTCCATTGGCCATTGCCTCCCTGATCAGCGGCACGGCCGATCCGCCGGCACCGGGCGTCGTGAACTGGATGCCGTTGTCGGGCAGCACGGCGTGGATCTTGTAGGGAACCGCTTCGATCAGGCGCAGCAGGAGACGGCAGTGGCGGCCTTCTCGTTCAGCTCGACGAAGGCGAACTTCGACGTGCGGTCGATGGCGACGAACATGTGCAGCTTGCCCTGTGCGCTGCGCACTTCCGCGATGTCGATGTGGAAATAGCCAATCGGATAGGCCTTGAACTTCCTCTTCGCTGGCTTGTCGCCCTCGATATCGGGCAGCCGGCCGATGCCATGGCGCTGGAGGCAGCGATGCAGTGACGAGCGCGTCAGATGCGGAATCGTCGGCTGCAGCGCGTAGAGGCAGTCGTCCAACGGCAGCAGCGTATAGCGCCGAAAGGCGACGATCACCGCCTCCTCCTCGACCGAGAGCACGGTCGATCTCGCCTCTTTCGGACCAGTCGGCAGATCGGCGGACGAAGTGCGTCTCTTCCACATCGCGACGGTCTTCTGATTGATGCCATAGCGCTTCGCTAGCGCCCTCAGGCTCTCTTGACTATGCTGTATCGCTCGACGGATCGCCTCTGTCGTCGTGGCGCTTCCGTGTAGAACCTCGCCCATAGCGCACCCTTCCATTCCTGCGAAAGACTGCACCATCAAAGCCCGGGATCAAACAGTCACGGACGGCGGCCATGTCATAGCTGTAGGTGAAGCGGGTTGCCGGATCGATCTCGGGCACGTTGCCGATGAAGCACTCACCCTCGCAGAGAACCCGTCTGACGTTGCCCCCAGCCTTTATCCAGCTCTGAGTTCGCCCTGGCGGTTGGTTGATCCGAGACCATTTCTTGGACCGCCGGCCGTTAGAGTTTCCGGCCCCTACTCACGGCGGCGGGCTGGGTGCGCCGCCGGAGTTTTGTAACGT
>NZ_AXBA01000097.1 GCF_000473085.1 Azorhizobium doebereinerae UFLA1-100
AGGGGTTTCTTCTGACAGGCTTCGGCGGCTTGGCGCTTCTATCGGTCGTGTGTCAGGCCTCTGGTCGTGACCTGCGCCACGGGGCCGGTATGCAGTTCGAAGAACAGGGTCCAGATCGGTTCAGAGAGCTTTGCGCTCGAGCCCCGGGACTGGTTTTCCCCGTCCTGAACATTGAAGTCCTTGCCGCATAGGTCGTCAGTCGATCTCCTTGCCGGGGTCCGAGGACCCCGAGGCGATAGTTGTCCCCTTCTGAGGAAGGCGACCGCTCACGCCATCCTGTAATTTTCCTCCCTTGTCATGATCGCCCAGATGATCCTGGCCATCTTGTTCGCCAAGGCGACGGCGGCGACCATGCGAGGTTTGCGCCCGACGAGGTTCCCAAGCCAGCTCCCTGGGAGGATGCCCTTGCGGACAATCCATCGGATTCGGCTCATGGCGCCGACGATTAGAAGCCGGCGGATGTCGGTCTGCCCCATCTTGCTGACACCGCCGAGCCGCGTCTTGCCGCCCGTCGATCGCTGTTTCGGCACGAGCCCCAGCCAAGCCGCAAAGTTCCTCCCGCTCGAGAAGGCGCGCAGATCGGGGGCAAAGGCGAGGACAGCGCCAGCTGTCACAGGACCGACACCGGGGACCGTGCAGAGACGGCGCATCTCGGCATTTTCCTGGGTTGCATCCCTGAGCCCGCGATGCAGCTCTTCGATTTTGAGCGTGAGAACGTCGATCTGATCGAGGTAGAGCCGGACGATCTCTCTGACGGCGTCCGGCACCTCCGGCCCTGCTTGGTCGAGCAGTTCGACGATCTGCTTCAGGTGAGCCGGTCCCTGGGCGACGATCAACCCGAACTCCGCCAGATGGCCACGCAGGGCATTGATCAGCTGGGTACGCTGGCGGACAAAACACTGGTGGGTCCGGAAGGCTACTGCACGAGCCTGTTGCTCGGCACTCTTGACCGCGACGTAATGCATGTTCGGACGCAGCGCGGCTTCGGCGATCGCGGCCGCGTCAGCGGCATCATTCTTCTGCCGCTTCACAAAGGGCTTCACGTAGATCGGCGGAACCAGCCGAACATCGTGTCCAAGGCCTTGACCAAACCGGCCCCAGTAGTGGCTCGTTGCGCAGGCTTCCATCGCCACGATGCAGGGCGGCTGCGCGCTCAACAGCTGGATCAGCTTCGTGCGGGACACCGTTCGGTTGAACAGAACCGCCCCGCCCCGATCCGTGCCGCAAACCTGGAAACTCCGCTTGGCCAGGTCGATCGCAAGGACATGAACATCTGGCATGTGCTCCTCCCCTGAAAGCGCCACCACGGCGCTGCCCGGACACAATACGTGCCCGCTGGAGGGGGCATCCAC
>NZ_AXBA01000098.1 GCF_000473085.1 Azorhizobium doebereinerae UFLA1-100
ATCGCCACACGATATGACCGGCTCGCGACCAACTTCCTGGCCGCCGTCTCCATCGCCGCAGCCGTAAGCTACTGGTTATGAGTCTGGGCCCTAGCGTCGGGAAGTCCGGATGGTCCTTCACAGCCAGCACCTTCGCGGCGAGGTCGTGGACCGCCAGCCCAGCGGTATACTCGAGGCGCATGTCGCCGGGCGTGCCGGTGAACCCCGCTCTGATTGTGTTGAGGATCCGCCAGAGAGGAAGCATGTCGGCGCCGGTCGAGGCGTGTCTAGGGATGCTTACCCCGTGCGTTGCGAGCAGTTCCTCGAAGCTGTCAACGAGACCGGACACGCCCGCGATCTGAATTTGCATGCCCTGTTTCCTCGTCCGCCAGCGCCGCCAGCAATATCGCAATCGCGTGCCCAGAGCGCGCACGCAGCGGACGGTCAGCTCGACCAGTGATTTCATATTCCGACTGCCGTCGTTATTGGCTGGAATCTGTCATATGGATGCGTCACTGCGACAACTACCAGACGGATATCGCGTAATAAAGCATCGTTCGCGGTGGCCAAGAGCAATCTGAACCAAGGTCCGCTTGCTGCCCCGTTGCGTCCATCGGCATCACCAGAACGACCGTCGACTTCCAGGATTCGCTTTCAACGCCCGGAATGGCCCAATGTGGGGCACCTTTATGCCCGGCAGCTGTCAGATTTGCGAATGGCCGGTTTCGGCGCGAGCCGACATTCACCGCACTGCATAGGAACGACGTGTGTTGGTCGGCAGCCGACTCTGCGTGAATGTCAGCTATCCCCGCGACCCGGCTCTGAAACGGACATTCCGCTATCGGCCCCACACCGGAGTTCAGACATGCATACGGAAAGTTCCACTCGTGGCGCACAGCCGCCCGAATGCGTTTACCCCATGACCGCCGAGACTAAAACAACCGAGTCTGTCCTCCGTCCTCCTCATCCTTCACCCGCGCCCGCATCCTCTGCGCCGTCCGCCGATGCAGGCCGGCATGTCCCGCCGCCTCATCGATGGACGCCCCCTCCGCCAGCGCGCGCGCCATCCTCAGGCGCGCCGCCGCCAGCGTCCCCGCGGGCCCCATGGGCACGGTGATCGTCTCGCCCCCATACATGGCGCACAAAAGGTCCGCCCCCTCCCGCCCGAGCAGCGCCACCAGGCGGTGCTCCTCGCCCGCCCGCTTGGGGATGGAGAGCCGCCGCCCGCCATGCTCGGAGGCAAAGGCCAACACCCGCGCCAGGCCAGCGGCCGGCAGCAGCGCGGACAGAAGGTGCGGCAGAGGCGGAACCTCGCTCATGCCCGCCCCGCC
>NZ_AXBA01000099.1 GCF_000473085.1 Azorhizobium doebereinerae UFLA1-100
CGCGCCGTGCGGGCGCGGGAGGCTTTCAGCACCGCATGGGCGGCGAGGCCCCAGGTGTAGCCGATGCGCCGGCTCTTCTCGACCACCAGCACGCGGGTGCGCGGATCATCCAAGATGTCGATGCCCGCGCCCTGATAGGGCAGCAGCAAGCTGGGCAGGCGCCCGGCCGCATGCGCCTGCGGCAGCGCGAACAGGCTGGCGCGCCGCGCCTCCGCCCATTCCTGCTCTGAGACAGGGCCGCCGCTCTGGCCAAGCGCGCTCATGGTGACTTCGCTCATGGTTTGGCCCGAATGCCGAGGATCTGCGCCTTGATGGCGTCCACGGTGTCGGCCGACAGGCCCTTGGCCTTGGCCACCGCATCCACGGTGCTGGAGGCCTTCACGGTGAACTCCTTCAGGATCTTGGACTTGGTGTCGGCCGAGATCCGCTTGGCCTCCTCCGCATGTTTCAGGGCGCGGGAGGCCATCATCAGCATCTCGGCGGTGTCGCCGTCCGCCTTCAGTTCGCCCGCCTCCTCCAGCATCTCGAAGGTGAGCGTCTTGATGGTTTCGGACAGCAGCAAGGTGATCTGCTCGGCGGTCTCGCCCTCGAACTTCGGGGTGAGGATGGCGGCGATGGCGCGGGTCTCCTCCAGGCGCCGGCCGACGCTCGCCAGGCGCATGGCGCGGCGGTTGAAGGACGAGCGCGACACCTGCGGGATCTTGTCGGGATCGGTCAGGCCTTCGGCCCAGGCGGCGGCGCGCAGGCGCTCGTTGAAGCCGTCGAGGATCTCCAGCTGGGTGAGGCTGCGATCCTTGAGGGCGGTGAAGGCCCAGGCCACCGCTTCATCCGCCCAGTCCGGCAGGCGGTCGATGGCGTCGAGGCGCCCCCGGCCGGCCATATCAGGCCTCCGGCCGCGACGGACGCTTCACGCCCTCGATCACCGCCTCCCGGTCCAGGTGCCGGCGGCCGAGGCCGGCCAGCGTCGCCACCTTCACGCTGCCGGCGGCCATCAGCGAGATGGCGCCCATCTCGGCGAGATAGGCTAGCTCCCCATGCACCCAGGCGCGCTCGCGCTTGATGCCGAAGGTGCGTAGCTGCTCGGTGAGCAGGCTGGAATTGAGGGTCTCGTTGACCTCGCCCGCCAGCGCCCGCAGCAGGATGAGGCGGGCCTCCTCGCGGATCAGGCGTTCCATGCTCATGACCGTGCCCTCCGGCTGCGCGCCTCTTCCAGCAGGAACTCC
>NZ_AXBA01000100.1 GCF_000473085.1 Azorhizobium doebereinerae UFLA1-100
TCTACACCGTCCAGCGCACCGGCCTTCGCGGCAATCCCGAGGGCGGCCACGACATGAGCGTGGAGTGCCGGGCGGCCGATTTGATCGACAANGCCAAGTCCGTGGACAGCGGCCATTGGGACAAGGCGACGCTGGGCGCCATCGTGTCCGACGTGGCCAAGGGCCTCGGCCTTCAGGCGGTGGTCGATCCGACGCTGAAGGCGATTGCCATTCCCTACCGCGCCCGCGTGCAGCAGGAGGCACTGGACTTCCTGTCCGACCTTGCCGACGATTTCGGCGGGGCGATCAAGGTGGCGGGCGGCAAGGTGATGATGACCGAGCGCGGCGCCGGCCGCACCGCCTCGGGCGGGGCGCTGCCCATTGTCACCATCGCCTATGACCCGGCCTATGACTTCGCCTTCGAATTCGAGCCGCGCGGTGCCTACGAGACCAGCCAGGGCCGCTGGTACGACGAAGAGACCGGCACCTGGCAGGATGAGGACGAGACGGAGCAAGGCGGCAAGGGCCGCCTCAGCCGTCCGCATCCCTGGCCCTCGAAGGACGAGGCCCGCCACGGCGCCCGCGCGGCGGCCCGCGAACGCGGGCGCCAGTCCGCCACCGGCCAGGTGACCGGCGCGGGCGACCCGGCGGCCGTCGCCGGCTGCCCGGTGAAGGTGACCGGCTTCGGCCCCGACGCGGACGGCACCACCTGGTGCGCCGAAAGCGTCGAGCACGACATCCAGCCCGGCTCCGGCTGGATCACCACCATCACTTTGGAGACCAAGGAGGCCAAGCAGGAGACGGACAGCGAGGATGATGAGGGGAGCGGTGGCGGCGGCGGCGCCTCCGGCACCGGCACCATGGCCGGCGACCCGGAGGGCGGCACTATCGCCTGAGGTGGGGCGGGGCGCGAGCGCCCCGAACGCGGGCCAGCCTGGCAGCATCAACCCGCGCGACCGAACAGAGCGGAACGGTCCCCCGATGGGGCCGCTAACCCGCAAGGCCTTAACAAGTGGAGAACATCCGTTGTGGAACCTGCCGCGCGCTTCTGTTCCGCGCCGGCCGGGGTGCCATCTCCGGCACCATCGAGATCAAGTGCCGCCGCTGCGGCACCCTGAATGCCCTGAGGCCCCCCGAGCCCAAACCCGAGCGCCGCGAGCGTCCTTCACATGGAGACGTTTCGTGCATCTCGACCGCAAGCAAATAGGCGGGGCCACCCTTTATCTCG
>NZ_AXBA01000101.1 GCF_000473085.1 Azorhizobium doebereinerae UFLA1-100
GGCCGGCCGCAAGGCCGAGGTGCGCGCCGTCATGGCGCGCTGGAACAAGGGCGGCGGCAAGGTGCTGGCGGGTCTGACCCGGCGCCGCGAGGCCGAGGCGGACCTGTTCGAGGGCAAGATCACGGAGGCGCTGCGCACGGCCGGCGTGGTACGCGCCGCACCGCTGCCCATGCCGCAGCAGGTGGATACGCCGAAGCCGCCTCTGGCGGTGGTGGCCAAGGGCACCAAGCGGGAGACCGCGGCGGTGGCGGCCGGCGGCACGCTGGCCACGGGCTCCGGCACCAGCGAGCCGCACCCGTTCAATTCCGCGCTCACAGTCGCCGGCCTCGCGCTCGGCCTCGCCGTCGTGGTCGCGGCCGGCGTCCTGCTGGTGCGCAAATACAAGCTCATTGCGGAGGATTGGCGCTGATGGATTGGTCGTCTCTCGCATCCCAGGTGATCAAGCTGGGAGCCCCGGTGCTCGGCACCGCCTTGGGCGGGCCACTGGGCGGCTCGGTCGGCAAGGTGCTGGCGGAGACGCTCGGCGCCTCGGAGGAGACCCCGGAGGCCGTCGCCGAGGCGGTGGCCACCGATCCGCAGGTGCAGGAGAAGCTCCAGACGCTGGAGGCCGAGCGCAGCAACGAGTGGGTCTCGGTCATCCAGGCCGGCCAGGCGCTCGCCGCCCAGCTCGCCACCACCGAGGCCACCAAGGGCGCGTTCCATTACGCCTGGCGCCCGGCCATGAGCTGGCTGGTGGTGGCCATCGTCGGCCAGACCTTCCTGCTGGCGCCGTGGATCTCGGCCCTGATCGGCAAGTCCGTGGGCACGCCCTACGACCAGGTGCTGGGCATCTCGGCTGTGTGGCTCACCATCTATGGCGGCGGCCATACGGTGAAGAGCATCTTCGGCGCGCGCCTCGCCCGGTGACGCATGGAACCGGGCAACATCGCCAATTGGGGCTCGCTCTGCGTCTCGCTGTTCACGCTGGGCTTCTATGTCTGGACCTACCGCTCCAAGGCGGCGGCCGACCGCGTGGCGGCGCTGGAGAAGGCGCTGGTGGACAAGGCCTCCACCGGGCGCCTCGCGGCGCTTGAGGACCGCGTGGACAAGGTCGAGGACCGCACCACCACCATCGAGGGCGACATCCGCCACATGCCGTCCGCCAGCCAGGCGCAGCGGCTGGAGATCGCCTTGTCCGAGGTGCGCGGCGA
>NZ_AXBA01000102.1 GCF_000473085.1 Azorhizobium doebereinerae UFLA1-100
GGGGGGGGGAATGGCCAACACCGCGCCCTGACTATACATCTTTATGTCACAATCGATGTTACGAACAAGTCAATATTTGGGTATTTGGCAGTATAATATACAGCGTTATGACAAAATAATACGGACTTGACATCGAGCTCAAGGATTCATTACGCTCGTAGCGAGCCATTATGCAAATGCATGTAAAAATGGCAGTCAACCCAGCTGCTATGGGGAGGAGACTATGTGTAAGGCGACGGATAAAATTGAGCGTTTCGGGTATTTTGGGTGTGAATGCGATGAAATTTGCATATCTGGGCCCACTGATGTATTTAATTGCAATTTAATGAACTTATTTCAAAAACGCAAGGTTTTATTAAGTTGGGCAGAGAGAAGAAATGAGGCTTTCGGAGATCCGATGCTCCGCATTCTTCCGAATGGAAGAATAATTTCCATCGTAGAGATTCTGTCTACCTTGCGGGCCCTCAGCGGTCTTTCGAATGCCATTGATACTAGCCAATTTGCGCCTCAACATCAGATGAACTCTATCCCGGCCTGCTCGCGGTTCCGCATGAGTTCGACATCTTGAATGGTCTGGAACAGGACCGACGCGCCAGTTTCCGGAATCGGCCGTAAACGGTCCGCCAATGGCCCAAGCCCGAGCGCACCAGATAGCGTACCGCGTTGATGGCTTCGCCAAACCCGATTTCTCGGGGATGTCTAGGCGGCCAGTTCCGGCATCAGTGGCGCGATCAGCTTCAATTCCGCATCCGTCAGATCAGAAGATAACGCTTGGTTTTGCGAACGAATCTGGCCACGCGACTGCGCTTCCCTCTTATTCACATCCGAAATGTGAGGGGCGTGTCCTTTTTGAAGGGAGCGGGATATGGAGGTAATAATATTTATAACTATAATATATATCGTCGCTCTGTTTGTTTTTTGGGTAGCGCTGTATTTCTTTTGCGGTTGATAAGGGAGCGGATGCGGTCCCGCCGGACCGGCGCGGACGCCTCTGAAGCCGTTACGTTTGAGGCACGCTTGCATGGCGCCCCGTTGGTCGTCTCGGCGAGAGCTGTCATATAGTCACCACTTACGCTGCGGACAGAGGGTTAGGGCCCAGACTCATAACCAGTAGCTTACGGCTGCGGCGATGGAGACGGCGGCCAGGAAGTTGGTCGCGAGCCGGTCATATCGTGTGGCGATG
>NZ_AXBA01000103.1 GCF_000473085.1 Azorhizobium doebereinerae UFLA1-100
GGAGTTCCTGCTGGAAGAGGCGCGCAGCCGGAGGGCACGGTCATGAGCATGGAACGCCTGATCCGCGAGGAGGCCCGCCTCATCCTGCTGCGGGCACTGGCGGGCGAGGTCAATGAGACCCTCAATTCCAGCCTGCTCACAGAGCAGCTGCGCACCTTCGGCATCAAGCGCGAGCGCGCCTGGGTGCATGGGGAGCTGGCCTATCTGGCCGAGATGGGCGCGGTCACTTTGGTGGAGGCGGGCAGCGTGAAGGTAGCCAGCCTCACCGGCCTCGGCCGCCGGCACCTGGACCGCGAGGCGGTGATCGAGGGCGTGAAGCGTCCGTCGCGGCCGGAGGCCTGACATGGCCGGCCGCGGGCGCCTCGACGCCATCGACCGCCTGCCGGACTGGGCGGATGAAGCCGTCAGCTGGGCCTTCACCGCCCTCAAGGATCGCAGCCTCACCCAGGTGGAGATCCTCGACGGCTTCAACGAGCGCCTGCGCGCCGCCGCCTGGGGCGAGGGCCTCACCGATCCCGACAAGATCCCGCAGGTGTCGCGCTCGTCCTTCAACCGCCGGGCCATGCGCCTCGCCACCGTCGGCCGGCGCCTGGAGGAGACCCGCGCCATCGCCGCCATCCTCACTCCCAAGTTCGAGGGCGAGACCGCCGAGCAGATCACGTTGCTGCTGTCCGAGACCATCAAGACCCTCACCTTCGAGATGCTGGAAGAGGCGGGTGAGCTGAAAGCGGACGGCGACACCGCCGAGATGCTGATGATGGCCTCGCGCGCCCTCAAGCATGCGGAGGAAGCCAAGCGGATCTCCGCCGACACCAAGTCCAAGATCCTCAAGGAGTTCACGGTGAAGGCCTCCAGCACGGTGGATGCGGTGGCCAAGGCCAAGGGCCTGTCGGCCGACACCGTGGACGCCATCAAGGCGCAGATCCTCGGCATCCGGGCCAAGCCATGAATGGCCTCTCTCTTAGCGGCGGGCCGGTGTCCGAGCAGGAGTGGGCGGAGGCGCGGCGGGCCAGCCTGTTCGCGCTGCCGCAGGCCCATGCGGCCGGGCGCCTGCCCAGCCTGCTGCTGCCCTATCAGGGCGCCGGCATCGACATCTTGGACGATCCGCGCACTCGCGTGCTGGTGGTCGAGAAGAGCCGGCGCATCGGCTACACCTGGGG